>NZ_JAGWDK010000040.1 GCF_018398875.1 Bradyrhizobium sp. sGM-13 | reverse complement strand
GGAATGGGTGGTCACAATCCGTCGTAGCGGGTGGTCGCGATCGTCGGAATACGCAGCTCAGTTCGTGGCAAGGGGACGTTAGACGTAAGCCATCGGACGAAACGCCTTGAATGTGCCGCTTAGCCACCATGCGCCCGTAGCGATCCAGAACTTGGCAATGGAAGCGCGAGGCAATCATCTCCTCGCCAGATTTGTGCCGCAGTGGTGCCAGCGGCGCACCACGCGGTGCATCCAAGAGGACTTCCGCGCGCAACGACGGCAGCTATATTCGGCGGGGGCCTGACGTAAACGATGAGGAGATTCATGCAAAAGCCGCCGCTCGATCCCGACGTTGCCGATGAAGCCCCGGTTTCCGACGAACTCACTGTTTACGATGAGGAGCACATAATCACCTACCTCCGGCTGCTCGACGCCAACGCCGAGGAAGCGGACTGGAAGGAAGTAGCCAGGATTGTGCTGCACATTGACCCGGACAGCGAACCTGGTCGGGCCCGGCGAGCATGGGAAACCCATCTGCTCCGCGCACAATGGATGACTGAGACCGGCTATCGTCACCTGCTGCGTGGTGGTGCATCAAACCCGAAACTCTCCCTGCCTGGGTGGAAGCAGTGACCAACGGGCTTGTCGATTGTCAGACGTCGGGTGAACCGTGTCGATGGGTTCGCTTATGCGCGGGTATTTGCGGAAATTCGAACATCGCCGCGCCATGCTGGGAGCCGAGCCACTGGCAACGATGGACGAAGGGGTTGCCTTGATTTGGACATCCCCCATCGTGAATTAAGAGGGGAACAACCTAGAACATATCGAAAACATTCTGCTCACCCAGAGGGTGAGGCGCGTCTTATCGTGATCAGGCGCATCCACAGCCTTACGCGGACCCAATTCGTACGCGTTAAAATTGACCTGCTCCACGCCCTTTGCGCTCGACGGTAAGACATATGCCGTTGGACAAGAAGCCTGGAGCAGACGGCGCATACTGGAGAATCCTCAATAAAATCGAGGTGGCGCCGCGATCTAAAAGTCCTCGTGCTAGCTTCAAGGCGCCACAAGGCAAATGGCCACTACGTTGACAACAACAAGGCGAAGACAAAGCAACAGCGCCGAAGGAAAAGCAGGCGAGCCCATCGACGGACTTGCAACGTTTTTATTCATCAGGTGCCCAGTCTGCGGTCTTTCCACCGTCGAACTGTTGGATGCAGCGGCCGTTTTCGCATCAGCACTTTCGAGATGTGAATCGGCCGTATCCGCATCGCCTCGCGTACGGTCATCTCATTCTCAAGGCCGTGGAGCCAGTCGAGTCCCCAAGGCGACGCCCCACCGTTGAAGATGATCCTGGCAAAGGGATTTCAGTGCAAGGCCACGCGAACAAGCTGAACCATCGCCTTATACTGCTTGGCGGTGATGTCGATGGAATCGTCATCGCCTTCCAGCAGCACCGTGGCATCCGGCACGCAAAGGGACGGATCCTTCGGCTTTAGCCTGCCATCGCGGCGGATGGTCACGGTGGGCCTTGGCACCTCGCGGGAGAAAAGGGCAAAGGTCACGGTGTCGGGATACATATGATGCATGGCGTACCTCCGCCCCGAGTCTAGCTTGGCCTTCAGTTAATGGGGACTATCTGTATTCAAGTGCTCTGACAAAATTCGTATTGACGCTTTTCGCGTTTTGACTCATAGAGCTTGTATCGCTTGAATGGTTATTCGACAAACAGCAGGGGCCGCGCTAACGGCCCCTGTTGCTTTAGTGGCTGATGCTAATCGAGAGATAGACTCTCAACTTTCCCAACCATAAAGCGAGCATGCCACTTAGGTTCATGGTCTTCGCTTTCTTTTGGTTATTCAACGTAGCGGCCATTCGCCTTGCGGCAAGGAAATGTACCACCCGCCCATCTTCTGAAAACAAATACACGCGGAATAGTGCCGTTTCATCAACGGAAACGGCCAAGCTGACGCAATTTGTAGGATGACCTACATTCCACAAGCGGTCCGCATGTCCGGTCATCGGCTCGACTGCATCCGTTGGTCAGGAGTAATATTTGGCGGCCTGGTTATTTCTGGGCGCAGGTGAAACGCGTTCCGTTCTTGGTTGTGCCACTCGCACGCTTGCCGTTCTTCTGAAGTTAACGCAACCACCTGACATGATCGACGCGCCCTGATTTTTGCAACTTGGGCCGTAGGTGTTGGTGGCAGGTTTCGGCTGCTGCTGGCTTTGCGTGGCGGCCTCGCTGGGTGGCTTCTTCTGTTTCTTCGTGGCGGCCTCCGCGTGACCGGCGAATCCTGCCGCTACAATAGCCGCCAATACGGCAGGCACGGCCATCCTGCGTCGGCGGTACGCCATGTGACCGAAGCCAGCGAACCCCAGCATCATCATCGCCCAGGTGGACGGCTCCGGGACGGCGGACACATTTACGTCGATATTATCGAACTGGAGGTACGGGCCTTCGGTCGTAAGTGGTGTGAACACCACACTGGTCAGGCCGGTTTCATTGAACAGAAACGTCTGCAATCCAAGAACACCCGAGAGCAGGGATACCGTTGCCGAGTTCACGCCACCGCCGACGTGATTGAATGTAAACAGTACGTCACCCCCACCGCCATTGTTGTAGACGTTGGCGAGGCCGATCGAACTGAAGCTGAAGGCCTGACTGGCGTCGTTGGTAATGGTGTTCGAGGTAGCTGCGCCAACCTGCACGATATCGCCGTTCGCGTTACTGGCGTTGAAAGCCGGAAATCCTCCCGGAATCCAGTTTGCATAAGAACCGCTGACGGCGTTGCCGTTGGTGAAAGTGTAGCCGTCCTGGCTGTAGCTCGGACCAAAAGAGAAATTTGAAGGTGCCAGGTCAATAACGACAGCTGACGCTGGTGCCGAGAATCCTGCCAGCGCGGCAACCAAACATAGCTTCACAATCTTTAGAGTCATTGGAGCATCCTTTCCGGTGATGGCCACGCCAGCGCCGCCTTACGATTTGGTCAGGCCGGTCCAGCTATGATTCCGTGTACGAAACGAGCCGGTCGCCATGCAGGCCCGATACTCGCCCTTGCAGTATGATCGGCACGCCGCGTCGCACGCACCGCTCCGGGGCTGGAGGCACCGGCCGTGAGCCCAGGTGCACGATTCCGCCAACGTGGGCGATGGAATGATGGCAAACGCTCCAACAAACAAGGCGGCAGCGAACAAGCCTTTCATGAGACGACCTTCCTGCGATAACAAAATACCCATGCGGGCAAACGTCCCGGCCTCGGTTCACAGGTGTTGTGCGTGAAGGAAGGTTATCGGGAAGCCCGACGACTACATGCGCGAAAATCCTGATTTACGCTTTTACGTTCCAGGTGCAGGATAAGACGGTCAATGCAACGGAAGTCTTTTTGATTGGATCGGCTAACCCCGCACAAAGATTCAGGAATCCGCCAGGGAATAAACGCACTGCAGTATAGCTCGTTTGGGCTTGCAAAAGTCAGGACATCTGCACGGACCTCACCCCGTTATGGAGGGCTCCTCTGATGGCAATCCTGGGATATGCAAGAGTAAGCACCAACGGCCAGGTGCTCGACATTCAAGAGCTTCAGCTTCGCGCGGAGGGCTGCACCAAAATCTATGCGGAGAAGCAAAGCGGCATAAGCGACAAGCGTCCACTGCTCAAGCAACTGCTCCGTGAGGTGCAGCCCGGCGATGTTGTCATCTTCGCCGCACTCGACCGGCTCACGCGCGCAGGGCCCTACAAGACATTACAAATCCTGGAATGGATTACCTCGCGAGGGGCGACCTACAAGTCACTTGCCGAGCCCTGGGCCGACACCACAACCGAGCTCGGTGAGGTCCTCGCCGCCCTGGTTGGCTATATCGCACGAAAGACTCGGCAGGACATCCTTCGTCGGACCGCCGCTGGCCGTCAGCGTGCAAGGGCAGCCGGCGTGAAGTTTGGTCGAAAACCCAAAATGTCGCCGCAACAGCAGCGGCAGGCCTTGCGACGGCTCTCTACAGGAGAGCCTCCGGCGGCAATAGCGCAATCTTACAAGGTCAGCGCGACGACGATCTCACGCCTGAAGCCCAAACCTGTTTAAAGCGCTTCCTGCGCTCCCATCACTTGTTCGGGCTAACGCCCACACCAGGGCATTTGCGATGACAAGCCCACTGCGCTGGAACGGCGCCAGGTCAAGGGCGGCTTGCCGCTCGTCTTACCCTTGACCTGACGACGGGACAGGGCGATCCGTCTCGAAACAGGTGAGACCGACATCGCACTTTACCTTAGTTTCTCGGAAGCAATTCTTTCACTGGTCCGGGCAATCCATGAATATCTTCATAGATCAAAGTCAGTCAGCATCGGCATTGTAAACTCTTCACTACCCTTCGGGCTGTTTGCTCCAAGCAAGGTTCGACCAAATTCAGATCAATTTGTATTCCGCGCCCGTTTTTATAAGAAACTCCTTAAATTCCGATACCGAGGAATAGTCCTCGCAAACCAGGTAGCCATCATCCTTTTTGTGATTCCCAGATCTCTTATTAAGCCATTCGTTGTATTTTGGTCGGAAGAGATTTCGGTAATCTGCAAAGTCAGCATTCTGTAGAATATAGGGGTCCTTGCCTTTCTGCTGCCATCTCCCCAAAGGCTGCGAGTAGCGGCCAGTCAATAAAAATCCCAATGACTCTCCAGCCCGCAAGTTCTTGATACTCGACCAGTCCGACAGGGCGCCATCAACAAAATCGTAATCGTCCCAAATCCTGACGCCCACCCGCTCCGGCTTGAACTTGATATCTGGACTGCCGTCCCGTTTGATTAGCTGGCCGTGTAGATACGCACGGATTGCGCACTTTCCGATAGCTTTGAACGCATCTGACTGAAGCGGATGTTCTTGGTGCTCGATATAGTCTTCGTCAGAAACATTTCTTATAAGTATCGGATACGAAGGATGATCCATCTGCGTGCGATAGTCACCGACTGCCTTCGTCCAAGCTGGCTTCTTGTTATCCTTAGCAAGCTGCGATGCTAGCGTGAATAGTTTCTCCCATCGCGCGCTCTTTGCGGCAGTTGGAGCTGCCAGTTCCTCGATTGCCTTCACAGCTTCCAGCAGTACTTCGTCAATCGCACTCATGAGCGTGACGCTTTTGCCAATCTGAGAAAGCTTGAACGTCCAATATTTGATCGGCTTCCGCCCTTTGACGGCAATCACTTTGAATTCACGCCCTGGCCCCTGTCCATATTGCCAACGCATCGCACAGTTATGCGCAAGAGTTGCACCCTGCAATTTTAAGAGCCTGGGTAATAAGAAAATGAGGAGGAAACGCTCTTCCGTTCGCAACTCTGGTGGTAGTTCGTTGTCTCCCAATACTTGGGAATCCCAACGTGTCGTGACAGTATCGAGCGCAGCTCGACCAGCAAATCTCAAAGCCGTTAGCGCGGGCGAAGTTATCATCCCACCGCGCCTCCTGATGAACTGGCTTTAGCAACAGTTGGACTAGCCTGGTCTTCCGTTTTCTCAGATGCTCCCGTCATCTGCTGAGCCAAACCGGGCAGTGCTTTTCCACCCATATAGACTGTTGAGCTGATCGACAGGAGGGCAATGAATCCCTCCCCGATCTCCGGAAGTGATGCAATCGCGCTCCCCGGAGCAGCGCCGCGAAAAAGCTTAAGCGCGGTTAGGGCGTATGTGCCAGCCAAAATAGCCGTGAACGCAAGCTGTTGAACCCTCGGCACATCTACAGTCTGAAAATCTGTTCCCCGTTCTCCACTGAAAAGATCGCCGATACTTGCATCCCTCGAGGTCTCCTTCACCGCGATCGACTCTTTTTCCTTCGAACCAAGTTGCGAGACTGCTTGATCCACTTTCGGCGGATCGCCTCGCCTGAGAATAAGAGGCGCTAGGAGTCCTGTTCCATTTGTAATGCCCGCCAGGACCCATATTTCCGGCGGAACCTTTATGAGAAGGGGATCAGCCACCCCTGACAAAAGATTGTGAATTACCGCAGACAAGTAGCAAGCTATCAGCAGCAAATTCCAGAGCACTAATTACAACCTAGAAATCGAGTATCGATTACGCTCATCAATTAGGATGCCGGCTGCACGACTGGTAACTCCGAGACCGATTGTAATTAAAGCAACAGTCAGCAATCCAACTGAAATCAAAAAAAGCCCTTGAAGTGCGATGGAGTGCCTCGCTGTGAAATAGCAGGCCAATATTCCTAGCGCCGCCGCTACCGCAAGGGCGATCGTATGCCTGGGGAGCCAATTTGCCACGATAATACCTCGTCAACTATGAGTAATCGAAAGCCAATACGCCGTACCTGTAGGATAATGGATTATTGCCGGCGCGATAGCTTCGGCGGCTACCAGCCAGGTCTGATCAGTTGTCCATTGCAACCGCGCCTCTCGTTGATCTGACGTCACCTCAAATGCCTTTTGAATGACTCCTTCTGCTCGAAGCCCCCATTGGCCCTTGGGCATCTGATCTGCAAGAATAATGCGAAGCTCTTTCAAGTTGCTTCGTTCCGCGGCTAGCCAGTTGTCCATAACGACTTCATCGTCTGCGTCCTCGCCTCCGACGCGTCGCGCAAGCGCTCTTTGGTAAGCCGCGGCGGCGCGTTCTTTCTCATTCGCAGCCGCCTTAGCGAATACCTCCTGTGCGCGCATTTCTTCTGCATAAGGTTCTGTCCCCGGCCGAACGCCAACGAAAGAGTCATGTATACGCTCTGAGCAGGAACCTTGAGTTTTACTAAGCTATTTCGTCCGCCCTGTTCAGGCGTGCTGATGGGCTCATCATGAAAGATGGCACTCGCCACTCGATCAGCTATGCGCTTTGCCCTGTCTCGCCATCCTTCGGCGACAACCCCCAACGGCCGAGCAAATGCCTCAGCAAACGTTACAACGTTAGCTGATCTGCGTTGCTCCAGCCCGGCGTCTCTCTTTGGGTAATCGCTATCGATAACCGCCTCAATAGCGTTCAGGATCTTGCCGTAGTACTGATCAGTAAAGGCTTCATCTGTGCTCCCATGCATGTCCGGCAAAATGGGCAGCCTTCGCCAATCAGCCAAATCGAGCGCCTTTTCGATTTCCGAGAACTTGGCTCGAACCGGCAGAGTGACATTGCTTCCATCCACCACCTCTATCGGCGGCACAATGACGAGCTCCAAGTCCTCTAGGTAAAGCCCGCACTCGTATACATTGAATAGCTGATAGAAAAGCAGATTAAGCGTCCGGCCGTCGTTGATATTATTTACTTTTATAGTCGTAACTTCTCGACTCAGAATGTTCGTTCTTACTGAACTCGACGTTGAGACCTCTTGACGCGTTCGCCTCGTTAGCGAATTAGATGCTCGCCGCGCCAGCTTTTGCACGTTACGAGCAAATTCAGAAGTGGTTGTCGTTGAAGATCCGCCGGCCCCGCCGGAAGCTGAGAAAAGACCGCCAAAAAAGCTTCCGCCTGCGCTAACGTCCCAGTTACTGCTCCTCGATGTGTCCTCAGAACGCTTTGCTTCGTTCTCGATCTCAGTCGCGAGATCCAACGACTCGGTCTCAGAGACGTCGAGCAATGACGTGGCCGTCTTTCTTTCCTCTGCTTCGCGCGAGTAACTTCTCTCGATTGTTATAGTTCGCTCCTCACCAGGCGCGAGGTTCAAACTATTTAAAAGCTCTCCTATTTCCGGATGCTTCCAGTGTGATTTATATGCAAGCTCTTCTCGAATGAACACCTGCGGAAAATCGATGGGCTTGATGCCGGGCAGAGGCCTCTTGTAGATTAGATACTTTGTTAAAACCTCACCTTTTGTGAGCTTTTGCTCGTACACTGGTATCCATATCGCGCACGCCAAACGGAATTGTTCGTCCAGGTCGCAGCGCTTCGCGATCGCTGAGAGCGTTTCGCCATTGCGAGTCACAAACTCCGACCCATTCCGCTGGAATATATAAGATGTAAGGTTCTCGTTTCTGAAAAGCTGATCACGCCGCTCAATCCACGGATCGTAGTCAGGCATAACTTGATAGTAGTCTCGACCTAGCTCCACATGTATGGTTGTATCGACCACGCGTCGCGGAAAAATGCGGTCGAAGACGATCCGTTCATGAGTCGTAGTCCATGTGAAGAGTCGGACATACTCCCGGTAAAGCTTTCCGGGCTCGAGGACAGCGTCACCCCCACCTGGAAGAGGTCTACGTTCTTGAACAAGAGGCAGCACGTATCCAAGATCTGCCGCCCGGTCTTTCAGGCGAAGCTTCGCCACCTTGACCTGCTCATAAGGTGCTTTCATTCTCAGAAATCGCGAGGAGACTCGCTCGATTTCATCACCCTCAAGCAGTTGCGGTCCGATCGAAGTACTTACGAACTCATCAGCTTTCTCTGAGAACGTTTTTGCGAGAGTTTCCGCAGCGACAAGCTCGTTGTACTCGTTGATTATGACCGGGGCGCTGAGATCCAGTTCTTCAACTGATGGCGATATCGCAGGATCGAGCTGGAGTTTAAGCAGGCCGGTTGCCCAGAAGGCGTCGTAGCTTGCTTCATCGTCCAAGACATGACTCGCTTGGGCGGGATCCTTAAGAATAGCAACATATTCGCGACCGGATGGGTGAGTGACTTTCACCTCTAGGCCTGGAGCAGCACCAACTGTTATGAACAGACCTAATTTTGCGGCATCGAATTCCTCTGGCCGTAGCTTCCAAGCCCTGTGCAAGTAGGACCGAAGATATTCGAACCCGTTGCTCCCGGCTTTAGGCTGGAGAATGTCGCTCCACTCCAACGGCACAAGTCGGGTCCGTGTAAATCTCAGCAATGTTTCGGCGTCTGTATCTTTTGGACCCTGAAGAGTCAGGAAAGGCGATAACGCCTTAGTTGTTTCATCATCAAATACTTTGCTCCTGGAGGGCACATTGCCTTCCGGTCTCTGACGTGTTGGGGACGACGGGAGAGCTAAAAGGTGCTGGTGCCAGACGTACCCAACCAGACTTTGTCCGCCGACTTGAGCGTGAACGAACCACCAGGTAGAAGGATCGGCAACGGAAATAAGCGTGACAATTTGCCCGCGAGACAACGCCGTCACTATGTTGTTGTTGACTTCTTTTGGAGCGCTTCGAAGGTTGAGCGCTTTTTCTTTGACGATGAAATAGGCCATAGTTACCTCAAAAAAGACCACAAGAAAATGAGCCGCGAAAAATTTTCACTTGAGTAGAGCATAGTACAAACTACACTTAAAACGTTTTTCAACTGGAGGTGCTATTTCCCACGGATTTTTTTCAGTGAGTGCCCGACATCTACGGCATCACAATATGGAAGGATTGCTCAGGTCGCCGCCTGCTAAAGACGGGTACGGCTTGAACCGACGTCGGATATAGGTCGGTTCGGTCGAATATGCCTTGGTCTTTAGCGCGGTCAGCGGCAAGGCGATGCTCACTATGCTTGGCTCACTACCAGACCGTGTGGCAGTCTGGCCGCATGGCGCATCTACTGCTGTGGCTTCTGCGAGTCGCCGTGTTGGCGGTCCGTTTCCTGTATTGGTTCACAACCCGCATTCTAAGAGTTCTGCACGAACTCCATCGATGGCACGGCTTCAGCCCCGGTGGAGCGCTCGGCTCTGCCCGCTTCGCATCCCGATGCGAGCTATTCTGGTCAGGAGTGCGAAGAGGACGTGGACCCATCGTCGGCCGAGTAGGCCGTTCTTTTTTGCGCTTCAACAAGGACGGGATGATTGCAGTGTTCGCGCCAATGGGCGCTGGCAAGGGCGTGGGCATCGTGATCCCTAACCTGCTCGATTATCGTGGTTCGATTGTCTGTACTGATATCAAGGGCGAAAACAGCGCTATCACACGTCGCCAGCGTGAGACCCTCGGTATGGTCCGCCTTCTCGATACCACAGACCCGCTTCATTCGGATCACTTCAATCCCCTCGACATGATCCGAACCGGTACTCTTCATGAACGGGACGACGCGGAGGCGCTCGCCCGCCTCATGATCATCCCCGACGAGAAGACCAGCCATTGGGACGCGAAGACCGAAGGGCTGCTGGCCTGCCTTATCCTTCACGTCATGCGCCATGAACTGGAACGCCGGAACCTCGCGCAGGTACGCAGCCTGTCCACGCTGCCACCTGAATCCCTGAAGGATTTGCTGCAGACCATAAGCACCGGCGGATCCCGTCCCGCCGCAGAAATCGCCGCAAGCTTCCTCTCCATGGATGGCAGCGAGGAGTTCAAGAGCATTATTTCCAATGCCGAGAAGGCAACGCGCGTGTGGACCGCTGGCGGCCCTGCCGGCGAAATCAGCCGATATTCGAACTTCGACCTCGGCAATCTCGTGCAACAGGTCAAGACCATCTATCTGGTCGTCGACGAGGAGAAGCTCGACATCTACGCAGCCTTCCTGCGGGTCATGGTCGGCTGCGTCATCAATTCTCTCACGCGGGCGAAGAACCTGCCACGCCCCAAACGCAAGGTCCTGCTGCTGCTCGACGAAGCAGCCGCCCTCGGCAGCCTTGAGCCACTGGAGCGCGGCGTCGGCTACCTGCGGGCCTACTGCACGCCGCTCCTGGTCTTTCAAGACCTGAGCCAGCTTCGGACAATCTACCGCCGCGCAGGGTCGTTTCTGGCGAACGCAACATGCAAGGTGTTTTTCAACGTTGCCGACCTGGACGCCGCCCGCTTCGTGTCAGAGATCATCGGCCAGACCACATCGCTCTCCCGCAACGCAGGCACCTCGCACACCAATCTGGACCCGGTCCGCCAGCATCATTCGCTCGGACAATCGGAGACCGGCCGCTGGCTGCTCGATCCTTCGGAGGTCATGCGCCTGCCCGGAAAGCACGCCATCGTGATCTACCGCAGCGACATTCTCCGGTACCCCGTGCTGGCTGCGAAGGTCAATTACCGTTCCTGGCGCAATCTGCGTTGGCGCGGCAAGTACGACAAATGGCCACCCGGGCCGTCCCCCGCGAAGCCGCCAGCCACGACGGTTGAGTGTCAGAAAGTGGACTCGCGAGACGCCCGATAAGCCTAGGAGGGCTTAGGCCGATCTTGATCATGCTTTGCGGCCTAGAGCTTGAGGCGCTTAAGCTGCTTGTTGCGCCACGTCGGGTCATCACAAAGCGTATGCTCCGCCTCTATCTGGAGGAGGAGCTTAGTCTCGGCCTCTTCCTGCGCCTTTGTCTCTTCTTCGTTGTCCGTCGTTTCCCCAGGCGATCTCCAGGGGCGGCTTCCATTGCGCAGGTATAACACCTATAAATTGCACCAGGCTCCGACGTGTTGGAAACCGCAATGTCCTATCAAGCCACAGTCTTTAACGTGATGATCGCCTCGCCCGGAGATGTAGCGGCCGAGCGGAAACTTGCGCGTGATATTATCCACGAATGGAATACCATGCATTCGGAGTCGCGAGCTACTGCGCTTATGCCTATCGGATGGGAAACGCATTCGCACCCTTCAATGGAAGAGCGGCCGCAAGGCGTTCTGAACGGGCAGATCCTGGAAGGAGCGGACTTGCTGGTAGCGATATTTTGGACCCGCATCGGCACGCCGACGGGAGTAGCGGTCAGCGGATCGGTTGAGGAAATAGAAGAGCATGTGAAAGCCGGAAAGCCGGCCATGATCTACTTCTCATCGGCACCGGTCCGCCCGGACAGCGTTGACGAGGCGCAATACAAGGCACTGAAAGAATTCAGAGAGCAACTCAAAACCCGCGGTCTCTTCGAGACGTATGACTCTACCGACGGCTTTGCCGAGAAGTTTCGGCGTCAGCTCGCAACGAAGATCAATAACGATCTCTTCTTTCACGTCGAAGGCGCCGGGGCAGGTCGCGAAGCGCTGATCAATGAGGTTCTTAGCGAAGCGGCTCAGACGATTCCCGGCATGAGTGATGAGGCGAAGACGTTGCTGGTCGAGGGATCACTGGATCGAAACGGACAAATCTTGCACGTCAAATTTATCTCCGGAGACGTGATTCAGGTTAACGGCAAGAAATTCACAGGAGAAGACGCCCGCACAAAGGCGACCTGGCTAGGCGCCCTGAGGGAACTCGCCTCGCTCGGCTTGCTCTAAAAATCAAGTCTTTAAGCTCACTCGCGAAGGGTATGATGTAGCTGAGCTGCTGAGGCCCTAAGCTTAGCTGATCAATGCCTTGGGCGGTTGCGTCCGTTCGCAAGCGGGATACGCGAGTGGTTCCGCGAAGTCCTGTTGGACCACTCCGAGTGCCGAACCAGTTGACTCTCGCGAATGCCAAGCAAGGCGAAGAAGAGAAGATCAAGCTCGTTAAGCCAGTAGGCGATCTCCGCCAGCCGGCGCCTCGCATGCGCCTCTTGCTCAAGCCTGTCCTCCCGCTCCGATTGCCGGTCTGAAGACTCGCCGTCATCCCTTTCCAGGTTCGCGTAGTACACCTGACGCTGCCGCAGCCGCGCGCTCTGTCGCTCTGCCTTTGCCGCAACCGCCTGGTATGAGCGTGCGTTGCCGGCGAGCCTGGCCATCGTCTGCTGCGCCCGACTCCCGCGATCGAGTTCGGGATATCGTACTTCGCGCCGGTCAGCGGTCCCCTTCCCCGCTCTCCGTCTGGGGCCGACCTTCCGGACCTTGCTCTCTGGCGGTCGCAGGACCGTCGCCTTTCTTGCCTTCGGCCCCACATGGATCTCCGGCTCGCGCAGCAACTCAGCAGCTATCCTGCGGTTACCGAGCCTCAATGCTTCCGTCCGCTGAACGGCCAGACTTCGGTGATCCACACGCGCCTTGTACCCCCGCCGTCCCAGCATCTCGTTCTGCTGCTCGGCCCAAGCCTTGCGCCAGGCAATCAGCATGGCATCGCTGTTCCAGGCGCGCGTCTTCACGCGCCGCAGACCTCCGCCACCAGCCTGCCGCATGGTCAGCAACACATGGGCATGATGATTGCGCGGATCATCCCCCTTCTCGGTGACTGGCGCATGGATCGCAATATCCGCAACCATCCCCTCTGATACGAACTGGCTCCGCACAAAGGAGCGCACCAGTTCAAGCCGCTCTGCATCACTTAATTCGCAAGGCAACGCCATGTTGATTTCGCGGGCGAGCTGCGCATCACGGCGCTTTTCCATTCGCTCCACCGCATTCCACAACACCTCGCGGTCGAGCAGCCACTCAGCGGCGTCATCGGGCGCCATTATCTCGGCATGCACGACGCCCCTGCGGCGCTGATAATCCACCTCGACGCCGCGCCTCTCATCTTTCAGCAGGACTCCGGCCCTGTAGGCCGCCATCGCCACCACTGAACGCCCTTCAGAGCGTTTCACAGGTTGCGCGGAAAGATGATACGAAGCCATTCCCTTGAACTTGTCCCGTCAGGGACACCTTACGGCCGCTGTGTCGGCCGTGCACCTATGTCGCGCAGCGATGTATAAGTGCGCTCTTCCCTCGCTAAAAATCCTGGAATCAAACTGTTCGTGGCTTCTCGGTCGCTGCTGCACCCCAATGTCGATCATGTCGATCAAGCGAAACAGCGAAACCCAGTTCGACAAATGACAGCCGACGGACTTCCACTTTAGATTTGGTCGTCACATCTCCAGTCCGCACTCTTTCTTCAGCCGAGGCTCAATCGGTTTTTCAGCACTGGGTTTTGGTGCGGGAGCCATCTGGGGCTGCTTCAGTTCGCCGGGTGGTGGGCTGCTCAAAGTACGGCCAACCATTCCTGCAGGTGGCGGTGCCATCACAGGTCCTGCGGGCGCTGGTAGGGGACGCTCCATCAGCCTGTGCTGGTTCGCCTGGCGTGCGTCGGGACTCATTCGCGACCAGTCCGGCTGTGGCGTCTGGCTCGGTTGTTGAGGCGCCGGATGGCCCGGCTGTTGGAGACCCTTGTGCTGATTGGCTTGAGGCGCACCTTGAGGCGCAAATTCAGGACGTGACGACCGAGCCTGTGGCTCCTTAGCGGCCTTGCCTGCGCCGGGCTCATGTGGCGTTGGTTGCTCCATCAACCCGTGCTGCTTGGCCTGACGCGCTTCCGGACTCATCCTCGACCAATCACGCTGCGGCGCCTCATTTTGCACGGGCGGCTTCGGCTGCCCTTGCTGCACGAGCCCATGGTGCTGGTTGGCCTGCCGTTCATCTGCACTCGGTACTCGCGGAGCATGCGACGCCGGAGACATCGCAGGTCTTACCTGCTGCGGGGCTGCTGCCGGACGACTGTTTTCAAACGTTTGCTCGGCGCCGCGCAATTTGTCCCGATCGGCGTGCATCTTCTTCGTCGCCTCGGGCAGCTGGCGGCGCGCGATATTCGACTGCCTTTGAAGGTCTCCCGCACCGCTCTTGAGCCCATCTAACGACGCCATACTGCCGGGACGGCGGCCGAAGGACACTCCCCGACCGTAGGGAGACCCTAAGCTCTCGTGGTCGAGCTTCTCATAAAGCTTCTCGGGTCCGTGCTTTGCCTGATATTCGTCCATTTTGCGTTCGGCAGCTTTGGGATCACGAAACGAGCGTTTCATGAGGTCATCGAAACGACCTCGGCTCTGGTCCGCCTCGAATTTCAAGCGGTTGCGTTCTGCCGCGTGCTGCTTATGAAGCCGATCGTCCTCGTCAGACATATCACTTCCCCTTGCAATTTTCGGTTGTTGTCCCATCATGGACTTGTGTTCTTTAGTATTTCGACCTTCCGGGCGCTCGCCGCGCAGCGCGGCCCGCATTGGACTTTTACTGAGGTTTTCGGCGAAATCGCCTTGTCGCTCTCCCCGACTAACCCCATCAGACGCTGGCTTGAGAACGCGTGGGCCGAAAGCGACGCGCGGCGAGTGGCTTGGCAACGGGGGCGGGACCGAGAGTGGGCGGAATTCTCCCGCCGCTGGGACGCCGAAACCGCCTTGTTGCTGCTTGACCGGAAACCGACGGACACCCTGCATTGAGCCTGGCCGCCTAGAGGTTTTTTCCCAACGCGCGTAATCCGCTCCTAAACCTCTGTCCTCGAACTCGCGGCGCTGCTGGTCGCGATCCGCCGCTTCCCAAAAATCCGCCTCCGTTTCGACGGCCTTTAGGCTGCGGTTGTAAGCTGGTCGGGTTTGTCCCCGGTCGATCGAAGGATAGTCCACCTGACGTGACGGATTGCGGGCCCCTCGCCCGTTGCGCACAAGGCGCGGCCGGGATTGTGGACGGCCCCCTCGGGCCTCCATCGCCCTGACATTCGGCCCCTCGTGGATGGTGGGCGGACGGTCGATGCCCTGGGCCTGCAGCGACCTCCGGTCGATCCGTGCGTCATGCCCAGCCAATTCAAGAGCACGGTTCGCGTGCTGCTGCCATTTCTCACGCAGCATCTCGGTGCTGCCTGACTCGCTCATCCCGATCACACGCTTACCCGTCTCCGGGTCCCTATCGCGGATCAGCAGGTGACAATGAGGGTTGCCGACATCCTTCCCCTTATCATGGAGGGCAGCCAGCCACGAGGCACGCCCCTTGGTGACGTCGTTGGCAAAGTCTCGCACGAGCTGCACCCGTTGCTCGCGGTTCAGTTCTTTGGGAAGAGCAAGCATGACCTTGTCGGCCACCCGGGCGTTGACGCGGTCACCATCCTCCATCTGCCTTAGGTATGCGGCGGCGGCTTTGGGCCTTTCAGGCATACGCGCTGCCATGAAATGCCGGGCGGCTTGAGGCCTGCTGATATAGCCAACGTGCGCCGCCGCAGTATGCGGGCGGTCCTGGGTCGAGCGGCCGATGGGCGTATGACGCAGGCTGTAGATAGCCAAGGCGCAGCTCCATCAGGCGAAGCGCACGGGTTTGCCGTGCAAACCCATAAGTGCGCTCTACCGACCTGGCCATGCTACCAACGCTCCTTCGTTCTCCGCAAGTGGGTAGTGCTCTGATGGCCCCGCAACCCTCCACGCCAGGTCGCGCGGTGCGGCTGTCGCCTCCCTTGCGGAGGATGACGCCGCGCCGCTGGGTCCGGGGTTTCCCCGGCGCGCCGCTGCTTGCTTTCCGGGCCGCCTTACGGGATGATTGCGCGAGGGGATAGTTTCAACCTGGGGATACTCATGGGCAAAATGATTCTTGGAACGATGATTCTCGGCTTCGGCATCATCCTGACATTCGTCCCGCCATTCTTTTTTGGACCGCTGCTGATAATTGGCGGCTTCGCCATGATGTTCCGTGGCGGATTTAGTATGACGAAGGACGCCGCCAAGGCGACAGCCGCCGGCGTTAAGGTCGTCCAGAATCATTCGCGGGAGCAAGAACTGGCACGCCGCGAGCGTGAGCTCGCTGAACGCGAACAGGCTCTCGCCCAGCAGCCGCCCAAGCCCGGCTCGTAACCTTGAGCGATCCGGCCGCCGGATTTCTGCTCATCGGCGCACTGTTCGTTGCACTCACCGTCTACTTTTACGTCGGCGGGATTGGCGGACTCATGGGAGCTGCAGCATCACGGCGCGCCATGCGCCCGCAAGTGCGAACCTCTGCTCCCGCTTCGGTCCCCGAGCCTTCCCTCGGGTCCCTCGCGAGCGCACCCGGCCGCGCCGCGGGCGCAGGCTTTAGCCGGGCCGACGCGCTGGCCGCCATCGAGCGCAAGTTCGGCAACGACCTAACGCCGTTTTCCGTGAGTATGACAGACCTCGCTCCGGCCTTCCTGCCGGTGTCATCTCTGGAACGGCTGGCGGCCGGCTTTGTCCAGGACATCGCCCCCGCCCAGGTCCCCGAGGCCGAGGATGAGCCGGTAACCGCGTTCTTCAGGCAGAACGAGAAGGACTTCCTGACCCGCGCCGCAGTCGGCGCAATCGCGGGAGCGTCGTTCAGGCGAACCCTGCGTGAGTTCAGCGAGAGCGAGCGGCACGCGCTGCGCCTCGCCCACGTCTTGGAGGCACTCAACGTACTATCTGCCCATGAGCGGACCATGGTGACCGTTCCGCTCGTCTGGAACGAGGGGGATTGTGCCCTACTCCCAGGAGGTGATGCGTTTTTCGCGGCCGACCGAAGGGCAAAGCTCCGCGACGCCCTGGACGACATCGTAACCGCGCACTTTGGCAAGAAGGGTGCAGCCATGGAGCGCGTGGAGAGCGCGCTCCGCCGCGCCCTCGATCCCGCCGGGGCCGTGACAGCAGAGGACCGCGCCGTGCTCGAACGCCACCTGTTTGCCGGCGCGCGCTGGCTTTCGCCGCAAGATGACTATTCCAATCTGATCCCTGACGAGACCAGCCCAAGCGCCCTGCGCTTTGGGCCGTTCTACGGCACCTCCCAGGAAATGTTCTACGACTCCCCACAGAGTGTTTTTACAGTCGCGGCACCCGGCACAGGCAAGTCGCTTCTGCTCAAGCGCAACCTGGTGAATTACAAAGGTGGCGCCGTGGTACTCGATGTGAAAGGCGAGCTCTACGAAGCGACGGCGGGATGGCGCAGCCAGAACGTTGGGCCCGTCTACCGTTACGATCCGGCGTCCCCTGCGGAATCGATCAGCTTTAATCCTCTGGATTGGATTCGCACCGACCAGAATGGTGACTTTGCCTACGAGGATGCGACTATTCTCGCCCGCGCCCTCACCTTTCCGCGCGAGCGTGAGGACTATTGGGATTTGGCGGGTGTGCGGGCTGTGGCGACCGCACTTGCAAAGACCGCATTGCGAGCTGGCCGGAATGGCCGGACCGTCGCCGATGCCCTTAGCGCGATCAACGATATAGCGAGCGCCCCGAGTTCAAGTGAGCAGGACACCCTTGAAACCGTCTTCGCGCGTTGTCCGGAAGATGTGAAGGACTGGCTACAAGTTCTCCGGGAGTCGGGGCAGTCGTTGCTTTACGACGAGGGGCGCACCTTTCTCATGATGGCTCACAAGCAACGAAGCAGCGTGCTTGAAGTTTCACGGAACCAACTCACGAGCTGGCAAGCTGGCAACACCTTTCGACTAAGCCAAACAACCCAACTTCGTGGCGCAGATCTCCGGCAAGGCCCCGAGGGACCGGCAACCCTCTACATCACAATTGACCTTGACCGTATCGACTATTACCGGTCGACCGTCCGCGCACTGCTCGCGTGCCTTTACCGCGACCTCATATCAGGAAGGCCCAACAGCTCCGCGCCCAAGGTCACCTTCTTTATCGACGAGATGCCCCAGCTCCAGCGCATGGACGTGCTGGAACGAGGCTTGGCCACAGGCCGTGGCTACGGCGTGCGCTTCTGGTTCTTCGCCCAGGACAGTGGCCAGCTTGAAAGGATCTACAAGGACTCCGCCTCCAGCATGCTCGATCAATGCGCGGTGCGCATCTACATGAATCCGAGCGAGGAGCGTGCGCAGATCATGAGCCGTAACGTTAGCGAGCGGGAAGGCCTGCTGGAGAGTCGGCGCAAGCCTCTTGTCGATCCGGCCGACCTCTATGGCCCTGAGTTCAGGGATTCCATTCTGGTGATGTCACAGGCCAACTATCCGGCACGGCTAAAGAAGATTTTTCCCGAACATGAGCCCAAGGAATTTCAAGCCAAGCTGGGCCTTGCAGTGCAAGAGCCCGGCTCAACGCGGCAATCGCCAGCGGTCTAACCCGTGGGCGCGTTCAGGCGCAGGGTAGCTGTTTCGACATGCCGCGCATCCAGCTCAATGCCGACACAAGAACGACCTGTGCGCCGCGCAGCGACCAGCGTTGAGCCCGAACCACAGAACGGGTCAAGCACCAAGCCATCCGGGGGACAGAACGCCTATATGAGTGGCTGTAAGACGCTGATAGGCTTCTGCGTCGGATGCAGCCGGTTGCCGGTGTATTCCCATTCGAGAACATCGGAGATTGGTGCCAGGGGCAACTTGGGATCGCCCTTCGCGAGGAGGTAGGCCTGCTCGTGCCTGCCTTGCAGGAAGCGCACCGATGATGCGTACCGTTTCCGGAACACGACGTGCCCGACAAGACGGAAACCCGCCTTGCGCCAGGCGCCGATGAACTTATCGGCGACATGCCAGCCGTAGAAGCTCAGGCACAGGGAGTCCGGCTTGAGCAGCCGGTACATCTCGGAGAATGCCGGTTCCAGCCAGTCATCACGATCATCGTTGGCAATGCTCTGGCCATCGCGCGAGCGGTAGCGGCAAAGATACGGCGGGTCAGTGAGGATGAAATCCACCGATGCGCTGCCCATGCGGCGCATGACCTGGACACAGTCTCCAGGCACGACCTCGTTGCGGTAGTTCGCGAAAGGGAGGTTCATGATTGAACCTCCATCCCGAGGAATTCCGCTTCCCAGCCGTCCACACCGGAAACATTGGTGGTGAAGTCCAGGAGGCCGTTGGCGTTGTAGAGGGCTATCGCCTTGGCGAGTGCTTCGCGCTTGTTGGAGGCAAGCACGACGGTTTCGTACAGCGTCCAGTCGGTGAACCGGACGACGTAACGCCGCGTAGCGGCGGGGCTCATCGCCCCGCCTCCGCGTCGGACTCAGGCTTGGCCTTGGGCTCGCGAACGACCAGTTGGCCATTCAGGGGCAGGCAGCTCAGGCTGATGTTGAAGCCCTTGCCGTCCTCGTGACGCCAGGCTGCACCGATCCGGTTCCAGTAGGCTTTGTCAGTGCCTTCACCTTCGATCACGTAGACCGCGTAAGGTTTCTGGCTCTTTTGGTTCGTCTTCATCGGACTATCTCCCGTTTGTTATTCCAGCTGCGCCAATCGCGGCCGGACGGGAGTTCAAAAGGACCAGAGGTCATAAGCAGCGGCGCAAGGAGGCTCCGACCGAGGGACCCTCCGGGATACGGTTGGATGCCTTGCGCCGGGGCGCCTCGGTCCTAACTTCCCGTCGTTACTGGCCGTGCATTGGGGATAGACGCACACCGGGATGTGGCCTTGAGACGTAGTGGGACCACGCCAAGATGCGCTTTGTGCTTTAGGTGAAGAGCTTACCAGCGAAGACCAAGGAGAAGGCAGCTACCGGCCGATCAGCCAGTAGGCTTGGCCATCATCCGAGCTTTGCAGTTGCAAACCCGCGCGATCCCTGGGGTGTGCCCCAAAGCGGAGCAGGGCGTGCATGTCGGTGAGCACCAGCCTTGCTTCAGCGACGTACCCGTGGCCTAGCATCGTGAGATCAGCGTGCGTGACGTTTACGGTGTCAATTCCGGGAGCGACCATGACCGGCGGCAACAGTCCGGCCCTCGGAAAGCCGTGTAGCCAGCGTGCCGCCTCAACGGCCCAGTCTTTGGACGACACGTAGAGCGTTGTTCGGCGAGAAACCCGGGAGTAAGCCTTGCACAGATCGCGAAATACGTCGGCGTCAACGTCCGGGGCGGCCAAGATGATCTGGTCGAAGGGTTTACCCGTGTGTTCGGCGGCCGCAGCCGCAATCCTGTTCACAGCGCGTAAGACACCCCGATTGCCCATGCTGTGCGCGATGATGTGAAGTCGAGCGGCTCCGGACCTTTCAGCGAAGCCGACTAGGAACTCCGTGATTGCGGACTCGCTGGCCTCTATCGACGCCTCGTCGTGTATGTAGCTCTCCGTGCTGCCCTTTGATGGCCAGCTAAAAAATGCCATGCTTCCTCTGATAGCGAGGTCGGCTGCTAGTTGCGCAGCTCGAACGGCCGCATCGGCAAAGGAGACGTTGTATCCGTGCACGAAGACCACGGCCTCACGATCGTCAACGGGAAGTTTGGCCAGTTGGGCTGAGATTGCGTCCCAGAACCGGTCGGCGGAGTATTCCTCCAGGCTCTTGGTCTTGAGTCGGTCATCCACCCCAGTGAAGAGCCTTTTCCACCAGGATGACCCAACCGATCCTATCTTGTGCGACTCGGGAATGTGAACCTTGCAAAGCCCAAGATGAACTCGGGAATCTCTTTCACCCGAGAAGCCTTTGTTTATGTCGCTCGCCTGGACCGGTTTACGATTGGTGCCATACCAAAGGGAACGAGTTACGCTTTTCACCGTAGGGTGAGTCTGCCCTTCATCTGCGCGCGCCAGCTCCGACAAGGCGTCCTCTAGGGCGGACTCAGAGCCGACAGGGACTTCGACTGAAGGTGAGAGGTCAGCGCGGAAGGCAGCTTCAAGTTCCCGCAATTGCCGATCTCGTTCTATTGCTCTCAATTGCTCCGCCATGCGGCGCTCAAGCTCTGAAAAGTCACGCTCCGAGCCAATCTCCGAACGCCGCTCCTCCAGTCGATCATGCTGCGCTTGAGCTTCGCGCCGGCTGGCTTCAAGTCGCGCAGCCTCCTCGGCGGCTGCGCGTTGCTGCTCTTCGATCTGACGTTCTATTCGTTTTGCCACATCATCTTTCATTCGTTCTTGAAAACGTTTCTGGGGTTCGTCGCTCCTGTGTCGGAACGAAGACGATCCGCTTCCGTCTTCTTGTTGGGAAGTTTGGCTAGATTGCTGGTCACTTTGGCGATCGTAAGCGGAGGGAGTGGGCTTCGTTACCGGCTTCGCGACATGACGTTCTTCTTTGGGGAGGCTATGAAAAAGCCGCAACGCTATGTCATTTACTAGTCTGAGTTCTCGCGCTTCCTCAGGCCGTAGCGACATTCCGCCAGCCTTCACCCACTGCGCGCTATTGATGTCATGCACCAATGCTAAAATTCGGCTCGGAGAAATTAGGTCGTGAACATACGTTTGCGCGTTGATTGTTACTCCGGGAAATCGGGCCTTCAGGAAGGAAATAAGTTCAGCCAGGACATCGTTAAATAACATGGTGGACCCGTCCACGACGCTAGCCGGTCAATTTCCCGCCTCGACCGGCGAGATGCGGCTCAAATAAAATTAGGTTATGATTCTAGCCGGAGTTGTCGTTTGTCAATGACGCTTCTGACAGAACTTTCAGCCCTGGCGCAGCCCAGACTTGGGACCTTGAGCACAAAACAGAAAGAGGGAGCCGCAGCGACCCGCGTTTCGCACCTTCGTCCAAAGGCTCTTGCGAAACGCGGCAAAGCAAGCTCGGAGTGCCGAGACCGGTTAACAACGGCACCCGGGAACGCATCAGTGATAGCGGTGCCGAAGGCAGGTGCTTTCCCGAGTGCCTCCGGCAAGGGACACAATATGATGCGCGAGGGATGGAAGCCGTAGGCGGAGATGCGTCTTCGCAGCTCCGTTCACGACAGCCCGGTCGGCTAAGCCGACGCGCCTCATGAAACGCAATAGGGACCGCGCCAGAAGGTCTTTGGAGTCGTCACTCTGGGAGGAATGCCTCTGCCGGGAACGTACTGGAAGCCCCGCACCGAAGGGTAAGCGTTTAGCGTCGCTTCTTCCGGGCGGTGGGATGGCTCTGCCAGAGTCTGGCAGCCGCGAATGAGGCAGCGATTGCGATGATCGTAGCACAGACGAGCGCCACGACGAGAACTGCTACCCAGATGGACTGGGAGCCTTGAGCAACAACGGTAAGCTCAAATCGCTCCATTTCTAATCCTCGAATTCTTCGCGCTCGCGCTTGGAGCGTGCGATCTCACCGTCCGCGTGCTTGAGCACGCCGTCATACAGCTCATACGCAGGCGAGAACTTCGAGAGCGTCGCCAAAATCTCCTCGCACTTCTGCTTCGACTCGATGTCCCGTGCGAACGGCTCGCCCGCCGCACCTTCCCGCATGCCGCCAACGGATGCGGAAAACAAGGCAGAGCCGACGTACTTGAGGGCGTCTGCCCCGGCACGCTGCGCCCGGGTCATCAACGCGAGCACAAAGTCTTTATGAGTGAAGACGAAGGTGTGAGGTGCCTCCTCCAGAAGGTTTGCGATGATCTTAAACCCGGCCTCATCCGCTGTTTCCGACCAGCGCTCAAAGAACTGGACGACCTCTTCATCAAACGCGCCAAAGGCCGCCTCAAATAGCTCGCGGGCCCGGTAGTTGAATAGAAAACGCTGGTCTTCCTCGTAACCGGCGCTACTGATCCATTGCACTGTCTTGGCGAGCAGTGCACCATAGTTCGGCGCCTCCTTGAACTTGAGGGGAACATGGACATATGGCCCGTGATTCGTCGGCCGGTACTTCCATGCCTTCGTGGACACCGCACGTTCAACGCGGGCGATGAAGAAGGCCAAGGCCATATCAGGAAAGCTCTGTGAGGTATTGGACAGGAATGTCTCGGTCCAATGCCCGTCGAGCTCAGGGACCTCCATCAACTTGTCGAGGAATAATTGCACATCCTCCTTGCTCAAGAGATCAAAGCGAAGCTCCTCGCCAAAGCCGAAAAGGCAGAGCAGCTCGTCTGCAAGCCGAGGATTGGCGCCGATGTTCGTCAACCTGGCAAGTCGTAGCGCCTCCTCCGCCTTCGCTCTGGCGACAGAGCGCAACGCGTGAATGGCTGAGAAGACGGTCCATTCATGCTTTGAAGTAACGACGCGCTCTAGCGCGTCCGCCTCATCGGACTCATAGGGCCGCTGGGCGAAGTTTATCGCCGATAGCGCCCGGCCGACATGGGCTTGCAGCTCAGGGTTGGAGGATGCCAATAATTGCTGCATGACAGCGCGCCCAGCACCTATATCCTTGAGCCACAAGGTTTGCAGCGCGTCTCCAACAAAACGGGCGGTTAAGGACACCGGATCTTTGAGCGCATTTGCAATCGTGGCTTTGGGAAGTGACGACGAGGCCTTGAGCAAAGTTCCATATAAAACGTGAGGGGATGAGGACCCATCGGGGTTCGCGGCCCGTATATGCTCCAGCTGCTCGGCGATAAATTGCCGGAGGCTCTCGCCTTCCGGAAACTTGGCAACAAGCTCAGACGCAAGCGATTGAAGAAACTTATTCCAGTCGACTTCGAAGGTCTTTGGATTGAATCGCCGAAACTCCATGCCATATCCGTCGCTAAGCGTGGCAAAGACGCGGTAGTCTAGCGATGCCGTCAGGGTCTCCTTCAGCTTCTTGGCAGGCTTTGACGTTGCGGACTTGCTGTACTGTTCGTGCCAGGAAACCGCCTTGGTAATGCCGACAAGGACAAGAGGATCATAGCTGTGCAACCGCACCGCCCGGTCAAGGTCTTCAATTGTCTCGCAGAAGAGCCCCGTCCACTCTTCATAGAGCTCTTTTCCGGCGTCCATCGGGTACCGCAGAGCATGACCGAGTGCTTCGGCAGCCCGTGTCGATACTCGGATGTTTGAGTTTCCAAGAAGCTCAATAACAGCCGTCAATGCGCGCTTTCTCAGCGGGGCCACCGCTTTGGGAGTTACGGTGAATCGATTGAAGGTAATTGTGTGATTTTGGCTCTGGGTGGTATGGCCGTCGGTCTTGAAGACCGATTTCAAGATGTCCAAGGGCGTGTAATGCGAATCCCAAGCCGCCGGATCGGCTGCTAGCTTCAAAGCGAAATCCACGATCTTTTCATTGAAGATCAGCGGCTTGTTCGGCGCCACTTCGCAAAGCTCCGCCAAGGTGCGGATAGGATGGTTGGGATGCGAGTGAAGCTGCCGGGTATCATCCTTTCCCAACTCCCACAACGCCATACAGGCGCGTTCCACGTAGTCGAGATTATAGGCAGCATACTTGAAGATGCCCGAGAGCTGAGACGTGAATTCGCCACGGCGGATGAGCGCCTCACCAAATTCGATCGCACGAAGCGGCTGGTAGTAGGCAACGCCCTCCACCGCACGAATATGCGGGTCCTGATAGTCTGAGCGGGGCTTAAGCTTGCGCCAGATCCCGTTCAGTAGGTCACTATTACTGGCGTCTCCGTTGGAGAGCCGCCAGTCAAGCTTGCCAAGATTGAGAAGGAGAGCATCTGCGAGCCTGTCCCCCGCTAGATCGAAGGCGGCCTCGGCATACCCCGTGGATTGGCGATCGGTACCGACACACGCGGCCTCAATCACGTAGTCTGCAAGGACATCAGGAGAGAGCCGGTACCGTGCACCACGTTTGAACAAAACCCCGGCGTCGATCAATAGTTTGAAGAGCCTGCTGGTATCGTGAGGAGCAATGTGCACGAGCTGCTCGATGATGTTGAGCAATTGCGGATCATCGAGATAGAACGGCTGGAAGAGAGAAATGACACTTAGGAGCTTCTTGATGGGTTCGCCGTCCGACTTCTGGCCCAGCTCACCGGCGATGACATCTTCAAATCTGCCAAAGAGTGTCGAGCGGAATGCATCCTCGTTCTTGGCAAGGTCGAAGTGCTTTTTGTCCCTCGCGACGATCTGCGCGCCTACCACGGTGGCTAGCGGACAGTCGTAAGTTAGGTTGGCAATGTCCTTTGCTGCCTTCAGTGGGCCGTCTTCCTTTTTCAACACCTGCTCGGCTAGCTGCTCAGCTTCGGCTTTCGCAAGCGGCAACAGCTTGACCTCCCGGGCCTTTTCGATGAGCGAGAAATTGCTTGCCTGCGCCTTTAAATGGTCGAGGCCGTAAGGTCTCAGCGCCAAAACAAGCTTGGTTTGACCCCTCGTTGCTGCGTACTGGAAGAGGAGAGGAAGATCGCTGCGGTCATGGGCATCGTCAACAACAAGAAGCGATGGCTTTTCGCCAAAGTCTTCTAGGCTGCGTTTAGAAACTTCAGCAGTCCGGGCGAGGAATCGCACGATTGTTGCCTTGGTGGAGGCTTCGTACCCCTCGATGGCATCCTTCAGCACACGCGACTTTCCTGAGCCTCCTGACCCCACCAGGAAGACAACGCGGACCCGTTCATCTTTGAGTTGATCGGAAAGTTCGTGGAGCGGTTCAGTTCGCCCCACGAGCTTCCAGGTATGATTGAACAGGGCTTTCTCGTTCTGGAAGGCCGCGTAAAATTCACCTGTCGTCTCCCAGACGCCTTCTTCCGTAACCCCGAGAAGCTCAAAGCGGCGACCTGGGAAGAAGATATCCACCAAGGCGAGCTGATCCACTTTTGCCAACGCCCGGATCTTGAGGGACAGGTCATCCTTGTCCCACAGCTCCCATCCTTTATGCACGGCGAGAGCTTCGCGCGTTTGCGGACTCGCGACGCGGCTGAGCACTAATACCTTCTTGCTGGCCCTAACGCTGTGCTTGGCGACCGCTGCATGGACTTTCTGTGGACCGAACTCCTCCACGCGCTTGCACTGGAACGAGTGTTTGGCGCCGTTCGGTAGGGTCACCATGACATCGGTGCCGTCCTGTGTGTGCCCTTGGCCTCCGGCCCGATGGACCTGCGCATCCGGGTACATCCGTTGCAGGAGATGCGCGCATAGCCGCTCAAATGAGTCCGGGGTAAGCGCATCAACGGGAAACGGCTTGTCAAAGCTCGCCACGACAGTGGGCACCGAATAGCCTGCGGCTTCAACGAGCTGTTCGGGCGCGACACCCAAGGCGCTGGCGATCTGAGGGATCTGGTTTTCGCGGGGCCGTGAAAGCCCAGCCTCCCAGCGGCTTACAGTCTGCTGCGTGGCCTTGAGCAAATCGGCAAGGTCTGCCTGCCGCTCGATGCGGGCGGCCACGCGTAAGCGCACAAGAAGGTGACCGAACTTCTCGTACTTAGCCTTGGTATTTTTAGCACTCGTATTTTGTGTTGTCATTCTCGTACACATAATGTGAGTTCGAGAATGTGTCAAGATGTCACCGGAACCCATCCATTAAGCGATTGATAAGGATAGAGTAATTTTATTAAAAGGCTTTCCGTTCCGTAGCGTCGCTGTTCTCAATAAGGGGAAGATCGATACTGGGAATCTCCGGCATGGCCTTCCCGGCGATGGCCTGCAGATCGCCGACCATACCCGCAGTCGACTCGATCACTGAGACGATCTGTGTTTCGCGTTTGGACCACTGCCGGGCCATGAACTTGCGCTCCTTGTCGAGGTCCTCGCGCATATCATTGAATTTCTCGACCACGGCCTCCACGCGCTGCCGAAATTTCGTGCCGGTCAGATAATGGTAGACCTGCTCCATCTTGGTTTGCTGCCCCTCCTGAACGAGCCGGGAGCTGTTCACCTCAATCAACGTCTGCCGAAGAGCTACCGCGACGGGCAGGGCACATCGCGGATGAGCCACCCAAACACCATCGATTAAATCAAACTGCTCAATGTGCTTTGGAAGCGCCTGGGAAATAATGAGCGCTACGTCAGCGCCACAGCGCCGCTGGTCGTCGCGGAGCTTTGCCAGCCAGCCGTCACTCCAGGCCTTGGTGCGCTTCGATTCCCAAAGGATGATACCGGCAGGCTGACCGATGGAGCCGTTGACTTGCTGCACAACGTCGGCGCCCAACTCTCCTTTACCGACCGGCTCGATAAGATCGGTCGGGAAGCGTCCACGCAGAAGCTCTTCGAGTTCAAGCTCAAGGACCTCCCCCTGAGATTGTTGCGACCCTTGCTCCGCCTTACGCTTCAACTCCTCGATGGTGCGGGCCATCGACTCAATGGTCTGGTCCTTCTCCAGTACTCGGAGCCGGGCTGCCTCATCTGCCTCCCGCTTGGCTTTGGAGCGGATATCATCCACGGAAGCCTGGACCCGTTTTTCAACGGTAAGGTCCAGTTCGCGCTTTGCCTCGTCGAGCGCGCGCTCCTTGCGCATCAGCTCGGCCTGTGCCTGCTGCGCCTCCGCGAGCTTCGCGTTGTTGGCTTCCAAGATCTTACGAAGTTCATCAAGCTCGGCACCCTTTGACTGAAGTTCCGCAGCGGTAGCTTCCCTTGCTTTCTTGGCCTCGGCAGCAACAATCTGACTGCGTTCGGCCGAGAGCCGCTGCTTTACCTGGTCTTCGATCTGCTCTCGTGATTTTTCGAGCTGTTCGCGCTCCTGACGCAAGGCCTCGATCTTCCGCGCAACATCGGCATCCTTGCTCGCCAACTGCTCTTGAAAACGACGGCGTGTCTCCTCGATCAGAGGAGCGGCGAGCGACTCCGTGAGCTTGATCTCATGGTTGCAGTTAGGACAGTTGAGAGTCGGCTCCTGCACCCCGTTGCCCATAGTTGCCTTCAAATTCATAGCCCCCCCTTGTTGCTATTGTACCAGAACAGCGGTGCCCGGACAGTCTCGGCGCAGCGCTGATTCACGCAATACCCAATTTAGTTGTTGAACTTGAGAGCAAAATTCGAAGGGCAATGTGGCTTTCGCCTTGCAGCAGACCCGCCGCAAACCTAAAGTTGTGGAATACTGCACGAATCGAGCGGCTCCGGCGCAGCTCGGCTTTTTTTAGGTTTGGCAATTATGCTCTTAGAACAGATCGACATAACGAATTTCAAAGGTCTCAGAGCGGCGACATTCAAGGCGACAAAGTTCTCTTGTCTTGTCGGAGAGAACAACGCCGGAAAATCGACGGTTCTCCAAGCAATCGTCGGTGCGTTGAAACAAGTCAGCCTTTCGTCGTCCCAACTTTATGACCCCGAACTCTGCGGAGAGTTCAAGCTAGTCTTCAGCGGCATCGGCAATGCTGACTTAGAGAGACTCGGCGAAACCCACCGAGGGAAAATAGAGCCGCTTGTTGTGCAAGGGCGTTTTACGCTCATTGTACGCTGCAAAGCTGGCGAGAAGGCCGAATATCGCATTTTGAGGAAGGTCCCCCGGGAAGCGCGGTACCGGGACGAAGCCATAGAGCAGGTTTTTAAGGGAAAACGGGGAGGCAATGCGATACGCGCAGCATTGGAGGAAAGCTATCCTGAATTTATTGCCAACGCCCCAGAAGACTTAAGCACGATCGCAAAGGCGACAGAATACTTGCAGCATTGCCTCGCCATCTTGAACGAGGAAGAGCTTGAAATGGTCGACGGTCCGCTCCCGTCAGGCATGGCTCCCTCGATCACTACGCTTATGCCGGAGCCAATCTACATTCCAGCGGTGAAGAACTTAGCCGATGATATGAAGACAACACAGTCTACATCGTTCGGCCGCCTGTTAGGGCTGTTACTCGAAGATATGGAGCCGGACCTAGCTCGTATTTCGGATTCGCTCCTTCAACTCGATACACTGCTCAATCGGATCACACGGGATGGACTTCGAGTGGATGAGCGACATGCGAAGGTAAGATCGCTGGAAAATCTGCTTGAAGGGATACTCTGCCAAAACTTTCCCAGCGCGAAGGTCGAACTAGCAATCCCACCTCCGCAACTGCGGACAATATTGAATACGGCGGAAATCTATATCGATGACGGCTCTCGGGACCTTATCGAAAACAAGGGGGACGGCATTAAGAGGTCACTCACGTTTGCACTGCTTCAGGCATACGTGCAAAAGCAGCGAGAAAGAACTGACGAGGGGGCAGCTCAAAGGCCCCTGCTATTCTTGTTCGAAGAGCCGGAGCTATATCTTCACCCGCGCTCACAAAAGGTGTTGTTTGACACCTTGGCCGCTATTTCAAGCGCGCATCAGGTAATCGTCACTACACATTCGCCTCTCTTCTTCGCACCAGGCGTAACGGCCGGATTTACGAGAGTTGCCAAGGAAGCAAGCGCTCCGAAGCCTGTCGGAGTTCTGTACCCGATCGATTTTGCTCTCGATGGAGCGTCCGCCGAAGTGTTTCGTCTGGCTCGGTTTGAGAATGCTGACGCCGCGTTCTTCAGTTCGCGTGTCGTGCTATTTGAGGGTCAGTCAGACGATAGTTATCTCAAGCATATAGCAAGGAAGCTAAGCCTGGATTGGGACTTTGAGAGAAAGAGCATCGGACTGGTTCGGGTCGATGGCAAAGGCAATTTTGGTAAGTATCGAGCCTTTTTTCAGTCATTCGGCATGAAAGTCATGATTGTTGCCGATCTCGATGCTCTCTTCAAAGACTACGAGCATCTCGGCGCCAACGAGGCTAGCAACGCCATCCGCGCCACAGCGATTCAAAGCATCGACGCCAGAATCCAGGAGACTGGCCTGGCCGCCACGCCAACTGCTTCTCAAATACGAGATCGGTTTAATCGGCACAGCTTTAGAGCGAAGTATACCAATGCCAGGGCCGGGCTCCGCAATATGCAGGCTACGAGGGTCGTGGACGATGATGCCTTGGCGCAGCTTGACTCGCTCTTCTCGTGGGAAAGCGAGTTGACACGCTGTCTCGCATGCCGCGAGGACCCAGTTTGCGCGACGGCAATAGTTCCACTTCTAGATCACCTAAAGACGCAGGGAATTTGCGTTCTTTCAAAAGGAGCCATCGAAGAATACTACCCTGATGGTTGTCCGGCGGACGGATCGAAGCCAAATCGAGCGCTCAAAGCAGCGTCCATGATAGAAACAGAGGCACATGCATTGGCGCTAAGTCAACCGCTCGGTACCGGGAGGTCGCCGGAGCTGAAAGAGATCCTGGCGGAATTGTTCTCAGGCCTATGAACGACGGAAACGATGCAACCGGAATGAAATCAGTTCCTGCCAAAGCGCAAGCGGCACAGCCAAGCTACGAGCTGCATTCATTGGGATGGAAAGCCTTCCAGCAGCTCTGTGTGGCAGTGGCAAGCGAGATCTGGGGACAAACGGTCCAAGGTTTTTACGACACTCATGACGGCGGTCGGGATGGTGCCTTTCACGGTCAGTGGAAGGTACAATCGGGAGAGACCCTTAGCGGGTCCTTCGCGGCGCAATGCAAATTCACGTCCCAGCCCGCCAAAACGCTACGTTTAGCTGACCTGAAAGACGAAATCTCAAAGATAGAGCGGTTGGCCGAGCACGGCCTCGCGGACAACTATTTTCTCTTCACCAACGCACGCTTAACGGGGACTTTCGAGGAAAAGCTTCGAAGCACCGTTCTGGCTATTTCCGGTGTAAAACACTTTGCTGCCTATGGAAGCGATAGAATTTCGCAGTTCATACATGAATCCCCACGTCTCCGAATGCTGGTGCCACGCATTTATGGGCTGGGCGATCTCAGCCAAATCCTCGATGAGCGCGCGTATGCTCAATCTCAGGAAATCTTGAGCGCGCTAGGAGACGACCTTTCAAAATTTGTACTTACCTCAGCCTATCGGAAGGCAGCCAAAGCTCTCATTGAGCACGGCTTCGTTTTGCTGCTCGGTGAGCCGATGTGCGGCAAATCCACTATTGCGGCGGCCCTCGCATTGGGAGCTCTCGACGAGTGGGGATGCTCAACTATCAAGATTAGAGATGCCGACGAATTCGTGCGGCATTCGAACCCTCGCGAAAAACAGCAGTTCTTTTGGGTTGATGACGCCTTTGGCGCCACACAACTGGACGTGGCTGCAACGTTCAAATGGAACAGCGCGTTTCCGCATCTTCACGCCGCGATCAAACGCGGAGCCAGAGTAATCTTCACTTCACGAGACTACATCTATCGAAACGCTCGTTCCTTCATCAAGGAGGCAGCGCTCCCGGAAATTCTTGAGTCGCAGGTCGTTATCAAAGTTCAGGAATTGTCTCGACCCGAGAAAGATCAAATCCTTTACAATCACATGCGCCTTGGGAATCAAACCCACACGTTCAAATCAGAGTTGAAGCCTCACCTGCCTCCGGTCTCAGCGCACTCCGGGTTTAGCCCGGAGATTGCCCGTAGGTTAGGTAACCGAGCTTTCACAAGGAAGCTTTCGATCGACAGATCAGAGCTTCAGGATTTTGTAGCCAATCCAATGCAGCTCTTGATGGATGTTATTCAGACCTTGGACGTTTCCTCTCGTGCCGCCATCGCCCTTGTGTTCATGAGAGGCGGGCAACTCACAAGTCCGGTCGCCCTCATGCCCGATGAAGCGGAAGCGCTGGCTTTGCTTGGAGGATCTCAATCCGAGGTCCGCAATGCTCTGAACTCTTTGGATGGCAGTCTGCTTATCCAGGTGAAATCGGCCGGATCTGTCGCATGGACGTTCAAGCATCCTACGATCCGCGATGCTTTCGCCACCATAGTGGCCGAGAACCGGGAGCTGCTGGATATATATCTTACAGGAACGCCGGTCCCTCGCCTTTTTCACGAAGTATCGTGCGGCGATATTGGTTATGAAGGCGCAAAAGTGATCGTTCCTCCTGATCGCTTTGCGCTGGTGCTTGGCCGGATTCTTGAGTTTAAAAAGCAGCGTTCCGAGAACACCTCACAAGTTAACCGCTTTCTCGCTTACCGTTGCGATGCTCAATTCCTCCAGCAGTATTTGGCCGCTGAACCCAGCTACCTGAAATCACTCAATTTGTGGTCTTACCTCGACAGCATCTCCGAGATTGGAGTTGTTTGCCGCCTCCACAGCTTCTCGCTTCTGCCCGAAGAAGACAGGAAACGACACATTGCCACGATTCGTGAGTTGGCAGTTGATACCCCGGATTCAGGCTTCCTTGATGGGGAGGTTCGAGCCTTGTTCACTCCTGATGAGTTGGAGGAGTGCCTGACGCACGTTCGTAGCAACCTCCTTTTGAAGCTCGACGATTGCATTAGCAATTGGCGCTTCAATTGTGGGGGCGAAGACGATCCCGAGGAGTACTTCAGTACCCTGGAAGCCACTTTGAGAGACTTCAAGAAGGAGTTTGCTGCCGACCAGAATGTCCAAAAAGCGATCGACACTGGACTTGAGAGAATCAAAAGCATCATCGACGATCTTCAATCGGATCGCCCCTCTCCGCGACGTAGCTCAAACACGATGGGCTCACTCGAAGACACTTGGGAAGGATCACGTTCGATCTTCGATGACGTAGACGAGTAGAAAGTGCGCCTTCGCGCATGAAGGCGAGCCGCTACCGGCTCGTAAGAGGAGCCCCTCCGGGCTCTAAGTACGTGCCCAGCTTGGCCCGCTAAACCTCAGTATCTCTGGATTCTGTAGCCTCGATCGCAGCCGGGTTGATGCGGATAGCAGGCTCGCTGGACATGACCGGCTTGACCTGCCGGACGGATTTCGATCGACGGACGTTAATGGCGGAAGCATCGAGAGTGTTCTTGATGTGCGCCGCATAGAACTTCTCAATCATCTCGACGCTGGTGCGGCAATTCTTCGCGATCTGATAAATATCGGCGCCTTCCATCAGCCTCATGCAGATATAGGTGTGACGCAGGCTGTAGGCCGTGCGTGGCTTGCCATCACGATCAAGCTTCAGCGTGCTTTTCTCAAGCAGCCGATTGAAAAGCTTAAGGTGGTTGCCTGGAAAAACGGGATCGGTAGGCTGGGGATACGTGGGTGGCACCGGAGGACGAGGATTCCTCTTACGCTCGCGGGCTTTTCCCTGCGGCACATACTTTGGCCGACTGAGCAACCGCTCGTAAGGCAGAACCGCGCTCGGCGTGCTCTTGCAGTAGCCTACGCCGCGCTTTCCGCGCACCTCGATTTCTAGAATTTTCTCGCCGCGACGCCCCTCCTCCACGATGGTCACGTCGCGGTGCTGCAGGTTCTTGGCTTCGTCCGGCCGCAGACCGGTGTTGCCGAGAAAAAGAACGTAGTCGTGCAACTGCTCAGCGTTCCAACGGTAATGCGGAGGGCTCGCCTTCGTGTGCTCCCTCGTCGTCGTATACAGCTGCTTGTATTCTTCCGGGCTGAACCACGGCCGATGCACCACCTTTCCCTGCGATTTATACGGAGGCGAGAAGTCGGGAAGGTGCGCGAGCCATTCATGACGAATGGCCGTCTTCAGGACTTGCCGTATGGTCACGATCTCATTGTGAATGGTGCTACGGGCAGGTGGCTTGGGAGGAGCCTTGTCGGGATCTTCGGCGTCAGTCTTGCGCGCCTTTGAAGTGGATATCCGGTGCACCCGGTATTCCTGGACCTTGCCGGGCGTGATGGTCGAGAGACCCATGTCGCCGAAGAACGGCAAAACGTGGAGCCGCAGACGATCCTCGTACCCTTTCACCCAGCGCGGGCTTCGGTGACCCTCGGTGATCACTTCATATTCCTTCAGGAATTGCTCGGCGGCCTTCCGGAAGGTTTTTTCCTTGAGGAGCAGACCCGCCTTTGATTTCCCCCGAAGCGCAAGAAACCAGTCTTCGGCCGCTTGCTTGGCGAGGACGAGATCGTCCTCGCCAGTGGTCGCGCGGTGCTGCCGGCCATTGATGGATGCCGAGCAATGCCAATGCCGCCCCTCCCCCCGCCGATAAACTTGAACCAGACCACCTAGCAGTTCGTGCCGAGCCATCTCCGCACCTCCACGAGCATTTTAGCGCCGTGGAACCAAAAGTCGAATTTTGTGCTAGCTCTGTGCTAGGGCATTTACGAAAAATTAAAGGGTTAGGCGTTTGCCTAACCCTTTGTATTACGTACAATATTTGGTTGCGGGGATAGGATTTGAACCTATGACCTTCAGGTAATGAGCCTGACAAGCTCTCACGAGCCGCTCCGCTTAGGTGCGTTGAGACTGATCAGGTTTGTTAGAAACCTATCCAGTTGCCGACTTATAAGCATTTGCTCGAAGGCTTATAAGTCATGTCTAGCAATCAGTTCTTTGCAGGCAGTACTCACGCCCTTCCTGGTCTGTGCGGAAGGATTCGATGAAGCCCCCTTGCCGCTGGGTGACAAAGATCGTCTTGCCGTCTTTGCCACCGAAGGCGAGGTTTGAGGGCTCTTTGCCCTTGAGCGCGATCTCTCTCTGGGCTTTGCCGTCTGGGGTCAGGACTGCAATTGAACCCTTTAGGATGCGGGCGATGAATAGTTTGCCCTCCGTGTCGGTACGCACCCCGTCGATTGTGTCGCGATCGAACGTCTTGACTAGCCTTGCATTGGTCAGCTCGTTGCCGCGAATTTCATAAGCCCATATCTGACCACTGTCGGACTCGCCGACATAGAGCGTCTTTTCGTCGGGGCTGAGATCGATGCCGTTTGTGGTGCCCATGGCGCGTGGCGCGGTCATCACCTTACCCTGCACCGATCCGTCGGCTCCCTTCGCGATCCGCCAAATCTGGCCGCTGCGTCCCTTCCAGTTCGGGTCGCTCGCGTAGATCGTGCCCTCGCGCGCGATGGTCATGTCGTTAGGCTGGTTCATTTGGTCGGAATGAAACCAGACTTCGGGCATCGCGCTGCCCTTCCTCACCGCGAATATGTTGTGCTTCTTGTAGTCCGCTATGAACATCGTTCCGTCGCGCGCGAAGCGGATCGAGTTGCCGACGCTGCCCTCGGGAAGATCGATGAACTTCTCGGAAGCGGCGCTCCCGGGTGGAAGCTTGCCGATCGTGCCCTGTCTGCCGAGATTGACGACATAGAGATTGCCGTCGAGATCGACGGCCGGCCCTTCGATGCCCGACGTGTATTCGCCCGCGGGCGTGGCCTGGACGCTTTCGAACAACTTCACTTCGGCCGGCGCGGATGTCACGGCGGCCAGGCTCTGCATGGCGCTACAGCAAAGGCACCAGAAGGTCCTGACGGATATAGTAGCCATCTGCATCGGCGCACTCGCCGTTGAGGAAGATATCGGCAGGCCGATAGAACCGGCTGAAGCCGGGCTTACCTGCAGCGTTCTTTTGTGTCACCACGACGACCTTCGTCGTCGGGATTTCGCCGCATTCCTTGTCGGTCTTGCTAACGAATTTCCGCTGGACGGGGCCGGGCTTGATCCGCATCCTTGTTCCGGGAACCATCGTCCCCGCCAGATAATCGGCAAGGTTCAGAACCTGCGCGTAGCCCGGCTCCGTCTGGGGCAATTTCTCTCCTCCTGGAGGCATCAGCTTTTCCGCGCCGAGTCCGCGGAGGCGGATGCGCAGCTTCCCGGAATCGGGGTCTCCTGGATAAATCCAGCCGTCCTGCGCGAGTATGAAGCGCAGGACCGTTTGATCTTTCTCAGCCCCCGGCTGTCCCTTCTTAAGCCCGAAATCGGAATGGCAGCCGAGACAGTGCTTCTCGACCAGATTGGTCCGGACGGAAGTCAGGCGAGCCTTGTTCTTGGAATCGTTCGTGACGAAGCCGGCAAGCTCGTCGATCTGCTCGGGTGTCCGCACGCCGCACGGCAGCGGATCGGGCGGGTTGCCGGAAGCGCGGTCGATGCGGATCACTGCCTGGTTCTTGTCCTCGGCGATCCAGATCGCACCATCGGCCGCGACCGTCATGCCGACCGGCGCGCCCTGCGGCCGCGCGCCGTTCACCCGGTACCAGCCGGATATCAGCTCCTCATAGGCGGCGGCCGGAGCATTTCCGGCGTCGGTCTGAAAGGCGCGGCTCGGTTCCGCGCCACAGCTCACCTGATAGCGGACGGGCGGCGGGCTTATTTTCGGGAAGCCGCGGCCGTCTACATCGTAGATGAGAAGACGGCTTCCCGTCGGGCGGTAGCCGTGCAGGGCGACAAGAAGCTTGCCGTCAAGTTCCGGGAATTTGCGCCCGTGATAATACAGCATGCCGAGTGGCGCGCCGTGCGGCGGCAGCAGCGAGTGCGGCGGTTTGTACGCGGCCGTGTTGTTACAGAAATTCTTGTAGGGCCCGGACTGTAGCACCGCCTTAAATTCAGGGCTTGGCGTCGAAAGATCGTAGCAATATGGCCAGCCGTAATGCTTCCCTCTCTCGATCGCGTTGATCTCCTCGTTGGGCAACGGCGCTGGTCGGGGTGGCGCCGGTGAACGCCGAGGTGGCCTATCTGGCGTGCGTACCCACGGTGGTGGACCGGTATCGGCTGGTCCAGGCGCAGAGTTTGTTGGAGCTCAGCCAGGAAGCGCGGTGGCAGCCGGTCCGTTCCTGGCCGGCTGGCTGGTCAGCACGTTCTCCGCGCCGACCGCGATCCTGGCCGACTCAGCCTCGTTCCTGCTCGCCGCCGCGTTGCTGTCGCTCGTGCCGAGCGCGCGGCTGCCGGCTCAGCGGCCGGGTCGACCCAGCTACTCGGCCAAATGGCCGAAGGGCTGACCACCGTGTTCGGCACCCCGATTCTGCGGGCAGTCACGTTGGCCACTGGCACCTTCATCTTTTGGTACAACGCATACTCGGCGGTCTTCCTGCTGCACCTGACGAAAGATCTGGGTTTGGAGGGCGGAACTGTCGGCGTGGTGCTCGGCATCGGTGCACTCGGTGGCGTCGTCGGCGCGGTCACCGCACCGTGGGCGGGACGTGCGATCGGGCTTGGGCCGTTGCTGATGGTTGCGCTGGCGCTGAGCGCTGGAGGCATGAGCTTGGCGGCGCTTCTCGCCCAGCCGTGGTGGGCCGCGGTAGTGTGCTGGCATTGTCTCAGTTCCTGCTGTCGGTTGGCGACGACGCCCTTGCTGTTCGGCTAACGGTTCCCATCACCAGGGTCTGTAGAGGACTCTCACCTCCAAGTCATCGACCGGACACCACTCCGATCAAATCGCGCCACTCACGGCGCTCCGCGCCATGCCTGGCGCACCAAGAAAAAGCCCAGGATGACCTCCCGGGCCTCTTCACGTAGAGCACTGCATCAGCACCTAGCGGAAATAGGCGCGGATCGCGACCGCGTCGGCCTCACGCGGTGTTCTGCCGGCGAGATGGCCTTCGATCACGCGTCGGCAGATGAGTTGCATTGACGTGTCGCTAAGGTCCTTGGCCGCCGCAAGCACAGCCCAAGTTTCCGAGATCAGGGAATTGCGTTCTGATGTGATCACGTTCATGTCGTGTGGCTCCTCACGCATCGACGCAAACAGGAGAGCCGGCCAGACGCGGCGTGGATTCCCCGACGTAGCTGCCTCCCATTGAGACGCTGGCGTCCTTCGCCACGTATTGAACGGCACCGCTGCGCACGGCGCGGATGCCCTTCATGCCAAGCAGCAGGCGATCGTTCGGCAGCCGACGGAACGATGTGATGGTTAGGTAAAAATGGTTGCTGCATTTCTGCTCTCTTGCACGAGCTTAGCGCAAAGTGCTTCTGCTTGAATGCGGCGAGCGGAGGTCAAGCGCGTCTCGTCCGCCGGTTCACGATGGCGGGCCGCCAACTGAGGCGGTCCTACTCTTGCAGGACTTCATGTTTGGATTTCCTCGACTGGCCCAGCTCATCACATCCCTTCGCGAGCTTTTCTGCGCAGTAGCGATTGGCCAGGAAGCCGAAATACCGAATACGTTGAAACCCGTCGGGAAGTACGTGAAGCAGGAACCGACGGATGAATTCGTCAGCGCCAAGCGTCATCGTCTTTTGACGGTGGCCATTGCGATAATCTTTCCAGCGAAACTGAACCTTGCCGTCGTCGACATCGAGGAGGCGATTGTTAGAGATGGCGATGCGGTGCGTGTATCGTGCGACGTATTTGAGGACTTGTTCAGGTCCGGCGAAGGGGCGCTTCGCGTAAACCACCCAATCCTTCTTCTGGATAGGCGCGATGTGACGCAAGAAGGCGTCGCGCGTCCGAAGGGATTCCAGCGAGGAAAAGAACTGCAAGTCTCCGGCGTCGAAGGCCTTCCGGAGATAATCGAGAAACAGTCGCGCCAACACGAGAACGGGCAAAAAGAACTTGCGCCGGCAGGAAATCCATCGTGTACCATCCGGAGAAATGCCCCCACCCGGAACCACGCAATGCAGATGCGGATGGTGAAAAAGAGCCTGACCCCAAGTATGAAGCACCGCGAAGAATCCGATTTGTGCGCCCAAATGCTTGGAGTCAGCTGCGATGGTGCGCAACGTCTCGCTGGCGGCCCGGAACAGAATGCCGTAGACGATCTTCTTGTTTTGAAGGGCAATAGCTGCAATGGACTGCGGTATGGTGAAGACCACATGAAAATACTGGGTGTCGAGAAGTTCTGATCGACGGTCGTCCAACCACTGGGCACGAGCCAGTGATTGGCATTTTGGGCCGTGGCGATCACGACAACTATTGTAGCAGATGCGCTGGTGGTCACAGTGATCGCAGCGCTCAACATGACCACCAAGTGCCGCAGTTCGACACAATTCGATCGCGCTCATGACGCGACGCTGTGCGGTGCATAGCGAGGCGTCATGGCTCTCACGATAGGCTGCGCCGTAGCGGCGGAATATGTCCGCCACTTCCGGCTCCGAGCGGGCCATCGGTCTGAAACTCAGAAGTGTTTTGGCGGCGCCGGCTGTGGTTCGGCTGGAACTGGATGCGGCAAGAGGTCCAGAGGGCTGGACGTCGCGCAGACCTTGTTGGTCGCGATGCGCAAGTACTTGGCCGTGGTGGCGAGGCTGCGATGACCGAGGAGGAGCTGAATGGTCCGCAAGTCGGTACCTGATTCGAGGAGATGTACAGCGAATGCGTGCCGAAGCGAATGTGGGGTGACGGGTTTAGAGAGATCGGACAACCGATGCGCCTTTTTGGCAGGCTGCTTCTACGGCGTCCTTCGTGATTGGCCGATCATCGTGAATGCCAGGGAACAGCCACTCCTTCGGGCGAACGGCGATCCAGTAGCTGCGCAGGATCTCCAGCAGCATGGGCGACAGCATCACGTACCGATCTTTGCGACTTTTACCCTGCTCGACGCGAACAACCATACGGGCGCTATCGATGGCGGCGGCCTTCAGCCGGACGGCCTCCGAAATGCGCAAGCCTGCCGCGTAGCAGGTGGTCAGGATCACCCGATGTTTGTTGCAATCCACGCAGCTGAGGAAATGCACAACTTCTTCAGGGCTCAGGACGACGGGTAGCTTCTGCGGCTTTTTTGGAAGCGGGATGTCTTCTCCAAAGGTCCAGTCCTCCTTGAGCGTAATCCTGCAAAGGAACCGAAGCGCCGCGACAGCCGTATGGATTGAATTGGGGGCCAACCTCTTCTCGTTCGTGAGGTAGATTTGATAAGTCCGGATGTGCTCGGGGGTCAGCGCATCCGGCGACATACGGAAGTAACGTGCAAACAGCGATACCTGTTGGAGATACGATGCCTGTGTATGCGGCGACAGATTCCGCACCTGCATGTCCTCAGTCATCCGTTGTCGAAGAACCGTCATGGGAAGCTCCTTAAGCGCTGCAAGCAGCGCCTCCAGCATCTCGCAATCGAACTTCGTCGGGAATGCAGGAAGATCAGATGGTGGTACCGAAGCTTGCCACGAGTCGCCTACCGCGAAGCGGTGATGCGCCGGAGGGGGCGGACTGCGTTGTATTAGCGAGGAAGCGGGGTAATGCCCGTGAGGTCGTCGCTATTGGATCGGGTCAACCAGCAATGGGAGGAAGGCGAGTTGTGCGACGGATAGGGAATATGGCTCTGTTGAGCCATATTCGCTATCATCGCTGACCGTCGGCTCTCTGATTCGCCCGTTAAAGATGGACGACCTATGCTCGACAATCCGGAGAAGACCACCCGGCTGCTCGCCGCACTCAAGGCAGCTGCGCCATTTGACGTTGAACTGGCACCATCGTTGATCGAATATCTGCAGGCCGAGAATGTTGCCGATGCTGATCGGATGCACCACGTCGTCTGGGATTTGTCATACGCCGGTGACGAGGGCGGTATCATTTGCCATTTGTCTCGCTCGGAAGAAACAGGCAGAGCGCTTGTCGTCTCCCTCACACATGTGCGCGTGCCGCGCTCGATGCCACTTGCAGCGGCCGTTCTGGATTATCAGAAGCACCGAGTGAAGAAGCTCAAGAAGCAGGGCCGGAGGTAGCATAGAAATGGCGCACGCGATTATCCGAGGAAAGAATGGTCGCCGATATGAAGTGGAGTTTGAAGACGCGCCGGTACGCGTCGAAGTTCATGCCAGTGAGGAGACCGTCGAGATTTTTGTGGAGGCAGATTTTGAAACGCACCCGGAAGAACGGCGACGTTATGCGATAATCAACATCCCCCGCCACCTGTTCAGCGAGGCCACGGGTCGGACGGCGCGACGCACAGCGAAGAATCGTTAAGCTGCCGCGCACTCTGTGCCGCTTCCTTCTTCAGGCCGCCGCCATCGCTGCCTACCGCGGAGCGGTTTAGTCCAATCGGCCCTATGCCGCGCGCGGGATAGGGCGGCTGTACATCACCGCGGCACGGTCGCCGCCGCGATCGGAGCCGCAGAATAGCCAGGACTTGCGCCCCAGCCCGAGTGCACAGGGACAGGTGATGATGAGGACGGCGATGCCGGTGACGATGGCATCATGCCAGCTTGCGCCTGCGATGACCCAGCCGAGGATGGTGAGCAGCGCAGTCGCATGCACCACCGGCGCGTAGAGCCGAGAGGCGCGGTCGGCGAGCCGCCTGTAGCGCGAACGGGCCTGGAGCGCATTGTCGAGCAGCCTCGTGATCTCGGCGAGCAGCGTCGCCTCCGAGGCGGCCGAGACCCGCACCGCAGCGTGCCGGAAATATTGATCGATCCGGCATAAACCGGCGTCCCTGCCCGGCCGTGACATAGAGCGTTTCGCCGGTGATCAGGCTCTGGTCGATCTCGGAGCGCCCCTCGATCACGGTGCCGTCGACGGCGCAGCGCTCGCCGGGCCGCAAGAGCACGATGTCGCCGGGATGAATCGCCGCCACCGGCACCTGCGAGATCTCATCGGGTCCCACGAATTTGGCCGCCGTCTCCGCCTTCAATGCGGCAAGATTGCCGGCGACCGCGCGCGTCCGCCGCCGCGTGTTCTGGTCGAGGACGCGGCCGACCAGGAGGAACGTCAGCAACATGACCGCCGCGTCGAAATAAGCGTGCTCGGCATGATGAATGGTCTCCACCACGGACATGCCGAGCGCCAGGATCACCCCGATCGCAACCGCTAGCGCCTGCACAATCTCGACGCCTGATCGCTTTCACCCGGCCGACGTTTCTCCTCCGCGACTTGGCCCGCCGAACGCATTTCGGCCGGCTTTTTTTGCCGCAATCAAGCCGCGGGCCGCGTTTCGGCCAAGAGGATCAGAGCTGCCAACTGCTGCTGGCGGAGTTGAAGCCCAAAACGACCAAAGGATTGCGCCAGCGCAAGGTGCCTCCTCAGCGAAGTCGTTAGACAATCCGGCAGCTGAAGGAGAAACAGATGAGATCGGATCTGGCGCAATCGTACGGTCACGACAGGCTTCCCCTCTACACAAGCTATCCGACCGCGCCGCACTTTTCGCCAGCGATCGGCGAACCTGATTACCGGATGTGGCTTGGATCCCTGCCGCCCCGCCAGCCGGCCTCGATCTATGTGCACGTTCCGTTCTGCCGGTCTATGTGCTGGTACTGCGGTTGCCACACCTCGGTCACGCAGAAAGACGACCCCATCGCAGTCTATACATCGGGCCTGCGAGCGGAGGCGCACCTAATCGCCGAAACTATCGGCCACCGCCTTCCTATCTCGCACATCCATTTCGGCGGCGGCACGCCGACGATCATGACGCCCGAGACCTTCGCCGATCTCGTCGGCGCGCTCCGCTTCTCGTATTTCGTGTTGCCCGACGCCGAAATCGCCGTGGAGATCGATCCGCGTACCCTGACCGAGCCGATCGCGGAGGGTTTGGGCTACAGCGGCGTCAATCGCGCGAGCCTGGGTGTACAGAGCTTCGATCCTGTTGTGCAGCGCGCCATCAACCGCCTGCAGACTTTCGAGCAGACCGCCACGTGCGTTGAGCGCCTGCGGCGAGCCGGCGTCGGCCGGCTCAACTTCAATCTTATCTACGGTCTGCCGCTTCAGACCATGCAATCGTGCCTAGACACGGTAGCCAAATGCATCGAACTCCGGCCGGATCGCTTGTGGGTGTTCGGTTACGCGCATATGCCCTCCTTCAAGAAGCATCAGCGCAAGATCGACGAACACGCCCTGCCCCAGCCAGTCGAGCGTCATCTTCAGTCGGAATTGATTGCGGAAGCCCTGGTCGACGCGGGCTACGTGCGCATTGGTTTCGACCACTTCGCCCTACCCCGCGACAATCTTACCGCGGCGAAGCGCGAGGGGCGGCTGCGTCGGAACTTCCAGGGTTACACCGACGACACCGCCGAAACACTCATCGGGCTAGGGGCAAGCGCCATCGGGAGGATGCCGCAGGGATTCGCACAGAATGTCGTGGTAACCCGTGATTACCTGGCGCGCATCGCCGAGGACCGGCCCGCCACCCTCAAGGGGTATGGCTTCACGGGTGACGATCGCTTCCGAGCCGATCTGATCGAGCGACTGATGTGCGACATGGCCCTCGACCTGTCGAAGATCGCTCTGTCGCATGGCCGCGATCCGAAGTCGGCCATCGTCGATCGCTCGCGGCTCGATAGCCTCATTGCAGACGGCGCAGTGACCATGGACGGCGACGAGCGACTGTTCGTCAGGAAAGGCGCCGAGTTTCTCGTCAGGACCGTAGCGTCCGCATTCGATGCTCATCTGGCGCGGTCAGTCGCGACTCACAGCCGCACAGTATGAGGCTCCTGGAGCTGCCACACTAGTAGCTTCCCCGAGCATCGTGCAACGGGCCACTGCTCTTGCGACCTTCGCGATAATTGGCTCGTTAAATGTTGCGTCCTCCCGGGCATCGTACTCAGGTGGTTGCACCATTTCCTGCAACTTGCCCCGCCGCGGGGCTTAAATTCGCTGCGCGAGCACCTTGTTTGGCGCAAATTCGACCAAGGAGGCATTGCCTGGATCGGAAAAGGAACAGATCTCCGCAGAATGGATATGTGGCGCGTCACATATCCGTATGCTGGCGATCTCTACATCTTCCGGGAACGCCGCGGCGATCTGGTCAAGATCCTCGGCATGACGCAATAGGCATATCGCGGCAAGTTCATCTGGCCGTCGGCGTCGGCCGACGCGGTATCGATCTCAGCGGCGGTCTCCTGCAATCCGCGAGCTCGCGACTTCGCGCACGAGACTATACGGGTCATCGACGAGGCTAAGGATCTCAGTCACTGGCGCACGGCTTGCGACCTCGTAGCGGATGCGCCAGTCAGGATCATGCCGCAGCAGCGGCACAAGCTGCACAGATAGTCGTCGGGCTATCTCCAGTCTTACCGACGCCTCACGATCGTCGATCATGCGGAGCAACCATTCATTTGGAATGCGCCGTGCCACAACACGGCGGACCTCGGCTTCCTCGTCATCCACCATTCGGGGGAGCAGCATAGGCTCGATCCGACTCGCGACGACAAGGCGAACATAGTAATATTCGTCCGAGGCCATGGGTAGCAATTCTTCACCGTCGAACAGGCTCGCCACCCGCTTCCTCAGCTCGGGATGCGGATGCTTCCGTAATTGCAACGCGTAGCGTCTAGGCAGGCGAAGCATCGCATTCCATTGCACTTTTTCATTGGGATCATCGATCAGCGGCGGCAGCAGCAAGACATTGGCAAACTTCGCCGCGATTGCCCTTACCTCAAAATGCGGATGGCAGAGATAGCGGTCGGCGAGATCCGGATTCCACTCGAAGAACCTCTCGATACCGCGGGGACAACGGTCGTTGACGCAGGCGTGCTTGAGCCGACATCCGCCGGTTTCGCTCAGTGCGAGGTGCTCGCACGACGTGCAATCAAGCCGGTTGCCCTCCCAGTCAAGAGCCTTATCGATATCATCAACCATTGTCCTGCCCACATAGGTCAGGCACGCGCACCTTGGCGTCGACGTCGCCCGCGATCACCAGGATCGCATTGTTCGGTGCGTAGAAGCGCTTGTAGAACGCCAGCGCATCCTCGCGGTCGAGCT
>NZ_JAGWDK010000039.1 GCF_018398875.1 Bradyrhizobium sp. sGM-13 | reverse complement strand
GGAGGAGGAGCGTGACCGCGGCAACGTATTCGACATCCCGCTGTTGGCATCACGGTTTGCAGACGCCGCAAACTGGAGCCGCAACAGGCCAGGGCTCGCGAAGTTTCCGATTGGCTATTTCGGCGCAAGCACCGCATCGCCACCGGCGCATCCGTGAAAGCCGTGCTGAGAGCGCTCGTTAGGGCGAAGTCGGGCCGTCTCGTCCTTGCGGTGCCGGTTGCGCCACGCGATTCGCTTGACGAACTGAGTGGGGAGGCAGACGAGATCATTTGTCTCAAGAGCCCCGATCCGTTCTTTGCGGTCGGCATGCACTACAGGGATTTCGGCCAGACTTCGGATCAGGAAGTTACCGAGCTCTTGCATCGTTCAAAGGCCAGCAGCCCGAACCAGGCGCGTGCCTGAGGAACGGCGATCAGTGATCGCCTTCAGGTTTTGTCGTGATCTTCTCGGCATTGGACCCCGGCCGGGTCAAACCTCTTCCGCATCACAATTTCGCGGTACCGGGCTCCGCCACCCTGCGGTGCTGCCGAGCCAGAATCGCCGCGGGAGTGACGTTGGCTACGGCGGACTGGATCTTGTTCTTGAGTCCAGTGACGATATCTCCTTCCCCAGACATCATCGCCTCAAAGCCCGCTCTTGCGACCTCGGCAGCGTCGTCCTTCTTCGCGGTACCGACATAGGTATCCATCATGTCGGCGCGGCGGAAGAATTCCGTCTCCGTCGCACCGGGCATCAGGCAAGTGACGGTGATATCACTGCCGCGCAGCTCTTCCCGAATGGCGAACGAGAAGGAATCCAGAAACGCCTTCGTTCCGTTGTAGACCGCCTGGAAGCTGCCCGGCATGAATCCCGCGATTGATCCGGTGATCAGGATACGCCCGCTATTTCGCTGGCGCATGCCGCTTCCGATGCGGTGGATCAGATTGAGGGTGCCGGTGATGTTGGTATCCACGACTCTCCTAATCCGGTTGAACTCCTGATCCAGGAACGCTCGGCCGAGACCCACGCCTGCATTTGCGAGCAAGGCGTCCACCGGACGTCCTCGCGTGGCGGCGCATAGCTGATCGACTCCTTCAAGGGATGCGAGGTCGACCTGGACCGGATCCACCGTCACACCAAGTTTGCGCAGTTCGTCTGCCGCGGTTGCGATCGCGGGCTCATCCGCTGCAATGAGGAGATCAAAGCCGGCGCCCGCACAGCATCTGGCAAGTTCCAGTCCGATGCCGGTGGAAGCACCGGTGACAATCGCGAAGGGGCCGTCGGCAGGCATCGCCGCCTCCTCAACTTGAGCGTTTGCCCTTCAATTGCCGCAGCGCCTGCTCGTTCCAATTCTCCGGGCGCAAAAATAAGGAACCGGCCGCAATTTTGCGATTTAAGTCTTTGGTCACTTATACGCCGGAGCTCATTCGATGCGCGCCCTCACTTGGCACGGCAAGACCGACATCCGCTGCGATACCGTGCCCGACCCGAAGATCGAGCACGGACGCGACGTCGTCATCAAGGTAACGGCCTGCGCGATTTGCGGCTCCGACATCCACCTTTACGACGGCATCATGCCAAGCATGGAAAAGGGCGACGTGCTCGGACACGAGACCATGGGCGAGGTGGTCGAGGTGGGGCCGGAGATCAAGACGCTGAAGGCCGGCGACCGCGTCGTCGTACCATTCACAATCGCCTGCGGGGAATGCTTCTTCTGCAAGAATGGCTTCTACTCAGGTTGCGAACGATCCAACCCTAACGCGAAAACCGCAGAAAAACTGTGGGGGCATTCGCCTGCCGGTTTGTTTGGCTATTCACACATGCTCGGCGGGTTTGCCGGTGGCCAGGCCGAGTATATGCGCGTGCCGTATGCCGACGTTGGACCCATCAAGGTTCCTGACGGTCTCAACGATGAACAGGTGCTGTTTCTCTCGGACATCTTCCCAACCGGCTACATGGCCGCCGAGTTCTGCGACCTCAAAGGCGGCGAGACGGTTGCGGTCTGGGGTTGCGGGCCGGTCGGGCAGATGGCAATCAAGAGCGCATTCCTGCTCGGCGCCGGGCGAGTGATCGCGATCGACACCGTGCCGGAGCGATTGGCACTGGCGCAATCATCGGGTGCCATCACACTCGATTTCAGGAAAGAAGAGATCTACGACCGTATCCAGGAGTTGACCCAAGGCCGCGGTGCCGACGCCTGCATCGATGCAGTCGGCACCGAACCGGACATCCGCTCCGGCTTCGACGCGGTCGTCGATCGGGTCAAGGTCGCCACGTATCTCGGCACCGACAGTCCGCACGTCCTGCGCCAGGCCATCCATTGCTGCCGCAATTTCGGCGTGGTCTCGATCGTCGGCGTCTATGGCGGATTGCTGGACAAAATCCCGATGGGCTCGGCGATCAACCGCGGCCTCACCTTCCGTATGGCCCAGACACCAGTGCAGCACTACCTGCCAAAACTGCTTGAGCGGATCACCAAAGGCGAGATTGATCCTTCCTTTGTCATCACCCACCGCGCCACGCTCGAACAGGGACCGGAGCTGTACAAGACGTTCCGGGACAAGAAGGACGGCTGCATCAAAGTGGTGATGAAACCCTAGTGCAGCTTGAAGGCACCTTTGACGGACGTGCAGCAGCGGTCCCGGCGCATCAGCTTCGGTCGCGCTGGATCGCTGCGGCGGAGCTTGGACTCATCAGCAGCACGTTCTCAACCATCGTCAGCCAGCTTTTTGCTGCGCGTATCGGGCGCGATGCATGGGTCGACTGGATGACGGTCGCCGCGATACCAGCACGCGATTGGGCGCTCAGTGCCGAGCCTTCTTGGAGCGCGGTCCTCGCGGGAATTGCCTTTCATCAATGGGCGGACTTTTCCTGGGCGATGGTGTTCTTCGGCGTGCTCGGCCGCTGGACCGCGCAGCTTCGCCCGCTCGCCATCCTGCTGCTCGCCCTGCTCTGGGCCGCGTTCTCGTCGGCGACGGAATGGCTCTTGCTGGTGCCGCTCCTTCCATTCTGGCAACCGCTGTTCACGCTTCAGCAGCCCTATTGGATCGCCCTCCTCGTTCACGGCGCATCGGCCCTCATGTATCCGCTGTTTGCATGGCTGCGCTGGGCGCCCGGCTGCGCCCCGAAGAGAGATCTGCGCGTCGCCAAAGTGTGGGCGGCAGTGTCGGCGGCTGTAATCCTCGTGCTCGGTGGCATAGCGTTGTTGAGCGTTGTCGGGCGCGAGTTGCCATGGATGGGCCAGGACAGGGATGCGGGCCAAGCCTATATCCGCCACATGACCACGCATCATGCCCAAGGCATCGAGCTGGCCAGTCTCGGCGCCGAGCGGGCCCGCGATCCGCATCTGCGCGCGCTCGCGGCTCTAATGGTCGCAAGCCAGAGCGGCGAGAACAGGATATTCGAGAGCTGGTGGCAAAGCTGGTTCAAGACACCGATGCCGGATTGCACGGCGGATGAGCGCGCGGCCATGCCGGGCTATCTGACGCCCATGCAGATACAGCAGGTCAGGACTGCAGCGCCGGAGCAATTCGATGCGCAATTCACCGCAATGATGACCCTGCATCACAAGGGTGCCGTCAAGATGGCCGATCTGGCTTGGCGCAGCCCCGCAGACTTTCGCCTGCGCATCATGGCGCACGCGATCCGACACGAACAGCAAGGCCAAATCGCGCTCATGCAGAGGATGGAAGGAACAGCGGCAGTCGCGACGGCGCTCCGCAATATGTTTACCGACAATGTCAACTAGCCGATCTCCAACGACGGCCGATCACCTGCGCATCCGAGCATACGGGCGTTAGCGGTTCGGTTGCGGCCGGGGAACTCGCGCCACCCAAAGAATGTTAGTGGCGTGAGGATCCTGCCCTCTCAAAGCAAGCGACAGTCATGAACATCATTTCAGTTTCACCCATTACGCGGACCATGCGCGCGGCTGTTCTTCGCGGGCCGGGCGTGGTGCGCGTCGAGACGGTGCATCGGCCAGAGCCTGCGGCCAATCAGGTACGCATCCGCTTGCAGGGCTGCGGCGTTTGCGCGTCCAACCTCGCGGTCTGGGCGGGTCCGCAGTGGGCGACGTTTCCAACTGAACCCGGCGGTCTCGGTCACGAAGGCTGGGGCATCGTCGATGCCGTTGGCGAGAACGTCACGGGTATATCGATCGGCGAACGGGTGGCCGCGCTGTCCTATCACAGCTACGCCGAATATGATCTGGCGGATGCGAACGCTGTGGTGCCGATCCCCGTAACGCTCAATGAACAACCGTTTCCAGGCGAACCACTCGGTTGCGCCATGAACATCTTTCGGCGGAGCGAAATCGGCGCGAGACAGACGGTAGCGATCGTCGGAATCGGATTTCTCGGCGCTATCCTGACGAGCCTGGCCGCCAGTGCCGGCGCCAACGTCATCGCTCTCTCCAGACGACCGTTCGCCCTCGAAATGGCCCGCCGAATGGGAGCAGCCGAGACCATTCTGATCGATGACAAATCCAGCGCCGTCGAGCGCGCAAAAGCGCTGAACGGGGGGGAGCTCTGCGATCGCGTGATCGAGGCGACCGGCAAGCAGTGGCCGCTGGATCTTGCCGCAGAGCTGACGCGCGAGCGCGGCCGCCTGATCGTCGCAGGCTATCATCAGGACGGACCGCGACAGGTGAACATGCAGCTTTGGAATTGGCGCGGGATTGACGTGATCAATGCGCATGAGCGCGATCCGCAGATCTACATGCGCGGCATTCGCGACGCCGTCGACATCGTCACTGCGGGCCAGCTCGATCCGAGCCCCCTGTACACGCACAGTTTTCCCCTCGATCGCCTTGGTGACGCCCTCGACGCCACACGCGATCGTCCAGATGGCTTTCTCAAAGCGCTGGTGACATGCATATGACGCAGGCATCAATCGAAAGTAGCTGCGCACCCACAACGACGCGCCCGCGGGTCGGCTTCCTCGGCGTAGGTTGGATCGGACACCATCGTATGAGAGCGATCGCCGAAGCGGATGTGGTCGAGATCGCCGCAATTGCCGATTCTGTCGATGCAATGATTGCGCAGGCGGCGCCGCTTGCGCCTGATGCCAAGGCGCTTTCGACGCTCGAGGAGCTTCTGGACCAGGACATCGACGGCGTCGTCATTGCAACGCCAACAGCGCTCCATGCCGAGCAATCGATCCGTGCACTCGCCCGTGGAAAAGCGGTGTTTTGCCAGAAGCCGCTGGGACGCACGGCTAAAGAAGTCCGCGCCGTGATCGATACGGCGCGCTCGGCAAACCGGCTGCTCGCAGTCGACCTTTCGTACCGATTTACTGAGGCTATGCGGCAGATCCGACGGTTGGTGCATAATGGCGAGCTCGGACACGTCTACGCCGTGGAGCTGACCTTCCATAACGCCTACGGGCCGGACAAGCCGTGGTTCTACGAACCGGCGTTGGCCGGTGGCGGTTGCGTGATCGATCTGGGAGTTCACCTGGTCGACCTGGCGTTATGGGTGCTTGATTTCCCCAAGATCGTGCGCACGTCGTCACGGCTCTTTGCCAATGGCCAGTTGCTTTCCACCTCTGCCGAGCGCGCCGAGGACTATGCACTCGCCACAATCGATCTGGAAACGGGCGCTACCGTACATCTCACCTGCTCCTGGCGGCTGCCCGCCGGGCGCGATGCCGCGATTTCCGCGGCCTTCTACGGCACCCGGGGCGGCGCCGCGATGCGGAACGTCAATGGATCGTTCTACGATTTTGTCGCCGAACTCTATCGCGGAACGGCAAGTGAAACGCTCGCGGCTCCGCCGGATGCATGGTTCGGGCGCGCCGCCGTCGAATGGGCGCGGGCACTCGCCGCGGGAACGAGCTTCGATCCTTCCGCCGAACGATGTGCCGAGGTGGCGGCGGTGTTGGATCGGATATATGGCAGGTGAAATCCTTGCCTGCAGCTACACCACGTTTGACGCGCCTCAGCGAGGCTTCAGGATGCGAGCGGTCTCGCCATCCAGTCTGATGTTGCCATCGATGCCGATCTCCTCACCGGTCAAGAGATCGCTCAAGCTCCCGCCGGACAGCTTTTCGACGATCTCGCGCGGAATCGGCACGTCTGCGGGCGACATACCGTAATTCAGAAGCACCAGCACGTTGTCTGACGGTGTGCCGGCCATTCGCAAATAGGCCAGCACATTCTGGCCGTCGGCCACGTCCAGCATGCGGATTTGGCGCGAACGCAGCGCGGGATGCTCGCGACGCAATGCGATCAGCCGCTTGTACCAGTGCAGCAGCCCGTAGCTATCATCCCATGCGATCGGGTGGGCGTTCTTGTACGGCTCGTAGGCTGCACCGACCTCTTCGCCCGTATAGATGCCGGGAATGCCGGGCAGCGTCAGCAGCATGGCCGAAGCGACCCTGGTCCGTCCAACTCCGTGTCGTGAACGGAAACGCGGCCCGGTGTCATTGTTATCCAGAAACCGGAATACCAGGACGTCGCCTGACGCTGATGCTTCGATCGCGGAACGCAGCCGTCGCGCCGTGTTTGGCTTGTCTTCGAATGCATCGCGCCAGGCCCACTCGCCAAGCTTCCCGGTCCAGTCATAGGCTGCATCAAACCCATGTCGGCCGTAATAGGGGTCGCGCGCGGAAGCCTCGGCAAGCAAAAACAGATCTGGTTTGATGCGCTTGAGCTCCGCACGCCAACGGGGCCAGAACTCCGGCGCCCGCTGCTTCGGGCCCCATGCGGCGTCGACGCGGAAGCCATCCACATCGAATTCGCGCACCCAATATGCGAAGGCCTCGATCACCAGGCGCTGCACCTCCGGGTTGGCGTAGTTGAGATTCTTGAGATTGCTCCAATCGAAGTAGTGCTCGGCCTTGCCATCCTGCCCGCGCGCGAAGAAGCTGAAGTAAGGTGACGAGCGCTTACGCCGCAGGGAATCTGCGAAATAGGCGTGCTGGTCCGACAAATGGTTCGGAACGAAGTCGATGATCACCCGGATCCCACGCGCGTGAGCGGCCTCGACCAGTTCACGCAGCTTCCGTTCGTCGCCAACGCTCTGCCGCATCCGAAAATAGTCCGTCACGGCGTAGCCGAAGTCGCCCGGCGGGCTTTCGGTAATCGGCGAAAGCCATAGGGCCGTCACCCCAAGCTCTCTGAGCTGATCGAGGCGCGCGGTAACATCGGCAAGGCCGTCAGGGCCGAACAGCGTGGGCACAACACCATATACGACGGCGCGGTCGATCCAGGCGGCGTGATCGTGCTCGGCATCAACCGTTCGCAGGATGCCGCCCCGCGCACGAAGCATTACCGTCGCCTCGTCGGCGCGACCGTTGGCGTCCGTGACCTTGACCGTGACGGAATACTCGCCATCCGAGGGCACATCGGAGAGCTCGATGCGCGCTCCGTTCGCCGGCAATCCAGCAAGCGGTGCCGGATTGTCATCGCGCGCTCGCCATTCGTACGTGGCGATCGCACTGCCGCGGACCGGCGCAGGCAAGCTTCGTTGCGCACTCAGCGTGACGCCCGTGCCGTTCTCGGATGCGTCGACCAATGCGATCGGCGTGTTGCGGAGCCGTACATTCCAGCTCTGCTGTGCCGATCCGCGCTCGATGCCGTTTTGCCGACACTCGGCCCTGACCTGATTATCACCAGGCTGAAGCGAAATCCGGGCGCGAGTCCGCCCTTGCTTGGCCGGCAGCGTGACGGCCGAGCCGGGTGAGGTCACCACAATTTGATCGCAGCGGCCTTTAGGGACAGTGACGTCAACCGATTTCGAAAAGTCCCACGCATCGCCTCCGGCGGTGCCGAATGAGACGGGAACCTGATCCGTAGCGCCCGTCAACAACAGGGCCGCGCCAAGCAGGCCGGCACGTATCAGATGCAGGTACTTGCGAGACGCAATTTGCCGGGACGCGATTTTCATGGCCGCTCCCGACCCGACGTCATTGGCCGAGACTTTCATCCGCTATCTCGAGGAACAGGTGCGGAATAGTCCGTATACCCGGTTCCATCAAGCCGTACGGATGGGTCGACATCGTTGGCGATCAAACCGCGACTTTGCCGTTTCACCAACGACGCGTAGTAGCCGCCGGTGTTCATCAGCGAGCCGTGGGTTCCGCTCTCCGCGACGGTTCCGTCCTTCAGAACGACGATGCGGTCAGCACTCACCACCGTCGATAGCCTGTGCGCAATGATGAAGGTCGTTCGGTGCCTCTTGAGATTGTCGAGCGCGTGCTGCACTGCCTCCTCTGACTCCGCATCGAGCGCAGACGTAGCTTCGTCGAGCACCAGGATCGGCGGATTCTTCAGCAGTGCGCGCGCAATGGTGATGCGTTGGCGCTCCCCTACCGAGAGCTGACTGCCACGCTCCCCTACGAACGTATCGTATCGATCCGGCAGCCGGTCGATGAACGCTTGTGCCTGGGCGGCGCGTGCGGCCGCCAGGATGTCCTCTTCACCCGCCTCGGGACGCCCATAGGCGATATTGGCGCGGATGGTATCATTGAATAGCAGCGGATCCTGCAGCACCACGCCGATGTTCCGGCGCAGCGAACTCTGCCTGACGGTACGGAGATCACGGCTGTCGAGGGTGATCCGGCCTTGCTGTGGATCGTAGAATCGCATCAGCAATGCCATCAATGTGGTCTTTCCCGACCCGCTCGGCCCGACGATGGCTATTGATTGCCCGGGCGCAACGTGCAGCGACACATTCTTGAGAACCGGTCGCGACGCCTGCTCATATGGAAATTGCACTTTCTCAAACCGTACGTCGCCCCGAATATCGCCGAAATCCGTCGCGTCCGGAGAATCGCCCAGATGTTCCTGGATGCTAAGTATGGAGAATATCTTATCCAGCGAAACGGCGGCCTTGCTGAGGCTGGAATAGACCCCGCTCAATCCCTGCACCGGAGCAAACAGGCCTCCGACGTAGCCTAGAAACGCAATCAATGTGCCTAACGTGACCTGCCCGTTCCATGCCAGGTAGCCTCCGACACCGATCGCCGAAAGCCGCGCGAGAGCGATCGAGAGATTGCTGGCGGCGCCGTAGCCCGCATCGGTCGCAACGCCGCGGACGACGACCTGGTTGGCCGCAGATACATCGCGCAGGAAGCGCGACTTCTCGGCATCCTCCATCGCAAAGCTGCGCACCACCACGATGCCGGACAGCACCTCGTTGAACCGGGAGTAGATATGCGCCCAGCGATCGAGCAGCGCCCGCTCCCGACGGGTCTGCTCGGGCCCGGCGTACATTGCGATCAATGCCGGTATCGGCGCGAACATCAAAACGATCAGGGCAAGCCGCCAATCAAGGCTGAACATGATGGAGCCGGCGACGCAGAGAAAGATCAGGGATGGCAGAACATTGAAAAGGATCAAGCTTACCGCGCTGGTAAACCCCTGGATGCTGCGGTCGAGCCGCGTCATGATCGCGCCGACACCTTCGCTGCGCTGCATTCGCAACGGCATCTTGTGAAGCTTGCCTATCGCCGCCTCGAGCAGCGCGTATTGCAGGCCAATGCGCGTACGCCAGGTCAGCCAGTTTGCCGTTGCGTCCAAACTTTCGCGCAGGAGTGCCAAGCCGCCCAAAGCGAGAATGCTCAGCACCAGATTTTCTGCACGATGGCCTGTCAGCTCATCGAACACCGTCTTGATGACGAGCGGCTCGACAGCATTGAGCGTGGCAATAGTAAGGGTGAGCGCCAGGATGATGCCGATCGCATGCTTCTGCGGGTAGTGCAAACCGCACTGCCTGGTATAATCGTCTGGGCCTGCTCTGCGATAACTGCCCCGCCAGAAATGTTCCTGCAGGTGATCGTCCGAGTTGTCATGCCTCTGCCCGACCCTTGCCAGCAGCCGCCCAAACGCTCCTCTCCCAAGTGTTCCTCTCAAGCCAGCAGACACATGCTTGGCCCCGTAAGCTGCGGAAGTGATGGAATGGGCAGGAAAAAAGGCAGGCCTGCCAGCGCGGCATCCATCAGGGCAATCAGCACCCATCCGATGGCCGGGCCAGCTTGGAACCTTCGTGTGGCGGGCTCTTACTTACTGCGCAGATGACCGATTGACGAACTTGTGAAACCGGCTCAGCTCACCTGACTCGGTCCGATCCTGATGCAGGAATGCAAGATCTTCCTTGTCGAACTTCTCGAAGAACTCATCCCACCCGATCGGTTCCAGGCTTTCGTCGCGCGGTTCGAAGTCGAGGCGAAGCACACCGGGCTCGCCACCCTCCTTCGTTCGTTTGACGGTGGCCGGCGTGCCGCCACGTTCCTCGGCCCAGCGCCTAATACTCTCATGGTTCGTCGTAGTGTTACCATTGGACATAGCTCGTCTCCTCGCTCACGTCCCTTCTCGAATCCCGTCTGGTGCGCGGGCGTCGCTACACTCTAATTCGATGACGGCAGCAAGCGTTCCAGACACCAAATCACCTGGTGGGAGTTACCTCTGACGCCCAGCTCGACCTTGTTTGCTATCCTGCTGTTGCCATCATCATCTTCATCATCTCCTTCTGTCGGCCATCCTCCTCCTCATCATCATCTTCTTCTTCATCATCATCTTCATCCTGCCGCTGTCATCAGCATCATCTTCCTCCGATCATCTCCAGAAAGAGATCGCTCGACGCGGCCAAGCAGGAACAAACAATCACACGCCGGCATTACGAATTGCAGAAACCGTCTCCAGCGACATGGCCTGCAATGCAACAGACATCCCTCTCTCAAAAGGTTCGCGTCGGCATCGTCGGCGTTGGCAACTGCGCTTCCTCATTCGTGCAAGGCCTCACTCACTACGCCGATGCTCATGCCAACGAGCCGCTTGCCGGCCTGATGAATGTCGATCTCGGCGGCTATCACATCCGGGATGTCGAGATAGCTTCTGCGTTCGATGTGAACGCAAAGAAGGTTGGACGGGATGTTTCGGAGGCGATCTACGCTCCCCCCAACAACACGTTCCGGTTCGCCGACGCTAGACCGACCGGCACTACCGTCGAGCGTGGCCCTACAATGGACGGACTGGGCCGCTATCTTCGTGAAGAGATCGAGGAATCGGACCTGCCCGTGGTGGATGTTGCCGAGCGCCTGGCAAGCACCCGCACTGACGTGCTCGTCTCCTATCTCCCCGTCGGCTCGCAGCGCGCCAGTGAATGGTACGCAAGCTGCGCACTGGAGGCCGGATGCGCCTTCGTCAATTGCATCCCTGTGTTCATTGCATCCAACCCGCTCTGGCGAAGCAAGTTCGAAAGCCGCGGACTTCCCCTTATAGGCGACGATGTAAAGAGCCAGGTTGGTGCAACCATTCTGCATCGCATGCTGGTCAATCTCTTTCGCGAGCGCGGCGTTCGGCTCGATCGCACCTACCAGCTCAACTTCGGCGGAAACTCCGATTTCAGGAATATGCTCGAACGTGAACGTCTGGAATCGAAGAAGATCTCAAAAACCCAATCCGTGCTCAGCCAACTCGACGTGCCGCTGCCCGATGGCGGTATTCACGTTGGTCCGAGCGATCACGTGCCGTGGCTCGCCGATCGCAAGTGGGCCTATATCCGGCTGGAGGGCACCACCTTTGGCGACGTTCCGCTCAATCTCGAGATGAAGCTCGAGGTCTGGGATTCGCCCAACTCTGCCGGGGTGGTCATTGACGCCGTGCGTTGCGCCAAGCTTGCGATCGATCGCGGCATTGGCGGAGCCCTGGTTGGCCCGTCGAGCTATTTCATGAAGTCACCGCCACAGCAGTTTTCGGACCACGAGGCTCGTGAGAGAACTCTGGGCTTCATCGCAGGGACGGGTTGAGCCGGATTCCGCCATGACGAAATTCTCGCTGATCAGACACGGAGTTCATGACGTCGTCGATCACATCCTGGTCGGCCGCATGGCGGGCGTGCGGCTGAACGGCCGAGGGCGCGATCAGGCCCGGCGGATCGCCGACATCTTTGGCAGCAGTAGCGACATCAACTCGGTGCACTCGAGCCCGCAGACGCGGGCGCTGGAAACGGCAGAGCCGCTGGCGCAACGGCTCGGGCTTGCCGTCCAAATCTTCGCCGGCATTGACGAACTGAACGCCGGGGCCTGGACTGGGCGCTCCTTCGCATCGCTCCATAACGATCCCCTGTGGGGTCAGTGGAACACGAAGCGAGGTCGCGTGCGCCCGCCGGACGGTGAAAGCATGCTGGAGCTACAAGTGCGCGCTGTTGACCACCTGAACAAAATCGCGGCATCGCAGCCGGACGGCCACATCGCCTTGTGCAGTCATGCCGAAGTCATCCGCGCCATCCTTCTGCACGCTTTGAGGCTGCCGCTCGATGACTATCACCGCCTCGATATCGCTCCCGCCACGATCAGCACTATCTCAATCGGTCGAGGCGGCACTGAAGTCATTTCATTGAACCAGCCGGTCGTATCATGAAGCTCGTCATCTTCGGTCTCACATTCAGTTCGTCATGGGGAAACGGTCATGCCACGCTCTGGCGCGGGCTGTGTTCTGCACTGATCCGGCAAGGACACGAAGTTGTCTTCTTTGAGCGCGACACGCCTTACTATGCGATGAACCGCGATCTGTTCGCCCTGCCCGGCGGCGAACTCGTTATCTACCCCGACTGGAGCTCCGTCCAGTCGAAGGCGCAGCGCGAAATACGCGAGGCAGACGCTGCGATTGTCACATCCTATGCCGCTGATGCCCTGGCCGCGAGCGACCTCATCATTTCCGCAAGCCGGACACTCAGCGTCTTCTATGATCTCGATACGCCGGTCACGTTGTCGCGACTCCGGCGCGGCAATACGATCCCCTACATCGGCGCACGAGGCCTCGCAGACTTCGATCTCGTCCTGAGCTACACCGGCGGCGCGGCACTTGACGCGCTTCGTGACGAGCTCGGCGCGCGGCAGGTCGTTCCGCTTTACGGTCACGTCGATCCGGACGTGCATCGTCCTCTCCGAGCGGCATCCCTGCGCCAGTTCGCTTTGTCATACCTCGGGACCTACTCCGCAGACCGACAGGATGCTCTCGATGCGTTGTTCCACGCTCCCGCACGAGCGCGGCCTGAGCTTCGGTTCGTCATCGGCGGCGCACAGTATCCGCAGGACTTTCCCTGGTGTCCGAACATCTTTTTCGTTCATCACCTGCCTCCGACCGATCACCCGGCATTCTATGCCTCGTCTCGCCTCACGCTGAATGTGACCCGCCGACCGATGGCCGATCTGGGCTGGTGCCCATCCGGACGGCTGTTCGAAGCTACTGCCTGCGGTGTGCCGGTTCTTTCCGATGCCTGGGCAGGGCTGGAGACATTCTTCACGCCAGGGGATGAGATCCTGGTTGCTCGCGATACTGCCGACGCGCTCGCCGCGATCGAGCTCTCCGATGCCGAACTGGCGCGCGTGGCCAGGGCCGCGCGTGAGCATACGCTTGCCGCGCACACGTCGGAGCAGCGGGCCCACGAACTGACCGCCACGATGTCCAAGACGCTGATCTCGCCAGCGCGTGAAATGGAGCAGGTATAGCCATGTGGGGTATCGTGCCCGCAGCAGGACGTGGAAGCCGGATCCAGCCGCTTGCATTCTCGAAGGAATTGCTGCCGGTCGGCAGTCGCACCGAAGGCGGCATCGAGCGTCCCTGCGCCGTCAGCGAGTATCTTGTCGAACGCATGGTTTGCGGCGGCGCGGACAAGATCTGCTTCGTCATCTCTCCCGGCAAATCCGACATCATGGAGTATTTCGGGGCGAGCTACGGCTCCACGCCAATCGTGTACGTGGTGCAGGAACAGCCGATCGGACTTTGCGACGCGGTGTTCGCGGCGCGGCCGATTGTCGACTGCAACGCGCCCGTTGTCATCGGCTTGCCTGACACAGTCTGGTTTCCCGAAGACGGGCTCGCCGAACTGCCCGACGACGTTCTGTCTTTCCTGCTGTTTCCGGTTGAACGGCCCGAATTCTTCGACGCCGTTGTTCTCGATCAAGACCAGGTGCGGGAAATCCAGGTCAAGCAACCTAGCCCCGATTCGAACTGGATCTGGGGCGCCTTCAAGATGCCGGGAGGCGTGTTCGAGGAGCTTAGGCAGCTCTGGCTGGCGCGAAACCGAACGGACGAATATTTCGGCACGCTGGTGAATGCCTACCTCGCCCAGGGAGGCAAGGCCGCCGCGGTGAAAGCAGGCCAGGCCTATGTCGATGTCGGGACCCTGCATGGCTATCGAGCCGCCATAAGCCTGCTCGAGGACATCAGGGGCAAGTCGCCGTCGGACAGCGGCGTTGCCGCGGCACTGCCTCATATGCGGCGCGACAGCAACCCGCTTGCACACGAGGTGCGGACGTGATGAGCACCGGGCATTTGACGACGGAGGACATCCGGCTGCGGATCGAGCAGCTCGGGCCATGGTTCCACAACCTCGAGCTCGGCGGCGTCAGCACGGCGCCGACGCATTTCCTCGGCGACTACCCTTCGGTGAAGTGGCGCCGGTTTGCGCAGGCGATCATACCGGAGATCGAGGGCCACAGCGTTCTCGATATCGGCTGCAACGCCGGCTTCTATTCACTCGAAATGAAGCGGCACGGAGCAACACGCGTGCTCGGCATCGATACGGATGAGGATTATCTGCGCCAGGCGCGCTTTGCTGCGGAAGTCAGCAGCCTCGACATCGAATTTCGCAACGTCTCCGTGTACGACGTTGGGACGCTTGGAGAACGGTTCGACATCGTGCTGTTTCTCGGCGTGCTCTACCATTTGCGTCATCCCCTGCTCGCGTTGGATCTGATTCATGAACATGCGGCACGCGATCTGCTCATTTTTCAATCGATGCTGCGCGGCAGCGCCGCAGTGGAGCAGTTGAAGCGGGACTATGGATTCTGGGAAGACGATCACTTCAATCGTCCCGGCTATCCCAAACTGCACTTCGTGGAAGATCGATACGCTGATGATCCGACTAACTGGTGGATTCCGAACAACGCCTGCGCGGAGGCGATGCTGCGCAGCAGCGGGTTCAAGATAGAGCTGCAGCCCGAGCACGAAGTCTATATCTGCCGACGGACCGAGGCCCCGCCGGGCGCCGGCGCGGTCTATCCGAAGAGAGGTCGCTCGACATGATCGAAGCCGTGATGATCTGGAACGAGCCGAACAACAAGTCGCATTGGGATCCCGAGATCGACCCCCACTGGGACCTGTTTGCCGAGATGGCGATCGGCGCCGGCAAGGCGATAGAACGGGTCAATCCGTCATTGCCACGCGTGCTCGGAGGCATCTCTCCTATCGATCCGGCTTTCATTGCAAATATGATGGGAAAGGGCGTGCTCGACCATGTCGATGCAGTGGCCGTGCACGGCTTTCCGCTCGACTGGAACCTTTGGCAGATCGAAGACTGGCCGGCCAAGATCCAGGAAATCAAAGCGGTTACCGATATGCCAGTCTGGGTGTCGGAAGTTGGCGTATCGAGCTTCGGCGCCGAGGAGGTGCAGGCTTGGGGACTTGATCGCACGGCGCAACTGCTGATCGGGCAAGCGCCGCGCATTCACTGGTACAGCCTTTATGACCTGCCGCGCGCGTGGCCGGCCACGACGCGGCACAAGGAGGCCGAAGGATCCTCGTACTACCGTCATTTTGCGATGGGCCTGTTGCGGGAGGATGGGTCTCCGAAGATGGCGGCTGAGCGCTTTCCGCGCCACGCACCTGCACTTGGAATCTGTCAGTGGTTTCATTTTGAAGATCATCGGCTCCACGAAGCCGTAGCGTGGATGAGACGGCTGGGCGTCCGCAGCCTGCGGACCGGCCTCTCCTGGGCGGACAGCTTTCGCCCCAACGCGCTCGACTGGTTTGACCGGCAGATGGAAGCGCTATCGGAGTTCGACGTCACGATCACCTACTGCTTCACGCCGGAACATCGCGGCATCGCATCGCACCACACGAGCGCGCCTCAGGTGCCGGAGGAGTTCGCCGAATTCTGTGCCGCTATGACCGACCGATATGCGCCGCCGAGAATTACCGGAAACCAACCGTTCAGATCGGCAGCCGCCGAACAGACGGAAGCCGCGCAATGACCGCCACGGCAATGAACGAGCAAAACGCAGCGCCGCAACGTGCGGCAGGCGAGGCACTGCTCAAAATCCTGGCCGATCCCAACCGCGCTCACGCCGCCGCAGATGACGTTGCCGTCATCGTTGCCCATCCCGACGACGAAACCATCGGCTGTGGAGCTCAGCTTCACCGACTTGATAACGTGATCGTGGTCGTCGCGACAAATGGCGCACCGCGTGACGGCGCAGATGCCCGGGCGCACGGCTATGCCAGCCCGACCGCTTACGCGACCGCCCGCGAGCGCGAGCTTTGCAACGCGCTGGGTCTGGCGAATCTACCGGCAAGCAGGATCCTCGAGCTCGGCTTTTCCGATCAGACCACCGCATTTCGTCTCGCCGATCTCGCGCGCGCAATCCTTGTTCTCGTTGCGGCACGCGACATCAAGGTCGTTCTCTCGCACGCGTTCGAAGGAGGACACCCGGACCATGACGCCACGGCATTCGCGGTGCATGCGGTCGCCGCATTAAGGCGGCACCATGGGCAGACGCTCGATCTAATCGAGATGCCGTTCTATCACCGGGAAGACCACGGCTGGGCGACGCAACGCTTTTCGCGCCATCCGAGACGACCCGCCATCGCGGTCCGGCTGAATGCTGCAGAACGGGACTGGAAGCGCCGCATGGTTGCGGCGCACACGACCCAGCGTGCTACACTGTCGGCCTTTGATTCCGACGTTGAACGCTTCCGATTGGCGCCTGCCTACGATTTCCACTCGCTGCCCAACCGGGGAAAGCTACTCTACGAGCAGTACAATTGGGGGCTCACCGGCAACTCCTGGCTCATGCTGTCCCGTTCCGCGCTGAGTGAACTTGGCCTGGCAGGCGAACGATGGTTCTGACGGTACTCAATGTCGCATATCCCTTTGCTCCGGTCGGCCCCAATTCGGTTGGCGGTGGAGAGCAAGTGGTTCATCAGCTCGATAAGGCGCTGATCAATTCCGGTCATCGTTCGATCCTGATCTCGTGCGAGGGGTCTCAGGCCGCCGGCATTCACATATCGGTTCCTCGCGTATCGGGCGATTTGCGTCAGGTCGAGATCGAGGCCGCGCAGTATCGACACCGCCACGCCGTCGCACTCGCCCTAGCGCGCTGGCCAATCGATATTGTCCATCTGCATGGTGTCGACTTTCATGCCTACCTGCCGCGAGACGGCCCGCCTGTGCTCGTGACCCTTCATCTTCCGATCGATTGGTATCCGGCGGAAGCTCTCAGCCCACGTCGACCGAATGTGTGGTTCAATTGCGTCTCGCGATCTCAGCATGCAGCCTCGGCGCCCAATCCGCACATGCTGGCTCCCATCGAGAACGGAGTTGCAGATCACTTCTTTGCCGCCAGCGGCGCAAAGCGCAATTTTGCCTTGATGCTCGCGCGCATATGCCCGGAAAAGGGCATCCATCTTGCGATCGAGGCCGCCAAGCGAGCAAACATGCCGCTCGTGATCTGCGGCGAAGTCTTTCCCTATGCGGCGCATCGGCGGTACTTCGAAACGACCGTCAAACCGGCGTTGGACCGCCTGCGTCGCTTCATCGGACCTGTCGGCCTCGCTCGCAAGCGCCGCCTGCTCGCGATGGCCAGATGCGTGCTCATACCCTCTCTTGCACCCGAGACAAGTTCTCTGGTTGCGCGCGAGGCGCTTGCGTGCGGCACACCGGTGATCGCGTCTGCCCGCGGCGCGCTTGCAGAAACCGTCGAACACGGCCGGACCGGTTTTCTCGTTCGCGATGAGGTGGAGATGGCCAAAGCCATCACGCAGGTGTCGGCGCTTGACGGCGAGGCCTGCCGCCGTTCGGCACGTCAGCGATTTTCACTTGAGCGGACGAACAGGAGCTATCTGTCGGTCTATGAAGCGCTCAGCCGAATGGCAGTATCAGGTGCGGCATGACGGCTCCGTTCACATGTCGCGTGATTACGGACGTATCCGAGCTTGCGGCGCTCGCGCCGGAATGGTGGGAGTTGTGGCGGCAATCGCCGACCGCGACGCCATTCCAATCGCCAGCGTGGTTACTGTCGTGGTGGAGTAATCTTTCGGACGGTGACGCTTGCGTTCTCGCTGTTCACTTCGATCGACGGCTGGTCGGGCTAGCACCGTTCTACTGCGAGCGCTGCCCGCGCGGACGGTTTGCTCGGCTGATGGGATTTCCCGTGACCGACTATCACGATTTTCTGATCGCCCCCAAGCTCGAGGGTCCCATACTGGCGCTGCTGAGTTCGCGTCTCGCCGACGTCGGCTTCTGGGACGTTCTGGAACTCACGGAGCTGCCGCCGGATGCTCACGCGCTCCGGATGGCAGTCCCGCCCGGCTGCGATGTGACCAGCGCGTGCGCCAGTGCATGTCCGGTCCTAAACTTGCCAGGCACGCCTGACGACTTGTCGCGGATACTGCCGCCAAGAAAGCGCCGTGCACTTCGCACCGCCCACAATCGCGCTGCGCGGCGTGGCTCGCTCCAGGTCAAGGCGGGCGACCGCAACTCCGTCGTCGATATATTCGAGTTACTTGTTGCGCTTCACCGGAATCGTTGGAGCTCGCGCGGCGAGCCGGGTGTTCTTGCCGATTCCCGTGTGCAGCAATTTCATCGCGATGCGTTGCCGGACCTGATGGCCGCCAACCTGCTGCGCCTCTATCTCCTGCAAATCGACGGCCAACCCGCGGCAGCCTACTACGGCTTTATGCACCGCAATCAGGCCTATGGCTATCTCACCGGGTTCGACCCTGCCTATGCCTTCGAGTCTCCCAGCGTGGTCCTCCTCGAACATGTTATCGCGGAATCGATCTGCGAAGGCGCCCACAAATTCCATTTTCTTCGCGGCCGGGAGCCATACAAATATGGGTGGGGCGCGCGCGATTGCTGGAACGAATGCCGCCTGTTTCATCGCATCAGCGTCGACAGCCATGACATCGCACGAAAAGCCTGACGATCTCATCGACGGACGGCTGCTCGAACCTGCGCTTCGCGGGGCATACGGCCGCACGCCTGAAAACGTCGCCCTGGCGCAGATATTAATGGCTGCCTGTTGTGCGGACGAGGCCAACCGGGCACTCGATGCGGCGATCCGCCATATCCGCTCCGATCCGCATGAGCGCAGCGAATCCGTAAGGCGACTCCAGCGCATGCGCGCACTCTGGGATCAAACGCCCGATGCATTTGCAAGCATAAAGGCCGTCATGCACTCGCTCGACCACCCTGGGGCGCGGGATTCCCACCCGTCCCCCGAAACATGGGCGACGATCTTTGACGACGCCGTCGGCGTCTCACGCGAGGCAAGCGTCGCGCTCTACAGCCTCGGCCGCGCGGATCTGTTGCGTGCTGCGACCGACGAAATTGTAGAGCGCATTCGCACGTGGAATTTGCTCAGGGATGATGCCTGCGTGCTCGATGTCGGTTGCGGCAGCGGACGCATCGTCGAGGCGCTGGCCCGACACGTCAAAACAGCAATCGGCATCGATGTGTCTATGCATATGCTTCAGGCTGCACGCGAGTGCTGCGCCGCTTGCCCCAATACCACCTTCGTTCGCACTTCCGGACAAGACCTGTCGGTCTTCCAGGACGAGTCCGTCGATCTGGTTTGTGCCGTCGACGTGTTTCCCTATTTCGTGATGTCCGGTCTCGCGCAGCGCCACATCGGCGAAATGGCGCGTGTGTTGCGCCGCGACGGTCATCTGCTGATCCTGAACTATGCCTACAGCGATGATCCGAGAGCGAGCGGAGACGAATTGCGGCGTTTCGCGCAAGAAGCGGGGCTAAGCGTGCGGCACGGCGCGACGCGGGAATTCTCCCTCTGGGACGGCACGTGCTTCCTGCTGCGGAAATCAAGCCAGCAGGAACGTTCGATATGATCCGGAGTTGGCCCGCAACTGCCGTGCGAACGGAGGAGTGACGATGGCGCGCGCTCTTGTCCTGGTACTTGATTCCGTTGGTATCGGCGCCGCTCCGGACGCAGCCCGTTACGGCGACGAAGGCGCGGACACCATAGGTCACATCGCAGATGTCTGCGCGCGGGGCCAGGCTGATCGCGCATCGCTGCGCACCGGTCCGCTTCGGCTACCGAACCTGGTGGAACTCGGGCTCGGAGAGGCGTGCCGACTTTCGACCGGTCGCGTGCCGCCCGGACTGCAGAGCGATGCACGTCCGATCGGACGGTATGGCTGCGCTGCGGAAATCTCAAAGGGGAAGGACACACCGTCGGGTCACTGGGAGTTGGCAGGCGTGCCGGTTCTGTTTGACTGGGGCTATTTCCCCCGCGAAGTTCCGTGCTTCCCGCCGAAGCTCATTTCGACATTGTGCCAGCAGGCCAAGCTTCCCGGAATTCTCGGCAACTGCCACGCGTCGGGCACCGAAATCATCGCCGAGCTGGGCGACGAGCACATCAGGTCGGGTAAGCCGATTTGTTACACGTCCGCCGACAGCGTCTTTCAGATTGCTGCGCATGAGGACGCCTTTGGACTTGAACGGCTCTACGAGATCTGCACCGTCGCTCGGTGGCTGGTCGATCCACTTCGGATCGGACGGGTCATCGCTCGGCCATTCACGGGCTCGTCGGCGGAGGGTTTCGTTCGCACCGGAAACCGGCGCGACTACTCCGTTCCACCGCCTAGCCCGACGGTCCTCGACCGCGCGACGCAGGCCGGCCGCTGCGTCCTTAGTATCGGGAAAATCGGCGATATATTTGCACACAGCGGCACCGGACGCGTGCTCAAGGCCAATGGCAATGCCGCATTGTTCGACCGAACGCTTGAAGGAATAGCCGCCCTGCCCGACGGCGGGTTGTTATTTGCAAACTTTATCGACTTCGACAGCCTCTATGGGCATCGCCGTGATCCGGCCGGATATGCCGCCGCGCTGGAGGCTTTCGACGCACGCATCCCGGAGATCCGCCGGATAATGCGCGAGGACGATCTCTTGGTCATCACCGCTGATCATGGTTGTGATCCGACCTGGCGGGGCACCGATCATACCCGTGAGCAGGTTCCGGTGCTGCTGTTTGGACCATCGCTGCCAAGCGGACCGATCGGCCGCCGCCAGACCTTCGCCGACGTCGCTGCGGCGGTAGATGAACACCTGGCGTTGGCGTCAGCATCGGTCGGAACCGGACGCGATATGCTGCACAGTCGAGCGCCTGCGTTCTGACGAGGTCTCGACGCGCCAACACATGCTGGTGCGACCGAATCCGCTCGTCGTTCGATCGGTGACTTACCGCCTCAACCATTTGACGAGGCCCTCGACCTCACGACTTCAGGAACAAACAAATTTTCTCTGCGTTCGACCGACGTGCGCTTCGCAAAGCCAATGTCGGCTTTACGACAGAGCCCGCAGCAATCGCCGGATCAAAACATTTCTCCCATGGCGGCATTCGGGTCCGCCGAGGTGAGCAACAGCCGTTTCTGGAGGGACGATGTCAAAGCGCATTCTGATCACGGGGGGTGCCGGCTTCATCGGCTCCCACCTAACCGACCTTCTGCTCTCGTCCGGCTACTCGGTGCGGATTCTGGATGCGCTTGCCTCGCAAGTTCACCGAGACGGTGCGCGTCCGAACTATCTCGACGAGGAAGCAGAACTGATTGTCGGCGATATCAGAAGCAGAAGCGAGGTCGACCGGGCACTTGCCGGCGTGGATGCCGTCATTCACCTCGCCGCCGCGGTGGGCGTCGGTCAGAGCATGTACGAGATTGCCACATACACGAGCATCAACGATCTCGGCACCGCCGTGCTTCTCGAAGCGCTCGCCTCCCGGCCGGTCGAGAAGCTTGTTTGCGCCTCTTCGATGAGCATCTATGGCGAGGGGCTCGCCAGGCGCGACGACGGAACGACTGTCGCGCCGCAGCCGCGTCCTGTCGAACAACTCCGTCGCGGCATCTGGGAAGTGCTGGACAGCGATGGCACGCCGCTGACGCCGCTGCCAACTCCCGAAAGCAAGCAGCCCTCGCTGAGCTCGATTTATGCGCTCGGCAAGTACAATCAGGAGCGCCAGTGCCTGATCATCGGCGGGGCCTATGGCATTCCGACCGTGGCACTGCGCTTGTTCAATGTCTACGGGCCGCGGCAGTCGCTGTCGAACCCATACACCGGAGTGCTCTCGATCTTTGCGTCGCGGCTGCTCAACGACCGCCCGCCCCTGATATTCGAGGACGGCAACCAGTGCCGGGATTTTGTCCATGTCCAGGACGTCGCACAGGCATGCAAGCTGGCGCTGGAATGCCACGACGGCGCTGGCGACGTCTACAACATCGGTTCGGGCGAGTGCCGGAGCATCAGCTCCGTCGCCAGTGATCTGGCCCGCGTGACGGGGAGGCCGCGCATCGCTCCGCAGGTGACCGGCAAATATCGCGCGGGCGATATCCGCCATTGCTTTGCCGATATCGGCAAGGCCCGCAGTCGCCTCGGCTACGTTCCGAAAGTCGATTTCGAGGACGGGCTTGCCCGGCTCGCGCAATGGCTCGCGGGTCAGGCGGCTGTCGATTCGGTTGAAGCAGCTACGCGCGAGCTGGAGGAACGGGGGCTCGTGGCATGACGTTCGCTAGTCCCAGTATCAAGAGCGCTTCCGAACGCATCCTGGTAACCGGCGGCTGCGGATTTCTTGGCTGCAACATCGCCGCCGGGCTTGCCGCACGCGGGCGCAGCGTCGTGGCCATGGACAACCTGTCGCGACGGGGATCCGAAGAGAACGCGGAGTGGCTGAGGCAGCGATACGGTAACCCTGTTTCGATCGAGATCGCCGATATACGCGATGCGAATGCCGTCAACGCATTGGTTTCGGCAAGCACCGCTGTCATGCACCTCGCTGCCCAGGTAGCGGTCACCACCAGCATCGAGGACCCGATCTCGGATTTCGAGATCAACGGGCATGGCACTCTCAACGTGCTGGAGGCGATACGCCGGCACAATCCGAACGCTCCTATCGTATTCGCATCGACCAACAAGGTCTACGGCAGGTTGCTCGATACATCCGAGGTGCATCGCGTCGACGGCCGCTATGTGCCCGACGAGCCGCGGCTCGCCTGTGGCGTGGCCGAGGACGCCCTGCTCGATCTGTATAGTCCCTACGGATGTTCGAAGGGCGTCGCCGATCAATATGTCCGGGATTACGCGCGCGTCTTCGCCTTGCGCTCGGTCGTGCTGCGGATGAGTTGCGTATACGGCCCGCGCCAGTTTGGCAACGAAGACCAGGGCTGGATCGCACACTTTCTGCTTCAGGCCATTCGGCGGCGGCCGATTACGATCTATGGGGACGGCCACCAGGTCCGTGACGCCCTGTTTGTCGATGACGCGGTCAACGCCTGGATCGCAGCGCTCGACAACATCAACGGCATTTCCGGCCGGATCTTCAATCTGGGTGGCGGTCCCTCCAACGCGATCAGCCTGCGGGACTTGCTCGAGCTCATCACCGAATTGCGTGATGATCGGCCGGATGTCCGCTACGCCGCCTGGCGTCCCGGTGATCAGCCTTGGTATGTCTCCGATATCAGCGCGGTATCGCAAGCGCTCGAGTGGGAACCACGGGTCCCGGTACGGCAGGGTCTGAACCTCATCGAGCACTGGCTGGACAGCCATATCAGCGCTGGCGGCGCGGCGGCCTCTGAACTGCTGGAGGCCCGGATATGACTACCGCAGTTTTCCGCATGTCGCGCAGAGCTCTGGCGGAGTTGAGGCCATGACTCCACCGTGTCGAGGACTCCGTGTCTTGATGACGACCGACGCCGTCGGCGGCGTTTGGGTCTACGCCTCGACGCTGGCGCGCGCGCTGTGTCAAATGGGAATGGAAGTCTCGCTGGTGACGCTGGGCCCCGCGCCACGCGACGATCAACTCGAGTCCATCGCTGGTGTTTCCGGCCTGACACTTGAAATCACCGATCTCGCGCTCGAATGGCTTGATCCCGAGGGTCGGGATTTACATCGCGCCGCCGATCGGCTAGCTGCGATCGAGAATCGCGTGAAGCCGGATGTCGTGCATCTCAACAGCTATCGCGAAGCGATCAGCACCTGGCGTGCCCCCGTTCTCGTTGTCGCCCACTCCTGTGTACGCTCCTGGTGGCTTGCCTGCCGCGGCGAGGAACCCACGGAGCCGCGATGGCTCGACTACATAACCAACGTTCATGCCGGGCTATCCGCGGCAGATCGGTGGATTGCACCGACGCATAGCTTTCGCGACAAGATAACAGAGCTCTACCAGCCGGAAAGTACCGGCCTAGTGATCCGCAACGGAGTAGAGGAGTGCGCTTCCCGCACAAGGAAGCAGCCATTCATACTAGCTGCCGGACGGCAATGGGACGAGGCCAAGAACCTTTCGATCCTTGGCGAGGTCGCGCCGCACCTGGCTTGGCCGATCCGGACCAATGGACCTCTGGGCATTGGCCGCGATGATCGGCATGCGGAAAGCTCGCCGGAGTTGTCGCATGCCGCATTGCTCGAGAGGATGCGATGCGCCTCGGTCCTGGCGTCGCCTGCCGTGTACGAGCCGTTCGGACTTACCGTGCTCGAGGCAGCGACGGCGGGTTGCGCGCTCGTTCTGTCGGACATTGCTACATTTCGCGAGCTTTGGGATGGAGCAGCGTTGTTTGTGGAGCCACGCGACCGGGACGAGTGGCAGACGGTGCTCGCCTGCCTGACGCAGAACGACGCCCTGCGCCATGACCTGCAGAAGCGCGCGACGCTGAGGGCGCGCCGTTACCGGCTGAAGGCAATGGCTGATGCGTATGCCGGGCTGTATCGCGAACTAACAGGCAGCGCCCGCGCTGCCGCGCCGAGGTCCCACCAACTGCTGGCCGAGGTGCAACCATGAAATTCGTGATGTTCTATCATTCGTTCGTGTCGTGCTGGAATCACGGCAATGCTCATTTCCTGCGCGGCATCGCACGCGAACTTCTCCACCTCGGACACCAGGTCACGATCTACGAGCCGTGCGATGGCTGGAGCCGGCTCAACGCGTTACGCGACGGCGGTGAAGAATATTTGCGGGAATCGGCGCAACTTGTGCCAGGTACAGACCTCCGGACGTATGATCTGGCGACATTGGAGCTGGATCAGGCGCTCGACGATGCCGACGTCGTTGTCGTGCACGAATGGAACGACCCCTCTCTGATCGAGAAGCTCGGCGCAAGACGCCGCAACCGCGGGCGTTTTCTTTTGCTGTTCCATGACACGCATCACCGCGCGGCGACGGCATCAAGCCAGATCGGCAACTTTCAACTTGGTGACTACGATGCAATTCTCGCCTTTGGCGAGGTACTGCAGCAGCTCTATCAGCGCCTGGGTTGGGGCCGCAGGGCCTTCACCTGGCATGAGGCCGCCGACGTCGCGCTGTTTCGCCCGCAGTCGGACGCGGCAAGGGATATCGACCTGATATGGATCGGCAACTGGGGCGACGATGAGCGCGATCAGGAATTGCAGGAATTCCTCGTCCAGCCGGCCGTGGAAGCCGGACTCAGAACGCAACTGTTCGGCGTGCGCTATCCAGACGACGTGCGTGAACAGTTGCGGACCGCAGGCATCGAATTCCGCGGCTGGCTTCCCAACCATCGCGCGCCGGACGCATTCGCCCGCGCGCGCATGACCATTCACGTGCCTCGCCGACCCTACGTGGAGAAGCTACCCGGCATTCCCACCATACGGGTATTTGAGGCTCTCGCCTGCGGAATTCCGCTGGTCAGCGCCCCATGGAATGATGCGGAAGGGCTGTTTCCTCCGGAAAGCTTCGTCACGGTGAAGAACGGTAGAGCGGCAGCTGCAGCGCTCCGGGCGCTGGTGCAGGACCAGGATTTCGCCGCCGAGACTGCGCGCAGAGGCCTGGCGGCGATTCACGCGCGCCACACATGCGCTCATCGTGCGCAGGAACTGCTTCGTATCATAGAAGTCCTCGGTGGGAAACGAAATCCGGCGCGGGCCGATCTCAGCCGTGCAACTGAACAAATGGTCTCGTCATGAAGATCGCCTTTTTCGGATCGAGCCTGGTGTCGTCGTACTGGAACGGTGCTGCGACCTACTATCGCGGCTTGCTAAAGGCGCTCGCCACGCTTGGCCAGGAGATCACCTTCTACGAGCCCGATGCGTTCGAGCGCCAGCGGCATCGCGACATTGCCGATCCGGATTGGGCACGCGTGGTGGTCTATCCGGCGACCGAGGACGGTTGGCGCCGCGCGCTGGAGGAAGCAGCGCACCAGGCCGATTTGATTGCCAAGGCGAGTGGGGTCGGCGTCTTCGACGAGGAGCTTGATTTGGCGGTGGCCGAGCTCGCTCGCACCGGATTGATGACCGTCTACTGGGATGTCGACGCTCCGGCGACGCTGGAGAGCATGACTACTGACCCCGTTCATCATCTGCACCGGACAATTCCGCGGCATGATTTGGTCCTCACCTATGGTGGAGGCGACGAGGTGGTTGAGCGCTACCGCCGCTTCGGTGCACGCCAATGCATTCCGATCTATAACGCGGCGGATCCTCAGACTCATCATCCTGCTCCGCGCCGGAATGACTATGCATGCGACCTCAGCTTCCTCGGCAACCGCCTTCCGGACCGTGAGGCCAGAGTCGATGAGTTCTTTCTTGCTCCCGCGCAAATGCTTCCCGGCCGCAAATTCCTGCTTGGCGGCGCGGGCTGGGACGATAAACCAGTGCCGGCAAACGTCAGCATCGCAGGCCACGTCGGCAGTGGCGATCACAACGCCTTTTTTTGCTCCGGGTTGGCCACGCTGAACATCAATCGCGACAGCATGGCGAAGATCGGCTTCTCCCCCCCGACGCGCATCTTTGAAGCCGCAGCCGCCGGCGCATGCATTATCACCGATGCGTGGGACGGCATCGACGATTTCCTCGAACCCGGAACGGAGATCCTCGTCGCCCGCGACGGCAGGGATGTCGTCGAGCTCATCGAAGGCTTGCGGCCTGAACAGGCGGAACGCATCGGCGAGGCCGCACGCCGACGCATCCTGGATCAGCACACCTATACCCAGAGGGCACGGCAGGTGATGGAAGTCTTGAACCTCGCAATCAGCAGCAGAGAGGCAGCGGAATGAAGCTCGACATCGTGATGTTCGGACTTTCCATTACCTCCTCCTGGGGTAATGGTCATGCCACGACCTATCGCGCACTGATCAAGGCACTCGCCGCACGAGGTCACCGGATCACCTTCCTCGAGCGCAATGTGCCCTGGTATGGCGATCACCGCGATCTGTCGAGTTCGCCGCATTGCCGGATCAAGCTTTATGATTCGTTGCGGGACGTATCACAGCACTATAGCTCGATGGTGGCCGCCGCTGACGTCGTCGTGCTTGGCTCGTTCGTTCCCGATGGTGCCGCTCTGGGCGACTGGATCACCAGCATCGCTCGTGGCGTCACCGCCTTCTACGATATCGATACTCCCGTGACGCTGAGCCAGTTAGCGACCAACAGCTCGGAATATATCAGCCCCTCGCTCATTCCCCGTTTTGACCTCTATCTTTCGTTCACGGGCGGTCCGATCCTGCAACTAATCAAGGGAATGTACGGCAGTCCCCGGGCACGTGCGCTCTACTGCGCCGTAGACGTCGACGTTCACAAGCGAGTCAGAGTCCCGACGCAGTGGACGCTGGGTTACATCGGCACCTACAGTGAGGACCGGCAGCCGCTGCTGGAGGAGCTTCTCCTGGAACCCGCCCGGCGCTTGCCGAAACACGACTTCATCGTGGCTGGAGCTCAATACCCCAGCAGACTGATCTGGCCGAAGAACGTCCGGCACATCGAGCACCTGCCGCCCGGCTCACACTCGAAATTCTATTGCAGTCTCCGCTACACGTTGAACTTGACTCGGCAGCACATGGCGGCGGCCGGATATTCGCCGAGCGTTCGGCTATTCGAAGCAGCAGCATGCGGTGTTCCGGTCATCAGTGATCGCTGGCCCGGCATCGAGGAATTCTTCGTCCCCGAACGCGAGATCCTTCTCGCCGGTAGCGCCAACGACGTCGTGAATATCCTTTCCCGATCTGGCGAACTGCAGCACCGCAAGGTTGCGGCCGCGGCGCGCGAGCGCGTGCTCAAGAACCACACGGCTGAATTTCGCGCGGCCGAGTTTGAGGGATACATCAAGGAGGTGATCAGCCAGCCCGCAAGCGCACCGTCGGTCGAAGCGGTATAGGCGGTCGAGATCCGGCGAGTTCCGACACTCGCTGCGATGACGCATGTCAACGCTTTGACGTTCTCGGGGCGAAGTCACGCTCATTCAGGAACAGTCGAGCGCAATAATTGTTTGTACCTTGTGGCTACGAAGGCAAGCCGAGCAATTTCGAAGAACATTGGCTTGCCGCAAGCATGGTCACGAGTTGCAAACGAGTGAAAGGACGTACAATGGGCTTCGCCTCGAAGCTGAACACGGTGGTGACAGGTGGTGCCGGCTTCATCGGTTCGCACCTGTGCGACCGGCTCATTCAGCAAGGTCACCGCGTATACTGCGTCGACAACTTCCTGACTGGGACGTTGTCGAACATCCGGCCGCTGCTCAACCATCCAGATTTCGAGTTCATCGAGCACGATGTTCGCGATCCCCTCGAGATCGCCGGACGAATTGATCGTATCTATAATCTCGCGTGCCCCGCCTCCCCACGTCACTATCAGCGCGACCCGCTCGGAACATTACACACGTGCGTCCTTGGCGCAGGCCATGTGATCGAATTTGCCAGGGAAAAACACGCGCGAGCACTCCAGGCATCGACCAGCGAGGTGTACGGCGACCCCGATGTTCACCCGCAGCCCGAGACCTATCTGGGAAACGTCAATCCGGTTGGTCCGCGCGCCTGCTACGATGAAGGCAAGCGCGCTGCAGAAACCATCTTTTTCGACTGCCATCGCATTCATCGCATGCCGATCAAGGTGGCACGCATCTTCAATACCTATGGTCCACGCATGTTGGAGAACGACGGCCGCATCATTTCGAATTTTATCGTTCAAGCGCTCAAGGGCACTCCGATCACTATCTATGGCGACGGATCGCAGACCCGTTCGTTCTGCTACATTGACGATCTATTGGCCGGTCTCCAGCTTCTCATGGAAAGCCCGCCCGAGATCACCGGTCCATTCAATCTCGGCAATCCTGAGGAGCAGACGGTCAGGCGAATCGCCGATCTCATCGTCGAGCAAACGGGATCGAAATCCACAGTCGAGTACCATCCGCTGCCTCAGGACGATCCCAAGCGTCGTCGCCCCGTCATTTCGCGCGCGCGCGATGTGCTGGGCTGGAGTCCCAAAATCCCTCTCGATGAGGGCCTGCGCGCGACCATCAACTATTTCTCGCTAAGACTCTTCACCGAAGAACGGCAGCGACGGCGGCCCGGAAACGGCACGCTAGCCGCGGGCAAATCAGGATCGCGGACAAGCGCGGCATCGCGGGCTGGACTGGTGCGGTGACGGTGCACGGCCTAAGCGCAGGAAATCAATTGCATTAACTGCACCGCACGAAACGTTCTGCTTGCATGAGGCCAACGCAATGCGCGCAGGCTCTTGGCTGGCGATTCTGCTCATTGCAGCCGCGATCGGCGCAATAGCTGCTGTCTCGATTATCACCGAGCCACGCCCCGCATTTTCAGCCAACTCGAACGCGGCATTGAACGAAGAAGGTGATGCTGCCAGGGGGCGACTAATCTTTGCAGCCGGTGACTGCGCCTCCTGTCATGCATCGCCGGGGCAATCGGATCGGCTTCGTCTGGGCGGTGGTTTGGCGCTGGCGTCGGCTTATGGCGTATTTCGCGTGCCCAACATATCAACGGATCCTGTCGATGGGATCGGTGCATGGCGCACGGTCGATCTCGCCAATGCTCTGCTAAGCGGCGTCTCTCCGGACGGATATCATTACTACCCCGCGTTTCCCTACGCGAGTTATTCGAAGATGCGGATCAACGATATCGGCGACCTCATGGCTTATCTGAGGACGCTTCCCGCGGTTTCAGGCAAGCCGCCTCCCCACATTCTTGCTGCGCCGTTTCGTATTCGGCGGCTGATCGGCCTTTGGAAACTCCTGTTTTTGGACAGGACGCCGATCCTGTATGATCCCGAGCGAAGTGCTGCGTGGAAACGCGGCCGATATCTCGTTGAAGCCGTGGCGCATTGCGCCGAATGTCATTCGTCCCGGAATGTATTCGGCGCCATCAAGCCTGAAACCCGCTTCGCGGGTGGGCCGGATCCGGAAGGTGTCGGCTATATTCCCAACATAACGCCAGGACGGATCGGCAACTGGACTGCAGCCGATATCGCGGAAGTGCTCAAGTCCGGCAACACGCCAAGTTACGGCCGAATAGGATCTTCCATGGCCGGCGTTGTAGCCAATACCGCAATGCTGCCTCATAGCGACCGGGATGCTATTGCGGCCTATATCAAATCGCTGGCTTCGCGCCCGACGGCAAGACCATGGTAATCCTCATCGCGAGTAGAGATAGGCCACGACATCGCGGGCTTCGGCCTCCGAAATTCCGGTTGCAGGCATCGCCGATCGCGGCGACAGTTCTTGCGGCGAGACTATCCATCGCACCAGGGTATCCGGGGAATGAGGTGCAATGCCGCCGACATAAACGCGGTGCTTGATGCCGGACAAGGACCCGCCAACCTGGCCGTCGGCGCCGGGAATGCCCGGTATCGTATGGCAGCCTGCGCAGCCGTAACGCCGGAGGATGGGCGGCGCGCGCGCGGGATCGCCGCCGACCAACGCGCGGGCAAGCACTTCCGATTGCTGCTGCCGATGCCAAATCGCTCCAGCCGCCGTCGCGGAAGCAAGCAGGAGCCCAGCGACTCCGCAGGCTTTCCATCGATGGCTAGATGGCGCGGACGGCATCGCCACATCTACCTGTCTCGCTGGAGCGCCTGATCCAGCGGGCGATCAGCGCAAGCGCTGCAGCTGCATAGATTGTCGCCGCTGGTACCCACATGATGAGGCCTGCCAGTTGCTGGTCCTCCAGCGGAGTAAGATCCCAGGCCGCGACCGTCGCGGGCTGAGGCTGATGATACAGCACCCGGGGCGCAAGTGCCATCAGCGCGCCCAGGATGCTCGTATGGAGCATAGTGACGAAGAGATGCCAGGCCGCCAGGCCGGCATTGCTTCGCCAAAGAACTGACCACCAGAACAAGACTGCGGTCAGCAAAAAACTTAGATGCTGCAGACGATGGATCGGCGCGCTGGTGACTGCGGCATCGAACAGGATCGGAGCATGCCAAGCCCATATCGCAATGCCATGGACCAGCGTCGCATTGCGGCCGGTCGTCAACCATGCCCATGTAAGACTTACAGCAGGTCTGTTCAGGAGGCGACCAGCCGCGGCCCGGACCTCGCGCGGCAGCGACCATAATAATGTTCCGATCGGCCGCGCCACCACCAGCAGCGGTGCAGAAACGGCCATGAGGATCTCGTGCTCGATCATGTGAAAGCAAAGGAGGCGCTCGCCGAGCCAATGCAACGGCGACGCCAGCGCGGCGGCGATCGTAAGCCAGCCGCCCAGGAAGCTCAGCGACCGCAATTGTCGAAGGCTCCGACCAACTGTGGCGCGCCGCCGCAGGACCACACTGCCGACTGCGTAAGGCACGCCGAGAACCAGCAAAGGGATGATAATCCAGGGATCGAACGTCCAACTCGGGTGGTTGCTGTACGTCTCCGGGCCATGCGCGAAGACGCGGTCTGCTGACCAAGATAGTGTCAACATTGCGAGGACTATCGTTGGCATCCGCTGAGCACCAGTGAAGCTGCGCCCTGCATCAAAAGAGTAAAAGCAAAGAGCAACGCCGACAGCGCGCTCATTGATCCGACGAAACTCAGTTCCGTCCTGGGCGACGGCTCTGATATGGACATGCGCTGCGCCGCGCGCCACGATATCACGGCCGTCGCGCAAGCTGCGACCGCGCCGGCAAATGACGCCATTGCAGAATATGCCGTCTGATGCTGGCAATCGAGATAAGGCAGGATCTGCCCGAGTTGAGTATTGACGATCCAAACCGCCGGCGCGACCGAAAGACCCGTACAAGCCTCCAGAGCAAGACGATTTCTGTTGGAGATCATAGGCGGGGAATCCAATAGATGCAGCCATATATCGGAAGCCAAGTCACGACGACGAAGTTCCAGTACATCGCGTTGTCTTGCACATCGCCGAAGCGGCGCGAAGTGTTGCCCTTTCTTGTGAACATGAGCGCAGCCAGTACAAGCGTGTCGACCAGATCAGTTATGAGGTGCGCCGTATGCAGGCCCAGCAGCGCCCATACGATTGAACCGTACGCATTGGTGTCCCAGTTGACATTAAGTGCTGGGAATTCGAAAGCCCGCACGGCAAGCGGTACTGTTCCGAGAACCGACATCAGAACCATGCCGACTCGTACCTTGCGCAAGTCTTCTCGCTCAGCCCATCGCGAGATTAAATAGTTGGGTATGGCGCTGACGAGAAGGATCACCGTCACCAGCGTTCCGGGCAGCAGGTTGGGTTTTGGCGCGTCGATCGGCCATATCGCGGCGAGGTTCATCAAATAGAGGTACACGGCGATCACGAGTGCAAAGCCGGCCGCCTCGATCAACATGAACGCCAGCGTTCCCCACCAGGTTACGCTGGCGCTGCGAAAGCCGTGAATGGGTAGGTCGGAAAAATCGGCGACCACGCGTGTCTTCATAATTCATCCTCGGGGGTTGCCTTGGGCCAAAACCAACCGATCAAAGCGACCGCAACTGGAACAGACCCCCAAACCACTGCCCATGGCGTGAAGATCGACCCGATCAGCATCACGCTGGTCGCGACTGCAGCCCAGAATGGCCAGATCGAATCTCTTGGTGAGGCCTCCCGTACCTGGGGTTTTGCTGTTGCGACCGTGCTGACGATCAGCTCGCGCCGGTCCGTGCGCAGCCCGCTTGCGACCATAAGGCAGGCCGGCTGATCCCAAAGCGGACTTAATCCATTGACGACGGGAATTTGCGCAAAGTTGTAACTTGGCGGCGGTGATGTCGTCGCCCATTCCAGCGTCGGTGCATCCCACGGATTTTCGGCTGCGGATGCTCCGACGCGCGCCGAACGGATCGCATCGACGAAGAACACGAGAAATCCCGCAACAAGAACGAGTGAGCTGATGCTCACGAACATGTTGAGCCCATACCAGGGCATATCGGGCTGATATGTGTAGATCCGACGCGGCATACCCGCAATTCCCAATATATGCATCGGAAAGAACGTCAGGTTGAACCCCACGAAAATCAGCCAGAACGCCCACTTGCCCAGGGTTTCGCTCATCATGCGGCCGGTGATTTTCGGAAACCAATAATAGATGCCGCCCAGCAACGGAAATACAGCGCCACCGATCAGCACATAGTGGAAATGAGCGACGACGAAGTAGGTATCGTGCACCTGAGTATCGAAGGGTACCGAGGCCACCATGACACCGGTTAGTCCGCCGATCACAAAAGTTACGATAAAGCCGATGACGAACAAGAGCGGCGTCCTGAATACGGGCGCGCCATCCCACAGCGTCGCCAGCCAGCAGAAGACCTGGACGCCGGCAGGAATCGCGATGGACATGCTGGATGCCGTGAAGAAGCTTTGGCCAAGCCGCGGCAATCCCGCCACGAACATGTGGTGGACCCACAGGCCAAAAGCCAGAATGCTGGTGGCGATCAGCGCCATGACCATGGCGAGATAGCCAAACACCGGGCGGCGCGCGAAGGTCTCGACGATGGCCGAGACCATTCCGACGGCAGGAAGAAAGATGATGTAGACCTCGGGATGGCCGAAAAACCAGAACAGATGCTGCCAGAGCAGCACATCGCCGCCTTCCGCCGGATTGAAGAAATGAGTTCCTACCAAGCGATCCAGAATCAGGCTCGTGCTTGCGAAAATGACGGCTGGCATCGCCATGATGACGACAAAGGAGGTCGCAAGCATCGACCAAACGAACAGCGGAATTCGGTCGAGCGACATGCCGGGTGCACGCTGCTTGAGCACGGTAACCACAATCTCCACTGCCACCGCCAGCGCCGCGATCTCGGTGAACGTGATCATTTGCGCCCAGACATCGGCGCGCTTTCCGGTGCCGTATTGCGGACCTGATAGCGGTACATAGGCGAACCAGCCGACGTCAGGTGCCATGTCGAGCACGAATGCGATCCAGAGCAGCGCTCCACCCGCCAGAAAGATCCAGTATGAAAAGGCATTCAGTCGCGGAAACGCAATGTTGCGCGTCCCCACCATCAGCGGAACGAGGTATACGCCGATGGCTTCCAGCACCGGCACGGCGAACAGAAACATCATGTTCGTGCCATGCATCGTGAAGATCTGGTTGTAACGGTCCGGGCTCAGTACCCTCGCCTCCGGCTGCGCCAGTTGCAGGCGCATGAGAAGGGCGAGAACGCCGCCGAGCGCGAGAAAAACGAATGCCGTAATGATGTAACGGCGAGCGATGATCTTGTGGTCGACGGCTGCCAGCACACCCCATAGACCAGCGGGCGTTCTCCACGTTTCTGCCAGCGCCGCTGCAAGAGCCGGTGGTGCCAGCTCGCTGTCGCGAGTGTCCGGCTTCGCCTCGTTCATTTGAGGCTCGCCAAGTAAGCCGACACGGACCGGAGTTCATCCGCGTTCAGCGGTACCATAGGCATGTTGTTCCCGGGCTTGAGCGCCTGCGGATCGGCGATCCATGCCGCAAGCGAGCCGCGCGTCGTTTCGAGAAGACCGGCGGCGATGTACTTCCGCCCGCCGACATGCGTGAGGTCGGGGCCGGTCGTGCCGGTTGCCGATGTGCCGCGGATCGTATGGCAAGCGGCGCAAGGCCGCGAGAGAAACACCTGCTGGCCGGCAATAACATCGGCATCGGAAGGATCTGTTGCGCTCTGCTGCTGCGAATTCACCCAGCGTTCAAAGGCAGCCGGCTCTTCGGCGATCACAAAGAACGCCATGTGCGCGTGTTGCAAACCGCAGAATTCGGCGCACTGTCCACGATACATACCCGGGCGCTCGGCCCGGATCGTGAGTGTGTTTGGCCGACCGGGGATCAAATCCTGCTTGCCTGCAAGGTTCGGCACCCAAAACGAGTGAATGACGTCAGCGCCTTCGAGCTGAAGCCGCACGTTCCGCCCGACCGGAATGTGAATTTCGTTCGCTGTCTGAAGGCGCTGCTCCGACGGGCTAAGATACTCGACGCTCCACCACCATTGCTGACCTCGCACCTTGATCGTGAGATCATCATGGTTTGCAAGGCTCAGTGCCCGGGTAGTGAAGAAGCTGGCTGTCGTGAACGCGGTGAGGATCACGACGGTCATAGCTGTCGCCGCTATGACGGCTCTTGTCATTCGGCGCTCGGTTTGGGGATCGAGATCGGCAGGACGGCCGCGCTCTTCGCGCTCTTGCCATAACGCACGGATCAGCACGGCCATCACCATTGCCCATACCACTGAGCAAACCGCGACGAACAGAATGATCAATTGTTTGATGCTGATTGCCGAGGCGCCCTGAACGTCGATTACGGATTGCCATCCCGCGCATCCGGCAAGCATCAGGACCGCTGCCGGCGCCAGCACCAATCCGCGTCCAGGTCCCTTTCTCACGGCCTCGGCCCCTGATCAGAATGAAGCGGTCGAGGCCCCTCATCGAACAGCAGAGCGGCCGGGCCGCGGTTTTCGGCAGGCCGGGTGTGCTTCTCGTCGTTGCGGCCGGGCGCGGCTGTCTTTACCGAATAAGCCCCGATGGTCTGCACGTAACCTGCGAGCTGCCAGATTTGCTCGGTCGTCATCTTGTCACGGAATGCGGGCATGCCATGCGGACGGCCATCGCGGATCGACGCGACGATCGACACGATCTCCGGTCCATAATTCCACCAGCCGTCGAGGAAGGCTGGCCCTGCTCCGCCCTGCCCGTCGGCATGACACGCTTTGCAGCCAAACCAGGAATACAACCGCTTGCCTTGACTGAGATTATAGGCATTCGTCTCGTAGGGCCGACCCAGCGCAAGGAATATTTCCGGCGGCGCGCCACTGATCCCGTTCGGCATCAGCGCGATCTCGTCGAGCGCTGCTGCAACCGGCGGGTCAAGCCGGAGTTGCCGCTCTTCTCTTTGACATCCGGCCATGGCGACTGCGATGCAAAGAGACACCTCTAGTATCCGCATATGCGTAATCGTTGACACGGGAAGACGTGACTCTGACAAGATTGGGATGGCAAATAGGTTCCAATTCGCGCATCGCCACCTCACCCTGAAAATGACCGATTGGTGGGGATGATCTCCGATCGCGATATTGCCACCCGGGGTATCGCATTGGGTCGCGGCCCGGAGACGCGGGTCCGCGATGTCATGACAGCGGACGTCAAGTATTGCTTCGAGGACTAGGACATCGAAGAAGTCACGCGCAACATGGCCGACATTCAGGTGCGGCGGCTGGCCGTGCTCAATCGCGACAAGCGGCTGGTCGGGATAATTGCGCTTCGCGACATAGCGGTCTCTGGGCGCGGCAGTGGCGCTGAATGGAATCTCGCAGCCGGGCGGACAACATGCGGGCGCGGTTACTGGTTGAAGACGACGAGCTAAGTTGCTTGCTAAGTGATCTCGCGGACAACGTCCGACACTACCGTCAGCGCGATTCTACCGCTCGCCGGCGTACCGCGGGCCAGAGACTCGGCAAGATGCGCGACCTGCTTCAATGTCGCTTTTGGCGGCATCGGTGGCTCGTGCGGATCAACTATGGCCTCCAACAATACCGGGCCGCGCGTGTTCATCGCCTGACGCAGCACTGCCCCGCAGCGGGTCGGATCGTCAACACTGAGACCGGTCAGGCCGAAACCGCGCGCTACCGCGGCAAAATCGATTGGCTGCAGGTCGCAAACGTATTCAGGGTTGCCCAGGAACACCATCTGCTCCCACTTGATCTGCCCGAATGAATTGTTCTTGATGACCACGATCTTGATATCCAAGCCGTACTTCACGCACGTGGCGAGTTCACCCATCAGCATGGTGAGGCCGCCATCGCCCACGAAGGCCACCACCTGCCTGCCGGGATGGGCCACTGCAGCGGCAATGGCGTAGGGCAGGCCGCAAGCCATGGTCGCCAGGTTGCCGGAACATGAGAACATCATGTTGCCGCGCATCACCAAATGCCGGGCGATCCAGGTGGTGATGGTTCCTGAGTCCGTTGCGACGATCGCATCATCGGCAATTAACTTGTTGAGCTCGTGCGCAACCACCTCGGGTTTCATCGGCTTGTCACTGCGGGTGCCCCTTTCGATCATCAAGTCATTCCACTCCTTCATCCCTGCCTGGGTTTGCTCCAGGAACGAGCGGTCGTCGCGGTAATCAAGCCGCCGAAGGAGCGCCTGGAGCGCCTTCGCGGTATCGCCGACTAATCCGGCCTCGACGGGATAGCGCAAACCGATCCGCTTGGGATCGACATCGATTTGCACCGCCCGCGCCTGTCCCGGCTTTGGGTAGAACTCTATGTAGGGGAAGCTGCTTCCCGCGATCAAAAGCGTATCGCAATTCTCAAGCGCCTCCTGTGCGGGCTTCGTACCAAGAAGGCCAATACCTCCTGCGGAATACGGACTGTCATCGGGGATGACACCCTTGCCCAGGAGCGGTTTGACGACCGGCGCCGCGAGGCGCTCCGCCACCGCGAGGACTTCATTGCGTGCATCGAGCGCGCCACGACCCGCAAGAATTGCGGTCTTCTTTCCGGCATTGAGGATCGCTGAGGCCCTGGCGAGCTGGTCGTCACTCGCGATGTTTGCGGAGCGAGCCATCAGTTCCGAAACGTGATTAGGTACATTGCGCTCGGATCTTTTGCCGGCGCTTGCTGGCTGCGATTGAATATCGACGGGAACGCAGACGTGCGCGACGCCGTGGTAGGCCAGAGCCGTGCGACAGGCCAGTTCCAATACGTTCTGAACGTGATGGGGCCCCATCACACGGGAATTGTAGACACATACATCCATGAAAAGCTTGTCGAGTTCCACATCCTGCTGCGTGAATGTGTGCAGCAGGTCGTGAAACTGCAGGCCGGTGATGGCGAGCACGGCCTGTCCATCGAGCTTGGCGTCGTAGAGACCATTGAGGAGATGAATGCCGCCCGGGCCCGAGGTTGCAAGGCATACGCCAAGCCGGCCGGTCCACTTCGCATAAGCGCAAGCATTGAAGGCAGCGGCCTCTTCGTGGCGCACCTGGATGAATTTGATCCGCTCCTGGCGAGTGCGCAATGCTTCGATAATGCCATTGATGCCGTCGCCGGGAAGGCCGAAAACAGTATCGACACCCCAGTCCAGCAACGTCTCGACCAGAACATCTGATGCAGTTGGGGATGCCATCGGATTCGTCCGATACCGTGTTGAGTTGTCGCCCGGTTGAAGAACCCGCTGCGTCGCCGCAGGTTCCTATTCGAATGGCGAACAGCTCGACGGAGTGGAACAGCTCGACGGAGTGATGCTCGCGAAGCGAGTGAAGGCTGCCGCGCCGTAGCCCGAAGGGCGAAGGCGGGCCGTGCGGCGGCGAGCTACGGCTCGGCAAGCGATCCCACGATCATCACCGGGACGACAGCCGCGAGACCGGCACCGGTCTCACTCCCACTAAATATCGAAAACAACCCCATGCAAAGTAGCCAAGTGGCTGCTGGCATGAATGCAGTTCGAGCAATCTAGGCCGTGAAATTATAAATCTGCCGGGCGGACGGCTTGCCAAAGTCCGCTATGCCCGGATAGCGACCACATTCCGCAGCGCAGCGAAATGACGCGACGTGCCAAAGGCGACTTCGCCCAACCCAAACGGGAGGTAACCTACGTTTCGCCCTTTGGCACCAATCGACCTTCATGAACTTCATGGCTGACGGCCCGTTGTTCGTCGGGAGGGGACAAGCGTTGAACCAGCCGCGTCCCGCTCCAGAGCTCCGCGGGCTGCTGGCCCACCATCTGCTTTGCCCACACGATAGCGTTCTCGTCAGTGTCGCAGACGAACGCGCGGGAGCTTTCGAAATGGCCATCCGAGCCAATGAGGTAGGCGCGATATTCTGTCACTGTAACGCTCTCTCCAAAACGAGGCCGCCAACTGCGGCGGCCTTACCGGACGCCTAGTTCTTTGATTGCCAGAGCTGGAAGCTGTGCCGGATCATAGAGACCAGTTTGCGCGATCTTGATGATCATCTTCGCAATCATTTCCGTGAGGGGATCGTCGCGATCCTTGACGCAGAGGGTGTGCAACGTTTGCTCGTATGCCTCTATAATGCAGTTAACCTCCTTCGGCCCCAGTTCCAAGGAAGAGTTCTCCAATAGGCGAAAAATAGCCATTTCTATTTGATCCTATCTTGCTTGCTTGGGTCCGAGGCCAGCCACTCGATCATATGAGAAGCCGTCTCGGCTCGGCGGGCTTTACGAACCAGGAGCTCGCGCTCAGCCTGCTTGCGCAACTGCGTTGCCTACTTTCAAGGCGCACTTTAAGGGCATTGTTTATTTGAAGGGAGCGCGACTGGCGGCCTCATCATCGATGAAGGCCAAGTGCGGAGCGGTGATACCGAAATATCCGACCGGTGATAACGAAATATGTTGCGTTCCTGAGAAGCGCCAGTGTGACAATATTAAGTTTCTGTCACTCCGCCTTTCTCTTGGTCAGATGCGTGCTCGACATGCGAGCGACTGCAATTCGCCGCAGAAAGCGCATAGGACACCGTTCACCATCAAACTAGAACACAAAGGGGCAAGCACCTTGCGTCAGGATTTTCCCGGTGCACCGTTAAACGATGCGTATAAGCGGTGCGGCGATCGCAGCGATCTTGAACAGGTTGGTCCCGACGATATCGCCGACGACCTCGCGAGATCCTCGAACACCGTGTTCCTCCGGGCACCAAAACGTCAGCCGAAGATCGCTGTTCCACGCAGCATTGCTGAAGGCGATGCGTGTTGGCGGCTGTCTCCCACGACGTCAGGAACCTTGTCCCTAAGCTTGAGTTGGCCCCGCAGGGAGGTCGCTTCCGAGAGAACAGATGCCGAGAACCAGGCTTCCGACCGTGCTCATCACCGGCTCAAGCGGCTTTCTCGGCCAAGCGATCGTGCGGAGCCTTTTGGATCGCTATCGCGTGATCGGGCTCGATGTCGCGCAGCCGAAGAATCCGCCCGAGGGCATGGTGACGATCGAGATCGATCTGACCTCGGACCGGAGCGTGGCTGAGACCCTTGAGGAGGTCCGCAAGCGCGCGGGCGATCGCATCGCATCGGTCATCCATCTCGCCGCGTATTACGACACGACCGGGGAAGACAACCCGAAATATGATGCCGTCACAGTGCAGGGCACGCGCCGTCTCCTCGACGCGCTGCAGAAATTCGAGACCGGGCAGTTCGTCTTCTCCAGCACGCTGCTCGTGCATGCCCCGAGTCCGGAAAAGGCCGTGCGGATCAATGAGGATTCGCCGCTCGATCCACCTTGGGCCTATCCGAGATCCAAGGCCAAGACCGAAGCGCTGATCGCCGAGAGGCGGGGCGGTATCAAGACGGTGGTCCTGCGGCTGGCGGGCGTATATGACGAGGATTGCCGGGCAACCTTCATAGCCCAGCAGATTGCCCGCATTTTCGAGCGCCTGCCGACCGCTTATCTCTTCACCGGCGACATCAGTCACGGCCAGCCCTACCTGCACCGGGACGATCTCGTCGATGCCGTGGCGCGGACGGTGGACCGCCGCGCGGAGCTTCCGGACGAGACGCAGCTCCTTATCGGCGAAGAGGAGACGCTCTCCTACGAGGATTTGCAGAAGCGCATCGGCCGGCTCGTCCATGGCGAGGACTGGCAGACACTCGCGCTGCCAAAGAGCGTCACCAAGCTCGGCTCTTGGGTCCAGGACAAGGTGCTCGGCGAGGATGCTGATATCCGATCCTGGATGATCGAGAATTCGGATGATCACTTCGAGATCGACATTTCGCGTGCGAAGACCCTGCTCGGCTGGAGGCCCCGCCACAGCCTCAGTGGCGTCCTGCCGGAGATGATCAGCCGGCTGAAGGAGGATCCGACCACTTGGTACGTCAAGAATAAGCTCGAACCTTCGGCGGTGGCCGCTTCGGAACCCGAACTCGAGCAGGCGGAACAGCGTCTCAAGAAGCCATTGGAGCGCAGCGAAAAGGAAGTGAAAGCGGCGGTTGAGCGGTACCGTGCGCTGACGCTCTGGGCGCCGCTCTCCAACGCGGCGTTGGCGCTTTGGCTGATCGCTTCTCCGTTTATCCAAGGGCTGTTTGACCCGGTCACCGCTCTTGCTCCGCCGGCGCTCGGCCACGAAATCGCGCCGGCCGAAGTCCGCAACGCCTGGCTGGGCGCAAGCGAGATGGTCTCGGGTTTCCTGATTCTGGGCTTTGCTCTCACGGGGATGTCGCGCCGCCGCATCTGGGTACAATGGCTCACGGCCTCCGTCGGAGTATGGGTGATGTTCGCGCCGCTTGTCTTCTGGACGACGAGCGCGGCCGCCTATTCGGTCGATACGCTTCTGGGCATGCTAGTCGTCGTGTTCGCCGTGATGGTGGCGCCCACACCGGGGATCAGCCGCCGCGCGCTGGCGGCGGACGATGACCGGCCTCTCGGATGGAGCTATTCGCCATCCTCCTTCACGCAGCGCATCCCGATCGTCGCGCTTGCCTTTGTGGGTCTGTTCGTGTCGCGCTATCTCGCGGCCTTTCAACTCGGTCATATCGATGGGCTGTGGGATCCCTTCTTCGGGCCAGGCACATCGATGACGAAGAACGGCAGTGAGGCCGTCGTGACCTCATGGGTGTCGAAGGGGTTTCCCATCGCCGACGCGGGGTTCGGCGCGTTCGCCTACGCGCTGGACATCCTCGCCGGCGCCATTGGTGACCGCCGCCGCTGGCGGACAATGCCGTGGATGGTGCTGCTCTTCGGTTTGCTGATCATCCCACTCGGCATCGTCAGCGTCAGTTTCATCATAATTCAGCCGCCGCTGATCGGAGCGTTGTGCACGCTCTGCATCCTCCAGGCCGCGGTGACAGTGGTGCTGATCCCCTATTCGATCGACGAGGTGCTGGCGACCTGCCAATATCTCCGCCGCGCCGCGCGGGCCGGCGAGCCGTTCTGGCGCACCTTCTGGACGGGCGGCCCGGCTTTGTCTGAGAACCAGACGCCGGAGCCGGACCTCGACCGTCCTGTCGGGCAGGTCCTGCGCGATTTCATCACCGGCGGCGTCAATTATCCGTGGACGCTGGTCGCCAGCACCGCACTCGGCGCGCTGCTGATGACTACGCCGCTCGTCGTCGGTACTGAGCCGCGGCTCTATTTCAGCGACCACGTCGTTGGCTGCATCGTGATTATGGTCGCCGTCACGGCCATGGCCGAGGTCGCCCGGCCGGTGCGGTTCCTCAACGTCGCGCTTGGCGCCTGGATTGCCGTCTCGCCCTTCCTGTTCGAAGGCGGCGTGACGGCGGGCATCGTCTTTGACGTGACCGCGGGCCTTATCTTGATCGGACTGAGCCTGCCACGCGGGACGCGCAGCGATGAACACTATGGCGGATGGGATCGGCTCATTATCTGAACTGCTCGATTTCAGCGGCTGGTCCGTCTGGATCAATATCGCCATCTTCTCCGCCAGCGCGATCGTTGTCTGGATCACCGGAACGCGCATGGTGCGGCTGGTGGACGAACTGGCCAGTCGCACTGGAATGGGCCACGGTTTCGCCGGCATGTTGCTGCTTGGCGGCATCGTCTCCCTGACCGAGATCTCCACCGTATCCACCGCCGCCTTCACGGCAAGTCCGCTGCTCGCCCTCAATAACCTTCTGGGCAGCGAATCCATCAACCTCGTCCTTCTCGCCGCAGTCGACCCGTTGGTCGGGCGCGAGGCGCTCACCTCCTTCATCACCACGCCGGCCATCCTGCTCCAGGGAGTGCTCGTCGTTATCGTGCTCGCCGTGATCTCCATCGCCATGGCGACCGGCGACTATCCTGTCTTCGGAGTCGGCATCTGGTCAGCGGCCGTGTTCCTGCTCTGTCTGGGTGCTTTGTGGATGTCCGCCCGCTACGAGAAGCGGAGGGTCTGGGTGGCCCTCGGCCGGGACGGCAAGGAAGAGGACGACTCCGCGAACGTACCTGTCCATAAGCCGCGGGGCGGAAGTCTCAGAATGCTTATCGTCGGGCTGATCGGGGTCGCGGCGGTCATTTTCGGCGCTGGGTTCCTACTTTCTGTCTCCGGCGATGCGCTCGCCGAGCAGACTGGTCTTGGAACGAGTTTCGTCGGCTTCTTGCTGGTCGGAATGTCCACCTCCCTGCCCGAACTGAGCACGATCACCGCGGCGGTCCGGCTGAAGCGTTACCACCTGGCCGTCGGCGACATTTTGGGCTCCAACGTCTTCAACCTTCTCCTCATATTCCTGGCGGACGTGGTCTATATCGGTGACCCGGTGCTGAACCATACAGGACGGTTCGAATTCGTTGCTTGCATGCTTGCGATCGTGATGACCGGAATCCTGCTGCTCGGCCTTCTCGAGCGAAGGAACTGGACGGTCCTCAAGATGGGCTACGACTCGACTGCGCTGATCGTCGTTTTCATGGCCGGAGTGGTCCTTCTCTACGCTCTGAGCGGCCCGTCCGCCTAGATGGCGCAATCGAATCGAGATCGTCCTTGTTCGCAAGAATCGCGTTCGGCCATCATTCAGGCGCCCGTCGGCGCCATCGAGGCGGGCGTTTGTTATTCAACCTCCGCCTGCCTTGCCCTCTTAGAGGGCCAGCGGATATCGAACAGCATCTTCAAGCCGATCAGGATGTAGAACGGCACCACGGTGCCGTATCGCCCGACAGCATTGCGCCGAAGATCACGGCGACCTGCATCAGCACTATGCGGATCAGCGGCGAGGCGATCGCAGGTCCGACAGTCAGAGGTCCGTCAATTGGTCAGCAAGACTGATCGATTCGTAAGCGGCCGGATGGCTCATTTCCGAGTTGGGTCACGTGTGGACGGCGCCCTGGCAAGAACTTTCTGACGTTTTGCAGCATTGGTCGGGTGCGGTCACGTGTCCGGCCTGTTGATGCGGCAGGTGTAGCCGCTGGCCCTAATGCTCTGCGCGGATCGGGTCCCAATCGTTCGCATGCACTTGAAAGTGCGTTGACCCAAACGGGCTCTCCCAATCCCCGGAACAACCGTATCTGCATTACGTCGTCATGCCCTCGCCAATCGTTGAAACTCCTATTGTCTATGCTGCTGGCAGCAATCTTGGCTCTTTGAACTGCTCTCCGCGTACCATCATGGCCCAGGCCATGCGCGCAATTTTATTGGCAAGCG
>NZ_JAGWDK010000038.1 GCF_018398875.1 Bradyrhizobium sp. sGM-13 | reverse complement strand
CCGCCGTCGCCGGAGCGGTCGTCGCCCGGCTTCGAGGCCGCTTTGGCTTTGGCTTTGGCTTCAGCTTCCAGCGCAGCCTTGGCGGTCCGGATCTTCTCCAGCCGCTTCTCTTTGTTGGCCATCCACTCGGGCATTTCGTCGCCACGCTTCGAGGCTCCGAGCTGACGATCCTCAGCCTTGTCGGCTTGGGCGGCCTGGGCCAGCCAGCCCTCGATCTCCGCCGCAAGCCTCGGCTCGGCCTCTTTCATCCGGCCATAGCTCATCGCCTTGTTGATCCCGGCATTGGCCTTGATCTTGGTGCCGTCGAGCGCCACGTGGCCAAGCTTCACGAGCCCCGCCGCGCGACACAGCGCAAGAACCTGCCGGAACAATCCGGAGAGCGCAGCCAAATGCCGCTTGCGGAACTCGCTGATCGTGCGGAAGTCCGGACGCTGCATCCCCGTTACAGCCGCAAAATCCAGCCGCTCCTCGCAGCCCCGTGCGATCTTGCGCGACGAGTAGATCCCCTGGCTGTACGCATAAAGCAGCAGCGCTACCATCATGCCAGGATGATAGGGCGGAAAGCCGCGCTCCTCGTCGTAGACATCCATGATCCGCGACAGGTCCAAGCCGGTGCGAACCGTGTCGCGCACAAAGTGGGCCGTGTGCCCGGAAGGCACCAAATCCTGGATCGATGGCGGCAGCAGCCAAACCTGATCAACGTCCCAAGGACGAAATGTCTTGCTCATCCACCGTTTGAATCACGACGCTTGTTCTTCGTCGAGAAAAATCCGATTACTCGGACAGGCTCCTAGTATTTTCGGTGCCTGAGAAGGGGTTGGCAATGCGCCTGTGATACCCTTCCGCCAGATCCAGCAGACTACTTGCATCGAGACTCATGCTGCCAAGACTTGGCGCGGTCTATCACCAGAAACGCCGTTTTGTTTTGCAGGCAGGCTAAACTGGAACACAGCCCCCCGAGGTTCATTCGCGGTGACCCATAACCGTCCCCCATGCGCCTCGATGATCGAACTAGAGATGACCAAGCCCATTCCCATCCCCTCAGGCTTGGTGGTGTAAAAGGCCTCGAAGAGGCGGTCCACGATATTCGGATCCACGCCCGGTCCGGTATCCCGCACAGACACGAGTACGCGGTCAGAGGCATCGCTCGAAGTGCTAATCCTGAGCTCCTCCGCGTCCGCGATACAAATCATCGCGTCCACGGCGTTCATGACAAGATTAAGAATCACCTGTTGCAGCTGGACGCGATCGCCTTGCACGAGCGGTAAACCGGTCGCGAGGTCTGTCTGCAGCGAAAGGCCGTGCTTTAGCACTTCGCTTCGGGTCAGAGCGACGACATCAAGGACAGCGTTGTTGATGTCGATGCCATCCTTCCGAGGCGGTGCCTTCTTCAGAAGTCCGCGAATCCCGCTCACGACTTCCCCGGCCCGTACCCCATCTTTAACGATCAGGTCTAGAGACTGACGGACCTGCTCAAGATTGGGCGGATCAACGCTGAGCCAGCGCAAAGCTGCCTGTGCGTTCATTACCACCGCACTAATTGGCTGGTTTACCTCGTGAGCAATTGAGGCCGTGAGTTGCCCCATGGTTGCGACGCGATTGGCGTGCGCGAGCTCAGCCTGCGCCGATCGCAAGGCGTCGGACGCCAATGAATAGTCTGTGAGGTCGTGAAAGATCGAAAGGATGGCTTCAACCCGCTCCGACTTGGAGTGCAAGGGCGAATGGCTTATCGAGATATAGCGTCGAGTGTCAGGGTAAGTAAACCAGTCCGCATATCTGACTTCTTCTCCCTCGAAACATCGGTCGTGCTTGGGTTTGACCGTCTGCTCAAAAACTGTAGTCCCTAAGACATCGGCCACGTGCATCCCGACGAGATCCTTCGCTGATCTTCCCGAAATGAGTTCGAAGACCGGATTAACACGTTGGTACCGATAGTCCCGCCCAATGATGCAGATTGCATCCGGTGAACGCTCAAAAACCAGCTGCGTCAGATGCTCCGCCCGTTTGAGATCGGTGACATCTTGGACCGCTCCGAACAGGCTGAGAGGTCGGCCAGACGCGTCCCTCGTCAGATCACCCTGACTGTGGACAAACCGCACCTCGCCGTCCGGCCTCACTATCCGATAATTAAAGTCGCAGCGAGAGCCGCCGCGTAGCGTGTGCGCTAGTGCTGAGCTCCAGATTGCACGATCCTCCGGATGTAACCGCTCGGTCACTTCCTCAGTCGTAATGGTGCCCTCACGCGGCGCGAGCCCGAAGATGCGACATGCTTCGTCCGAAAAGGTGATCCGTTCTGTTCTGAGATCGCGTTCCCAGTAGCCGACGTGGGCGATGCGTTGCGCTTGTTCGAGCAGCTCCTCTCTCCGGCGCACTTCGTACGGCACCTCGCGCGGAGCAGCGGGACGGATTAATCGTTGCCACAACATGATTGTCCCCTCCATACCATGCCGATTAAGAAGAGGATTTCTTATGGGTAGCCGATCATACGGCTCATCCCGTTACAGGATTTGTGATGCCCGGCTCAATCGCAGTCGAGTCGATCGCCAACCCTCAGGTACAATCACGCCTTCGAAGGTCGGCTAAATGCCGTCAACCTTGCACGTACTCCTGAACAGAACAGGGCCACAACATAGCTCACTAATTCAATAGGATCAACCGCGCGCCCATACCCGATGGACACGCTAGGATCTCGATGGAAGCGGTCGCTACGAGGCAGTTCTTCCTGAATCGGATCACAGGATCTTCGCAAATTTTAGTCTACGCCCAACGCCCTGCTTTCGATGGCCTGCCCAAAATTTATCTTTGCCGTCGGCTGCCAAGGCGAGAGAGAATTAGGAGGCAGTCCGATTTACCAGCGGATCCTAAGTAGCTTCGAGCACACCAGGAAGACCTTCAAGGCGATCCGAACACAGAGTTGCTCAGACTTCGCAATTCAGAGTGGGCCGGCTCGTCCTAGCTGCGACACAGGGCGTCGAACCAGACGCAAATATGGAAACGAACATGCTATGGGAACAGCCCACGTGTTTCCTTTGCACTTCGAACGCGATCCACACCTATGGCCATTGCCGCGGTGCGATTGAATATGTTCTCCCGCCTACTTCGTGCCAGTACGCGATCGAAGGCACGATCCAGAAGTTGATACTCCTGACGCATTACCTCCTCCTCCTCCCAGAATAACCGCTGCAGATCCTGCACCCATTCGAAGTAGCTGACCACCACACCTCCCGAATTGCACAGAATGTCGGGGATGAGGAAGATTTCCTCCTGACGGCCTTCCAAGATCCGATCGGCTTCCGGTGTTGTCGGGCCGTTGGCGCCCTCAGCAAGAATACGGCAGCGCAGCTTACCCGCTATTTCGGCGTCGATGACCCGTTCCACTGCGGCCGGAACAAGCACGTCACAGGGCATCGTCAGCATCTCTGCTGGGTCTAGAGCGAGCTCGTTGGAGTAGCCATCCAGGTTACCTTGCAAGGCCGCATGTCTGACCAGCTGTGGTATGTCGAGCCCCTGAGGCCGATAGAGCGCGCCCGTGTGATCGCTGACCGCGATCACCTTCACCCCCATATTATGCAGCTCGAGCGCGGCGACCGAACCGACATTTCCAAAGCCCTGAACGACGGCTGTTGCGCCATCGAGTCGGATCTTGAGCTCGTCCGCGGAGCGGCGAACCAAATGAGCCACACCCCGGCCTGTCGCTTCACGGCGACCGAGCGTTCCGCCGGCGCTGACAGGTTTGCCTGTCACGATCTCGGTGACGGTTTGGCCCTGATACATCGAGTATGTATCCATGAACCACGCCATGATCTGCTCGTTTGTCCCAAGGTCGGGAGCCATGACATCTGTGTGCGGCCCAACAAAGGGGATCATTTCCTGCATATACCGGCGCGACAGGGCTTCAAGCTCACGCTTTGACAAGCTGGAAGGGTCGACGTTAATTCCGCCCTTGGCGCCACCATATGGCAATCCGACCAGCGCACACTTCCAGCTCATCCAGATAGCAAGCGCTGCGACTTCGCCGAGGTCAACTGTTGGCGCGAACCTGGTACCCCCTTTTGTCGGGCCAAGCGTCAGGTGGTGCTGCACCCGGTAGCCCTCGAACACCGCCGTTGTGCCGTCATCACGATGAATTGGACACGACACCGTGACAGATCGCTTCGGCAGCAATAGGCGGGGTCTTGCGTCATCCGGTATGCCCAGATAATTCGCGATCACCTCGAATTGCTTTACGGCCATCTCAAACACTGGCCCACGGTATGCAGTCACGCTAGCTCCTGAGGCTGACTTTGAAACATCGGATGCTCATGCTGCAGCGCACTAAGCTCCCTAGTTGCGGGTTGCGCGTTTCCGATGTTGATGAGACAATTTATTCAATCAGCAAGATCGCGCCTCGCGGTCACGCCAACAATACAACCAATGCGACGAAAGCGAGATTGACCAAGGCCGCCACGAATGCCCAACAGCGAATCGCCGCGGGCGAAAATTCAAGACTGTCCTGCGAAGTGTCGACCCAAAGTGGCGGCATCAAGTTAGCTCCAAGGAGCGGGTTAAGAGACAAACCTGCATAAGAGCAGAACCGCCCACGCCGCCAAAAACCGACCGCTTCGAGCGCGCTTAGAGCTCTTGCCGTTACGCCGACCGAACTTGCAAATGAGGAGCCCTCCTCCCGGCTCCGTCGCAGCTGACAACAGGTGCGTAGGCCGCATCAACATCACTTCTCGATCCGGCAAGTGGATCCGGCGGGTCGGCCGCTGTTGTACCCCTCACCTTCGATCTCCCATCCAGTGATGACAGAATAACATTCCTAACGCACGATACTCGGCGTTACGCGCGCCATTCCTCCACTATTTCGGTGAAATTCATCGCAGAAGCGGCGGCTTACGAGGCTTTTCTCTAGGTCCGCCGAAAGGCCGATCGAATCGATTATGGCCGACAAGTCTAGCAACTTTGGTTAAACGGCCGAGGGATCGTCCTCGCGCCGGCAAGAGGTAACGTCCCTTTTGACGTATGCTGCAGCTGGTAGAGGCGAGGCCTTTTGCAAGGGAAAGCATCGGTCTTTCTCCTGCGTACAATTAGCCGATCGTTGTGAGATTGAGTTTCAGCGTGCGCGGCAGCGATCGGCCACCGTCCATGATGATTGATTGTCCCGTCACCGCAGAAAACTCTGGAGTACAGAGAAGGACTGACATTCGGGCAACCTCCTGTTCCGTCACGAGCCTTGCCAAGGGCGTTTCCGCGATCACGGAGCTCTTGTAGTCGACCATCGTGTCGGTGCGTTCGCTGGCGATCTGGCCGGGCACAATTGCATTTACGGTGACGAGTGGCGCAAATTCGAGCGCGAGGCATTCCGTCAAATGGATGAGAGCCTGTTTGGCAAGGCCATATACCGAATGCGACCGCGCGTAAGCCGAGGTTGCGCTCACATTGATGATCCGTCCCCAACCGGTTCGCTCCATGCCTGCGATCGCGCTTTGAGCGAGCTGGTACGGCGCCCTTACGTTGATCGCCATCACCGTCTCCCACTGCGAGATGGACAACGACCGAAACGGCGCATCCGCATAGGGACCTGCATTGTTGACTAGGATGTTGACGTCTCCGAGACGCTCCGCGATGCGCGAAACGAGTGCATACGGCGCCTCGGGATCGCTGAGGTGACCCAGAAAGACCGCTGCCTTTCCACCGATTGCAGCGATGCGAGCGCAAACGCTTTCGCCGTCACTTAATGCACGCCGGCAGTGCACTGCGACACGCGCCCCTCGCCTAGCGAGTTCGATGGCGATTGCAGCGCCCGCGCCGGACGAAGAACCTGTGACAAGGGCGACCTTGCCCTCAAGATATTTTTCGCCCGCACTCATGGATCGATCCTCGTAGACCAGATGAACTTCAGCTTCGACTCGTCCAGATATTTATTGTGTATTAGTTCGATCAGATCCTTGGCGGATGTGGCCAGCTCCGCCTCCTAGGCGGCGCGATCGGCTACTTCGATCCGTTCTACTGTCGCGCTTGCCTTTTTTATTGAACAAGCTCATCATCTTGGATCTCCCGCCCGTGGCTGCACTACACTCTCAATGAAATACGCGTGCCCCGTCGAGCGGATTCCAACAAAACGAGTCCGTGAGACCTAAGCCGTCCCATTGTCGGACTCTTTCGCAAAAGCCGTCTCGACAGCGGGCCAGACTTGCGTTCCGAAGCGCATAATAACGTCCTCATAGGTGGTGCCAGGAGCCGGAACAGGAAAAATGTTGAAGCCCGTGCTGCCGGCGCGGCGAAGGTCAACCATGTGTTGGGTTATTTCCTGCACAGTCCCGCAGAGAGTGAGAGCGTCGACATGCATGTCGGTGACGAGAGGAAAAAGAGGCGCGAACGGGGCCACCCCGGCAGCATAGGCAACGGGACCAATGGTTTCGACGACATTCTTCGGCAGAGTCAATCCTTGTGCTTCCAGCGTGTAGAACCTCGAATTGGCTTGCGCGATGATCCGTGTCACCGAAGGCCGCAATATATCCCGCGCTTGCTTACCGTCGTTAGTGATACAACAATCGAGTCGCGCGACGAGCTTGACCTCGTTCGGAGAACGGCCGGCCTTCCGCGCACCTTCGGCGACCGTCGATGCGAAGGCCCTTGCTTCCTCGACGGAGCCACAGCCCTCCATCATCACGCCGTCGGCGATTGCACCGCCCATTTTCTGGCCCAGCGGTCCGTTGCTAGCGACACGAACAGGAACACGCGATCGCAGCGGCGCGAAATTCAACCGGCCGCGGTGACACTGAATGATCTCGCCCTGATAGTCGACCTCCTGCCCAGCCATGAGCTGACGGATCAGATCAACGGCTTCGCGAATAGCGAGCGGGGGCTTGCGCGATTGGATCCCGAGCTCCGCAAAGCCGGAGACGCCGGCGCCGATGCCGAGGATGGCGCGCCCTTCCGAAACTTCATCGAGGGTGCCCAAAGCCATGGCGGTTAGAGCTGGATGGCGCGCGAATGGATCGGTGACGCAGGGACCGAGATTGACGCGCGCAGTTTGCCCCGCCAGAAGCGAGAGACACGAGTAGGTTTCCCGGAAAAAGCGCTCATCAGCGAGCCAGACGGTCTCGAATCCGCTCTCTTCGGCAAGCCTGGTGCGAGCCGCAAGGCCAGCCACGGGTTGGTCGCCAAGCATCAACAGTTCTATGGACATCAACTTCTCCGATTATTGTCTTCGGCGGCGCGGGGCAGCTGATCCGGCCGATAGGTGATGGTGGTCTTCAACTTTCGGCAAAGGCATTACGACGTTAGAACATCTCGTCTGAAGGTCACGCCGATTTGAAGAAGACCTTTGAACTTAAGGACCAAGAACGGGGCTGCGCCGCTTGCATGGTGAGCAGGCGGCCGTGCGCGCAGTGGACGGTGGCTCGTTCTCGATCGGCGAGGGTGAGACGCTGGGCCTTGTCGGCGAAACTGGCTGCGGCAACTCCATGCCGCACGATGACTGATACGCGTTGGAGGCCACGGGAGGTTGGGATTGCCGGGCAAGAGCTCGATCAGGGAAAAACAGATCACCCTGACGCCGAACAAGGTCGGCGCCAGCAGAGTTACTCTACGAGGCATGGAAGCTAAGCACGACATGACTTATTCAGCTCATCCGGGCTACGCTTCAAGCCAGCTTCATTTTGTTGAAGCGCTCAAAGGAATCCCAATATTTCGCAACGCCCGCGAGCTCGGAACGCGTCACTCTGGCCCAATTGTCGTACCAAAGCAGACCCCAGGCCGCATCATCCAAAAGGATCTTCTGCGCCTCCTTGACCCCGGCCATACGCTTGCCAGGATCAGCCTCGCGCATATTGTCGTCGATGATCTTATCGAGGACCTGATTGGCGTAGGCTCCCTTGTTGGTCGCCGTCGCCTTACTATGGAAGTTCCAATAGAGGTGATAAACTGGATCGTTGATCCAGGATTGCCAGGATTCAATCGACAGCTCGTGCCCGCCGCTCGATGACAGCTGGCGGAAGGTTGCGTCGGTCTCCTTCTCGATGCTGACTTGAAAGCCGATTTTCTCCAGCTCGCGCTGGATCCAAATCGCTGCCTGCTCGTGGGGCGCATAGCCCACACGAACCGCAAGCTTTACTGGAATTGGTCCTGAGCCGTGCCCGGCTTCGGCCATCAATGACTTGGCCTTGCCGACATCATATTTATACGGCGAGAGTGAACCGTCATAGCCGGGGGTCTGAGCTGCGATCGGGCTTTTCATCTGCTCGCCATAGCCGTAAAGGACATTTGGGATGATCGCGTGGATCGGCATCGCGTAGTTGATCGCTTGACGAACCTTCACGTTGTCGAACGGCTTCTTTTTCAGATTCATGCATAGGAAATTGCAGTTGGTGTCGGGCAGAGACACCACAGTGAGGCCCGGCGCGCCCTCGAGATTCTTGAGATTCTTGGGCGACATCGAGTTAGGCCCGACCACCATATCGATGGCCTTGCGCTTGAGCAGCAGAATCCGGTCTGCCTCATTGGATGCATATTTGATGACGATGCGCCTGAAATACGGTGCCGGTCCCCAATAACCGGGGGTCGCTTCCAGGATCACCTCGACGCCCGGATTGTTGCTCACGGGTTTGTAGGGCCCAAGCCCGGCCGTGTTGCGCTTGAGCCATTGAGCGGCCCAGGGGTCGTCGGCAGTCGCGTGTAGCTTGATCTCGTCGGGATCAAGAAGTGCGTTGTTGGACAGGGCGAGCACATCGAGCAACATAGCGCTTGGTGCCGGCAGGTTGATGGCAAAGGTGCTGTCGTCGCGAACCTCGAACTGATCTGCTTGCGTCACCCCGATCATGGTCGGAAAGATGAGCCGCATATAGCCGGGTGATTGCAGTCCGCGGTCAAAGAGATATTTCACCGCCTGGGCATTGACCGGCCGGCCGCTCGGAAACTTCAGGCCTTGTCGGATCTTTACGACAAGGGTCTTGTCGCCATTCTCAAATTTCCAGCTTTCGCCGATGCCACCGATGAAAACACCGGGTTTGGAAATCGACAGGTTAGGCGATCCGGTGACTGGCTCCGCCCCCCAACCCAGCACCGTGTCGTAGATGTTTGCCTGAACGATGTAGGCGCCATCGGACTTGAACTGCGATGGATCAAAGGAATCGATATCCGCGCCCCAGGCGACGGTGAGGGTCGGAACATCCTGCGCATGTGCAGGTCCGGTAAAAAGGTCCGGCGTGAACATCGCACTTCCGCTCGCCGCCAGCTTGAGGAAGTTGCGGCGCGACTGATTTCCAAACATTCAAGTCCCCTGCCTAGATTGTCGATTTGAGTGAACAAGCTCGAAGTAGATGGTTTGGCTGGATAAGCCTCAGGCAGCCTCTTGCAAAGGAGCAGCTACGAAGTTCGCCTGCCTCGGTACAGACCTACCGAAGGTGACGCCGACAACACCCAGCGATCAGGTCGCGCAGCTCGGGATAAAGTACCAGACGCTGCACGACACTCATGCCGACACATCTCGGCGCCTGCGCTTTGGAGCAGCGACCGATCGCGCCTTTTCCGGTTTGTCGATAACGCGCGACAGGCAGTTGGCCGCCTGCATGATGTCATCGGTCACAGCCGCGCGGGCGGCGGGACCGTCTCGATGCATCAGCGCATCGAGGATGCGGCGGTGCGCGTCCATGGAGCGTCGCAGGTGCGTGGCGTCGGGTGCAACGAGCACGAAGCAAGGACCGATCAGGACCCAGAAATTCTCGACCGCACCAAGGATGATGGGCGCTCGAGCGATCTCATAAATCCGCCGGTGAAAGGCGAAATTCGCCGGTAGATAACCGGGCACATCGAGCGCGTCGGCGGCTGCCTGGAGGCGATCATAGAGCTGCGTGATTTCGGCATCATCAACGCCCGTCATGCGGGAGGCTGCGCGCTCGGCCAGGAGACCCTCAAGCGCCACCCGTGCATCGCGCACATCGCGCAGTTGCGCCCCCGACAGCTGAACCACGCTCAGCCGCGCCGTGTCGCTGAACTTGAATGCGCCTTCAGCCTGTAGGCGGCGCAACGCCTCGCGCACCGGCATCGGGCTCGAGCCCAGCGCCTCAGCAAGACCACGAATTGTCAGCCGCTGGCCCGGCGCGAAGCGGCCGGCCATCACGCCGTCACGCAAATGGCGATAAACCTGATCTGCCATCGAATCCCGGGCAACCGACGGCAGTGGCGGCAGCGGTTTAGTATCCTTCACCTTCGCATTTCCCCCATCTTGATTCTAGATATGTGATCACAAATTGGTGCCACGGTCAAGCTATCCCCCTACCCGCTCCTTTGGAAGGACGGCGCTTGCGACAAGCCTGACGTGTGAGTAACTGAGTTGCTGGAGCACGAATTCGACTCCGAACGGCCGCAGTAGCGAAGGTATGTAGCGGTAAGGCTAAATCGAGATAGCGATTGTCGCGCTTTGAGGGGAGGACCTCGATTCGTTGCTATTGTCCTTGCCTGCTATTTGCGGCGAGCTCTTCGCGTAGCTCTTTCGCCGTGGAATGATATGCGCCTGGACTTTTCAATCCAGGCGCAGCTTGTCTTTCAGCCAATCGAAAATAAATTGCCGCCCAATGCTCGGATTGTCGAGCTGCCGGTGTGATGAACTTATCTCCTCGCCCTTGATAATCCTCAGCTCCATCGGCACGCCGGCTGCGCGGCAGTTCTCATGTAAGGCATGACCTCCTCCAGCCCAACATAATCGTGTTCTCCCACTACGACCAAAGCACGGACACTTGATTTGGCGCGCAAGCTTATAGGACGAGGATAATCTTATATCTGAACCGAAGAAGCTGGCGGTGACAACCTCTGTTCGAGATCATCCCAAAATCCACCGTCGCAAAATGGCCGTCGCCAATCTCGTTTCCGTTGCTGCCACGCGCGTGGCAAGGGCGCCTCCAAGACCGTCGCCTAACTCGATTGATCGCCGGCCTCATTCGTCTGCGGACCGCGGAGCAGGCCGCACGATCAGAAGCCGACATCACCGGTCCCTTTCAGCTTCAGCATGACGCGCGCCTCGTCCGGCGTTGCCAGCTCCAATCCGAGTCCTGCGAGGATCGAGCGGGCTAGTCTCACCTGCTCCGCGCTGGAGCTGGCGAGCTTCCCGGGGCCTGCCCAAAGGCTGTCCTCGAGGCCCACACGGATATTGCCGCCCATCGCAGCCGCCATGGCGCCTACGCGCATCTGCGCGGCGCCAGCGCCGAGCACCGACCAGACATAGTCGTTACCGAACAGCCGCTCGGCAGTGCGGCGCATCGTGGCGACGTCCTCGTAATGCGCGCCGATCCCGCCGAGCAGGCCGAAGACGGATTGGATGAAGAATGGCGGCCGGACCAGACCGCGGTCAACAAAGTGCTTGAGGTTGTAGAGATGGCCAACATCGTAGCACTCGAATTCAAATCGCGTGTCGCCGGGCGCACATAGTGAGAGGACCTCCTCGATCTCGGCGAAGGTGTTGCGGAAAACGAGGTTGCGCGAAGACTCCAGGTGCTGGCGCTCCCATTGATGGGTGAAATCGCAATAGCGCTCGAGCATCGGAAACAGGCCGAAGTTGAAGGAGCCCATGTTGAGCGAGGCGAGTTCGGGCCGAAAATGACGGGCAGGCTCCACGCGTTCGGCAACCGTCATGAACGGGCTGCCGCCGGTGGTGATGTTGATCACGGCTCGGGAACGGCGGCTCAGCTCCGGCAAAATCCTCTGAAATCCTTCGACCGATTGGTCCGGCTGACCCGTCTTAGGGTTACGCGCGTGCACATGCAGGATCGCAGCACCAGCTTCCGCGGCACGTACCCCCTCTTCAATAATCTGGTCCGGCGTCACGGGAAGATGCGCTGACATTGAGGGCGTGTGGATCGCGCCAGTCAGCGCGCAAGTGAGGAGGACCTTGCCGGTCTTGGCCATCGAAAATCTCCAGAGTGAATCGGTGATAGTAAGGGGCGGGCTAGGTGTTCCGGCTTTGCAAGTCTCTCGCCCGGAACTGGCAGGAAGCCGCCGGGATTAGGAGTGCCACCCGCGGTGGCGGGGACAGCATGGAGCGCCCTTGCCTGCCGCTTGATGAAGCTGTCTTGGCCGGCTCAGCTCCCGAAGCGCGGCTCCGGGATGCCCTTGATGCCGAGCCCCGTGATTGCAAATAGCGCGCCGCGCTGCTGTCCGTCGTCGGGAAAGCGCGGCAAGGGCGGCTTCGCCATGGACGTCACGTACAGAATGTCCAGATTGGGACCACCGAACATCACGCTCGTGACCTTGCGCACCGGCATCTCGATAATGCGGTCAAGGCTGCCGTCCGGCGCGTAGCGCACGAGCTTTCCATCGTAGACCAGCGCCTGCCATAGGAAGCCTTCTCCATCGACGGTGGCGCCGTCCGCGGCACCGCCATTCGAACGATCCACTGGCGCGAAACGACGCCGCTTCGTCGCAGCACCGGTCTCGATGTCATAGTCGTAGGCCCAGATCTCTCCCGTCCAGGTGTCGGCGAAATAGAAGGTCCGGTCGTCCGGGCTCCAGCACGGGCCATTGGAGACGATGATCTTCTCATCCAAGACGTGCAGCGAAAGATCGGGATCGAGCCGATAGAGACGGCCGGAGGCCTCGGCCTCCAGCGTATCCATGGAGCCAAACAGGAAACGTCCTCGGCGATCGACTTTACCGTCATTCAGCCGATTGCGCGGCAAATGTGTCTCGGGTGTTGCGATCAGCGTCAGCGCGCCGCTCTCCAGATCGAGATCATGCACTCCCGATTGGAGCGCAACGAGCGCATGCGTACCGTCGCGCCGCAGCGCCATCGAGCCGATCTTCGCCCCGACGTCCCAGGCGCGAAGCTCGCGTCCATCTGCGGTCGTGCGAAAAACGCGACCATCAATGCTGTCTATCCAGTACAGACGCTGCTGCTCGACGTCCCAAAGCGGGCCTTCGCCAAGCGTCGTCTTCAGATCCGCCACGATCTCGATCTGCAAATTCGTCCCCCGTTCTTACGGTTCATAGATATTCCACGTTCCCGTCGATGCTGATCGCCTGGCCGGTCACATTGCGTCCACCTGGCGAGCAGAGGAATAGGGCCATGGCGGCAACGTCCTCGGCCGTCACCATGCGACGCAATGAGATCTTCTTGAGGTATTCCTGGCGCATCGTATCGTAGCTGGTATGGAGCTGCTCGGCGCGCGCGCGGATCACGCCTTCCATTCGCGGGCCCTCGACGATGCCGGGCAAGAGCGCGTTGACGCGGATGTCCTCGGGACCGAGTTCAGCGGCAAGCGATTTGACGAGCCCGACAATGGCCCATTTCGTTGCGGCGTACGGGGTACGCCATGCATAGCCGAGCCGGCCGGCAACGGAGGCCATGCAGATGATCTGCCCATAGCGCGATTGGCGAAGCATCGGCACCGCGGGACAGGCGAAGCGGTACTGCGCGTTGAGGTTGATGTCGATTGTTTGCTGCCAGTCGAACTCTGCAATAGCGTCGATTCCGCCGGTCGGTCCGGCAATGCCCGCATTGTTGATGAGTACGTCGAGACCGCTCCAACGCGCAGCTTGCGCGCGAAAGACGGTGGCGACCGCCTCGCGATCCGACACGTCGGCCTTTGTGGCAAGCACCTTTGGATGCCGTTCGCGGAAGGCTGCAAGCGCATCCTTGTTGACGTCGCAGATATGCACATGCGCACCTGCCTCAACGAAGGCTCCGGCAAGTGCGGCGCCAATACCGGATGCGCCTGCCGAGATCAGGACACGCAGCTCCGGGTAAGGCACAAGACGCTGCAACACACTCATTCCGGTATATCTCCCCGCCTGCGTCTTGGAGCAGCAACGGAGCGCTCCTTAGCCGCTTTGTCGAGAACGCGAGACAGGCAATTGGCCGCCTGCATGATGTCGTCGGTCACGGCCGCGCGGGCGGCGGGGGCGTCGCGATCCAGCAGCGCATCGAGGATCTGGCGGTGCGCCTCCATGGAGCGCTGCAGGTGGGCAGCGTCGGGCGCAACGAGCACAAAACAGGGACCAATGAGCAGCCAGAAATTCTCGACGGCGCCGAGAATCATCGGGGCCTGCGCGATCTGATAGATCCGCCGGTGAAAGGCAAAATTCGTCCAGAGATAAGCGGTCACATCGACTGCGTCAGCGGCTGCCTGAAGCCGACCGTAGAGCTGCCTGACCTCGTCATCATCGACCCACGTCATGCGCGCGGCTGCGTGCTCCGCCAGCAACCCCTCGAGCGCCGCGCGCGCATCGCGCACATCCCGCAGCTGCGCCTCGGACAGCTGACCAACGCTCAGCCGCGCCGTACCGCTGAATTCGAAGGCACCTTCGGCTTGCAGGCGGCGGAGCGCCTCGCGCACCGGCATTGGGCTCGAGCCCAGCGCCTCGGCAAGATCGCGGATTGTCAGCCTCTGGCCCGGCGCAAAGCGGCCCGCCATCAGGCCATCTCTCAGATGTCGGTAAACCTGATCCGTCATCGAGCCTCGGGCAACGGATGGCGATGGCGGCAAGGCAATGATGTTGCTCTTTTCCAAAGTCCCCCCTTATATGAGATATCTGATCACATTACGAAAATTCCGTCAACAGTGGCTCGATGGGCGAATCGATATTCCGAACTGCGCGTTGTGGCAGCGGGCGAAGCGTTGTCGATCGTCTCGGCTTGAGTGCGGCCCATCCAGACCGACGAGGGCCTGCAGCAGCAAACAGCCGCGGACCGAGGCAAGGAGGTTGGACTTTTCACGCACCGAGCAGTTCGTTCGATGACAGCTGAAGGATTCCGACCGCGTGCAGGCCCTCCACGAAGGCCCGGTACTGCGGTCGCGCCGCGACCGTGGCGGCAACGAGTTTCTTTCCCGAGCAAATCTCGCCGGCGCGGATCAGCAGCACACCCTTCCAGAAGGTTGGCTCGAGGTCAGCGCCGATCAGTGCCTGAGCGTCCGTGAGCGTACGCAGTGCTTCCGCAAGCTGCGGACCTGTCGCTGCCGCTTCGCGCGAGAGCAGCCCAGGTGTGAAGACAGAGGCGCCGAAGATCGCGTGTGCTTGACACAGCTTGGCGAGCCTGCGCAATTCGACGAGCGGGGCCGGATGCTCGTCAACTCGTACATCGATGACCCGGTTGCTCCAAGGCGCTGGACCGGTATCGGCAGAAACCACAAGGAGCGCGGCCGACATTCGGCCACGGGCGTCACCTCCGGCGGCCTCACCTGCATCCATGGCCGCGAGCATACGCTCGACGAGTGAGCCGGCAGTGTTCTCATATGCTGCCAGCATGGCAGGAACGACGTCGTCGCTGGCGAGCATGTTGCCCAGCACCACAACGTTATTGGTCTCTAGCTGAGCCCGGTACGGAACGCAGCGATCGCCAGTGAACATGGCTGTCCCGCCGGCGGCATCGAGGAACGCGAACTGGCGAAGTTCTCGCTCGGCGTCCTTTGCGAGCAGACTCGTTAGCGCCGACTCCGCCGACGCGCCTGAGGCCATAAGATCTAGCCCATTCGGCCCGTAAGCCGGATCGACGAAAGACTGGGTCGCAACTGCACCAACGCCGGCTCGCGCAAACGTCACAACGCGCCCAAGAGCAAAATAATGCGACTGGCTGGCCACACCCAGCTCGCCGGTGATTGCGTCTCTGGCGACAATCGAATACGTCATCTTCAGGACTCCACACGTTTGAGATGCGCCTTGATCGCGGCGATCAAAGCCGGCGGATCTTCCAGCATCGGCAAATGACCGATGCCGGGCAGGAGAACGTGTGGGGCATGCAGCATGGCTGCCATTTCCGCGCCGGCCGCGGGAGGGCAGGTAAGGTCGAACTCGCCGGTCACAATCGTCACAGGACAGCTGACACTAGCCACCAGGGCCCGAATATCGGCCGCGCAGGCGGCACGCCACACGCGACGGATGTCATCCTTGCTGTTGGGATTGCGCAATGCCATGGCCTTGGCCACCACCTCGGCGGATGCGTTTGGAGCGAGGGCGTATTTCGGCAGGACTAACTCAAACATCTCGGTGACGGTGTGATGCTCGAGGGTGGATAGCACCGCCGCATTGTCGGGATCTCGCGAGTAGAGCTGGCTTCCCACCGCAACAACCGAGATTACCCGTTTGGGCTCGGCGGCTGCGAGATAGACTGAGATTGCTCCACCAAGCGAGCCGCCGATGGCGTGGAAGCGATCGACGCCCGCCCGGTCGACCGCGTCGATGCAGTCTTTCGCCCACCTCGCAATGTCGTATTGCTCGGCCGGCGGCGAGTCACCGAATCCACGCATGTCAGGGACGATCGCGAACCGGTCGGCGAACGCCGGTACGATCTCCGCCCACGCCGAGCCCCTCAGATTGATCGGATGCACGAACAAGATTGGCAGCCTACTCGTATCCATCCCGTCATAGTAAGAGACGGCAATCGTACCGACTGGTCGCTTGATAGTGAGCCGTCTCATGAATGCTCCACGGGCACGACGTCCTGAAAGGCGGAAAGGACACTCAAGTGCGGGGCGCTCTTTGATTCCAACGAATGCTCGGCCATCGCAGTCCATCCGCTTTTCTGGGGTAGATGGGACAGGAACTTCCGCTGCAAAATCTGTTCTGAATTTCCTTGCAGCACCGGCGGGACCAACCCGTCCCGCCGGAGTGTGATGTCCTGCCGGCCCCCGACAGGCTGGTCGCTTGGGTTATGGCTTTTGGTCGTCCGTGACCGAGAAGCTCTTGCCAAAACTGGGCGGTAGATAGCCCACACCGCGGGTGGCATAGCTATCGCCGAACGGCTGCCGGATCTTATCTTTTGGCGCCATCTCCGAGCAGTGAAAGTGCCAGATCTTCCACTCCGGCTTTCCCTCTCCGTCGTTGCGCACGTAGATCTCGGTGCTGCGCAGGTACTGTTCCGGCTTCTCGAGGGTCTCGAAGTTGCCTTCGCAAAGCAGGTAAGCCATGTCGCCGCGGACATCCAGACGCCAGATGTGCATGACCGCAGGCTTCGAGCGCGGCGTGTCCTTGAACCACTCCCAGAAGGCGGTAAGTTCTTCGCGACCGAAGTACGGATCGCCGCTCAGGTTGAAATTCAAGAATGCGGCGCCACTCGGGAAGCAGGTTCGCATCAAGGGGATGTCCCACTTGTAATTGGCGGCCCACCAGTCGCGGTGTACTTTCAAAATGGCTGCTCGGTCCTCATCTACAGTCGGCATGGATGCTCCTGGGTGGTGTGATCGTGAAATAGGCCGCCGAGGATCCCCCTCAGATTGGCGACCTCATCGGCCTCTGGTCCAAGGACCAGGGCAGATTCTCGTACTTGCTTGGATGATTCCGAAGCCTTGGCCGTCTTCAGACTTTCTGGACAGCAGTTCTGAGCGGACTAGCTGAGCGCGCGCGGCGCGAAACGCGAAATGGCGAGACCTTAAGCGAGACGATGATGCTGTTTTTTGTGATCGCAGGATGTCGATCAGGCCAACGATGCACCGGGACACCTCGCGAGGCACCGCCACCAACTCAACGACGATGGATGCATTGATCCTATGGCCATTGCGACACAGCGCATCGAGCGCCCGCACCAAACTTGAACTGCGTGCTACTGCGAGCATCTGCGCACAGGGGTGGCCGATCGAAACGTGGGCGACCAATAGCCAGCCGAAAGCGTGCGCTGGCGCGATAATTCGGCTCACTCCCGGCTCCTCCAAATCTTAGATATGTGATCACAAATCAAAATAGGCGTCAAGCGCTGGGAGAGGCATTCCGGCGTTGCCCAAGGGGTGCGCGAACGCCCCCGCTCCGCTAGGTCATGTCAAAAGCGGTGGCACGGGGCTCTGGCACGTCTGCCCTATCGCGGCGGTCGTCTAGTCCAGTAACAATCGGCTTTAGCGCTGGCGGGTTCTGCGACGCTAGATAGCGATCATGCGTAACATCGCCATAGACCGTCGTACGTTGGCACGGCAGGCGTGCCATTTCGCGTATAAGATCTTCCATTTGCTTCGGAGCCATCTCGTGGCCGTGCTGGGCACCGGCTGAGCGCGAGATCGTTTCATCCATCAGCGTGCCGCCGAGATCGTTCACGCCAGCTTCAAGGCAGGCACGAATGCCTTTTTGCCCGAGCTTCACCCACGACGTCTGAATGTTGGAGATCCTCGAGTGGAATACGAGCCGTCCGATCGCGTGCATGAGAACGACTTCGCGAAACGTCGGCCCTTTACGCGAGCGCCCCTTCAAATAGATCGGGGCTTCCATATGGACGAACGGCAGTGGGACGAATTCGGTGAAGCCGCCGGTCTCGGCCTGAAGATCCCGGATGCGCAAGAGATGCTTTGCCCAATGCTCGTAACGATCAACATGGCCGAACATGATGGTTGCGGTGCTGCGCAATCCCGCTCTATGGGCCGCTCCCATGATCTGCAGCCACTGCGCCGTGTTGATCTTGTCGGGACACAGAATGGCGCGGACTTCGTCGTCGAGGATTTCCGCGGCCGTCCCGGGCAATGTGCCAAGCCCGGCTTTCTTCAACTCCCGCAGAAACTCATCGACCGAAATTCCGAGCGTCCTGGCGCCTTGGAACACCTCGAGCGGGGAGAAAGCATGTATATGCATCTCAGGCGTGAACTGCTTTACGGTCCGGCAGATCTCAAGATACTTCGCGCCGGTGTAGGAGGGATGAATGCCGCCCTGCATGCAAACCTCGGTCGCGCCGCGCTCCCAGGCTTCGCGGGCGCGCCGCCCGATCTCATCCATCGCGATATCGTAAGGCCGCCCGCGCAAATTCTCGGCGAGCTTTCCTTTCGAGAACGCGCAGAACTGGCACCTGAAGTAACAGATGTTGGTGTAGTTGATGTTCCGGTTGATGACATAGCTGACGGTGTCGCCATTGACGGAGCGGCGCAGCTCATCTGCGGCGCGGCATACGGCTATGAAATCGCGCTCCTCGGCCTCGAACAGCGACACGATCTCTGCTTCTTCGAGCCGTATCCCAGATTGAGCCTTTGCGACAATTCTACCTACGCTGCCGCTCAAGAGCGCGGGCAAGTTGGCCTCTTCACGCAGCATCACAAGGTCATCGGCAGGCGGATCGCCCCTCGTTCCAGGGCACCATTCGTCCGAACGCGGCCACCCTCTTCCGTCGATAAGACCTAGCAGGCTTTTCTGCAGCGATGTGTCGGTCCAGCGTGCATACTGACGCGCATAGGCTGGATAAACCGCGAGACGTTCGACGAGCTTCTTGCCGCATTCGGCGGTGGCCTCGGCAAGTCGCGCGAGATGCGGCCAAGGCGCCTCGGGATTGACATGGTCCGGCGTGACCGGGGACACGCCGCCCCAGTCATTGATGCCAGCGGCCAAGATCATGTCCAGTACGCCAGGGCTGAGATTGGGCGGCGCCTGGATGTTCATATCGGGCCGGAACAGCAAGCGCGCCAATGCAAGGGTCCACAGATGCTCTTCCAGTGTCGGCGCCGGCGCATGTCTCATCCGCGTATTCGGCTTCGGCTTGAAGTTCTGGATAATGATTTCCTGAATGTGTCCGTGGCGTTCGTCCAGATTGCGCAATGCTAGCAGCGACGAGATGCGCTCAAGCGGCGTCTCGCCGATACCGACCAGCAGTCCGGTCGTGAAGGGGACAGAGAGCTGGCCAGCGAGGTCAATCGTCTGCAGCCGCCTTGCTGGATCCTTGTCAGGTGAACCGAAATGCGATCCCCCGGGCTCGCACAGCCGTGCGGAGGCGCTCTCGAGCATAATCCCTTGCGAGATGGAGACCTTGCGCAAGTTTGCGATATCATCGGCCTCCATCAAGCCTGGATTGAGATGCGGCAATAGGCCTGTCTCGCAGAAAACCGCGCGCGCGGCTTCTTGGAGGTAAGCGAGGGTCGATGCAAAGCCCATTTCGTGCAGCTCACGCTGGGCTTGGCCGTAGCGCAGCTCAGGCTTATCACCCAGCGTAAATAGCGCCTCTTTGCATCCGGCCTCACGACCGGCACGCGCGATCGCGAGCACCTCACCGATAGTGAGGTAGGCGCGCTGCCCTCTTTGGGGGGCATGGGCAAATGTGCAGTAGTGGCAGACATCCCGGCATAGCTGCGTAAGCGGAATGAAGACCTTTCGCGAGTAGGAGATCTTTCTGCCGTGGGCCTCATCCCGCCTCGATGCCGCCATCGCCATGAGATCGGAAAGAGATACGTCGCTGACCAGAGATAGGACCTCGGAAGCGGAAATTTCGCTTCGCCTTAGCGTGTCCAGAAGCATCCGATCCACCATTTTCAGAACTCCTCACGCTCCGCGAATTACAACGGAGCTTCCCTCATTTGCGCAACCAACGTCGAACTCATTTCCGGCGCCCGCATCAACGATCGGGCGGCTGTGTCCAACACCTCCGCCACGTCGCCGTTCCCTCAGATTGATGGAACGTAAATAGCGGTCCGTCGCGGTCAACGTGCTCAGGTCAAGAAAATCAAAGAGATCGGCGGGACTGTCGAGATCAAGCCCAATTCTTGCATTGCGGCACACGATGGGGTCGATGCCGAGGCGATCGGCTGCGGCGATGTGGCGGGCAAAGCTGTCGGGGCCGAAACACGGCTGCAATGGCCGCGCCAAGGTGAACGCAACGGCGTTCGTGCCGCCATCGCGTGGCGCCGGCACGATCACTACACGGTTGCGCTCCGCGGCCTGAAGCAGCGTTGAAATATCTTGGCTCATGATCGCGGGCACATCGCTCGGCAGAGCGACGACAAGCCGGCCTCCCCTCTTTTCGACCCCTGCGAGACCTGCCGCGATTGCCTCGTTCGTTCCGTTCGCGCCGCCGTCATCAATGACAACAGCACCTAAGCGAGCTGCTTCTCGCGCGACATCGTCTGCACTGGTGACAACAGCGACTTTCTTCGACGTCGGCGCGCTGCATGCTGCCTCAAGAACATCGGTCAGCATGGTACGCGCCAATGTGGCGCGCTCGGATGCGGTCAAAAATGATGAGAGCCGCTGCTTTGCGCGCAAGAACATCTTAGCCGGGACAATTACCCATGCATCAGGGCTGGTCACGATACACCTCCGCTCAAGGGTCCTTTTTCCTGTCCCTTGCGCTTTGTTCGAAGGCTATTGCCGAACATAAGCGCGTGCTCCGCGAGGGCGATTTTTGATTGCAATTCAGTCATCAATGTTGGTGCCAGATGCACGTCGATGCCCAGGTCGGCAGCCCCTTCGGCATCCGTCGTGTCTATGATCAAGCCATCGATCAGCCCGGCGTAATGTCTTGCAATCTCTCGGTTTGTGGCCTCAAGGCCGAGCTCGTCTATGATCTTTCGTGTCGGCCCTTTGATGGCTTGGCCCCCTATGATCGGGGAAATGGCGATGACAGGAACACGGGCCGCTCGCAATTTTTCCGTCGTTCCTGGAACAGCCAGCATCGGATCGATGCTCAGATAGGGGTTGGACGGACATAGGACGATGAGGCGGAGATCATCAGCGTCAAGAGCCTGAAGCACCTCTTGTGTGAGGCAGGCACTTTCCGCCCCACTGAATCGGATCTGCTTGACCGCCGGCTCGCAGCGCCGCCCAACAAAATAGCGTTGGAATTCGAGTTCACCTTCCGTACTTACAACGATGGTGGAAAGCTTGTCGTTGGTAATGGGCAGCACGTTTGAACGAATGCCGAAGCGGCGTGCAATATCGATCGCAATGGCTGTGAGAGTTTCACCGCTTAGCCGCCGGCGGGTTCGCTCCACATGCATGGCCATGTCGCGATCGCCAAGGGAGAACCAGGTCTGCCCGCCGATTTCCTTCAAAGCCTCCATGAAGTTCCAGGTCTCATCGGATCGACCCCAACCACGTTGCTGGTCGCTCAAACCACCGAGCGTATAAAGCACTGTATCCAGATCCGGGGAGATATGTAGCCCGAGATGCTCGAAATCGTCCGCGACATTTACGACAACGGTCAGACGTTCTCCGAGGAGGTGCTGCAAGCCGAGAGCAAGTTTTGCTCCTCCGACTCCCCCGCAGAGGGCCACCACACGGCCCTCATCAGACAGATGAGAAGGTCCCTTCATCTGAAAAGATCCTGCTCCTTCGGACGGACAAGAATCGAGGCAGGCTTTGCCGGCGCCTGACATGACAGTCCGCGGACGTGGACGATCGGTTGTCCCTCGGCTGCCTGTCCCATCACCAACGACGCGGCCGCTGCCAGTTCATCAGCCACGGCGATCTCCGTCACCTGCATGGGCCGTCCGAACAAATCGGGCTCCCCAATCATATTCTGAAGCGCAGGCAGCCCTGCACATCCGATTGCCACCCCAACAACACCGTTGCGCCAAGGGCGACCGAAGCTGTCGTTCATGACCACTGCGACATTAACGCCGAAACGTTGATCGAGCCCGGACTTCAAGCGCTCGCAACTGTCATCCGGATCTTTTGGCAGCAGCAGCACGCGATGACTGTGACCTTGATCGATATTGGATTGATCGATCCCGGCATTCGCCATCACGAACCCAAGGCGGTGAGCAACGATGATCACGTTCTGCCTGGAGCGGATGACCTCGCTTGACTCCGAGAGCACCACCTCGATGTGCCGCGGGTCCTTTCCAACCGTTTTTGCGAGTTCCAATGCCCGTGCGGAAGGGCTCACGTCATCGAGATCAACGTACCTATTTTCCGCCTTCGAGACGATTTTTTGTGCAACCACGAAAATGTCACCCGAGGCGACCTCGATGCCAGCGCTAGTAACGCCATCCGCAATGATAGACACCAGATCGTCGTCCGGCCTCACCATAGGGATCCCACGAAGGGCGGTATAAGTGATGCTCCTAGTCATCGTGAGGCCTTTCTCCCTTCGCGGCTGCCCACTTCCCGATTATTAATTCTCGCACATGTGCATCTCGCCTTTAAAATGGTGTCCGCCGACGTGCCCCCAGTCACTGCGAATCCGCTATATTCCATCTTCTTCTCCGTGGGCAGCTTGTAAGTGCTCAACTGCCAGATACGCTCTCTCGATGCGATCGTCCTGAAGGAGTGCCGATGAACCTCTTCGCGCTTGCCTCATACACAGCCGCTAACCCAAGTTGGTCACTTGCCTCTACGCTGCGTCCCAGTCGGTCTAATCATTATGAGCGCAGCAGGAGAGATGGATCGCTTCACTATGGTGCGCATTGCAAAGCTGGATTGCAGTCTCGCGACGCCTGGCAACCGCGATAGGTGCTGCTTATGGATACGTTCGTAGTCCTCCATGCCACATGCCAGCACTTGAACCTGATAGTCGTCCGCACCGGACATAAGGTGGCACGAGATTACGTCGGGGCACTTGTGGATTTCAGTCTCAAAGCGTGCGAGTGCATCCTCGTTTTGGCGATCAAGTGTGATGTGAACGATCACTGTCAGTGGGAAGCCAAGCGCATTGACATCGATGTTTGCCGCGTAACCCTTGATGATGCCGGCTTTCTCCATTTGCAGTACGCGCCTCGCACAGGCGGTCGCTGACAGTCCGACCCGTTCGGAGAGAGCCAAGTGGCTTATTCGGGCATCTTGAATGAGTTCGCGCAGAATTTTACGGTCGAGAGAATCGAGGGCTGAGAGCATCGAGAGCCCCTATCGTTGTTCCATTCACGTCAAGCCGGAGATCGAGATGCCGGCGCCTTTCACTTTGTATTTGCGGTTGATCGCGATCAGGACGGAGGTTAGAGCCTCGGCCGCGGTCGAATTCGCGAGGACACCGCCATCGACGCCACGATTGCTCACAGCGTCCGCGAGCGTGATCACTTGGTTGCGGGCATCGGCGTCATCGCTGAACACCAGGACATCGCAGTCTGCCTTGCCGCCAGCATGAAGCTTCTGCGAGCCGACATTGTGGAAGGCGCCGACCACGCGCGAGCTTGGATCAAGCAGCGACTGCGCTATCAGGGCTGCTGAACCAGCACTCGGGAGATGAACGACGGATACCTTTGGCGGCACGAGGGGCACTACCGCGGTGACGACAATCTTGCTCTTGGCAGGATCTTTGATCTCGCCCAGGCTTGCCTCATAGTTGGAGAAAGGAACCGCAACGACGACGATGTCGCTCTTCGCAGCTGCGGCAGCGTTGGTGTCGCCGCTGACATTGGCGAACCCTTCCGACTTCAGGAGCGAGACTGCCTCCTGAGCGCGCTCAATTGAGCGGGATCCGAGAATGACGGAGTATCCGGCGCGACTCCAGCTGCGGGCAAGGCCAGACCCGAGATCGCCGGTGCCGCCGACGATTGACAAAATAGGAAGGTTAGCGTTCGACATGTGGATTGCACCTTCTTTGCTTGCGGCATGACTCTTCCGCGAAACTTTGCTTTGCTTGAGTGTGCCGGACGGTATTCACACCAGACCGAACACTCAACAGGTGAGTGGCTGCCGCATCATCACGTGCACAGGCTCTTCAAATCCAGCGCGCCGGCAGGTCAACAGTTTTGAGCCCCTCCCGGACGAAAGGATTTCATGCTAGCCACCCTCAAGATAGGGAAAGAAATTGAGTTCGGCACCGTCTTCGACTTCGGCGGACAACGGCACCACCACGTCACCAATCGACGCCAGCCAGACCTCATGCTCGGCGCTCAAGGAGTCGATCACGTTGAGAACCGTCGTTCCGTCGGGCAGGTCAAGCTGAATGGATCCAATTCCGTCGGGCAAGAACCGACGGAGGTTTCCATGCATATTGATCTCGACGCGGATCATGAGTGTTGCACCTGCATTGCGGCGGCAATCTTTTCCGCTGTCATAGGCAGCGAATTCGGCCAACAGCCGGTCGCCGCTGCGATCGCATTTCCGATGGCAGCCGGTGGCTCGATACAGGGTGGCTCGCCGACGCCCTTGGCCCCGTAAGGACCGGCAGCGGAGCGGCATTCCACGATGATGCTCTCGATCTCCGGGACATCCATCGCTGTCGGCATCTTGTAATCGGTCAGGTTCGCATTCATGACGCGACCGTCCTGATAAACGATCTCTTCCGACAGCGCCTGGCCGATACCTTGCGCCACTCCGCCCTCGATCTGGCCCTCGATATAGGTCGGATTGATCGCATATCCGACGTCCTGGGCCACGACATAGCGATTGATGGTCACTTTGCCGGTTGCTTGATCGACCGACAGGTCGACGGCATGGGCATGGTAACTCGGTGTATTCCATACGGGTAGCGGATGGTTCTGAACACGCGTTGGATCATAAGCGGGCGCGGGCGAAATGGCCGTGCCATGCGCGATGAGCCCGCCGCCGGCAAGACGCGAGATGCGCGCCAATTCCGCAATCGAAATCGACTTGTTGCCGGCCACCACATGCTTGTCTTGCAGTTTCATATCCTCGATCGGGGCTTCGAGCTGCTCGGCTGCGAGTTCGAACATCTGGCGCCGCAGCTCGGCGGCAGCAGCAAGACAAGCGTTGCCGACCGAGAAAGTGGTGCGGCTCCCTTGAGCGCCGTAGTCAAACGGGGCGGCCTGGGTGTCGACTCCCGTCACGTTGACGTCGGTTAGATCGAGGGACAACTCCTCGGCCAGGATTTGAGCAGCTCCCGTGATGGCGCCGGTGCCAATTTCGACGGCGCCGCTCACAAGCGTCGCACTTCCATCAGGGTTAATCTTGACATAGACGCCGGACGAGCCACCGGTTGTCATCCACCAGCTGCAGGCAATCCCCTTGCCGCGTCCTGGCTCCGGATTGCGATCGTGCCAGCCGATCGCATCGGCTGCCTTGCGCAGGCATTCCTCGATGCTCACAGACCTATGAATCTCGCCGGAAGGACCTGGGTCTCCCTCCTTGACGACGTTCCGCAGGCGCATTTCGAGAGGATCCAATCCGAGATCCTTCGCGATCATGTCGATCTGGCATTCCATCGCGAAATTTGCCATCGGCCCCGCAGGAGCGCGGAACGAGCCCGAATGGACCTTGTTGGTGTAGACAGCGACGCTTTCGAACGCGAGTGCTCCGGTCTTGTAAGGGCCTGCCATGACCTGCAGCGCGATTGCAGCCGTTCCCGGACCTGAGCCTGCATAAGCGCCACAATCCACGATGATCCTGCCGCTTCGAGCGAGAAGATGTCCTTCTTTGTCGACAGCGGTCTTGAGCAGAACGATGGAGGCCTGACGGGGAAGCGCGGCTGTGAGCTCTTCTTCGCTCGTCGACATCACCTTGACCGGGCGCGCGGTCTTGCGCGCCAGGAGAGCTGCGAAGTGCTCAACGCCGATCCTTAGCTTCCCGCCGAAGCCGCCACCAATGCCTGGCACAGTCACCCGCACACGCGCGGCCGGCAGATCAAGGATCTCGGCCAAAGTGGTTTGCGTATCGAAAGGCAATTGCGTGTTACACCAGACGGTCACGATTCCATTCGCATCCCAGTCGGCGGTCGCAACCCGTGGCTCTGTATATCCGGGATGCTGCAACGCGGTTGAGAAACGATGCTCGTAGACCTTATGGGCTTTTGCGAATGCCGCTTCGGCGTCGCCGACGCGAATGCGCGCTTGACCTGCGATATTGCGGTTTCTCGAAATGATCGGGAGCGCCTTGTAAGTTTCCCAATCCGGATGGATCCGGATATCGCTCTTGAGCGCCTCCTCCGGATCAAACAGCGGTGGCAAATCCTCGTATTCGACCTCAATGGCTGCAAGCGCGCGCTCGGCGATCTCGAGAGAGGTGGCAGCAACGGCGGCTATTGCATGTCCAATGAACAGCGCGCGATCAGTTGCGAACACAGTTGTATCGCGCACTGCCGTTCCGTAACGGATCTGTGGAATGTCAGCCGAGGTGATGATTCCCCGTACGCCCGCAATTGCAGCCGCTCGCGACGTATCGATCTTTTTGATCAGCGCGTGCGCTCGCGTACTGCGCAGAACCCTGCCGTAGAGCATGCCGGAGAGCTTGAAATCTGCGGCATAGACGTGCTTTCCGGTAACCTTGCCGACGCCATCCCGTCGGGGTAAGCGGTGACCGGCAACGCGATGGGTATGTGCGCTCATTGCTTGGCTCCCGAGAGTGCGATGCGGTCTGCCGCGGTTGCCACGGCATCAATGATCTTGCGATAGCCGGTACAGCGGCACAGGGTCCCTGCGATCGCTTCCCTGATTTCGTCGCGCGAGGGCCGGCAGCCCGGATTTTCATCAAGGAATGACTTTGCCGTCAGGATCATTCCCGGGATGCAGTAGCCGCACTGAACAGCACCGCATTCGATGAATGCTTCCTGGAGGGGATGCAGATGCTCGGGATCGCCAATCCCCTCGATCGTTGTGATAGAGCATCCCTCGACCTGGCCTGCGAGCAGGATGCATGAATTGATGGCCTTTCCATCGAGCAGCACCGTACAGACGCCGCACTCTGCTTCCAGGCAGTTCTCTTTCGTTCCCATCATGCCGATCTCGTTGCGCAGGACCTGCAGCAGCGTCCAATGGGGCTCAATGAGCACTTGATGGCTCTCGCCATTGACAACGATATTGAGAATTTTCCGGTTCATTGATTTTGTTCCCGAATTCGTTGCAAACACGTCGTCAGCGCGCGCTCGACCATCACGGCGACAAGACCGCGGCGATAACCGGCCGACGCGCGGACATCAGAGATCGGACTGGAAGCCTCTGCCGCGAGCCTGCCCGCCTCCGCAAAGCTTTCGTTCCCGGCAGGTTTGCCGATGAGGTAGCCTTCCGCCTGTTCGGGCCGGAACGCCTTGGGGCTTGCGGCGCCGATGGCCAGGCGCACGCAAGCGCAACGCGAGGTCGAAGCCTCTAGCGTCAAGCAAGCAGCAACACAAACGACCGAAATCTCCATCGCACGCCGACGCCCTTCCTTCAGGAAGGCGGTTGCTGATCTGGCTGGAAGCTTGGTAAATCGGATGCTGGTCACGATCTCTACCGGTGAGAGATTGGTTCGTCCCGGGCCAACGATGAAGTCGCGCAAGGCGACAGAGCGCCGTCCCTTCGGGCCGGTAATGTCGAGACTCGCATCGAGCGCGAGCAGCGGCGGCACAAAATCGGCGGCTGGCGAAGCATTGACGATATTGCCGCCGATCGTGGCGATGTTTCGGACCTGATGCCCACCGACCACACTGGCAGCTTCCAGCAGCACCCGCAAATTACCCCGAAACGCAGGATGGGTTTCGATGCTGCGATACTTGGTCAGCGCGCCAAGGGCGAATGCGTCAGCGGTCTCAGTGATCTCGCTCATGCCGGGCAGGCAGGCGACATCGATCAGATGCGCAGGATCAATCTTCTTCCGATTGATCTGGATGACCGTATCGGTCCCGCCGGCGACATAGCGCGCGGTCGGCGCAAAACGTTGAGCGAGGTCAACGGCCTCGGTGACTGTCGCCGGCCGATGAAGATCAAAGCTCATGGCTTCATCCCTTCGTTAGCCTGTACAGCAGGCCAGACCTCGGAGCCCATCTTGGCGATCGTGTCCTCGATTGTACCTCCTTCGGCGGCGAAGGGCATGGAGATGATGCCATCGACCCCGGCATGGCGCAGTTCGATCACACGCGCGGTCACTTCCTCGACATTGCCTGCCAGAGTGAAGGCGTTGATGTGGCGGTCGGTCACGTATGGCAGCAGAGGAAGATAGGGCGTCACGCCGGCGGCGTAGTGGGCACCCTGAACGGTGGCGAGTATATCCTCCGGCAATGTGAGCCCCTGCTCTTCAGCTGTTTCAAACTTAAGACGTCCTGCACCGAGCAAGCGTGCAACCGTCGGCCGCAGAGCGTCACGGGCGGCCTGACCATCTGACGCAATACAGGCATTGAGCCGAACGATCAGTTTGACGGATTTGGGATCGCGGCCGGCCTTCCTGGCCCCCTCATCCAGTCTCGCGCGGAACGCCTTGACTTCCGCGGCGTTGCCGCCTGCCTCCATGAACGCGGCATCGGCGCAAGCGCCCGCGGTCCGCTGCCCGAGCGGTCCGTTACTAGCCACATAGATTGGGATATCGGCCCGTATCGGGGTGAAGTTCAGCTTGCCCTCCCTGAACTGAATGACCTCACCCTCATAGGCGACAGTCTCGCCTCGCAGAAGCATGCGAATGATCTCGATCGCTTCGCTTATGGCGCGCGCGGGCTTCTTCCGATCGATGCCAAGCTCAGCAAAGCCCGAAATCCCGGCCCCGATACCCAGAATTGCGCGCTTGTTGGAAATCTCGTCAAGCGTCGCAATCGCCATAGCCGTCAACGCGGGGTGCCTTGCATAAGGGTCCGTTACACAAGGTCCGAGCCTGACCCGCGACGTGTTTTGAGCAAAATAGCTCAGGCAGGAATAGACCTCCCGATAAAATCGTTCATCGGCAAGCCAGACCGTATCGTAGCCGCTCGCTTCGGCGAGCTTGACGCGATCAAGCATCTTGGTCATGGGCGCGTTGCCGAGAATTAGCAGATCGAGGGTCATCTTGTTGTCCTGTTTTGCTGCTTACGTCTTGGGTCAGGCAGAGCTCAATGCGAGGTCATTCTATCTCATCGCTGACGAAATAGATGTTCTTCGAGCGATCGAGAAACTTGCCATAAAGCTCCTCTCGCAGAGCAACGCCGGCCGGCGATGCCAGATCCTTGTCATGTTGCTCGAGGCTCTTGACTTCGATCCGCTCGATGTACTGCCACGTTGAATTTTCGGCACCCTGGATGGGGCGGCGAATGCGGTGCACCTTGTAGCTCATATAATTGTCGAGGCTGCGCACAAGAGCGTAGTCGCGCTCGCGCACCCATGCCTCGTATTCGGCTGGATCGACCCCAGGCTTTAGCGTGCTGATCAGGAAACGGACTGGCATGCGACTTTCTCCTTGGCTGTTTTCTCAATACGGGTTGACCAAATATCTCCGACGACTTTGACGCGGACGCGCATCGCATTTCCTGGCAGATAGGCGATCGGGGTGTCCTCTGCCTCGACCAAAGCGAGCGAGGCCGGCTCCGCACCGGCCTCCACCGCCCGGGTATCGGCAAGCTTGCGCGCTGAAGCGACGGCCTCATCTCGCGTCAGACCCTGGAAGACCTGGTCGACTTCACCACTGACCTGGGCGATGGCCGCGCCAACTGCATTTGCGCAACCTCCGTGCTGAACGCGGACAACACGCCCGACGCCCTGCAATTCTTCGGGAACAAGAAACGCGCCGCCACCGACCGCGATGAGGGTGACGTCTTCGGCGCCTGTCTTCACCCGATCAACGTTCTCTTCCAGCATCTCCTTGCAGCGGCGCAGAATGCCGTTCACCTCATCGGCAGTTATGTGCGCCACACGCTTACGATCGCCGAGGTCGATCAATCCGGCGGCGACGCCAATGTCAGTTGCCGTCACGCCGTTCCCTCCAAAGACAAGCGCCTCCTTGGACAGGCGATACCCAACACTAAGTGGTCCGATCGTGCCCGCATCAAGATCGACATGGCTGCCGCCCCCAAGTCCGATGGACACGAGGTCCGGCATACGAAACAGCGTCCTGACACCCCCAATATGCACGACCGCGTTGGCCTCACGCGGAAAACCGTTCCGCAGATGGCCAAAATCAGCCGTCGTGCCGCCGACGTCGACCACCACCGCTTCTTTAAGGCCAGAGAGATAGGCCGCCCCGCGCATGGAGTTGGTCGCGCCGGAAGCGAAGCTGAACACCGGGTATGCGGCGGCACGCGAGGCTTCTGCGACGGTGCCATCGTTCTGCGTGACAAAAAGGGGAGCGTTAAGTCCGACCTTTGACTTGGCGTGCTCGAAGGCCGTGATGGTCTCCTCGGCAAGCGCAATGAGAGAGGCGTTAAGAATTGCCGCATTCTCGCGTTCGAGCAAGCCGATCCCGCCGAGCAGATGTGCGCAGGTCACCGACACATCCGGGATTTCCTCGCGCAGGATCGCGGCAACCACTTTTTCGTCAGAAGGGTCGAGTGGAGAGAATAGTGCGTTGACGACGACGTATTTTTGAGCGCGATTGCGGATCTCGCGCGCAATTTGTCTGGCTGCAGCGATATCGAGAGTAGCGAACCTGCGCCCATCGTAATCGTGACCACCTTCGATTTGCCAGACGCCGCCATTGGCGAGCTCAGCAAGGCCAGCCGGCCAATCTGTGAAGGGCGGCAAGGAGCTGGTGGCGGGGAGTGCGATGCGGATCACCGCAACTTTCGTGAGATGGCGACGCTGAACGACCGCATTGATGAAGTGGGTCGTACCGATCATCAGAGCGTCAATGCCGGCCGCAAGGTTGGCACTCAGATGGAGCGCCTCGATGGCCGTAGCCACGCCGCTGGTGACGTCGGCCGTGGTGGCGACCTTCACGCCTTGGACGACCTTTGCGTCGTCGATCAGCACGGCATCCGTGTTGGTGCCACCTACGTCAATACCGATGCGTCTCATGAGCAAAATACCGACTTGAAATCGATGTCATAGCCGAAGGCACGGGGGCCGACATGGTCAAGCCCGCGCGGCGAAAGGAAAACCGGAGCAGCCGGAAGTGCGATCACCGTCGTCCGCTGCCCGTAGCGAATGGTTTCTGTTCCGATTGCTTCGCCAGATTCGCTGTCGAGAACGCAAATGAGGTCGGGCGTCGACACGACCGCCTGCCCATCACGCCACACGACGATCCACTCGTTCTGGAAATCGACCCGAATCTGACTGCCGTGATTCTCGCCAAGCCCCTCGATGACGGTGCGGCCGCGCAGGAAGCCCTCTGTTGTCCGCCGCTCCACCTCAACGACTTTGCCGGAGAACAGGAGCTTGCCCGATTCCGCTTTCAGAATGGCCGCAATCGGATCGGCATGCTGGCGGTTGGCTTCGACGACAGCCCTTCCGAGATTGATGGCCTTGGATGTGGTGCGCGGGATCGCCCATTTCTTCACTTCCGCACCAGTGCGCGGCGCCTTGCAAGTCGCGACAATGGATCCGAATTCTGTGCAAAGCTTGCGGCTCACACGCTCCATCCATTTCCAAGAAGAGGTCTTGCCGACGATCGCCTCATTGCCGCGCGGGTCGATCGATGTCAGCGGATAAGGCGCGAGATTGCCAACCGCAAAGCTCGTCATCTGCGCTTCAGGGTAAGCTCGGCCCATCGCATCGGCATCGACAACCGGAATCTTGAGATGGACAGCAGCAAGCAAAGACTGCATGCCATTGCCCCCACCGATCTCGACCGGCATCACCGCCCTGAACTTGCGGCCAAGATGCTCTTCCATGGCCGAGACGGCGCGAGCGATCAGCCGGCTGTCGACCAGCCGCTCCTGGAAAACGAGCGGAGCGCCCATAATCGAGACGACCGCAACCGCATCGTCATCGTCCAACTCGTCGGGGTCAATGAGATTGATGCGAACGCCGTCATTGTAGAAGCGCCGCAAGTTCAGCAGCGCGTGATACGGACTTCCGCCACCACCCGTTCCGAGAATCCAGGCGCCGACCGAGAGCGCCTCGATATCCTCTGGACTCAATTGCCTCATCTATTGCCTCCAAGCCGCAACCAGTTGCGGCGATAGAAAAAAATCAAGCAGCAGTCGAGCCGCCGCCCAGCACACGGTGCGCACGCTGCGAAAGGAACGGATCCCCGAAGCGACTCGCGATCCGCTGGGCCGCGGTGGTAAGCAGCGTGATCATGCGACTCCTCTCTTCATCGCTCAAATGCGAGGCGGGATAAGAGATACAGAAACCCACCGTTTCGCCGATCTCCGGATCGGCTACGCTTACCGAGATCGAGCCGACGCCAGGGATAGCCTCGTCGGCGGCCTCGGCCCAACCGAACCGACGTGGCTGGTCGAGTGCAGTCAGCAACTGATCGACGCTTTGCGGCGCGCGCGGAGAAGGCGGAATGACACCTTCAGCGTGAAGTGAGCGCACAACATCGTCCGAAAGCCGCGCCAACAGACTGCGACCGAGTGCAGTCGCAAACGCCGGCGCACGCTGGCCAAGCGGAGTAAACACCCGCAAGGCGTGAGAGCCTTGATGCATCCGGATGACCAAAACGTCAGCACCATCAAGGATCGAGACGTAACCCGTGTGTCCCGTCTCTCGACTGATTTCCCTCACAGCCTCATCGACCGCGTCAATCAACGATGAGCTCAGCTTGTAGAGGCGCGAAATCTCAAAAAGCAGATTTCCGACCTTGTATCGCGGCGGATTCTCCGAACGCGACAACAACCCTTCCTGCAGCATCGTTTTCAGCAGTCGAGATGCTGAACTTTTAGGCATCTTCAGCAGCTGCGAGACATCCGTCACCGACACTTCGAGCCTGCCAGGCCCAAAAAGTCTAAGTATTTCCGCAGAATTTTCGATTGCGCCCACTTTTTAATCACCATGTTTCGTATATTGAAACTGAGTTGACAATAGCAGGACGATGACAATAATGCAAGTTATCAATGCAAGCCGTGGCGCACCGGATGACCCGCAAGCTGCGCGCAACGTCGGGAGAGGAATGAGATGAGAAGCGACACGCGCCGTCGGGATTTCTTGAAGTTTGCCGCAACCAGCATCGCGGCCCTCACATTCGCCGGCAAAGCTCGTTTGGCTGCCGCGCAGGAAAAGCGAACGCTGACGGTCGCCTGGGATGCCGACATCGACACGCTTGATCCGGCCTCGTTCAAGACGTCGGCAGGCTACACTGTGCAAGCCAATGTTTACGACAGTCCGCTGATGTGGAAGGTGCAGCCGGTCGCGGGAAAGCCGGGAGTGTCGCAAGCAAAGCCGGGCGAGATCGAGGGCGGCATCGCCCAGTCCTGGTCTTTCGAAAATGGCGGCGCCACGCTAGTGCTGAACATCCGCAAAGGCGTGAAATTACCGAGCGGTCGCGATGTCAACGCAACGACTGTGAAGTATCTCCTCGACCGCGGGCTGCAGTCGCCGGGCTATATGCGCATCCTGTTTCCGCGGCTTCTGGGCGTAACGAACCCTGAGCACTTCAAGGTGCGTGACGAGTTTACGATCGAGATCAACATGCCCTCGCCAAGTCCGATGGCGCTGGACACGATGGCGCTCATGAACAACGCGCTGCTTGATCCGGATGAGGTCAAGACGAATGGGACCGCGGAAGATCCCTGGGCTGCCAATTGGTTGAAGCGAAACACCGCCGGGCTCGGACCCTATCAGCTGGTGAAGAACCAGCCAGGGGTCGAGGTCGTCCTAGAAGCGCAGGCCGATCACTGGCGTGGTCGGCCCTATTTCGATCGGGTGGTCTTCAAATATGTGCCGAACGAAGCCGATCGCGTGCTGCTGCTCAAACGCAAGGCCATCGACATGGTGGTCGGCAGATCAACCCTGTCTCCGCGCAATGTGAAGAGTCTCGCAGCCGAGCCAGGTTTGAAGACCGTCTCCGTGCCGGACACCCTGTGTCACTGGCTTTGCATGAACACGCAGAAGGCGCCGCTTAACAACGTCAAAGTGCGTCAGGCCATCAATTACGCGATCCCGGTCCAGGCCATCATCCCGAGCGTGCTGTATGGTTATGGCACCGAGATGAAGAGCCCTGTGCCGAGTTTGACGCCCGGTTACGATAGCACGATTAGCCACTACAAGTACGACATCACAAAGGCCAAGGAGTTGATGCGCGAGGCGGGCTTTGGCAAGGAGCCGGTTGCGATTGACCTTGCGGTACGCGCTGGGTGGCAGCCGCACGAGCAGGCTTCGATCTGGCTCCAGACCGAGCTGGAGAAGATCGGCTTCAAAGTGAGCATCGTCAAGGAAACCGAGGCCACCTTCCGCCAGATCGCGACCAAAGGCGATCACCAGCTTTCGATCGAGTCGTGGCAGTCTTGGATCAACGATCCCTTCTATCACCTGTTCTTCAACTTCCACAGCACAGCAAAAGGCACCAACACCTCTTTCTATTCCAATCCGGAAGTCGACAAGCTGATCGATGAGAACATGCACGAAACCGACATTGACAAGCGTCTGGCAGCAGCAAAACGCCTGCAGGAGATTATCATCGGCGACGCCGTCTGGGGGCACCTCTGGTACGAGAACTGGACCCGCGTCATGCGATCCGACCTTGTTGGCATTGAGAAGCGCTGGGATAGTTATGAGCGCTTTTTCAGCATGAAGCTCGCCTGAGCACCTCAATTTTCGTCTCAATCGGGAGAGCGCTCCAATGTTTTTTTTCAACTATGTGACGCGGCGGTTTGCGCTGGCTCTGCCGACATTGTTCGGCGTCAGCGTGATCTGCTTCACGCTCACGTACTTGCTTCCTGGCAATCCAGCCATGGTGAAGGCGGGCCCCTTTGCCACGCCAGAACATCTCGCCGAGATGGAACACCAAATGGGATTGGATCGTCCGTTTCCCGAGCAGTACTACCGGTACGTCTCCGGCATCTTCAAAGGCGATCTTGGCGAGAGCGCATCGACGGGACGGCCGGTCTCGCAGGACTTTCTGCAGCGCCTGCCCGCCACTCTCGAGCTCAACCTGGCGAGCCTTCTCATCGCGATCGTGATCGGATTGCCTCTCGGCGTCTTATCTGCGGTGCATCGCGACACGTTGGTAGACCATATCGGACGAGTCGTCGGCATCATGGGGGTCGCGATGCCGAGCTTCTTGACCGGGCTGTTGTTCGTTTACCTCTTCTTTTACGTCCTCGATTTGGCCCCCTCACCTCTTGGACGGCTGGGATCCGGCATAGAACCTCCCGCACACCTCACAGGGCTCTATGTGATCGACTCCCTGATGACCGGAAACTGGACCACCCTGCGATCAAGCCTGCATCAGCTCATGCTCCCTGCAGCGACCCTCGGGCTCAGCGCGATCGCGCCAGTCGCTCGCATGGTGCGCTCCACCATGCTTGAGATTCTCGAGTCCGATTACATCAAGGCGGCGTGGGCGGCCGGATTGCCGCGGCGCACGGTCATCTACAGGGATGCCCTGCGAAATGCGCTGATACCGGTCATCACGATTTCCGGAATCGTTTTTGGATTTCTGATGGCCGGAAATGCGGTGGTGGAGAGCGTGTTCTCATGGCCGGGTATCGGCAACTACGCAGTGACCGCACTGCTCACCAAGGATTCGGCTCCGATCCAGTCATTCATCCTCTTTGTCGCCGTAACGTGTGTCATGGTCAATCTGGCGGTTGATATTGCGTACGGCCTCATCGATCCCCGGATAAGGTTCAGCTGATGTCTTCATCATTGTCTGTGTCCTCCTCAATTTCCAAACCAGTGGCTTCGTCTTTGGTGTGGCAGCGGCTTCAGCGAAATCCAGTTTCGTTTGCGGCACTCTGCGTGATCGTTCTGATCGCAGCGGCTGCGATACTCGCGCCAATCGTGGCGCCCTACGCGCCCGATGCCACCGATCCCGCAGCCTCCCTGCAGCCGCCCTCCTGGCAGCATCCGCTTGGCACTGACGAGTTCGGCCGGGATCAACTCTCGCGGATCATTTTTGCCGCACGCGTCGACCTGCTGGTGGCCTTTGCGGCAACATTGATTGCTGTCACAATCGGAGGCTTGCTTGGAGCGGTCGTAGGATACAGCCGAGGTTGGGCTGATACTCTCGCGATGCGCGTAGTCGACGCTCTCATGGCCTTTCCGGCGTTCGTATTGGCCATGGGCATCACAGCTGGCCTTGGCAATTCCATCACCAATGTCGCAATTGCCATCTCGATCACCCAAATCCCGGCATACTTGCGGCTCACGCGTGGAGAGATGCTTCGGCTTCGCGAAATGGAGTATGCCGATGCAGCACGCACTCTCGGTAATCCAACCTGGAGGATTGTGTTGATTCACTTGCTGCCCAACTGCCTTCCGCCGCTGATCGTACAGGCCACCCTCTCGACGGGTTTCGCGCTTCTGACAATGGCGTCGCTATCGTTTATCGGGCTCGGAATTCAGCCTCCGCAAAGCGAATGGGGCGTTATGACAGCTGAAGGCGCCTCACAGATCGTCACAGGAGAATGGTGGCTCTTCCTGTTTCCTGGTCTGGCGATCATGGTTTCCGTTCTCGCATTCAACCTTATCGGTGATGGACTGCGTGATTTGCTGGACCCGCGCATGAGGGGGCTGAGATGACCGAAATGCTTGAGATCTCGGATCTGACTGTTCATTTTCAGATCAATCAAGGCGCGATTGAAGCCGTCGATCACATTAACCTGACGATTCGCCGAGGCGAGATTCTTGGACTAGTCGGTGAGTCCGGGTCGGGGAAGTCGGTGACGTCTTTCGCCGTCCTGCGCCTGATCCGCCCGCCAGGGCGTGTGGTGTCAGGAAGCGTCCACTTCGACGGCATTGATCTTGGCTCGCTTCCTGCGGAGCAGATGCGCCGAATGCGCGGCGCGAAGATCGCGATGGTCTCGCAAACGCCGCGAACCGCGCTTAACCCGCTCCTGACCGTTGGAAGGCAGATTTCGCGCTTGCTGATGGTGCACGCAGGTTTGTCGACGCGAGAGGCCGAGAAGAGGATGCTGGAGATGCTGCGCCTTGTTCGCATTCCAGCACCAGAGAAGCGGGCCAACCAATACCCGCATCAGCTCTCGGGGGGAATGTGTCAACGCGTCATGATCGCGATGGCGCTTGCAACCTCACCTCAGCTCCTGCTTGCGGACGAGCCCACCACCGGGCTTGACGTGTCGATCGCAGCCAAGATTCTCGATCTTTTACGCGAATTGAGCACCAAGACGGGAGCCGCGATCATGCTCGTTACGCACGATCTGGGCGTCGTTGCCGAAATCTGCGACCGCGTTGCCGTTATGCATGCGGGCCAGCTGGTTGAATGCGCGCCCGTGCGGGACCTGTTCCATAATCCCGCTCATCCATATACGAAGGCGCTCGTCCGATCGATCCCGAGAGTAGATCGGGATGTCGTGCTTGAGCCGATATCGGGCTCGGTTCCTTCATTGATCAACCCGCCCAGCGGCTGCCGTTACGCAGGACGTTGTGAGTGGACGATGGATCGCTGTCGCGTTTCGCGGCCCCCGATGGTCGAGGCCGCTCCCGGCCATGTTGTAGCATGTTATGGATTTGAGGAACGTCGTGGCACTTGTTGAGATTCGTGATCTGCAAATGCACTTTCCGCTGGGCGGGATTGGCGGCACACTCGCGCGCCTACGTGGTCAAGCCGAGCCTGTCTTGCGAGCGGTCGATTCCGTCTCCTTCGACGTAGAGGCCGGCGAAACCCTCGGACTGGTTGGTGAGTCAGGCTGTGGCAAATCGACCGTCGCGCGTTGCCTGGTTCGGTTACTGAAACCGACGGCGGGGTCTGTCCGCTATGCCGGCAAGGAGATCGCGACGCTTGACGCGCAAGCAATGAGGCCATTCCGCCGGGACATCCAAATGGTGTTCCAGGATCCCACCGCGTCCCTCAATCCCAGGCTTTCGGTGAGAAGCATGGTCGAGGAGGCGCTCACGCTTCATACCAAATTTGATGCAAAGGAACGCCGCGCACGGGTCGAAGAGCTCATGCACGAGGTGGGTCTTGGCCGCGATCTTTTGGACAGCTATCCCCACGAGCTTTCGGGTGGCCAACGCCAGCGCGTGAATATTGCCCGGGCGATCGCGACAAATCCTCGCTTTGTTGTTCTCGACGAACCGACGTCCGCACTCGACGTCTCGTTGCGGTCGCGAGCGATTCTCCTGCTGGAGAAGCTGCGCGAACATCTCGGGCTATCCTACCTCTTCATTTCGCACGATCTGGCCACGGTGAAGTACCTCGCGAGCCGCGTTGCAGTGATGTATCTCGGCAGCATCGTGGAATTATCGGACACACGCGATCTGTTCGCGAAGCCCTTGCACCCCTACACGCGAGCGTTATTGGCGGCCGTTCCGGTGCCCGATCCCGACGCAAGGCGGGACGACTTCACATTGGCAGGCGAAATTCCAAGCCCCATTGATGTCGAGACCGGATGCAGGCTGCGCGGGCGTTGTCCATTGGCCAAACCTATCTGCGCAGAAAAACCGCCGTTGAAGGAGATCGCGCCGGGCCGATTCGTCGCCTGTCATCTCGTCTCAGAGCTGTGCCCTTGATTTCAGGTCCGCCATAACAAAGGATGACGATCCATCATGAGGATTGTCCGACTTGTGTTTGCCGCATTGAAGCCGGGTGTCAGTGCGGCAGACTATGAACGCTTCGAGCACGAGCTGGACTATGTCCCATCGCCTCCAATCAAAGACTATCGTGAGCTATCGAACGCACCGCATCACCGAAACCGGTGCTAGCCTATCGGGCGGACCGCGGCACTACGTCGAGCGCATTGAGGTGACCGACCGTGCAGCCTATGAAGCTGAACTTGCCGTTGCCGGCACGGAACTGATCGACGAACTTTACGAGAAATATCTCGATAAATCCAAGACAGTATCGGTCTGGTCAGAGCGCATCGAAGGCGGATCAGGTCCGCATGCGGTCATTTGCGGCGCTGAAACACCATCCCCACTGTACCAAACAAAATAAAACCTGTTCCAGTGACATCTATCTAAGCCCGCCTATTCTACGGTCACCGCTTTAGCAAGATTGCGCGGCTGATCCACGTTGGTGCCCATCACCACCGCGGTATGATAGGCTAAAAGCTGCATCGGAATGTCATAGACCATCGGCGTAAAGGTTGCCGGCATGTCTGGCAGCACGATGGTCACGAGCGGGTCTACGATCGCCTCCCTCGCGCCTTTTGCATCGGTCATCAGGATAATATTGCCGCCTCTTGCTGCAACTTCCTGCATGTTTGAGACGGTCTTTTCGAACACCCCGTCATAGGGCGCGATGACGACCACAGGCATGGTCTCGTCGATCAACGCAATCGGGCCGTGCTTGAGCTCGCCGGCGGCATAGCCTTCGGCGTGGACACAAGAGATTTCCTTCAGCTTCAGCGCGCCTTCCAGCGCCAGCGGGAACGAGGTGCCGCGGCCGAGATAGACGACGTTGCGACATTTCGCCATGTCGCGCGCGAGCTTTTCGATTTGGGGCTCGGTGGCGAGCGCGGTTGCCATCAGCCTCGGAATCTCGATCAACCTCTGCACGAGCCTGGTCTCCTCGGCGTCGGACAATTCACCGCGCGACTTGCCGGCGGCGACCGCGAGCGCGGCGAGCACCATCAGCTGGCAGGTGAACGCTTTGGTCGAGGCGACGCCGATTTGGGGCCCGGCCAGCGTCTGCAGCATGGTCTCGCTCTCACGCGCAATGGCCGAGGTAGGCACGTTGACGACTGAGAGCGTATGGAGCCCTTGCGCCTTGACGTAGCGGAGCGCGGCCAGCGTGTCGGCCGTCTCGCCCGATTGCGAGATGAAGATGGCAAGATCGCCTTTGCGCAGCGGCGCCTCGCGGTAGCGGAATTCGGAGGCAACATCGAGCTCGACTGGGACGCGGGCCAGACGCTCGAACCAATATTTGGCGACATAGCCGGCATAGCTCGAGCTGCCGCAACCCGTGATCGATATGCGGCCAATGTCGTTGAAGTCGAATGGCAGTCTCTGCGGCAACGCGATGCGCTCGGCGGCCACGTCGACATAGCGCCGGAGTGTATGGCCCACCACTTCCGGCTGCGCGTGAATTTCCTTGGCCATGAAGTGACGATAATTCGCCGTTTTGACCAGGAACGACGAGCCCCCTGATTTCACCACCTCGCGATGGGCAACGGCGCCTTGCGCGTTAAAGATCACGCTGGTCTTGCGGGTGAGCACGGCCCAATCGTCGTCCTCGAGATAGGTGATGGTGTCGGGGAACGGCGCAAGCGCAATCGCATCCGAGTCCAGATACGTCGCAACACCCGCAGACTCAGAGCCGCGATAATCCGCCGCTTCAGCGAAGCGACGAGTTGGTCCGCGACCGCAGCGCGTCCCAAAATGCCGACAATCCCGCACACGTAGATCAATCTCCCCCATTAGCTGCACTTGAACGATATCGTCGTCCCGCTTGAAAATGTGGGCGGCAAGCTAACGTCGCGCTGTCCGTCAGATTGATCATGCCTTACCATTTATGTGTTGAGCCACAGGCAGGCAATTAGCATGCCAGCACGCAGTGAATGATGATGTTCTGCTTTTCGAGACGCGGCCGTTGACCTTACAACGCGTATCGGGTCCGCGATACGCCGTTGGAAGGATCGCGGCGATTGATCGGCTGCCTGGTTCGGATCGCGCTAAGCGTGACGCCCGCAGCAATTGCATCGCGCTTCGCGCCGGCCGATACGCCCGGAACTTGGCTTAGATCGAGCGCAATTTTAAAGACTGCAATCGAGAACACTGTGCTCTGGCCGGCTGGACAAGGATGAACGCCTGTCACCGTAATAAAGGGCGGAACGAGGGAGGCCGGCCGGTTCAGGCTTCGCGAGGTCATCGCGCTAAAGTTCAAACGCAGATGGCGGAAGAAAAGCGCGCAGCACTATTCGTCCAGTACGTGTTGATCATTGCCCGGAAGGCGAAGCCGCGATTGAGCCTCTCGCCGGACATCTCCATCTTTCGCCTATCTCGCCGCCCCGTTAAGCTCAATTACCTGCTCGACGCTAGCAAGATGTCGGCTCTGTATGACGAGATCTCGTAGAGGGACTCTAGGCCGATGGAGCTGGTCAGGAACAGCTGCCAGAAGTGGCCGGTGAGCTGAGGGACCGCTCTACCCGACGCGGCGCCTCGGGGTTCTCCGATAAGTCCCTGCTTGTACTGCATCAACTCGCCCCCATCCTGCCTGCGTGTTGTCGTGTTCAGCCGTGTCCGGCTGAAGACGGCTATGTGCGGAACCCGACAGGAAGGCGCAAGTAGTTCCACCGGCGCGTCGCCAAGAACATGGTTTTTCCCCTCTGCAACCAAGCTCGCACAACCTCTTTTGTGGCACGCCGATTGCTGGGACACGGTGGGATACACTACGACCACGGCCGTCTCGCAGAGGCGGCCTCGGAGTTCAGATGAAACTCGCTCGATCGATCCAAATCAATGCCATAGACGCTGCACTGTTGAATGCGGTCCCGCCGATTGAAGCTTGGCAGCATGCTTCGCGGGTGCCGCTGTCGTTCGTCCAGCACGGGCTTTGGCACGAGTCGCGCGGTGAAGTACCTCGCGAGCGGCGTTGCAGTGATGTATCTCTGCAGCGTCGTGGAGATGTCTGACACACGCGATTTGTTCGCGACGCGCTTGCACCCTTACGCGAGCCTGACCGGTCGCCGTTCCGTGCCCGATGCCGACGCAAAGCGAGACGACTTCACGTTAGCCGGCGAAATCCCAAGCTCTGTCGATTTCGCGCCCGGATGCAGGCTGCGCGGGCGTTCTCCCCATCTGAGCAGAAAGACCGCCCTTGAAGGAGCTCGCGCCCGGCCGATTTGTCACCTGTCATCTTGGCTCAGAGCTGGTCGCTTGATTTCTGGTCCGTCACAACAAGGAGAAGGATGAATTATGGCTGTTGTCCGATTTGTATTTGCCGCATTAAAGGCGGGTGTCAGCGCGGCAGACTATGAACGCTTCGAACGCGAGGTGGACTATGTCACCGCCGCCAAAATGAAAACTATCGTCAACTATTGTACGCACCGCATCACCGAAACCGGAGCTGGCTTATCGGGCGGCCCGTGGGATTATGTCGAGCGCATTGAGGTGACGGATCGCGCGGCCTATCAAGCTGAATTGGCTGTGGTCGGCAAGGAAATGCTCAACGAACTCTACGAGAAGTATCTCGACAGATCCAAGACAGTGTCGGTCTGGACGGAACGCATCAAACCATGAGTTTGGCCGGCGCGGGCTTCATCGGAAAGCTCGCCCTCGTCATCGGTTCGTCCTCGGACGCCCGGCTCGCGCGTGAATTCGCGCGGCTCGGAGCGCATGTGGCCGTCGACTGTCGGTCCAATTTCGAAGCTGCGCAGTAAGTCGTCAGGGGCCAGTCGGCGGAAGGGACATGCGGCGAGCGCCTTTTGCTGCCGCTGCAGTCCACAGGTTGCCACCGATGCGGCCGAGCAGCTCAGGATGGTTGCGATCCTCGTCAACAATGCGCGATCATTTACCGACACTTCATTCCTTGAATGGAGGAGCGCAGTGGGATGCGGTATTGGCTATAACCTCAAGGCACGATCCTGCTCGTGTAGCGCTTTCGCCGGCAATGATACCGCAAGGCTTGGGCGGGGTGCTCGATATCGGCGCCAGGGATCGGTCCGATCGCATTCGAATCTACGATCCAGCACCATATCGTTTCTGGTCCGAACCTAATGAACCATGAATTTCGCCCGCCTGAACGGCGCGTCAGTGTCGTCAGCAGGTCGTCGGAGGCGAGCGCGGAGATCGCGGTATGCGAGCACTCCAGGCCGCCGGTCGGGATCACTAGCTTGTCTTTGGCCTTACTTGTTCCAGTCCTCCAGCCAGCCGGTCGCGTCTTTGTCGCGGCGCTCGTGGGCTACGTGCTGAACGAATCGATGCCGGACGAGTAGTAGCCGCCTGGGCTGGCGCATCCCGTTCTTTCTCGGTTGCCTAATCATTCCGCTTATCTTCTGCCTGGGCCGCACGCCGGAGGAAACGCCGGAATTTCTGGCGATGAAGAAGCATCCCACGGCCCGCGAGTCTTTGCCCTAGGCACTCGCCAACTGGCGGATCGTCATCCTCGGCATGATGATCGCGATCCTGACCACAACGACCTTCTATTTCGTCAGTAAGCACCCGCGTCTCCAAACACGATCTCGCAGTCGTGCAGCTCTCAACGGAGAAGCGACCATGGAAAGCTCCAGCCCATCGTTGAATGATTCGAGCTATCGAACTTGCCGAAGTGCGTTCAAGAGATGGGAGCAATCGTGCCAAGAATTGATCCAAGCCTTTCCGAAGAATACGGTTGAGTGGAGTTGGCGGCTTGATGCTTACTGTCCGACTTGAGACAACAAGCGTCTTTAAGCCGACAGGTCCTGCTGCAAGTATTGGGAAGCAAATTTGGGATACCTTGCTGACGGCCCGTCGCACGCGAACTGACGGCTGTCGTGGAACCACACTGTGAGCCAGGAATCATCGCGCTCGGCGCCGGCTCATCCGGCGCAACCTTCGATAGGAGCTTGCCGCGGGGCGGGCCGCCCGTCACCTCCGGGCGCGAACATAGGGTCTAGTGGGCGTTTCTCAGCCTGGCACGCCCCTTTCTCTTTCAACACAGCATCAACACGACGCTCCCTGATTTAGGTTCGGACCCCGCGTCGCTTGGACCGGCATCGCGTGCGTGGGATCTGGGACAATACACGCGCGAAACGAAATCGAACGGTTGGGCGGCCTCGATCGACTGCCTGACCCACCAATGGGCGAAGTGCGCGAGCTGAAATCCAGCGTTGCGATCATAGGGAGAAGAGTTGGGATGCATCTTGTGCTTGTTATCAATGGCGGGCGCCGATCCACCTCTTCAACGCCTTCGGGCCTTCCAAGGCAATTGCTGCATTTGCGTGGCTGTTGGTGCAGGTGATGGTGATACCGAGCGCCCCTGGACCTGCACAAGCTAGCATTCCGCCTAACGGAGGTGCCGTTAATCCCGCCGATTCTGAGGACCTCGATGCGGATTACAGGTCCGCGAACGCTCGCTCATTGCCAGCCGGGCATTGTCGCGTCACGCACTCGGGCCTCAGCAGTGTTGGGATTGGCTCAGAATACGCCGAGGTTGTTAACGAATTCGGCTGCGCAGGCGCCCTCAGCTCGAGAGAGATCCTCGGAGGCATCACGTTTCACGTCTTTGCTTGGAACGCGGGGCAGGTTCTGGCACTGTTCGCTAACCGGAGGCTTTTGGTTGCGTCGCGGTCCGACAAATGATTCAGTATGGGGCCCGACTGAAGCGCCGGGCTGCTTGTGAACTCGCGCTCACAGTTAAGCAATGAAGCGGACCGATTTTATCCGTCATCCATGCCGCGATAGCAAGGGCTGTTGCGTTGTTGGAGGGCGAACCCGCGCCATTCGTCACGGGCTCAGGCTCGCCAGACCAGTCGAGTTACGATCAGCTCCGTCGCCGAATCTATCTTTTTACCCGCCCAAGGCTGATAGCATGGTGACCAATGGGCGGATGAAGACTTCAAGTTCATAATGCGCTTGCACAACGTGCTGCCAAGCATCTCTCAGACGAAGACAAATCTCACCCTACACGGCGTGAACTACACGGCCACTATTGGGCCGCCCGGCTTAGAGCACGAGATTTTTCTCCGAAGAAACTGACAAGCCCACCCACCAATCCAGGTAGGTGCCTCTAAGACTTTTCGCCGATACGACTTGGCGGCAAGGGAAGCGAGGTGGCCAGCTTTGCTGAGGGGTGAGCCGGCCACCGAAGTTAGCGGCGCGTGGTAGGGACAGCGCTTCCTCGGTCCACCACGGAGCGCCGAGGCACGTCGCCGCCAACTTCAATGGCCAGCGCGGGCGCGGTAGGGACAGCGTCGGCCTCTCTCAAGTCAAGGCGCCGAGTCCCGATCGCGCTGCCCCAGACGCAAGGTGGATCGGCCCGATAGCTAGATTAGCGTTTGCTTGGTTCGAATCATATCAGGCGGCGTCGGCGAGTTTGTAGGACCACGTGTGGAT
>NZ_JAGWDK010000037.1 GCF_018398875.1 Bradyrhizobium sp. sGM-13 | reverse complement strand
AGCCTCACGAGGAGGGGCATTCGCATGGATAGTCGAGCAGCATCGCGAGCTGCGTCGCACTTAGATGCACCACGCCGTCGCGGACGGGCGGCCAGGTAAAGCGTCCCTGGTGCAGCCACTTCGTCACCAGCACCATGCCGCTGCAGTCCCACGCCAGAAGCTTCACTCTGTCCATACGCTTGCTGCGGAACACGAAGACGTCGCCGCAATACGGATTCGCGCGCAGGCTTCGCTCACCAGCGCCGACAGCGTGTGCACCGACTTGCGGAAATCGACCGGCTGTGTCGCCAGCACCACCTTGAGGTCGGACCGTAGCGCAATCACCGGATGCCCCGAAGCGCTGCCAGCACGGTCGACAGCGTCGCCAGCTCCACGCCCGGCTCGCCCCGGATGCGCGCCCCGCTCACCTCGATCTCGATCACCCCGCAGGCCTTGGCCCGCGGCGCGCTGATCTCCAAAGGCTTCGTTTGTACCGGCGAAATACGCTCGGACTCGCCTGCTGTCCCGCCACCGCTCTCGGCACCAATTTGGATCGGCACGAAGTTTGGCGGCTTGCCCGCTACCGCCGCCGCAACTTGGCGTCGCCACACCGTAAGCAGCCCGCGGGAAACGCCATTGCGCCGCGCCACCTCGGAGATGTTCGCACCCTCCTCAACGCTCTCCGCCACGATCCGGGCCTTCTCCTCGCCCGTCCACCGTCACCGTCGGCGCTCCCCGGTGATCACCTCGACGCGGCGATAAGAGTCACCTTCCTGCCTGGCATCAAGCATGGCATTTGCCATCGCGCCACCTCCACAGATCAGCTCATGCCAAGCTGTATCGCAGGTGAACCTCGCGATGGCGAGGTGGGGGCCTCATGCCGGTTACCGTAGAAAGCGATATGGTGCACTCCTTCCATCCAGACGACCATGATCGGAAGAAATGTGGAGAGTAAGCATTCTCCGCCCCCGTAATGAAAAAGGAAGGCCGAGATCGACATCTCACACGCTCTGCCGGTAACACATGGCTCGCGTTAAAGCTTGTTCGCGTGCCTGTATTGGCAGTGGCGACTTCACGAGTGCTGCTACAAACCCATCGCATCCCGGCCGCTTGAATCCATCAAAAAAATGTACCAAAGCGCAGAAATTCCACGAAGATGCGCTGCTCATTGCATTAATCAAGATCTAAATATTCGTTAAACTCAGCAAACCTCGCAAAGCACTCCGATGGAGCGAGCCGCTTCGCCAACAAGGCGGACCTCAGACTTGGGATCGCTGCACCTCACCTGCGGGCATGGTGAAGCGGAAGACAATGTAGGGAGGCTATAGACGTAATGCCGACTGAAGGCGAACATGCGCAAAGCTTCCACCGTGGCTCGATTGAGAGCCTAAGATTTATGGTGGCCCCGAGATCGGCGCGCGAGGCCTGCATCTATCGATGCTATCTTGATGCCATGAATGCCACTGTCGGCCTGATCTTCCGGCCATCCTCAACACACCTGAAACGTTCGTGATGAAGGCGATTCAGTGTGCGGCTTCGCCGAGGATGACACTTTGATAAGTTTTCAAAGGTTAGTTCCACACTGTGTCGGCATCCATGAGTACTTCGATTGATGATAGCTTAAGTGAGATCAGATCAGTGCGCAATGAAATTTGGCGTTGTCTTAAGTTGCTTCAAAGCGAGTTGCCTGATGAGGAGCGAAAGCTCATCGAGCAACGCCTGGTTGAACAGTGTTCCGCCTTCGAACGGCTGTTAGCGACCACATTTCCTTTCACGTTGAGGCTCAAGTCAACTTCAGTACCTGTGCCGCTCAACACGTAACTAAGTCTACCGGCATGAGCCCCTCACCTCCATCCTTCGGCTCACCTGCGATCCGGCCTAGACTGAGTTCATCAGTGGAGGTGGAATGGCGGCAATGCGATGCATGATTTCAGGCAGGAAGTTGATTCCTATCGTTGCATCGAGGTCATCGCCCTGGGCCGCCGGCGGCAGCGCCCCAACGATGGATAGGCGAGGAGAAGGCCCGGAGCGTGGAGCAACGTTTTCAGAAGGATGCGAACATTGTAAGCGGTCTTTGGCGCAATCGCGTTGCCAGCGGCAAGGCCGAGATCGGCCGCCAGCTTGAGCAAATCCGTCAGCAAGTTAGAGCCGAGGGGCCCGCAATCTCCGGAACCCAAAAGCTTCGCAAGAGAAAGCAGAGCCAGCTTGAAATTTGAGCATAGGCCCTCCTTTAAACGAACGATCTTTGGCAAAGGTGGGGAGCAGCAGGTGATCGCACCAACGCCTCATACCATTCACACGTCGTCGTTAACGTTCACTGGCTGCTCTTCATCCGGCAGGATGATCAACTCCTGGCGGAGCAGACTCACTACCAGCGGCCAAGACGGTGCGATGGCCCACGCGGTCATTCGTTGAAATCATCGCATGCATTTGGAATATTTTGGACGCCTTTCGGGATGAAATTCACCTCAAGGCCGGGGAGCCGATTATGCAATACGATCGGATAGACGCCCGCATCCTCGAGATTGTGCAAAAGAACAACCGCCTAACTTCCGAGGTGATCGGCGCACTAGCAGGGCTTTCTGCTACCGCGTGTCAACGACGACTGAAGAGGCTCCGTTCGGAGGGCATTATCGAGGCCGATGTTTCAATCGTTTCGCCGAAAGCGGTGGGCAGACCTATTCAAATGCTGGTGCTGGTGACCATGGAGCGAGAGCGTTCAGATATAATCGATAGATTCAAGAAGGCCATCAGATCGTCCGTTGAGATCGTCAACGGCTTCTACGTCACCGGCGACGCGGATTTTGTCCTATACGTTACCGCGCCCACAATGGAAGATTATGAGGAGTTCACTCGGCGGTTCTTCTATGTGAACCCGGACATTAAGAGCTTCAAGACGATGGTCGTATTGGATCGCGTAAAGGCGGGCTTTGCTGTTCCCGTTGAAGCACCATCCGAGAATTGACAACACGCTGATGCAGGCGTTTCACCCCGCGGATCGACGCGTTTGCGCGCTTTTCATCACTTAACGCGCATAGAAACCGCGGATGCTATCGCTTTCTGCTTGTATGCTGATGAGGAAGGGTTCGAAAAGCTTCCGTGCTCCCTTTCGGTGCGACAGCAAGCGATAGGTGTGCCGTACCTGCCAGCTGAGCGGACGACCTCCACTTTGATCAGCGCCTTTGAGTTGAGCCTCTCCCGTCGTTCAACTTCACGGAAAAACGCCCAGGTCATTACCTAATCTCGCGCAGAAACTTTCAAGCAGCACAATGCTGACGGTCGATTGCCTCGTTTCGAACCGACTGATCATCCGGACTGAAATACATGCTGCCGATGCACCATCGCCAAGCGTAAGCCCGCTCTCGAGCCGGGCACGCCGAATGGCAGCCCCCCTTCTCATCGATCGGCGCCTTTGCGGTCGCGCAGCGGTAGGCGGAAGCCGCTCCGGCACGCTTCCTTCTTAAGCTTACTCGGGCGCTTCCAATCCGCTCGCTTGACTTACCCAACTCGACGTCCCCCGCAGAAATTGCTTGCACAAGATTTGACGGCTAGACGCTTCGCGACTAGCAACGCTCGTTTGTCGCCATTGGTTCTCCTCGCCGATCCACAACAGTGCTCCGGCTTGAGATCGCGTCGAGGACATTCGCCCGAAGCTCCAGAAACGTTCATCGAAATTTTTATCGGCAGTCCTTAGCCAAAGGTGACGGATCCGACCGAGAGGACCGCACCATGTTTGGCTCGGTACGATAGGCCGTTCCGGCAACGAATGCGAGACTACTAAGGCCCGACAACCCTTCGAGTGTCATGATGCGGTGCTCGATCAATGTGATTGCAACATTCATCTCCTTCGAGAGCAAGCGGAGTAGACACTCGACGCACCTCACCTACTCCGATGTTAGGGGGTTAAGCGTGCCACACGCAGCCATCACGAATGTCCGATTCCTCGAGCCCCAGCCTTCTCGTCGTCATAGCTTCGATTAGCGCATCGATCTGGTGCTTGGTCGTGCCCGGCGTGACGACCAGGTGGCTGACGTCCTGCGTCGCAATCTACCACTTGGTCTTGATGCATTCTCCAACGGGAGGGAAGACCACGGTCAGCGCATCGGGATTGCGCCACGCTCTCACGCCATGGGCATTTAGCTCTTCGGCTGCGTAGGCCGCGAGTTGCTCACATTGACGGAAGGTTCGCTTGATCCCTCCGATACCTAGGCTGCGGATCGCATATCAGAGAACAATCGGGGTACCCTTTCGGTTTCCGCTCGCCTGTACTCTGGAACGCTCCCGAGCAGGAACTTCATCATCCGCGCGTCGTTCCGATGCATTTTGTCGGTCTGCCACAGAAGCGCGCCTTGTCGCCGTTATCGAAATATGCCGCTTCGATTGGTGTATGGATCGCCGCAGTAATGCTCGATGAACCCGCTGAATGGCGCAAGTAGCGCTCCGGCTCCGGATAGAGCCACCTAGATAAGGGGCACATTGTAAAAGCCGTCGTCAGAATGGCGTTGACACTCGATTGGCTCTCAGGGGCGACGGTCTTGATCGATTCGTTCTCACTAGACGCGGATTTCATCATTACACCTATGTCGAGAACCGTGCGAACAGCACCGGTCCGCAAGCGTAACGAAGCACAGCGGAAATGGGTTGAGAGGCTTAGAAACCCAAAAAGCTCCCAATGCTCCGCAGCTCGCGATTCCCCTTTCAATTGCAACTTCGGACTTCTGCGACCGGCTTGGCCCTACTGCCACCTGGCGCGGTGCAGGATTTGAGCCACTGCGACGCAACCGCAAATTGGCTGTTTTTTTCGCTCGCGATGTCGCATTCGCAACAGCTTGGCGGCTTCTAGACAAGAGGCGCGTTTGCTTTCGTACGGAAGCGCGCGCGCAGGCCAAGGCGAATTGCGACTCGGCAGCCCGACGGGCGCCCACCGCCTCGATCATCTCTGGCTTGGCTGTTGCTTGCGGCGTCGCTCTCACCACGTTGCGTATCCGGCAGTTACATAGCTTGTTCGATGTTGGATCTAACGCCGCCATCGCTATTGCGAGCGTGGGCATCATCGCGCGAAACCCGGATAACGGCAGCTAGTCGTGACCTATCAGGCGCTCCCTTTTCACGGTTTCCTGATTGAGAGACCCACATGATGACCGGCATCTCAGCTCACGTTCGATCAGAAAGGGCTCGGTGAAGGACCTTGTCTGGTCGGATCGCGGAGAGGGCAGCGGGGCGCTACGGAGTCATACACATTAAGCTTCTTATCGGAGTCAAAGCGCCCACTCGCTACTAGAACAGAAGAATATTCTTCAATTGCAAGGCAACCTCGATGAGGTCTCGTTTGGCCTTCCAGCATTTAGCTGACGAGATGCATCACGCGCCTCGAAATCGCACGGCTAGTGCTAGAATTCCTCCAACAAATGGACGATAGATTCCATTTATGGTTCGACTGCCGAAACTAGTAGGCTTTTCCGGGTTGACAATCTCAGCCTCGAAGACCCCGCTCTGATCATTCGTCCTGACACTGACATCTTGAAAATCCAAGAATTCACCAGTTGCCGGCGCATATGATTTGTATACGGCTTCCTTTATTGCGAAGAACAATTTCGGGCCGAAGCGACTGCTGGACCACTCCTTACGTTCGATTTCCTCGGAGGTGCACACGAGCGGCAAAAGGTCCGCACCTAGCGGTTCATGATCTTCAATGTCCAACCCCAGAGCGAGCACAGTGTTGGACTTTCCAGCAACAGCTCCGCAATCAGACGAAGAGTGGGAAATGCTGCCGACGACCCCCGAAGGCCAAAGAGGAGCCCGATCCACTCTCGACAAAATCGGAACAGGAGCGAAACCCAATTTGCGCAAGACCTCATGAGCGTGATGCCGTCCCCAGGCGAACTCACGCCGACGACGAAGCGAGACGTTCCCCAACATGTCGTCTTCGGCCGGAAATGGGAGGGGGACCGGGTCACATATCGATCCGCCGGAAAAGCTGATGTCATTTGCCAAAGCTGCGCCGATAGCAGCCCCTAACGTCGTTAGCGTTTTCATAGGTTGGACCAACCTTTGTTCTGGAACAATCTGAAGCTGCAGATCTGAGCTCGCTTTACGTTAGCTAGCCTGAGATCGCAGGCCGCTCAAGGCCCGCAGCGTCCGAGACGAAGTCATGCTCTGCGACGCTCGATATTTCGACGGCAGGATCGGACCGATCGAGCGTGCATCGGACGAGCTCTGCGCTGACGCGACCCGCTTTCGAGATCGACAGCCCTCGCGCCACACCTGGCTGGCCGAATTGCATCACCGTTGTCGGAGCTGTCGCAGAGTGCTCAGAGTGGACGGGTACGGCCTTCAACAATTCCGGTGAGGCAGAGGTCGGGGCGGATTGGTACCCTGCTTGTGGACGTCGAGCAGAATTATGCAGTCTATGTGGAACCTAACCTGTCGGTCCTACCCTCCATTATGATGCCGGACCAACGAGGGCGACTTTGTGCTGCGCGGTCGTGCGAGGAGCTCTCGCTCACTGCATTTGATCCGTGGCGCGACCGATGAACTCGAGCACCGACTGCGCCTTGTGGATCTCACGTGCGACGCAATTGAAGATTCGGGTCGCAGATTCAAGCGTGACGACAAGTCCAACCTCCTCGCATGATAGCTCAAAATGATGCGCAACCTGTTCGTTGGTAGGTGCAATGCCACTTTGCAGCGAGCTGATCGCTAATGATGCGAGCATGTGCTCGACCACGTCTTTTTCGGCCTGAGTCAAGACATGCTTCCTTTCTGAATGTTGGCTCGCCTGTCGGCGAAGTTGTGGTCGCCGTTGAAAGACCGGCCAAAGCCGCTCCGCCTCCGCGCCTGTGTTGCCACGACGGTCACATCATGCGGGCTCAGGAAACTTGGGCGAGACAGCTTCCGTCGACTTCTAGACTCTACTTATGGGGCTGCAGTAAGCAGAGTAAGGCTCAAAGACGACCCTGCGCATACGATCTCGGAAGTTCGAGACGTCTGCCGGATCCGCAGCCTCACCCATTGGGGCGCTTCGCCGTGACACGAACTCGAAAGCGGCGACGTCGACTTCTGCACGCATGGCGGGAGTCCGAAATTACACGAACATGATGACCATGCCGGCGCAACCGCCGGCCCCCGGTGAGCAGCGGACTGAGGTTTCCCAACATGCTCCACGAAACGAGGAGAAGGCAGCAAGCATCACAGTAGTTCAGCTCCTTCGCAGCGATACCGCACTTCCTAAAGAATACGGCGCCCTCGCCACCTGCATATCAAGATCGGCTGAGAAGATCGCAACGTGCCACGCAGCCCAGCCAATGCGGCGCACGCCTCACCCACATGGGTGACTCTGCCTAAGGGTGGCCGGCCCTCCGAAGCGCTTGCACGGACTGATCTACCTCCCACGTCGCACCACTACGAGCCCTCTTACGAGCCCTCTTGGATTTGTGGATCTTTCCTTGACTCCGATCTGTTTCTGCCTGCCAACACGCGAAGTGACTCAGCCTCTCGAAGCACACTGAATGAAAGCGTCACGAGGATGCTCGAGAAGACGCGAATCCCTCAATGGGAACGTTGCGTGGCACTCGTTTGAGTTGCTAATGATGGCTTTAGTCAGCATTTTTTCAAGCCTACAACCTGACGCTACGTGAGATTCAAGCTGTTTTTGTTGGGCTTGCGGCTTTTCGGGATTTGGGTACTTGCGAGTTCTTATCGAAGAGCTGATCGCAGGCGAGTAAGGGTTCATCGCCGGACGAACGAAGGTAACAGGTCAAGATTGGCTTGCAGGGACTGCTGCCCTTCATAGAGCTCCTGGTCGCTGCATTCCGTGTAGACGAAGCGCGTGTTGCTCAAGGTATTCCTGCCGCCAGCGATCACATCGGACTCGGCTCCCTGCACGTCCATCCAGATGAAATCGATGCGTTTTAAGTTCGCCTCACGGCACCAATCATCCAACCGTCGAGTTTCAACTGAGATGGGATGATCAAACCGAACCCAGTCATGTTCCACGAGATGATTCTTGGGTCGGCGTATTGAGCCAGAGAGATCCCATTCCTTCGCATCTCCATTTCCATTGCTTGGATGGAAATCGACCCTGCCATTTCGCTCACTGACCGCGATCTCGAATAGCTTCACTTTGTCGAGGTACAGATCCATGTTTTTCTTGAAGCGAGCAGCCGCTCGGGGATCTGGCTCAAAGCAGTAGAGCTGAGCCTGCGGGCAGAGCTCGAGAAACTTTCGCGTATCGGTTCCGTCGTTGCAGCCGATGTCCAAGATAACGCGATCCGGCTTTTGGAAGAAGAGAAGCAATCTGCCGATTGTACTGTTAAGGATGATGTGGGTTCCATGGAAATATGCGGTCTCTTAGAAAAAGGCCTGCCGAAGCCTAGCCAGCAGTCCTGTCGAGAACTTTTGGAGCGCTCGGCAGCTGCCTACTTACAGGGCCTCGCGGAGGTCCGTTGAACTTTGTCCTTGAATTCTCGATTACACGCACCCCCTTCCTGCGCAATGTATATCAATGTATATATAGTGTATGCGCCGGCCTGACGATAAATCGGATGGATTATGCGCGCCTCTCGATCAACTCGTGGCTTTTAGGATGCGTCGCCAGCGTATTTCGGGCTCTTCAATAGGCGCGTCGTACCATGTCATTGCTGTCGAATTGCAAAGTAGCTCGTCACAATCGCACCACAGCACAAGGCAAAGGGCGGGCTCCAGCTTTCATTGCCCCGGCCGATGCTGACTCGGCGGCCTAACCGCCTGATTTGAATCGACTTTCAGTTAGACTTCGCAAATGACGGCCTTCCCTTGCGCATAACCGGAGAGAGAATGACGGCTCAGGATTCACAGCGGCGCGTGGCGCTGATCACGGGCGTCACCGGCCAGGACGGTGCCTATCTGGCCGAATATCTGCTTGGCCTCGGCTATGAGGTCCACGGCATCAAGCGGCGGTCGTCCTCGTTCAACACGGCGCGGATCGATCACCTCTACCAGGACCCGCATGCCCGCAACGTGCCGTTCCTGCTGCATTACGGCGACATGACCGACTCGACCAACCTGATCCGGCTGATGCAGCAGATCAGGCCGACCGAGATCTACAACCTCGCTGCCCAGAGCCATGTCGGCGTCAGCTTCGAAAGCCCGGAATACACCGCCAACGCCGACGCGGTCGGCGTTCTGCGCCTGCTCGAGGCGATCCGCATTCTCGGCATGGAAAAGGAGACGCGCTTCTACCAGGCCTCTACGTCGGAATTGTACGGCCTGGTCCAGGAGGTGCCGCAGAAGGAGACCACGCCGTTCTATCCGCGTTCGCCCTACGGGGTCGCAAAACTGTACGGCTACTGGATTACGGTGAATTATCGCGAAGCCTACGGCATGTTCGCTTGCAACGGCATCCTGTTCAACCATGAGAGCCCGATCCGCGGCGAGACCTTTGTCACCCGCAAGATCACGCGCGGCGTTGCCCGCCTCGAGGTGGGGCTTGAGGACACGCTCTATCTCGGCAATCTCGAGGCCAAGCGCGACTGGGGGCATGCGAAGGACTATATCGAGGGCATGCATGCGATCCTGCAGGCGGATCAGCCTGACGATTTCGTGCTCGCCACCGGCGAGACGCGCTCGGTGCGCGAACTGATCGAAGTCGCCTTTGCCGAAGTCGGCCGCAGCATCGAATGGCACGGCAAGGGCGTCGAGGAGACCGGTGTCGACAAGAAGTCCGGCAAGACCGTGGTGCGCATCGATCCGGAGTATTTCCGGCCCACGGAGGTCGACCTTCTGATTGGCGACGCCAGCAAGGCGCGGGAGAAACTGGGCTGGAAGCCCAAGACGCCCTTTGCCCAGCTGGTCAAGGAGATGGTCGCGAGCGACCTCGAAGACGCGCGACGGGAGGCGGCTCATGGTAAGCATTCCCTTTGAGCTGAAGGGCAAGACCGTCTACGTCGCCGGCCATCGCGGCATGGTCGGTTCCGCACTGGCGCGCCGGCTGGGGCGTGAAGATGTCGAACTGCTGACAACGACCCGCAATGAGGTCGATCTGCGTGATCAGGGGGCGGTCAACCGGTGGTTCGCCGCCCACCGACCGCAGGTCGTATTTCTGGCGGCAGGCAAGGTCGGCGGCATCGTCGCCAACAACACGCTGCGCGCAGAATTCCTCTACGACAATCTGGCGATTGCGGCGAACGTGATCCATGCCGCGCATGTCCATGGCGCCGAGAAACTGATGTTTCTCGGCTCCTCCTGCATCTACCCCAAGCTGGCGCCGCAGCCGCTGCGCGGGGATTCCATGTTGACCGGCCCACTGGAGCCGACCAACGAGCCATATGCGATTGCGAAGATCGCCGGTATCAAGATGGTGGAGGCCTATCGGAGCCAGTATGGCACCGACTTCATCAATGTGATGCCGACCAATCTCTATGGCCCCGGAGACAATTATCATCCCGAATATAGCCACGTCGTGGCTGCGTTGATCCGCCGTTTCCATGAGGCGAAGGCATCCGGCGCCAGCGAGGTCGCGGTCTGGGGCACCGGCACGCCACGGCGCGAATTCCTCTATGTCGACGACCTCGCGGACGCCTGCATCCATTTGATGAAGACCTATTCGGATGACGAACTAGTCAATATCGGCACCGGCGAGGACACCACGATTGCCGAATTCGCCCGTGTCGCGGCCGCAACTGTCGGCTATACCGGCGAGATCAGCTTTGACACCTCGCGCCCCGACGGCACGCCGCGCAAGCTGCTCGATGTCTGCCATCTCACCGCGCTCGGCTGGCGAGCCCGCACCTCGCTGAGGGAGGGCATTGCGTTGGCGTACCGGGCATATCTAAACGAGAGCCACAGGTCGCGGCAGAGTAGTCCTCCGCGTGCCGAACAAGCGAGCGTGATCCGGGACCCATAAGCAATCGGCCTGTGAAGACTCTCCTAGCGCTTGAGCGGGAATCGATCGTTCGGGCAGAAGGGGTTTTAGATGCACGCTTTTTTCAAGCTATAGGGCTCGAAGGATTGCAAATTCGACGACGAGAAGCAGGCCAAACAAGGTGCTTTTCTTGTCATCGTCCCTCATATTCAGCCCAACAATCGGAGGTTTCGTAGGCTCGAACGGATAATATTTGATGAAGCTTGTGCTTCAATCTCTCCAAGATCAAAACGGCAATGTTCTCTGCCGTAGGATTCTCCAATCCCTCGACTTCGTTTAGGCATCAATGATCAAGTGCACTGATGATCTAGGTCAGAAAAGTCTACGACGAATCCGGTGACAGGATCCCTGGTCCATCGAGTTGCACCTCGACCCTATAGGAATGGCCGTGCACGCGGCTGCACCTATGTGTGGGCGGCACGTTCGGGAGCCGGTGAGCCGTTTCAAAAGGCTTGGGATATCTTCATCGAATGCGCAGATGCTTATAGGATTTCAATGCTCAGCCCAGTTCGGATAACTGAGTAGTACCCATGATTTCGCGTATGGATTGGGGCATCCATCAGCTAAAGGGGCAATTGGATTCAGGGGGTGAGGCATTCGGCATCTACCCCGATCAACGTAGTCACCCAGAAAACTTAGACGCATAGCTTTGGGTTCCCAGCTTCGCAGAGAAATCACTTGTAGGATTGGCGCGGCCAGCACACAAGCTTCTTAGGACTGTGAGCGATGCGTGGCCGATTTCCTCGGCCGTTGCCGGCCACTGAGGGCACCCGCCCATGAACTCGGCCAGATCCCATCGCGGCCCTCGCGTCAGTCGACCTTGGCCGACTTGGCGAAGGACTCGCGTGAAGCCATCGGAATGGCGCCTCCGCGGGTCGGGTCCGCGAAGGTGCCACCGGCCGAGGCGTAGTCCTTACCTGTACAACGCTCAAGGACGATGCCAATCGCCTCGACATTCGGGATGTCCGACTCGTGCAGCTCGGGCATCGAGGACTTGCGGGCAAGTGCCGCCTCTACGTAGGGAGCCAGCTCCTCTTCTTTACGTCGGACGCGCTCGTCTTCCCGCTCTTTCAGAGCAGGCATGACCTCTTTGGCGAACAGCTCAAGTGCCTCACAGATATGCTCGTGCTTATTCATGCCGCACTGCTGGATAAAGATCATCTGGTCGATACCGGCATCAGCATACCCCATGAGATGCTCGCGAACACTCCTGGGCTGTCCGATGCTGCCTGAGCCTGGCGTCTCCTTCATCTCGTCCTTGATCGCTTGGAAGCGCCGCCACAAATTCGTGCGCCCAGGACGGTGTTCGCCATATACCGCATAATGCGCGATCGAATAACCGAAGAACTTGAAACCATCGAGTCCTCGACGCATCGCTTCTTCGGCGTTCTCATGAACCATCATACCGTTGAGAGTGGCGATATTGGCGTTTACCGAATGCCCAATGGGCACGCACTCATTGGACTTGATGATCTGATAATACTCGTCGCGCCACACTTTCGCTTGCGACGCCTCCACAAATCCAAAAACCAGCGCCCCTACCCCGTAACGCGCGGCACGCAAAATACTGTCGCGCCGGGAACACGCCATCCAGATCGGTGGGTGCGGCTTCTGGACCGGCTTTGGCACGATGTTACGGGTCGGCATTGAGAAGAATTGCCCGTCGTACCCGGGATACGGCCGCATCGTCATCATATTGGCGGTCTGCTCGACCCCTTCCCGCCACATGGCATTTTTCTGCTCGGGCTCGATCCCAAAGCCATGCATCTCGATCAGCGACGCGGATTCTCCGGTCCCCCACTCGGCGCGCCCCCCAGAGATCAGATCGAGCGTCGCCAGGCGCTCCGCCACCCGCGCCGGATGGTTGTAATTCGGGGAGGACAGGCAAATGCCGTGACCAATGCGAATAGTCTTTGTACGCTGGGAGACGGCACCCAGAAAGACCTCGGGTGCGGATGAGTGGGAGTACTCCTCGAGGAAATGATGCTCAACCGCCCACATGTGATCGAATCGAAGCCGATCGGCCAGTTCGATCTGCTCCAGCGCATCACTGAACAATTTTCGCTCGCTGCCGTCCTCCCAAGGACGCGGCAACTGGTGTTCATAAAACAGTCCAAGCTTCATCCTTTTTCTCCTGGGGCACGATGGTCACCGAGCCGCTTCAAACATGGCGCCCAGCCCACTGTCGCAGGGTGGTTCTGCGCCGCGGCCAGCAAATGTACTTCGTTCTCTCGGTTCAAAGCTCTTGCGCGCCAATCGAGCTCTCTATCTTAACTCCAGCCGCCGATCTGCTGGAACGGCTCGCCGCCCCCTCCACGAAGGTAGTGCACTGCGCCTCATTCACGACCATTTCCGAAGCCACTGAAGGGCAGGCTCTCCCAGTTCGCCGCGACCGAGGCGCGATCTGGATGTGCCTCTCTGCCGACGATCAGACGCGACAGGACCAATGCCGCTGCTGGCCGAATGACAGCGGCACCACGACGGATGTGGCTTCAATCGGCGCTCCAGCACTCAACAGTACAGCAGTTATGGCATTGATTTGGATCAACTGAGCAAGCCTCATCTAAACTCCCGGGCCGGTGCCTGCGATACCGCCATTGTCGTGACGGATTCTTCACCGTCTCCCAGCAATCGGCGTGCCACAAGACCTTTTGTGCGAGGCTGCTTGAAGAAGACACACCATGTGCTTCGCGTCAACTACTAGCTGCGTAGTGTCGGGCCTGGAAATTACGTCTTCAACCGGACACGGCTGACCACGACAACACGTGCGTTAAACGACGACCCTGGGTCTCGTGCCGAACTCGAATGCCTGCTCGGGGATCATCTTGCCTCTGGCGACTTCACGGCCAGGGCGCTCGGCATCGCAGCATGATCTGGTATCTGGCAATTTGCGGCGGGGGCATCCAGTGGTGCTGGCGTTGGCCGTACAGGCTGCCGCATCACCGATGCTTGCCGGTTGCCGTCTCCAAGTTTGTTGGCGGCGAGTCCTCAAACGCGCTCTGAGCGAGCCCTACACGTCGGATCCGACGACGATGTCATGGGGCGCGGTCGCCGAGTGAGATTCCGACCTGACGGCGTTCGCATGTTGAGGACCGCGGTCATCGTCGCGCTCTGGGCATCCGCGCTGATGAAGAGAGCCGAAGGTGAGCCGTAAGCGGCCGGCCAGTCCTGCTGATCAAAGTGGGAGAGCCGGTCGCCGGGGCGAAGGACGTCACCCGCGATTGCGATCGTGGCTTGGCGAGAGGCCGCCTCTTCCGGCCACTTGCTGAAACCATTCACCAGCGATGCTAGACTTTGGCTGTTCAACTCCTGAAGCGCTCCGCTTTCATCGCCCGAACATGCGGCTATTCTGATCGTTGCATTACGGTATTCGGCCATCGTTGAAGTGTCGACCGAATGATGATGCGAAGAACGAAAGGGCTCTGAGCCCGACTTCCTTAATCAGAGGGTTATCAAGCCGCGACATACATGCAGCTATGCGCTCGCACGCTTCGATACCTGCCTGACCTCAGGCCTGCTGGCTCACCGCATTGCATGTCGTGGCGCACCCCCACGATATCCCGGCGCGGATGTCTTCTTCGAAGCATGGCACGAATCTCAGTTAGTATCTGCGGCGGCCTTTTACAGGAACGTTGCCTGGTCCACGCCGGCACCCCGGCCGGACACGACTGCCTATGCAGCGGGAGCGCGTCTCTTCGCGAGATTCTGGTAGCTTGATCGCAGCGCGGGCGGTGCGCGACCTGCGCAATTGCAACTTACATCACCAAGCATTCAGCATTCGTATCATCCGACACTCCCCAGGCCACATGCGACTTTGCCAGCTTTCAGTATCATTCCAATAACCGGCGAGAGCGCTTCCCATCCTTGTACAAGATGTACCCGAATGATCGGTCATCATCCGCAAGCGAGAAGGTCGACCTCGCAAGGCATGCCGCTCGAATTGATTGCTCAAATGAGCCATAGACGCCTGCGTGGTAGCCTTGGTCATCGTTCTTCCAAGCCTACAACCTGACGCTACGTGAGATTCAAGCTGTTTGATGCTCATCTATATACGGCGATGTACCGCTGATGGTGGTCGCGGTCATAATCGCCGCAGTCGGCTTTTTCCGAGAACGGCTCGTTCGCATGTTCACAAACCTGACGTGGAACACCGCACACAGCAACTAGTCGTCCGTATCCCACCGTCACTGATGGCCTCGCATCAAGAAATCCCCACCACGCGTTGGTGACGCGTCAAAGATTCCACTATCCCTTGTTTCTGCCATCTTCGCATCCAAAGCAGAGATTTGCTGATTGCACACGTCGCGGTCGGCGGTAGCGAGTGCTTTAAGGGGATTCCGTGACAAAGCCAGTTGTGATTGTGGTGGGTGCGGACAAGGGTGGGGTTGGCAAAACGACCGTATCCCGAACGCTTCTGGACTATTTCAATACCAATAACGTGCAGACACGCGCATTCGATACTGAGTCGCCGCGAGGAACGTTGAAGCGCTTCCATCCCGAGATGACCGAGATCGTCGACATGACCACGACTGCGGATCAGATGAAGATCTTCGACACACTTAACTCAGGGTTATCCATCACGGTGATCGACGCCCGCGCAGGCTTGCTGTCTCCGGCGCTGGCATCCTTGCGCGACATCGGCTTTTTGGATGCCGCGCGGTCCGGCCAGATCACCTTTGCCGTATTCCACATCTTGGGATCATCCATCGCTTCCCGGGACGAGATCGCCGAGACCGCCAGTTCCATGACTGGTGCAATGTATTTTCTGTTCAAGAACTTCATCAACGACACTCAATTCTTCCAGTGGGACGAGTCGACCTACAACTCCTATACCACCGTATCAAGAACGCGACCGAGCTGACGATCCCTAAGCTCAACGAGATGGCCTATGAGCAGGTCGAAGTTGCTTCCGTCCCGTTCGTCAACTTCGTAGCCAACAAGGATCGGCACGACGATGCCGCGAACCACTCCTTCGTGCTGCGCGGCTATGTTCGGCACTGGCTCGCGAATGTCTGGCGCGAATATGATCGCATTAACTTGACCGACTTGGCCGGCGCCAAGTCACTGACCCGCGGCGGCGAAAAATAGTCGCTCGTTCGGCGATTGAAGGACTGAACCACATACGAAGTTAGCTTGATATTACTGGCAATGTTAGCCACGCCCGTTTACATCATCTGCTCTCCTATCCCGCAGGTCGGCAATACCCTCGTCTCTCGCCTCATGAGCGAGTTCTCGCTGCTGAAGAACGGCACTGCGCTCTCGTTCGACATCAACCTGAAGGAGCCGTCACTGGTCGATTACCTGCCTAACATCACTGAGACGGCGGATGTGATCGACACCTACGGCAAGATGCAGCTGATGGACCGGCTTATCCTGCACGACCGGGTGGCCAAGGTAATCGACCTCGGCTTCCATGCCTTTGATGAATTCTTCAAGATGTGCGAGGAGATCGGCTTCATCAAGGAGGCGCTCCGCCGCCGTGTCGCCCCCGTCATCCTATTCGTCGCCGGCACCGACCGCGCCTCCTCGCGCAGCTATGAGATGCTGCGGTGGCGGATTCCGCCGTGGGCGCTAATCACCGTCCACAATGAATTCATGCTGCGCGGCGAGTTACCTGAAGCCATGCATGGCGCGCGCGTACTCCGCTTTTCAGCGCTACCGGCATTTCTAAAGACCTACATCGATCGACTGAGCTTTTCGTTCACCGGATATCTGCGCAAAGAGAAGGATACCTCCATCGAGTTGCATCAGTGGATCCGGCGGAACTACATCATGCTACGCGATCTCGAATTGATGGTGATGCCACAGCCGTCGTCTTGAGTCGGGCTCCACAGGTGGAGAATTCCCGCGATACAAGAATTCTTCAAGTCTGATCGTCTTGCTTTCAGACGTAATGTCCGAGCGCTTGGCAAGGCTGTTTGCCCGCTTCGTGTCGGGACGGCATCGTGCGTGGCTTGGTCCAAAAATCACGTGGCGAGTACGCGACAGAGTTCTGGAGAAATCAACGCGGTCGCCATTAGCTCGTTGTGACCTTCTGAGACTCGTCAGCTTCTCATCAGGTAACTCTCCTAGCATGAGAACCTCGATATCTAGACGGCGACGTCATCAGTAAATGAACACCCGATTGCTTGATCTCGGAATCGGAGGGGCGTGGCGAGCGGTCTCGGTCGCGGCAAACGATTGTTGGTTGTCAGTTGTCTTCAGGCTTCGACAGTCGGAATCTCGGCCGAAGGCTCCACCGCTTTCACTCGATCACCCTACCGTACGCCAGATACGAGCTTTGCTGTGGGATGTGAGGTGCCATGGAGCGAACGAATAACAATTTTAACCTGTTTGATTTTGATGTGGAAGGATTCGCACAAGCGTACTATCAACAGTCGCGCGCGGGGCAGCAATCGGGCAACACGAGGGAGCAAGCTAGCTTTGAGCAGCAGATGAACGAGTTACAACTCAACTCGTCTGATGAGAGCTCCGCAACGTCTAGTTCGCCTGATGAGAGTCCCGCAAAAGGCGATGGAGGACTCCGGCGCACTGACTTCGGCGGTTCGGTGCGGATGCCGCCACACTCCCGGCTGAGGGACACCTCGTTCAGCAGCACGCGCCACAGCGTAGACATCCCCCGAGCTCACTTTCGAGATTCGGCCCAAGTACCGCCGCAGTCCAATTTGCGGGATGATTTGTTCAGCAGTGCGCGCTACACTTTGCCATCTGAGGAGCAGCCCGCGATTCAGACGAAGAACAGCAAGGATCGCGGACTGTGGTCGCGTATCAAGTCAGGTGTCGGAAAGGCGTTTGGGACGAGTCGCAGCGAAAAGCCGTCCGGCTCCACGGCTCAGCAAGAGGTCTTTTCAACGAAGTTTCGCGTGGATTACGCCAAGCAGCCCGGCCGAACACGCGGGGTCCCTGAGGAGGACGAGGAGCTGTTTGAGGACTTCAAAAGCAAAGCCAAGGTCACCCGGGACGACGGCACCGGCAAAGTACTGGGCGACGGCACCATCAAAAATGCGATAGCCGATCTGCGCCATTTGAGCGGCCGACTTAGCCAGAACAGGAGGCCATCAATCGCGGATCGAATTGGCAACCCTGAGCTGGAAGCTGGGTTGGATGATGATGTGGAAACCTATGCGAAGGATCGCAGCGGGCGCATCAAAGCGGCATTGAAAAAGCTCCGGGACGTCGGCGCCGGAAAGGCCTTGTCAGCCGATATCCGGCGCTCGGCTCCTTATCCGGCAGACGCAACCCTCATCGACATGTGGGCCGCGGCGGAAAAGGCGACACGCAGGATTGAGCCGGAGACTGTCGATAGACAGGCTCGCCGCCTTTCCAGGTTGAGTGATTGGCTGCAAACGCGCGAAAAAGGGGCCATGGCTGGCCGACTGAATGACAATGGGCTGGCCCAAGATGTTGAGGAGTATAGGAACCAAACCGCGGACACCAAAATTAACGCCGATTTGCTCAGGCTTCGGCGCTACCAGCAAGTCCTCGAGGCGAACAGAGCGCTGGGGTTGCCTCCTCCTGAGAGCGCGCGTCCGCTCGCCGGGGAAGGCGCTCGGCAGCCCGGGTCGCCGCAGGAGCTTCCCGCAACGCCAGCTACCCCGAGCGAGGGAGCTTGGGATTGGTTTAGGAATCAGATGCAAGAACCCGCGTCGTCCACATTCACACCGCACCATGGCCCGCAGCCGAGCTCGCTTCAGGAGCTTCCGGCAACGCCAGCCACCCCGAGCGCGGGAGCTTGGGACTGGTTTAGGGAGCAGATGCAAGAACCCGCGTCATCCTCGTTCACACCGCACCGCGGCCCGCAACCGCGCTCGCTTCAGGAGCTTCCGGCAACGCCAGCCACCCCGAGCGCGGGCGCTTGGGATTGGTTTAGAGAGCAGATGCAAGAACCCTCGTCACTATCATCTGCGAGGCGTCCCTCGTCAGACGTCTACGGCGGTCTTGAGCCGCTAGTTAATTTGAATCCGCCCACACCGGATGAATTGCGTGACGACGCTCACTCTGTGCCGGCGCCTGACCTCGCCAGACCGCCGTCGTTCGTTGGGTCATCAGGGGCCCCTCAGGAGCGGCTGGATATCGGATCTATCGTCGGCGAGGGTTGGCACCACGGCTCCCAACCGGCCTCGGACGTCCTGATCGATGTACTGAGTAACATCAATCTCATGCCGAACCAGTTCGGCCCAAGCCAGTTCGCGATCAACGGTGAGCATTACTCGGCCACGTTTGGGCCGGGAGAGCACAGGGACGTTCGTCTCATCCATCATCCTCGCGCGAGGCCGATGAATGAAGCTGGGCCATCGCGGCAGCCCATAGCTGATCTTGGGTTTCTTATCCGCGGGGGATGGCAGCACCGCGAACGCTGGCTTCCGCCTTACCTTGTCCGTGCACTAGAGGGGGAGCACCTCTTGCCGGAAGCCGGGCGCCCGACGTATATCAACATCCGCGGCGTGCCTTACAGGGCCGAGTTGCTGGAAACGGACGGCGGCTCACGCGTTCGTGTTTATCCTGAAGCTGGTTGAAGAACGCGCTTGGGCTGCAATCTCGGGTCAGCGGGGCGGCGCATGGGGGGAAGTTTTACCGCACACCCAGCGGCATAGGCTTGCTCGCACCAGGGGCACCCACGGGAAATGCGCTGCGCAATATGAGTTTGGATAAAAGGAAATGGCGATCGCGAAATTCAACTTACTTATTGCCGAGGTCCGCGCGGCACTCGAGCGGCTGATCGATGTGCTGGCAGACCTTGGACTTGCCCACCGCCACGGCTACAAGGTTGAGCGCCCGCGCCGCCGTGAGCTCGACACCGGAAGCCGTCTCGCCGAGGATATGGGCCTTGCGTATTGCCCGCTGATGCAGGTGGGTAGATTGCGGGGGATCTATCGCCGAAGATTGTCGATCGCCTCGGGGCGCTTTGCCATGATGGCATCATTCTCGGTTCAGCTCGTGCCCCGCCCCTTCGCTCGAGCACGAATTGAGCAACTACGTGAGCGGCATAGCCGGTCCCGGCAGCGTTGACTGGACCCTTGGGCACAAACGCGGCCTTTCGCTCTGACCCGCCGATCTCTGGGCTGGGACGCGCGCGACTGCGATGCGCGGGCTGCGCCGTTGGTTGTACCCGCGTCGATGGACCTAAACCCGTGTCACTCTACCTCATTGTGGCGCCCATCGTTCGCAACCACCCTCGCCAGAAACTCATTGTGATGACTTTAATGAGCTCGCAGCACCTTGGCCGCTCTTCTTGAGAGGCGGCCTGCCTTCATGGCTGGCTCTGACATCCGCTGCTTCCGAATCAGCCCGGACCCTGAATCAGCTCGAACGGGCCTAGGGGCGGAACCACGATCCTCGACAATTGCCACCGATGACGAGCGCACCGTCAAGCGCGTAACCGACGCGCTTTGGGAAATGCGCCAAGTTGCGAGCCATGAAGAACTATGCCGGGCACCGATTGAGCCCATAGCTCGGACACATGGTGGTGAGCTGTCAGGAAACGTCGCGCCCCTTGCTTATCTCGGGTGAAGTGATGCAACTCTCACCCATGCGAAGGAGCTTATCAATTTTCGTCGGTGCACGAACGACGTCACCGGATATAAGACGGCAAACGTCGGACGAGAGTATGAATCGAGCGTCAGGGGGGTTGGCCGCTTATCTTCACGCAACGAGCTCTCGGAGGACTTAAATCGTATGCAGCGTAAGATTGTAGTGTTTCCGACACAGCTCGCGACAATACGTCCTGACAGATAGCAAAAAGCGCGAAATGTCTCAAACCCGCATGAGAGGCATCGATTTTCCGTCCAGATAACCACGAATGATGAGTCTCGGCGCCAGCGAAGGCCCTCTGGTTCGCGTAAGATGATTTGCTGTTTTGATGCGTCGCGGTGCTTTTTATCCAATTTCCCATGGTGGCTGCTTCAGCAAGCCTGCGATTTTTAGAATATTCATGCAACGAGCTCTCGAAGGGACTTGAATCGCACGTAGCGTCAGATTGTAGGGTTTCAGACACCAGTCGCGACAATGCGTCGCGCGCAACACTTCCTGACAAGGTAACAAGAATTGCGAATGTCTCCAACCCGTAGGGCCACACCGCTCGACCCCGTCACGCTCCTCGATCAGTCCACTCGAAAGCCTGTTGGCAACGTAGCCTACGCGCCGGACGGGGTACCCGCGCCGGCCAAGTTGAGGCTGCAACAGCACGAGGAGCTCAAGAGCAGTACTCGCTGTCGTCGCGTTCCCGTTGTCAGAGGGGAAATGAAGTTGAGTCCAAGTTCGGTATCCGCCGCCGTTCGTCCCGAGAGGTGGAATGCAGGCGGCGGAACCACCCGAACCACATGCCTGATTACGCCGCTGCGGGGACGGACTCGCCATTCTTCGGTGTGCCAGATGGGCCGCAGCCAAGCGGGCGCGTTGGATCTGTCTAAATGCCGGGTTTTCTCGCGCTCCCGATGCACGTCACCGCCCACCGAGACAATCTTTCATAGCCCGCGGCGCATTGGTTGTTTCGTCCCATGTTAGCGGCATCTAGAGCATCGGCCCGCTGCGGGGGTGCGATCTGTCTTCACGCGTTCAAGGTTGCATTTGCTATGACCAAACGACCTCACAGGTCGATGGCATATCAAGACTCACCGCAGAGTCAGGGCAACATGGGGAGATTCGAAATGTCTCGTTCAGTTCGGATGCCAATCCAGCCATTCTCTCTTGTGCTTTGGTTTCGATTGCGCGTGCTGGCAATGCGCTCGCCGAGCCGATGACCGGAAGCACTGCCGAGATTGGCGCGAAGATGCACGAGGGTCCTGCCACAGCGCTCAATGCTCTGACTAATTCTGACCTAGTTCCCGACATCAAGACCACGGTGACTGTCAAGGACGCATGCGATCCACAGCAAACGGCCGAAATTGCTAATCGGCTCTCAATGGGCGGAGCGATGTTGGCCGTTGGCAACATTGCTCTTCTTAGTCGGTACCGACTCCCGACGTTTACGTTGAAGCTGGAGAACTCAATTTCGCCCGACTTCATGGTCGACGGTGATCTGCTTGGTAGTTTTGGCATGAAGAGGCAATGAAATGCGAACGCTACTGGTTGATCATGATGCGGACCTTGCGCGCGCTGTGCAAGGAGCGCTCTCGGATTGCGGTTTCGCCGTTGATGTGGCGGGCACGCTGGATGAGGCGGCGACCGCTCTCGACTACGCCAAGTACGACGTTCTCCTGCTCGAGTTGGCCCTACCGGATGGAAACGGCCTGGACTGGCTGAAGCGGTTGAGACGCGACGGACATTTGATGCCTGCCATGGTGATGAGCAGCCGCAATGATCTCGATAGGCGGATCGCCATTTTCAATGGTGGTGCAGACGATTTTCTGCCCAAGCCCGTGTCTACTGATGAACTCATCGCTCGGATGCGAGCCATTCTGAGGCGATCAACGCAAATGACAGCCCCCGTCGTTGTGTTTGGCAATCTAAAATTCGATCCGATCGCCCGGCAAGTTTCAGTTGGTGGTCGGCCGCTAAAGATTGCACGCCGCGAAGTGTGCATTCTTGAGCATCTGCTCAGCCGCGCAGGCCGCGCCGTGCCACGCGCGTCGCTGGAGGATAGCCTCTATGCGTTTGACAACGAGGTCTCTACCAATGCACTTGAAGTCGCAATCTATCGCTTGCGCGGTCATTTGAATCAGTCTGGTGCGACGCTACGGATCACAACCGCACGCGGCGTCGGCTATATCCTTGAATTGAACAGCGCGGCATCGGCCGCGTAGTCGATCGAACTTGAAAGCAAAGACTACCTTGAAGATCGCTCTTGATAATGAGGGTGGCAGCGATCGACGCTCGATCGTCGCTAGCGCCCTGTGGTCTGCCGTTTGTCCTTCTCTTTCCCACCTCCTGTGCGCGGTCGCTTTGCTATCGCCACTAACTTCCGCAGCTCAGACGACGCGGGACGCTAGAGGGGGGCCGCCGCGCGCGGCTCCTAGCAGCATCAATGGGACGCTGGTCCTTTCCTCCTCGCTCGGCAAGACAATTCATCTGCCCGGGCCGGCGGCGAGCATCTTTGTTGCCGACCCGACGATCGCGGATTATCAAGCGCCATCGAACACGACCATCTTCGTCTTTGGCAAGAAGTCAGGACGGACCAGCCTGTTCGCTTTGAACGACAATGGGGAAGCTCTCGCCGAGTTTCGTGTTATCGTCAAGGACCCGATCGAGGATCTGCGTGCCATGCTGAAGGCCCAGGTCGGCGACTATCCGATCCAAGTCAGCTATACCCCCCGCGGCGCGATCCTTAACGGTACGGCTCCCAATGCCGATGTCGTCGCCACTGCCGTGAGGGTCACAGAGCAGTTTCTCGGTCCGGGTGCGCTGGTCTTCAATAAAATTCAGGTCGCCGGATCGTTACAGGTCAATCTGAGCGTTCGCGTAGCGGAGGTCTCACGCAGCGCCATGAAGGAGCTCGGCATCAACCTCTCCGCTTTGGGTCAGAATGGCACTTTTTTCTTTAGCAGCGGCAAAGGTGCTGGTTCCGGCACGGCTAGCGGCGGCGGCAAGGCAGGTATCGGCTTCAGCGCCGGTAGTATCAACGTCGGCGCTGTTCTCGACGCGCTCGCCAGCGAGCACCTCGCTTCAGTACTGGCTGAACCGAATCTCACCGCAATGTCCGGTGAGTCCGCGCGCTTCCTGGCGGGCGGCGAATTTCCAATTCCGGTCATGCAGGACAACCGACAGGTTTCGATCGAATTTCGTCACTATGGAGTGAGCCTCGACTTCGTCCCGACTGTTCTTAACAACAATCAAATCAATGTCCGCGTGAAACCTGAGGTCAGCGAGATTTCGAAAGTAGGTGAGGTCAAAGTGAACGGTATGGCCGTGCCTGCCCTCTCTACGAGGCGTGCGGAGACCGTTATCGAGCTTGGGAGCGGACAAAGCTTCGTAATAGGCGGGCTAATCAGGCGTAACTTCAGCACGGATATCAGTACTTTTCCTTGGTTAGGCGACCTGCCCATTCTCGGTGCACTGTTTCGCTCTTCGTCCTTTCAGAAGCAGGAGACGGAGCTCGTTATTATTGTCACGCCTTACATCGTGCGGCCAGCATCGAACCCGAACCGGATGAGCGCCCCCGCCGACCGCATCGGACCGCCCTCAGATATGGGGCGCGCCTTGACGAACACGTTGGCAAGCCCGCCGCGAGGCCGCGACGCTCCGCGCACCAGTGTACCAGGCGCGACAGGCGGCGCCGGCTTTATTATCGAATGAGGATCGTCGAATGACTTTACGAGCCCTGCCCCATCTGTTCGTTCTGATGGCGAGCCTAGGCGGCTGCACAAGCACTGCTCTGATCAACACGGGGCCGGCTGAACAACCAAGCATGGTGCAGCAGCAGAACAGTGTCTTGGTGCTGCAGAGCCTTCGTGGCCTCGAGCGGTATCGACTGAGGGATTTCATTGCCGGCGCCAGTCGCGGTCGGTTTGATGCGCTCCATCTCGATATCACCGGCTCGCCCCGGCTCGCCGCGCAGGTAGCCAGCGAGGCCCGCGCAATGGGCGTCGCGCCTTACAACGTCCGCCTGTTCGGCCCTGGCATCGACCGGCCTGTCGGCTTCGCGGTGCGAATCGAGGCCATTGTCTATGAAGCACGTCCTCCCGTATGTCCGTCCCTTTCGATCATTGGTCCTTCGGTTAACGATAATTCGTTCGACCAGACGCTAGGCTGCTCAACCCGTAACAATCTGGGCGTCATGGTCAACGATCCGAGCGACCTGCTGGACAATAGAGCTGTTATGGCAACAAAAGGTGATCGTGCCGCCACTCCTGTTGCCACATATGGGTCCATGGGGCGACGCAACAAGAGCGACTTGGAAGATGGAATTGGCAACAGGTCCTCGCCAGAAGCCGGGTCAACGGCGACGAGGGATATACAGTCGCCTCGATAGCGCGCCGGATGGCGCAATCATTGCTGCCATAAGCAATGTCTAGACCAGCCCGGCGGAATAGAGCGCTCTCGCAACTCCTTCAAAGCACTTCCCAGGAACGACGTTGCCCAGCCTGGCATTCCGGATGAGCTGCCGCGCCAAGGCTGGATCCTGGACAATGCTGAGGCGCAGCGACTGCGCCTCAGAAAGCAGTCGTGAGGCAAGTTCGCCCTCACCACGGCAAACCACGATCGGCACGCCGGTCTCGCCACGAATGTAGCGAAGCCCAATCAAGATCGCTTGTCCTGTCACTATCAATGTAGCGCGATGCACGCCAAGCGGAGGCTCGTTCGCCGTCTCCTGACGAAGGCGACGGTGTTCTCGTTTGACCTGCGGATTGCCCTGCTGTTCTTTGGACTCGCGTTTGGCCTCGGTCTCCGTCATGCGCATGTCCTGTAAAAACAACCAGCGCTGGATAAGAAGATCGGCCAATCCGGCGATCAGAAAAGCACCGGCAGCAATTTCGGTCAGCAATTTGATCTCAGTGAACACGAAGTTGAGACATCCCCTACCGCAGGTTGGCAAGTATACCAGCGCCTTCCAACTTGCGATAACCGTGAATAGCAAGCTTGCGCCGAGAACGCACACCTTAAGAAGCGACTTCGAGAGTTCAATGAGCGACCGCTTAGACGCAATCCGCTTGAGCCCCTTCATGGGATCCAATTTCTCGAATTTCGGCTTTAAGGACTCGAAAGAGACGTTTAATCCACCGTTGGCCAGGACTCCCGCTAGAATACCAGCGGCAACACCGGCCCCGAGGAATGGACCAACGGCCGCAAGAAACAGTTCGATCAAGCCGCCCAGCGCCTGCTGGACCGCGCTTGTGAACGGCTGCCCCTGCAGTTTGTCGATTAGCCGTACCGTTTCATACCACTTGGTCTCAATGAGGCCCGCTCTTAACCAGAGGCAGCCGAAACCGGCGCAAACACTGACTGCGCTGACCAAATCGGTGCTGCGCGGACTCTGCCCTTTCTTGCGCGCATCTTTTAGCTTCTTGGGAGTGGGGGGGAGCTTCTTCTCTTCGCTCGAGCCACTCATTTAAGGAGGTTCTTGAACAACTCGAGCACGGTGTTGGACTGACTGATCTCCGATCCCATATATTCGACGAGGAAGGTGGCGTAACTTACCATGATTATCCCATACGCCAGATTCTTCATGGTGGGAGAGACATCGTTCAGTTTGAGTTGCGGCGCAAACCGCCCGAGTATCATGACCGATACATCGAGTAGCAGCAGGAATGCCAACACGGGGCCAGAGACCAGTAGCGCCGTATACATGATGTGACCGAGAAGCCCCAGAAATGCCATCGCGCCTTGCACGGTCAAGCTAGGCATCAGCCGATACACGGGCCAGATCAAATAGCTGCCATAAAGGCCCCTAATCATATTCTCCAATCCCCCGGCTAGAACGAAAATCGAAATCGCAGTGGTACCGAGTAAAACCGCCGTCGCCGAAGCCTGGCCACGCGTGGCTGGATCATCGGAAGCAACAGGGTTCGTAATCCCCCTTTGGGTATCGATGATCTCACCCACTGCCTGGATGCTCCATAACGGAATACTGAGCAAAAAGCCGATGAGCAGGCCGACGAACACCTCCTTCAAACCGAGCAGCGTGAGACTGATCAGTCGTGAGCCCTCATCCAGCGACTGCAAGCCGTGCCTGATCTGCAACAGGCATGGCAGTCCCATCGCAAAGGTCACGCAGCCGCGGATCAGCCCCCTAATGCGCGGCAGCGTAAACACGGGAAGGACCAACATAATGCCAAGGGCGCGGGCTGCCGCGAGCCCGGCTGCGAGCACGAGTTCGATCGCCTCCTGGATCAGAGTTTGCGTCTCGGTGAATGAGGGGACGTTCATCTAACGTCGGCTAATACTTGCTGTGAGTGCGGGAAAGTCGGTAAATACCTGCTCTGCTTCCTTGATCAGCGCGGCGCTGAGCACTGGAGAGAACAAAGCGATCACCGCGACAACGACAAGAAGCTTCACAGTCAGTGGCAAAGTTTGATCCTGAAGCTGCGTTGCCGCCTGGATGATGCCGACGACCAAGCCGACAACGACCGCCGCGATAAGCGGTGGCAGAACCCAGATCATGAAGATCACAAGTGACCGGCTCATATGAGTGAGAATACTCGCCTCATCCATGCTCAGCCTCCCGGTGTTGTGTAGCTGAGCACCAGCCCGTGCATGAGCCGCGACCAGCCGTCGATTGAGACGAATAGAAACAGCTTAAACGGCACGGATATCACCGTTGGCGAAACCATCGACATACCCATGGCCATCAAGATGGTCGTTACAATCAGATCGATGGTGATAAAGGGCAGATAGAGAAGAAAACCAATTTCGAAGCCACGCTTGAGTTCTGAAATTAGGAAAGATGGCACCAGAATGACCAGGTCATCGGCGCTCACGTTGCCGCGCATGTCCTCGGGCCAGACCTGTTCGGTTGAAGCCAAGAAGAAGCGGCGCTGCTCGTCAGCGGTGAACTTCTTCAGATGCCCGCGCAGCGGCTCCTGCGCCTCCTTTGCGGCGCTCAGCCAATCATCGACCGTTTGGTAGCGGAGTTGTGGCGCAGAAAGGCGATTATAGGTCTGTTCAATCACTGGCGCGCTAATGAAAACTGTCAGGATCAGCGCCGCGCCATATAGAACGAGGTTCGGTGGGATAGATTGAGTCCCGAGCGCGTTGCGAACGAGGAAGAGCACGACGGACACCTTTATGAACGCTGTGCTTGTTACGACTAGGAACGCCAGCAGGCCAAGGCCGGCCGTGAGCGCAAGGAGTCCAAGAATTCCCGGTTGAATGTCAGTCATTGACGGCCAACCTGCCCCGCAACCTGACGCCAAGCTCCCCGCCGATGCTTACGATGTCCCCGCGGCCTATGCGGCGGCCGTTAGCAAGGATATCAACCGGTCCGTCGAGCGGCCGGCCAAGTTCGAACACATGTCCCTCGCTGATATCCCTCAAGGCTCCGAGTGCGACAGTCCAGCGGCCGCATTCGAAAACAAGAGTAATCTCGATGTTGTCGAGATCACTTTCAGAGGGCGGCCGGGGTTTTTCGGATTGAGTCATCATATGTGCACACTCCAGGGGATGTGGTTGGAGGCGGAATGCCCCTCGCACGATCAAGCGATCCTCTGCAACATGTGCCGGAGCCCATAAGGTTCCCGCGTTGAGGATGGCTTGGCCACGGGCCAAGGGTATTACGTCCGGCAATAGAGCGTCTCCTGCATTTGCTTTCCCTAGCAGCGCAACCGTCGCACGGAGCGAACCGATCTCTCCCTTAACGATGACAGGCAATTCTGGGGGAAGCTGGCGTGCCTCTCGCGGCAGCTGCCTGAGCAGTCCGCCTAACGCCCGAAACGCGGGTGGAACTGACCCATCGAGAGGTGAGAACAGGAGCAGGCGCGCTTTTCCCTTGAATGGGCGGTAGGTGATTTCGAGCTCCAGATAAGGACCCCGAGCCGTTGCTTCGCTCAAACAGATCAGCTGCAACTTCTGTTGTGTCAGACCCTCTAGTTGATCGAGCAACGGATCGAGTGCAAATTCGACGAGGAGCGAACGAGTGGGCTCGGCAGGTAGGCCAAGCTCACTTTGCACCGTCGCGATCAGCCCTTCTACAACCGGACGGGCCAACGATAAGATGATTGTTTCATGTCCGATGGCCCAAACGCAGTCGAGCATCGATACGGCACACGGCTCCGGCTCCCAGACCAGCCGTTCCATCCGTACGGATAGCGGCTTATCGCGGAGACGGCTTTGCAGAGGCTTGCGGGCAGCCGCGATCTCGTTGAGCCAAGAGACGACCGCAGGGGACAGGGTTAGCGCCGGTTTAAATCCCGATTGTTCACCCGTAGCCATGGTCACAGGCGCGTCTACAAGACAAGGCGCCTTCCCTAGCATAGAAGAAGCCATCAGATTCAGTAGCTAGCCGTGTGAGTACGCGAACCACTGCGATACCGAAGCAAAACCTCATCATCGGCCTCCATCTCGGCTTCCGCCTCTGAATGGGCATCACTCGCGCGCTGAACGTCGCCTTCAATTTTCTGCCATTTGTGACTCGCCGCCGAGCACTTGGTCAAAGTGGTCCGCGCATCGAAGACCGCCGTCTCGGCACGCTCTTGAGCGGCGCGCGCTTCCTCAAGCGTTCGGCGTGCTCCTGCGATCTCAGTTTTGAGCCGTCCAATGACGATGTGACAGCGACGATCGAGCTCTTCGACAGATAGCGAATCAAAAGATGCCAGTTCTCGGTAAAGCTCCGCTTCTAGCGCCGCTTGGTTTTTCTCGGCCGTTGCAAGATCCCGGACAGCTTGTTCCACCGCTTGAAGCGCGGTGCGGCGCTTGGCCTCCATGTTGTACACCTCACGAAGGGCGCTCCGCTGTCTCATGTCCTTCACTAGCCGCAATTTCGAGGCATGGACGCGATTCACGCGGTCAGACGTGACATCCATGTGACCGTCTCCTCAAAGCTTGACGCCTCGTCTCCGCCCTGACGCAGGAATTTCCGCAACTCCTCGATCGAATTGATTGCCCGGTCTGTCAGAGGATCACTGCCTTGTTTATATTCGCCAACCTTCACCAAGAACTCGGCCTCGCCGTAGCGGGAGAGCAGATCACGGAAGAAGGAAGCCGCCTTTCGATGCGACACAGAGACGACCGCATTCATCACGCGGCTGCGGCTTGACAATACGTCAATAGCTGGAAAATGCTCGCGCGCAGCCAAAAGGCGTGAGAGAACAACGTGGCCATCAAGAATGCCTCGTGATTCTTCGGCGATTGGATCACCCGAGCCGTCGCCTTCGACAAGCACAGTATAGAAGGCCGTGATCGAGCCGCGCTCGGCCATGCCGGCACGCTCCAACAGGCCAGGAAGCATCGCAAAAACCGATGGCGGAAAGCCGCGCCGCGTCGGCGGCTCTCCTGCCGCAAGGCCAATTTCGCGCATGGCGCGGCTAAAGCGCGTCAATGAGTCCATCATCAGGACGACGCGAAGTCCTTCATCACGAAAATATTCGGCGACTGCCGTCGCCATGTGAGCGCATTGCGCTCGTTCCATTGCCGAGCGATCGGAGGTCTCAACGACAACGACGGTGCGGCGAAGCGCTGCCTCACCAAGGTGCTGCTCGATGAATTCCCGCACTTCACGACCGCGCTCACCGATCAACGCGACTATGGTGGCGTCGGCAGCCGCGCCTTTTACGATCTGCGACAGGAGCGTCGACTTACCGCACCCTGGGTCTCCGTAGATGCCGATCCGCTGCCCCTCGCCACATGTTAGAAGCCCATCCAAGACACGGACGCCGAGTGGCAATGTTCGCTCGATACCGCGCCTTGTCATGGGGTTGGGGGCCTTGCCGCGCAGCGGGCGAGTTTGAGCGGCGTTGATTGGACCCTTTCCGTCGATCGGACGGCCGAAGCTGTCGATCACCCGGCCAAGCAAATCGGGGCCGACCGGAACTTCATGCATTCGTCCGGTCGCGACCACTTCTGCTCGGCTGGATAAGCCCGCCATGTCACCAATGGGAGTGAGCAATACCCCATCTTGCGATAGGCCGATCACCTCGGCCTCGAGCGACCATCCGGTGCGGGGATCCTGCAACAGGCAAAGCTCCCCTATACGCGCCTCTGGCAAGACGGCATGGAGCAAGGTGCCGACCGCCCGTGTGATCCGCCCTCGTACAGCACGCGTGTCGATATGCTTTGCTGTAGATTTCAGAGACGACAGCGCGGCGTGCAGATTCCTCTCTCCCGCCGCATCGGTGGCTGATGTGGTCATGGCCCGTCTTCCTTTGATGGCAAACCCAGGCCAAGACGTAGAGCCCGCAGCTGCGCGGCAACTCCAATGTCTACATTGCCAAATTCGCTCCACAACACGCACTGCTCTGTCGTTAGAGCCGGATCCGGAGCAACCCGCACTTTCGGCCGGCCCTCCTGTCCATCGCACGTAGCGAACTCGCGCGCTAGCGCATCGGCTTTCAGAGGAGAGACATGAAGGCAAATTTCCGCGCTACCATATTTTTGCTCGATCGCGTTACGAACGGTCCTCACCAACATCTCGCCTGGATCAAACGCGCCCAGAAGATCGCTCACGATCTCCATGACGAGCTGCGGCAACTCCTGCTCCAGAATGGCTTTTCGCTGCGCAAGTGCGGAAGCAGCCTGTGCAATCAGCCGAGACATTTCCTCGGCGCCGCTCTTGAAGCCATCCGCACAGCCGCGCGCCCGCTCCCGCTTATAAGCTGTCCGTCCCCAGCCGCGAACGCGTTGCAGATGCCGCTCGGCAGCCGCGCGCGCCTCTACGGCATCGCACCAGATCCCGATCTCGGCCGCCGATATGAGAGGCCCGAGCGGCCGTATCTCGGGGGCCACCGGCGGCGCTGGGTCATCAGCTGTCATGCCGTGGCGTCTCCCTCGACAAATGGGCTATCACCAAGGAAAGCACTGGGCCCGCGGCATTGCGGTGTTCGGCCGCTGGATTCTCGGCAGCAGTGCCCATGGGCAAGCGTAACAGCACGCGCGTGCGATCAAGTGCCGAGGCTTCGTCGAGCCAAGCACCTAGGCAGGCATGGCCATCGTGTTCAATCTGTTGCGAAAGTTGCTCCGGATCAGCGGTAGCGGTGATTGCGACCGCGCTGGCCAAGTTCCGGATACCGAAAGCGTGCGCTTCTGCCCCGATACGCCCGAGCAGAATCGCGAGATGCTGCTTTGAGACGAGCTTTAGGAGCGAGCCAGCATGCCAGATACTGCCGGCAAGCAAAGCAGCCCTATTCGGATCATGGCCGAGCAGAAGATCAGTTCCCCAGTTACGGCCGTTGGAGTCCATTTCATTACCAAGCAGCATTTCAGCAAGTCTTACCTGCAGCCTTGAGCTCTTCTGTAGCCGGACCAAAGTCGAAGCCGACAGCCGCCCGTCAAGACGGGCAGCAAATCGGGTCAGATGGGTGGAGGCAGCAAGCTCGCGCAGCCCCTCAGAGGTCGATTCGGACATCGTATGAGAACCGGAGCATGGCAGCGGTATGGGCATCTGCGCACTCCTATGCCTTGTCGGAGGTGATCTTTTTACCGGGAGGCGGGATAGCGGGCGTGTTCGAACGGTTGCCAAGTCTGGATCGCGCGCGCGACTGCTGGGCGCGCTGATGCATACGAGAGCCCAGGAATATGTAGCACAGAAGGCCAATCGCAGCGCCGCCCCCTCCGATACCGGCCGCAAGTAGCGGGTCTGAAATGGATTTGGTCGACTGAGCGGACGCAGCTCGCGGGGCAGGCTGCTCAAGCGGAGCCCGCTCAACCGGCACAAAGACCACCACCACCTTGTCATAGGATAGGCCCTCGATGCTGTTGGTGACCAGCATCTTGATCTGCGGTTGCAGGAGCGAGAGCTTTGCATTGGAGTTATGTCGAATGAACACCGACGCTGAGGACGGCATCGTGTCCTGGCGCAATAGATCATTTTTTGGCAAAACAACGTGGACACGCGCGGATATGACGCCGTCGATATCGCTAATCGTGCGCGACAATTCTTCGCTCAGGGCATAAACGTAGCGGGCGCGCTCCTCGATCGGCGAGGCAACCAGGCCCGATCCTTTGAACACCTCGCCGAGGTTCTTGAAAGGGTGGCGCGGCAACCCTTCGAGATTTAGCAGCTCAATCGAAAAGGCTAGCTGCTTCTCTTCGACCTGGATCGTGCTGGTCCCGTCCTTGGCAGTAACACGGACCGCATCGACTCCCTTGCTAAGCAGGAGAGCAAGCATCTCATTGGCCTCGCGCTCCTGCACTTTGGTGTAGAGATCGGCCTTACAGCCAATCAAGGGGAGGAGAAGCGATAGCACGGCAAAAACACGCAACCACTGACCGGATAGGCGGGCATGGCCGTTTTGTCCATAGATGAAAGCAGACGTCAACGAACTCAGCCCGCCGATAGCAATTTGTTCAAAGATGAGCTGACGGCGCTGGTGCTCTTGGACACAAGCGAAACCTCGACGACACCCTTGTAAACGTCCCGCAGACCCGCAACCATCGCGTCGAAGTCGAGCACCCCTTCCGGCTTGCCCGCGGGGCTCGCCCCGACTAGCTGCGACCGTGAAAGCGGCTGAGCGGCCGGCCCAGGTTGAACGGTCTTCGAAATGGCGGTCACACCGCCGCTCGTTGCAGAAGGAATGGGATTGCTCCGATACATCGAAGAGAGAGCCTGGAGCACGCGCTCGCCAGGCGGGCTCGCCTGCACTGCTGCACGCTGAACCTCTGACACCGCAGGAACGGACGCTGCTCTATCGGTAACTGAGGAGGCAGCGTCTGATGTCGAAGCGACATGCAGAAGAGTCTGCTGAAACTGGCACTGCTGGCCGATGGCTGCCGGCTGGCAGAGCCCGGACAGACCGTCGTTAGGCTTCAGAGAGATCGGCGTAGCGCCTAGCGTGATCGAAGGTGTCATTGGTTTGGGCTGCGATGAGACATCGCCCTTGTTAAGAATTGATGGTCAATACCGTAAAGAGGCCAGCTGACCGCAAGCTGACGAACATGCGAGCCATAAGGCCATTTTAAAGATCACGCTTGGCTTCCAATTTGGGCGAAGTCTTAATACTTGTTCTCAGGCCGAAGGGACTTGGGAATGCTAAGCCGACGCACGATCCTGAACATTTTGAACCGAGTTGCGGGCGCAGGAGTTTTCCTTTGCTCCGGGGTACTCACGGCGTTTGGGGCTCCGCTCTCGCTGCCTTCGGCACCTTATAGCTACACGGTTCTGGATCAGGACCTGTCTGCCGCACTGCTGGAATTCGGTAACAACCTCAATATCAGAGTGAACGTCAGCGCGGAGGTGAGGGGTCGGATTCGCGGGCGCATGCCAGATCTGCCACCGCGCGAGTTCCTGGACCGTTTGACCAATCTCTACAATCTTCAATGGTACTACGATGGGCTCGTGCTGTATGTATCTGCTGCAAATGAGGCGCAAAGTCGTCTGCTTGTGTTGAAGCCGATCAGCTTCGATGCATTCAAAGCGGCCCTCGATGCACTCAATATCTCCGACGAGCGCTATCTTGTGAGACCGGCACCAGGAGATGGCCTCGTCCTAGTTTCTGGTCCACCACGCTTCATCGCGCTCTTAGACCAAACGCTCAACGGCCTTGTAGCGGAGGCGCAGGCGCGGCCGCACGCTGCCGTCGAAAAGCAGTCGCGGGAATCGGTGCTGAAGTTATTTCGTGGCTCCTCAACCACGGTCGTTCGCGATGGACGACCGGAAGCCCCCTATTCTTCCGACGCGCCGCGTCAGGACAGCATCGTGCGCGAGCCTGCGCCGGGCCAGAGATGAAATTTAGAATGCGCGGCAGCTTTCGGCGAAAGTCAATGCCGTCTCCATTGGCTCATTTTGAATCCTTCTGATGCTCGTCAGCTTCTCGAAAGCTCACCCTCCTAGCATGAGAGCGCGGATGTCTCGGCGGCGATGCCGTCTATCCACCTCATGCAACGTCGGGGCACCCGATGCTCGGAATAGCCGTAAACCTGGTTGGCGCCATTGTTGCTGGCAGATTGGAGGCTACAGCTCAAGGCGAGAGTTCTCAGCTGTTCTCCGTAGTCGCGATGCAAGTGGCCTTCTTCAAAGAAGGGCTCGAGCCGCTCCCTGTATCAAAGGAGGAACAGGATGGATTTCAACTCAATCGACCCACTGAACACGGACCCACAGCCCGCCTCACTGCCAACGCCCGCGGATCCAACGGGCTTTGAGCACCAGCTGAGCGAGTTGCAAGACAGTCCCCCGCCATATGCTGCGTGGTCGCCAGTGCCGCAGGGGGAAGCCTATTCGCCATATTTGGAGGCCGAGCATCCCTATTCGTCACATTTGAGTTGGGACGATGATCTGCATACGCCGGCTGCGGCCCCCCTGGGCCATTACCGGCCGCCGGCGACCGGTTTCTGCAGCCCAGCTCGCAGCAGCCGCCTGCTCAGTCGCTCGCGGAAGCCCCCGATAAGGACCCGGTTTGGGAGGAGCTCGAACCCAGGCTGTTACAGGCCGGGCCATCGCATGCCGCGCCATCACAAGCCGGGCCATCGTCGTCCACGGGGGATGCGCCACTGGAACTCGGAAACTTCGTCATGGAAAACGGACGTCGCGCCTACGAGTACTGGGTCTTCTGTCCCCAAACGGCATCGAACGCCCAGCTCAACATGCTAAGAACCGTCGGACTCATGCCGAGCAAGGACTCACCGACAACTTTCTCTATCCTAGGTGTGCCCCACACAGCCGAATGGCGAGAAGAGGATTTTGTTCGTCTCAACCCGTCGCTTGACCCTAGCCTCTGGCCTGGATACTCGGGTGAGGATTCCCCCACCGGGTAGGCGTTTCCACAGCCCAGCTTGCGGCAGAGCCATGCCCTCCCCGCTAAAACGGACCTTTGGGATGCCGCCGATGGCAGGAGCACTTGGCGGTGTCCCTTTTGTGCCGGCGTCGATTATCTTGGCTATGTTGGCCTCGCGCCAAGATGATTGTACGCGGTCAATTAATTATGTGTCACTTTAAGAGATCTGGTCAGGCAGTCGGCGCGGCCAGGACATCCTGGCTGAGACGACGCAGATATCCCCGCAAGCTTCCGGTTCTCAACCGGCAGAGGTTTTTGAAAACACCTCCTGCGTACGTTCCGTCGCATTGACGGCATCGCTTGCCGCGACCGCAGCTGTCTCGGCCGCAAAAAAGAAGTTCAGAGCGCATGTCACCTCACGAATACAAAATTAATTGGGTGTTGCCGGCGTTGCGGCGGATGGCGCGGCGCCTGGCTGTACTGCCGCTGGCGGCGGCGTCGTGGCCGATGGCGCGGTGGTCGACTGGGCTGCGGCCGGTGGGGAGCGGCCGACGATGACGCTGAGCAGACCCCGGCCCCACAGCCGCTGCGCCGCCTTCCTGGCATCCTCCAGCGTCACCGCATCGACGAGCGCGCAGTGCTTCTCGATATAGTCGATCGGCAGCTTATCGAGCTGATACTGCAGCAGCGCCCGCGCAAGCTTTGACGAGGTATCGAGCGCCAACATCTGCGAGCCCTTCAGGTACGACTTGGCATTATCGAGTTCCTGCTGGGTCGGGCCTTCCTCAGCCATGCGACGAACCTGCTTTTCGATCTCTTCCACCGTCTCGCCGGCGCGATCGGCGCGGGTGCCGGTATTGCCGACGAACAGTGCGGAATGATCCATCCACAAGAGCGTCTCATGGACGGAATAGGCGAGCCCGCGCTTGTCGCGGACTTCGCGGAACAGCCGCGACGATAGTCCGAATCCGCCGAGGATGTGGTTGACGACATAGGCCGCCATGAAATCCGGCTCGCTGCGGCGGACGCCGGGACCGCCGAAGGTCACGACGGTCTGCGGCACGTCGAGCGGAATGAAGACGCGCTGCGGCGGCTTTGCCGCGACCACGTCGGCTACCTGTGTCAACTCCGCCTTGGCCGGCAGGCTGCCAAAGGCCTTGTCGAGCAATTTTCCGAGGCTCTCTGGATCGAGGTCACCGACCATCGCGATCTTGAGCGTGTCCTTCGCGATCACGCGGCGGACATAGTCCTTCAGATCGGCGACGTCGATTTTCGGCACGCTCTCGACCGTGCCTCCGGCCTGGCGAGCATAAGGATGATCGTTAAAGGCGACTTCAAGGAACTTGCGATTGGCGAGCGTTGAAGGATTCGTGGAGTCACGCCGAAGCTTCGCGAGCACCGCGGTACGGATCCGTTCGACATCGGCCGCATCGAGACGCGGCGAGGTCAGCGCCATTCGCAGCAGGTCGAAGGCCTCGTCCCTGTTGTCCTTGAGCATGCGCAAGGAGCCGCGAAACTGATCGCGAGTCGAGTCAAAGCTCAGCTCAATGGCGCGGCGGTCGAGCCGCTCGTGAAAGGTCTTGAAGTCGAGATCGCCGGACCCTTCATCGAGCAGGCCGGCAACCATGTGGCCGACACCGGGCTTGTCGTTGGGGTCCTGGGTCGCTCCGCCGCCGAAGGCGCATTCCATCGCGATCAGCGGGACGGTGGCGTCGTGCATGAACCAGGCTTCGATGCCGCCGGGGGAGACCAGGCGCTGAACTTTCGTGGCGGCAAGCGATGGTGCAGAGCCGGGCGTCGCGATCGCGAGCGAGGCTCCACCGAGGACGGCACGCCGTGTGAAGGAACAGGTCACGAGCGCTTCTCCTCGCGTTTGTGCGCAGAATCCTTGATCAGATAGCCGGTCACCGAGCGTTTCTTGTCGAGCCATGTTTGCGCGGCCTCGCGCACCTGCTCGGGGGTGACGCCCCGGATGCGGTCCGGCCAGCTTCGGATATCGTCAACGCTGAGCCCGGTGGTGAGCGCGCTTCCATACCAGCCCGCAAGCGTCGCCTGGTCATCCTGGGCGTAGATGGCTTCCGCAATCAATTGGGTCTTGACGCGCTCGAGATCCTCGGCGCGCGCGGGATTTTGCGCGAGGTCGGCGATCACCTTGTCGATCGCGTCCTCGATCTGGGCGAATTCGACACCAGGTTTCGGCGTGACAGAGATCATGAATCGCGAGGGATCGAGCGAGGTGCGCTGGTAGTTCGCGCCCGTGCTGCTCGCGAGCTGCTTGTCGATCACCAGCGAACGATAGAGATGGGAATTGGCGCCGCCGCCCATCAATCGCGCGAGCACGTCAAGCGCAGGACTCTCGCCGGCGGCCGCGGTGTGAGCCGACGGCACGAGATAATAGCGGTGTAGGGTCGGCTGCTCGACTCGCGGATCGGATAACGTCACCGTGCGCGGGGCCGCCGCCGTCGGCTCCTGCGGCCGCAGGCGTTTTGCAGGAATCAAAGGATCTGCAGGGATGTCGCCAAAATTTTTCTCCACCATCGTGCGGATGTCCTTGGGATCGACGTCGCCGGCGATGATCAGGATCGCGTTATTCGGCGTGTAGAAGCGCCTGTAGAAGGCGAGCGCGTCCTCGCGGTCGAGCTTTTCGATCTCCTGCCGCCAGCCGATAATGGGGCGGCCGTAGGGGTGGTTGAGGTAAAGCGCCGCCATCATCTGCTCGGTGAGCCGCGCATCGGGATTGTTGGCGACGCGCATGTTGAATTCTTCGAGCACAACATCGCGTTCGGACAGCACGTCCTCATCTTGGAGAACGAGACCGGTCATGCGGTCGGCCTCAAATTCCATCATCTTCGTCAGCTGCTCGCGCGGCACGCGTTGGTAATAGCTGGTGTAGTCCATCGAGGTGAAGGCGTTCTGGTTGCCGCCGACGCGCAGCACGGTCTGGGAGAACTCGCCGGGCGGATGCTTCGCTGTGCCCTTTTTCATCAAGTGTTCGAAGAAATGCGCAAGCCCCGATTTGCCCGGCGTCTCATCGGCGGAGCCGACCTTATACCAAATCATATGAGTCACGACCGGGTTGCGATGATCGGGGATCACCACCACCTGCAGGCCGTTCGCAAGCGTGAAGCTTGCTGGTCGTTCCGAGGTGACTGTGATCTGGGTAAGCACGCTGCTGTTTTCAGGAACGTCCCGGAGGCTAGGATTGCTGCTATTATCCCTTTTGTATTCGACTTTGTATTCGACCGCCAGCGCGGTGGGTGTCGTCAAGGCCATTGCAACAGTGGCCGTGCCTAGCACCTTGGTTGTCACGGAACTCCAATTCTTCATGGCATCGCCTTTGGTCACATCGAGATACACATTCTGCAACGGCCGATCCCGACAAAGCAGAGAGCCGCACGCCGTTGGCAAACAAGGGAGCAAAAGCCGGGCCAATCGCGCCTAATGCTCCCGCGCACGGACCGCTGCGCGGGCAGCTGGACGCAAAACGAAGCGTGGCGCGTGCTTTCTCTTCCGAAAGCCAAAGCCGCACTTGTTTGGTATCCGCCAACATGTTGCGAACACGACGTTGCACACGAAAACGCACAATAACTCGCCGCCTCGCGCTTGCCTAAATCCTGCGACGCCACATAATGGCGCCTTGATCTCGCGCCAGAGGCACTGCTCCGCCGTTTCGTGGCCGCGCCGGCGCCCGCCAGGAGACATACAAAGCTTGTCGCGGCGCCGCCGCACCAGGAGTACCCGGCCGCGCTTCGACGCGACGAGCTTTGACGATCTTGCCATTTCTTCGATCCGAATGACCCGAAATGTCCTAGCGTATACGCGACAAGATCATGTGGAAGGTTTCAGGCCCGGCGAATTTTGTCCTGCACCTCGCACCGCACCTTGAGTTCAATCAGCTCGCCCTCCAGCACCAGCCGCTGCGCCGTTCAAGCGCTACTTTAGCGACCTGCGAGATCAGGTGCTCGGATTGCATCGAGTTTCACGTCCCTCCTCGGCATCACAAACTATTGGCTCCGGCAATGATGACGATCACGTAGTTCATTCTTTGCCCGACCGTGCTCCACCGGTTCACGCAGCGTGTCGGCCTCCATCGTCTTCTTCCCCCACAACTTACGTAGGTGCTTGAGCGCCTCAGCCAATTCGGACGCACCCTCTTGGCGGCCACTGCCGAGAGCTGCCGTCCTGCAGGAGGAGCTCTTCTAAACGAAACAGGCTTTTCGGATTGCCGGCGTGCTAGCGTCCACCGAGACCGTCTTGCCCCACCTCAAACTCTTCTCCGGCCAGCACTAGCTCTTCTTTGGCAGACCCCGACGCCTCACCTGACGGAAGCATCGATGTGGTCTCCAATGGCTCATCATGAAACGCACTGAGCCTCGTCAGCTTCTCGAAAGCTAACGTTGCTAGGATGAGAGAGTGGTTATCTACAGGCGGTGTTACGAACATGAACGCAGGTGCACCCGATATCGGAGCAACGGGAAGCAATAACGGTGCGAATTTTGACGGAACCGAAGGGGCCGATGACGCCAACTCGCAGGCCGCGCAACAACGCAAAGCTTTCGAATCGGCACTTGGCATGATCGCAATGCGAATTGTCAGCGATGCGCAGGCCGATCTAGACTCTGTCATGGACGACACAGAAGAGGATGTTTGACTCCGCCCCGTCGAGTCGGGAACAACGAGCGGCACACGGCACATCCAAGCAACGGTGAGAAGAGAGAAAGGAGAGGAGCTTCTCCGCAGCTGGAGGATCCGCACCACAATAGTGTCTGATCGTTCTGATCGGTTGCGGTAAGCTTGGCGTGACAGTCCTTAGGGTTCTTGTCGCTCCGGGCCACTCCGGTCATCCGCATCTCGGTAGCCCAAGACGTCTGGCTCACATACCTAACGGACGCGCCTCGCTTCAGGCAATCGCGCATTTACAAACTTGCACGTCATAAGGTGTCTTATACGGGTGAGAGACCGAACAGGATCTTCCTCTCCTCGCGCGCTGCGTAGCGGCTGAACGCGCCTAACGACTCGGCGCGTCGCTCTTGGCCGTAAACCCGATAAATCGCGCATTCCTGCCGCCTGGCGTTCGCCGCCATAGCGCATCCGGCCGCCGAGGCCCTCTTGTCAATCAATCGACCTTGCAATGGAACTACTGGTAGAATCCTGTGCATCGTCGACTTGAGGTTGGACCAACTCTCGCTGGTTGAGACGCCCCCACTCGTCCAGTCGTGCCTTCGTTGCAGACTGTTACCGGCAGAGATATGACAGCCAGATCATCGATAGCGTGAGAGCGCGGAATACGCATGAGTATCCCGAAGCGAGGCGCTTCCCTGCGCACTCGCGCTGAGGAGCATGGGAGAGCGGGCGACAGCGCCCGCTCCCGTTATTTTGAACTGTGCTCAGATCGGCCTTACCCGGCAGCCCGCTCATTGGCGTCAATGCTCGCCTGGTTGACCCGCCATCCGGACCTATCGACCCACCCTTGACCTTGCTCATATATCGTCTGTGCACCATCCGCCGTAAGCTGATCGAGGGTTCGGCCAGCATTGGACTGCGTCACCTTCAGATTGTTGGCACCGTCCCTCTTGTCACCGAGTCCCTCGACAACCATAGCGTTGTCGCCATTCGTGATGGTGAGCTTGGACGAAATGGTTCCCTTGCCGTAGTCGACCGTATCCACGGTGATCTTCGTGCCATCATCGAGTTGCAGGGTCATGCCTTTCTTGAAATCAAAGTCGTCCTTGCCGTCTCCATTAGCATCGACATGAGGGTCGCCATGAATCTTCGAGACATGCCCGGTTTCTTTGTTGCGAACACTCCAGGTGCCGTCCTTCTCGTCGGCCGTGATTGTATACTTGTCGCCAAGGTGTATCGTTGCCTTGCCGTCATGGACCTCATGCGACCACACCGGATTAGTTTTAGGTGGCGGGCTCTGGTTCACCGCAACTGGGGTCATCGACGCAGGCGGGGGAGGAGGAACGAAAACTGGCGTGTAGTAGTACAATGGAGTAGCGAGCGGCGGAGGAGTGTACTGGGATTGGGAGCCGGCGCCCGGGGCGCGCCCCTCTTCACCAGCATCGATACTCGCCTGGTCCACCTCACGCCCGGCGCCGTCGACCCAACCCTGACCTTGCTCATGGATCGTTTGTGAACCATCGGCTGTCAGCTCATCGAGAGTGAGGCCAGCATTAGACTGCGTCACCTTCAGATTGTTGGCACCATCCTTGTCGTCACCGAGGCCCTCGACAACCATGGCGTTGCTGCCATTCGTGATGGTGAGCTTCGATGAAATGCTCTTGCCGTTGCCGTAGTCGGCCGTATCCACGGTGATCTTCGTACCATCATCGAGTTTCAGGGTCATGCCCTTCTTGAAATCGAAATCGTCCTTCCCGTCCCCATCAGCATCGAAGTGAGGATCGCCGTGGATCTTCGTGACATGCCCGGTCTCGTTATTGCGGACAGTCCAGGTGCCGTCCTTCTCGTCCGCCGTGATTGTATACTTATCGCCAAGGTGGATCGTGGCCTTGCCGTCATGGACCTCATGCGTCCACACCGGATCAATTGAGGACGACGAGCTTTGGTTCTGCGCGACCGGCGCGAACGAAGGAGGCGGCGGCAGGGCGAGAACGGAAACGTGGGCCCGACTGCGTACGGCGTGAGCGACGACGGCCGGACCATTTACCGGCAGGTACTGGTAGGCCCCAACCGGGACGCCGGCAGTGCCGGCGTACTGCCCCATCACCACGTTGAACATTGGAGCGGCGGGCACGCCTTCAGGCACTAGCCCTACCGCCGGATTGAAGCCGCCCACCACGGGAAGATACGCCATTTTCATTCACTCCTATTGCATTGAAGGAAGCGACAGACTGCGAGGACCACCCGCACAATCAACTTGGCACGTTGCGCCGAGGCCATTCAAAAACCAATCCCACGTCATGACCAGCAGCAGGCCGCCCTCGCGTTTCTTGTTGCAGGTGACAACAGCCTTGATCGGCGGACCACTTCTCTTACCCTTGCCTTCGGCAATGCGGGCCTCTCACGTCGAGCGCATCCAAGTCGCAGGAAGTTTATCCTGAGTACCTGTCGAAAAGCTGACGATAAGATAATCGCCCACCAGCACATCAGCTTTCGGATCATCTGAATGTTGAGAGCATGTGATCGCGACGAATCGCTCTTCGTGATGGGCGTCGGAACAACGACATCTTGGGACGCGCGGCCAGCAAGCGTCCACGCTCTCTAAAGAACGTCGGCCGAGCCTCTCGCGTGAATGCTCCAGGCGGTCTTTCGGTGCCTTAGAGAACCGACACATTTCCGTGAGAGAAAAAGTTGGGCCACCACGACTCATTCCGCGGCCTTTCTGAGACTCGTCAGCTTCTCGAAAGGTAATCCTCTTAGGATGAGAGCGCTGATCTCTAGGCGACGAGTCGTCTATTGATCTTAGTGGAGATGAACACAGGAGAATGCGATGATTGGAGAAATGATCGGAAGCGCGGCTGGTGGATGGCTCGGTGGACCGTCGGGAGCGGCAATTGGTTCCGCTGTCGGTGGAGTACTCGACCAAGCCTTCGAGAAGGTTATTCACAGCTTGGAGCCTGAGAAGGCTGATGCTGACAAGGTCGCCAAGGACAATGGCCCTGCCGCAGGAAGCACCCCCCAGTGTAACCACGGCAACGGCGAATTGACTCTCTTGAATGGCCCGCCAGGCGCGCATGTAATGATTTCATTTCCTGCCGTCGTCACGCCAGTTGGTTAGGCGTGAGGCAGGTCATCAGTAGCAGTAACTTCCAAACAGAAAGGTGAGTCGATATGGTTTCTCCCGTTGGCGGTTTCCCCACTCCGTCTGAAGTCCCTACGAATCAGCAAACCGGGTCTGGCGATTTCGCGGCGCAGCTCGCCGAGCTCGAGCGTGTTAGCAAAGAAGCTCAGGCCAATAGCATCGTGATGCGCAGAATTACGACTGAGCTCTCGTCCGAAAAGAAGGTTGCCGACGAGCGCGTGAGTTAGCGCTGCAAGAGGGGCTCACGGCCGCTTTTTTCGCGTGCTGGATGCTCTCTACAGCCTGACGAATTCGGAACCAGCCGTACGGCAACGCCGTACGGCTTCTCGTTGCTCAGGGAGCCTCTCCGTGAACGAACCGGCCTCCGTTGATTTCGAAGTGCTATCAGGGCTCTATTCCGGGGTGACCGGTGAAGCGCCCGTCGGAACGAGCCTTATCGGAAGTGGCCTCGATGCCGATATCGTCTTCGTCGAACAGGGGCTCGAGCCCAATCACTTCCGTCTCACCCCCCTGCACGATTCGATGGAGATCGAGGCTCTAGCAGCCGGAGTCAGCATAGAAGGAAACGGAGATATTGCCGTAGGCAAGCGGGTTGTTATTTCTCTTCCTGCCGTCGTTCATGCGGGCACGATGTCCATTCGCTGCACACAGGATTCGGAGCAAGGATCAATCGGCCTGTCGCGTGTCTCGATAATAGCAGCCGCCTTGGTCTTGCTGAGCTCTGTCGGGATCGCCACTCTTGCAGTCAGCTTCCTCTTTGACGGCAGTGCCGGTGCACTGAGCCCCGATGCGCCCCCTGTCGCCGCACTTCCACCGAAGCTGACGCTCAACGGTCCTGATGATCGCCCCCTCCATGCGGCCGCCGAACAGCTGCAAGAGGAGGTCAACAAAGCGGGACTTCTCAATATCAAGATCGGTCCTGGGCCAGGTGTGGTCAGCGCCGAGGGCACCGTGACGCCTGCGTCAGTCAGTAGATGGCAGAAGGTTCAGCAATGGTTCGATCAGCATACGAACGGATCGCTGACACTCGTAAATGGAGTGATCGTGAAGGAGGATAAGCCGCCCTCCTCAATTGCTGTCCAGGCGGTGTGGCGCGGAGCCCACCCCTATCTTCTTATTGGTGGCCAAAAGTACTTCGTGGGCGCGCTGTTGAACGATGGATGGACGGTCGATCGTATCGAGACGGGACGCGTACTGCTCAGCCGGAATGGACGGCTTGCTGCTCTTCCCTATTAGAGCTCCACCGCCGCAGGAAAGGAGAACGTCATGACCAAGCTGCCCCAGCATCCTGTCGGACTTGGCACCTCTTCGCAAAGGCTCAACACGCACGACCATGAGCCAGCGAACAAGCCGGCCCTCCCTCAAGTCCATAATTTAGGGATCCATGGCACCGATGGCGGTGGCGAGAAGAGGCACGGGTCGGTTTGGCCGGATACCGAGGCGCCGGATCTGCCAATCGAGGCCGCGCTTGAGGTAAACGATATCAATGCCGTCTCGCGCGTCAGTCTCAACGAGAGGCGCGTACGGATAGCTGAGATCGATCCCCGTGCAGCACTCGCTTCACTTTATGGCCGCAATCTCGCAACTGGCCTGCTCTCCTTCGTGACACCACGCCTGCGTGACCCGGACGTGCTGCGAGCAGAGAAGCATGGTGTTCTTCTCGAGCGCTTGGCCGATAGGCTATGCGCCGAACCGGAGGCTTCGGCGGCGCGTGAAGGGACCGAAGCCCTGCAGCAGGAGCTCCGGCGGCTCATCCTGCTCCGGCAGAACCAGAACAGTTTGATTGGGGGCTAGCATGATCGACTCGGGCGGAGCGCAGTTCGCCAGTCCACCGCCGCCGGCCGATGCTTCCAAAACCGGCGATGTCTTGCCAATCTCAGGGCAGGAGCGTGATTTGGTCTGCGCAATATCCTTCGTCCACCTTGCGTGTGGACAGAGCGCACAAGCTCTCGCTCTGTTGCGGCTCATTGCCCATGACGATTCGCAAGACGTCGACCTGCTTCGCATTCTTACCTATGCTCTCATCTCGGAGGGCTTTGGCAATGAAGCACTTGCCGTGCTGGATAGACTAGACACGCTTGATGACGAGCCCTCTTCGCGTCTGCCTTTGACGCTTCTCCGCAGTCACGCGCTACGACGGGCCGGCCGTATGGACGAGGCGCGGGCAGTCTTCCAAGACTATGTGTCCCTGCGTGGCAGGACAGCCCCAACGGAACAACAATAAGAATCGTCTCCATGGCAAACCTCCTTCGTAAGCTTATCGTGCGCGCGCCATTCCACCCGGATTTCATGGTCGCGTTCATGCTGCTTCTGGCAATCGCAATGATGATCATGCCGATGCCGATCGTCGTGGTCGACATGCTGATCGGCTTCAATCTGGGTTTTGCCGTATTGCTGCTGATGGTTGCACTGTATCTCAGTACGCCACTGGATTTCTCGTCCTTGCCCGGCGTCATCCTGATCTCTACCGTTTTTCGTCTGGCGCTGACCATCGCGACAACCCGGCTGATTCTCGCTGAAGGAGACGCCGGCAGCATCATTCACACCTTCGGTGAGTTCGTGATATCAGGGAACATCGCGGTCGGCATTGTTATATTTTTGATCGTGACCATGGTGCAGTTCATGGTTCTCGCCAAGGGCGCCGAGCGCGTTGCTGAAGTCTCGGCACGATTCACGCTCGACGCTCTGCCGGGCAAGCAGATGGCTATCGACGCGGAGCTACGCAACGGTCATATCGATCAGCACGAGGCACGCAGCCGGCGAGCCTCACTGGAGCGAGAAAGCCAACTTCACGGTGCGATGGATGGCGCCATGAAGTTCGTGAAAGGGGATGCCATTGCCGGACTCATAGTCATTTGCATCAACATGCTGGGAGGAATCAGCATCGGACTGCTCTCCAAGGGCATGTCCGTCGATGAGGCGTTGCACCAATATACGCTGCTCACCATCGGCGATGCGTTGATTTCTCAGATTCCGGCGCTCCTGCTGTCGGTTACGGCCGCAACCATCGTCACACGTGTGAATGGGCCTTCCAAGCTCAAGCTTGGTGCCGATATCATCAACCAACTCACGGCCAGTACCCAGGCACTGCGGCTAGCGGCCGGCGTCTTACTTCTCATGGGGCTCATACCAGGTTTCCCTTTGCCCCCGTTTCTCATGCTGGCCGCACTTTTTGCCGGGACGAGCTATGTCAAAGGCGGTGTGCAAGGCGCGAACACGGGCTCCAAGACGAGCGCTAACGTTAGTACTCCGACTTCAAATCCAGCGCAGGCTCAACGGCAAACCATACCTGCGGAGGCGCTTCCGGTCGCGGTATTCTTTGCACCTAACCTGGTAAACGCGATTGACAGAGAGGAAGTTGAGCAGCACATCGCTCGCATTTCGGCACTGGTCTCAGCCGATCTTGGCATCACGATTCCCCGCATTCCAGTCCAGGTCGATCAACGTTTGGCCCAATCCGAGTTTAGGCTAGATGTGGAAGGAGTACCGGTTGAACGGGATCGGGTGGATCCGACGCAGCTCGCGCTCACCGACGACCGAGCGAACATTGAATTGAGCGGCATCCCGCATCGGCAAGATCCAGACACCGACCGGATCTGGATCGAACAGAGCCATGCACCGGCTCTCAAAGCGGCCGGGATCGGGCATCACCGTCCGAGCGAAATCATAGCCCTGCGCGTCAGTTCCGTACTGACGCGATATGCGCAGCGCTTGGTAGGCATTCAAGAGACGCGACAATTGCTCGCCCGGATGGAGCAGGAATATGCCGACCTGGTGAAGGAAGTGCTACGCACGACTCCAGTTCCCCGGATCGCCGATGTCCTGCGTCGCCTGCTCGACGAGGGCATCCCGATTCGTAACACCCGGCTGGTCTTGGAAGCGTTCGCCGAATGGAGCGAACGCGAGCAGAACGCCGTCCTGCTCACCGAATATGTCCGCTCCGGCCTAAGACGGCAAATCTGCTATCGCCATGCCAACGCTCACCGTGTTCTGCCCGCCTTTATCGTCGAACGTGAAACTGAGGATGTGATTCGCAGTGCGGTCCGAGAGACCGCCGTCGGGCCGTACCTCGCGCTGGAGGACCGGCATAGCGAGATGTTGCTGTCGCAACTGCGCCAGATTCATTCAGGCATGCCACCAGGTCAGAGCCAGCCCGTCATCCTGAGTTCGCTGGATATCAGGCGCTTCGTCCGCGGCTTTCTCACCCGCAACGGGTTCGATCTTCCTGTTCTGTCTTATCAGGATCTCGCCTCCGATTTCACGGTCCAGCCGGTGGGGTCGCTCAAGCTTACAGGTCCCAAGGAAAAAGCTCCGGCAGGAGAACAACGCAACCTGCATGCCACAAACGGCTAACAGAGTGCAGCAGTCGGTCGTGAGAGGATGGCATGAATTCACCTACAACAAGGTTCGCTGCTCGATTGTATGCGTTCCATCCGCCCTCGGGCTTTACTCTCCTCGCTTTATTCGCCACTCTTGTGCTTGGTGGTTGCGCCAGTCTGGATCAGCAAGCTAGCTCAGTTCAAGAGACGCCGCGGCCAGAGTTGCTGGGCGCCAAGGACATCGATCCTGCTATGCGCGAGCGCATTGCACACGCCCTCCTGCGGGTTTCCGACGAGGAGAGTTTGCGTGAGGCTCTGAAGCAAAAGCCAGACAATGTCGATGCGGCAATCTCGCTTACGCAGGCCCTTCTGGCACAGAAACGCGCGGGCGAAGCACTTGAGGTAGCCGACAAGATCTTGCTTACAGTTCCTGGTAATTTGCGTGCCCTGAATGCAAAAGGGGTGGTCCTCGACGCCGAGGGGCGTCATGATGAAGCACAAGCGCTATATCGCGAGGCTCTCGCAGCGGCCCCAGGCAATCAGATGTTGCGCAACAATCTCGGCCTATCGCTCGCACTTGCTGGGAATGCCGATACTGGAAACGCCAGCCTGCAACCGCTTTCGCACGAGCCGGGTGCGCTGGCCCGTTCGCCATAGCGTGGCCTTCGCGTAGAACGCCGGATCGTACACGCTTAGCGCCTGCGCGTCAGCTCGTCGTCAGCTGGGCTGACTATCAAATTCGCGGTGCCCGACGAGTCTGAACTCAGTGGGAGAATACTTCACGGATAGGAAACCCAATCACCATGTATGGCCGAATCAATAGCTTACCCGGTGCTTCCGACACTGATGAAATGAGACAATCCGCCACCAACCACAGAGCTATCGCCAAATTTTGGTGACGGCGCGGCCGGTCAGGCGGCGGCGGTTATGGGCTGACGGTCAGTCGGTTTGGCGATGACCTCGATCCCATCGTTGAATGTCACACCGAGAACGAGTTTTGGCAACTGGTTGTGGCCATCGAGACGACGCCAGCTTTTCTGCGCGGCCTCCAGCAGTTTGAAGACCATCGCGAGCGCCGTCCTGTTGGACAGGCAACCCTTCGATCGGATCGTGCGGTGGCGCACGGTAGCGAAGGTGCTTTCAATGGGATTGGTCGTCCGCAGGTGCTTCCAGTGCTCGGCCGGGAAGTCGTAGAACGCCAGTAGCGTGTCCCGGTCCTTACTCAGGCAGTCGGCCGCCTTCTCGTATTTGGGCGTGTAGCTCTCGATGAAGGCGTCGAACGCCAACTCGGCGGCGGCCTTGGTTTCGGCCATCCAGATCTCCTGCAACGCGCGTTTGGCC
>NZ_JAGWDK010000036.1 GCF_018398875.1 Bradyrhizobium sp. sGM-13 | reverse complement strand
AAATAGTTTCACGCAGCTTAGCGCCAGCACCGCGGCGCCCGAACCACACGACTTCACCGTACGCTTCCTGCGCCTACGTCTTGCGCATTCCGCGTCCATCGCATCTCACCGCACGTTCGTGACGATCGCGAGCGCCCCTCATCTGCCGTGAGACGGGCGGAGTTATGCATCTGATTTGCCTGAGAAGTTAAGCGGAATATTTTTTGTTCCTGGGCTTGACATGATTTCTGAAAATCAGAAGTGATTTGCCCGACGGGCGCAAGAAAAAAACAAGCGTTTCAATATCCGAGCCTGAATGCCTGCCATTCGCTACCTCAATTTCATGTCAGCCCGGCCTTGCGCATTCCCTCCAGGAAGCGCTCCATCAGTTCCGGCCTCTGATAGGGCACGCTTGATTTGATCCATTCGATCGAGAGTTGGGGTTGCTCGAGGCGCACGTCGGCGAGAGATTGTTTGGCCTCCTCTATTCTCCCCATCTGGGCCAGGCTCGCGCAACGCAGGCGTTGGGCGCCGTGGAAGCCCGGGCGCAGCCGCAATAGCTGCTCCGAGGTTTCGAAGGCTTCCTGATATCGGCCCGCGAGATAGTTGGCTACGGTAATGCCTCCGAGAAACATCGCGGTATCGGGATCCAATGGGCTAAGGCGGATGGCTTCGTTGCCGTGAGCAATCGCTTCGCAACGCTGCCCCGAGAACGCCAGCCCATGACTGAGATAACAATGCGCTGCCGCCGAACTCGGATTGAGGTTGACGGCACGCCGGAATGCCGCGATCGATTGCTCGGTGCGCCGCTCCATCATCGACCAATAGCCGAGCGCTATCTGTGCCCACGGATCGCAATCATCGAGCGCAATCGCCCTAATGATGTGTGGACGGGCAGCCTGCAAACCCTGATCACGCTCGATCCAACCATTGTGCGCGGCGAACACTAGGCAGAAGCCAAGCAGGCTTCGGGCCGGGGCGTAATCCGGATAGGCTTCGGCGGCGCGATTGAGTGCTTCGATGGCGGCTTCGTTGTCCGACCGGGTCAGGCGCCAGACATGCGTTTGCGCGCGCGCCACCAACTCCCAGGCGCCGAGATCGCCTGACGAGCGCGAAAACGCGCGAACGCCCTCTGCTGCCAACAGGCGCGGCTGGATCGAGGCAACGACGCTGCTCGTGATCTCATCCTGTATCGCAAAGATGTCGCCCAGTTCGCGGTCGTATTGTTCCGCCCAGTGATGGCCGCCGGTGACCGCGTCAATCAGTTGCGCGCTGACACGCAGCCGCTGGCCGGCGCGGCGTACACTGCCTTCGAGCACGTAGCGGACACCGAGTTGGCTCGCGACTTGCCTGACGTCAACTGCACGGCCCTTGTAAGCAAACGTCGAATTGCGGGCGATGACGAACAGCCAGCGGACGCGGGACAGGCCCGTGATCAAGTCCTCGGATATGCCGTCAGCGAAATAATCCTGGTCCGGATCGCCGCTCATATTGTCGAATGGCAGCACCGTAATGGAGGGACGATCGGGCAAAGGCAGCGCGCGGTGTTCATCGGCATCCATCGTCGCGGCGCGTGCGCTCGAAGAAAGCTCGTCGCCGTAAATAGCTGTTACCGGCGAAGCAAACAGATAACCTCGTTTTGAAACGGTTTCGATGATCGCCTGAGCGTCGTCTTGCAGGGCCTGCCGGATCTCCTTGATGCACTGAACCAACGAATTCGGCGTGACGTTGAGGTTCTGCCAGACGTTGTCGATCAATTCTGCCTTCGGAACGAGCCGGCCGGGATGCTGCGTGACATACACCAGCACATCGAAAGACTTCGGCCGCAGCGGCACGTTGACGCCCTCGCGGCGCAAACATGCCGATCGACGGTCGACCAGGAACGGGCCAAATCGGTAGTTCTTGAATTCCGACATCTTTGTAATACGCGGCCTATCCGGCGTCCGCGGACAATCTAGCGCATTTCATCACAATTTCACTGGTTCTTCACGGCTGCCACGCTCCCGAATGTGGGACCTTCGGGCAAGCCCTCTTTCGGGGCGACACGCAAGGAGAAGTTCCAATGAAGCCAACATCAGGGTTCTCACCGGCCATTCAGATCGGCAGCGCCCTCGCGGTCGCACTGTTTGCCACCGCCGCCCGCGGCGACGTCATCATGGACTGGAACGCCAAGGCCGACGCGATCGCGGTCGAAAAGCAGATGGCAAATGCCCCGAATGCCCGCGGACAGGCAATGCTTCACGTTGCGATGTTCGAGGCGGTCAACGCCATCGACAGGCGCTATGCGTCTTACAAGCTCAACCTCTCCGCGGACCGCGCCGCGTCAAGGGAAGCCGCCGCGGCTGCTGCGGCGTATGACGTACTGCTGGCGCTCCATCCCGACAAGAAGGCCGATCTCGATGCTGCGCTTGCCGGCTCCCTCGCCGGGATGGCTGAGGACGAGGCGAAGTCGAAGGGCGTCGAGCTCGGCAAAAAGGCTGCCGCCGGGATCATCGCCTTGCGCGCCAATGACGGTAGCAACACACCGGAAGATTACCGGCCCGCCACCACAGCCGGCGTCTATGTGCCGACCACGATACCGATCGAGTCCAAGAGTTCGAAGATCAAGCCCTTCGTGATGGTTAGCGCGTCGCAATTTCGCGCCGGCCCACCTCCCGCGCTGACATCCGAAACCTGGACCAGGGATTTGAACGAAATCCGCGAGATCGGCAGCAATGCCAGCGCGAAGCGCTCGGCCGAGCAGACGGCAATCGCCCGCTTCTGGTTCTTCACGGGGCCCAGAACCTACAATGCGATTGTCCGCCAGGTCGCCTCGATCCGGAAGATGGACCTGGTCGATTGCGCCCGCCTGTATGCGCTGACATCGATGGCCGGCGCTGATGCCTTCATCGCCGTATTCGATGCGAAATATGCCTACAATCTCTGGCGTCCTGTGACAGCCATCCGCAACGCCGACCTCACGTCCAATTCCGCGACCCCGCGCGAGGCATCCTGGCAGCCTTTGGGCGTGACGCCGATGCACCCGGAATATCCCTGCGCGCATTGCATCGTCGCCAGCGCCATCTCGACGGTGCTGCAGCATGTGGTGGGCAACGAAATCGGCGAGATCACGCTGACGAGCCCGACGGCTGCCGGCGCTACACGCAAGTGGACGCGGCTGCAGGACTATAGCGACGAGGTTTCCAGCGCGCGCATTTATGCCGGCTTTCACTACCGCTTCTCCACCGAAGCCGGCAAAGAAATGGGAAAGAAAATTGGTGACCTGACGCTTGGCACGCAGATGCTGGGCGCCGTGGCCGATGCCCAGCAGAAACGCTGATCGAGTAACGCCGAGGCCGGCAGTTCAGTCGGCCTCGTTGTCTGGCGCAAATCGCCGAAGGTCGTAGGGCAGCAATTCGCAGGTCTTCAGGGAGCTGGAGAGCACCTGGACGGGAGCTACCGCCTACTCGGGTTTGAAGCCAGACGCCTTGATCACCGGCCCCCACAGCTCGGAATCCGATTTCTGAATCTGCACAAATTCCTGGGCCGGTGTCCCTGTCGGCTGGACGCCGAGCGGTGTCAGCCGCTTGCTGAATTCATCACTGCGCACGGCTTTGACCACGGCCTGGTTCAATTGCGCGACCACCTCGGCAGGCGTCCTGGCCGGGGCATAGATCCCGTACCAACCCTCGCCGTGAATGCCATAGCCGCTTTCCGTGAACGTCGGCACGTCGGGCAGCACCGGCGACCGCGCCCGCCCCGACGTTGCCAAGACGCGGACACGCCCGGCTTTGTGAGCTTCGACGAGATCCTGTGTCGAGGTGAAGAACATCGGCAGGTGACCGCCAATGAGATCGGTGATGGCCTGCGGGTTGCCCTTGTAAGCGACGTGACGAAGCTCCAGGCCGGCATGGCGAGCGAACAGCACCGCGAAGAAGTGCGGCAACGATCCCGCGGCCGGCGTGCCGTAGGCCGCCTGATCGGCATGGGCCTTCAGCCAGTCGACCAGCTCCTTGAGGTCTTTGGCGGGCACATTGGCGCCGACAGCCATGGCAAGATCGTAGGTGCCGACCTGCGATATCGGCTGGAAGTCGCGCGCAGGATCGTAAGCGAGGTTGTCATAGACGTGCGGAAACAGCGCCATGGGCGCGATCGGCGTGAACAGCAAGACGCTGCCATCGGAGGGAGCGTCCTTGACCGCCTGCACGCCCAGGCGTCCCGCCGCGCCGGGCTTGTTCTCGACGATGACAGTTCGGTTGAGCCGCGCACGCATGGACTCGGCAATCATCCGTGCTGCGGTGTCGCCGACGCCGCCGGCCGGATACGGCAAGACAATCCGGATCGTGGCTTCGCTGCTCTGTGCGGCGGCGGGGCCGCTGAAGAGGAGGCCGAGGGAAGCCGCCAATATTATTCGGATCTTGCGCATCGGATGCCCCCGTCGATGGAGATGCTCGTATTGTCTTGACCGGGCGACCGTGTACCTCAATGATACATAAAGGAAGTCTCGTTCTCCTTATAAGGCGATAAAATTCATTTATTGGAGCCTTGCCGTGGTCTGGAATGTCGACCGACGCATCAAGCTGCGTGACCTGCATGTATTTCAGACCACGGCCGAGACCGGCAGCATGGCCAAGGCGGCCGCGCATCTTTCGATCACGCAGCCCGCTGTCTCCTACGCGATCTCTGAGCTGGAGCACGCTGTCGGCGCGCCGCTGCTCGATCGTTCGTCGCAGGGCGTGACGCCGACGGTCTACGGACGGGCTCTGCTTGAGCGCAGCGCCATCGTGTTCAACGAATTGCGGCATGGCATAAGCGAGATTGCTTCGCTCGCCGACCCCGAGGTTGGCGAGCTGCGGATCGGCACCACGCCGCCGATGTCGGCGGTCGCGTCAGCGGTATTCAACCGCCTGGTGCCGCGCTATCCGCGCATGCGGTTCGAACTGACCGTTGGCCCGACCGACGTGCTGCTGCGGCAGTTGCGTCAGCGCGACGTCGAAATTGTCATCAGCCGGCTGGCATCAATGGCCGGCAATGAGGATCTCGCCGTCGAGACGCTGTTTCACGACGAGTTAGTCGTGCTTTGCAGCAAGCGTAGCAAATGGGCCAAGCGCCGCAACGTTGCCCTGGCCGACCTCGTCCACGAGCCGTGGGTGTTTCCACCGCCGGCGGGCTTTCTCACGGGAGTCATGCGCGGTGCCTTTGAGGATCAAGGCCTGGAATTTCCGAGCGCGACAGTGACCACGGCGTGCACCTATTCGCTGAGCGTGCTGGTCGGCAACGGCAATTTCCTCGGCATCCATCCCCGCGCGATGCTGACCGCACCGAACGAACACCCACAATTGACCGCCGTCGATGTGCGACTGCCGACCACGCGCGGCGCGATCGGCCTGATCGCACTGAAGGAGCGGTCGCTCAGTCCGGTGGCAAAACTGTTCGCGCAGTCGGTGGCGCCCGTCGTGGCGGACATCAAGCCAAAGCGGATAGCGCGCGCGAAGCGGAGCTAGTGCATCCGAACAACCGGGAACGCTCGGGCCGGCTTTGGGGTTGTCGTATTCCAGCAACGGAGATGCCGATGCCAACCCAGCCGACCATCGCGCGCATCTGGCGCGGCCGAACGCGGCCCGAGATCGCGGATAGCTATGAAGCCTATATCAAAGCCGAAGGAATCCCGCCGCTGGAGAAGACGGCGCTTGGCGTGCAATTGTTCCGCGAAGATCGTGAACATGAGAGCTGGTTCACGACCATCTCGTACTGGAGCGATCTCGATTCGATGACCGCCTTCACCAAGGGCGAGCCGACCCAGGTTCATCATCTCGAGCGCGATCCGGAATTCCTGATCGAACTCCCCGAGTTCATTCAGATCCATCGGATCCTGGTCGACCGGCAGGGGCTACGTTAAGATTGCCGACCCTGCGCGGTCGCGAGATCAGACGATCCTCTTCTCCTTCAGCTCCTCCACCTTCGCCTCGTCGTAGCCGATCGTCGCCAGCACGTCCTTGGTATTCGCGCCGAGCAGCGGCGGGGCGCGATAGTCCTTCACCGGGGTGCCGGAGAACGTGATGGCGTTGCGGATCAGCGACAGGTCGGACTGCAGCGGATGGTTGACCTTGACCTGCATGCCGCGCGACTGCACGTGGGGATCGTTGAACACCTGCGAGAAATCGTTGATCGGACCGGAGGGCACGCCGGCCTTCTCCAGCTCCTCCAGCCAGTAAGCCACCGGCTTCTTCAGGAACAGTCCGGCGAAGATCGCCATGATCTCCTTGCCGTGGACGACGCGGTCGTTGTTCTTGACGAAGCGCGGATCGGTCGCTAGCTCCGGCGCGCCGAGCACGGCGCAGGTGCGCTGGAACTGGCCGTCATTGCCGACCACCAGCATCAATTCCCCATCGGTGCAGCGGAACACGCCGGCCGGCATGCCGCCATTGCCCCAGGTGCCGCGCCGCGGCGGGGTCTGACCGTTGACGAGAAAGATCTGCGCGTAATGCGACAGCGCGGCGATCACGGTGTCGAACAGGCAGACGTCGACATGCTGTCCCTCCCCGCCATTGACCTTGCGGTGATAGAGCGCGGCCAGAATGCCGATCGAGGCGTTCATGCCCGTCATGTAGTCGACGATCGAGGGGCCGACCTTCATCGGGCCGGCGCCGGGCTCGCCGTCGATATGGCCGGTGACGCTCATCAAGCCGCCCATTGCCTGCAGGATCGCGTCGTAACCGGCGCGCGGCGCGTAAGGGCCGGTCTGGCCGAAGCCGGTAACCGAGCAATAGATGATGCCGGGGTTGATCGCCTTGATCGACTCGTAATCGAGCCCGTAGCGCTTGAGATCGCCGACCTTGTAATTCTCCATCATCACGTCGCAGCTCTTGGCGAGCTCGCGAATGATCTCCTGGCCCTCCGGGGCCGCGATATTGACGGTGAGGGATTTCTTGTTGCGGTTGGCGCAGAGGTAGAACGAGTTGTTATTGTTCTGCTTGCCCTCAGGGTCCTTCAGGTAAGGCGGGCCGAAGGCGCGCGCGTCGTCGCCGCCGCCGGGACGTTCGATCTTGATCACCTCGGCGCCGAGATCGGCGAGCATCTGCGCCGACAGAGGACCAGCGAGCACCCGCGTCAGGTCGAGAATTTTGATGCCCGATAGTGGCAGAGCCGACATGAACTTCCTCCGAAATTTTTGGCGTGGTGGCGCGGGAACAGGGTCCGGCGCTTTGATGCTTGCCGATACACTATTTTGTGCGGCTGAGCCCTGCATTGTCGGCATGACGCCATCCGTTCGCAGGCGGCAAGGCCCGCCCCCTGCCGAAAATAAAACGGTCCGCCGAGGCGGGCCGTTCCCATCATCAATCTTGGTTTCCGCAATTACCTGTTCGCGCCGGCCTTGGCGCGGCTGGCACGCCATTCCAGGAATTCGCGATATAGCGGATCGCGCTCCTGCGGGGAAAATGCGGCGGCGGCTGGCGCGGCGACCGGCGCCGGCACGGCACCCGATGCTGCCGATACGGCCGCGCCCGGAGGCATGTTGCGGTCGAGCCATTCCTGTGCCGCCTTGAAGCGGGTCCAGCCGGACACCGTCGCCCGCGGCGCCATTTCCCTCCACTTCGGATGGAACGGCGGACGCTGCAACTGCGCGACCTTGTCGAACATCGTGTCCACCAGCAGCGACAGGCGGCGGTAGCGATCGCTGTTCGGCGCCCAGTTATACGACGCCAGCACCGCCTCTGCCGCAACCGTCTCGACGTAGCCGCCATCCGGCACAAGGCCCGGGTAGTCCGCCGAAGAAAGCTTGGAAGGCAGATATTCCTCCTGCAGCGTCTTGGCGTAGTCGACCGGGACCAGATGCAGGTTGCGATCGTTGACCTGGTTCAACCATTGCAACGGCTTGCCTTCGATCGCAACGATTGCGTCGACCTCACCCTTGCGCAGCATGTCCACCGCCAGTCGCGGCTCCTGGTAGATCAGATGCGGCCTGATCCCGAGCCGCTCGAACACGTTAATCGCGGTCACGAATGTCGAACTGTCGGGCAAATCGACCACCACGGTCTTGCCGTCGAGTTCCCGCATGTTGGTGATCGTCCGCGGCGCGAGGACGTGCATTTCCTCGTTGAACATCTTGGCCACGTAGACGAACTGGTTGCGGATGTCCTTGGCGAAGTCCTTGCGGTCGAGATAGGCGAGCGTGTCCTTGCGCACGATGCCGGCGTCGACGCCCCGCAGCAGCAGAATGTCCGCCACCGCCTGCACCGATCCGCGGCCCATGACCGGCAGGATCCGCAGCGCCGTGCCGTTGTCGAGCACGGAGGCGAGATCGGCGCCCACCTGAGCATAGGTGGAGCCGAACGAGCCCGTCATCAGGCTCACGGTATTGGCGTTGAGCTGGTTGGCCAGATCGCGCTTGGTGGCGGTGCCGTACTTGAAGATCGTCTTGAACGAATCAGAGACGGCGCCCGGATCGATGCCGCTTCGCACCGGGCCGAAGTGCTGCCAATTGCCATTGGTAAAGCGCATCATCCGCATCTGCTCGATCGGCGCGTGATCGGACGGGCTGGTGTTGATCAGGATGCCCTGCACCATCATGGGAAGCTGGACGCCCTTGATCGCGCGAGCCTGCTTCATGATGTTTTCGCGCGAGAGATCGTCGCCGCAGTTCTTCAGCACCTCGACCAGAGTCCTGCTGACCAGATAGCCGAGGACGGCCTGGCCGTTGGTCTTGCTCACGCTCGGGACATAACGCTGCATAAAGGCGCTCCACTCGCGGAACGCCACGTCACCGGCCGCAGCCGCGTCTTCGCCCTCCAGCCTGTATGCCGCCGACAACAGGCCTTCCGCATTTTGCGGGCCCGCCGGCTGAATCACGGCCGAGTACGAATTGGCGATCGACGCCACGAAATGGGCCGGCCGCCAGCCGAGTTCGGCGCTGCGCCGGATCGCCATGATGGCGAATTTCGGCGTGGTGAACTCAATGAAGACGTCGGCATTGGACGCCTTCAGCTTGGCCATCTGCGCATCGATATTGGTGTCGGTGACCTTGTAAGGAGCCTCGGCCACGATCGCGACCTTGCCGCCCAGGCCGTCCTTCAGGCCTTTCAGGTACTCCTTGCCCATGCCATCCTCCTGATAGAGGACGGCGATCCGGCTGCGGGGATGGTTCTCCAGGATATACTGCGCAAAAATTTGCGCTTCAGCCGTGTAGGTCGGCAGGAAGCCCATGGTCCAGGGAAATTCGCGCGGCTGGTCCCAGGCTGCTGCGCCCGACAAGGCAAAAAGCTGCGGGACTTTCTTTGAGTTCAGATAGGGCTGGATCGCCGCGTTGGTGTTGGTGCCGATGGTCCCCAAGGTGAAGAGAACCTGATCGTCCTCGACGAGCTTGCGGGTCATCTCCATGGTCTTGTTGGGGTCGTAGGCGTCGTCATAGGTGATCATATTGACCTTGCGGCCATTGATGCCACCCTCGGCGTTGACCTTGTCCAGATAGGCCGAGATGACCTTGGCGATGACGCCGTAGGCGGAAGCCGGACCGGTATAGGGAGCGGTGTTGCCGATCCGGATTTCATTGCTGCCCGGAGGCGCCGCGTACGCCCGATCGCTCATCATCGAGCCGGCCATCGTGGCCAGCACCAGCGCCGCTGCCGCGTTGCTCCGAGGGATGATGCTGAGCCGGCACATGGCGTCGCGGGCCGAAGCCCAGGACAATTGTTCCATTCGCCAGCGCGTGATGCCGATCGTAGCTCCCATTACAGTCCCCCTGTGAGCCCATACTCTGCAAAATAATAATCGCGTGATGCGAGCGGGCACCGTTTCAACCCTACTCGCCGACATTGTGTCTCAATCGGATTGATTTTGTGGCGAGTCCAGGCGTTCCGTAAGGCATGGTTACCGAGCGCGTATTTTCGCCCAAGAAATGCACGGAATTGCCATTAACTCACCACACGCGCAATCAGCACGTGTCCGTGTGCAGCCACAGATGCCTGCGGCGCATCATCTTGCGGACACGCTGTCGGGGACAATTTTGATCAAATTTTGACCGACGGAGCAGCACGCGGTTCGTCCGATCGCAAACCCCAGCCGGGCTGACCGGCTATCGCCTCGTTGCCGGCGAGCCGCACGACCCCGCGCCAGTTGGGCACGGGGAGCGTCAACCGCACTCTCCCCCCAACAGCTTCCTAGGAACCAGTCGGGCCCTCCCAAGTTCATAGGCTCGCGCTGCCGGCCACGTGCGGCAGCGCAGACAATACGTGATCAACGATAAGGCGGTCAGCCGCGGCCCCTCCCGGTGGCAAGACCGGCCCGTGCTACACGAACGGAGAGATCAAATGAGAATTGCGCAAATTGCCCCGCTGTTCGAGAGCGTGCCGCCGCGGCTCTATGGCGGGACCGAGCGGGTCGTTGCCTACCTGACCGAGGAGCTGGTCCGGCAGGGGCATCAGGTGACGCTATTTGCGAGCGAGGATTCCATCACTTCCGCCGAGCTCGTTCCCTGCACGCCCCGCGCCCTGCGCCTCGATCCCGACGTCCGCGATGCCCTGCCCCACCACATGGTCATGCTCGACAAGGTGCGCGAGCGCGCCGACGAGTTCGACGTTCTGCATTTCCACGTCGATTATCTGCATTTCCCGCTGTTCCGGTGCGAGCGCAGCCGGACACTGACGACCCTTCACGGCAGGCAGGACCTCGCCGATCATATGCCCTTCTACCGGCGCTTTTCCGACATGCCGCTGGTCTCGATATCGAACGCCCAGCGGACGCCGCTCCCGGGCGTAAACTTCGTCGACACCGTCTATCATGGGCTACCGGTCGGCCTGCACACGCCCAGCCTCGACCGGCACGACCGCTATCTCGCCTTTCTTGGCCGCATCTCGCCGGAGAAACGGCCCGATCGCGCCATCGCAATTGCCCGCGCGGCGGGCCTTCCGCTCAAGATCGCAGCCAAGGTCGACAAGGCGGACGACGCGTATTTCCGCGACGTCATTGCACCGATGCTCGACGGCGGCGGGATCGAATTCATCGGCGAGATCAATGACAACGCCAAAGGCGAATTTCTCGGCCAGGCCGCCGGGCTGCTGTTCCCGATCGACTGGCCCGAACCCTTCGGCCTGGTGATGATCGAGGCGATGGCATGCGGCACGCCTGTGCTGGCATTCCGTTGCGGATCGGTGCCGGAAATCATCGAGGATGGGCTGACCGGCCGGATCGTCTCCGACGTCGATGAGGCGGTGCGCGCTGTTCCGGGGTTGCTGGCGCTGGACCGCAAGGCGATCCGCGCCCGCTTCGAGGAGCGGTTCTCCGCTGCGCGGATGGCAGCGGACTACGTCAAGATCTATCAGAAGATGCTGCGCCAGCACACCGCGCCGCAACTCGAACTCTCGGCGATGGCCGCACTTTCGGCCGCCGCCAACGGGCACGGCTCCGAACCCCCGCTGGTTGCGCGCAAAGACAATTGAGCGCGGGGCTGGGTGGGTGCCGGCTGTCATCAGCAATCGTTCATGACTGCCGGCGACGGCTTGCGGGTGCCCTCACTGGATGAGATTGGGTTTCAGTGAGACAGGGAAATAGGGACCGCGAGCGAGTTCACCCCGATCCGCAAACCAAACCGACGCCCGACCCAGATAACGCGAGGGAGGCCGGCAGCGGGCCTCCCTCGCCGAGCATCAGGCCGTCACGCGAGGAGGGCTCTGGTGCAGATACCAGAGTCGCAGAGCCGCAACGGCCGCCACCACGATCCCGGCGATGACGTGAAGTGTCGTGGTGGTCTGGTTGGCCGAGAATTGCACCACCCATGGCGACAGGGCCACCCAAACGCCGGCGGCAAGCGTTAGCCACTCCTGCCATTCTGCGAATACCGCCAGCGCTGCTACCGCAAGCGCAGCGATCAGGATGCCACTCAGCCAGGCATTCGAGTTAGTGGGACTTTCAGCGGCGAACCCTAAGGCCCACGGCGACACGAACAAGCCCAGGCCGATCACGAGGTTGACCACATCGGTAATCATATCCTTTTTCCAGACGGTGTTCATGGTTGCAACTCCTTACATTGGCTCCTTTCATTGTTGATTGACAGCACCTCGCGGGCGAGAGCGCGAGACTTCCCGCCCGCGTCCCGCCGTTACTTGCCGTTGATGGCGATCCGTTTCACCTTGTGCTGCGCGGTCGGTAACTTCGGCAGCGTCACGGTGAGAACGCCATTCTTGAACGAGGCCCCGACATTGTCCTGATCGACATCATCGACCGGGACGGAACGCTCGAAACGCCCGTAGTAGCGCTCGCTGAAGCGACGCTCCTTGTCTTCGGTCTCGCTCTTCTTCTCACCACTGATGGTCAACATACCGTCCCTGAGTTCGACGTTGACGTCCTTCTCTTCGAGACCGGGAAGTTCAGCAATCACTTTGACTTCCTTCTCGGTCTCGCTGACCTCGACGTTCGGCCAACCCATCGCGTGGGAGCTGAACGGAGCGATGTCGAACGAGCGGAACGCATCGTCGAACAGCCGATTCATCTCGCGATGAAGCGCGAGGAACGGAGTGGGTTCATTGCGGTGCAGGCTCAGATCACGAGAGCCGTTGTTCCACGGAATGAGATCGCGTAGTGCCATAGTTCCTCCTTTCTGTTCTTCGTGTTCAGTGGACAGAGATCACCCGCGCGCGGCCGAGCCGCGCACAGGTGGTTCGACAGCCTTGACGGGCCTCCGTTAGGCTGCCCGCTTCTGTTCGGTTTGCTGGTTTTCGATTTGCTGGTTGTCGCTGCCGGCGGTTTCGATCGCGATGCGACGCGGCTTCATCGCCTCCGGCACTTCCCGAACCAGTGCGATCTTCAGCATACCGTTCTCAAAGGTCGCGTCCTTCACCTGGACATAGTCCGCCAGGTTGAATGCGCGGCGGAACGGCCGCATCGAGATTCCCTGGTACAGGTAGTCGTGAACACCCTTGTTGGCCTTGCGGCCCTCAACCGTGAGCGTCGATTGCTCCGCGGTGATGGTGATCTCTTCCGGGCTGAAACCGGCCAGCGCCAGCGAAATCTGGTACTGGTCCTCGCCGGTACGCTCGATGTTGTACAGCGGATAAGTGTCGCTGTCGTTCACCGTGTCGTTGACGAGGTCGAACACGCGATCGAACCCGACGCTTGAACGCCAGAACGGGGATAGATCGTAGGTTCTCATAGCCACATCCTCCTTTGAGCAACATGGATAGGAGCTACGCCGGACATTTCCGGCGGCCTTGGCCGGACCCTGACGGCATCCGGCGCCACACCTGTGGCACCACATGAACTAGAAGGGCTCGATTTGGTTTCAAGGGCACAACCGGCGCGCATGTTTCATTTTTTCACGGCCTAGCTCGACCTTCGAAAGGCGATGTGCGACCTCAGCCGCCGCCGTCGTAACGGCGGTCTCAAACGATGGTCAGCTGCTGCCCCCCCCCCCGCGAGCCGCGTCCGAGCGTCGCACCTCTTGACGTCGCATGGCGCTTCCCTAAATCGCCCGCCGCCAAGGCCTGGGCAGGACTGGCGGGCCGGATCCGGCATGGAGAAGGCGCTTGGGTGTCCACGTTGCTTTCAGGAGGATGTGGTTATGAAGATGACAGATCACGCCCAGTCGGTGCTGCGTTGGAGCACGGCAATCGTCCGTCGGCTGGAACGACTGGCCGATCGGATCGCGACGGCATCCAGGAACTGGCGCATCAGGCTCTCTCCTCGCAAGCGCTAACGCTGGTGGAAGAACGATGCGCGGTCTACTCGCAGTATTCGTCCTATTCGCCATGCTGTTCAGCGCAACCGAAGCGGCCAGTGCGCAACGGAAAAAGCCGAAGCAGCTTGGCAGTGCGAATGCCGCGGTTCAGACGGAAGCGCCGGAGCCGCCGGTGTCCGGTCGGAATACAAGGTCCAACCGAGCAACCACCGTGGTGATCCCGCCCTTCCGAGCCGAGGAGGTTGTCCCGGATATCTGCAGGGGGTGCTCTTCCTGACCGGCTGTCGATTTGGTCGCGCTGGACGGATCAATGACGTATGGCGGCTTGATAGATGCCAAGCCGCGAGCGGTTTTCCTTCGCCAGAAGTGGGAGGGAGAAAATGGAGAGGGTTGGAATTGACGGATTGAAAACGACGACACGAGATGCGGCATTCGCCGCGAACGACAATCATGTGCCGGACCGGCGCTTGACCCCGTCCCTCTTTCCAAGGGATGCGGTAGCGCGCATTTTTCGGCCCACACGATCGGTAATGACCTCGGGAAAGGCCGGCACCGAGGGCTGGCGGCTCACCTTCGAGCGCCGCAGCGCCCCCTACGTCGAACCCCTGATGGGATGGACCGGAGATGATGACCCGCTCGCGATCGTCGAACTCAGCTTCCCGACGCTCAGGTCGGCGATCCGCTACGCCGAGCGGCAGAAACTTCCGTATGTCGTCGAGGCGACCGAAGAGCAGAACGCAAACCAGCGACAGTCGGTGTCGCGCAAGATGAAGCATGCCTTCTCGGATGAGACCCTCGAACGCCTCGGCCTCGGTTCCCTTCAGGAGAGCTATGACAAGGCCATTGCCGGCGCGGAAGCCCGGCACGATCAGCGTGGCGAGGAAGGCTGGGCTTGGCCCATGGCGGTGGTGTGCGATCCGAGCCTGTCGCTGGATGCGAAACGCTCGATCCTGATCGACTGGGCCTGGACTGAATATTTGATCGACCAGACGACCATGAAGGCATGCCGGAGAATGGCCGGCCCTCGCGCCTTCACGAGGTCGAACTTGCGCTGCTGGCTCTCGAGCGCGGCAACGCTGCGGCGGAGCACGCCAGGCTGGCGCCAGCGCAAACGGCTCCCCCCAGCCGTCGCGGCGTAAGGCGTCATGGACCGGTTGAGGCAGCCAGGGGCCTGCACCGGCACACCGCTGACCGCCTTCGGCTTTCAAGCCAATCTTCAACGGAACAATCCGCTAGCAACGACATTTTGTGAACGCTCCGGCTTGATGCGCTTGGGCGCCGTTTCCGGGCCCGGCACATGCTCGGTAGCTCGCACCCACTTTGCTCTGAGGAGGAATTGGATATGAGCACCCTGTCAGTTTTATCGAACCTACCTTCGCTTCACTCGGAAGGCGGGCTCTCCCGTTACCTCACCGCTATCAGAAAATTTCCGCTGCTGAGTGCGGCCGACGAGGCCATGTGCGCGCGCCGCTGGCGCGAACACGGCGACCGCGAAGCGGCCTATCGCCTGGTGACAAGTCACCTCCGGCTGGCTGCGAAGCTGGCGCTACGTTATCGCGGCTATGGCCTTCCCATCGCCGACCTGATCTCGGAGGCGAATCTGGGCCTGATGCATGCGGTGAAGCGGTTCAAACCCGAAAAAGGCGTTCGGCTCGCCACCTATGCAATGTGGTGGATCAAGGCGACTGTCCACGAGTACATTCTGAGGTCCTGGTCGTTGGTGAAAATTGGCACCACCGCCGCCCAGAAGAAGCTGTTCTTCAACCTGCGAAAACTGAAAAGTCGGATTTCCGCAGGCGAGGACGGCGATCTGTCGTCCGAGCAGGTCAAATACATCGCCGACGAACTCGCGGTCGATTCCCGCGATGTCGTCGAGATGAATGGGAGGATGCGAGGTGACATTTCGCTCAACCTGCCCAAGACCCGGAAGGACGGTTCCGAGGAAATGCAGGACTGCCTGGTTGATCCAGCGCCAGATCCCGAAAGCCTATTGTCGGAAGCACAAGATCGCGACCAGGTAAGGAGCGCATTGAAAGACGCGCTTGCCGGCCTGATGCCTCGCGAACAGCATATCATCGGAGCACGCTTCCTGACCGAACAGCCGAAAACCCTGGAGGACCTTGGCGCCACCTTCCGCGTGTCCCGCGAGCGGATCCGCCAGATCGAGGTTCGCGCTTTGCAAAAGATCAAGGCCACGCTGCGCGCCCGCCTCGGCGGAACGCTTCCCAATGATGGGCGCTTGAGGCTGCCGCCAACTTCCGGCGCCATTCGATTAGCTTAAAGCAAAGCAGGGCGAGCACCGAGCTTGGGTGCTCGCCCCAGCCTGCGAAGAAAGTCTCCCCACCCTCCGCCAGTTGCGGGGGCGCATCGATCGAGGAACAACTCACGAAGTCGCGTTTTGAATCGACGGTGTGCCTGGTTCGAGTTTCGCAAATGCGTACGCCGTCCATCGTGCCGGAAGGTGCAGACCACGACGTCTACCTCGTGCTGGACGATCTGGGTCGGATTGGACGGGTATGGCGCGAGACCAGCGAGGAGAGTACCGGGCGGGCCACGCTGATCCGCGAACTGCTCGAAGGCCAGTACGTCAATCCGGTACGCATCGTCGCCTTCAACATCACCGGGGGATGGTCGCGCGACGTGACGAGCGAAATCGCCGACGAACTACGCGAGCGATGCATCGATCTCGACGAGGTACCGGTCGGCCTCGAAGACTTCCTGGAACGGGCAAGGCAAGCCACTTAGGCCCCGTTGGCCAGGGCGAGCGGCGGCTGCCGTGGCTCCTTCAGTAGCGACGCCTAGATGCCGTTCTCATCGACCACCGCCGGCCGTGATACGACGTAGGCGGCACAGGCAAGGAACATGACCGCCACACCTACGGCAAGCGGCAAGGACGGGTCGACGCTGTACCAGAACACGAGAAACCCGATCGTCATTCCCACGCAAGCCATGGCCTTGGCCGACCGCGGAATGGCTCCGGCGGCGCGCCAATCCCGCAGCGGTTTGCCAAATGTCGGATGATCCAGCAGCCATGCCTCGAACCGCGGCGACGAGCGCGCAAAACACGCCACTGCAACGATCAGGAAAACCGCCCCCGGCATCAGCGGCATCACCAGGCCGATCACGCCGAGCGCAACCATCACCCAACCGAGGCTGAAGTAGATGATGCGCATCAGACCTGCCGCCTGTCCTTCCCGTCAAACAAAGACCGCTCGCTTCCCGTTCATGCCACGGCTTGGCTAGCCGTAGCTCGCGGCCACGAGCCCGCCTTCGCCCGCCGGGCTTCGGCGCGGCAGCCTTCCCTCGCTTTGCGAGCGAAGGCTGGAGCGGGTGAAGGGAATCGAACCCTCGTATTCAGCTTGGAAGGCTGCTGCTCTACCATTGAGCTACACCCGCGCTGGCGTTGACCTAACACGACGCGCAGGCGGCCTCAACCGTCCCGCCGCCCCTGTCCGCATGTCCTGTGCGGACCTTTCGACCAGGTCCACACCCCTTAACAGGGGCTGATTCGCCACTTATATTCGGGTTTCCATCAACAACGAAAGGAGGTGATCCAGTGTCTTATACCAAGCGCTGTCACCTCGCTGGGATCGCCCGCTAGGCTTGTCTTTTGGCCTGGCATCGGGGCGCTCTCAGCCCTGGACCAGCGAGCACAACAGTTGGGGCGCGACGGGAGTTCTCCCGCCGCGCCTTTTTATTTCTTAAATGTCCTCGAAAGGCCGCCAGTCCGGTCCGCCCTAAAGGAGAAAGCGATGCTCTACGCCATGCTGGCCTATCACGTCGAAGCCGAGGTCACATCCTGGACGGCGGAGGAGGACGCGGCCCTGATGAGCGAACTGCTGGCCGTGCATGAACGGCTCAACGCCAAGAAGGTGCTCGGGCCGGCGGCGAGGCTGGGCGGCACGGCGGAAGCCCGCACCTTGCGTGGACCGGGCGCGGGAATGGTCATGGACGGGCCATTTGCCGAGACCAAGGAGCAGTTGCTGGGTCTGTACGTGTTGAATTGCGCCAACGAGGAGGAAGCGATCGCGATCGCCCGCGACCTGCGGCGCGCCAATCCGTCCGCCGTCTACGAAATCCGCCCGATCAGGCTTTATCTTCCCGGCGAAGCGTTGCCGGAAACCTCCAGCGGACCCGGTCAGGGCTGACGCTTCACCATACTGCACTGCAAGAGGCTCAAAACACGACACAATAATTGACTCGCTATTGGGGCCTCCGATGCCCACATTGAATGCATCACCGATAACAACCATGCCCGTGGGCGTCGGTGGCTGAGAGTGTTGTGCTCCCGCCTGCAAAGGAAAGGAGGGGTACGATGCCTCACTCAAAAAATCGTATTCTGTCCCGAGCAAGCCCTGTCGATCTCGAAGACCTCCGGCCGCATCTTCGCATTGTCGAAATGCAACGCGGCAAGGTCGTTGTGGAGAGCCGCGGGCGTGTCAATCAGGTGTACTTCCCGCACGGCGGCATACTTTCGTGCGTTGTTGAACTGGAGGATGGTTGGGCGATCGAAACCGGCATGATCGGAAACGATGGTGCTTTCGGGGCTGCACAAGCGATCGATAGCAAGGCGTCGCTGCATAAAGTGGTGGTCCAGGTATCCGGCCTTGCGAGCGTCGTGGATGCGGAGCACCTCAAAGCGGTTGCCCTGTCTTCCCCTGACTTGCTCGCACTGCTCATCAAGTACGAACAATTCCTCCTCGGGCAGGTGCAGCAGACGGCTGCCTGCAACGCGGTTCACACCGTTGAACAGCGGACCTGTAAGTGGCTAGTCAGGATGTGCGATCTGGTGGGCACCGAACTGCCGGTGACGCAGGAATTTTTGGCGCAGATGATGGGTGTGAGGCGAACCAGCGTCACCGGTGTTGCCAGCCACCTTCAAAAGGAGGGGCTGATCTCGTACAGCAGGGGCAAGCTAAGCATCCTGGACCAGGATCTCCTGCAGCGCCGCGCGTGCGAGTGCCACCGAACTGTTCGGGAGCTGTATGCTGCGGAGTTCGATGACACCGAACGAGCAGCGCTTCCGTTCCGCCCGAGCACCTGTCGTTGAATTTCGGGGTTGGCCTAGCCGTAGCTCGCGGCCACAGCCCGCCTACGCCCCTTCGCACTTCGGCGCGGCAGCCTTCGCTACTACGATCGGGCTTGCCTAGCCGTAGCTCGCGGAGCGAGCGAAGGCTGGTGGGGAAGGAAAGATTCGAACCTTCGAAGCCATACGGCGGCTGATTTTTTTGTCATTCCCGCCCTCCGCCACATGCGCGGGCAATTTCAAGCGCGGGTAGAGAGCGCTTGGCAGTGATCTAAAAAAGAACGTTCGCTGGGGCGGCGCGTTTCGCGCTATGGATATCATGTACTGGATTGCTGGTTCTGCCGTCTTGGTCGTGCTTGCCGCGATCTCCATCGCCATCATCCGGTCAATCCGCTGAGTGTTCCCGATATCCCTCAGCTCGTCGCGCTGATCTATTGTTCATCCGCCTTTGGCTTACCCGTCAATTCGAGCGCCTGCTCGCCATGCATATGCGCCATCACTCGGCGGCTCAGGATAAGAACGGTCATAATTAGCAGGCATCGCATCAGTGCGCGATTTCCTCAGGCTAAAAAAGGGGGCCAGCGAACCCGCTGGGCTTTTTTTTGCGCTGGCCGGGCGGGCTCAATCGAACTGCCAGTCTGGAAATAGGTGTGTGAAGCGCTTGCGGAGAATCCCGTAACACTCGCATGCCCGATCCCGCAGAATATCGAGCCGAAGTATCCGGATATGGCCGCGGCTGGTGTCGATTATACCCTCGGCACTGAGATCGCCACAGATTTGATTGACCGTGGTCCGCTGAACTCCCAACATTCGGGCCAGGAAATCCTGCGTGAGTTGCAGGTCATCTACGCCGGACTGATCACGCGCGTTTGCTAGCCAGCGGCATAGACGCGGGTGCACCTGATGGATCGCGTTGCACGCGGTGGACTGTCTACCCTCGGCAATGAAAAGGGCATGATGCCGGTTCACTATGGTGCGCAGTTTGTCGTGAGAGCGATATGCCCGGATGAACGCTGCCGAATTCATGCGGGATGCAGCGGTGTCAAGCTCAACAGTTGCCTGATCGATGGCGTCTTGAACGTCCAGAGCGACCGCTGAGCACACAATGCTATCGCGGCCGATCAACGACACCTCGGCTGTTTGGCCTGACTCCATTGTAACGACCAGCGAGATCAATCCGCCGTGTGGGAAAAACACGTAATCGACCGGTTCATCGGGCCGGTAGAGCACCTCACCTTTCACGAGCGGGACACGTTGAAGTTCTGGTTCGAGGAGCTCCCGCGCATCGGCCGGCAGTGAAGCGATCAGGCGATTCATCTGGCTTCGCCCCCTTATTAGGCTCCCTCCAACTTAGCAGTTTTGCGCGGCTGCGTCGTCGGGTCTGATGCATCATCCCGCATCGCGAGTTTCCATTCGGCCGGGCAAGAAAAATAAGAACGATTGCTAGTCCCGGTGCCGCCGCTGGGGGCCCCTCTCGCCTGAGCCGCCTTACTTCTTCTGATCGGCAAGTGAATTTTCCAACGGCCTGGGAGGTTGCAAGCCGGGCGAGCTCAGCCACTCGTCAAGGTGAGCGGTCGTATCAGCTTCTCGGGCCCGCTGTAGAAGCCGTTCGCGGTCAGTCCCGGGAGGCAGCGTATCTGCCGCCGCTTTGAGGCGTTGAGCCTCTTCCGCCAGCCGCTCTTTGAGGGTTTTCTCGTGTTCGAGCGTCTACGCTGTTGAGTCATTGGATCCTCTTGTGGCACTGCCAAGCTACAGGACCGTTGCTCTAATTTTGCCTGTTCGGTTGCCAGCGGAAATCGCAAGTCCTTCCTGTGCATCGGCTGCTTCGCGATCGCTCTATCAATAGCGATTTCCGCAAAGCGAATTGCGAGAGCGCGACTCAACTCCGACCCGGATCTTGGCCGGTTACCGGGAACCTGCACGGTCCACTTCCAGCCAGTTGGGGTTGGCCATCTGCACAACGGGATGCCCTTGTATTCCATCAAAGTTAACTAGCCGCCGTCAGTCTAGTTTCGTCCGGTTCTGAAACAGACCAGGGAAATAGACAGCGCTCGTCGCAGAACTTTTCGTAGCTACTGGGGGCGCCTGCTCGTCATGCATATGCGCCATCACTTGGGCGAGGTCGCGCATTCGACCAGTGCGTCGGAAACCGGACAGTTTCCGAGATGTTCGATCACCGGCCGGTCGCGATTGTCGATGTCGGCCGGTGTTGCGCGGGATTTTCATCTGATCTCTCCAACGCCTGGCGCACGGCGTGGTTGACGGTGGAGCGATCGCGCCGCTCTGCCGGCGGCAACGACATGACCGCGTGGTGAATGTCGGCGGAATGGTGAGCGGGCTATCCAGCGGCTTCTCTGCCCATCGCCAGACCCGATCAAAGGCATCCATCTACAGATCCTCCCGTAGGCCCTTGAAGAATGGATGCCTCACCTTGCCCTCGGCCGACTTCGCCCGGTATTCGATCTCGGCCATCAGCTCCGGCTCGACCCAGATTCCCCGGTGAGCGATTTCGGCGGCTGCAGTGAAGAAGGCGGTCAAGAAAGGTGGGCACCAGCCGAACGGGGGTCGAGCGGCGGCTCGGACGTTAGGAACGGCTCGACAGAATTCGAGTTTTGGGTCGCAAAAGGTCAGGCTGACCACTTGTCTTCTTCGCGCCTGTCTTCGTTTTCGTTAAGGCGCTCTGCGATTTCGGCAGCGACGGCGGGAGTCTCCGCATCTGCGATGGGAGTACCATCCTGCTTCTTTATCTTCTGACCTTCGACATCTACGGGAAAATCTTCGGGGCTTAGTGGCTTCTTTGAATTCAGTATCATGTCCTTCCTCCCTGCGTTGCGCCGGGCGATTGCTGCTCTAGCTTAGGTTCTACGCGAGGAATGGTTCCTATCGCGCTGATGTTGCGTCCACGCATTTTGCCGCAGCAAAAAATAGGAACGGGGCAAAGCCTGAAAAATTACCGGTGCTTCCATGGTTGCAAGGAGAACCACCATGAGAATATCAGCGATCGCGTTAGTGTTGTTCTTTGGGCTCGGCTCAACGTTGGCTGTCGCCCAAGGTGCCGGAGGAGCCGGGGGCGCGGGCGGTGCAGGCGCGGGTGCCGCGGGTGCCGGCGCAGGTAGCGGAGGCGCCGGTGCCGGCGGCGCAGGAAGCGGAGGCGCCAGTGACGGCAGCGCGGGCGGAACCGGTTCTGGCGGTGCTGCCGGCGGAGGGGGCCCGCCCGCCCGAGTTGACAGCACCCGTAGCCCTGCCGACGTGAGGACGCCAGACGATGAAATGAAAAGGCCGAGGAAGTAAATCGGCCGACATTGCCGACCAGAAACATCTAACCGTTGAAGCCGGCATGGTGGCACCCGGACTAGTGCGTCAGGCAAATAGCTCAGCGCCGGGGGGGCGTGAAGGTGACGAAAGTCCCTGACTTATGCAGCGTGAGCCAGCCGCGGTCGATCGCGAGCTCGAGGCCAGCGGCGTACTCGGCCGGGCTGCCGCCATCTCGAAAAAGAAACGGCCCGTTGATTTTCTCGATACTAATACGGCCGTCCTGCACCGCCTCGACCGAGTTGGCGATCTCGAGGATCCGGCGGCGGCTTTTTTCCGGATCGGCAAAGGGGCTTATGGCGCTGGCCGAATTGCGCCAGCGGGCCGCGCGTGAAGGCTACTGTTATCAGCACGTCCAGGCGATCACGGTCGCGATCGATCAGTACGCTGAGAAGGCGCTCGGCAACCGCGATTATTTTCTCAACAAGCCCTACGGCGTAGCCTGAGACTCGAAAGACGACGGCAACGAAGAGGCCCGACTCGCGCAACTCGCCGGTCGAAGCAAAAAACTGTGTCGCGCTTCATTCTCTTCTGATGGTTGTTAGCGCCGGACGGGGTCTTTTGAAGAGCCTGTGGTGTTGGTGTCGCTCTTAACAGCACTGGAGGAACCAGCCCCAGCTGGCCCACCAGTCGCACCACCGGCGGCAGCGGCTGAGGCATCGCCCGAACCGGAGCCTTGTGCACTGTCCCGGGTGTCGCTGGGACCCGTCGCGTCGCCCTTGACTGCGGTGGAAGAACCAGCCCCGGCCGGTCCGCCCGTCGCGCCGCCGGCAGCAGCGGCATCGCTAGAACTACCAGCTTGTGCAAATGCGAGTGTGGACCCGAGCGTCAGGACTGACGCCAAAGCGATTGTCGTGAGCTTCATGGGTTGTCCTTTCATAATGATAGAACAACCAGCGCGTTTATTCGAACGTTCCGAGCAAACGCAAATCTCTTTAGGCGTGACCGCGGTGGTAAGGCCGGGCGCGTGTCGTCTGGAATCGTCGAGCGTCGGGCCCTCTATTAGGAACGATGTTGGCTTGAATGAGTCGATTCGGTGGCTTCCGGTTTGCGTCGCCAAACAGGCTCCCGCCGGAAGTGGACGGCTCTGGCGCATCTCGCTAGGGCCGTCTTGTTCACCCTGGCAAGCACTTCCTACCGCGACAGCCTGGCGCGAACGAAAATAATTGCGGCCACGGTTACGAAGACCATGGCGCGCTTGCCGAGTTGCGGCAGCGGGCAGCGCGAGAGGGCTACCGCTATCAGCACGTTCAGGCGATGACCGTCGCAATCGATCGCTACGCGAAGGCACTAGGTAACCGCGACTATTTCTCAACAAGCCTTACGGCGTCGGCTAACTGGCACCGCGAAATCAACTTAGGATATTGGGTTCGGAATACCGACAGTACCGTTCGCTGCTGCGTGAACACATCATGAAGCCGCGATTGCTTACGGCCCCGAAGGGCTTAGCGGAAATCGTTTCAACAAAAACAAGGTGGTGGGGAAGGAAGGACTCGAACCTTCGAAGCCATACGGCGGCTGATTTACAGTCAGCCATCTTGTGGTTTCAACGATTACCACGAAGCCCCACTGGGACAAAAAATTCTCTTCCAATCAAGGATATAGCTCCCTATTGATAGCTGATTACATCTCCCGAAATACCACTACAGCTAGGTATTTTGTGGGGCTTAGAGTGGGGCTTGAAAGGGGGAGCTAATGAAAAGACCGCTTACTGCGTTGGCGATCGAGCACGCAAAACCGCGAGCGAAGCGCTACGCCCTGCCCGATATCGGTCATCCGGGCTTGCGGGTGCTGGTGTATCCGTCGGGAGTGCGGACGTTCGTCTACAGGTTCCGACGGGGTGACAAGCAAGACGTGACTGTAGTGCTTGGCCCTGCAAGCGGTCCCGGCGCGCTTACGCTTGTACAGGCCCGTGAGGCGGCTGGTGATGCACGCCGACAACGCGCAATGGGCGCGGACCCGGCCGACCAGAAGCGCGCTACGCGCAAGGCGGAAGCCGCTAGGATCGCTGCGGAGGAGAAGGAAGCCCGGCGCCGGGAGGACACGGTCGCGAACGTGCTCGTGCGCTACTACGGCGACCACGCCGATGGATTGAAGTCCGGCCGGGAGGTGCGGCGGGTTCTCGACAAGGAATTAAAGGGTTGGGCCAAGAGGCGCGTGGACGACATCCAGCGCAGCGATGCAATCCGGGTTCTCGACACGGTCAAGGCGCGTGCGCCGATCCAGTCGAAGCGGCTCCGCGCGTATGGGCGGCACTTCTTTCAATGGTGCATCACCAAAGAACTGGTCGAAAAGAACCCGTTTGACGGAACCGCTGTCGTCAAAGAAGTTTCGCGTAAACGAATCCTGACCAACGGTGAATTGCGGCTCTTGCTGCGGGCAATCGAACGGCTCGAATGGCCCCGGCGTCAATTCGCCCATCTGCTCTTGCTGACGGCGCAGCGGTTTAGCGAGGTCGCCAACATGGAATGGTTGAAACTCGACCTGACCAGCGACGCGCCATTGTGGACCCTCCCAGACTCGAAGAACGGCAACCCTCATATCGTCCCCCTTGCCCCGGTCGCTGTCGAGATTCTGACCAGCATGGACCAGATCAAGGACTCGCCCCGTGTGTTCCCCTCGTTCTCTGCCACCCACGCCAAGGCGCGCATTGACGAAGTGATGCTGGAGATCGCGCGAGAAGACGCGGCGGCGGTCGGTGACGATCCAGACGAAGTTAGAATCGAGCCCTGGCGACTTCACGATTTGCGACGCACGGCCGCCACCACCATGCCCAATCTGGGGATAGAGGTTGGAGTGGTTGAACGGGTGCTGAACCATCAAATGCGCGGCGTGATGGCGGTCTATCAGCTTCACACCTTTGCTGCCGAGAAGCGGCACGCGCTTAACTTATGGGCGGACTTCCTCGCCAATCTGATGGTGGCGCGCGAGTCGAATGTTGTGCAGTTCAAGGCGTTAGAGGGCTGACCGATGGCACTACTCCCCGATTTGGTCGGCAATGAGATTGCCGAAATGACTGATTTTTTCGAGCGGACCAAGAATCCAGCGGCGGCTTGGCGGGCATACAGTCTTGCTCAAATATACACCCGGCCCGTGCCGCGCGTGATTCAGGCTGAGGTTGATCGTTTTGCCGCATGCGTGAGCGAGGCTGCTGGAAAGGTAATTCAGAATGAGTTTGACTTGCTTGCGGCTACATCGCGGCCCCCGAAAGAAAATCTGGAGGACCAGAAGAAGAACAGGACGGCCAACCATAAAGACCGCATTGTCAATTTTCGCGCGAAAGAACTCTACGCTGCGTGGCGCGGCAAGGCCCACGAAAATCCCGTTGGGCAACTGCAAATCGAATGGCGCGACATTCGGATATTCGGAGCACTTCAGTCGTTGACCGCAAGAGGTGTGAGACCTGGACGCGCTCGGCAGATCGTCAAGGACAGCGGATATGCGGGCCTTGAACTCGACCAAATCGAGAAAATCTGGAAACGCCTGAAGACGAAGTTGCAAAAAAGTCAATCCATCACCCACGGTGACGGATGATCCCTTGATGTGAAGGATAATCCTTTGATTTTGGGTGGTATCCGTTAGCGACTTTCTACCCAGATTTTCTCGCTCCTATTCGGTACTTCTTGAGATGTCACCAACCCCAAGAGGACCAACATGAAGCAACTGATTAAGTCGGAAACCGTGCGAGGAAAGCTCGACATGCCGCGCTCAACGTTTGAGCGGCACGTGAAGCTGCGCACGAATAGCCTGCCCTCCCCGATCTATATTGGACGCTCGCGTTTTTTTGATGCGGCAGAAATCGACGCTTGGATGGCCGGGTTCACCAGCCATCCCGCGAACGATGCGTAAGTGCATGACAATGACTGACATCACCGATGAACCCGCCTATTTGATCGAACTCGCGGAAGTTCTTGAAGCTTCCGAAGAAACCACGCTCGGACCGACTGACGGCCATCTGGCGGCGGTCGCCCTCCTGCACTATGCCGCGTTTTTGGACGCCAACACGCCCTTGTCGGCCTCCTAAGTCAGCGCTTTCACGGGCATTAACTTCTCTCAACAAAACCTCAACATCGCCATCACGCGGTATCCGCCGCGTGATGGCTGAGCTGCGCCCGATCGGGCAAAAATCGCTTGAAAAGAGATTCAACCGATCCCTAGCGAGTGGTGAAATCTGCTCAAATCCGAACACTCGAACAAATGAGGCATTCTAAAATGAGCAATGATGATTTTCTTTTTTCGGAAGCTGAGTACGCCGAGTTCGTTGGTAAGTCTCATGCTTGGGCGCGTCGTGAGCGGCGGCTTGGTCGTTCCCCTGCGTATACGTTGATCGGTCGGACGCCGAAATATTCCCGTCAGGACATCGCGGCGTGGATGCAGGCGAACCGCATCACGCCCGGCGGCAAGACCGCCGCATGACCCCACAAGCAAAACCCGCGCGCTGGCAGGCGGCGGGTGATGCAAAAACACGAAAAGGAAAGTCCGATGAGGTCCGATTTTTATAGCCCCGACTCGAAGTGCGCACAAGCGCATAGGGGATGGATTGCGTCTCCCGCGTACACGCCGATCACCGCCGACACCGTTCTCGGCGCTGCCCGCCAGTTCGACAAATACATGCGCCGCCAGTCGCGCCGCGACTACGAAATGCGCGTGTTTGAGGATGGCAGCGTCTTCTTCCGCAACACCGCGCAACCGACGTTGAGGCAGCTTCTCTCTCTCGCGGACATCCAAGCGGCGTCTCGCGACTTCTGGATGAGTCCGAGTCGCGCGCTTTGGCAGCACATCGCGGCGCTCTGGCTCTGAGCAATGTCCGATTCCTCCGCTTTCGAGCGCGCCGCGCTGGCGATGTACGGCAACGGGTACTCGCTGTTGCCTATTGTGCCGCATAATGCCCCGTTTGAGGGGCGGGGTAAGGCACCCGGCACCGATTACCCTATGGCGGGATGGCAGGATTACTGCACCGAACGCGCGTCGATTCATAAGACCGCCGCTTGGGGGCGGCGAGCCGATAGATGTGGCGGCGGGCTTGGCCTTGCTTGCGGATTTGGTGGCGTCGTTGTGATAGACATCGACTTCGAGCCCGCGATGGTCGCGCTGCTCGCGATGCTGCCGCAATCGAATGTGCAAAAGAAGGGCCACAAGGGCATCTCGCTCTTCTATCGCGGCAACACCGACGCGATCCGCTCGCGCAACTTCCGCACGCCCGAGCGCATCGGCCTTGTCGATCTACTCTCGGAAGGCAAGCAAACCGTCTTGCCGCCCTCGATCCATCCTGACACCGGCGAGCCTTACTATTGGTGGACGGACGACACGCTTCTTGACGTGTCCCTCGATCAACTGACCGAGTTGCCGGACGACATCGCCGAGCGCATCGGTGAAGCGCTGAAGGCGTATGGGTATGATCCCCAGGCGGACAGGCGCTATAAGCCGCATGGCGAGACTGTTGCGCTTGCCGGTGGTTCTGACGGGGGATCATTGTTTCGCGAGGCGAACAATGCGGCGCTCGCGAACTTGCATGCATGGGTGCCGTATCTCGGCTTGCAGCGCTGCTGTCGCGCCGGTGGTGGCTTCAAGGCCGTAGCCGAATGGCGAGCGTCCGGCACCGGCAGGGCGCTCCATTTGCGCGCTCTGAACCTATCGTTCAAGGCGGACGGCATTCGCGATTTCGGAGATGAACGCGGATACACGCCTATTGATGTTGTCATGGAAGCTCGCCGCGTGTCCGCGTCCGAAGCGCTGGATTGGCTGGCTCCCCGTGTTGGGGTGACGCTCGTCGACCCTGAGGCGTTGGCGCTCGCGGATCGCATCATTGCGGCCGCGATGAAAAAGAAAGCCTGACCGATGGCCAAAATCACTATCTTCCCCGCGCCGAACCCCAGCCCGGTCAACACCGTATCGCTGCGGGCCATCGGAGCGACTACGCCGGAACGGCCGCAATGGCTGGTGAAGCGTATGCTTCCGCTTAGCGGGGTTGCGCTGCTCTCCGGGCAGTATGCGGCGGGCAAGACTTTCGTTGGCGTTGACCTGGGTTTGTCGCTTGTGTTCGGCCGGGCGTTTCTAGGACGCCGCGTGCGCTCGGGCGGCGTTCTCTGGATTGCTGCCGAGGGTGGTGGCGAAGTTGACTCGCGGGTTGAGGGGGCCCGCGCAGGGAAGTTTCAAGACGGCCAAGCCGGCGAAATTCCGTTCTTTGTCACCGAGCCCCCGGCCGGGTTGTCGCAGCACAACATCATCACCTGGCTTGAGCATGCCGTTGCCGAGGCATCCTTGGAGTCTACCGATAAATTCGGCATCGACCTTCGGTTGGTTGTGATCGACACCCTCGCGGCGTGTTTCAATATCACCGACGAAAACGACAACGCCGAAGCGGCTCGCTTGATGAAAGAATTAGCCCGGGTTGGCAACGCCAGCGACGTGCTGGTCATGCCGATTGCCCACCACGGAAAGAACGCCGAGACCGGCGTTCGGGGCGCTTCGGCATACGGTGCTGGGGCCGATGCAATCCTGTCGGTGCTTGGCGCCACTGACCCTTTGTCCGGCAAGAGCTCCAAACGATCGCTGGCGTTGACCAAATCTCGGCGTGGCGGCACTGGCTCGCTGGGGTCATTTGAAGTGCGAAGCCATATGCTCGGTCTCGACGAAGACGGCGACCCGATGACCGCCGGCTATATCGAGTTCTTCGAAGGTGCCGGAGAAGCCGTCCCGCAGGCAGTGGTAGCTAAGGTGAAGAGCAAGATTCCGCGCGACTTCACCGAGGCGTTCAATGAGGCGCTGGCGGGCCACGGGCAGGATTATAGAATCCCCGAAGGTTCGACCGTCAAAGCCGTAAATGTAGCCGAGGTCCGGAACAAGTTTATGGCTAGGTATATCACTGGAAATCCGGAAACTACCACCTCCGCAAAATACAAGGCGTTCGATCGTGCGCTTGCTGCTGCAAAGGACGAGAATGTTATCGCCGGCATTGCCCACTCTCAAAACATTGCGATGATTTGGTCAATTCGGCCCTAAGTGGACAAAGTGGACGGGTTGGACATTCGTCCACTTTGTCCAACGGTCCAATGTCTACCCCCACACCACCCCCGAAGGGGTGTGGGGAGTGGACAAAGTGGACGAGTGGACAGGACCCTTAGGGTGAATGTCCACTTTGTCCACTTTCGTTGAGGTTTTTGTTAGAGGTGTTGCAGACCGCGAGGTCCAAGCAAGTTGTTTTCGCAAATAAGACACGGGTCAGATACGCGGCGGAATGGATCATCCTGTCAAGATCGGTCGGGAGACGGCAGGCCGCCTGAAGTTCTCAAACGTATTTTCGCCAGCACTGAAAACGATTGCTGCGTTCTTTGACGATCTGGGCCGTGAACCTATTAATCGACCGAACTGACGGCTCGCGAGAGTCCGCTATGCCCAGATAGCGATCAAATTCCGCATCGCAGCGAAATGACGCGATGGGCCAAACTCACACGTTCCCGTTGCCCCTCATTCGAGGCCAACGCGGTGGGCCATCTACAACAACCCCAGCCACAGTCGATCGCCTTGGGCGAGCGGTAACAAGCCGGGGATCGAGTTTTTCAATTCTAAGCGATTAGCCCGGTCCGGGGAATCGGGAATCGACCTGATTTCGGTTGTTGTCAGCGAACAGGGCGCCGTCCGCTCTGGTGCGATCCCGACAGAACAAGTCGGCGACGCGCTCACACGATGACCAGGCCGGACACTATTTCACTTAACCCTGGGTGGTAAGCGGTGTAAGATTAACATTCCTCGACCACTCGGTGACAACTGGGCAATCGGGAGGAAGCTGGCATGCCTGATACCGTCAGCAATGAAGTTGGTCGAACACGCGTTAAGATGCGCAGCGGAAACAATGACTCCAAAGCCGAGAATGACGTCGAGGTCGAAAGTAAGAGGCACCACAAGGAAGAACCCGTAAGTCGCTCGGTGCTTGAGAAAGTCGCGAACAAAGCTGCCGAGACGGGGCGGCTCGATCTAACAGAGATTCCTACCCCACTTGCCGCTGCCGACATCGCAACATCAGTTCAGGATTTTCATTCTGCAGCGAGTGTGTTGATGTCAATGCAGATGCCTTATCCAATGGTGCATATTTCGGCGATTGGATGGGCGCCGCTCGATCTTCCCAATTCTGTGCCTGAGGAGCGCCGATCATTTGCGTCTCCAGCCGATATTGTCGGTTTCGCCCGAGAAGCACCGGGCGCATTTGCCAAAACTGAGATGCTCCTCACCACGATGCCTGTACCCCAGGCACGCCGATCCTTTGCGGCCCTGCTGGTCGACTTCTTACGAGTGCGCGTGGATGCGGCCATGGGATTGCGCGTACTCAGTGGTGGAGAGAATTTACGCTGCGGAGTCCCTGAAGTTCCCGGTTTGGACGTTACCGTCCATAACCTTCAAACGGGCCTTAGAATCATTGCCGCAAAAGCCTATTTCCCGGACGTCCGTCGTGTGTTCGGCAACTCGTTGTCTACACCCGTTAGTGGCTACTTGCCGCCGGGTAAATACATCTTTGGTGCCGATGGACCGAACCGTCCTCTCGTCTTGGACGACACGGTGCCCTATGAAATCCCACCCAATAACATCATCCACATGGTGCGGCCATGAGTGACTATGCCGTTTTGGGCCAAGTTGTTGGTACGGCTGGTGTGATCATTGCGGCCGGGGGGGCGATAACCCTCGCATTCAAAGGTCGGGAGCGATGGGAGCCTGTGGAGGAGGATATTCCTCGAGCACCTGCGAAGGTCGCTGGACTCCTGGCTGCGGTGTTCATCGTGGTGATCTTCGTCTTGACCAGGGGGCGACGCGACATCGACTGGTTGCTGTCCCTATTGATCATTTGCGGCGTGGCGACAGTCATCGGGCTATTCCTATACGTTTGGCTAATTCAGACGCAGATGTTCACGGCCATAATAGCAGTGGATGCCCGTAGGACTCGTAGCACCAAGGTCATCGGTGGCTTATCCCTCACCTCCAATGCGCGCGCCGCGTTAGCGAAGAAGCAAGGCCCCAAAACGATTCAGCAACTCTTTGAAGGTGCTGCCTACGACAAGGATCTTGTGTGGACGAGGTCTTCACAGGCCTTGGCAAAATTGCTGTTTCTTGCGGCATTTCTGATGCTGCAGGTCTTCGGCAGCTTGTCCCTTGCTACGGCCGCGATACTCCTAATGGGGTGATGAATCAGCCCAGTGGAGGCTAATGCCCCCTCTTGCTATAATTTGTGCGAGCCTCCGATTTCGTCCTTTCGATACCGTGAAGCAGCTCGGAATGCGCTGCTAAAGATCGCGCGGACGGATCAGGAGTGATATTGGTGGCGAGCAAGTCTGGCCTGTCGCGCCAGAACGACAGCGGACGAAGTCCTGCCCGCGCCGTTCCGATTGAGGCCGCGAAGGTCCGCAACGAGGTATTCGCGACGGGACCGGGCCAGCAACAAGTCCGGCAATGTCCCTTATGTCGCCGGAAGCGGAAGGAAGTTCAGAGCATTAGCGGCACGGCCACGGGAGCACTGAAGTGTAGTGGTATAGTGGCATCGTTCGTTTGATCGCTTTCTGTCTGCTCGTGAACAGCGTCTTTCTGTAACGTTCTTTCGATTTGGGTCCTTCCAGGGCCGCCCCCCTTGCGGGTGACGCGCGACCCCTCAACAATCCTAGATGCAAGATGATAAACTTAGGTTGTTGTTTATAAAGTTGACTGATTAAAGTTGAAGCATCGCCTACCAAACATTTCGCCCTTCTTGCTGATGTGCGCTTAGGGACGGCCTTCCGAGATATTCGCCGCGACGCCCTCAACCTGCTTTTCAAGCTCGTGGGCTTCTGCAATTCCGACCGCGACGAGCTGGCCAAGGACGCGGTCGATGCGCACTCTCTGTGGATGGGCGGGACCCAAGAGAGCCGGGTCCTCAAGCACGACGGCCTCGAACCACGCGACGACCTTCCGACCGACCCCGAGCGTACCCCAAACGCTGGTGTCAGAGCGCAATCGGTCGAACCAAGCCTCAACTGCCGCGAGCAAGAAGTCCAAGTGTCTTGCTCGCGGCGTGACCATCAGCATGTTCATCGTACACAGGGCGACGAAGCTCGTTGGCCCACCTGACAAGAGTGGGCGCATCGGCTCAAGTAGCGGGTCCAGCCTATCAGCGACCGCCGGTACGAGATAGCTGCGCGTACCCAGGAACGGGTCATGTGTATTAAGGAAGATTTTCGCGACGACGCCCCCCGTATCGTAGTCGATCGACAGGTCGCCCGGCGCATAGTTGTATTGCCAACGCCTCAATAACATCGCTCGGGTCGCTATCCGCGTGCGCAGCTCCACCGGCAACTGCGGCGCCCGCGATGCTTCGTTGAAGTAGAGGACATCGGCGGCATGCAGGAGTGTCTCGGCGACATGACAGAAGGACTTGTCCGGGAGGTTCATGACCTGCCCAATGAGACCATCAAAATATTGTGGCTCCGCATCCATCAACGCCTTGGCGAACAGCGCATAGAACTCCGCGTTCCATTCGCTGGGTAAGTGGTCCACCTCGGCGTTCGCTGGCAGCCTTGATCCGTTTATTCTGCTGCTCCAGCCGGAGTAAGCTCCGACGATTTCGGCAGCCCAGCCGACGCTCTTGCCGGCAGGCTCGTTGAGCAACCGAAGCCATTTCGCCGCTGACTGGCTTTCGAGATGAATCGTTGCGGCGCCGTCGACCATCTCCTCGGCAAAGTCCTCGTCAATCTCCGGCTCCGTTTCTCCGGGAAGTCGAATCCGATGTGAGTTTCTTAAGACCGGTTTCTCGTCCGGAAAAGCCGGCCACGCCGGCTCCACGCCACCGTCAAGCCAATCGATCTCTGCAGCTACGGCTGCTCTTGCGGTTGCCTCACGCTCCTTCTCGAAGCGCTGCTGCACGGTCTCGTCCTCATCGTAGGGATGCCAGCGCCGGACGCATCCAGTCAACGCCGTGCGCATTGCTGCCTTTAGCAGCCTAGCATCCTTGCCCACAATCATGGAAACTGCTGCGGTAAATGCCGGCACTGCAGCTCCATCTCTGCGCGTGGCAATCGAGACCAACGCGTCGCGATCTGCTTTTAGATTTCGCCTGCGCCAGAGATTGAGGAGTGCGAGGGTCCCGAGCGCCGGGCGGTTATAACGCAGGTTCTTGCGGGAGCCGGAATAGCGGTCAGCTTCCTCCGCTAGCGACAGTCTGATGACTTCCCGTACCCATACCTCATGTGCATCAAGAAGGTCATCGGCGCCATCACGAGCGACAAGAAGCGCGGTTGCGATCAATCGGGTCGATCGGGACTTCAATGAGTCAGTATCACTACCGTCCGGCAGCATGCCGCTGGCATGCTCGACGGCGTCCCGCGCCGTCTCTGGCGTCGCATGCTCCGTGCCATCGATAGCAAGCCCAATGCGTGCTTCCATCTCGCTTTCGCGTACTAGGCGCACTCGGCGAGCATTGAGCCCCTCAAGGTGCGCGGCTTCAACCGATGGCGATCGATAAATATAGCCTCCTTCAACCTTCTCCCAATTCTCGATATTCAGAACGTTCTGCGCGTAGCGCCCCATGAACTCCGGCGTAGCGAAATCAGCGTGTTCATCATACGGCTCAAGCAGTTCGACTGCGGCACGTAAACGATCTCTCAACTTCTGCGCCTCGATATCGGTGGAGATGAAGTATTGTAGCACGTCCTCAAGCGATGCATTGCGCGACGGCTTGGCCTGCAAGTCCGCAAGCGTCACGGTCCCAGAGGGCTCGTCGCCTATCACGAAGCCCCCGCGACCTGTTCCATCAAGGGCCCGGCGCTGCCGTTCGATGGCAAGAAGCTCGGGGCTGGCGAGGAAGGGCACCAAGGCCGATCGCGTCGCCGGGAAATGGGATAGCAAAACATCTACGGCAACTAGTAGGTACGCCGCGCAACTACCAACAGGGCCGAGAACGTCCCAGAGAACCGCTTCAACTGGCTCACCCGAGTCCAGACGACGATGCCCCCACGCCTCAAGTGCCTTGAGGCCAGAGGCTGCCGAATACTCGCGCGCTTGGTCACGGGACCAAAAATAGGTCTGGGTCCAGGGAAAGAAGCGCGGACCGTCATCGAATACAACCGTGAACCCGTTCTTGCCGGCCTCTCTCGCGTCACTGTGAGAGTCTACCGCTGCGCTCACGAGGCGCCGCACCAGCGCGAGTCCGTGCTCGGGCGACGCGAGCAGGAGATTCAAGAACGGCGGCTGAGCCGGCGAAGCCGGCAGGTAGTCGCTGTCGGCATAGCTGAAGGCCCGATCACCCGCTGCGCCATAACGAGACTTATGGCCTCGCCTCTCGATGAGGCTATTGACTATCAGATCGGCCAATTCAGCCGGAGCAGCCGAGACTAACGTTGTACTGAACTGCCGTATCGCCTTAACTTTGTAAGTGTCACGCTCCGGGTCGATTTCGTGGAGGTAGGCTTTGGCCTCGTCCGGCGAATGCACGGACAACAGAAGTGCCATAGTTCGGAGATCTTCAACCATTCGACGTCGAACGTCGCTGTCCAATCGCCCAGCGGTCAGATCGGTCGGGATCGTGACTGTCGCATTTCGCACGTCGAGTTGACGCAGCCAATTGAACAGCATGGTCGCGGTTGGCGACGCCAGCCGCGGCATCGCCAAGATCAACTGCATCTGAATCTGGATGAGATTGACGACGGCATCGATCGCCTGGATCGGTATACTATTCGCGTGAGTCAACACCCAATAGAGCAGCTTGTAACCTGATCCGGTCGTGTTAGTGCGCAGCGACTTTGGGAGTGGTTTGTCGGTCACTACCTGCATCGAGGCATAGAACTCGGCTGTCGATATAGTCTCCACGGCACCGATCGCCGTGACGAGTTCAACGAAGAGCGCGCCACCACGCCTGAGCAACTCTTCGCTGGCCCTATCCAGAAGGTCTTTGGCAGCTTCGGAGCGAACTATCGCGAGTAGTCCGTGCCTCCGCCAAGAGCTATGCGCTCCCGCCGGAGACAATCGGTCGAGCAGGTTTAACCATTGGGAGCCGTCGCTCGACGTCTCTAAAGCAAAACGCGCGGCAAACTCGATACCACGCGCGACCCGCGGCGAGGCCGGCACGGTAAGATCCACGCGCGAAAGCCTTGCGTGATCCTCGTGGATAAGATGTCCAATCGCCCAATCTCGCAGGACATCGTGATAGAATCCTAATTGATCGCGACGGACTTCGGTAAGCGTCAGCGATCTGGTGAGATGCGAGCGAGCAGCAGAGTCCTCAGTTAACTCCATGAGAGAACCGCCGGCTAAGCTGATCTCCGCGAGATTGGCGATAATGCGCTGGCCAGCCCTTATGGATACGCTGGCCGAGTTGTCTGCGGTAGACCACCATTGGCTCGCAAGCGCTGCCTCCGTCCGGAACTCGCCGGACGCCGGTACTTTGAGAAGCCGCGATAGCCTATAGAGGTTGCGTGCGATGTTGCCGGCTGGATGTCCTGGCGCGAGGATCGACCGCAGTTCGGGTGCTTTCTCCGACAGAGCCTTCACCTCCTCGTCGGTTAGCTCGCCGACAGCAACGGAATGGACCCCGCCGAACGATTCGATCACATCCTCCGCCATCCAGTCCCCTGCACCGACATCGTCATTGGCACGTGTGGTTGTGAGAACTAGAAAGCCTGGAATGGCTGCCGCATCGCGCAGAAGCTCGTTAACGGTGCGTTGCCGACCAAGATCGGCGAACATCTCCACGCTGTCGATGACAATCAGGCTACCGCCGCTGGCGGCCAAGTCGTTGAAAAAATCTCTTGCTGGGCCGGGAACGCCTAACGCCTGTGCAAACCCGAGCCATCCTCCAGTTGGGGTCGAGACCGGATCGAGAACGATCAGTTGGCCCTCTCGCCCGAAGCGCTCAGCTACCAGTCTCAGGACGCCCGATTTGCCTACGCCTGGCCCTCCGCGCAATTGTACGAATCTATGCACATCGAACGCCTCGTTTATGCCTGCGATCGCTTGATGGCGGGAAAGGTTAATTCCCCCTACTGTTGTTCCAATGCCGGCTAGCGTCATCCTAGCCAAGTCCGCCAACCGAGCGCGTGCCGATCGATAGTCTCGATCTCCTGCAAGACGGTAGCCGCGCTCCACAAGCTTTAAGCGCAGGTCATCTCGGCTGGTCGAACCTCCGACTTTACCGATGGCGATCGAAAGCTCAATGAGGTCACTCCAAAGGCTCTCCGCGCGCGAGACATCCTCATCCGCTAGCACCTGCCTCGCCAGCGCCAGAGCATGGAGGCGCGCAAGTGGCGCCGTCGATTCGAAGTCGAAAACGAGGATCGCGAAGCGTCGGATAAACTTCCAAACGACATCGTTATCATCGATTACACCTGCGGCGAGAAGATTCGCCTTAAACGTTGCGACGAAAGTGCGCATCGGATCGCTTCCAATGCCTTTGGCCTCAATTCTCTCAAAGAAATCGCCGCTGCTTTCCGCTGCGCGTGCCCAGATCAGAACGTCCTGATAGGGGCCCGTGATAGACTTGCTCTGTCGTTGCGTCGCAACAGCCAGTAGATGCCTGTCCTCCGGCACGTTCCTCGATCGGCTGCGAGCGACCTGCGCCACCACTTCTGCGAACGTCGCATCCTTTGGGGAGAAGGTGATATCTCGCTTGGACTGAATTTCGATTAGCGCGTCGCCGCCCGAACCAACCCCTTCGAGAATCAGGTCATCCATTGCGAAGCCCTGATCGACACCCTGGAAGCGCACGCCGGTTATCTTCGCACCCGGCATTCCTCGAGCTTCCGTGCCGGCCAGCATAGCCAGGAGATAGTAGGCACCGAGCTCGCCCTCAATGTAAACTCCAGCGCCGCCGCGGGAGGCTGGGCTGGACCCTCTCGCGCTATCCTTTTCTTCTGCCATAGGTTGAATGTGAGAGCCGGCCGACCGTCTGTCAATGGATCGGCACCTTTAGCCCGCGCTGCTCCGACTGAGAGGACATGCTCGAAACGATTCGTTTGGTGTCGTTAGCAAATCTGTAGATGCGGTGCTACGACCAGAGCCCGCTGACCTGACCACAGTTAAAGCCATGCATTTTGACGAGCTTTGGGTCCTTCCGGGGCGCTCCCCCATGCGGGTGACGCGCGACCGCCTCATTTTTCTAGGCGCGAAAAAATTGAGGTCGGTTGTTGTTCTCGGATCGTCTTGCGCCTGTGATGCGGGGCCACGTGCAAAGGCGATTGCAATGGGCTGTATCGGAATCGCTCTTTCCCTGATCTTTGAGGCGGTTCAATCGCCTCAGGATACTGCCGATGCCCGCTCCCCCGCTTTATCCCGCCGAATTTCGAACTGCGCTAATTTCCCCCGCCCCGCGAAAGGGTCGCAAAAATCCCCGCACCGTTACGATGCCCGAGCACGTCGGGCCGCATGTGAAGCTGGTCTTTGCCGAGATGGCGCGGCAGCGCATGACGTATGACTCGCTGGAAGAGCGAAGTGGGGTCCGCCGGGCCACTACGAAGGCGTGGCGACGTAAGAACCGGCCCGGCCTGGAAAGCCTTGAAGCTGCGCTGGCAACGCTTGGGTTCGGCTTTTGTCCGGTCCCCTCGCTCGAAGCGCTACCCGCCGAACTCGCTGGCGAACTCACGGCCCTCGCGCTCAAGCTGCGAATGAATATCCCGCAGACGTGGGCCGCACTGATCGACATCGGCGTTGAGCAAAAGCTACTCCGCATGCGCGCCGACGAACGCGCTGCTGTGCTGGCTGAGCATGACACGCGTCGATTACGCCACGACAACGATAACACTCCGCAACAGCGAGCCGGCGAAAGCGCAGCCTCAACGATTTAGGGCGTGGATTCGAAGAAGTTCCGGCAAGTCCATTGTTGTGGCCAGTTTGGGAATCAATCACGAGAGTCCGGCCAAACGCAACGATCCTGGCTCTCAACGATAAGCAGGCCGAGTACCTGAAGGTCCGCCGGTGGATCAAGGAAGCGGCCTCGGCTGGCGTGACCAGTTCGGCACTCAATAAGATGGTGAACGACGAGTTCGACCTGCGCCGCCTGAACGACACCACGCAACAACTCCTTGAGTCAAAGCAGATCGAGCAGCGGTTCGCTTCGACGCCGCCGTCGCATCGGTGGTTCGCGCTATGAAGAACCCCGTGCTGGCGAAGATGCGCGACATCGAGCTTTAGGGCATGTCGGCTTCTGACGGCCAAGCGGAAAGCTTCTGATCGGTTACAGCATTACCGCTCGTGACCCTTTTCGGACATCCCGCGATGGCAGCTATTACGCACAACTTAACGCAAAATCACACGTTGAGCCCGCCGAATTAAGCAAGCGCACTCCGTTGAGCAGAGTGAAACCGATCGAAAATGCCACAACGTTTACGGAACGATCCGAACGCGCGGTCATCAGCAGCCGAGTGGACGACGAACCAAGGAACAACTCCCGCCTAAGGGTTTATCTATAAACTCATTGATTACCGAGTGGTCACCCCCGAAAATTTGACGTGGCTTGCGGAACACAGAGTTCTCGCCTCCAAAGATCTGCTCAGGTTTGTTAATCACCGAGTTCGGGCCGCCTGTCGCTTCGCGAAGTTTGCCCAACGCGACGACGATTTCGTTGTTGGCTCCAGGACCATGCAAAACATCATTGAAAGCATTGGTGTACGCTTTGACAATGGTATTGTTCGGACCGTAGCAGCTTCCGCCAGTGAAGCACTTTGTGAGTTCCCTCAACGTAAGACGTCCGGCGGTGCATCCTGCAAAACTGAAGGGTTCACCACCTGATTGTACGGCGCACTCTGCAGCAATGCGCCATTCCTCGTTCATTTGGGATCCTGCCGCACACAGCGCGAAGTTCGTTGCTCCCCCCTGGCTGGTCGCAGCGCACGCAGCGTAGCGCGCGACCTCGGGAGGCAACACCGTCGATGCCGCACAGGCTGCGAGCTTGCTGCTATCGGAGGCTTGTGCCGCACACGCGAGCACGGCGCGAGCCTTTGGGTCTTTGATTAAGAAGTCGCTGCAATTGGTAATGAGGGAACTCGCATCCCGGCCCCCTTGGACACACGCTACGGCCTGAGCAGCAGCCTTGTACTCGGGCCTGTCGCCTAGGAGGCAAGACACCATCTTGTCCTTTCCGCCCTTAGCGCACTCTGCGATCTTCTTAGCGTCCCCGTCCAAAACGGTCGTGAAGCACGATGCAGCGGCTGTCTTGTCGACAGCATTAGCCGCACAGGAAGCAACAGCTATTTTGTCCGCCATTTGCGGATTTGATTTGCTGAGGCAATCAAGTGCGACAGCTGCTTGACCTGAGGCGCTGGAAAGACACTTGGCCAGCTCCCGCTGAGCAGGGTCAGCGCCGACCAGCAAGCAATCGACCTTGGCATTTGCCGATGCACTGATGGCGCACTTTTGAACATCTTGGACCTTGGCCCAAGGTAGGCTCTCGGTGCATTCGGAAAATGCTGCGGTGCCGCCCCCCTTGGCCGACATGCATTCAGTCACTGAAAGCAGCTCTTTTGAAACCTGTTTGCTTAGGCAAAGGGCTTTGCCTTTGTCCTCCGTTATTGTGCCGCAATCCGTCAAAGGTTTCATCGACTCATGAATCATTCTAGGTGCGACGCACTCAACAGTCGCTGACCCAGTGCCTTTGCATTCCTCGATATCCCTACGGTTCGGGACCGAAAGGACGTACTTCATTTCGATTGAAAGCTTCGTATTGAGATTGTCCGGACCGAGCGCGTTGTTAACAACTGAGCTTGCATTGATCCTATCATCGATGACTGGACAATCGGCTTGAAGGAAACACAACGTCAGTATACGTGGGGTGACCCAGACACCAGCACAGGCGTACATGTCGGCGACGGTTTCGTTGCCAGCTTTGTAGCAGGCAATGACGTTCTTGGCAGTATCAGAATGGAGGGATGTCTGGGAGTCGCTCTCGGGCTCATTCGGAGTCAAAGATTGCGAAAGTCGAGTAATGCGAGCCTGGTAGACGCGGGCTAGGCAAGGCCGCGCCCGTTGCGCAGATTGATCGGTGACCCATTCTATTACGCGCACGCCGCATTTTGCGCCGCGGGATCTCCACCATGAGTTTTGCTCTTCTAGTAGCGCCTGTCGCTTCGCTCCTTTTGCCCGAGAGAGGGCCTCCTCATGGAGCGCACCTACTCTTTTATGAAGTGCGCGCAAGCGTCGGTCCTTGCAGTCCATTATATCAACTGGAAATACACCGAAGCACCACGGATTTGTAGCAGCGCTTACCCTCGAAGTGCCACAAGCGAGTCCGACGGCAATCATGAAAAAGAACACGATGGTGCGCATACTCACACCTCGCAAGTTCATACAAGCACCAGAAATTACCTCAATGTAACACACAGACCTTAGTGTCACAATATTTGAACAATCAACGGTAGTGTCTCAGACGGCATAAACGACCGCGGCGCCGGATGCTGGCGGTTCAGCATGTGGCTACGATCCAACATATATCGACCGTCCCCACGTCAGCACCCATTCCGCTTGTTTGCAGTAACTATTCCGTTCTTGTCCCCAAGCAGAACAGCGCTTAAGCCGCTGTCATGTCGGCTGATAGAGGGATACTGTTGCAAAAGTCGAAAGTTGCAGGGCTCACGATTTTTCGCGAAAACACTAAGCGGCGAGCGTTCGCTGATTCGTATGACCTCAATCGCGTTACCGAAGTCGCCTGTGAATTTTGCGTGAGGCCGTGAGGTCCCTCACATCTTGTACACGAAAGTCGCGCCCACGGCCCGCAGAATTTTGGCCATCGGCGAAAATCGACTTTTGCAACACAATCAGAGGCAGACCGGACGCCGGCCCATGCTCGCCTCCACTGCCCCTTGAGACCTTAGCAGATGAAGAAGATGGCACCATCAACAAGTGTGTTGGTCGCGAGTCGCAGCTCGATGGCGGATCGGTGTTAGCGCAATCCGCCATGTCACGACGATTGTAGAAAAGTGGCGGATCACGCTTCACTGATCCGCCAGACTGCCTGCCAGTAAAAGTGCAGAACAGGCGGTGACTTACCATCACACACCACGAGACAGCCATAGATACGTTGTGCCATCTCTGAGCCTCTCAATAGCTCGGCGAGCGACGAGGTGGTCGATGTCACTGGGTGTCAGGCCGATATCCGCCAGCTCTCTGTCACTCAGGTTGTGCAAACTCTCGGCTTGGCGCCGTTTTCTGAACGCACGCCAATATCCCTGGAGCAAACTCAAGACGCTCCGCGTCGATGCGACTGGTGGTCCAGCCGCTTCCTTTTCCGAGGAAGCGTCTCTCAGCGCCGCGACGGAGGCATCGGGGCACGCCTCGGCCAAAGCATTGCCCGGGGCGTCTTTCACCAAAGCGATGGCGAGGTCGAGGCGGAGCCCTGCGGCATCGCGCCCGGTCTCGGATGTGAGGTTCGTCTGCTGGGGTGACATCGGATGCTCCTGCTGTTGTGCCGGCAGGGAGCGTGACCAAACAAAAGGCCCCGTCCGATGCCGGCGGGGCCTGGTAAAAAGATCGCGTCGTCAAATCCTAGCGCACGACTCCTTCCACGGCCCAGCGAGAGCGGGTTACGTTTTTACGGGTCCACGATGCGCACGACGTTTTCATCACGAAGCGTAGTTACCACGGAGATCGCGCAAAATCAGGGGGTGTGCCGGTGCTACTCGCACCCTAGAGGCGAGCTGGCTTGACCCGACGCGAAGTCTGCCTTGTATCGGTAAGGGATACCGAAACGGGCCTGACGACTTTGAGCAGATTGCGCACATTACTCGCGTCACTATCGCTCTGACAAAGCAAAAACAAAGTTCAGCGGGGCGCTTCGGCGGCCGAACCCCTTGTGACTTTTGCTAGAGGTCGAAATGTCTGAAACTTTTCTCTCCCGACGCAAGATCGCATCGCGCGGCGGTTTCTCGCCGAATACGCTCAAAAACTATGCCGAACGCGGGATTGGCCCTGAGTTCGTGAAGGTCGGTGGCTCTTGCCGCTACAGCGTAGCCGCATTTGACGCATGGCTTGCGCAACACAAGGTCGGAGCCGCCCAATGAGCCGCGCCAGACTTCTTGCGGACCTTAAGGCTGCGACTACCGACCTCGCAGCGGCGCGCCGAGCGCTCGCTGATGAACAGTTCCGTGCGCGGCATGGCATGGCGCACAATCTCATATTCGCAGCGCACGTTGAGCACACGACTTACCATCGCTGGCTTCGCATCGGCGAAGCTCTCGCCAACTATCGCTGATCACCCCCCGCCCCCGCACCATTACGAAGGCTAACCGGCAATGAATATTCTGAATCACCTCTTCGGAAAGAAAGCTCCCACTTCCCTGGCCATCGCTGCCGAGATCGAAAAGGCGCGCGCTGAGCACGTCGCCGCTGTCGCCAAGCGCGGGGCCGCACTGGCTGGGCTTTCGACCATGAATGATGCCGAACACATCAAGGCCGAGGCCGAGTACCAGGCACAACGTCGCGCCGCCGACCGCGCCGAGGCTCGTGTTGCCGACCTCGAAGAAGCGCATGCCGAAGCGCTCGCGGCAGAGGCGGAAGTCGAGAAGCAGGCCGAAGCCGAGCGCTTTCGTGCTCGCGTTGAAGCCGCCCGCAAGGCGGTCGAGGTTGAAGCCGCCACTCTTCTTCGCTCCTACGATGAACACGCCGCTGCGATTGCGGATGTGCTCACGCGTCTTGACGCGATGAACGCCGAAGCTAACGCGGTCAACGAGCTTGGCCGACACACGCCGGGCTTCGAGCCTGTACGCAACACCGATGTTGCGCACCGCAAGCAGCCCGACCGGCAGGCAAGTGAACAGCGCGAGAAGCGGCTGTGCTGGGTCTTTAAGTACCCTGCCAGCCCGCCCGACACCGAACGGGTGAAGTATCAAGCGGAGGCCGCACGCGAAGCGGTAGTCGAAGCGACTATCAGTCCTGACACGGGCAAGGCAATCCCCGTTACGCCGGAGCGCCATAACTATTTTGGCCGAGAGCTTATCCTTAAACCGGTGCTCGAAGTGCGCGAGATTGTTGTCGAGCGGACTAACTTCAGGCCCGGACGCATCGAGCATCCTCTGTCTGAAATCCATTTGCCGCCCGGCTTCGCTATGGGCAAATCGCACTGGCCGCGCGAGCAGTGACGCGTGGGGCGCTTAAAGTCGCCTTGCACCATCTCGTCGAAATTAGCGGGCTGGTGTGCGGCAAGTCACGTTACGCGGAAGGTCGCCGTCGTGCGGAGGAAGCGCGGTCGTGACATGACCCATGCTGATCTTGGTGCTGCGCTATCGAAAATAACCATCACGCGCACGCCTGACGTCGGCTTGTCAGCCAATAGCGGCGCAATAGCGGACGTCGTAGGAAGTCGCAGAAGTGCCAAAAAGAGACTCATCACCGCAGCAACTAATCGGTCTTTATGAGCGGATTTTGCCCGACGCAATATCAAGAACCGCACTCAGCGATAAGATAGCAGAAACAAGCCGTCGCCGGGTTGAGAGCGGCGACGGCTTTTCTTTACGCGCTCGGCCTGTGTAACCGGGTGGCTTGAATATCCATTGACCACAGTGTGAGTCTCAAATCCTCTCCATGGTCACCGGCTAGGTGCGTCATCCCCGCACGTAGCCACCAATTCACGGAACGGGCTGGCTACGCCGATGTACCGTGCCTGGGCCCGGTTCTGCTCACGCATTTAGGGTCGCATCGACAACGACACGCCAAGCTTGGCCGCCATCACGGAGGTAGCGCCCGGAGTCCTTTTCAGCGACTTGGATATCTTAGTAACTCCGACTCTCGCCTTCGCCATTGTCTTTAATTGCTTCACGTCCGCTTTGGTCCACTCGCGACGAACAATCTTCTTAGCCCTAGCCATTTTTGCTCCGGTTTTTGTAAAGCGGGTCTTGTGAGGCATGACAATGGCAATCGCATGACCAGGCGGTTCGCGTGCACAATCAAACTGGAATAATCAAATGAAGCACTCACGCATCTGCGCGTGTGGCTATCGCGTGGCTGGTGGTGCGCTATGTGCATATGTCAGCGGCGTAGGCAGGCAGGTCGGCCCAGCGCTAGAGGTTATGGCACGGATTGGCAAGCCCTGCGCGCCTCTACTTCGCATACGCCCTGCACGGGCTGCTCACGGCCTTGGAAGGCAGGTTACCACTTCGACCATAAGCTGGCCGCAAAACTGGCGGCACCGATGACGCGAGAAATCTTCATTGGCTCTGTCACCCGTGCCACTCACGTAAGACGGCAAAGCATGATGGTGGCTTTGGTCACCCCGTGCAACGCGTTCTCTTTTAGGAGGCTTCACACTCGAAGAGTATTTTATCGTCCGCGTCCGCAACGATTACCAAACTCGACTGCGAAAACTGGCCGCCTTTTTTTAGTTCATCAGCGACGACTTGGGCCATGCGTTTTGCGCTCTCAAGAGTTGGTAGGTTACATCAGGATGGAGTTCTGAACCGTCAAAGATATGAAAAAAGTATCGCATCTGCTGGCCGCATTAATTCAGGCGACCGGTGACATCCAGTGACAAATAAGTAAGCAACTTCTGACTCAGATTGACGTGCGTCCAGATCATCACTCACGAAACTGTCAAGTCTATTACAGAACGGTAAGTATCCGGCCTCCTCAAGAGGATTACAGTTTGTAAATCAGTTCGAGGGGCCGCCCCGTGGATTCAAGGAAGCGATTCTTAGCTTTGGAAACCATGTGCCGCGAGCGTGCTCAAATCGCTAAGAAAGAATTTGAGTACTGGCTAGCCGAAGCTGATGAATGGGCACGGTACAAAGACTCCTCTGATCCATTGACGGAGGATATCCCGGTCCAACTCGACTGGTGTCCGGGACATCGCTAAAGCTACTCAGACATTTGGATCACAGGGTGTCGCGTAAGGTGGGCGGATCGTTGATGCAAGCAACCTGCACTGTTGTGCTGGTCATGCCATTCAAAGAAGACCGCGGGGCGTGATAATGGTTTTGGCGACCCCCGCACGGCCTCGAAAAACTTTCACTAAGGGCTGCCTGACCGCATTCTTTCTGCTCTTAGCAGAACGAAGTAACTCGTCCAATTTTCGCAACGCTAGGAAACTCTGCAAACGGGTCGCATCAAAAATCACATCGACCGATCTGTCCAAACTTCAGACCATATCCTCGGGATCAGCGTAGCGAACGAAGTCGTCGCAGAAAATTTGAAAGGCAAAGCAGTGTTCGATGCATCCGCAAATCGTTGCAATCTTAGCTGATTGCTCGCTCGTGATCTTCTCCAGGCGCTATTGGTGTCGGGCGACCCGGCGAGAGCTTTCCTGCGCGAGCCGCAAGCTTGGTCGCTTGATCGGCAAGAATGTCTCGCCGGTCGGCGAGCATCAGCAACATCTTTTCACGCTTGGGCACTTCTTCTCTGATCTGAGTGGAAAGATTGGCTATTCCTTCGATTGCCCCCTTGATGTGAGGGTCCCAAAGCATAGCTGCACCCTCGATGGGCACTGATTTCAATGTCGTTTCCTCGAACAAGACATCGCCTATCCGTTGCAGGCGATTTACGACCGTCATCACTCGGGGACCATAACCAAAGGGAGCGCTGGCTGCGCTCTGGCTCAACGCATCGACGCCAATTCGGCGGGCATGGAGCAGCGCCTTGGTCCAACCATCGATTGTCCCCTGCGGGAATTGCGCAACCAACCTTCCGAGATAACCGGAAGCCGTCTTCAGTGTGTCGATGTCGTAACCAAGCTGGTCGACTTCGGCGTTGGCCCGGAGGAAGTTCGCCTGAGCCAATTCGGCCTGCGCTTCGCGGATTTGGTTTTGCTGAATCGCCATCTGATCCCGAGCAAGAGAGATCTGGTTTTGAGCGAGAGCGATCTGGCGCTGGGACAGGACGAAAGCTCGCCAGCCGATGCCGACTGTGACAACCCAGCCGATGATTGCGACAAAGAGGTTCAGAATCTCTGCGCCCCCGATATTTTGCCAGAGCGGCCCCCAAAGTCCTGTCCACATCGTGATCGCGAAGATCAGTACGATTGCGGCGGCGGACGCCATCCCGGCAAAGCGCTCAAAGTTCAAGGTCTCGCCCCCTTCCCGCAAGATAGCATACTCAGCCTTGACGCAATGTCTTTAACGCTTAGCGGCGGACCTTAAACGTGATGCTGGTAAAGGGCGGGTTGGCAAGCCTCTCGTTGGAGAGGTTATTCTTTGCTTCCTGAATAAGCACTTCGTCGGGTGTCCGCGCGGTGGGGACCTGGCCAACTGGACAAAGGAAGTCATATGTGCGGATTAGTTTGCCGTCGCGAAAGCAGTCTACATATGCTGCGGTGCCGTCCTTCATGGCGTGCCCTATCAATGGTTGACGTGTTGCAGGGGCGCCAGTTTAGATCAGGACTTTAGCGTCCGCCATCCGCTACAGCGCGCGCGGTCTCCTTCAGTCTATTACGATGACGTGCTGCTCGCCGTCCATACACACGACACCTTCAGGCTGATCGTTTTTGAATTGGTTACGACGGGTTTTGGCCTAAATTGCTTGCTCAGTTTTGCGCTTTCCTGCGCTAAAGCTTCTTCTCTGGATCAGACTTGCGATCGACCGTAAACGTAAAGATATCATCCTTCGTTTCGGTCCGGGGCACGCCCTGCGGCGCTCCTTCGCCCCGCTCGATCGCATCGAGCACTGGCCCTAGATGTTCCATTACCTTGTTGTTGATCTCCGGCGTCAACTTGATCGGATTTCTGGCGTGCTCTCGCCAACCTGGCTCAAATCGATCGTACAGTCTGCTCGTGAGGTAGTCGCCTTCGAGCGGCGGGTATGCCGCGTACTGCATCGCTCCCGCTGCCCGGACCTCTTCGGGGAGCGCTCGGTAGTACGCATTGAGCTTAGCCAAATCGTCTTTTAGCAGTTGGCCTGGCACAAAGGTCTGATCTTCGCCCATGAACAACGGCGCGATTGACGCATGTAAGCGGTCGAACGAGGTGAACACCCTACAGAATGGCAAATAGAAGAGGTAGGCCATGTCATTGCGGTTCGAGGTGCGCACCGCGTCGATCTTCCCTGTCGCAATCGCCAAGTGAAAGAAAATCTCACAGCGGAACACATAGTCGGCGTAGGGCGCAAAGTCCCTCAACGCCGGACCGCCTTGCTCCTTCCAACGCTTCAAGATTGCAGGTCGGTAGCTCTCCGGAATGTTCAGCGCGTCCAGCGCGGCCTTGAAGACCATATACCGCCGACCATTCGCCAGCGCTATGTCATCTGCCGCAGCTTTCACCGCCGCGAAGTCCGAGAACTTTAACACCCCGCGCGCCTGCCCTGCTTTCCGAATAGCCGTCAGGTCGAGTTTTTCGAGCGCCTCGCGCCACGCCCTGGCATAGTCTCGCTCGACACCGAAGAAATCGCCTTTTCGCCACCGCCTCACGGCGGCGCTTTCCGGCATCTCGCCGTAATAGCTTGCGACGCGGCCTCCTGCTTCAACGATTTGCCCTTCAGGAATGACCGGCACCCGGATCATCTCGACCGGATGCCCCAACAGATCGCCCAGCACCAATGTCGCGTGGTGGACATTCGGAAACGCGCCGAGCTGAGGCACCTTCGCCGATATCTTGGCAACTACATCCTCTGCCGTTCTACCTTCCGGTGGAGGTTTATGGAGATCAGCCAGCACCTCGGTCAGGAAGATCGGGACGACGTTCGCCCGATAATGGATTCCCAACCAGAACGCCTGATCCGCATTGAGACCCTGGATCGTCGATTTGTCGCAGATGATGATCATGATGCAAGGTGGGGGTGGGAGGCTTCCCTATTAACGGAGTTCCAGTATCACGCTTGCTGAACAACAAATGCGGTAGCTGGGCTGGCACTCGAAGAAGATGCAGGCAACCCAGTCTTTTAAGTTGAGGTAGCAGGCAAATTGGTGGGGCTTGAAGTGGGGCTCAGGAGCATTCGAAAATCTACCGCGCGTGGCGGCAGCTGATTTTCCTACCTAAGCCATTGAAATTATTGGTGGGGAAGGAAGGACTCGAACCTTCGAAGCCATACGGCGGCTGATTTACAGTCAGCTCCCTTTGCCACTCGGGACACTTCCCCGTCCGACAACGTCACCGAACCGGCCGCCCGAGTGGCGGAGGACCGGACCCAAGGATGACGCTGAGGCCGAAAGCCCGTTTCGAACCGGCTACGACCGGCGCGTTTATGGGCGAAGCGGGATGGCAAAGTCAACCAACGCCGCCCACCAAAAATAGGTTCGATCAGGCCAAATTGCCATATTCGGGCCCCCGTGACACAAGCTCCCCATGAGCGATCGCGACCGAAAACCGCCGTTCCGCCGCGGCGGCGGCAAACCCTTCGAAAAAGGGCGGAAATTCGCCCGTCCGCCGGGCCGGCGCGACCGGGAAACAAGCTCCGACGGGCCGGCGATTCTCTATGGCTGGCACACGGTCTCGGCTGCTCTAGCCAACCCGGAACGGCGGATCCGCAAGCTGTTCCTGACCGAAAATGCCGCCCGGCGGCTGGCGGACGAGAATATCGACACCCGCGTTGCTCCGGAAATCGTCCGGCCGAACGCGATCGACCAGCGGCTCGGGCCGGACGCCGTGCACCAGGGGCTGTTGGCCGAGGCCGATCCCCTGCCCTCGCCTGATATCGACACGCTGCCGCAGGACGGCATCGTGCTGGTGCTCGACCAGATCACCGATCCGCACAATGTCGGCGCCATCATGCGCTCGGCGGCGGCCTTTGCGGTGAAAGCGATCGTCACCACCGCCCGCCACAGCCCGGAAGCAACCGGCGTGCTGGCGAAATCCGCCTCCGGCGCGTTGGAGCTGGTGCCGCTGGTCACGGTGCAAAATCTCGCCCGCGCGCTCACCGAACTGAACGACCGCGGCTTCTTCACGGTCGGCCTCGACAGTGAGGGGACCGAGGACCTCGCCGCCGTGCCGTTGCAACAACCGCTAGCGCTGGTGCTGGGCGCCGAAGGCAAGGGCCTGCGGCAGCTGACCCGCGAAACCTGCCGCGCGGTGGCGCGGCTCGACATGCCCGGCGAGATCAAGAGCCTGAACGTCTCGAACGCCGCGGTGCTGGCGCTCTATATCGGCGCGAGCCGGCTCGGACTGATGAAATGAACAACGCCCGCTCGCGGGAAGCAAACGGGCGCTGAAGGCTTCAGTTATCGATCAGATCAGTAGTAGCGGCGCAGCACGGGGCGGCCATGGTAATAACGCCCCGTGTAACGGTATCCGTTCCGGTGGTAGTAGCGCTGCGCGCGATAGCCGTAGTACGAACGGTTGTAGCCATAGCCGTAACCGGAGATCGCGCCTTCGCGATAGACCGGATAAGGCGCAAAATTGCCTGGACCAGTATAAGTCGGGCCCTGGTTGACGTAGTAATACTGCTGCTCCGGATCAGGCAGACGCTCGCGGATCCAGCCGCAGGGGCCGCAGCCGGCATAGCCGTAGGTTACGGCCGGCGCGACATAGACCGGCGCTGCGCAAGGGACGTAACCGCAGGCCATCGCGGGTGCGGCGGCCATGACGGCCACTGCCGCGATCAATGCTTTAAGTATGTGACGCATTACTCTCTCCTGTTCGTATTTGCTTGGTCTTCTTAGCGTGGAAGCTGATGCGGCCATCGCCTGTCATCGCGCGGCGCGTAGATGATTTCGGGTGGATCGACGGGCACGTTGGACTGCGCCGGCAGCGGTGCCGACTGCGCCGACCAGGACTGATGGTAGCTCTCGGCCGGTTGCGGCAACCTTCGATTCGCCGGCGGCTCGATTTCCAGGCGCCCGTAACCGGGCATGCGGCCGGCGCTCGGATAGTAATGACCAACGCGCGGGACCGGATCGACATAGCGGCCGCCGTAGACAGTCGGCTCGACATGGGTGCCCTTGCCGAGGCCCCAGTCACCCTCGACCACCGCATAGGATGCATCGACACCGTTGATGATGACGGGAACGCCGGGACGGCCCGGAATCACGATCTCGAAGCCGCCGCCGGCAAAGGCGGTCGAATTCGTCGCGACGAAAAGTGCCAGTGTGACGCCGATGCGCATCGCTTGGGATCCGGTTTCTACCGTCCCAATTTAATCCAACATGCCGGTTCAGGGGTTAAGGCCATCGGCCAAATTGCCGGTAAGGCTAACGCGCAACCGTGGATCGCCATTCAATTGCGAGAAATGGCGCTATCGAAACGTTAACGCCTCGGGGGCCGCCCGCTCGATTGTCATTTGCGCTGGCATATCGCACCATCCAGCCCGCTCCCAACGCCAGCCGAAATGCCTGAGATGACAGCCAAAACGCCTGCAAAGAACGTGCTCTGGATCATGTGCGACCAGCTTCGCTACGATTATCTCGGCTGTACCGGACACCCTGTGCTGAAGACGCCGAACATCGATGCGATGGCCAGACGCGGCGTGTTGTTCTCCAACGCCTATGTGCAGTCGCCGATCTGCGGCCCGTCGCGGATGTCGTTCTATACCGGCCGCTACATGCGCTCGCACGGCTCGCACTGGAACGGCTGGCCGCTGCGCGTCGGCGAACCGACGCTCGGCGATCACTTAAAGAAGATCGGCGTCCGCAACGTGCTGGTCGGCAAGACGCACATGGCGCCCGATCTCGAAGGACTGAAGAGCCTCGGCATCCCCGCCGACTCGATCATCGGCGTGCATGTGTCGGAATGCGGGTTCGAGCCTTATGAGCGCGACGACGGCCTGCATCCGACGGGACGGCCGCGCCCGGCCTACGACAATTATCTGCGCCAGCATGGCTATGACGCGCCCAATCCCTGGGAGCACTGGGCCAATTCCGGCGCGGCCGAGGACGGCAGCCTGCAGAACGGCTGGCTTTTGGTTCACGCCGACAAGGCCGCCCGCGTGCCCGACGAGCACTCCGAGACGCCCTATATGACGCGGCGCGCCATGGAGTTCATCGCGGAAGCCGAGGACGACGGCCGTCCCTGGTGCCTGCATCTGTCCTACATCAAGCCGCACTGGCCCTACATCGCGCCGGAGCCCTACGCCAGCATGTATGGGCCGCAGGACGTGCAGCCGGTGATCCGGTCGCAGGAGGAGCGCGCCAACGCACATCCGGTGTTCGCCGCCTATATGGACATGCGCTATTCGCGCAACATGTCGCGCAACGAGGCGCGCGAGAAGGTCATCCCGACCTATATGGGCCTGATCAAGCAGATCGACGACCAGATGGGCGTGTTGATGCAGTTCCTTGAGAGCCGCGGCCTGCTCGACAACAGCATGATCGTGTTCACGTCGGACCATGGCGACTATCTCGGCGATCACTGGATGGGCGAGAAGGATCTGTTCCACGAACAATCGGCGAAAATCCCGCTGATCGTGATCGATCCCTCGCCTGCCGCCGACGCCACGCGCGGCACGGTCAGCGATGCGCTGGTCGAGGCGATCGACCTGGCGCCGACCTTCATCGACTATTTCGGCGCCACGCCGCCGGATCATATCCTGGAAGGACATTCGCTGGTGCCGCTGCTGCATGGCGCGCCGCCTGCCGATTGGCGCAAGGTGGTGTTCTCGGAATACGACTACGCCATGCAGGACGTCCGCGTGATGCTGAACCAGCCGATCGAGCGCTGCCGGCTGTTCATGGTGTTCGACGGCCGCTGGAAATACATTCACGCCTCCGGCTTCCGCCCGATGCTCTACGACCTCAAAACCGATCCGCAGGAATTTTGCGATCACGGCGCCGACCCGGCCTGCGCCGACATCGTGGCGCGGCTGCAAGCCGAGCTGTTCGATTGGGCGCTACACCCGAAGATGCACATCACCACGCCGAATGCGAAAATCGCCGCCTATGCAGCCCAGCAACTGCAGGTCAAGAACGGCGTGCTGATCGGCATCTGGGACGAGGCCGAGCTCGGCGCCATCAGGGAGAAGATCGGGATCAAGACTTGAGAAGAAAGCGGTCGCTATCGCCCTAGTCTAGTTTCTGTCGCGAAAAACATTTCGCCCTTTAAAATGAGGGTTATTTCGCGATTTTCGAGCACGTTTTTTCTTGCGGCGTACATGTGCATGGT
>NZ_JAGWDK010000035.1 GCF_018398875.1 Bradyrhizobium sp. sGM-13 | reverse complement strand
CCTGCCATGATACAGCTCCTCGTTTCGCCGACCGCAAACGAGGAATCCGCCAACAACCCGTCCGTTCCATCAATTCAGCCTGCTGCAGCACGCGGGTTTCATGGAATCGGTCGTCTAGGTTGAAGCCAACAATCGGCGCGCGCAGGCACACGCGCAGAACGCGGCCGACGCCTTCGCTAAATTGTTCGCAGAGGGCACGTGCCCGGTCTGCAAGAACGCAATCACCTCGTATACGAAAGACGCGCCCTGGCTGCTGAGGCCGGAAGGGTTTGAGAAGGACGATTTCCCGAGAATAGCGGAGCGCTACGCGGCCGAGCGCATCAGCTATTTGGATGCGGCTCATTTCGCCCCTAATTCTGAACATCGCTTTCAAGGTTGAATTCATGTCGTACTTGCGGGCGACTTGGACGCAATTCATCAGATCAAGTTCAAGCTCGCCGTAATCAAGCAAAAGGCGACCTATGACGGCCATCTCGTTTGGAAATGTGCTGTGGATCGGAAACATTATCGTCTGCGCCCCTTAAGACCAGCTGATAGCTAGCCTAACGATTCATGAAATGGCCATGACCGTAGCCGTCTAGCGCCGCTGAAAGCGAATGTTCAAGTTCAAATGATCTCGAAGTGGTGTTCTTTCGGTCGCGCTACGTCTTTGGCAGATCATCACCAGCAATGCTCCGGCGTAGGTTCTCGTCATAGCGCCAAGGCTCGTTTGAGATCATCGTGTTCGAAGGCGCTGGCCATGCGGTTGATCTCAGCCGATCTGGCGCCGACTGCTTTGGCGCTATCACGCCAGGTCGTCGTCACCGCCGCGACTTCTTTAATAGTTGCGCGGGCTTGCACGAGCGTGAGGCCGAAAAACTCCGAAGCGGCTTCCAGCAAGTCGAGTGAACAGGTGCCTTCGTCGAGGTCGATATTTGTTGTCAGCACGCGTGCTTTGAGATCCGTCGGCACCGGGTTGAGGTCGTAGGCGGGAGAGAGCGTCCAGCCCGCCTTACCGAGCCAGAGGAAGCCGTGGTTGCGCAGGTGATCGTCGACATTGGAGATGAGCACGTTGAAGACGACGCGCCGATAGAGTGCATGGGCGTCGGTCTTTCCTTGCGCGCCATGTTGCGCAAGGGCGTCGACTATCTCCGGATAGCTGCCCCGCTCGCCGTCTTTGGCGCCCATCATCGCCATGGCCGACAAGAATGGGATGCGGGTCGCGCCGGTGCGGTCGAAGCGACGCGACAGCATGACCGGTTTGCCGGCCACTTCGATTAATTCATGGTGCGGAGTAGCGATGCCGGCCTGACCAGCCAGCCGCAGCGCGATCTCCTCCCAGGTCTCCATGCTATAGTCGTCGGTCTCCTTCGGGAATTTGGCGATGGAGAGGTTGCCATGCTGATCAACGACGGATGCTTTCGGCCGTGCTCCGCCGAGAGAGGTGCCGGGTGCGAAGATAAGCTGGCGATCCTCGTCCGTTTCCTCGTCCCGGAGAATCCGCTCGGTAATCTGCAGGAGCCGTCCGAGTTCGATCAGGGCAGGGACGGCGGCGCGGATCGGCGCCTGGAAAGTCTCTTGCCCTGCCCAGCGGAATAGTAGCGCGCCGAGACGGGTTTCATCGGCGACGCCAAGCAGGTAATCGCTCTCCGCCAGGGTGCGAACTGCGCGGCCCTCGCGTTCAGCTAGGCGGCGTTCGGAGCGTTGCATCAGACGTCGGCCCCAAGTGTCGGGTGCGGAGTCGCCGATGGAGCCGAAGATGGCTTGGCCGGGTGGTGGCGCGAAGCCGCCGCGCGTCAGCTTGAGGGCCGGCTCGATAGAGAAGCGATCAGGATCTTCGAGCCACTCGGGCGCATACTCGAAGACGACTGTTTCGTTACCTCGAACGCGGTTGCTTCTGGCCAAACCGACGCGCCGCGTGCGGCCGTCCAGCTCGATGTGGACTTCGAAATCAGCCATTGTCGGCTCGGGCGGTTCGCTTGAGGTGGATATGTTTGGGTAGCTCTGCGCTGGCCAGCGCCTGTCCGACTGGGTCGTTGCTGATGTCGGCGACCTGGCTCAGACGGTCGAGCAGGCCGAGCGCCTGGAGGACGCCGGCATAAATCCCGACGCTTACATTGGTGTCCCCGGCTTCAACTTTCTGGAGCGTTGAGCGGGAAGTGAATGCGCGCTCGGCCACGACCGCCATCGGCAGCCGTCGTCGCCGGCGGGCATCGTGAATGTCCGTGCCGAGCTTGCGCAGGGCCCGCCGCACAGCGGCAGGAGGATTATGTGGAGTAGGCATTTGTCACCTTCGTACTACAGATTGGCAAAATATGTAGCACGAAGATTACATTTTGCTAGTCGGCTGGAAGGATCGACAGCCCTTGAAAATCCACGAATGTAAGATTGTCTTACCATATGTCGGATCAAGGAGGCTTCCATGGACCCTGCTACCCTTAAGGAAAAGCTAATCGCTGTTCTCAGCCAGATTCAAGCTGACAGCGGCTTGGAGTGCCCAGCGCTGAGTGGCGCGATCAAACCGGTTGAGACCTTGCCCAAGTTCGACAGCAAGGTCTGGCCCGTCGCGACCACGATCCTCGCCACAGAGATCGGCGCGACGATCCCGAACGACGTCAATATCTTCGTCGACGAGACCACCAAGCTTCCGCGCTCCATCGACGAGACGGCGATCTTCGTCTGTGACCTGCTCAAGAAGCAAAGCGAGAAGGAAGCGGCCGCGGCATGACCGAGCTCGATCCCGCGAAGCGGGCCCAGATCGCTGATCGACTGAAAGAGGCGCGCAAGCTGCCCGGCTTGTCACAAGCCCATGTCGCCAAGATAATCGGCCTGCACCGTCCTTCCATCACCGAGATCGAAGCAGGCAACCGCCGTGTCTCAGCCGACGAACTCGTCCGACTTGCAGAGATCTATGACGTCAGCGTCGCCTGGCTGCTCGGCGAAGCGCCCGAGACGCTCGACGCTCAAGATCCGCGGCTTGAGCTTGCCGCACGCGAACTCTCCAAACTCAAGCCAGATGATCTGGAACGTTTGCTTAGGCTGTTAGCGGCGATGCGCAACGATTCCACCGCGAGCGGGGACGATCGCTGATGAGTGTGTTCGTCTCCACCACCGTCGTATCTTCCTCTCGCCCCGCGGCGCCGCCGCATCGGGGCCCAGCAGGTCGCGATTGAGCTCGCAGATCGCTTCGATCGCTTCTTTCAGCTTCTGATAGTTGTCCAGCCAACGGCGCACTTCAGCAACGCGTTCACGGCGCACGCTGAACTGGCGAACGCGTCCGCCGCCATAGCTCACCGTCAGCACGTACACTTGGTGCCCTTCGCCGCGCGCACATTTCGGGCAGCCGCTCTTGTGACGAACCGTGCGCTCCAGCAGCGAACCACGCAGCAGTTCGCCGGTGACCGGCAGCTTGCCGACAAGCCTCTCGCGGGTTTGAAGAGCTCGATCTCGAATCATTCATAAGAATGAATCAATCTCACCCACACAAGTCAACGCTGATTCCGTCCGATCTTGCAGTTTTCGCCCCACCAAGCGATTCTGGCTGCCTCAAAAGGCAGCCGAATTTTGCGCCGGAAAGTAGCTAGCGCGGCCAAAGCGGAGGACCGTCCGCTGATTGACGTCGTGCGCAGCATGGAGGATGCAAAGTGACCACGCTGGCCGAGCTCGGGCCGAGCGTGGTACAGCAGGTAGTGCGACAAGGACGAGGGCAGCGCGTCGTCTCGGATGATTCCTCAGAATAGCGCCTCCGAGGCCATCGATGAACGACGCAGGCCCTATCTCCGACCTGGGAGGCACCGGTCCGGAGCTACCGATAGATTTCGGTTTTGGACTATCAAGGAGTAAGAACTTTGCTTAACCTGCTTGGGTTGAACAATTTATAGTGGTAACGGGTCGGGGGACACCGTAATGATTTTTAGAGGTGCCGATGCGCGCAAGCGGATTGCGGCGGACGCCGTTGACGCCGTCAAGCGGGGACACGGCATATCCTGTACCGTTGGTCCACGTCACCGCTCAGGAGGCAAGATAGATCGATCCCATCGCCGCGCATTCTGACAGCGATGTTGTGCACTGGCTGAGTATGCAGTCGCCAAGCGCAGATTGGTCCGGTAGACGCTGAACCAGCGTTAAAGCATCTGTAGCGAAAACTTGTAATCTTCTCGTCATAGTTGTATCTTAAAAATGCGATTTTGGATTCGAGGGGCTCGTCCATGAAGATGATCGCGCTTGTTGCTTTGTGGATTCTTGGCTTGTCGGCTTCCTCCCTCGCGCAAGACATCAATTGCGGTGCAAAAGGGCCTGATCCGAAGCCGAGTGAGATCAAGCTCATTTCGTGGAATATCGCCGAATTAGCGACGGCAGTGAGGGTCTATGATCGTCTCCTCCGCTCGGAAGATGAATTCAAGGACTTGCGGCTCTATCGTGAATGCAGCGACGGCCACGTCTACGCCATGCAGGAGATCGCGAGCCTTCGCGCGCTCGCGCGCGTTTTCCCACCATCCCAGTACATTCTCTGCATTTCCGGGCAGACCGTTGCGGACCAGCGTGGCCTGGCGCCCGATTATCCTTTCAACCAGCTTTCGGATATCAAGCCGCAGTGCGTAACCGACCCGACCTCAGCCGTGAGTACTCTGCCGGGCGAACTCACCAATCCTGCCAGGCAGTATGTTGCTTTAGCAATCAAGCGATCTTCTGGCGTTTCACTCGGAGATACGAGGGACGTCGTGGATCTTGGGCCAAAAGACCCGGCAACTGACCACCAGACCCGGTGGGGGCTCGACATTACCTTGAACAAAAATGGCGCTCTTTTGCGGCTACTCGTCGTGCACATGAAGTCTCGCTGCAACGAAGATCCCATCGAAGAACCTTCAGATAACGACCACTGTCCAGCGCTCTTTCGTCAGCTGCAACCGCTTAAATCCTGGATCAGGGCAGCGCATCAGGGCGGTGGGCCGGTTATCGTTGCCGGAGACTTCAATCGCAGGTTCGACCGCGAAAGCCCTGAGATAAAGACGACTGATATGTGGGATGTGATGTCTGGCGCGTCCACGTCGAGCCCTGACGATGACGTGAAACTTACCCATATCCCTAAGAACAAGGAGTTCAAGTGCTGGCCTACCGAGCCCGCCAGCCAACGCTTTTCGATAGATTTCTTTGTCTTGAATGAGAAGGCCGCTGCCCTTGCGGACGCGGGATCATACTGGAAATGGCGATACGGCAAAGACATTGAAGAGGAAACGCCGCGTTCCCGTTGGCCCAGTGATCATTGCCAGATTCAACTGAACCTTAAGTTTCCATGATTGACGCGAAGTGCCGTTTGAAGCCGAGCCACGGGCCGGTTTGTGTTGTTTCTAAAGATCTAATTTTACGGGGAACGTATGCAGATTGATACTGAAGTAGTCGCCACGACGACCGCGCGAGTCGACTCGAAGCGCGGTGAACTCAAGGCACCTGCGGCAAAGCCTGATCTTCCGAAGGATCGGGCGGATCGCGTTACTCGGTACATCAATGAAAACCGGACGCCCGATGACATCGCCGCCCTTGAGCGCGCGATGGGAACGAATGACCTACTGAGCCTACACTACTTCTGGGCAGGCATTCGTGCGGCCCGTTCTGTTGGTTGCATCAAAATACCACCGTCGCCGGGTGATCGCGGAGGGTCTGCTACTGGCTTCATGATCGCCCCCACACTCCTGCTAACGAATTGGCATGTTTTTAAGATGCCGGAAGTAGCAGGCCGCTCGCGTGTCCAGTTCGCATACGAGTCGGACCCCCTTGGAAATGACCGAATCCCCACCTGGTTTTCCTTCGCTCCTGACAAGTTCTTCTTCAATAACAAGGATCTCGATTATTGCGTCGTGGCGGTCGACCCTCTTTCCAAGCAAGGGACGGAAGAGCTGGCGAGTTTCGGATGGCTTCGCCTGAATCCTCAACTCGGCAAGGCGGACTACGGCCAGTTTCTTTCCATCGTTCAGCATCCCGGAGGCCAGAGCAAGCAGATAGCCATTCGTGAAAATAAACTATTGCCCTTCGATGACACTGAAGACTTTCTCACCTACCAGAGCGATACCTTCCGAGGCTCGTCAGGCTCGCCAGTGTTCAACGATCTTTGGGATGTCGTTGCCCTACACCACTCGGGAAAGCCGCTGAAAGATAGCCAAGGTCGCTACATCGGCCACGACGGCCAGCCCATTACCGACCATAAGCCGCTGGAGCACGAGATCAAATGGATAGCAAACGAAGGCGTCAGGACCAGCCGGCTCGTAGCTGACATCAGGAAACAGGCTGCTCGTCATGATCTCCTGCCGGTGCTTGAGGCGGCTATCCAAGGAACGATCAAGCCAACTGCAGCCGAACTCGAAATCGACGTGGAGCCGTCAGCACGGCCTACTTTCGCTCCGCAGCTCATTCCAGCAAGCCTGCCGAGTGAGGGATTCTCACTCGTCTTGCCACTAAACGTCTCGCTCAAGGTTGAAAGCCTTTCGAATCCTCCTTCTATCCGCTCGTTGATCCCGGAAGTAAAGCCATTGGCTGCTCCGGCCATTGTCGCAAGTGCTGAGCCTGACGAGTTGTTGCTGGAGAAGCTTAACTTCGACACCGACTATAGCGATCGACAAGGCTACGACGAAAACTTCCTCGGCCGCGACCGTATTGCGGAATTCCCGACCATAGAGAGCGAAGACCCGAAGCTGATTGCTCCCTTGCGGGGCCGCGCCGGCAAGGTCCTCCACTACCATCACTATTCGTGCATGATGCATGCACAACGGAGAATGCCGGTCCTTTCGGCCTGCAATACCGATTACAGCAAAGGCCAGAGGAAGATTAAGGGCCGCGAAACCTTTGGAAAGGACGAGTGGATAACCGATAGCCGCATGGACGAAAAGTACCAGCTGCCGAAAGGCTTCTATGATCGGTGGAAGAGACTCGATTTTGGCCATCTCGTGAGGCGAGATGATAACTGTTGGGGTGCGTCAAAGACAGAGATTGAGTACGCGAATTCAGACACGTTTCACCTGACGAACTGCACGCCCCAGCACGAAGCATTTAATCGCGATAAGTTTGGTTTCCACGGCTTGTGGGGGCGGCTCGAAAATCACATTAGCAGGCAAGCATCCTCCGATAGGACGCTGGCACGCCTGTCGATCTTTGCTGGTCCAATTTTCACGATGCGGGATCTGAAACTTGAAGACGAGGAGGCAGGCAACGTTTATGTGCCGCTATCCTATTGGAAGGTAGTCGTTGCACCGACCAGGAGCGGCAGCATCAGGGCGTTCGGCTTCGTCACATCGCAAAAGCAGGAGCTAGCTGACGATTCACCGTTTGAGGAATTCTCGCCAGAAGGCTTCGAAGACGAGCAAGCGACATTGGCGGAAATCGAAAGACGCACTGTTGTCCGGTTTAGTGCGACGTTGAAAGCGGCCGACGTCATGAATGACCGGCCCGTGCAGGAGGAGGAACTTATGCCCCTCTCGTCATTCGAAGATGTCTGGATGGGGAAGAAATAACTGCGGGAACGGAGGCTCAAGCTCGATGGCCGCGGTGCTTGGAATGACAGACGTGTGATCGAGTGGCATGCCCCCTTGCTTGAGCTATCGCAAGGATCAGGGCAGGGAGTTCGCGAACTATGCGTGTACGACGCTGGTCTTTTGGGTGCTGGCAGGACCTTCTGGGAACGAAGCTGGTCAATCTTCGTTCTACTGGTGGGCCGGTGAAAGCGAATCCCGCTGGCCTGCAAGTTTTGGTCTTCTTTGATGGCGAGAAGAAAGGCGCACCGCCACAAGTCGAGATCGCCCGATCATGAAGTCGAGATCGCCCGATCATGAATGGGACCTAAAATGTCGGATATCGCCGATACTCTCGTTCAAACATTCACTAGACTACTTTCCGGCGCAAAATTCGCGCTTCTAACCAGACTGGTCAACCGCGCGGACAACGACAAGGCCCCGCCAGGGGCTGGCGGGGCCTTGAGAGGCCAGATTGAGCTGGGACGGACTACGGTTGGCGTGACTGGTTTTCCATCGCGCGTCCGATATTGATGAGGTTGTCGGCGACGACGCCGAGGCCGACCCAGCGTTTCATTCCGATGCTGCCCTTGTAGCGGCAGCGATCGAGCCCGTGTCGCCGTTTGACGACGCTGATACGTCCCTCGCATCCGGTTCGCCATTTCTGACCGTTACGGAACCAGCGCTTTTTCTGCTCACGCTTGCGCTCGGCGCTCTTGGTCGAGCGATTAGGAATGCAGACGCGTTTGACGCCTCTGGCTTTCGCTGCAGCTTCGTTCCTGGCGGAGTAAAATCCAGCATCCGCCGCCACCAGGCGTGGCGTGCGTCCGAGTTTTGCCTCGTGGGTTTCGATGGCCGGGATCAACAGCTCCGAATCGCTTGGCCGCTGATCGTAGACGTCGTAGTCGATCACAATCTGGTTCTCTGCTTCCTGCAGTTTGACCATCTTGCCGAACTCGTTGGGCTTGCCGGCCTTACCTTTGCGAATGATCTCGGTCGAGGGCTCGAACACACTGACATAGGCGAGTGAAGCCCGCTTCGTCTCTGCAAGAATCACATCGCGAATGAGCTGGGCATCCCAGCTTTGCGACCTTCTGCCGAGCGCCGGGAGCAACCGCATGACCATGCGACCGTGCCGACCTATGGTCAGCTCCGTGATGCCGCGATGGTGGCGCAGCCACTCCGGGAACTCGATCACATGCCGGTCGAAAGCTGGGGACGTACTCTTCGGCTCGCGTCGCACGATGCCACGCTCACCCAAAAAATCGACAAACCTGCGCGCTCGCCTCACGTATTTCTCGGATACGCCTTTCACTCGGCGAATGCCGGGACAGCGACAGCGATGTCGCGCAAAACGACTTACGACATCCTCGTCGACGTTGCCGACTGCAAGCCTTTCCCTGGTGAGCCAGCAGGCGAAGTGGCGAGCTGAACCCTCGTAGCCGCTCACCGTCAAGCAGGAATGTCCCAGCGCCCGGAGATGGGCCATAAACTCCGTCACTAGCGGGGCGAGGTCGCCCGCGTCCATACTACGTCGATGATTGCTGCAACCTTGCTTCGGCTTGACCATCGTTGGCCTCCTCTCGTTGCCATCAAGACAGCGAAGGAAACCTCGAATTATGCCGAGTCAGATCCCACCGGCCTCGGTCTAAGCTGTTGATAAGAAGGAAAACTCCGATCGGCTCGCCGCGGACTCTGCATAACCATGCGCTCCGCATAATTGCGCATATCGGTGTGGCCGGTCGCAAGCCACACCCGCACGCCCGTCGGAAGCGGGATCATCGCTGTCGTGGCCCATCGGACAAGGCCGCGACGGCTGCCGTCACTGTCGCCGCGTCGACCGCACCCGCGATCCGCATCCGCGCCCCGGTCGTAAACTCGATCTCGATCGCACCGCTGCTGGCCGATGCTTGCGCAGGTATCGGCGGCTCGGGCTCCGCGATCACCGTCGCCGGCACGAAGCCGATTTGTCGTCCATCAGCGTCATTCTGCTCGGCTCGAAATGACCGCCGCCACGAGAAGCAATGAACGCGAGACGCCGTATCGCCGGGCGGTCGCCGACACTTGCCACGGACCCTGCAAGCTCTCCAGCACGATCCTGAGCTTCTCATCCTCGGACCAGCGCCGCCGCCGGCCCATCTCCACCACTTCGAGCCGCCCGATTTGGGCACTGTGCTTATCACTGTCCAAAGGACAGTTCTCAACATCAGAGACCACCTCGCAAGGCGGCCCCCGCCGGCCCCGCCGGAGGCTTACGGTCAGAACGCCGCAGGGCTTTGCCGAGTAATTCGAGATCGATGCCACAGGAGGAGCCGGAAACTATTGCGACATCGGCGTATGTTGCAGCGCGGATGAGACGCTATTTGCCGTCGGTCAGGGTGAGGGGAGATATCGGCGCGTCCGCGCGGGCAAGTTCGTCGTATCTCAACAGCTGGAAGGCCTCGTCGAGCGTCGCAATATTGGGTTCAATGCTCGCAGTGGTCTCCTCAGCGATGATACGACCGCAGACCTGCCGCATTGCCGCTATGCAACTCGCATGGAGTGGTTGGCCCAGATCACTGTGGAGATGCGCGCATTGCGATACGCAGAGACCGGCGTTCGATAGTATTTCGTTGGAACGATCACGACTGGCAACCGGTTCCGCCAGGCGCGTGCGAACGAAAGGATCTCGTCTGCGGCGCTCTTGCGCGAGTGAATGAGGATCGCATCGGCTCCCGCGTCGGCGTAAGCGTGAGCGCGCAAGATTGCTTCGTCCATTCCATGGCCGCCGATTAGCGCTTCGATCCGGGCCACAAGGACCAAGTCGTCCGCGACTGTATCCTTCATGGCACGCAAGCGGCCGGAGAATTCATCGATATCGGCGAGGGGATGCCTATCGCCAACAAGCGAGTTCATCTTGGGGAAGCAACTGTCCTCCAGTGCGACGCCAGCAGCGCCACGCTGACGGAGTTTGCGTGCCAGCAGACGAGCATTGTTGAAGTTCCCGAAGCCTCCGTCCCCATCAACAAGCACAGGGAGCTCAGTCGAGTCCACGATGCGCTCAACTACGAGTTGGCTCCAGGACGCTTCGTTGGCATCGCGGTATCCGAGGGAGCAGGCAATCGACAAACCCGACGCCCAGAGACCCTTGAAACCTGCGCGCTCGGCGATCGCGGCGGAGAGGCCGTCATGCGCTTCCATGAGGAATGAGAGTTCGCTGCTGGAGCAGACCTGAGCGCGCAGCATTTCAGTGAGTGAGGAATCAGCGCGTGGATCAGAGCCACTGGCGGGAACAGATTATTGTGATTGGTTTTGCATGCCGATTCCTTGCCGGTGCGTTTGATCGGCCGACGTTCATCAGTGGAAGGTGACATGTTTCTGTCATCGAGATCAATTACGAGGGTTGGTAGTTGACCGTGCCGCAAAATTGTTGCGTCTCGCGCCAGACGAGCAGGAATCGTAGTTAAGCCAAAACGATCACAAGATGTTTGATGGTTGGTAGCGGAAATTGAGAGACGCACGTGTATCCCATGCGCCAATCGAGTTGCCTTCCCGTGCATCGTTGATCTTGTATTTTGCGCGGTTTTGAGACTGCGTGACGCGCGATAAGGGTTCAGTTCGCTCGCGTTCTGCGACCCTCGCATAAGGGTTTGGCGTTTCGGAGTACGCCCGAGCGGCTCGCGATCCGGACTCGGTCGCATTGTACGGGAACTCTCTAGTCGATCGTGTCACGTACGTGTCTAACTCCGTTCAGCTCGCTGATCATGAGCATGGGGAAGGTTGCGCGGGACGGACGCGAAGTCCTGGTCCCTCTTGTGGAGATGAATTCAAGGGACCTGCCGGACCACGATGCCCGTTACTTGATCGCGGTAAGTGACGGTGATAGTGCTCCGCATGGCGTGGTCTCCGATCCGGTGCTCCAGCGCCGGATGTTCGAGGTTGATTACCGCGGAGACTATGCCGCCTTCAATTCCAACCAATCCGGGATGGGACCTTGGGAGGACGCAGCCAATGTTGCCATCGCGGTCTGCAAGGGCCGAGCCATCATCGACCTTCGGCCATCTTGAGCGACCGGCGCCTCCTGGATCTAGCGCCGCTTGGAGCCACTTGGATCTGCCAGCCCAGTTGTCACACCCCCCGGTTGACATACAGGCCATCGTGCCGGCGGAGGACTTCCCACGTGCGAAGGACTTCACACATATCGTCGGCTTGGGATGGGACCATAGTTGCCAATCAGCGCCCGATGCCCTGATCGGTTCACTGAACAGAAAAGGCCTCCTGCCGACGACACCGCTCCGGTCGCGAGCACATTTTTACATCCATGGTCGGCCTTACACGACGAAGTTGGGGCAAGGAACAAGGGAGGCGACCCCAAACAATCTGGGAGGACTTGGCGTTCTGCTCATCCCTGGACATGGACTCGAATCTCACGAGCCGTTAGGGGCGGGCATCGAAAGCTTCCCGGGATATATGGGAGAAACATCGTCATCAACCAGGGCTGCGACGTCTGCGATGTCGACGAAGAATGCCAAAGGCTGTGGGCTGTGGTCGTGTTTTAAGTCAGGGGTTGGCAAAGCCCTCCGAGGGAGTCGTCGCGAAAAGTTGTCCGGCCATCTGGATCAATCGGATGGACAGGCCTCAGGATCGGGCATCCCGCTGCAGCCTCCGCTGGTGCTCGGTCCCACGGAATTGTTGGGTGACGAGCATATCACGGCGGATTACACACTGCTTGAGCGGGAGTTGCAGAGGGACAATTCGGATCTGGCCGCCCGGACGCGGTTCCTGCGGCCCGCGCAAGCTCATCTGCTGCGCTTGACCAAGGACGAAGACACCCGGCAGGAAACCTTGCGGGGGATCGTCAACGACGAGGATGGTAACGATACCGCCAACTTCCTGTTCGTGCCAGTGAACGATGGCGGTGTCGGTGGCGGCGGTACGCATTGGTCGCTGCTGCTCGTTGATCGCCGCGAGCCGGAAGGGAGGGTTGCCTATCACTACAACTCCATCCGGAGATCTAACAGCACCGGGGCAAGCCAACTCGCAGGAAGGCTGGGCACTCGCCTTGAACCAGCCCGCATGGCCCGACAGGGGAACAATTATGATTGCGGCGTCTTTGTCCTGGACGCCACACGGACGCTGGTTGGACGATTGGCGGAAGGACAGCGGCCTGACGACGAGCCGCTTCACCTGGACAACCTCGTCGCCGATCGGCAGGCACTTCGGGATCGACTCAGGGGTCGTCCGCATTTTGCGACGCGGTGACACGCTTGGGCTGATGGAGCTGGCTGGAGCGTCTCATGCCGGCACCAGAACCTTGGCCGGCTACGAGGCAACACGTGCGAGGCGATGATCCTCATGGAGGGCTGCCGCTACCTCGAAGCCGTCCGCATGAGGCGGAACTCCTCCCAGAGCACGGGAATCCAGATCGTCAAGCCGAAAGTATTGGACGACAACCCGCTCGCACCGGAGCATTCCCTGGCCGCGGTGATCGAAGCCGAGAATGCCACCGCCCGCGCCTTCGTGAATGCGTAGCTCGGCAAGGTGAAGCGTGTCCCGGACCGAAATTGAGATTGAAGGGGAGTCCAACGCCGTCCCATCGGATCTGATGCGCGCGACCCGCTATGCGTCCTTCAAGGTGAGGGCGCCGAGGCATGCTCGGCCGCCGGCGCGGACGCGAGCAGGCCCGTCGAGGCCGCCAAGGACGAATTGCAGCGACTGTTCGGCGAAGAGCGTGAGGCGACAAAGGAACGCGAGGTCTATGATGCCGCCTGGAAGGCCTACAATGTGCTGGTTGGCCAGGCGCCAGGCCCCTTCCAAGTCGCTCTCGGATCCGTCGTCGACGAGCTGCAGCGAGCGATGGCGACCGCAACCGACATGCGCAAGACGCTAAAAGATCTCTGCGGCCAGCGAGATTGCGCGAAAGCGCAACAGATATTAGAACTGGAGGCCGAGCGGACGAAGCTGGAACAGAAGTCGTCGCAATGTCGCGAAGCGACCCGCAACGCCGAGAGGATAGTGGCCGACGCGGCGAGGGATCTTTCCGACGCGCGGCAGGTGCTGGCCGCCGCGGTCCTCGAACGGGATGCCAGGGCGCTGCCCGAGCATGACGTTGCGCACGGGGTGCGCTTGCGCGTCCTCGGCTTCCTGAACGATGCACGGGACTTCTGGCGCGAGCACAAGCAGAGGCTCGAGACCGCGAAGACGCGTGAGGATGAAAGCCTTGCGGCGCGAGAACGCGACCATGAGGCTTGTGCAACCGACGTCATGTCATTTCCCGACGTGCCCATGCCGCAGCTCGCGCGGCTTTTGAACGCCGATCGCTCGGCCCGAGATCTCGGCGTGCCATGGCCGCCGCCGTGTCCTCGAAGGCTTCGTCTCCCGATCCCACAAACGGTTCGATCGGAGTGATCCTGCTCGACGATGCCTTGGGCGGGGCTGGACGCGGAGCATTTTGTCAAGATGCTGAAGTTCAATCCGTGATGCGGGACTGCAAATTATCGCGGTTTGATCAACGCGGGATGACGACTGGCGACGGCACATTCCGAACCTTGCCTGCTCAGTTCCCACAGCTTGGCGGACTTTAGCCGTCCTTAATTCCGGGGATCAGATTAATGTTTGCGCCGAGCGGATTGTTGGGGGTCGCTTCCCGTATCCCTGCCCCCAGCTGCGCCGTGTAGGGCTGACCACGAATAAACAGGTTTGTCGCCTGGAACGGCCCCGGGAGGACGCCTGTTCGGTTCAGTGCGCCGATCAGGACGTTGGGGGCCGGTTGGAACCCATCATTCCAGCCCAAGGGCACAATGTGTCCGAAATCATCCGTCGGCGCCCAAGCCGGTATTGCGGCTGCCGGACAGGATGACTGTTGCGGCTGAACCAACTCGCACGAAGCCCGACTGTCGTGAGCATCGTTTCGCATTTCGTAAAGTAAGGCCGTATCAAAATTCAAACTGCCATCGGGGTCCGGTAGAGGCGACAGTGGTAATTTAATTCCAATGGCGTCTCCGGCACAACGAGCAGTTGTTCGAGCGACTCCTGGAATGAGTTGAACTGCGGACCGTCTTCCCCCGCTGCCGACAATGGCCCGTCGACTTCCATCTCCCGCTCCAGCAGCGCCAGCAGCTCAAAATAGTTGCCGCTGATGGCCGCCGCCGCGGGAGACGCCTGCAACGAGGTGTGCTGCGAGGTGCCTTTCCCCGGGGGGCGACCGTGATCCGTCTATTTCCGTCTCCCGCGATAGCAGCTCCAGCAGATTTAAGTCGTTGTCGTTGATGGCTGCCGCGGGAGACGCCTGCAGCAAGGCGAGCTGCGGGGCGACTTCCCCCGCGGCTGACGATGGCCCGTCGACTTCCATCTCCCGCTCCAGCAGCTCCAACAGATCTAAGTCGTTGTCGCTGATGGCTGCCGCGGGAGACGCCTGCAGCGAGTTGTACGTCCAAAGCAGCTTCAATTCGATGCGCAGCGAGTGGCTATTTCTGACGCGCCTGAATTCCTTGCCATCTTCCTGCAGCGAATGGTCGTCGAGGCGGCCTGCTATCGCGCTCATGTGCTGCGTCTGGAGCTACTCACTGAACTTGCGAAGCATGGTAGCGGCCCTGCTGACACTGTACGGTTTTTCGAATCCCTGCCATGGAGTTCCGCTCGCAATGCCCGCTCTGGCCGCCTCGGCTGCCTTTTGGATGAGAGCCGCGTCTTCGGAATAGGGAGCGAGCTGCGGGCGCAAGACTTCCAGCGCTCTGGTCCCCAACATGAAGTTCCGGAGATGAGTCAGCCCATTGAAGATTTTTCTGTCACCACACTTTAGTTTGTAAAGCTTCGCATCTTCGTCCAGCGACGCGTCGTGAGGCCGAACAACAATGCCCTGTTTTTTTCTCGGAGAGCCAGCAAGAGAAGCGGCGAAGCAATACTCGCAACGGATTGCGGCTTGAGTCGACCCGCGGCAGGCTCGCCCGCAATCGCAGCCCTCTTGATGTCATTGAAGACCTCATTGAGGCGCTCCCTATCGTCACGATGGGGCTGCATCGGGGCCTGCGGCGAGTCGCCGCTGTCGCGTAGGAACTGGGATGTTCCAACGACGAAACATCGACGTACCGTGTTGAAAAATCCTCGTCTCATTGTCTTTCCAAGTTTCGCAGGCGCGAGCGCGCGTGGCGCGTTTGCCTGCGCCCAGGCTCCAGGAGGCCAATGACTGAGCCGACCCATTAGCCACCACCAACGCTCTGATGTCGGGTTTGCAACAAGCTGTCGGGGCCATGACGTCTTCGATTGAGAGAATCGCTCTACAAATCAAGCCATTGCAATTGGCATAAGGCTTGAAAGAGGAATGGCATCCAGCAGCGCCTGTGCAAGGAGGGGCAGTGGTGGCTTACAAGAATGTCCACTCTCAGCTTATTGTATGCGGCGGTTACGACGTTGACCGTCCTAATGTCGCGATCCGTCGCAATGCGCGTCCGCGTATGGTTTTGTCACCGTGATCGACTCATGGGTGGTGGTTCGAGACAGCATCGATGCGCGTGCGCGCCACGGCGCTGCCCCTGTGCCGGGCCCCGTGCCCACCGGCATTAATGTCCGTGATGCGGCCGAATTCGAACGGCTCGAAGCCGAGGTGCGGCGCATGGATGCCGACGGACCAGCTGCGGTTGATTGGAGCAAAGTCAGTACACTGTCGCTCCATATCCTGTCGAACCAGTCAAAGGACATTTTGGTCGCCTGCTGGGCGACCTATGGTTTGTTTCGGACTGGAGGATACCAGGGTCTTGCCGTCGGTTTAGGCGTTTTGCGCGGCATGGTGGACGCCCATTGGGAGGGCCTCTTTCCGCCGATCAGGCGGGAACGGGCGCGCGTCGGAGCGATCGATTGGCTCATTGGTCGCGTTGGACCGGAGGTGGCGGAGAATGCGCCGACCGACGCCGACTATGCGGCAGTGCTCGCCGCCTATGAGGTGCTCGATGATCTCGATCGCCAATTGCGCGAAAAGCTGGTCAATGAGCAAGCCGCTTTGGGCAAGTTATTGAGGGCCCTGCAACCGCATTACGAACAGGCCAAGCGAGCGATCTCCGCGGCGGCTGAACGTGCGACCGAGGCCGCCCAAGCTGCCGAAGAGGCCGCTGCCGCACCGGCCGTATCCACTCCGCCGGTTGAGGAGGCTCAACCGGCAGCAGCGGAGGCATCGCTACCGGCTGGCGCCGATGGCGACTGGGCCGGCTTGATCGACCGCTTGCCTGATATGTTGCGGCAGGCTGCGGCTGTCCGGCGCGTCGCCTCGCCTTCAGACCCGAAGGTCTATCTGCTCAATCGCATTGGCTCATGGCTGCGTTTTGATGCGCTGCCGCCTGATACGGGGGGCCGCACGATGATATCGCCGCCCGACGATCACATCTTTGCGTTAGAAGCAAAGCTCGCGGCCGGTCAGCACGCCGATGTGGTGAATTTAGCCGAAGAGATCGTCTGGACAGCGCCGTTCTGGCTCGATGCTCACCGGCATGCCGCCAAGGCGCTGGAGCAAATGGGGCCGCTCTTTGAGCCGGCGGCCGCGGCGGTGCGCGCGGCAGTAGCTCTGCTGGCCACACGCTATCCGCGGACCTTGGCGTTTCAATTCGACGACGGCCGGCCGTTTGCGGACGAGGAAACGCGTGCCTGGGCCGCGGTGGGCGCAGCGGACGTGTCGACGGGCCGTGATCCTATCGATGAAGCGGTTGCCGAGGCACACAGGCTCATCGGCAGCGGGCACCGGCAGGCCGCACTCGAGAAGCTGTCGCGTGCGCTAGACCGCGCGACCGGAGAACGAGCGCGGTTCGTGGGCCAGCTTGCGCAAGCACGTTTCTGTATCGAAGCCGGATTCGTCACGACCGCCATCCCGCTGCTGGAGCACATGGAAGAGGTGATCGCCGAGCGCAACCTCGGAAGCTGGGAGCCTGGGCTTGCGCTCGACGTCGCCGAATTGCGCTTTCGTGCGCTGACTCATTCTGATTCGCTGCAAATGCTTGACGGGCCGCGCCGTCGCGCCGCGATGGAAAAAATCCGAACGCGGGTCACGGCCATCGACATTGCACGCGCGAGCATGCTTGGCGCCTAGCTGGACCGTGTCGGTGGCAAAGTATTAACGGAGCTGATATGTCGCAGGAAAGCTCGGTCGCTCCAAAGGAGCGCATCAATATCCGCTTCAAGCCGGCAACAGGCAACCTCAAGGAGGATGTCGAGCTGCCGCTCAAATTGCTGGTTTTGGGCGACTTCACCGGACGGGCTGATGACCGCCCGATTGAGGAGCGCGAGCTCGTCAATATCGACAAGGACAATTTCAACGAGGTTGTCAAAAGCCAGGAACTGACTCTTCATATCTCCGCCGAGAATAGGCTCGACGACCAGCCTGAATCCGGTAAGCTGTCGGTGTCGCTGGCGTTTGAGAGCCTGAAGGACTTCGAACCCGAGCGTGTCGCACAGCAAATCCCCGAATTGCGCGCCTTGACCGAATTGCGCGCGGCCCTGATCGCCCTGAAGAGCCCCCTCGGCAACGTGCCGAGCTTCCGCAAAGCCATCCAGAATTTGCTTGAAGACCACGGCGCGCGGCCGCGGCTCTTGAGCGAGCTCACCAGCAAGAGCGAGTGAGCGGATCAGCGAGCCGTTTTGAGCGAGGGCGCTATGACCGACACAAGTGCGCAGCAGCCGGCCGAAGTCACCACCACGACCACTGACCTTTCGCTGGTGGATCAAGTCCTCGTCGAAACCAAGATGACCCCGTGCGACGAGGGTTACGACCTCGCCCGCCGGGGCGTCGCAGCTTTCCTCAGTGAGCTCATCAAACCGAGCCGCGCCGACGAGCAGGTCAACAACGCCCTCGTCGATCAGATGATTGCCGAGATCGATCGCAAGATCTCGGCCCAGCTCGACGGTGTGCTGCACATGGACGAGTTCCAGCGGCTCGAGTCGGCCTGGCGCGGGCTGAAGTTCATGGTCGACCGCACTGATTTCCGTCAGAACATCAAGGTAGAAATCCTCAGCGTCAGCAAGGATGAACTGCTGACCGACTTCGAGGACAGTCCGGAGATCGTCAAGTCCGGCCTGTACAAGCACGTCTACACCGCAGAGTACGGCCAGTTCGGCGGCCAGCCCGTCGCAGCCATGATCTCGGCCTACGAGTTTGGCAGTGGCGGCCAGGACGTCAAGCTCATGCGGTACATGAGCGCGGTGGCCGCCATGTCGCATGCACCGGTCATTGCCTCCGCTGCACCGAACATGTTCGGCGTCGAACGTCATGAGGAGATCGCGGGTCTGAAAGATCTGCAATCGGTGTTCGAGGGACCAAAATACGCCAAGTGGAACTCGTTCCGCGAAAGCGAGGACGCTCGCTATTTCGGCCTGACGCTGCCGCGCTTCCTGCTGCGCTTGCCCTATGGTCCAGAGACCGTTCCGGTGAAGGCGTTTAATTACCAGGAGGCCTCAGATGGCGAAACCGATAACTACCTCTGGGGCAACGCTGCTTTTGCCTTTGCGACGCGCTTAGCCGAAAGCTTCGCCAAATATCGCTGGTGCCCGAACATCATCGGCCCCCAGTCTGGCGGCGCAGTTGAGGACCTCAGTCTGCATACCTATGAGGCAATGGGGCAATTGCAGACCAAGGTGCCGACTGAGGTTCTCATCTCGGACCGGCGCGAGTTCGAACTAGCCGAGCAGGGCTTCATCGCGCTGACCATGCGCAAGGGGGCTGACAATGCCGCTTTCTTCTCGGCTAATTCCGTGCAGAAGCCGAAATATTACGGGAACAGCCAGGAAGGCAAGGCGGCCGAGCTCAACTACAAGCTCGGCAGCCAGCTGCCCTATATGTTCATCATCAATCGTTTCGCGCACTACATCAAAGTGCTGCAACGCGAGAACATCGGCTCTTGGAAGAGCAGGCAAGAGCTGCAAGGCGAACTGAACAACTGGATCCGTCAGTATGTCGCCGATCAGGAGAATCCGTCGGCAGAGGTGCGCTCGCGGCGGCCTTTGCGAAAGGCGGAGATCATCGTCGAGGACGTCGAAGGTGAACCGGGCTGGTATCGCGTCGGCATCGCCGTCGTTCCACACTTGAAGTACATGGGCGCGGATTTTGCTTTGACGCTCAAGGGTAAGCTCGACAAGCAGTAGAGGTGGTAGACGATGTTCGACCGCAGCCTTATGGAGCGCTTGGAGGACGGGACGGCGACCAATCAGCCCTCGTTCGACCGTTTCCGGGCAAGCGTCCTGGAAAACTTACGTCGGGTTCTGAACTCGCGCCAGGGCTGCTGCGAAACACGGCCGGACTTCGGCATGCCCGAGCTCAACGAGGCGGTCGGGCAGGGAGCCGACGCGGTCCGCGCGCTCGCCCGTTCGCTTAAGCAGCAGATCGAGACATTTGAGCCGCGCTTGAAGAATGTTTTGATCCGCTTTCATGCCGATCCCGACAACCCGCTGCAGCTGAGTTTCCACGTCAACGCGACGCTCAATTATAACGACCAGGTGGAGCCGGTTGCCTTCGATGCGATCTTCGAGAAGCACGTCCAGGTGAGGGGCTGAAGCGGTGGCCCTTAATCCCTATTACGAGGATGAGCTGTCCTATTTGCGCGAGCTCGGCACTGACTTCGCTTTAGCCAATCCGAAGCTTGCGCCATTTCTCGGGCGTGACGCAACGGATCCCGACGTAGAGCGGCTATTGGAAGGCTTCGCCTTCCTTGTCGCGCGGCTGCGCCAGAAGCTCGACAACGAGTTTCCCGAATTCGTCCACGGCCTGTTGCGGATGGTATGGCCGCAATATCTTCAATCTCTGCCGCCCATTACGACTCTGGCCTTTGCCGCGAAGCCATCGGCGAGCGCCGCGAGCCCGAACGTACCGGCCGGCACGAGCGTTCGCTCGCGTCCAATTGAGGGAACGAACTGCACGTTCGTCACCTGCTATCCAATTGACGTGCTGCCGCTGGAGATTAACGACGTTCAGCTCGAGAACCGGACAAATTCGGCTCGACTTATTTTGGGTATCAAAGCAACCGGCCAGCAAAACCTGTCATGTCTTAAGAATGGTCGGCTCCGCCTCTTCTTCTCGACGGAGCGAGAGCCACAAGTGGGGCGCTATCTGTTGACTTGGCTGTGCCGGCACGTCACGCAGGCAACCGTCACGGTGGCGGATCGACAAGTCGTCACGATCGGAGCCGCACAGATCGCACCAATCGGCTTCAGCGATGACGAGGCGGTCTTGCCCTGGCCGCGCAACGCCTTCTCAGGATTCCGGATCATTCAGGAGTATCTGAGTTACCCGTCGAAATTTCTCCACGTCGAACTGTCTGGTCTCGAGCCGGTTGGGACCCACATGGAGACGGAATGCAGGCTCAGCCTCGAGTTTCAGCGTCCGTTCCCCGCGCAGTTGCGCGTTGGCAAGGGCCAGATTTGCTTGAATTGCACGCCAGCAATCAACGTCTTCAGCCACGAGGCCTCGCCGATCCGCTTGAAGCGGACAAAGACCGAATACCGGGTGCTTGCCTCCGGTGGGCCGAACTTCAGCATCCGTTCCGTCGACCGGGTGACCGGCTATGTGCAAGGCCGCCCCGAACGCACCGAGTTTGAGCCATTCGACCTGTTACGCCACGATCTGCCCGGCGCCGAGCGCAACCGCGCTTACTTTCGCGAGCGCATCCGGCCGGCGGTGGTCGGTCGGGGCGTCGATCACTATGTGAGTTTCGTTGACCGGCTCGACATCGGCCAGCATCCGCCGATCGACGTCGCATCCCTGCAATTGACTTGCTCCAACGGACCCATCGCCGACCGGTTGCCGGTCGGTGCAGTGGATCTGCCGACCTCTGATACGCCTCGCGCGGTTACCTTCTCCAATATCACGACGGTCGTTGCAGAGGTTCCGCCACCGGTCAATGACGGCCTGTTCCGGCGGCTGACGGCCAATCTGGCGCGCAATTACGGCGCCATGGTCAACGTCGACGCGCTGCGGACCATCCTTGGCAGCTACGATTTCCGTGCGGTCTACGACGTTCAGGCGCGTCGCCGCCTGGAGTTGCTGCTCGAAGGCCTCGACCAGTTCGTGACCACCGACACCGATCACGTGGTGCGCGGCGCGGCGATCCGAATGCGAAATATCGAACTGGCCGTGGTCGACAGCAAGATCGGTGGTGAGGGCGAATTGTTCCTGTTGGGTTCGGTGCTTGACGCCTTCTTCGCGACCTTCGCCGGTATCAACATGCTGCACCGGTTTTCGGTTCGCGGCACGGAAAGCAACGCACACTACCTATGGCCAGCGAGAAGCGGATTGATCACGCCGCTCTGACGGCGCCCGACGAACGCGATGAGCTTTCGGCGTTCGGGTTCTTCTCGCTCGTTGCGCATCTCGAGCGGCGCTTCAGCGACGCTCCCCCGATCGGATCCACCGACGATCCCGCGCGGGAGGCGGTGCGCTTCCGTGCGGCGCCGACGCTTGGCTTTCCTGCCGAAGAGATCGCGGAAATCAGACAGGTCAAGGCCGCCAGCGAGCGCGTGGAGGTAGACGTCAACTTCCTCGGGCTGCACGGTCCCTCCTCCCCGCTGCCGCCCTTCTACACCGAACGGGTCATGCACGCGGACGGCATGGGTTCGCTCGGCGATTTCTTTGATTTCTTCAATCACCGTCTGATCAGCCTGCTGCTGCGGATCTGGCGGTACTACCGCCACCATTTGCGGTTCGAGGAGGGCGCAACCGACGCGATCTCGGTGCTGATTGGTACGCTCTTTGGACTCGTGCCCGGGGAAGACACAGCCAACCAACGGGAATGGCGGGCGCGGCTGCTGCCGCATGCCGGCGTCCTTGCCTTGTGCAGCCGGTCGGCCGAGCTCGTGACCGGTGTGATTTCCAGCCATCTAAATATTTCGGCCCGGGTCGAGGAATTCATCTGGCGCGAGATCGACATTCCACAAGAGGCGCAGTGGCGCCTTGGTCGGCCTGGTCTTGAGCTCGGCGTTGATACCCTTGCTGGTGAAACCATGCCAGACATCGTAGGCAAATTCCGGCTTTGCCTCGGCCCGCTCAACCAGCTGCAGTTTCGGTCGCTGCTACCCGGTTGCGAGAGCCATACCATCCTTTGCCGTCTCATTAACTTTATTCTGCGCGAGCCCTTGGCATGGGATCTCCAGCTAGAACTAGCGCTCGGACAGACGCCGGAATGGACTCTGGGCGAAGGAGAATTAGGCTGGACGACATGGATCGACCCGCCCAAGGGAACCGGAAGCCTTGTTCTGTTGTGATCGTTTTCGAGTTATTCTCGTATGGTGAAGATCATCCGCGATGCCGGGACGCTGGACCATCATGGCGCGTCATGGATCACGGGCCGGAGTCGCGGTCAACCCGGTTAGACGTTGCGCTGCGCGCTCCAATGGCTTCCATGACCGGGAGACTGCTATGCCACCGCACCGAGCCGACCCTGACTCCTTACGACCGCGAGCACGCCGTCACCTGCATGCGCCTCTTGGATGCAGATGCAGAGGGCGCGGACTGGCGCGAGGTCGCGGAGATCGCGTTGCGCATCGATCCCAGCCAGGAGCCGGTGCGCGCCCGCCGGACCCATGAGAGCCATCTCGTTCGCGCCAAGTGTGTGAGTAGGATGGCTACCGGCGGTTGGTGCCGAAGCCGTTCGGCACGCTATTTGCCCAGCTCGCTGGTAAATTTGGGGGAGCTGTAGGGTGCTGAATGTAGAGCTGGATGTTCCGCTTGTCAGCCAACAACATGGCTATGACGGCCAATTGAACATGCGACGAAACTATGCCGGAAATATACGACCGCATGGGAATAACAATTGTTGGTATGCTTGCGCTTGTATGCTGTCGTACTACTTTCGCCCGGGGCCTCGGTTGGGTCTGCCTTCCGTTTGGCGGGGCGACGTAGGCATCAACAATTACCAGTTTAACTGGTTGGCGCGCACCGAAGGATTAGAGAGGCTCGAAGAGCCAGATGACGGATTTACGCGTGATTTTATTGCCGAGACGTTGACTACACGAGGGCCAATCTGGGCTGCGCTGCGTCTGCCGTCATCCTCCGGGAACGAAATACTATGGGATGGGCATATAATAGTGTTGACTGGTCTGATAGAAAACACGTTGTGCTACAATGATCCGTTTTACCCGGCGCGTAGAGTGATCTACTTCTATAATCTTTTGTTCGACGACCTTTTCGTCAAGAATCGCGATTGGCTGTGAACACCCCTCCGCTGCGAACGCCCGAGCGAAGACACCTCACTCCTGCTTTCGTGTCCGATTGGCGACATGTAATATAAGTCCGGAAGCCGCCGCCGAGGGCTCGAGTGGTGGCCGGGCATGGCGTGAAAGCGCGCTGCTTTTGCCTCCCTTCATCGCATATGATTGTCTGCCAAGCTGGTTGCCGCGACCGTGTGATGGCTTGGTTGCTTGGTCATGACGCCCGGCGAGACAGCCAAGGCCTCGCTCAACACTTCCGCGGGCGGTTCTTCCAGCCGTCCGCGCAACTTTTGTGCGTTCGGCGCCGTCGCCTATATCGCGGCGTCGTGCAGTCCGCCAGGCCTAGACCTTGTCATCCTAAAGCGGCTTTTCCTCGCCGTGAAAGAGGACGAGATTGCGGAGCTCGTGAAGCAGAAGCCGACCGGGCTCTACACGCGCACCGCATCTGCTTTCTCTATGGATGGCTGTTGGAGCGACAAACTCAATCTGCCCGCGGCAAAGAAGGTCTCCTATGTCGATGCCGTCGATATCGATCTCCAATATGCGAGCTCCTGGCCGAATTCGGTGTGGCATCGCGTCCGCAATAACTTGCCGGGGATACCGGACTTCTGCCCGCTCGTTTTCAAGACGCAAGCACTGCCGGGTCGGCTAATACAAGGATGCGTTGGAAATCTATTCGAGTAGATTGCTTCCATGCGTCGAATGGGAGCCGACGCCACACGGCACGCCAAGGTGATAAATGATTACCGCTGACTTCTATCGGTTCTTCGATGCAAGGCCGCACGCGGAGTTTCTACGCCAATGCGCGAAGAGAACTATCGAACAGGATCTCCCAAAGGAAATTCAAATTTCTGCAGAGCTGCGACACCTTCCGTACAGGTGCCGAAAGCATGATCGAGATGCCGGAGCGGCCCCTCAAACAACCTCCGTGAATTCTTACAACAGAATGGAGGGCGGACCCCAAAGTGCGACCGCGATAATGAATTCTTCTAATCAACGTCAAACGAAGTCACGAAAATTGAGCGAGCGGCATTCTCGAATGATTCCGGATCAGCGAGCTGACCGCGCCCGATTGCCATGGAAGTAGACGAAGCAGACAAGATATTTGTGGGTGCCATCGAAACGGTAGCCAACCTCGCGGCGAAGCCCCGGCTCGCTCGCCTGATCGCGGCGCTGGAGCGTGGTCTACTCGATAAATGGCAATGATCTCAAACTCGGTTTGAAAATGTGTTATTATATCAATCATGGATAGACAAACGAGCCAACTCCTAAACCAACTCGACAAGCTCCTTCCCGAGGGGCTCATCGTGTATTCCTCCTGGCTCAAGCGGCACGGTTACCCACCCAGCTTCAGCATCAGTATGGGATAAGTGGTTGACCCGCACAGTCAACCCGACGGGTTTTCAGGAGGCCGCGTTACGAACTTCGCTGGCAGCAGGTCGTGATATCCCTGCAAGGCATCCTGAACTATTGACCGATCGTCGTGGGCGGACGGACCGGGCGCGAATTGCAAGGTTACGCCCCACTGCCTACCGCAAGCGACGACCCGTGTGCATCTCTGCGGCCCCAAGTCGACGCCATATTCGCTCGACAAGCTGCCGCTGTCCGGTTTGGTCAAGGATAGCTAGACGACACTGGGCCCGGTTGTAGCCAAAAAAGTCGTCTGAGGGTTCACCTTGTCCGGTGTCTGACGGCTGCACGAGCCTCTGTCAGTTTGAGAACACCTGCGTCATTCGCCGGACCACAGATTATTATGTCCAATCAGTGGCTTAGATTGGAGATGCCATTGGCACGATCGTTGCTACCGAAATCTGGCAACATTAACTGGCGGAGTGCACGTAGATGCGTAAAACGACCGATGCGCTCCTTTGCTTGAGTTCGCATGCCTTGTTTCTGAGAGAGAAAGCCCGCGCGGCCTCCGGTGCAGCTGAGCGCACGAAGAGATCCTTCCTTTTCACCCTGCGCAACCGGCGCATGAGACAATCGATCGGCCCAACAACAATGCTGCTCAGTAGGAAGCAATGCTGCTGCCACGGCAATTCCAATGGGACGCTCGGATGAACGCCTGTGCCGGCGAGCAAGCCTGAAGGTGCGGGATGCATTTCACACTCGGAGTCCTGGGAGAGAACGCCGAGCCCTTGGGCCGCAACGCAAGGCAGGCGTTTGGACCGGAAGGGGGCTCCATTGGTCGCGGGCGCGGTTGCAACTGGCGGCTTCCAGATCCAACCAACACGCTGTCAGGACACCACGCGTTGATCGCATTCAATGGCATCGGTTTCACGATCACCGATACAAGCACCAATGGTGTCTACATCAACACGGTGGACGCACCGCTGGGACGCGGCAATACCGCGCCGCTAGCTGATGGCGATACGCTATACTTGGCGAATTACATCATCTCGGTGATGATCGAGGACGATCCTGTCGAGGAACGTCAACGGCTCGGCTTGACGGGGTCGAAAGCGGTGCGCCTCGGCCGTACAACGCCGACGTTGCCGTCTCCTACACTCAACCAAGAGTCCGCAACTGCAGCTGTTCCGACTGCCGGACCGTTGGGAAGCGATGCGCACCTTCCTCCCGATCCCTCAATGATGACCGGCCCGCGCCAGATCTTCTATTCAGCTGCACAGTGGGAGCCGCAGGCACCTCATCCGCCATCCTTGCCTGGAGACAAGGCGCTCAGCAACGACATCGAGGCTGTGGATCCGACACTGGCAGATCTTCCCCGGCGACCGTCGAGCGCTGCCACGACCGAGAGGCCGTCCTCGCACGCGCAATCGGGAAATATCCGATCAATTCCGTTGTCGTCGGTCGACGCGCCATTTGTCGAGCCATCCCGACCGCTGCTGCCCTCTGCACCCTCCAATGGCAGAAGTGTACTGTCGAATGGCCATCCTGCGCCAATCATCCCTGAGGATCTCGATCTTGGCGATCTGTTGCCGGGACCGGCCTCGCGCCGCATGCCATCGGTGTCATCGCAGCGAACAGAAGCGCGCCTCAATGAGCCGAACGAAGCGCTCCGGATCGCGCCTAAGCCGATCGCCTCTCGTCCGACGAATCACCTCGGGAAATTGCGGGATTCTGGTTCAAGGTCGCCGCCGCCCGATGAGCGGGAGCTCGATCGGCTGCTGCTGAGCCTGAAGGAAACTGCTGCGCAGCGCGCGGTCGGCGCTCCCCAGGTGAGAACCGCAACAACGAGCGGTGCTCCGCCGTTGCCTGCGGACCCTCCATCCGACGGAGACGAACTGCAGGCGTTCTGGCATGCGCTCGGGTTCAATCCGAAACTTGTGCCACCAGCACAGCGTCGAGAGTTCTTTGCGGAACTCGGCCGTGCGATCGCCGAGATGACGAACGGCCTACATTCGATACTGGCGGCGTGGGCCATGCTCAAGAATGAGTGCCAGATCGGGCCAACGCAGACACGCGCTGGAAACGACAACGCAGTACAGTTTACCAACAGCAGTCATGCCCTGCGCGAGGCGCTTGCAAAGGATCGCGGATTCCTGTTGCTCTCGCGATCGGTGCGCGCAGGCTTCGACGACATCAAGGCCCATGAGGTCGCGGCGATCGCGGCAATGAGAGGCGCGGTCAGCAATGTGCTAACGCACATGAGCCCCCAGCGTATCGAGAGCGACGGTGCAAATAGCGGGCTTTTCGGTGCTCGCATCAATAAGGCCAAGTTGTGGGACAGATTTGTGGAACTGCACGCATCGATGGTCGGTGACATTGATCGAACGGCTCGCTCCTATATCGCAGAAGAGTTTACCCGAAGCTACGAGTCGCAACTCTCAGCACCTGGCCAGAATGAAGGGAAAACGGCGTAATGGCGCCTCCGAACAAACTTCAGCGGTTGTCCATTGTTGGCGGTGCGTTGCTGGTGGCCGCTGCAGCCAGCAGTTGTTCGACTGACAAGAGCTCTAAGACGACGCCGATCAAACTCGTGATCGAGGCCGATGAGCTCGTCAATCCAAACGCGCACGGCAAGCCGTCGCCGGTTGTCGTCCGTATCTATGAGCTGAAGTCGACGACCAGTTTCACGCAAGCGCAGTTCTTCGAGCTGTTCGACGATGACGTGAAGCGCCTCGGGCCGGATCTGGTGGCTAAGCGCGAGATCGAGCTGACGCCTGGCGAAAAACGCGAGATCGAGCGCAACACGCCGATCGAGACTCGATATGTCGGCGTGATCGCCGGCTTCCGCTCGGGCAATGATGCGCAATGGCGCTCAACTGCCGAAATCAAGCCCGATCGCGACAACAGGATCTCGGTAAAGCTGACTGCGCAGGCTGTCAGCATTGAGGTGGAGACGAGCCGAAACTGGTGGAAAATCTTCTGACCAGTCCGTCGTGATCGCAACGGCCGCCGGGCAAATGCATCTTTTGGAAAGTCAGCGAAGGGGCGCCTGAAATAATGTCTGCGACAAGCAAACCGATCTGGTCCGAAGGCATGTTGATGCGGCCGCAGCACTTTCAGCAATACGACCGCTGGATCGAGCAACTGGTCGAGAACCGCGTTTCTGGTCTGGTCGGCTACGGCTGGGGTGTTCGAAAAATTGCCTTTGATCGCAATCTTCTGGCGCTTGGCCAAGTCGCTCTTGCCGAACTTGAAGCCATTATGCCCGACGGCACGGCCCTTCGCATGCCGGAGCATGTCCGCCTTCCGATCGCACGAATCCCTCCGCCGGCTGCGAAAAACCTGCTGGTCAAGATCGCAGTGGGCACGCGCCGACAGGCCGGCAGCGACGTCTGTTCCGGGGATGCACTACCGCGCCGCCACGATCAGGAGGTCTTGCAGTTCGGGAATGCGAGCGCGCCGGAAAAGGCCCCGGTCGATATTAGCGTTGCGGCACTAACAACACGTCTCATGTTCGAGGGCGAGGAGCAGGGCGATCTGATCACGCTGCCTATTTGCCGCATCCGTGACATCGATCCGGCCGGCGCGATCACTTTGTCCGACACCTACGTTCCGCCGGCCATCGACATTCACGCAGTCCAGCCGCTCATCGCACTGTTGAACGAGGCCAGATCGCTGCTGCGGACACGCGCAGAGGCGCTTGCTGCGCGCGCGGATCCCTCGCGCACGAGGGCAGACGGAGCCGGATTGATTGATCTTGTTACTTTGTCGATCGTGAATGGTGCAGAAGCCGTGTTCGACCACTTCGCAGCAACACGTGGGCATCATCCTGAAGCCTTCTTTCGCGCGTTGCTGAGCCTTACCGGGCAGCTGTCGAGTTTCGTTGGCGATCGCCGCACACCGCAAGAAATGCCTCCCTATCGGCATGAGGATCTCGAGAGCTGCTTCACGCCGCTGGCTGATATTCTGCGTCGGCTGCTGTCTGTCGTGATCGAGAGCGCCGCAATATCGCTCCCGTTGCAGGACCGGGGCTACGGCATCCTGATCGGCCTGATCACCGACCGCACCTTGTTCCAGGGCTCTCGGTTCGTTCTCGTCGCTGTGGCAAGCGTACCGACTGAGACGTTGCGCAACCAGCTTCCGGCGCAGACGAAAGTAGGCTCGGTCGAGCAGATACGCGATCTCGTCAATCTTCAGCTCCCGGGTGTTCCGATTCGCGCGCTCGCTGTGGCGCCTCGCGAGTTGCCCTACATCCAGAATGCCGTCTATTTCGAGTTGGACCAGTCGGTGGAGCTGTGGCGTATCCTGCCGCGCTCGGCAGCCTTTGCTTTCCATGTCAGCGGTGACTACTCGGATCTCCATCTCGAGTTCTGGGCCATCCGTAGGAAACGTACCTGACGGGCCTGAAACACATGGATGAACCGACAGTCATCGGACGCAGGCCAATTGGTCCGACCCGTAACACTCAAGGCGGGCAATCGTCCGCTTGCGTTACGCCGAAGATTGCCGCCCCGACGGGCGCTCTGCCGTCGCCTGTATCTGAATCCGACGACGTATTGGGAGCTAACCCTACCGAGATCATTGTGCAATTCGAGCCAAAGGCAGTGGAGGACGCCTTGGTCGCGGCCGCGACACCGCTCCTTTTGGTCGTCGCGCAGCTTCGCATCGTCAACAATGCCGATATCGGCGCGCTGCGTCGTGGGATGGTCGAGCAAATCCGCCGCTTCGAGGAGCGTGCGGCCAAAGATCAAGCCGTCCGCAGCGACGTAACAGCCGCCCGTTACGTGATATGCGCGTTGCTGGACGAGGCGGTGATGACCACGCACTGGGGCAGTGAAAGCGCCTGGAGTGACAACAGCCTGCTCAACCAGTTCCATAACGAGACGTGGGGTGGCGAGAAGGTCTTCCAGATACTCGAACACGTACAGGCAAAGCCGGCCAAATACCTCGCCTTGCTCAAGCTCATCAACATCTGCTTGTTGATGGGGTTTGAGGGCAAATATCGCGTGGTGGAGGGGGGCCGCGAGAGGCTTGAAGACCTGCGTTCCGACGTTCAGCGTCTGTTGCGGGATTATACGAGCGAACCACCGGCCGAACTATCGATCCGATGGCGCGGCGCCAAAGTACGTACGCGGGTGCGTCGCTACGTGCCGTTGTGGATCACCTTCACCGCCGCGGCCGTCACTATGCTGATCGGCTACGGTGTCTTCCATTGGCGCCTATCGGCCGAACTCGCGCCCGTCGAGCAGCTGCTCGTCGTGATCGGCCAGTCTGGACCACGCTAAAGGGAGGTGCAGGTGTTTGGCGCTCGATTCGCGGCACTCTTTTCGGCTCGAGGCGTCATCACGCTGATTGCCTTGCTGGTGGTCGATGCGTTGATCTGGTTCGGCGCCCCTTACCTTGACCTGTTCGGTCAACATCCGCTCGGCTCGGTGATTGTTCGTGCGGCCACAATCGGCTGCCTCTCCCTGACGGTCGTCGTCATCATCCTTGTCCGTTACTGGCTGGCGCGCCGTGCTAACCGGCGTGTTATCAAGTCTTTGATGGAGAGCGAGGGCCTCGTTACGACCTCCAAAAATCGTGGCCAGGAGGAGGTCGATCTCATCCGTAGACGTTTCGAGGACGCGCTGAAGGTCCTGCGCAGTCCGGTGTTCGCCGGCAAGCGCGGACCGAGCTATCTGTTCGAGTTGCCCTGGTACATCATCATTGGGCCATCGCGCGCCGGCAAGACAACGATCCTGCGCAACTCGGGCCTCGAGTTTCCGCTGGCCGAACGGCTCGGCGTCGATCCGGTGGCGGGCGTCGGCGGCACGCGAAACTGCGACTGGTGGTTTACTGAAGAGGCAGTCTTTATCGACACGGCAAGCCGTTACACGACACAGGATACGGATGTCGAGGTCGATCGCGCGGCCTGGCACGGTTTTCTCAATCTTCTTACGATGCATCGGCGCCGGCGACCGATCAACGGGATCTTGGTTGCGATCAGCCTGTCCGATCTCTCAACGGCAGATGGTAACAGGCGCAGGCTCGTCCAGTCGATTCGTTCGCGGATACAGGAGCTGGTCAAGACATTTGGCATGCGCATTCCGGTCTATGTTCTGGTAACCAAATGCGATCTGGTACCTGGCTTCACCGAGTATTTCGACGATCTCGACCATGAAGGTCGTGCCCAGGTCTGGGGCAAGACCTTTCCTCTCGAAGGACCAGGCGATCACATCGACGACCTCGTAACACTCGAGATCCAGCAACTTGCCGAGCGGCTCGAGGGCAACTTGGCGTTTCGCATGCATGACGAACGCAATCCTAACCGTCGTGCAATGATGTACATGTTCCCGAAAGAATTGTGGAGCATCCGGACCGCGGTCGCCGGCTTCGTTAGCGAGGTCTTCCGGCCGAGCCGCTTCGAAGTGCGACCGATGCTGCGCGGGGTCTACTTGACAAGCGCTGCCCAGGAAGGAGCGCCGATTGAGAGGATGAGCGGTGCGATCAGAAGGAATTTCGGTCTGCACGCAAGCCCACCGCGGTCGTCCATCGGGCCGGGAAGGACATTCTTCATCAAGCAGTTGCTGACCGATGTGATCTTTGCTGAGCAGGGCCTGGTCGGCCGCAATCTCAAACTCGAACGCAAGCTCGCGATGGTGCACTGTGGTGGCTATCTCGCGGCGGTCATACTGGCGGTAGCCGCATTTACTCAGTGGTACGACGCCTTCGCCCGCAGCGAAATGCGCATCGCTGAAACCAGAATGGCCGCACAGACAATGCAAGCGCGCCTCAAGGAAGCGCGCGAGCCGCTGGATCTGGTAAAGCTCCTGCCGACCCTCAATGCCGCGCGCCGGCTGCGTCTGGCAGCTGGCGAGAACACTTGGGTTGCATGGCTCGGTGGCCTCGGGATTTCGGCGAACCCGGTGCTCGCGCCAGCCGCGCAACAAGCTTATGATCAGATTCTGGTCGACCGCCTGCTGCCGGTTTTTGCCCAAAGGCTTGCCGATCGCATCGATGCGCTATTGCGTACTGGCGATGAAACTCTGCTGGACCAAGTCAAGGAAATGTTCCGCACCTATTTGATGCTGAGCGATCCGAGGCATTTCGATCGCGGCAACGTCGAGCAGGCTATGCACAGGGAAGTGGTGCGTGCGTTTGCGCTCGAGACGACATCAGCGGGCGAACTGCTGGGGCATTTTTCGCGCCTCATCGAGTTGCTGCCGAAGCCCATCACGAATGACCAGAAACTCGTGATTGCGGTCGGCTCGCGGCTGATGGAACATCCCCTCGTCGAGCAGGTCTACGCCCGGCTTTTGCGCGAAGGCGCTCAGAATACGCGGCTCCGGCCAATCGACCTGGTCAGTCTGCTGGGAGCCGGCCAGCTGGAGATAAAGCCCCACGCTGTTTTCCCCGCCGTAGGCCATCAGGAGCTCCCTTCTTCGGGCGATACTGCGATCATCCCGGGCATCTTCACACGGGCTGGTTTGATCGATTTCCTGCTGCCACACCTTCCACTCATCATCCAAGACGAGCAAAGCGGCGACTGGGTCCTTGCCGGCAGCTCCTTCGACGCGGCGGATACACAACAAGTCGTGCGCAAGGTCATCGATCGCTATGTTGCCGATTACATTCGCATTTGGGGAAACGCGCTGAGCAGCGTCCGCGTCGTCAAGTTCGACGATATACAGCGCGCCTCGGCGATCCTGCGTGGGCTGGCCGGCCCGGAAAGCGCACTGCAGCAGATCATTTCCGTCGTACGCGACAATACGAACCTGCCGCCGCCCGGAGAGCAGATCGCGGCCAAGGCGGGGGAGACAACGGCCGCCGTGTTCTCGGCGGCATTCGGCGACGCCCCCTGGCCGGGAACACGGATCTCCGAAGCCTTCCAGCCTCTGGTCCAATTGAGCATAGGCGGAGCCTCGGGACAGGGGGCCAGCATGGATCGCATCCGCGATCTTTTCGGCGGCCTGTATGCAACGATGGCCAATATCGCGACCGCGCCCGATCCCGACCAGGCCGCATTTCAGCTCTTTCAGCGGCGCGTCAAGGATCCGAGCAACGATGCCTTCGGCACCTTGCGCGCTGACTCGGCGCTACGACCCGAGTTGGTCCGTACCATCATGAACGACATCGCGCTCTCGACATGGAGCGTCTTGCTTCGACAGGCACACGGTCATGTCAATGCTATGTGGACGCGGGAAGTGGCGCCGATCTGCCAAGCTGGCGTCTACGAGCGTTATCCATTGTTTGCGGCCGCGACCGAGGACGTAACTTTAAAGGACTTCAGCGATCTCTTTCGCCCCCGCGGAATCCTCGATGATTTTTTTCAGAAATACCTGTCGCCATTCGTCATCGAGGGCAGAACCGGCGTTGTGCTGGCGACAATCGACGGTGCGGCGGCGCCGATCCATGCCGATGCCCTGACTCAATTTCAGCGCGCGCAAGAGATTCGCAGGTCCTTTTTCAGCGGCTCGGGCTTCGCACCGGCCGTGAAGTTCAGCATCAAGCCGCTCTATCTCGCCTCTAAACTTCTGCGCGCGACTTTTGTCATGGATGGCAGGGAGATCGTCTATCGTCACGAGGCGCCCCGTGCCTATGACCTTAAATGGCCGAGTCTAACCGATGCAAGCACAGCCTCCGTCACACGTGTCTCCGTGGATGGAACTGAGGAGAAGGTTGAGCGCTCAGGCCCTTGGGCTCTGTTCCGTCTCATCGACGCCTCGCGGCCCTCCTCGCGTGGCGCTCCCGACCGTTTCACGATCACGATCGGTCGACCTGACCGGCCCGACGTGACCTATGAACTGCGGCCGGACAGTGTAAGCAATCCGTTCAGCTTGGGTGCCCTTCGTTCGTTCCGATGTCCGGATCACCTATGATAGGAGCGCCGTGAGAGTTCTTTTTAGCTTTTTCGGGGGGAGGCGGGCACATGCCGCTGGCGGCACCTTGGCCCGAGGGGTTGGTTCGGCCGCAACGCTGGTACGCCGTCCCCTGGTGGCGACGAGTAAGCTACGCAACACGTGCCAGGTAGGCCGCAACCAGATCGTAACGGCAACACCGTATCACGAGCTCAACGGATTATTGGCGGTCGACGTTCCGACGGGCAGGGTTCTGCCTTGCGCTCTTGCGCAACAGGCTATCAACGACACGAGTGCGATCGTCGAATGCCTGGCCGAGGCTGCATTGTGAGTACGGCCCCCTTGGGATACGTGCTCGGCGGCCGTTTCGACCTGGCGGAGGTCATTAGCGAGGGCGGCACCAGCACCGTCTATCGTGCGATTGATCGCATCGGCCTGTGGGCGCGCGAACAAAGTCCAGAAGTCGCAGTGAAGGTCATCCAACCACATGCGAAGATCCGCCAGAAATTAGTGGAGTTGTTGCACCGCGAGGCGCGTCTTTTGCGTGATTGCGTACACCGGAATTTGGTGCGGGTCTACGATTCCGACTACGACGGCAAGTACCATTACCTAGTCATGGAGTTCTTAAAAGGCCGCTCGCTGGCGCAGATCCTGGCCGATCGTCAGGGACGGCCGCTGTCACCCTCTGTGTCCTTTCAGATCGTCCGCGCCGCCGGGCAGGGCCTCGTCCACATGCATAGTCTAGGGATCGTCCATGGTGACCTCAAACCGGGAAATATCTTCATGACCTCGACCGGCGAAATCAAAATTGTGGACTTTGGGACAGTCCTCATGCTGGACGGTCCGCGGCACCACGAAAGGGCTGCGGCTCTGCTCGATCAGATTGGAGTGTTGACGCCGGCTTATGCGTCGCCGGAGATGCTGATGGGTGAGCCACGGGCAGAAAGCGACGATGTCTATTCTCTCGCGGTGGTCGCCTACCTGACCCTGACCGGCACCCACCCGTATGCGCAGTGGCCAGCCAACGAGGCGCTCAACGCAAATCTCACACCGGCGCCGCCGCCGACTATTTCGCCAGCGCAATGGCGGGTCCTCGCTTCCGGGCTTGCCCTCAACCGCCGTGACCGTATCGAAACCGTCGGTGAGTTCGTCCAGCGTCTTGGCCGCCCGCCCTGGTTCTACCGATTGTGCGGTCAACGCGCGCCGCTGTCGTAAAGCGAGAGCAGGCGCCCTCGAAGCTACATTTCTCTGTAGGAAGCAAAAAAGCCAGAATGCGAGGTCATCGAGAGCGGACAGGCTCTCTTTTTGAGTGCTCATCGGCAACGCGAGAGAGGATCTCTCCTCTCCGCCAGAATTCGCCCGAAGCGCCGCAATTCAAATTGTATCGATAGATCCGCGGAACGAGATTTGGTGGTTTCGTCGCCGGATTACGGCGCGGCTCACCCGTTTCGGATTGACGGCCAGATCAAGCAATCTTTGCATACGGCGACTGGGACGAGGCGAACACCTCCGCTGCCAGAACGCACCCTGTACGACGAGCGGTCTCGGCCGAATTTGGAGACCGGCGCCAGGGAGGCCGCCCGACCGCTCGTCGCGCCGGGAAATCGAGAGCCCGGCCATGCGGATATTTTATAAAATGCCAACGCCGGTTCCTTCATTCTTTCTTTAGCTTGCCTGACGCTGCCTGAATTTCGACTATCGCTCGGCATGGGAGTTCGTCCACGACAGTAAGCTCAGCTTCAAAAAACGCGTGTTGGCTGGCGAACGCGATTTTCCCGAGATCGCGCCGGGCCGGGCCCCTGATTGGAGCCGCTGCTGTTACCGCTATTGCCGCTGCTGCTGCTGCCACTGTTGCCGCTGCCGCTGCTACCGCGGCTGTCGATGGTATCGCTGCTACTGCGGCTGCCCGACAACGGCCCGGCTCCATCAAAGCCCTGAAACATCACATGCCTCTCACGGGCCCAGTTCTCGAAATGCAGGTCCCGAAGCATATCTCGCAAGTTCAGGAGGCGGTTACGAAACCCGCCAATCGCCGGTACATCGCGCCCTATATAGTCGGCTGCATAGGCTTCTATGTCCGTATCCAACGACGGCAGTGCAATCCGGTCAGCCATTGGGGGTCTGTTGGTCTCGCGGATCCACGCGAGGAAGTCGTACATATCGCCTGCGGCAACGGCGGCACCGTAGGAGCGGCGGCGCGGAAGCTTCGCAGCAAGCCAGTTCCAGAAGTGGTCATAAAGCTGCGTATCCACCACATAGGGGCGGGGCCACTGATTGGAGCCGCTACTGCTGTCACTCACGCGAACCTCCGGTAAAAGGTGCAACTGCAGCGGTAAGGCATGCTCGCTCGATCCGAAGCGCGCACGTCGCGTGAGTTCGGTTGGGGGCCGTCTTGCCCGATGTTTTCGAATTGAAAAGCAGCACGATTCGCCGCCGCTCCAGCTTGTTTGCGATCAATCTTCCAACAGCCCACACTCCGTCGTTCGGTAGCGCCATATATGCTCCGATGACCATGAGGAATCCGACGACGTCGACCATCTGAACTTCTCGAGACACGTTCTCGCGTTCGCCCATAAAAGGCAATTCTACCGGAGCAATAACGAGTCGATCGGCTGCCGTATGATCCCGAGCGACGAGAAGCTCAAACCGCCGGCTCATCTGCGCCTCACGCTCTGCTCCTCGGATCCCTTTCCTTGTCTGCGCACGGACCGGAGCCATGGCTGTCCTGTCGCGTCGCAATGTCGGCGCCCTCGATAGCTCCGGGGTTATCTCGGCCTCGCATCCAAGGCGGTTCGCAGACAGGAGCCACGATCTTCAGTGCCGCGTCTAGCCTGAAGCGGTCATAACGCGCCCCCTCTTAGGAGCGCAAGGCGCGTCGTGCTTTTCTGAGGTGCTCAGGCTAGAACAAGAGATCGCGATGCCAGAAAGTGAAACAGATCAATCTGCACTGTCTGTTCGGTCACAAACACTTTCTGTTCAATGATCGACATGTCTGTTTGCTGGGCAGTCTTAGAATCGAAGTACCGTCTTCAATGTTGTGGCCCACCAAACAGGCTCGCCATCAGCCGTCGAAAGGCCTCTCTTTGGCAGCCTCGCGCGGCACGTCACTTGCTGATCATCTTGGACCGTTCCTCTGGAGGTCGGTTTTAAAAATATAACCTTGTCGAGCGACAAATCATGGGATGCCGCGAAACGGCCTCATGTCAGGGTTCGACCAGCTTTGTCCAGTGTCTGACAGTCGCGCCGCCTCTGTCAGGTTGAGAACACTTATTTGCCAAACCTCAGTTTTTCAAAAACTAATCAGAGATCAAATGAGGAGACGTCATTGGCACGGCTGTTGCTATTGAGATGTAGCGACACCGATTGGCTGAGTACACGAAGCGCAAGACGAATGATGCTCTCTTTCCCTTGAACCCGTGTGCATCGTTTTGAGAAGGAAACCCAGCGTATCTACCACCGCACCTGAGAGCGCACACAACAGGCGCGTGGGCCAGTCGATCGGCTTCACAACAATGGCGCGAAAGAGGCGGCCAATGCTAGCGCCGCAGGCAGTTCGAATGCACACCCGGGTGTCGTATCCGTGCTGATGGGCAAGGCTCACCGTGTGAGATGCAGCTTGCGCTCGGAGCTGTTGGAGAGAGCGATGAACTCTTCAGAACCAATGTCGCCAGATGCGCCGTTTGGACGTGCATCACGGCGCCGCTAGCCGATCGCGATGCACTATGCATGGCAACGAGAAGCTACCATCTCGCCAGCGGAATGGCGGGGGCTCGCTTCAGGCCCTAAACCGCCGCGACCGTATCGAGCCTGTCGGTGAGTTCGTCCGGCGTCTCGACCGTCCCGTGCCTGGCTTTACTAAGTTCTGCTGTCGGCGACATGCTGCTGTCGTAAAACGCGTAAGGAAGGTGAGATATCGTTAGCATTGAGTGCTTCGGGCTCCCAATCGACCCGCGCTCCGCGGCACCTGTGACGAGCATGCCTAACACTGCCACAGTTTGACTTGGTGCACCGATGACCAACGACTCCAATCTCAGTATTGACCTGCACATTTGCAGCAAGCCCGACATTGAACTCGACGTGCAAGGGTTCGAGGGCACAGAGTGCATTTCCCTGCCGTTCAGCTACGTGATCTATGCCACGACATCGAGCAATGTCGATACCGGCGCTTTGATAGGCGAGCGCGCCAAGCTGTCTGTCAAAACCGCATGCGGGCGATGGCTCGCCTCGGGCCTGTGCGCCCAAGTTGAGGAACTCGATCCAACGGTGACTGACCTGCGGGTGCTCCAGTTCGTCCTGCGGCCGCGTTTTGCGGTCGCCGAGCTCTCCATCGCGAGCCGCATTTATGGCCCTGGCCAACCCATGGGCGTCGATGACATCATTAAACAGCAGTTGAACAAGGTGAGCATCAACATTCCCACCGAATACAATCTTGATCGCTATCCCAAGCGAAATTATGTTGTGCAATACAATGAAAGTGATTTGACGTTCATTTCGCGCCTTTGCGAACGGAACGGAATTTTCTACTTCTTCAAGCAGGAAGACGAGGGTGAAACCGTCGTCTTCGGCGACAAGAATCTGGCCTTCCCCAAGATCGGGTTCGGCGTTAAGTCGGCGATTCTTTATGCGCGCCAGCACGAGCGCAAGACATCGCGAGGCGTCGACGAAAGCGCCGTTCGGTCATTCCGGCAGCGCCGGGTTCTCTCGACAAAGACCATCGCGCTCCGCGATTACAACGAAACGGTGCCTTCCGTCGTGTCCGTCGATAAGCAGGTCGGACAAGGCAGCGGCTTCTTGGGCAAAGCCTCGCGCTTCGGCGGGCATTTTGCGACCGAAGCAGAAGCGGCCACGCTGGCCCGGATCCGTGCCGAGCAGATCTGCGCCGGCCAGACAATGTACATCGCCCACAGCGACGCACCGGAGCTGCGCGCTGGCGTCATTTTCGAACTGGAGGGCCATCCCCGCTTCGATGGTGAATATCTCGTCATCGCCGCGGATCACTCGGCCTATCGCCCGGCGCCAACCGGATTCGGCGCATTCGGGCAAAATGGGCGAGCCTACCAGAACATGGTCCATTGCATCCGCTCGGACGTGCCTTATCGACCGGTTGCGATGACGCCTGTCCCTCTTGGCGTCGGCCTCCACACCGCCACAGTCGATGGAGAAGCTTGGAACGGGCGGGCCGAGATCGACGACCAGGGCCGCTACAAGCTGCAGCTTACATTCGCCGACGAACCGGCCGAGGGCCCTGGCAGCGACTACGTGCGCAAGCTCGAACCTTATGCAGGTCCGAATCAAACCGGCTTGCATTGTCCGTTGGTCCCCGGAACGGAAGTTCTGGTCGGCTACATCAACGGCGACATTGACCGGCCGGTAGTGGTCGGAGCGGTCCACAATCCAGATATGAAGGGAGGAGTGACCTCGGACACGCACTTGTCCAATCGCCTTATGTCGCAATCTGGCGCCTCGATCGTGATGTACGACGGACCTGCGTGATTTCTTCACCTCATGGAGCCTAATGGCCGTCTGGCGCCCAGCGACTCACGAGATCGACCCGCTATTGGAAGCGGTCGCCAATACGGCACGCGCGACCATCCTGCCAACAGCATCGATCAACATACCACTGCCGTCGGCCGATGGCATTTGCTCGCAACGGCTTCGTGACGGACGAGAATTGCGCCTCAAATTATCCGCGCACTATCTCGAGCAGGAACGACGCGGTCCTTGCACGGTGCTCGTCTACGCCCTGCAGGGCAATGCCGTTGTTGATAACCGCATGGGTTACCGTGTGACGGGGCAGGCTGTCCTCGACGTTGCCACACGTGCATTTCTCGATGTTGAGTGTCAATTGGAACAGGTCGGCCCTGTCATGCCGTGACGGATTGCTGTCGCGATCGCGACGAGGTCTTTGCGTGATGGGTGCCGGTGCCTGGAAATCTGCCCAGCCCTATTGACCATCACGTCCGGAAGGCTCGAAAATTCAGGTGTCGGGTGCACACGGCTCTTGGCACGGATGTTGCGATGTCCATCGTGCCGGTGTGTGCCGGCGTATGCCAAAGACTGGGAGACGAACGTGTCACTTGAAGCCTACATGACAATCAAGGGAAAGAAGCAGGGCGACATCTCCAAGGATGCCTCCAAGCCGGTCAGCATCGGGCAGGTCGGCAAGAGTGATGCGGGTAAGCAAGGGAAGATCACCGTTGTCGCCTTCACCAGCGGCATCATCGTTCCGCGCGATGTGACGAGCGGTGTCGCCACGGGCGCTCGCAACCACCAGCCGGTGCTCTTCACCAAGTTTTTCGATCGGGCCTCGCCGCTGCTATGGCAGGCGCTGGCCACCAACGAGGTGCTCGAAGAGGTGGTCTGCGAGTTCTACCGCACCGATCCAGGGGGCATGCCGCAGCCGCAGAACTTCTTCAAAATAAGCTGGAAGAGCGCGACGTTAGTCGAGGGCAAGGCTTATGTGCCGCTGACGATCAATCCGCAGAACAACTTCTTTCAGAACATGGAAGACTGGTCGTTCACCTACAAAGAAGTGAAATGGGAGCACGTGCCCGGCAGCACGAGCGGCGAGGATAAATGGTGACAACGCCGCGACGTTTGCGCTGTCGCCGTTTTGCGGCGTCTACGAAGCGCTGTGCACCCCCGCCAAGCCAAGGACGGTGACTTGGTCCCAGGCACCGTCCGGTACATGGTGGATACATTGCGCACATTCGACGCGTCGCAGGACTTGGAAGTGGCCATGCCGGGTCTGCTTCACGGCAGTGTGCAGACAATGCTAAGAGTAGGTAGATCGGTCCAGCCTTGCTCAACAGAATGTTGGATAGGCCGGGAGCATTGGCTGCCATTGCCGATTGGCGCATTGAGGCTGGGCCAATTGAGCAAGCCGGGCTCATATGCCTGCTGATCGGACGAATTGTCGGACGCACAACGTAGACATGCGGCAAAGATACGCCGGTTCATTTGGTGGCTTTAGGGCCTCGCGGTGCATCAAGTGGGTCGTGTTCGGACCGAAATATCGCGCGTGTAGCCGAACAGGGTGCCGGAATCGTACTGTTGATCCTGCGTCATGGGTAGTGATTGACGAACATGAGATGCGAATTGGGAACAACCAGCCTTCACGGCGTTCGGGACTCAACCGGCGGATCGTTTGTGGACTGCCTGACAGCTTAGCGCGATGACCGCGTTCCACGAAATGGGCAATTCCCTTGCTTCTCTACGTTCCCGGGTTTGGCGGATCGTTGGCGGCCAGGCTGAGGCCCCAAATATGCTCAGTGCGTTTCACCAGGCGGGTCATTCACTTGCTGCGCTTCGCTCCCAGGTTTGGCAAATCGTCGGCGGACAGGCCGAGACCCCGAGTGCGATGACTGCGCTCAATGGAGAGGGGCATTCACTTGCTGCGGTCAGTGCCCGGAGTGTGGCAACTCCAACTGGGAGGAGCTCTGCACTGCGGCAGGTCGAGAAGGGAACGAATAATGGAGACGGAGCGAAGGGCGGGAGGGGAGACGGGCCAAACTTTGCGCGCGCAGTGAAATACGGATTGTATCTCGCGGGCGCGGGCTACGCCTATAATGAGGTCGCAAACGACTTTTTCCTTTCTACCACATCACTGCACGACGGGAAGAAGGGCTTCACCAGTAACGAACGGCTTAGGTTGGCTCAGGCGAAGGCGAGGGAGTATTACACGTCGTATCACGCTGCCGACCCTGACACTCGGCGCCTCAATGAACGTCCCCTCAATCCAATCCGTACCTGCGGTAACAACCTGTTCGTAACGATGATCGATTACCGGGCGGCGACCTATGTACACGTTGGTCGCCTGGTGGATTCCATAGCGGCGCACACTTCTCTTGTGCTGAACCTGAGCTGCATGAAGGGTCATCTCGTGAAGGACGAGTGCGTGGCCAAGTACAGGCCATCCAAAGTGCCGAAGGATCCGGACCTGACGAACAGTCCGCTATACGACAGAAAGAACAAGTACGCATTGACGGGCGTGCTCAACGATGAAACTGGTGCTTATGGCTACACCTCGAGGTCGATCACCCAACCTTTCGTGAACAAGGGCGTTCAGCACTTCCGGGACGCCACCTTCCAGAGCGAGAAGGGACTAACTTTCAAGCGATGCATCGAGAGGCTGGAGGCGCTGCTCGACAAGGACGGCGGTCTCAGAGAGGAGGCCCAGTTCGCGGCTGGCCAAGCCATCCTGAACTTCAGGCAGGTCTACGCTGCGGACGAGCATTGGGGACACGCTGAGAACGTCGTGATGCAGACCCTGTACGAGCACGGCTGGCTGTCACGGGCCGAAACCGACAAGCTCGATGCGACGCTTATGTTCGAAGATCCAAATAAGAACCCGCTCAAACGCAACAAAAGCTGGGTTGGGCCGGGACTACACCAACTCGACGTCTGGCTTCAGGAGAGGCGATCGGGTCATGATTCCGTGATAGGTGAGGAGTTGAACCACCGGGCGATCGATGACATGAAAAATCTGCCCATCGCGCACTTCAAGTTGAACGAGCAGGGCAATGGGTTCGAGGATTGCTCAGGGTTGGGCGATTCGTTCACGTGCGCCAATGCCGTCGCCTGCATCAATCACGCGCGCTTGATGAGTGGCCAGCCACGCCTCTCAAAGGAGGACGTTATAGTCATCGTCGCGTGCCTTAACACCGTATACGACGACACGACGTCAATACGGCATACGCTCCACGAGGTGGCACGCGGCTGCTTCGCCGGTGCTGGCTACACCACCGAAGACGCGGATGAGTTCTACGAGGGGGTGTGTCGGAAGGCCGCGCGAGAGTATTACGGCGGCAGATATCTCTCGAAGCAGAGTTGATGCCGTAAGGAGTGGTGCATTAGCGAGCGACGCTCTCGAGGCGGTCTGAGCTGGAACACGAGTTAGGTCCGATCTCTTTGCACGCCTGCTTCCCGAGAAGCTGGACGTCGAATCCGATAGGATGAAAAAAAGCTGTTCGTTGGAGGGGATGATAGGGCGGGGACGCGACCGAATGTCGCGACTTCAAGGACGATTTCGGTCGCGCTCTAAGAACGAGAAGTTGGCCATGACGGTGCCGCAGTCACCCAGAATGGCGCAGTGATCGACTGCGCGGAACATGGTCAAAGTCATGCCAGCGCCTCGCTGGGCTTGTTCTGTCTTCATCAATGCCGTCTTCTCCGGCAAGCAAGTGCGCCGGAACGGCTCTTCTCGAAGCCGATAGCCGTCACCACGGATGGTGATCACCGACGATTGATGAAGCAGCGATCAAGGACCGGCCGAACAGTTGCAGCCGGACGTAGTACGTCTGCACGAAATCTGCGACCGTCGACTCTGTTGATATTGTTGACGGGATTCATCACATTCACCTCCAAATCTGACCAGATCAAGCAGGACCGGTGACTCCTAGATAGAAACGTTCTCATGGGCGGCAAGTCTCGCGTAACGCCCTTCGGATGTTACCGTCATCCAAAAGCGGATGAACAACGTGATTGTCTCGAACGTGACACTTTCATTGCGTTCAAGCCGCTCGAGCACGTGCGCGATGCGTTCGCCCCTTTGGCTATCGCAGCCCAGCCGCCAATCGCAATCGTCTGGAGAAAGGAAGCAGGAAATCGCAGCTTCAGCAACCAGCGACTTGGGCTTGCCGCGATGCTGTGGGAGCGCCGCTCAGTCAATCGTTCGTGTGCGCAGCAGGGTCTCGAGCCGGCGCCGACCATTGTCGATCGCGCCGGACCAATGGCCGAACCGTTCCTGCACGACAACCTCGAATGAAGGATACCACAATGGCTTGCCGTCGGCCTGAGCCCAATACCAGGGATAACCGCGCGGCACGAAGACCACGCCGGGAACGCCGAGCGCTCCGGCGATATGGACGGCGAAGCTGTCGGGCCCAACCACGGCGTCGAGATTGGCGATCGCTGCGATCAATTCCGCAGGACACTCGATATGCACACCAGCATCGATCGGGCGACTCCATCGCTTCATGTCATGCCGTTGCGCCCCGCTCATCAAACTGACCGGGGTGACGGAGCGAGAGATCACGGCGGCGACGTGCTCCATCGAGAGGCCGAGAGCGCCATCCTCCCACACGATGCCCACCAAAGGCCTTGCGAACGCGGCCAGAGCATCCCGCCATTTGGCGAACAGTTCGGCTTCGGGGCGTAGGTAGGGAATGCCATCGGCAATGTTGCGGGCGTCGGTCGACAGAACGCGCAATAACGATTGCAACGGCATAGCTGAGAGCTCGGGCCTCGGCTCGTCCGAAATGACCTGCTCAGCGAGGCCGGCAAGAAGAGCCTGGTAACGTGGCTCCGCGACCACATGTACATTTTGCTGGCTCGTCAGCCGACGCAAGAGACGAACGAGTGCTACGAATTCGAGGGTGCCCGTCGTCGGCGGCACGACTATCTGCGGCACAAGCGCCAAGGCGGCCGGATCAGGTGTCGGGAAGTGACCGAGCGTCAGTTCAAGCGTCGTCTGTAGAGACTTCGCTGCTTCGCTCTCTGGTCGCGTGTGCACGACGTGGCCGACAAGCTTGAGGGATTCATCGAACCGGCCAACGAGATGCAGGACACGCGCCAGAGCAAGCGTGGCGGAAGGATCCGATTTGCGAGCGCGAACGAATTCCGTCAGTTGCGCAATGCCTCGGTCCACCTCACCCTTGGCAATCGTAACGCGGGCCACGATTTCGCGCGCACCAACATGAGCCGGCGCATAGGCGAGCAGTTTCTTGCAGGTGGCCTCCGCTTGTGGCCAGAGTCCGGTTGCGGCGCGGCAATAAGCCAGATGAAAGAGCCCGGCTGTATCGAGCGGGGCGCGCAGATGCGCGCGTTCCGCAAGGTTGAGCGCCTCGTCGAAGCGGCTGCGTTCGAGCATGAGCACCGATAAATTGACCAGCGCATCGGGATCGTTCGGAGCAATCTCAAGCGCACGAAGCAGGACGGCCTCAGCCGACGAGCTGTGGCCCAAGGCGAACTCGATGGCGCCGAGTTGAAGGAGGGCACGCGCATTCCCTGGCTCGTGTCGGACAACGGTCTCCGTCATCGCGCGGGCTTCCGCAACGTTGCCGCGGCTCTGTAGGGCATGAGCGAGCGCCAGCTTGATCTCCTCGTTGCGCGGAGCGAGAGCCGCCGCGCGTTCGAGGCAAATCACGGCCTCCTCAGCGCGGCCGAGCAATCCGTGGGCGATGCCGAGATTGGTGGTGAGGCCGGCGTGTTCGGGGTAGATGGTCGCCGCTTCCGACAGCATGTCGAAGGCAAACTCGAGCCGCCGCCGCGCAAGTGCCAGTGTGGCCCTCGCATTGAGCGTATCGGGATCACTTGTGGTGGCGACCTCCTCCAGTAGCGCCTCCGCCTCCTCGAGACGGCCGGCCGCGATAAACTCCTGGACCGTTCTAACCCTCTCCTGCCGGGTCGGAGCCGGCATGCCAGTGGACAGCATCTGTGCTATGCAACCGTGACGCGTTTGCCGTCGAGGCGGAGATCCTCGCTCACCGCGATGACTTTGCTGTGGGCTATCTCGGAGGCAATGCCGGTGACCCTAATGGCCTGGGTTTCGGTCTGCAATGAGTCAATACGCTCGATCACCGCGACACGCTCGACCGCCTTCACCGTAAGCAACTCGGCGCTCGCTTCCTGGATCCGCGCCGAGCATCGGACACGGTCCGCGACTAACGTGTAGAGCTTGCCGATCCAGGTGCCTTTGTTCGCGAGCACCGCAAACAACTTAGCCTGCAGATCGATACTATCGGCGCGCAAGGATATGCGCTGGCGCGCGGCGATGGTGATGGTCTCGCCCTCAATCGACATGTTGCGACCTCCTGGTAGGCCGACCATGCCACCATTGGAAGCCGCCCGCTCGAGCACGGTCACGACGAAGGCTTGCTCCACGTTAGCGAAGAGCAGCACCATGTCCCGTGGTATAGGCCGGACCAGGCAGCCAACAGCCACCGTCGCCGTGTGACGAGCGCCAGCGACTTCGACCTTCATCGCAGTGCCATCATCGCTGACTGACACTACACGGGCTGTGTGATGTCCAGGTTCAAGCAAGCGCTCGGCCATCGCCAAGATGTCGGTGTTTGTGGCACGGATCGTCATCGTCATTCCTGCTCTCCAGCCGGCTACATGAAATTTATCGACTTCTTTTGTATGACTTCCTCATTGCCGGTGCTGGACATGATCTGAGCTGCTCGGGTCACAAGCTCGTACTGTTCCGTGCTTGACTTTCCCTGACTCAATTCTTCTTCCGTTACGGACACGCTCATCTTGCAGACCTTGCCGTCGCGGCCGACCACCTTCAAGTCGTCAACCGGCGCGAGCTTGAAATTGCTTGTCCTGAGAATCTTGGTATCACTATCGGCCGACTTGAAGTCGGGTCCAAAAACACACTTGGCCGAATTGCCGATCACTTGCTTGACGTCGTTTCCTTGGACAATGTCAAGTTTGTTGCCGATGGTGATAGAGTTCATATCGCTCAGATTGAATGAACATTCTCTTGAGATCTTGAAGGTGAACGCTTCCCCAAAGAACATGCATACGTTATTGGCCATCGCCAGCGTGGTAGCTGCGCCTCTCATGCAGGTGAATTTAGTGCCTTGAAAGAATTCCTTGGTGTCGCCCATCGTCTGCTTTTCCGAGTTGCCAACGGTCGTTTCCAGCTTGTGGCCGTTGTTGATGAGCTTGACGCGGTTCGAGGCCGTCAGGATGATGTCCGCAGGCGTCCCATTAGCGCCAGCACTGATTGACACGCCATTCTCGGCGGAGATCTCATAAGTGCCTTTCGAGACCTGATGTTGGGAGTTGCCGTTCGTGACCTCCGTGGTCTGACCGCGACCGATTTTGAGCAGTGCAGCGCCTTCGATATTTGCCTGGAAGTCCTTGTTGGTGAAGGCAAGTAAGCCGGCATTGTCACTTTCATGTTTGCTGATCGCAGCTGGACTTTCGCCAATAGTCGTTGTGAGACCCGTGACAAGTGTTTCTTCTTCGTCCGAATAAGAACCGAGGCGCAGATAACTCGACTTGGTCAGGGGAGAAGACGGTGTTTCTGGAACGACCAGTCGCGTATAGGCATTTGGCATAGTAGGCTTCCCTAATCGTGTGGCTGTGGGCACCTCAGCGCTGCGCCATCAAGCGGGTTTGAGAGGGCGATATCGAAAGTCCGAACGCGTTCGGGTTGGCACCATTCTGCTTAGTCGGCATCCCCATTTTGGTTGCCGGTGACCCGCCGATTGACAAATTGTCCGATCCCGCTTTGGCGCGGCCTGGACCCATGACAAGGCCAGAGATGACGCCGAGGGCCACACCTGCGCTATCACCCATCGATGTCGCGCGCTCGGTCGTCATGTTGTGTGCAGGCATACACATGATTAGGAACCGAGACTGCGTAGGAATAGCCGTCGTGTTCATAGCGACGTTTGGATAGGGGGTAGGCACAACGGCGGGACCGGATGGCGTGTTGCAGACGTCGGGAAACGCTTGATCCTCCGCCGACATCGGGCCACTTGAATTGACAAAAGTCATTTGTTTAGCTCACTCCGTTGAGAGGGATGACGCGGCTTGCATCGTAGAGTTCAGCGACGGCGCGTTCCGGCACAGTATGCAGGGCACTCCCACGCTGGGTCACGAACAGACTGCCTTCGGTCGACGCGCAGTGAAAGTCAGTGCGCAGAAAGCGCGAGCCGGAAAAATCGCTGCCATCAACCTTGGCGTGGTGCATCAGCGCATAGGACATGTCGGCGCCGGCAAACAAGGCGAACTTGGCCGATGCACGTGTGAAAACGGCCATCGCCAATGTTGTGCCCGAAAGATCGCAGCCGTCGAGGCACGCCTCTACGAAGATGCATTGCGTCAAATTGGCATTGCGCAGCCTTGCGGTTTGCAGGTTAGCCCTGACAAACAGTGCGTTCGGAGCCGTCGCGCTAGAGAGGTCGGCGCCAACGAGGCTCGCGCCCGCCAACACCGCACCGGAGAGGTCTGCTCCGGACAGGTTTGTGCGGTTCAGCTTGGCGCCGCTCAAGTTTGCTCGCGCAAGCATCAGCCCGGAGAGGTCCCGCTCTGACAGATCGCATTCCGAGAAGAGAATCGTGTCGCAATGCAGTCCCGTGAGCTGTGCACTGCGCAAATCGGCCTGCGTTATCGCGGCGTTCGTCAGCGTGGCGTTGTCGAGTACGACATCGGCGAGCCCACAATCCATGAGAGCGCTTTGAGATAGGGTGGCCCCGCGCAGGGTGGTCTGGTCCAATACGCAACGCATGGCTGTCGTCTGGCTGAACCGCGTCTCGCTGAAGTTGCTATGGCTGAAATCTGATGACATGAACGTCGACTGGGTGAAGCGCGCCCGCCGCCAGTCGGATCTGCCAGCGCGGCAACCGACGAATATGCATTTTTCAAGGCAACCGTCGGCAAAGGAAGCGCCGGTGAAGTCGCAGTCCTGAAACGTCATGCCGGTCAGGCGGGCACGCGTGAACTGGCTGCCGCGAAAAGAAGAACTCAGCACAACGCCATCGTTCAGGCTCAGTCCAGACAGCATCTGGCCATCGAGGTTGGCTTCGCGTACGGGGAACTTATGGTCGACCGATTGCAATAAGAGATCAATTGACATGGCGCGTGACCATCAGGACGGTGCGGTCGATATTTGCGTTGCTCAAATCGGTCGCGACCAAAGAAGCATCCATCAGGTCGGCGCCATAGAGATTTGCATGGCGTAGACTGGCGCCGGTGAGGTCGGCTTCATTGAGATGTGCCTCGAGCAGGTTAGCGGCATAGAAGTCGGTGCCGCGCAGATCGTTGCCAGTGAAGACCGCGCGTTTCAGCGATGTCATCCGGAAGATGGCGCGCGCCAGCGTCGACTTGCCGAAATAAACACCGTTCAGTCGAGCCATGGTGAAGTCGGTGCCGCTGAGGTCGGCCGCCTGAAAAGAGAGCGCCTCGGCGCTGCTGCGGCCGAAGCGGGCGTCGCGCAGATCGATGTCGCCGATGAAGCTGACTTGGTCAAATTGCGAGCTGCTGAGATCGAGTTGGGGCGCTGCCACTTTGAGAAAGCAGGTTTGCTTAAGTCGCGCGCCAGCAAAGCTCGCACCAGACAGCGATAAATCCATGAATTGTCCGCGCTCGAGGACGGCGTCCCCCCAAACGCTGTTCTCGAGGGCGGCTTTGATGAAGGAGCATTGATGTATTTGCGCAGAGCGGAAGGTTGCCCCGATCATCGGTACCCGCAAAACCTGGAGCTCGCCAAGCCGTGCTTGGTCGAAGGATGCGCCCACCATGCGCGCGCCGAGAAGATTGGTGCGCACAAGCTGGCTGCCTGCGAAACGCGTTCCGCGGCAGTCGGCCTCACCGAGATTGGCTTCGGTGAGATCGGTCGCGCTTAAATCAGCGTTGATGAGCGTTGCGCCGGACAGTGCGGCTTTCATCAGTTTTGCGCCGGCCAGGTTGGTCCCGCTCAGCTTCGCGCGCTCAAGAAAGGCGCCGGAGAAGTCCGCGTTCACGAATCGCCGCCCGGAGAGGTCGGCGCCGGCTAGATCGCGACCAGCAATCGTGCCGCCGCGCCGGAACTCCTCTTCCACCAGATCCCCCAGCGCGCGTGCGACAGCTGGTGCCAGCATCGTTTCAGGCCTGAGCGGCTTGGGTGAGGCGAGCCTTGCTGCGGCCATGCCGGCTGCCAACTGGCCCTCGGCTTTATCGATCTCGGTCCGCAGGACGGTCAATGCTTTCGTAGATTCCGTTTTAGCCGCGGCGATCCTTCCTTCGGGCTCATCAGCGCTTGCCGTTTGATGCGGCGCATTCAAGGCCTCGAACGGCGGGCGGTCATCGGACGGTAACGCAGGAAGGGCCCTTCTGAGCGCCGCTTCAGCATCGGCGAGGGCCGTATGCGCTCGTTGGGCGGCGTCAGGCGGTGTACCGGAGGCCTCGATCTGCGCCAGTATGTCGTCAATGGTCAGGCGCGGCGGCGCCTCTGGCGTGAGGCTCCGCGTTTCTTCCGGAAGTACAAGCGTGGGAATATCGGGAAGCGAAAAGGCGCCGTCCGATATGGCGTTGCGTATCGGCTCGAGCGGTCGTCCAGCCGCCAAGTTAAAGAAACGAGCATGTGCAAGTTCGGATTGTTTTTGCTCGTCGAGCGGTTGCGCTGCTGCGCCAAGGATTTCGCGACGCCAGTTTTTCGCCCGCGCGAGCTTGTCTTCGATATCGCCTATGAGGGCCGGATCAGTGTCCGGCAGCGCAGGGAATGGCGGAGCTTGCTCAAAGCTTGCGTCCATCGACTGCGCAGCGTCCGTGGAACCGATCGCGGCAAGCAAGGCGTCGATATCGCTTGATGCGGCGTTTCGACTGGCAATCTTTTCATAGGCCGCGCGCACGGGTTGATATTGAGCGTCAAGCTTGTCGAGATCGGATTCTGCCTTGGCCTGTACCGTCTCCAAGGCGTCGAGGATCTCGGCCAATTCGATCTCGCCACTCTCGAGTTCCTCCGGCAACAATTCCGGAATGCTTGACGGTTCGATCGACGGTATCTCGATCGTCGGGCGCAGCGAAGGCGGAAGCTCAATGCCCGCGAACTCCTGCTCGAGCGCCCAGCGCATGGAGGCCAGCTGCCGCGCTGCGCGCTGTTCGGCCAAATAGCGCCGCCGCGCCGCGCGGCGTTCGCGTTCGGCAGCCGAAATCTCAGGGGCAAGTTGTTGTTCCGAAAAGGCATACCGTGCGGCGCTCGTCGGGTCGAGCCGCAGCTGCCGGACATTCAGATAATGATCGAACGGCCGCGCGGGCTCGCCTTGTTGTTCGTAAGCGACCATAATGTCGCCAACGTCACTGCCGTCCAATTTCTGCACGGCGGTCGCGGTGCGGTAGATCATGACGCCGCGGCGGGCTCCCGCGAACAGCCACAGGGTATCGATGCGCGTCGGCAGTTCCGTGACGCCACGCGTCGCATCGCTCCAGCCGACGAAGCAGCGCACGCGAAAGGCCGGCAGGCGGCCTTCGATCAACGGATGCTCCGCGGAGAAGTTCTGCAGCGCGTAGGGTTCTCCGCCCGAGATGAAGCCGGCCATGCGCTGGTCTGGCGGCGCAAACAGGAAAAGGCGCGGATCGGCATCGCTCGCCAGAGCGGGAGCAACCGATTTCAGCCACGCGGCGTCATAGGTCCCCGCGTATCGCAGGCGCTCCTTATCATCGAGCGCCATTGGTCCAAAGGCTGCGGGCGGTGCGATCGTTTCGATGAACTGAATCGCGTGCTCGGGGTTTTCCACGTTGGGCAGCGCCACCAGTTCGCCGGCCATGCTGCGGCGAAGAGCCCCGTGGCCGGCGCCGACGGGGTTCGCGGCGTAGCCGGGCCCGCCGAACGCGCGTTGCCGCGTTAGCGGCATTTGCCGGAATGGTTGCGCGGCTGTCGGTCGCCAGCCGGAGGCGGTCATCTGCCAATAACGGTCGCCGGTCACGAGAAGGTGCTTCTGCATCGGTCCGAGCGTCCAGCCCAACATCATGCGCTCCGTCGGCCGTCCCTCAGGCGCTGCCGCATGTCCGGCGATGAGCACTTCCGCTTGCGGCTTGGGCATGCCGATGTCGAGAGGGTTGCCGGGCGGAAGCTCCTTCGCGGCCATCACCCAAAGTTCCTGCTCGCCTTCCAGACGGTCCGCGTTCGGGTTGGCGAGGTCGAACATCGCGAAAACGGAAATGATGAGGCTTGCCCCGGGAGGACGGCGCTCGCATTTGGTCAACAGACCCAGTGTGCGTGGCTTTACAAGAATGGGCATGAGACCCGCCGAGACAATTGTCGCTTCTTCGCTATATTTCTCGAGCGTGACGGACTTGCGTTCCGCCTATGCGGACGCGTCTATGTGTCACATACCAGATTAGGTGGGCAAGAAGATCAGCCAGCGTTGCGTACATGGCCGATCCGAACTGCAAGACTTTGGTCGTCGATCGTGTCGTGGAGAACCGCGACTTGCTTGCGCGGCGCCTTCATCGGCTCGGATTCCGCTTGAGCGACCAGATAGAAGACAGCATCATAAGGGGGCTTGCGGCGATTGCCGAACGGTACAAGCTCTTCCGTCTGCACAAAACCCGTGCTTCGCAGTCCTTTGGAAAGCTGCTCTCGCGAGGCGGAGCTGTTGGTGCAATGGCTCCGGAATGACCACATTTGTCTTGCGGGTCGGCGAGGGGATGTGCGTGGCCCGCCCGCCATTCGAGCCGACCTGCTGTGTTTGGTGGCAGCCGACGAAGCGCGTATGGAATCGTCGATAAATAGACGTGCGAATGGGACCACGCGAGAGCCTTAGTGTGTCTCCGCGGTTCCACACCGCGCAACTGCGTGCAAGAATATCTTTGCATTAAATTTCTTGTTTCCAGTAGCAAGTCTGAATGCCTGCGCGCGTGATTTGGGTTCGTCTTGGTTGAAGCGATAATCAAGCCATATTGATTGAACGTCGGGTGACGGCAGATCAGGGGCAAGGATGACTTGTGAATCTCATCGTCGTGTCGAACCGGGTTGACAGCGGCGACGCCAATCAACCCAAGATAGGCGGCCTTGCGGCTGCGCTACTCCCTGTGGTCGAACAATCCGGAGCAATCTGGGTGGGATCCTCGGACCAATTGGGCGATGGTTGTCGTAAAGCGCCGCTTGTCGAGACGCTCGGCGCAGGCAAGCTTGTGACGCTGAATCTGCCTGCCGTGCATTATCGGCGTTACTATGAGGGCTTTGCCAACTCGGCACTATGGCCGGCCTTGCATTCGCGCACCGACCTGATCGACGCCTCGGCGTTAGACTATCTCAGCTATCGCGAGATCAACACGGTGATGGCAAAAAGACTGCTCCGGTTCGATGAGCCGACCGCGTTCTGGGTGCATGATTATCATTTCCTCCCGCTCGGCACTGAGCTGCGTAAGGTCGGCATCAAGCAGCCGATCGGTTTCTTCCTGCACACGCCATGGCCGCTGCCAGCCATGATGCGGAGTGTGCCGCATCATCGCGAACTGATCGAGGCGATGTTGGCTTACGACCTGATCGGCTTTCAGACCGAGGAGGACCGGAGGAATTTCATCGCCTATGTCAGCACCGATCTCAGGCATCTCAGGCTTACCATCGAGGACTGTGTTGTAACCTCGGGTCATGGCCAAACGCGATCCCAAGTGTTTCCGATCGGCATCGATCCGGTCAAGTTCGCGCAATTGAGCGCCGACGCGGCCTCGGAGCCCTGGATCTCGTGGATACGGCGCGGTCTTAATAGCGAGAAGATTGCTATCAGCGTCGATCGGATCGATTACTCCAAGGGTATCGACAAACGCCTCCACGCTTTAAACCGCCTGTGGACCAAACGGCCGCATCTCGCGCACAGCATCTCGCTATTGCAGATCGCCACCCCGTCGCGCAGCGGCATTGAGGTCTACAGCAATCTGCAGAAAGATGTCGCCCGCCTTGTCTGCGATATCAACAACCGCCATCGTAGGGGCGACTGGACCCCGATTAGTCATTTCGAGGAGGGCTTCAGTCAGGCCGACCTCGCAATTCTTTACCGCGCAGCGAAAGTTGCCGTGGTAACGCCGTTGCGTGACGGCATGAATCTGGTGGCGAAAGAATATGTCGCTGCGCAAGATCCGAACGATCCCGGTGTGCTGATATTGTCTAAATTTGCCGGCGCGGCCAAAGAGCTGGAGGAGGCGCTGCTCGTCGATCCGAACAACATTGATGACATAGCAGACAAGATTTCGGCCGCAATTTCGATGTCGCCTGCCGAGCGCATCTCGCGCTGGCAAGACATGATGAGGACGCTTCTAGCGTATCCCATCCAGCAATGGACCGCGGACTTCGTTGCGGAGTTGGAGAAAATTCGGACCGAGAAACTCGCGGGACAGTTCAGTCCGCGGAATGTGGGGGAGCCTAGCGGCTCGAAAGGGAAAGTCGAGGGGAAATTAGCCGGCGGGGCAAGCCATTTGGACCTGCCGCGGCGGTTGTCACGTCCAGCGTTCGATGTACGGGCTAGGAGATTAGATGATGATTTCACGCACATCGTAGGCTCGGGCTGGAACCACGGTCCCCAACTGGCCCCGGACGTCCTGCTCGGCGTGCTGAATAGAGTAGACGCCTTCCCGAGGCCGTTCCAGCCGACGACAAATTTTTACATCCATGGTCATCCCTACATGGCGCAGTTGGCTGCAGGGTTGAGGGAGGTGACCCCTAACAATCCGCTGGGCGTCAACGTTATTCTCATACCTCGGCTTAAGGGCGGCTGAACAACCGCGCGTGGGTTGTAATCGGCACCTCTTGCTCGAACCGTCGATTATCAAAGGCCTTCGATCATAGATGTCGTCATATTTGCCGCCGCCTGCCGAGGTCCAAGTTGAGGACGGTCACCGGATCGAGGCCGTCATCGTCGTTGAGAACATTGTAATGCATCGCGCCGCCATCCTTCATAAATCGGCACCTCCAGTGCGGCGGCATTAACGCGGTGGCCGAGCAGACCGGCGGCAGAGTACGCATCTCGGGCACGCTGGCGCTCAGCAGCACCGGCAACGAATTTGTTGATACCGGCCACTACTACGCGATCCGCGCCAATCGGTCACCGACTGACTCAAGATGTGCAGACCCTCGCTGAGCCGCTTCGCTGTCAACCCATTTCAGTAACGACAGTTCGGCCGAGAACCCTGGTCCGAACGCAGCTAGGATTCCGTATGATCCTGGCGCCTGCTCCTCATGCTCAAGCACGTGATCCAAAACGAATAGTACAGTTGCGCTCGACATATTTCCATGACGTCGAAGAGTTTCATAGCTGGAAAAGAAGTTTTCAGACGATCTCCCAAGGCCCTGCTCACAAACATCCAATACTTTTCTCCCGCCGGGATGAAAGATTAAGCTCTTCGCTTGGTTAGAATGGATGCCATCCTCCGCTAGCAACGACCGCAGTGCATGTGGCATCAATTCGCTAATCATTGATGGAATGCGCTCAGAGACGACGACTTCAAATCCGGCGTCGCCAAAATGCCAGCCCATTAAAGAAGTCGAGTCGGGGTAAAGCAAACTCGTATTTCTTACGATACCCAGTTTGCCAGAGCCGCTTTCAGCTGGGCCGATTAGGAGCGCGGCAGCGCCATCCCCAAAGAGGCTTGAAGCAACAACGTTCTTCGGGGTGAGATCATTCGGCTGGAATGTAAGGGATGTCAGCTCCACAGCAATGAGGAGAACGCGTTCGCTCGTTGCGCGGCAAATCGCTCCTGCCAAGCTAACTCCCGATGCTCCTCCGGCACATCGGAGGCCGAATATGGGCGTCTGTCGTACATTTGTTCGCAGTCCGACCTTCGAGATCACATCCACATCGAGACTGGGGGTAGCTATCCCGCTCGACGAGACAAATATAATCCGATCGACGTGTTCGGGCTTCACGCCGGCCCTGTTGAGACAGAGCACGGTCGCTTGCATGCGAGCTCCTTTGCACATTCCAAGTATATCTGGTTTGTCTCACTTATGCGATGCTCGCTGAGAAGCCATTCGGGCGCTACACAAAAGAAACGCTGATCGACTAGCGTATTATCGAATACTGTAAGATACCTCTTCAGCTTCTCCATTCTAGATCCGAAGTGGCGACCCGCTAGTACCTTGGCCTCGGTTTGCGAAATTCGGAATGTTGGCAAAGCCGTCCCAACAGCCAAAATTCTGGACATCAGTTCCTCTTGTTGTTCGCCTCGAACCAAAGCGACGATCAAAGACGTCCGCTACGTCCCAGCGTTAGTTCACGTGGACCAAACCGATGCCGATGTCCTGCCCAATGCGGGCAGTTTCTGCGAGGCCGCTCGCTGGAAAAGCCCGCGATCCCGGTTGAAAAGAAGTCCAGGTTCCGAGGGCCCATGAACAGGCAATCGTACTCAGCGCCGACGGTTATTGAAAAAAGCGCTCAAGGTCCGCCCTACTGTAGCGCCCCGCCGGGTTTCGCTACCGTCGGTGAGGGCAGCCCAGTCGCAAATTCGGAGAGTTGATATTTATCGCGGGCGACCGCAGCGCCGCCTTTCACATACAGCAGCACGTCAGTCCAGGCGTAGCCAAGCAGACCCGTGAGCAGGCCGAATGCATCAACCCTGGTTTCATCCTGGAGGCCTACGAAAGTGAGGTTAGCGTTGGAGTCCTTGAAATCAGCGCAGTTGCCGTTCGCCCGGATGCCGAACACCGAGTTGGCTATCTGCCAGCGGAAGCGGATTTCGCCGCCGAGCGGGCCTCCTGTCGCACTATGGCTCCTGATGGGAAGGGGCGGAGTGCGGACCACAACGCCAGCGTTGACGAGATGCCAGCATCGACGCGCGGGGCCGCCACCGCTATTGATACCGATGTAGGAACCGGTTCGCTCGGGAGAGCCGCGCGGCCAGATCAGCGGCAGAGGCGGCCAGCACCACCAGGGCTACCGTGCCCAGCAGGATTCTTTTCATCCTTCTTGACCCAATTCCGATGCAACTTTCTTGACGGTGTCCATGGATCACGGTTGCCATGTACCTGTCTTCTCCATCAATTGATAGGGTTGGTAGTTGACTGGTCAGATCGTGCCCGCCTCTGCCAATGAATCGCTCGCCTTCTTCGACGCGGGCCGCGCGAGTTCGTCGCGCCCCAGACGTTTTGCCATTGTCGATAGGCCTGACGCCGCCAGACACATCGACTGGGTCTCGCGGGAGGTCGACATGTCGGACGAAGCTGGCTCGGTCGTCGCCGAGCATCTCGGCGATGTCCGCGACGAGCTTCTCGCCTCCGAGGCGAGCTATGAGTGAGCGTCACATGACGGTGTCCCGGCCGCGACCTGACTGAGGTCGGCGCGGCCGTGACTGCCGTCGGTGACGCGCTCACCGAACTGCGAGTTGCACTATCAGCTCTTCGCCTTCATGTCGCGGCCCGCCCAAGGGCGTCGAGTTCGCGGCCTCCGAGGAGCAAGTCATCCGCAACGCCATCGCGGCGGCGCTCGGCGCCGGCCCCGAAGGCGCACCTAAAAGGCATTCTCAACCTTGCTGCCGGGTGCAGTTCAGCGGTCATCGCGCAGCTTGGCTTTGACGCGCCGCTTGGGCGTTTTGTTGCGCAGTTGCAGGCCCAACTCGCGGTAGACGCGCCGGGTCTTGTTCTGGCCGCGGCGCCATCCTTCATGACGAAGCAGGACGTGAACGCGGCGATAGGCCGAAGAAGCGTACGGCGCCAACGATCAGTGACAAAGCTGCCCGGACAGCGGTAGCGGAGCTAAACAAAGAGCCGAAACGGCGTGATGTCGAGCGCCGGCGCGAAGAGGCCGCGGACGGCCAGGAACGTGAGCGACGCGAGAAGGCGGTCGCAAAGGCGCAGGCGGCTCTCGACAGGGCCGTGCAGAATCGTGAGGCTCCTGCCATCGGGCGCGAAATTCTGCATCGACCGCCAGCGACTGATAGAGAGCGCGACCATGCGCCTTGCCGTGTGCTTGCGAAATCGCAATCCAGGCGCGCGCGATATCGCCATCGGCTGCCAATCCGAGACGCGCGACGATCGCTTGAATCTGTGCCTTGTGACTCAACCGCGGCTGCAGTTCCTTGGCGGCGCGATTGATCGTCGTTGAAGCCGGCTGCGTGCAAGTGTTTCCTGGTGGCTTCGACTTTTGCGAGATCGTCCGGTGTGACGTCGGCGGCAATCTTCATCGGCCCCGCCAAGGTCTGCCGCAGAACCGATTCAAGCTCCCGCAAGGCGTGGGCCGCGAGCGGAATGGATACCCGGAGCGGAAGCGCGCCAGCCGACAGCCGGCAGAAGTCGACATAGCAGTCGGCCATGCCCTTTCCGAGCAATTGCCGGATCAGGGCCGCCGTATTCTGCTGCTCCGGTGAAAGGTCTGGTCTCTTGGCAGGCTCGTCCATCTAACGCTGTCGGTTAACGCCGCGCGTGCTGGCGCGGCGGGCAATGAATTCTTTCATCAACGGCAGAAAAAACGCCTTGCTGAAATGGCCA
>NZ_JAGWDK010000034.1 GCF_018398875.1 Bradyrhizobium sp. sGM-13 | reverse complement strand
CCCTATGGCACTTCGATGCCGCAGAGTGGGCGCCGTCCACAGCATCAATCGCGTCATTTTGGTCGTCGGCCGACTACTTCCGGTCTTCCCCTGGAAACGGACATGGTCAGGGTCGGTCGCCATGTCTCAAAGGTGCCAGATGCGGACATGAAACGCATCCCGGCCAAGGTTCGGACCGGCCTGCTCCTGCGGTCGTGAGATCGAAAAGTAGGCGATAGTCGCAATATAAAATTAGGACACATCTGCTGGTAATCAACGCACTTGGTCGGACAACCAGAGGAAGATACTCATGTCATTGATAATCCCATTCGGGGTGATACTCGTCATGGGGCTAGGCTTCATGATCGAGAGATCGTCAATGACGAAGAGCATGAAAGCAGTCACACGCGTCGGGATACTCGTCGTAGCTCTCGCGGTATCTTTGTATTTGGTCCGCACTAATAGCTAGACCAGGAGCGACCGGAGTGGGGACTGTGAGAGACTACCTGAAAATTTCCGTCATAATCGGTGCAATCGGATTGCTCGGACCATCGATTGTTTTTTCAGTCGCGAGCGTGCACTTTCCATTGCATGTCGCAGGCGAGATGACGTTTCTGTTCAGTGCGGTAGTTCTTTGCGGCTGGCTCGCATTCCTTGGCTGCGGCTTATATGACGAGGGCGTCGGGGTGTTTCGACTTTTTCTTCCATGCTCCCGGTCATTTTGATCGGAGCCTACGGCGGGCTGGTGTACGTCTGTTCCTACCTCAATCCATGCATGTAGCGTCGGGCGTGGTCCGCTTTGAAAGCAGCCTGAAATCAAGCTCCGAGGGGTCAGCCATGACAATTACGCTTACATTCGCGACTCCTCCATCCGGGTTAAAACTACTTCGGCTGCTGGCTGATCGACATGACGTAGGCGGTGGCCTTCCAAATCTCTTCATCGGTCAGCACATCGCGAGACGCTGGCATGCGGAGACCGCTCCCCATTCGGCCGTCGGCGATCGCTTGGAACACACCCCTGGGATCAAGGGCGCGGCGGGCGAGATTGATCCCGCCTTTGCCGCCCTCCCCATGGCAACGTGAACACTGCTTTTGCAAAAACAGATCATGGCCCGCCGCAATCATTGTTGGGTCTTTCAGGTTCGGAACGTTTTCTTGCGGATAGGCGGCGTCGCCAACGAAAATGCAGGCAATCGTCATCAGCACCAGCTTGTACATCATGGAACTAGTCCGCGACTAAAGCGCGATAGGGGCGGCTGCTCCCCGGCCGCCCCCTGTTTAGTTCGCTATTTCGGCAGCTTAAACGCGATAAGGGTCGAAGCCGCAGGCATCTTCTCGAGTTGAGGGAACAATGCCGGAAGCAAGATTGCAGCGTAGGAGCCCCACCCGCTTGGCACCAAAATGTACTGCTCGCCAGCGACGGCGTAGCTGATGATGCCGCTGCGCATTCCCGATCCGGTATTGAAGCTCCACAGCACCTTTCCGGTATCGGCATCGAAGGCCCGCAGAATGCCGGTCGGGTCGCCGTTGAACACGAGCCCGCCGCCGGTGGTCAGGACGCCGGCGAAGCCGGGCATATCCATCTCATGCGTCCATTTGCGCTCGCCAGTAAATGGATCGCGTGCATCGAGCCGGCCGGGCTTGCGCCCATCGGGTGCCATCACGAGCCGTCCAAAATCACTGGCGCCGATATGACCGGTGCCATAGTCCTTGGGATCGTCCTTCTGCGCCACTGGTTTGAGGTAGCCGCAGAAATCCAGCACGTTGTTGTACCAAAGTCCGGTGTTGGGGTTGTAGGCGCCGGCATTCCAGCTACGTCCACCGAAGGTAGACGGACAGATCAGCGTCTCCTGATTCATCGGCAGTTCGACGCGGCCGATCAACTCGCCGGTCCTCTTGTCGATATCCTTGACAAAGTTCTTGAGATCGCTGACTGGCCAAATGTTCTCGATGCTGCCATCATTCTTGTCCAGCACGAAAACGTAGCCGCTCTTGTTCATGTGGACGATCAAGTCCTTGCCGTCCTTCTTGAACAGCAGCACCTCATACGCCGAATCGTAGTCCCATACGTCTTGCTTAATTTCCTGCCGATACCATTTCAGATTGCCGGTCTTGGGGTCGAGAGCGACAATCGAATCGGTGTAGAGGTTGTCACCCTGCCGGTCCTCATTGATGAAATCCTTCCCCGGATTGCCAGTGCCGTAGAAGACCGTGTTCGTCTCCGCATCGTAGGTGCCCGGCATCCAGGCACCGCCACCGCCGTATTTGCCGCTCGTGCCAGGCCAACTCTTCGGATCGTCTTTAATGGTGTTGAACTCCCAGACCTTCTTGCCGCTTTTGGCTTCGACACCGAAGATTTTCCCTTGCGTCGCCAATTCGCCTGCAGTCGATCCGAAAGTCAGCATATCGCCAGCAACGACGGGCGGCGAGGTGAAATTGCAACCGTGGCAGTTCGCAAAATCGGTCAACTGGACTTGCCATATCTCCTTGCCCGTTTTCTGATCGAGGGCGATGCCGCGCCCATCCACTGTTCCGATGAAGACCTTGCCGTCGCCGACCGCGACGCCACGGCTATACGGTGAGAACAACACCTTCTTGGTGAGCGGATCGAGCTTCGGCTGATAGTTCCAGACCTCCTGCCCGGTCTTCGCGTCCAGCGCCGCCACCCGGTTCCCAGAGGTTATCGAATAGATCACGCCGTCTATCGCCAAAGGCGTCTCTTGGATGCCCATCGTGATATCGCCGCCCTGGGCGATCCATGCCACAGAAAGTTTGCTGACGTTGTCCTTGTTGATTTGATCGAGCGGGCTGTAACGCCACGCGTTGCTGGTCCGATTGTATTGCGGCCAATTGTTCGGGTCTTCAGTGCCCGGGGCCTCAGCGAGGGCGACTGTTGCGGTGCTGAGCAAGCAAGTCAGACCCAAACTTGCCGCTAAAATCAGTTTACCCATTGTCATTCCTCCCTCTGATGGTTTCGATGCCTCCCTCTGATGGTTTCGATGTTCGACTTAGGCCGCGGCTTGGCCTGGATGCCGTAATTCTTTCAGTTCGCTGCACGGAATAGGCGCCACTCATTGGGCACACCTTTAAGCGCATAAGTACCGTATTCTTCTAGGAACAAGCCGGAGCCAGCCACTAGATCGCGCACCGTCTGCGAGACCAGCACTTCGCTCGGAGCCGCGATGGAGGCAATGCGCGCGCCGGTATGCACTGCGATTCCAGCAATGTCGTTACCTACGAGCTCGCATTCACCAGTATGAACGCCGCACCGTACTTCAAGATTGAGCGAGCGCACCGTATCGCGGATGGCACTGGCACAGCGCACCGCTCGCGCCGGCCCGTCGAAGGTGGCGAGCAAGCCGTCACCTGATGTGTTAATTTCACGCCCGCGGTACTGATGCAAGACCTCGCGCACCCTGGCATAAAACGTCTCAAGCAACTCTCGCCAGGACTTGTCGCCAAGTATCGCTGCCCGTGCTGTCGAACCTGCGATATCCACAAACAGCACGGTTGCGAGCACCCGCTCTGGCTCGTGAGCATGGCGTCTGCCTGTCAGAAACTGTTCGACCTCATCAAGAATCGAATCTTGATCACCAAACCAAGCCATATGATCCTCGCCTGGAAGCTCGACTAGCTTTGCGCCGGGGATACGCTGAGCCAAGTAGCGTGCATGCTCCACGTCGATCACGCGCTCTGCGGTACGGTGTAGAATGAGCGTCGGCACGCGGGTCGCGGGCAAGACATGGCGCACGTCGATCTCGCGGTTCATTTTCATGATAGCCGCCGCCGCGCCAGGACTTGCCGATGCCCTGAAATATGAAGCCAAGCCCTCCGCGGCACGAGGGTCACTGGCGATGCTGGGCGCCCACATCGTGACGCTTATTCCTTGCGGGGTCCCCCAATAGTGTTCGATATTGTCAAGCACACTGTTCCACTTCGCGTCCTTCCAGCCAAACGGATAATCGGTCGACCAAGAACGCTTGGCGTAAGCGCCGTACAGAACGAGAGCCGAGGTTCGTTCCGGATAGGTGGCGGCATACAGCAAGGACATCGGGCCGCCCTCGGAAATGCCAAACAGCGCTGCACGCTCGGACCCGACTTCGTTCAAAATGCTCTGCACATCGTGCATACGTTGTTCGAGCGTAAAAATCTGAGAACTTCGATCAGACATTCCAGTGCCCCGTTTGTCGAAAATGATGACGCGACAGGACGAGGCGAGACGCCGAAAAAATCTGCTTCGATTCGGCGACTGCCACATGGCCTCAATGTTCGACACGAAGCCCGGCACGAAAATCAGATCAAGCGAGCCCTCGCCGAACACTTGATAGGCGATGTACACGTCATCGCTCTTGACGTAGTGGGTTGAGGGTACTTCAGCCATTTCTCCTGTCCTTGACAGGCCGTGCTCGTCTCTCCGACGATAGCAATGCTATCACATACAGAATGGCAGAGAGTGAGACACAGGGCGCATCCCTTGGGTTGGAGCCGGATGGTCGGCCTCTTTGGTGTATCGAGCATGTCTGGTACGGGTCATTCGCGTCGGTTTGGCCGCGTCCCGACGACTTCCGCTCAACCCCCTATAAACAGACATCGTTACCGTGCGCCGGCATGTCTCAAATGTGCCATATGATCAGCACGAGCGCCGTCATCATCGAAGTTGGTCTTTCTTCCGCTTTCCTGCCTACGAAAATCGGCTCCGGATTAACGCGACCCACGGCTGCAATGTGCGCAAAGAAATTCTCACCGATCGACGCACGTGGCGTCGGCCGTGCATTAACTCGCCGATTGTAGTTGCCGTCGGCATCGAGGACTTTGTAGAGCGTCCACGGCTCCAACGGACGGAAAATCCTCCTATCCAGCGAGAGCCTAGTCATCCGGAAGCCATGTCGATATCCAAGTTTGGCCCGGGCCTTCGCGACAACGGCTTGGCATTGACGCTCCGCAAGCGTCACTATCCAAAAATCGCAAAAAGATGTGTTCGCCGCCTCCTGTAGGCGCACCGATTGTGCTATGCTTGCTCTGGAAGGGCCGAGGCAGAAAAAATGGACTTTGGCGTAGGTCCGCTCCTGGAGCATCACCGCGTCTTTCATAGCCGAGATGCGGAAGAGACGCGTGCGTTCCTGGGCCGCAAGGACTACCGCTTTGATCCGGCATGGCGTCGGGACCGACAGCTCGACGCGCGGCTCAATGCAGTCTACATGCCGAGCCTGTACATCGCTTACATTCATTACGGCACCGTATCCGTTGCGCTCACGGCCGGGCGGGCCCGCAAAGATCATCTGATTCAACTGCCCCTCCGCGGACACCTGGAAACACGCATTGAGGGCCACAGCATTGCTTGCGGTCCGCAACTGGCTGCGATTGCGTCGCCCGGCCGTGAAAAGTGCCAATTCTTATCGAGCGCGGACAGCGCTCGAATCCAGCTCTGCATAACCGGCGATGCGTTGGCCGGGCAGCTTGCAGCGTTGCTCGGCGAGCCGCCTGATGCCCCGTTGGATTTCGCACCGGCAATGGACCTGGAGGCGGGCTACGGGCGGAGCCTCGCGCGCTACGTGCTCGCGGCCGTCACTGATCTTGAGCAGCCCGATTCAGCGCTGCTGAATCCGATCACGATGAGCATGTTCCAGCAGTTCATCATGACCGGGCTGCTGCTGTCGCAGCCGCACAACTACCTCGAAGCGCTTCGACGCCGCGCGCGAAGGATTGCTCCGCGCGACGTGAAGCGCGCGATCGACTATATAGAGGCGCACCTTGACTCGGCCGTAACCCTCGAATCGATCGTTGAAGCGTCAGGGGTCGCAGGCCGTACTCTGTTGAAGCATTTCGGAGACACCAAGGGCATTTCCCCGATGCGTTACGTTTGCAATGCGCGCTTCGAAAAGGTGCATGAGGCACTGGCGCGGGCGCAGCCAGGAGAGAGCGTTACGACCATCGCGATGAGTTGGGGGTTCACCCATTTGGGGCGCTTCTCCGTCGAGTATCGGAGACGCTTCGGAGAGAGTCCTTCGGATACACTGGAGCGGCGTCGTTCTCTCCGGGCACTGAAGACGTGAGTTTGCCGGCAAGTCGCAGGGTTACCTCCTTCCGAGGAGCGCCGAAGCAATCCAGGGCCTCGCACAAATGCCTGCGCTCCGTTTCCCGGAGAATGGGCAATTAGGTGACTCATGGTTGGTGTCGCGAGCTGCATCATTAATCACATTGGCGCGTCGTCCCCGAACAATCCGCTGCATCTCTCCGATTACGCCGTTACCGGCGGTGTTTCCGAACATTTGCAATGTCCGCTCCGGGTCATTCGCGTCGTTTTGACGGTCGGCCAGAGACTTCCGGTTCAGCCCGATCAGCGGAATTCGCAGGGTACGTCCGCACGTCTCAAAGATCCACCAACAGACGTTCCGCCGAGCCGCCCGATCTCTACCCAGCGGCCGGAATGGTGCCGGCTCGGTCCGGCGTCACAGCCCGTCGGCTCAAACCGGCGGGTTTTCCTTGCAACGCGCGGTCATACGGACCTAGCTTGTCTCCCTTGAACAGGGAGTGCCGACGTGGCGACAGGTACCGTAAAGTGGTTCAACCCGGCCAAGGGATATGGATTTATCCAGCCCGACAGCGGCGGCAAAGATTTTTTCGTGCACATTTCAGCTGTCGAGAAAGCCGGCCTGAGCAGCCTCAATGAGGGTGCCAAGGTGAGCTATGAAGAAATGAGCAACCGGGGCAAAACGTCCGCGGAAAATCTAAGAATCGGGTGAATTCAAGCCCGCTGGCTCACGCTGGCGGCTTTGATCCGGCGAATTATCTGCAGACCCACGTGATTGGCGGCCGCGCGCGCTCATGTTCGGCCATCGCTTTTACCGCCTCGTTTTCGTCCGGCGCAAAAAACCATGCTTTGCCGATCCGCAAACACGAGCCAATGATGATGGCCAACTTCCGTGATGACGTCAGCTGAACATGGATCACCCGCGGGCTTACGTGGGTTTGGATGCAGGGACCACAAACGCAAACCCCTGCCGGTGGAGCCGGCAGGGGTAAGCAAACGAGGTGGATCACAAGCGCGCGAGCCCTAAGGCCCGGTGGCCCGTCAAGGACCCTTGCGGCACCATAAAACCGATCACGCCCGGCCCTTCAATGATACTGATGTATAGGTGACCGCTTTTGACTCGCTTATACAGCAGCCGCGGTCTGCATGCTCCCGTTGACAAAATCGAGGTGAGTGCGGCGGTGTCGTGCGGCTGCTTGGATGAGCGTTACGCGGTGGTTGTGCCGCATTCTCGAAATGAGCCGCGCGCGTGATATGGTACTGGCCTGTTTCCAGGCTCAGTTGCGTAAGTAGAAATTACGGAATGGCCAAGGTTCATGAATGAACGAAAAGCGCTCGTTGCACGAATCTTTGCCGGTGGGTGCGAGCATCTTGAAGGCGCCGCAGCCCCCGAAATAGGGTCGCTAGGTCTCAGCACACCCTCGGCCTCCTCAATCGAACCAGTCGGTTAGTTCACCCCAGCGCGTCGGTGCCATCATCCTCGATGGTCTCGATCTCCGCGTATGGCGTGCGTTATGACTTGGCCCGGTCACGCATGTCGAACCAGCGCGCCGCAAACCGGGCAGGTGCCGAAATGCTCGATCTCGGCCGTCCGGGATCGTCGGTCCTGTCGTGATTTCTCGCTCCGTCAGACATCCCCAGCAGATGCTCAATGATCCCAACGGCGCCGGCCGTGAGGAAGATGGAAGGGCCGAGCAGGATGGAAGGGCGGCCAGGGGGCTCAAGGCTCAACTGGAGCCGTCCGAGTGCGTGCCGCTACTTCCACGAACACGCGATCGGGCCAATGCGCCGCGCCCGCGATGGTTCACGGCAAATTATATGCTCGTCCGTAGTCACACGGGGAGTGGCGAAGCGAAATTGAAACAGAGTTGAGGTAGGTTACCCGCAGCACCGAGGGCTATGATTTCAGCACGGCAGAATTATTTTAGTCGGTGGGCCGCAGAGCAATCTGCGGCCATTTCGCATTCAGTGAGCGCGCCAGCAGCACCGGGGTGCGCCAAAGCCGAGGTTATCTGGTCAGGTGCTCCAACATGGCCTGGCAGGCCTTCTCAGCTTCGGCGAACGTCTTGAAGGGTGATCCGCCCACCCTGATAGCAGGCTGGTTGATATTGATGGGGCGCCAGGAAGCTACAAAGCCAGGCTTCCCGTGGAGTCCAGGACCATTGCTACTCTCGTTACTGATTACAAATGAGAAGCCGCGCTCGCATGCGCTCCATATCTCTAGCTCTTTTGTCCCGGGAGCAACGCGGCTGAAGTGCATGGCCATTCAACCCCCAAGCGAGCCAAAACGGCGCCAGAGAATTCTGGCTAGGCCGGCAATCCCGCTGTTATGTCGGAGTAAGCAGACGGCCATTCGGCGGCAATTACCAAGTTTTCCTGAGAGTGCAGGTTCCCAAAAAGACACGCCGCCGGGATCAAAATGGCATGCCCGGCGGCGCTTATTCCTAAGCTGGGACACTGAAATCCCCAGCGCTTCATACACTGCAGGTCCGTGCCACGGGCCTATGATACCGGCGACCAGCTGCACGGCCTGTGAGACTGCAATCCTAATAAATTGTTAATCACGGATTGCTACGCAGGGCTTAATCGCGGAAAGCCCCTAAGCCCCCGCGGGAGTACGGAAACCCGCCGATCTCAACCCGGCGGGTTTCTGCATGGCACCCAATTTTGCCAAGAATCACACACACGCTGAACAAGCCGTTCCGGTGGGTGACCGTGGTGGTAGGCTCGGCGCATGTCGGCCGGAAACCTGTCGTGCGCCGGGCCGCTTTTAAGGCTTACTGTTAAGCTGCGTGTGGGTCCTGGGATGAGGTTGCCGGGATGCTCGCAGAGAGCGTTTCGATGGCCGACTGTTCTTCCGCAAGGCGCTTGGCAATAAACTCTCGTTCGAGGTCCGTCAGGCTGGTTTCTAGCAGATGGCGATAGCGCTGAATGTTGCTGCGATGTGTTCGAAGCCGAGCAAAATTCTCGTCAATCATGTTGTACTCCCAACAACAGCTCAAAATTGGTGCTGAAAAACAGAAATCTCCCGCGCTCGCGCTACGGGGTCAAGCATGAATCGGGCCACTGGTTTATGTAAGGCATTAAGGGTGCCTGTTCGCGACAGTCATCGCCCATCTCGGTCAGCGCGGTGCGAACCACAACAGCAAGCCGGCCGCGCTCCACCTCGGCCGTTGGCGAATGCGCTTGGTCTTTCCTTTTCCGCTTTCGGTGCCGCACGGACCAGGACTTCTTTGGCCAGCAGCAGCGTGCCGGCGTAGAAATTCCGGACGGCCGAGAGCGCCCGCTTCGGGTCGTTGTGTTCGTAATCCTCGATGCCAAGCTGGATGGATTGAACAGTATTATCAAACAATGTGTTCATGGGCGCGCGGCCTCCCGGGTCGCTCTATCGACGTCGCAAGTTGGCTGAATGACCATGAATGTGGGGAACCGCAAACTCAACCGCAAGTGAAGGGTGCGCCGTCGCACCTTGCGGGGCTCGCAACATCATTCTTGCGATTGATAGAACAGGAAATTCCTAGGCTGGTTGCATGACCTGAGTTGTGGGTGGCGCGCCGCCCAGAATAAAACTGCGAACTCTTGTGATTGAGATTGCTCTCTAAATTCTAGCCCCTTAGGAGCCGAATCAATGATGATCGGCCGCTGACCTGCTTCGCGGGCATTTGGACCGAATTCAAGAGCGATCGCGGCACTAAGTCGAAGCCCATTCCCGGTCCGCATCTGGTCTATGGCTTCCTGACGACGTTGCCGAACGCAGTCGTCGAGCCGATCCATCCCAAGGCCATGCCGGTCATTTTGTTAACAGACGAGGAGCGCGACGTATGGATGCGAGCGCCCTGGGACGAGGCGAAGGCATTGCAAAGGCCGTTGCCGGATGAGGCACTGAAGATCGTGGCGCGCGGCGCAGACAAGGAAGATAAGACAGCGGGGTAACGGCATCCTCCAAGCGCAAACGAACCTACCGTAAAAATACGGAAGTCGTACAACGGCCGCTTGGAATACCCGTATCAGTAAGGTTGAGCAGTTAGCTTAATGCCCAACATGCGTTGCTCTATCGAGAAGTTGAGCTATCGATAAAACCGCCGGGCAATTGCCCTCGTCCGGTCCCCAAGCAAAGCCGTCAGCGAACATACTCCGCTCGGCGGCTTTGTCTTTCATAAGGAGCGCTTCACCGATGGCTGGCAAGTCTTGGTCTTTTGCAGATGATCGTCGCGTTATCGAACTTGCAAAAGCGTCGAAGTCTTTAGAGGAAGCAGCTCGTATCATGAAGCGCACGCCTGAGCGCATTCGCAAAGCTGCAATGCGGTTAGGCGTTTCGTTCAAATCGGAGCGAAAGATAAAACGCTGAGACACGTGAAAACCGCGTCCATCGGAGCGCGAATTCGTGGCGGAGCAAGTGCCCGCTCACGTCATCCAGATTTGGCATAAACGTTGCAGAATCGTCGACCGGCTATCCGGTCTCCAGCCTACAATGCAACCGCGGCTATCACCATACGACGCGTGGAAGGCATCCCAAAATGCGAGTGCGGCTGAAGGGAATCAACTGGTCAATCAAAAAACTCGCTGACGGAACGTCGAAAACCTATTGGTACGCTTGGAAGGGCGGCCCACGCATCGACGCGGAGCCTGGCACGCCCGAGTTCATGCGCCTCTACAATGAAGCTGTTGCGTCCTACAAGAAGAAGAGTGCCGAGACGTTCAGCTCGCTCATCGACTACTTCAAGGACTGCAGCGAGTACAAGGACCTCGGTGAGAAGAGTAAGCGCGCCTATGATGGCTACCTCAAACTCATCGAGGCCAAGTTCGGTTCGTTGCCACTCGGGGCTCTCGAAGACAAGCGTGTGCGGGGTGACTTTAAAGAGTTTCGTGATTCATTTTGAATATTATGCATACTGCACGAATACTATTCGCGCCTCACTTTTCATATTATATTCAAGAGGATCTGTGCAAGCTTGGCGATTGCCCCGATGGTGTGTTCAAATTATTGTGGCCACGGTCATAGCGCCAATGATTGATCGAAGTGCCGCATGCTTAAGCGAACAATCTTCGTCGTAACCGATGTAGAAACGAACGGGCCAGATCCCGGTGTGCACTCGATGCTAAGCTTCGCTTCGATTGCTAAGAGCGCGGACGGAGGAGACTTCGGTCAGTTTGCCATAAACATTCGCCCCCTTCGTGGAGGCTTGTCAGACCCGGGCACAATGACCTGGTGGAAACACAACCTGAGGCGTGGCTGCGCGCAACTCAAGATCCCGTGGATGCAAGCGAGGGAATGGCTTCTTACGCACGTTGGGTAAAATCGTTGCCAGGCACTCCCGTCTTTGTCGCGCATCCCCTGACGTTCGATGGTGCCTGGATCGACTGGTATCTTCAACGATTCCGAGGCATTCGTTTGTTCGATCGGCCGCGAGCACATGGGCTATGTTTCGGATCCGGTGTGGATCTTCAGTCGCTGGCCGTCGGGGCACTCGGGTGGAATTACACTGAGTGTTCGCGCGACACCTATCCAAAAGAGTGGCTTGGTGGCATATCTCATAACCATTCGGCCTTGGATGATGCCCGCGGTTACGCCGCGTTGCTGATGACTCTCATCCATCTTCGGCAGATCAACACGGCGACCTTCGCCTCAGTCCGCGGGAAACACCGGAGCCGCGCGGGGCGGACAGACGGCGTTTAGAATCCTTGCTTTCCGCAGAAATCTGAACCCGATGCCATAGACGCGGTACGAAGGTCGCGCCTTTCCGTTAGATTGCTGCACAAATCAGTTCAACGCATTTCGTCACATTGTGTTTGGCAGTATCGACGATCACGTGATCGCGATCCCAGGGATGCCGTCGAATTCTGGCAGGGGCGCCGTGCGGATGATGCGGTGGTGGGTGGGTTCGACCGGCTAATGGAGCATGGTCGTGTCATCAAAATGAGTGCTGGAGGAAAAGCGCGTTGAAAGTGGGGTTGCTTCCTTAAGTCGCACGTTCCATTAGTTTGACATGTTGGTGTCAAGGAGCGCCAGAAGTGAGCGCACCACTACTAGTCGCCGACGTCCGATCGTTGTCGTGACGATACGCCCCAGCTCCTATCAACTCGTAAAGCTTCGTGCGTCCCAAGCCGGTCACTTCGCATGCATCGTCAATCGTGCAGGTGAGCCGCTGGGCGAATGGCATCGTGCTCGGTTCTGCGGCTTTCGGAGCGGATAGACTGACTTGTGACCGTTGTCCGCCAGTTTTCTCTCGTCGATTGTATCTCACGTGGCCCTCTTATTCGCACAAAGCTCGACAGGACAAGAGTTGATTGTGCGACGAGCAACGTCAATGCGAACATCCGAGGGCGCTCGCGTACGACAGCGCACGTCAGCGGCGGTTTGAATATTTCCGGACACCAAGGGCGACGAGGAAATTTTCCGCGAATGCGCCAGTCACAGTGAGGCATCGCGCCGAGGCTAGTCTGCTGATGTCAGCAGCAAATTCCCCAAGCGTTCGCGACTGTTCACCAGCGTCTTATTCAACCATTATTCAACGAACGCGGCAGATGGCTACCTAAGTGCCTGAGTTTGCTGGCGCTCCCTAGGGAATTCCGCGAATCCAACGATTTCAACGTGTTGCTGAGCAGTTTGGGGAAAATGTGCCTCATTGATCTTCATGATGTTTCAGCATGATCCCCCAAACTACCTTGCCGAAGACAACGCGGTCAGCGGACCAGGCGGGAGAAGGATCGGGGATCGACGAACGCGCGAAGGTGTCGCGCATCGCTTCCATCTGCGCGTCTTTTGGCCAGCCGCACCAACCGCCATTCTTCCCTTTCGCGCTGGTCGAGACATTGACGATGGGGGTTCATCGCGTTGGCGCCGACCCAGCCGGCAGCCACTCGCAAGCCCCAATTCTTTCCCTCGCTCGGCTGGGTGCGCCAAGTCGCGACCCGCGATCTAAGACAGCACTAGTTCGTCACACAATCCAGTTCGTCAAGCTGACCTAAGCCTTGGCTAGACAGCCTTCGACACCTCATCGCCGGGGAATGCGCCTATCTCGACCGCGGCACAGCTTGAGTAACCATCTCGCTGTACTGTTTTTCTAGACTGCCATTCGACGGTACGAGCTCGCCACCGATCGGGCTGTTGACCTCTGCTTTTTCCAAAAAGATGCGCACCGATACGATCACCTGCGATCTCTCATCGGCGGCGTCTCTATCGATTTTGAATGAAACGTAATGCTGTCCCGTTACCTCTTTCAGGCCGCGAAGCAACTCGGCCGCGACCGCTTCTCTCATCTGCGCGTCATTCAGCGGAATCGGGCCCGAACTGACGAGGCCGCGCTCCGCATCGACCTGAGCGACTGGGAGCTGCCGTTCCCCAAGGGCTGAGGCAATGGCGCGCGTGACGAGTGCCGGGGCCGCAGATACATCCAGCGTGACGTCGGTGTTCGGCGTGGCCGGTGCGGGTGCGGATGATGCGGGTGCGGGTGCGGATCGCGCCGGTGCTTGCGTCATTAAACGGGGCCTCGGCCGCACTTCACGCAGGGGGGACACTTTGATGTTCGCCTTGGCCAATCGCGCCGACAAGCCGCCGACAATCTGGTTGTCCACCTGCATCGAAATCGATGCCACAACATCGTTCGTCCTTGGCAGCTTCGCGAATCCGGCGGGCCGCACAAACTGCGCCGTGGCTACCCGGATCTCCCTCGCCCGCAGAACGAACGGGTTCCCCTGCTCGCCACCGCCTCCCTCGAGCTTTACACTGTACCCCTTCGGAAGCGGATCGATCACAAGGCGGGCGGTAATGTCGCGTTCGAATGGATTTCCGACCAGGAAGCGGAACGGCCGACAACAATCCGCAGTCAAATCGACGGAATTGGTCTGCGCGGCGTTGTTGCTCTGATTTACGTCGGCGGAAAGTTCGACGTCGACCTTGATGCGGAAGTGCTGGAAAGCGCTGATCGGCATCGGCCAGATACCGCCATTGTTCTCGGAAGGATTCGTCAAGTCCCATTGGGCCGGAACCACCATTAGATCGTTTCCAGATGCATCTCGCGCCGCGGCGAAATTGACCGTTGGCGCGGCGATCTCCTTGAAGAAGCCCGCAGTAGTGAGACCGATTAAATACGGAGCGTACTTGAATCTCACTGTCACAGCATTGGCCGCAGCACTCCCGAGGTTGCGGATCCGGGCCCGCAAACGGTTCATCATGCCTTGCTTCGCATTGACCACGTTGTTTCCATTGTCGACGACAAAAATATCGGGCGACTGCCACGCCGGTCCGTGCCCCGTTACGAAGCCCCAGGGAGTGATGGCGAGATCAGCACCTACCGGGTCGCTGTCAGTGGAGAAGAACACATCCTGATCGCCGCGCCCCGCTGGATGGCACGGACATGTGGCGCCGGCCGGAGGCGTGCAGCTATTTCGGGTGTCGCCCCAAGCCGCATAAAAGTTCGACCCCGCAGCGACCAAACTGATGTAATCGCCCATATAGGTGTCGTTTCCGATCACCTGATCGTCACCCGCCGTACTCGGTCTGAATGCGGTCGTTGAACGGGGCTGATTAAACCAGGTCAGCCCCCCATCGGTGGATCCAGCATCGTAGACACGGATATCGGTGTTCAGCGGGTCTTCGCGCCGGCTGTAAAAGGCCACCCGGATGTGTCCGGTCACATCGGACACGGCGATTGAGGGCATCCAATTGTCGTTCTGCGTCGCATCTCCATTGAGCGTCACCGCCGGGCCATTACTGATGCTTCGCGGCGTGTCCCAGGTTTTGCCGCGGTCAGTGGAGCGAGTGAAGAATATCTCAGAGCGCGCGGTCGCCGGAGCAGGCGGCGTCGCCTGAAATACGACATAGATGTTTCCGCGTGTCGGACTCCCCGTCGACGTCCGGTCGATGGCGATGTGTGGGTACCCGCGGGTGCGGAGATTGATGCCCGAGCTGATCATCCTGCCGACGGCCGACGTGACGCTCGCGATCGTCTTGGAGTTGGGGGCGGGGGCGCCGGTATCTGGGTCATGAAAATGGGCACCGCCGTCGGTCGATCGGACAATTTGAATCGTTTGCGGCGCCGCGGGGTTTTGATGCGGTGCCGGTCCCGTTCCGGGTGTCACGACACTCCAAACGACGTAAACGTCGCCATTCGGCGCCACCGCCGGCATGGCGCCATGATTCACTGCAGTGATCGGCGAAAGGGGTTGTGTAGCCGAAAAGGCAAGCGGGGTCGTCGATGACGAAGCTGCGAACAGAATCCGGCTGGCTCCATTGGGGCGGTGCCCGGCAGGAAACTCCGACCAAGCAACGTAGACACGGCCGCCGTATGTACCCCCCGTCGTGTCCACCGCGATCATCTCCTTGTCTTGAGACGGTCTGTCTTCAGGGAGTGTAGACGATACGGGGTCCGCCGCGAGGCCGGAAATGGGGACAGGAGCCCCAAATGTCACGGCGGGACTGAGCGAAGTTGAGGGGCTGACGAAGATACGCGAGGACATTCCCGTGGAGCCGATTGAAGCATAGTACAACGTCGTGCCATTCGGGCCGAAGGCGAGGGAGGGATCACCCTCCAAACGATTCCCGTTTGCCGGAACCAAGCCTCCGTCCGTGAAGTTCGCTCCGCCATCTGTCGAAAAGGCGTATCCGCTAATGCTATTCCAGTTGGTGGCGCGACCTGTCGGGCAGATGGTGGGCGGGACCACCTGTTTGGACGAATTGTAGCCGACGACGACGAGCGGGCCGGCCACCGCCACACTGGTCTCGCTCTCGCTCGTGAAATTGCCTTGGTGCGGGAGATTGTGGTCCGGTGCATTGACCTGAACATCGGCAGCTATTCCGGCAACCGAAAGCGAGCAACAGAAGCTCAAGGCAACAAAACTAGCATTCCTGCCGCCAAGGACCGCTCCCACGATGCGATGCCAAGCGCCGCTTTGGGGCATTGAAAACGCACCAATGGCCATGATGACCGCTCCTTGTGCGCCTCTCCCGGACAATCTATACTCGATCTATACTCAATCTTCAACTGACGTTCCCGATGCTCTTGGCGTCCGCCGATGTGTGGCCGCCCGCATCGTCATCGTGCGCTGGAAAGCGTGAAGCGCTAATTTGCTAGCGCTCCCATATCCTTGTTCGACCGGCTTCTCGCCTATCCACGCAGCCTAATCAGTTAGTTCTTGACGCGCGACCCACAGGACGGATTCCTAGTGAACCTACTTAAGAGGTACCACTTGCGAAGTACAGGCCTGAAGATCTGGACGGTAAATCTGGATTGCTCAAGCGGCGATTTAAGCCTGCTTTCGACGAGTGAGCGCGTGCGAGCCGATCGCCTGAAGCGGCCACAGGATCGCGACCGGTCATTGCGCGCACATTGTGCGCTTCGACACATACTTGCCCTTCAGCTCGGATGCGATCCACGGCACATCGAGTTTGATACGACCGCGGCCGGAAAGCCAATGCTTGCCAGACCGGCTCAAGGCCTTCAATTTAATCTCTCCCATTCCGGCCGCCACGGCTTGATCGCAGCAGCCAAAGATCGATGCGTCGGCGTGGATATTGAAGTGCGGCGGCCGATCACTGATCCCTTGGGAGTTACGCTCCAAATTGCGACGCCCCGCGAGGCCAGACTGCTGAAGCAGCTGCCGACCAGCCAAGTCCTTTCCAGCTTCTTTGACCTTTGGACGCGGAAGGAGGCCGTACTCAAGGCATTGGGCCGAGGGCTTTTTATCGATCCACGCGAGGTAGAGGTCGGACCTGAACCCGGCCGCAGCATCGTCAAGTTCGACGAACGAACTTGGACAGTAGAATCCCTGGCGATCAGTTCAGGCGTGGCAGCAGCAGCAGCGATCGAAGGCGAGCTTGACATCCCCCTTGTCGTAAGCTCGCATGAGTCAAAGTGTTCGGGCGTCGATGCTCGACTGAGCTCATCGCCCTGACTTTTTGGAATTCATAACGCGACCCAGGATCGGTGGAAATGGGCAAGACCAAGCTTCGCGTATTTCCTGCTATATCGCGTAATATTGATTCTGCCAGATACATCGATGAGCTGATGCGCGCTGCACGTTTCAGCGATCGCAATGGATTGGCTGGCATTCTGTTGTTCGCGGGAAACGACACGCTTGTTGAGCCATGGTCTATTGCCCAGCATCTTCTGGCGCACACGGCAGAATGCTCGCCGCTGATTGCCGTGAATCCGATCTATATGCACCCATTCACGGCGGCCAAGTTCGTTTCGTCATTCGCACTGCTCTACAACCGGAAGATCTATCTCAATACGATCACCGGCACCGCGGCGAGCGATCTCCATGGGCTTGGCGACGAGCAGCTCTCCCACCATGACAGATATACAAGGCTGGGCGAATTCATACACATTGTGCGTCAACTGTTGGCCAGCACCAGGCCCGTGAATTTCAACGGAAAATTTTACACGACGAACAATTTGCAGCTGCGCCCGGGCTTGCCGCCGGCGCTGATGCCGGAGTTTCTGATCGCGGGCCAATCCGATGACGCCCATCGAGTAGCGAAGCAGATGGGGTGCTTGATGATGCAGATGCTTCCGCCAAACCTTGAGGAAGGAATAAATGGTCCCGGTGTAAATTTCGGGATTTTTGCAAGAGAGAACCGTGATGAAGCGAGGCGGGAGGCGAAGCTGTTCTTTCAAGACAGTGCCGAGAAACGCGAGTTGCTAAAATATACGATGGAGAATACCGACTCGGTTTGGAAACGACGACTCAAGGATGCCGGGCAAAACGACGAACTTCATGAGAACGGTTATTGGCTTCTTCCCTTTTTGACGTTTCAAGCGGATTGTCCGTACCTTGTGGGCAGTTATGCGGAGATCGGAGCGAAATTGCGTCGCTTCGTGGAAATGAACGTCAGCACGATCATTCTGGATGTGGTCGCGGACGAGCGCGAGCTTGACCATGTCGGCAAAGCCCTTGCATCCAGCGGGTTATTCTGATGCATTTTAAATGCGGTGCACGGGAATGTATCGGAAATTGTCGGCATCCGGCGATTGGCTGAAGCCTGCGCACGACGGCTTTGAAAAGGCAATGCACGACGGAATTTGAACGGCTCGACAGCGCCTGATACCGCCTTGGCTGATCGAGCATGGCCGCCATTTGCGGCCTTGTAGCGGGGGCATGTACATGAGGGTTACCCAGCTCTCGGATCGGGTGCGGCGCGAACTGACGTATCTAAGCTATCCCCCTCGAGAGTGGACTGTGCCACACTCTAAGGACGGTGTTCCGGTCCTGGATGTGCTGATTGTCGGCGGTGGTCAAAGCGGACTTGCGACCGCGTTCGGTCTGAAGCTTGAGCGGATAACCAATATCAGAGTTATCGACCGGAGTCCGCGGGGGCTCGAAGGGCCCTGGCGCCGATTTGCCCGCATGAAGGAGTTGCGGACTCCAAAGGAAGTGACTGGCATCGATTTCGGCATCCCAAGTCTCACGGCTCGCGCGTGGTATGAGGCGAAATTCGGCCGCCGGGCATGGGAGCGCATCGACAGGATACCTCAGGAGATATGGCGCTCGTATCTCGATTGGTACCGCGACGTTCTCGACATAATCGTCGAAAACGAGGTTGAGCTAACGTCGATCGAGCCTGCCGGCGATTTCCTCTTGGCTCATCTCCGCCGTCCCGACCGGATCGAACGCGTCCATACGCGAAAGATCGTCCTCGCAACGGGTTTCGATGGCAGCGGAAGTTGGCGGGCTCCTCAACCTCTTGTCGCTGATCTCCCGGCGGAGCGTTATGCCCATTCGGCTGATGACATAGACTTCCATAGACTTGCGGGAAAGCGCGTTGGCGTACTCGGCGTTGGAGCTTCCGCCTTCGACAATGCGGCTAGCGCACTTGAAGCCGGCGCCGCTCGGGTCGACCTTTGCTTCCGTCGCTCAGACATTCCCCGGGTCAATCCCCTCATCTGGATGAACTTCGCGGGCATGTTCGGCCATTTTGGAGAATTGTCAGACCTGGAACGCTGGCGCTTCATGCGCCACATTCTGGAGGAGCTTCCGGTACCGCCAACTCAAGATACATTTTGGCGTTGCCGCAGATTTGAAAATTTCGCGTGGCATGCCGATTGCGCATGGAAATCGGTTCGTGACGGAGCAGGCGTCGCGACAGTCGAAACCAGCGCTGGCACCTTCGCATTTGACTTCATCATCTTTGCTACGGGCGTTGAGACAAACCTTTCGGCCCGCTCAGAGCTTGCCCCGATCCTTCACCAAATTGCCCTTTGGCGCGACCGATTCACGCCTCCACCCGGTGAGGAAAGTGATTTGCTCGCACGACACCCTTACCTTGGCGCAGCATTTGAATTCATGGAGCGGCGGCCCGGAAGCGCTCCTTTCCTCGGTCGACTGCACAATTTCACCTTCGGAGCTATGCCTAGTCTAGGTTTAACGGGAGCGGCTATTACTGGGATAAAGTATGGTGTGCGCCGGCTGGTGAACGGTTTGGCGCGGGACCTGTTTCGGGAGGATTCCGCCGCATATTATCAAGATCTTCTTACCTATGCGGTGCCCGAATTGGAAACGCTTGAAAGTGCGTACGCGTGGGTCAGCCGCCTCGGCTCCGAAGCACTCAGTTCCGACAAACTGATCGATCAGCTCGACCCAGCCATGCGCGCCGCGTTTCGCGGCGCACTCCAGTCGCGAAATTCAACCGATGAATCTGCCGCCACTATCCCCCGGCAACGCGTCCGTGCGCGATCGCCCGGAGACGGCTCAAAGGAGCAAAAACACAAGTGAAACGGCGCCAGCGCGCCAAGTGAAATTGAGAAAGGGACGGCGTTGTCAAAGGTTACAAAAGAGTTGCCGCGCCCGGACGCAGGCGAGGCCGGACAACACGTCTTTGCCTGCCTCGGAGATCTTCTCGCCCACTATGGACGAATATCGCCTAACCACCCTGCCATTCTAGCGCCCGGGAGCGAATCGCTGACATATGGCGCGCTCTGGGCCCGAACGACCGAAATTGTTCGTGAGTTGCGCGACCTGGGTATCGGTAGAAGTGACCGCGTAGCGGTCGTGTTACCTGGCGGAGCGGATGCTGCAGTGGCAACAATAGCGGTCGCCGCTGGCGCGGTTTGTGTGCCGCTTCACCCTGGCTTTGCCGCAGACGAATGGCGGCGCTATTTCGGCGATCTGCGGGTGGCGGCGCTCTTGACGCGCGCCGACGTGGATTCGGCGAGCCGCGGTGTCGCATATAGCCTCGGCATACCGGTCATTGATCTGTCGCAGCGATCCCGCGAGGTGCCCGGTGCATTCAGCCTTGTGTGCCCGGCGGCGCGACCTGCCGTCGTCGGCGAATTGGCAGCGGGCGCTGACGACGCGTTTATCCTATTGACCTCGGGCAGCACGGCGCAGCCGAAGCTGGTGCCTCTAAGCCAGGCCAGCGTCTGTCGGTCGGCTTATAATGCGGGCGCGGCCTTGGCGCTTGAATCCCAAGACCGATTGTTGAACGTTCTGCCGCTGGTTCACGCACATGGCCTCATCTCGGGACTGCTGACTGCGCTGGCAGCCGGGTCGAGTGTTGTATGCCCGCCCGCCTTCGATGCCGTGGCTTTCTTCGGCTGGCTGGCCAAGTTTCGACCCACTTGGTACACCGCAGTCCCGCCAATCCATCGAGCGCTGATATCGGCAGCACGCCGCCACAAGCGCGACGCCCGGCCGTCATCCCTGCGAGTTATCCGGTCCGCTTCTGCATCTTTGCCAACCGACATGCTCGACGAGCTGGAGGGGCTTTTTGGCGTTCCCGTAATCGAGACCTACGGCATGACGGAAGCTGCGAGCCAGATTGCCGCGAACCCTCTCGAACGACGGAAGCCCGGATCCGTTGGCAAGCCCACCGGGGTCGAGATCGTCGTCATGGACGGCGAGGGCCGACAATTACCCGCCGGCGAACGTGGAGAGATCGCGCTAAGAGGTCCGACCATCACAAGGGGCTATGACAATAACGAGGTTGCTACAAAATCCGCTTTTCGGGGCGACTGGTTCCGAACCGGCGATCTCGGCTATATGGATGTCGAGGGATATCTGTTTCTGCTCGGTCGCATCAAGAAGGCGGATGTGATCAACCGCGGAGGGCAGAAGGTTTCACCTGCCGAGGTGGAAAGGGCATTGTTGAGCCACCCCGACGTAATCCAAGCCGTAGCTTTTCCCATTGCCCATACGCGACTTGGAGAAGACGTCGCTGTCGCTGTGGTACTGCGGGCGGAGGCCAAGATCAGCTCACTGCAGCTCCGGCGGTTCGCGAGCGAGCACCTTGCGCAGTTCAAGGTGCCCGGCCTGATCCGCATTGTGCCGACGATCCCGGCGGGCCCCGACGGCAAGGTCATTCGCGGTGAACTCGCCGCGATGCTTTCGATACCGACGCCGAGGTCGCGCGTAGAACGCAAAGCTCATTTGGCGGCCCCCCGCTCGGAGACTGAGTGGCAACTGGCCAAAATCTGGGCGGATCTCCTGGAGCTCAATGAGGTCGGGATCGATGAAGACGTCTTCGCGCTCGGGGCCGATTCCCTCACGGTGGCGCAGCTGCTTTCGCGTCTGAGGACACGCTTCGGGGTCGATTGCTCGTTCAGGGATGTTTTTGATGCGTCAACCGTTGCGTCTCTCGCAGCCCTCATCGAGCCATCGAAGAAGGAAGGCATCGCCCCCCCTGGCTTATGCGATATCAGGGCGGATAACTGCGGCCGGCTGTCACGCCAGCAACAAAGAATCTACGTCCTTAGCGGGATAGATAGGGTCGGACACAAGTTTCACGTTGTGACCGGCATGCTTCTGTCCGGGCCGCTCGATCCTGACCTCCTTGAGGCGAGCGTCGCGACGATCAGTGAGCGCCATGAGGCATTGAGATCAATCTTCATGGAACGTCTGGGCGAGCCGATGCAAACGGTGACGACAGTTCGGCCGTGCCTGGAACGCTTTGACCTCCGACCGCTGCCCGAACCCAAGCGAGCCGCCGCGATGCAATCGCGGACATCGGAGTTGCTGCAGCAATCCTTCGACATTGAAAGGGAGCCGCCCATACGGGCGCAGCTACTGAGACTTGACGAACATGACTATGCCCTGCTGATCAAGCTTCATCATCTGATCACAGACGGGTGGTCGCAGCGGCTATTCCTTGAAGAACTCGAGGTACTTTATAACGCCGGATCAAAAGGGATACCTGCCAAACTTCCCGAGATTCCATTCCAATACCGACATTTCGTTGAATGGCAGCGCGCGTGGCTGCGAACGCCCGCCGCCGAAGCCCAGTTGAACTACTGGCGTGGGCGCCTCGAAGGGTTGACTGAACTCCCGCTGCGAACGGACCGGCCCCGTCCAAAGACGTGGACCGGGCGCGGCGCCAGGCTGCCGCTGACGTTGTCGCGGACTTTGTCCGGCGGCATCAAGTCGTTGAGCCGAACCCACAATGCTACCTTGTTCATGACACTGCTCGCCGCGTTTCAATGCCTCCTCTGCCGGTACACGGAGCACGACGACATCGCGGTTGGGTCGCTGATTGCCAATCGCAATCAGATCGAAATTGAGCGACTTATCGGGATGTTTGCCAATGCCGTGGTTCTTCGTACCGACCTATCCGGCGACCCCACATTCAGCGAGGTGTTGCGGCGTGTTCGGCAGGTGACGCTGGATGCTTATCGAAACCAGGAACTCCCGATCGAAGAGATTCTGCAGGCACTCCGTGTGCCCCGCAGCTTGGATCGCAATCCTTTGTTTCGGGTGATGTTCGTTCTGCAAAAGGCATCTTCGACACGCTTGGCTCTCCATGGACTGTCTGCCCACTCCATCAACGCGGACCCTGGCATCGCGCGGTCCGACCTGTTGCTCGAACTCGTCGATGAGGATGGGCTTCTGAGTGGCTGGCTCGAATACAGCACCGAACTTTTTGAGGCTGATACGATCAAGCGAATGGCAGCGCATTTCCGCACGCTGCTGGAGTCAATTCTCGCAAATCCCGAGCAACGGATCTCTGATCTGCCACTCTTGCCGGCGGCAGAACGCAAGCAAGTTGTCGTAGATTGGAATCGGACCGAGACTGGGCTTCACCCGCTTAGCACTTTCTCCGAACGTTTCGACATGCAGGTCGAGCGCACCCCCAACGCCGAAGCGGTGTCGATCGGGCGGGTTCGGCTCAGCTACCGCGAGCTCGCAAGCCGAGCCTACGCCATTGCCAATCGGCTTTGTCGCGAGAATGTCCGCCCTGATGAAGTGGTTGTCTTGTTTACCGAGCGCGGCATTGATTTCTTGGCTGCAATGATAGCGGTGCTGCGGGCGGGAGGTGCATTTCTTCCGCTCGATCCGACGATGCCCGCGGCAAGGCTGGCACAGATCATCCGACACAGCGGCGCACGCATTGTGCTGACCACGCAAGACTGTACGCCTGCGCTGCAACTGATGCTGTCAGGGTTGCGGCGCGGAGAGCGCCCTCGAGTTCTGATTATTGAAAGGCTCACTGCGGCAATCTCCCGAGATTCCATGACTGCGCTCCGCCGAGCGCCCTCGAGTTTGGCGTGCGTTATCTATACTTCCGGTTCGACGGGCGCTCCAAAAGGAGCCATGATTGAGCAGCGGGGCATGTTCAACCACCTCCTTTCCAAGATCGCCGACCTCGAATTGTCGGCTTTCGACGTGGTCGCTCAAACATCGCCCCAGAGCTTTGTCATTGCCATCTGGCAGTTTCTTGCAGCTCTCATGGTAGGCGCACGCGTCCATATCTGTTCGGACGAAGAGACGCGGGACCCCGCGCTCCTCATGCAGGAGATATCACGCGAGGGGGTAACTGCCCTTGAAATCGTGCCAGCGTTGCTGCGCGAAATCCTTCAACCGTCTCCAAGTGGGGCCACCCTTCGTGCGTTAAGCCGAATTCGATCGCTGATTTCTACAGGCGAATCCCTCCCTCCAGATCTCTGTCATGACTGGTTTCGGCACTTTCCAGCCGTGCCAATCATCAACGCGTACGGAGCGACCGAGACCTCTGACGACGTGGCAACGCATCGCCTCACGGCACCGCCGACTTCAACGGCGACCGTGCCAATCGGTCGCGCCATAGCCAACGTACGCCTCTATGTGTTGGATTCCCACTTGCAGCCGGTGCCAATCGGCGTTGCAGGTGAACTGTATGTAGGCGGCATCGGCGTGGCTCGCGGTTACCTCAACGACCGGAAACAGACCCGCCGCAGATTCTTGCGCGATCCTTTTTCGAAGCGCCGCGGGGCACGGCTGTACCAGACGGGAGATTTAGCGCGCTGGCGCTCCGACGGCATATTGGAGTGCCTGGGCCGGATCGATCATCAGGTGAAGATCCGTGGCTGCAGGATCGAGCTGGAGGAAATCGAGCATGTTCTAATGGAACACCCGGGAGTCCGATCTGCAGTGGTCATGGCGCGAGACAGCATGGGCAGCGAGACGCAACTTATCGCCTACATTGTTGCTGCGCCCGGTGATCGGCCGGAGGCAGTTGAGCTTCGCGATTTTCTTAGGACCAGACTTCCGGCGCACATGGTTCCCACAGGTTACGTCTTCCCCGATCACCTGCCGTTGACGGCTAACGGCAAGCTCGACCGGCGCGCCCTGGCGGGGTTCGGCTCGGGGCTCGGAGTGACGGCCGGTAACTTTGTGGCGCCACGAAGCGCTACCGAGAAGGCCCTAGCCGGCATATGGGCGGAATTGCTTGAAGTCGATCAGGTCGGCATTTTTAGCAACTTCTTCGATTTGGGCGGCCATTCGCTTCTGGCCGGACGGGTTCTGGCGCGGGTCGCAAGTGTCTTTCAGGTTTCGTTGCCTATCCGAGCGATTTTCGAAGCAAGTACAGTTGAGGCTTTGGCCCAGCGGATTGACAAGGCACAAGCAACGCAGTCAACAGAGCCACGGCTCGAGATTGCGCGCGTGGAAAGCAATGTTCATCAGACGATCTCCATCCTGCAGGAGCGAATGCTTCAGATCGAGCGAGAATTGCCGGGTCTGCCGCAGTTCAATTTACCCTTTGCCTATCGGCTGCAGGGGCCGCTCAACGTCCCGGCGCTTGAACGGAGTCTGGTTGAGGTTGTCCGTCGGCACGATTCGTTACGCGCGGGCTTCAGCTGGGCAGGCGAGCGGCCCGTTCCCTTCATCATTCCAACATCCAACGTCGCTTCACCCCTCGGCATTGAAGATCTTGGGGTAGGAATATCTGCCGGAAACAAGCGCGCCAAAGCGCTCGTGCTCAAGAAGGCGGAGCTGCGGGCCGCGCAAGAAGCCTGGACACCCTTCGACGTCGAGCGTGCGCCGTTATTCCGTACGCGCCTCTTGCGGCTCGGGCCGGACGACCACGTCTTGCTGCTAATCCTGCATCACATCATCGTCGACGGCTGGTCCATCGGGATCTTCTTTGAGGAGGTCGCCGAGGTCTATACCGCTTTTGCGGCCGGTCAAAATGTGCAGTTGCCGGCGCAAGCGTTTCAGTTTTCCGACTTCGCTGACTGGCAGCGCCGGTGGTGTACTAGCGAGTCAGCGACCCGGCAGTTCGCCTATTGGAAGGACTACTTGCGCGAGACCTCACCTGTTTTCCCCACAGACGTTAGCGCTGCAGGCGCGCTGCTGACCGCACCCATTGCCCATGAACCGTTTCATTTATCGAATGACTTGGTTGTTCGTCTGAGCGCTCTAGGCCGCAGCCAGGGCGGGACCCTTTTCATGACGTTGCTGGCGGGTTTCAAGGCTATGCTGTTGGCTCGAACGGGACGCGGTGACATTTGCATCGCCACTACAATGGCCAACCGCACGCAGCAGTGGACAGAACGAGTTATCGGGCCAATGGAGAACACCACGATCATCCGAACTCGAATAGATTCGAATCTGTCATTTCGCGAAGCGCTGCGCCGCGTGCGGGATTCTGTCCTGGAGAGCTATGCAAGGCAGGAGTTGCCTTTCGAGATTCTCACCGCGAGGCTAGCGGAAGAAGACGACGTGGACCCAGCAACGCTTATTCAAGTGTTTTTCGTCCTTCAGGACGCGATTCGTCGACCACTTGAGCTGCCCGACATAGTGGCCCAATCATTCGGAAGCGCTCACAGGGAAGGGCGGCCGGTCCTGCCGATCAATCGCGCTTGGCTTACCTTGATGCTCGAGGAGAAACCCTCGGGCATTGCCGGCTCTTGCACCTACAAAGTCGACCTGTTCGAGGCGAACACTTTCCAGAACTGGATCGCGGAATACGAAGCGATCCTGACTAAAGCCGTCGCAAACCCTGAGAGGTCGCTTGGCCAGTTGACGGATCGTTGAGCGATGAGGTCGAAGCTGATCGCAAGGAGCAAGAAACGTATATCATGCCAATACCGTGCCCCGATCCGCGAGGTGGAGGCTTATGCCCAACTACAGATGATCTGACTTAGCGAAGGCGTTTGACTACAACTTCCCGATCATAGACAATAGGTTCGCTAATTTTTTGCCATTTTTCATATCCGGACAACCACAAGGTATAAAGCAATGGGTGCAACAGATGCCGTGAATGTGGTCGAAGAAGGCCTGACTGACGAGCAAAGGGCCGAACTCGCGATAATTCTTCAGAAGCGAAAAGAGGAGCTTCAAAAGGCGTTGGCCGATGTCGAAACAGCCATCAAAACGCTGCAGCGCAAGAGATATCGTCGGCAGAAACATGATGACGACGCAAACTGAGTCACATAGCGAAGACGGCCAATCTCCGAATACCGAGGGTTGATCTGACCGGCGCAACCCCAGCGTATCGTGTGCGGTCTCAAATGTTCAACCAGGGGCTTTGGTTCTTAGGTCCCCTGAGGCTTATGCGTGAATGAGGCTGGCATTATTCTAGCCGTTGCCTCGGTCGTTTGGATTGCGTGCCTGCCAAGTCCCCAGCTTGTCCAAGAGGACCTTGGCATCTTTCAGATCTGGCGTGTCGAAACCCTCGACGAACCAGGTGTAAACTGGCTGCAGAAGAGAATTGGCCTCAACGTATCTACCGTCGTCGTGCCAATGCCTTGCGAGGTCGATGGCGGCGCGCAACTCCCACCAACGGGCCTGCTGCTGCCGCGCAATCGTCAATGCCTGCTGCAGGTCAGCTTCCGCCTCACCTTTCTTGCCCAAGCTCAGGAGAATCTTTCCGCGCAGACGATACAATTCGGCTTCGAAAAACTTTTCGCTTGTTGCTTCGGCGATTTGAACTGCTTCGTCCAGCAAACCAAGGCCAACTTCAGGCTGGCCGAGGCTCGCATGAGCAGAAGCGATATGGCCCAGATAAAGGGTCCGACGATTCCGTTCAGAGTTGCCTTCGGCTGCCGCCAGAGCCCTTCGCATCAGTTCGATCCCAAGTTGGGGATCACCGGCTTGGGCTAACAAGCACCCTCGAAAGAAACGCGCCCTTTGTTCGCAAACTGCAAATTCGTTATCGACGCTGATGGCTATCGCTTCATCAGCGTTGGCTAACGCGCGCCGTGGATCACCACCTATCGTGCCAAGGACAGCCATATTGCCAAATGCTAAGGCGGTCGTGAAAGCGAGTCCTATCGCTCGGGCACGACCCTCGGCTTTTTCCGCTGCAGCGGCAGACTGCTCCGGATAGCCGAGGAACAAGAGTGTTGATGCGAGAAACGATAGGGAATTAACTTGGTCGTCCACGCCGAAACTGCGATAAGTCGCAATCGTCTCTGGATTGGTCGCGCAGAGTGCAAGCGTCCGCTCTAGATGAGCGCGCGCATCAACGAAAACGCCCATAAAATGCAATGTCTGACCCATGAACCGGTTAGCAAGCGCCGATACTCCAGGATGCTTATGATCTGCAGCTAGGGCCAGGCATTGCTGAGCATCTTCGAGCGCCGCGGTATATTCTGCCCGCATGCTGTGAGCCAAGTAGGTACCCCAGAGGATCGTCATCTGTTCCTTCAAAGTGCCACCGCCGCCCAGCAGCTCGCGAGTGTGTGAGAATACCCTTGACGTTTCGTGCGCGGCATCGCCTTCGGTTGCCGCCACTGCCGGTCCGAGGGCCAGGTAAAAATCCAGTTCTTTGCGAACGCGTTCGGGCGACTGTGCTAGCTCCCGAGTAAGCTCTATACCCCGTCTGAGATGTTTGACGGCTTCAGCGTTTGCTGAGCGGCTGAGTGCGCGATTTCCTGCCTTGAGCCAGTAGTTGGTGGCGAGGTCAACAATGCCTGCTTCAGTGAAATGGCGCGCCAAGATTTCCGGCTCGCCCGCTACCACATCGGGAAACCTCTCCTCTAATGTGCGCGCAATTTGGCCGTGCAATTGGTACCGCCGGCTCTTAAGCAGACTCTCATAGGCCGCATCTCGCACTAGCGCGTGTTTGAAGCTGTAGACGGCTTCCGGCGGCTCGCCTTGGCGGTACACGAGTTCCGCCTGCTCGAGTTGGGTTAGTGCGTTTTTCAATGTGATCTCGTCGCGTGCGACCACAGCACGGATCAACGAATAGGAGAACTCACGCCCGATGGCGGCGCCAACTTGGGCGATCTCCTTTACCGAGTGCAGTCGGTCAAGTCGCGCCATTAAGGAGTCTTGAAGGGTCTCCGGGATGGCCAGAGGCGGAAGGGGCCCATCGAGCCGATAGCCATCAGCCTGCTTGACCAGGATGCCCGCTTCCAGAACAGTCTTGGTAAGTTCCTCGACGAACAGCGGATTTCCATCAGTCTTGGCGACGATCTGTTTCATCACCTCGGTGGGCAGCGCGCGCCCGCTGGCCACCTGCGTAACTATAGTTTCAACGTTCTCACGGTCGAGCCGGCCGAGCGTCAAGGTGCCGACATTGGCGAGACCAGCCCAGGGCGGTTCGAACTCCGGCCGAAAGGTGACCAGTGCAAGGATCGGCAGTTGGCGTACCCGCTCGACTATGAGATCGAGTAGTTCCAGGGAGGTGTCGTCAGCCCATTGCGCGTCTTCTATCAGCAACAGTATTGGTTGTTGGCGCGCATGACTCTCGAACTGATCGAGCAGCGCCGCGAGGGTCCGCCGGCGCTGCTGCGCCGGGCTAAACACCAGTTGGGGATACCGGTCGCCCAACGGGATCGATAGCAGTGCGGCAAAAAGCGGCGCGACGGCCTGAACCTGTGTTGTGCCTAACGCGAGTAGCGCTTCCAGCTTGTCGAGTCGTATCCCGGGCGTATCGTCTGCTTTGAACCCCGCCGCTCGTTCCAACTGGTTGATGACTGGATGAAGCGCGCTGTTGGCATGGTACGATGAGCATTGGTAACGAAATTGCGTGTGCGGTTGCCCGGCGACGCGTTCGGCGAGAGCGGCTGCAAGACGGGACTTGCCGATTCCCGCCTCGCCTGAAATCAAAATGATTTGTCCTTCACCCTTCCAGGCCAAGCGTTGACGTTCGAGCAGGAAATCCATCTCGGCCTCACGACCGATGAGATCAGCCAAACCGGCCGGGCGGACCGCCTTGAAGCGGCTCTCGGAGGCGGACAGGCCCTCGACCGCCCACGCCCTGACTGGTTCGGCAATACCCTTGAGCTCGTGCTGGCCAAGATCGCGCAGAAGGAAATGATCGCCAAGCAGCCGGCGCGTGGATTCGGCGACGACGACCGTATTCGGCTCGACCAACGTCTGCAGGCGAGCTGCAAGGTTCGGGGCGTCCCCGACCACAGCATGCTCCTGCAAGTTGCCCTCGCCGCCGCGGTCGCCGACCACCACTATGCCGGTGGCGATGCCAATGCGGACCGAGAGAGGTTCTCCAGCGCGCGTTTCGAGCCGCGCAACAGCGGCAATGATATCAAGCCCAGTTCGTACGGTTCGCTCGGCATCGTCCTCGTGCGCGCGGGGATAGCCAAAATAGGCCAATATTCCGTCTCCCCGAAAATCGGCAAGGAAACCGTCATAGGACAGCGTGATACGGGCACAGGCGGCGTGGTAGGCATCGATCACCGCGCCCATGTCCTCCGGATCAAGTCTAGCCGTTAGGGCTGTCGAACCGACCAGATCGCAGATCATCACGGTGAGGTGACGGCGTTCAGCACCTTGCCCGTTTTGTGCATTTTCACCAATATCCGTCCCGGTGACTGCGCGCGGAGAGCCCGCGCCCAGCACGCTGATCGCTCTCATAAGGCGCTTCCTGTCGCCTAGCGGGATCCCCATCTTTTCGAGATCGACCTCTGTCAGTTCTGACAGTATGTCGCTGTCGATGGCGTTCGCGACGAATGCTGTTTCGTATCGTCCCAATCCTAGGTTTCGCAGCCAGCTGCCAACGTCCATGGTAGCGCCCTAGTTTGTTACATGGCGTCAAGTTTACTCGCTACGGCCACAGGCCGGTATCCTGAGTATTTCCTGTCTTGATAGTGTTCGTAGGTTGAATGAGAATTGTCAACGTAGGGCTGGCCATGGCTGATCCGCATGCGGTCCAGAACAAGGTAAGCCGGTTTGGTTTTGTTGCCTAGATCACCTCAGTGTGGTGCAAGGCCTAAGGATGTCCGCTTCTGCCCGGATTTTGTTGCGGAGGTCGGTTGAGGCTGGCGTGAGTCCGTTGAGCGAATTTCGGCCATAACGATAGGCCCAGTGGCCCGATCGGAGGCAACCCATTTTTGCAACAAAATCGCCCGCATTACGAATCTTCAGCCGGGCCAATACAAGTGCTGCGGAATTTGCACCACAGCAAAATCTATCTCTATTCGGTCACCTCGTCGGTGAGCTGTTGCGCGCGACAGATGACTGTAGCCCATGCCGGACGTTGCACTCGCCGCAGGAGTTACTGTCGCACTCGCCGACTTGATGGCCGCAATGCGCGATGGCACGCACTCACGAGTAGTTGGTTTATGAATTCTAGACGAACTTGCCGCGTTCGAGGGATCCCCTGGGGCTCTTCTTCGGAAAGCGCGCGCAGCACCCTATTTCGGGAGCGCGAACTTCGTGATATCCTTGGATTGCGGCGTGGTGCCAAAACTGCAGACAATTGTGTTTAAGGCAGGAGGTGGGCTAAGCGCCCTGCTTGAAGTTTCCACACGCAACTTAAGTCCTAGACGCCGGCTCAACCTATTTCTCGACAGACGCCCAGCGATTCTGTGCGGATCGTCAGATCAAATCACCGCAGTGGTTTCTGGCCTGACTAGTAGATAGAGACCAAAGACCCACAGCAACATCTTGGCCACCGATTGGCTGATCATGGAGGAATGCCATGTCTCAGAGGAAGTTTTCTCGACGTCAATTTGTGGCTGCCACCGCCCTGTCATCTGTGGCGCTCATCACCGCGCCCTACATTCGTGGCGCCTACGCGGCCGGCAAACTCTCGATCGGTTTTTGGGATCACTGGGTCCCCGGCGCCAGCAAGACCAGTACTGATCTGATCAATGAGTGGGCCGAGAAGGAGAGGGTTGAAGTTCAGATCGACTATATCACGACCCAAGGCAACAAGCTCCTCGTGACCATCGTCGCTCAAGCGCAAGCGAAGTCTGGCCACGACGTGCTTGCAATGACGACGTGGTGGCCGCACGCGCAGGCCGATCTGCTTGAGCCCATGAACGATGTCGTCGAGCCGCTCATCAAGCTAAACGGTGAAGTCAATGGCGCCGTCAAATACCTTGGCAAGGCAGGAGACAAATGGCTAGCTGTTCCCGCCTGTATCGGCAGCCAGATCAGAGGTCCCTGCTCCCGCATCGACCTGATGAAAAAGTACGCCAATGTCGACGTTCAGGAGATGTATCCGATCGGGGCACCGCCCAAAGCGGAAAATTGGACGACGGACACCTTCCTGAAAGCGGCAGAGACCTGCCATAAGGGAGGTCTTCCCTTCGGCATCGGTCTCGGTCAAACTAGCGACTCCGTCGATACGGTCGGCGCGTTCTTCCAGGCCTTTGGGGCCGAGGTCGTCGATGCCAAAGGCAACGTCGTTGTGAAGAATGACAACGTCCGGCAGGTTCTCGAATATTACAGAAAGCTGATGGTATTCCTACCGCCGGATGTGCCGGCATGGGACGATGCCTCCAACAACAAATGGCTGATCTCGGGCAAGGGCGCACTAATCATGAACCCGCCGAGCGCATGGGCCGTTGCCAAACGGGATGCGCCGGAGGTCGCGAAGCAATGCTGGACCCACGGCTTCCCGGCGGGCCCGAAGGGCCGCTTTGCACCCTACCTTCCGTTTTTCTGGAGCGTCTGGAATTTCTCCAAGAACAAGGAAGCGGCAAAGAGCCTGCTTACGCATCTGTCGCAACCGGCGTCGATCGAAAGACTGGTGGCTGCGAGCGACGGCTACGACTTGCCGGCGTTCCAGAAGCTGACCACCCTGAAGACATGGGCCGAGGCAGGACCGCCGAAGGGCACCCTCTTCCATTATCCAAATCCGTACAATCACCAGACGCTATCGATCTCGGCATCGCCCGCTCCGCCGAAGATTGCCCAACAGATTTATACGCAGGCGATCCTGACGAAGATGTGCGTGCGTTTCTATCAAGGCGAAGCCATGGAGAAGACTCTCGCTTGGGCGGAAGGCGAACTCGAAGGCTTCATCCGGAGTTGAGGCAATGGATTCACGCGACATCCACGCAATCTGACGCGCGATTCCGCTGTCGAGGTCCGCTTTTGGAACTGTTGGAACGAGACGTCTCGCAACGAAATCACCACCGCGCCGGCGTCATCGATCCTTCCCGCGAACGTCGAATGTACGCGCTCCGAGCTCCGGCGGCATCGGCTCCAGCCACGGCGCAGCCATTATCGTTTCCTGCGCATCGGAGAGACCCCGCGCGTTTCCATCGTCGGGCAGTCGAATTCGTAGTCCTTTGATTGTCCCAGCGCGTGCTCCGGACGGTAAATCAATTCAACGATGTCCATGGTAGTCACGCAACGGAATTCGTCGAGCAAGGCGAACTTCCGGGCCGCGCTTCAGATTCTCGGGGAGTCTCTCCCAAAGCATGTTGATGCTGTGGCGCAGATCGTGCAGTCGCCGCAATGTATCCGTGCCCGCCCGCGTTCAGCTGGAATAGCGGATGTCCTTGTCCCGCTCGGTAACCTCATTCAAATTCCCGGGCAAGGCGCCGCGGGCCGGGAAAAGGTCCACCTGGAAGATGAGATGACTACGACGCGGGTAATACTCGATCACATATTGCAGCGGCGTATTGGATACCAGGCCGCCGTCCCAATAGTGCTCTCCGTCGATTTCAACGGAGGGAAAGCCTGGCGGCAGAGCGCCGCTCGCGAGAACGTGCTCCGGTCTTATCTCAGTCTCCGCATTTTCGAAGTACGCGAAATTTCCTGTCCTGACGTTTACGGCTCCGACACTGAAGCGAATTTCTCTGGAATTAATGCGGTCGAAATCGACGAGCCGCTCCAATGTGGATTTCAGCGAGCTCGTGTCGTAGTAGCTGGTCGGCGTGTGGCCGAACCACCAGTCGGTAGTCTTTCGCGGTGCAAAAAGTTAGGCTGGCCGAACATCAGCGCATGCATTGCGCTGATCTGCTTTCCAAGGTCGAAAGGCAAACCCGCGCCGTTGACGAGATCAGAAATCCGTACGGGCCATATCGCGGACGTAGTGATCGTGCGCCAGAATTCACGCAGTTTTCCAACCCGCATTTCCGGCGAATTGCCAGCGATCAGGGCGGCATTGATTGCGCCGATCGAGATGCCGGCCACCCAGTCAGGTTTGTAGTCCGACAAGGTGAGCGCCTCGTAAACGCCGGCTTGATAGCTTCCGAGGGCGCCCCCGCCTTGCAGGACGAGTGCAACCTTCTTCGTGTATGATTCTGGCCGCAAGGCAGCTTGCTTCATGGTCCAACTCCCGGGCGAGACCCCAACCAGATTCGAGCTAGTCATCAATCTCAAAGCCGCCAAGGTGCAATCCGTCGTCGCTCGGTTGACATGCCATTGTCGCGCCATCAACGACGAGCAATTCGATCTGTCCCGTTGTGTTTCCCCGAGCCCAACTCGAACGCTTGCTTCCCTTCGGCTGCCCACAGCGCTCGCGCCTGTTCGCCCTGACCGCTTTGGAGCTTGTCGGCCATCCAGAGCAGCGCGCCGTAGATCATGGCACGGTCGTCGCCGGTCAGGTCCACGACACCTGCTTTCAGAACGAGGCCGCCGAGTTCGATGAGATGCCGCGTGCGCTTGCGACGTTCGACCTGCCATGTGCGCATGTCATGTCGCGCCCTTGCGGCCTGATGCCGGTTGCGCGCTACCCGGTTGCGCCGGAGCGCCGTCAGTGTCGCGGTGAGTTGCCGGTGCAGATCGCCGCGACCGTCCCTGAAAGAACGCGGCCCCGCGCCTGGCCCATGCCTCCCTCTTTCCGGCCTCTTTTGTCTCGGCGAGCACGATCAGCGCACCCGCCAATTCATTGGCGGTGAGTGTGTCAGCTCCGGTGGCGATGACCAGTTCTCCGATCTGTCGCACCTTTCGGGTTTTCAGCCCGCGTGCCTTGTCTTCGAGCGCTTTCAGTTCCGCGTCAAAGTCCCGTGGCTTGCGCATCATATTCTCCGTAAGCTGTCGATGGAGCGATGATAGTTCAGCAACCCGCAGAATGATGTAAGGCTGCCAGGACGGCTTGGGACGGGATAGTCCCGCCCGAGAATTTTTCGAGGGAGGGCGCGCTTATACGTCGTTCCGACGTGCGCTTTGCCGTGTCAATGATCCGGTCGCGATGGCGATCTATCATCTTCACGTCAAGGTCATTGGCCGCAAGTCCGGCGCAAGCGCGGTGGCATCCGCCGCTTACCGCTCGGGCTTGCGTCTGCGTGACGAGCGCCTCGACCGCAGCCACGACTTTACCGCCAAGCGCGGTGTCGTCCATTCCGAGATCATGCTGCCAGCAAACGCGCCGGAAGCATGGAGTGACCGCGAACGGCTCTGGAACGATGTCGAGGCGTTCGTCCGCAAGGACGCCCAGCTTGCCCGCGAGGTCGAATTCGCCATTCCACGCGAGATGACACAGGCTCAGGGGATCGAGCTTGCTCGCGACTTCGTGCAGGCCGAATTCGTAGGTTTGGGCATGATCGCCGATCTCAATGTGCATTGGGACATGGCCGAGGATGGCATGCCCAAACCCCATGCCCATGTCATGCTCACCATGCGCGCGGTGGACGAGAACGGCTTTGGCCAAAAGGTGCGGGAGTGGAATCGCACTGAGATGGTTGAGCGCTGGCGCGAGCGCTGGGCCGAAGTCGCCAACGAGCGCCTGGCTGAGCTCGACATCGACGCGCGGATCGACCATCGCAGCCTGGAAGCACAGGGGATCGCGCTGGAGCCGCAAAGCCAGATCGGCGCGCCCGCTAAACGGATCGAGGTTCGGGACATCGAAAGCGAAGGGCTCGAAGCCGACCGTGCCGAGATGCACCGCGAGATCGCGCGCGGCAATGGCGCGCGGATCATCGCCGATCCTTCCCTCGGGCTCGACGCAATCACCCAGCAGCAATCGACCTTCACGCGGCGCGATATGGCAAAGTTCGCGCACCGGCACAGCGAAGGGATCGACCAGTTCAACGACGTTTTGGGCGCGATGTGTAGCGCACCAAATCTGGCCGAACTCGGCAAGGATGGGCGCGGCGAGGATCGCTTCACGACGCGCGAAATGATCGAGACCGAACAGCGCCTGCATCGCGCGGCCGAACTGATGGCTGAACGGGAACGCCATGCGGTCGATGATGCTGGCAGACAGGCCGCGCTCCTACGGGCCGGACAGCGCGGGCTTGTGCTTTCCAGCGAACAGGCCGACGCACTGGCGCATGTCACGGACGGCCGCGATTTGGGCGTCGTGGTTGGCCATGCCGGGACGGGGAAGAGCGCGATGCTGGGCGTGGCGCGGGAGGCATGGGAGACGGCGGGCTACGAGGTCCGGGGCGCGGCGCTGTCCGGCATCGCCGCGGAAAACCTCGAAAGTGGATCGGGCATATCGTCCCGCACCATCGCCAGCATGGATCATGGCTGGCAGCAGGGCCGCGACCTGCTCACGTCGCGCGACATCCTGGTGATCGACGAGGCGGGTATGCTCGGCACGCGCCAATTGGAGCGGGTGCTATCCCATGCCGCAGAGGCGGGAGCCAAGGTGGTGCTGGTCGGCGATATCAGGCAGTTGCAAGCAATCGAGGCGGGCGCGGCGTTCCGCTCGATCCATGATCGTCATGGCGGCGCGGAAATCGGCGAGGTGCGCCGCCAAAGTGAGGACTGGCAGCGGGACGCCACGCGCGATCTGGCGCTCGGCAGGACCGGCAATGCGCTTGACGCCTACCGCTCCCACGGCATGGTGCATGAAGCTCAAACCCGCGAGCAGGCGCGCGACGATCTGATCGAGCGCTGGGACCGCGACCGGCAGGCATCACCGGATCGCAGCCGGATCATCCTAACTCATACCAACGACGAGGTTCGCGCGCTGAACGACGCGGCGCGCGAACGGATGCGGGCTGCGGGTGATCTGGGGGATGAGGTGCACCTGACGGTCGAGCGCGGCGAGCGCCACTTTGCCAGCGGGGACCGCGTCATGTTCCTGCAGAACGAGCGCGGCCTTGGCGTGAAGAACGGCACGCTCGGGACCGTCCAGCAGGTCAGCGCGCAGAGCATGGCCGTGTCCACCGACGACGCTCGATCCGTGCAGTTCGACCTGAAGGACTACAATCGCATCGACCATGGTTATGCCGCGACCATCCACAAGGCTCAGGGCATGACGGTAGACCGCGCCCATGTGCTGGCAACGCCCGGGATGGACGCCCATGGCAGCTATGTAGCCCTGTCGCGGCACCGCGACGGCTTGGAGCTGCATTATGGCCGCGACGATTTTGCCAATCAGGACCGGCTCACCCGTACCCTGTCGCGCGACCGGGCCAAGGACATGGCCTCGGATTACGAGCAGCGCGATCCGGCACAGAGCTATGCCGAACGACGTGGGTTCACCTTCCGCGAGCGCGTGGCCGAGATCGTGCGGAGGGTCGTACCCGAGAGGGTGCGCAATATGTTCGATGGCCTGCGCCCGTCTGCCGAAGCTGTGCCTGGCACAGGCGGCGCGCGGAGGCCGCAACGGGAAGCGCCGGCAAGGAAGGTGGTGGAAGACCCGGAAGCGGCGCTGCGTAAGGCCCGCACCAAGGCTCTCATCCGTCATGCCCGAGCTGTGAATGCGATCTTCGATATGCAGGACCAAGGCGGCGAGGCAAGTCCCGAGCAGGTGAAGGAATTGCAGGAGGCCCGCAAGGTCTTCGAGGAGGTGCGGCCCTACGGCTCGCACGACGCCGAAGCGGCCTACAAGAAGAACCCGGTACTCACCCTTGAAGCCGCTTCGGGCAACTCCGCCCGCGCCGTCCGCGCGCTCCAGCTCGAAACCGAACTGCGCACCGATCCGGGCCGCCGCGCCGACCGTTTCGTGGAACGCTGGCAGAAGCTCGACCACACCAGCCAGCGTCAGTATCAGGCGGGCGACATCGCCGGCTACAAGGCGGCGCGCTCGGCGATGGGCGACATGGCAAAAAGCCTCGAACGCGATCCGCAACTGGAATCCATCCTCGCCAACCGCAAGCGGGATCTCGGCATCGCGTTTGAATCAGGCCGCCGGCTGGGCCAGGAATTGGCCTTCACTCACGGCATCGACCTCGGCAGAGGCCGGGGCATCGGAATTTGATCCATCTGCCGCCGTCTCTACGCCACACTATGACGAGTCGAACACCCCTCTTGCCCACCTGCAACTGTTTGTCCTGTCTGGTCTCAGCAGCCGTCAGAAACAGCCGGCAGGAGGCAGCGCGGCCATGCGCGAACCAGAGCGTATCATCCGCTTGAGGACCGTTCTTTCCCGGACCGGGCTGTCCCGGTCCACTATCTACCGCAAGATCGCCGAGGGCACATTCCCGCCGCAGATCAAGATCAGCGTCAACGGGAGCGGCTGGCATGAATCCGACATCAACCGCTGGATTGCCGATCCCGTCGCATGGCGCCCGAAGCACGAGCTCGATGCGGCCAGATGACGTCAGCGGTCGGCTTGCTGCCGGCGACAGTGAACCGGACCGGCGTCAGGCCGTAAAGGCTGACGCTATCGCGCCCCCGCTTCGCGGCTTCGGCCTTGACGGCCTGACGCCGTCCCGGTTTGGGCTCCCCGTGCAGCTAGACTAAGGGTACGATTTGGAAGCGCGGTGGTGCTTCCAATCGGGAACAGAGAGGCAGCGGAGCGTACGGCGTCATACCTAATAGTAATCTCGGTTTTTGCTGACCACAAAATTGCGGTTTATCAGCTGCTTGGTCGTCTTCTTGGATGCCGGCCAGGTCGCATTGATATTCGAGCGTGAGCCCAGCAGGCAGGCTCTCATCAATCGCGGATGCCGGCGCATCAACGTGGCGCAATCTCTGGCCGATTTGTACGCCATAACACGCCAGAGCATCCGAACGGACCGCTTGCCCTTTTGCTTGCATCAGCATCTCTGGTTCATGCTGTTCGAGATTCTCGGATCGGCAGAATCGAGATCGCCCGGCACAGGGTATAGCGATGCCAAGGCAGACAGCGCTCCCGCCATCACTTGCCCCCCGACTCATCAGTCGCGAGGCTGCTGCCGCCTATATCTGCGTGTCACCCAACACGTTCGACGCGATGGTGAAGAACGGCCAAATGCCCCGAGCAAGATTGTTCGGCAAACGACGGCGAGCTTGGGACGTGCGCCAGCTTGACATTGCCATTGATGAATTGCCGTTCGATGGCAATAATACCCGCGTTGACGAAACGTGGAGCGATGTCGATGCCCCGGAAGCTGCCCCTTCACGTTGAGCGCAATCACGTCAAGGGCCATACGTACCTATCTTTCCGTCGCGGCAAAGGACCTCGCATTCGTTTGCCGAACGATCCCACGAGCGAAGAATTTTTGGCGGCCTACCAAGCCGCACTGCTTGGCCAGCCCGCACCGGTTCGAGATCGGTTTGTACCGGCGGCGCCAGGTACTATTGCTGCGCTCATTGCCTCCTACATGAAGAGCGCCGAATATGTCGGCCTCCGCGATACGAGCAAGGCAGGCTACATTAGCCGCCTTGAGATGCTCCGCACCGAACACGGTCATCGCACTGTCGCCGGGCTCTCGCGCGAGCGCATCATAACCGGCATTCTTCAGCCCTACGCTGATCGCCCCGGAGCAGCGCTCGACACTCTGAAGAAGCTCCGGATCCTGATCCGTCACGCGATCAATATCGGATGGCTGAAGCACGATCCGTCATTGGGCATCAAGCGGCCGAAGATCAAAAAAATTCGGTCATGGACCGATAGCGAAATTGAGCAATTCAAAAAGCGCTGGCCGCTCGGCACCAAACAGCGCACGGCGTTTCATCTTTTCCTCAATCTGGGACAGCGCCGCTCCGACGTAGTGCGGATGGCGCAGACGCATGTCACGCCCGAACGCAAGATCAGGATAAAGCAACAGAAGACCGGGCGCGAGCTTCTCATTCCGTTGCATCGGGACACGATCGAAGCGCTCGACGCTTATGACATGCATCACATTGTGATCATTACGACTGCTTATGGCAAACCATTCACCGTCGACGGTTTTAGTGGGTGGATGCGGGACGCTATCTCCGAGGCCGGGCTGCCTCTCGATTGCAAGCCGCACGGCCTACGGAAGGCCGCCGGACGTTTGCTCGCCGAAGCCGGCGCGACGGCGAAGATGATCATGTCGATCCTCGGACACACAACGCTCGCTGAAGCTGAGCGCTATACGGAAGAGGCTGATCAGGCTGGTCTCGCGGAAGACGCAGTGATCAAGCTTGAAGGACACAGGGCGAACAGGATTGCCCAAACTACTTCTGTGGGTTTGGGGAAAACGCCGAAAACGAGAGGAAAATCAGAGCGGCAGGAATAAGGCTGGCGCTCCCTAGGGGAATCGAACCCCTGTTTCAGCCTTGAGAGGAGCTATCCCGAGGCGCACCGCATTCTGCGTGGAAGCAAAAGATCAGAATGGAGAGACTTAGCGAACATGAGCAAGCGTCGGAGTTTTTGAATAGCGCTCGTAGACCGTTTTGCCCAACGAGGCCAAATGAGCACGTGGACGGCAGACCACTAACTTGCAAACAGCGCTTCTGGTCCTCCGATTTGCACGCTAAAGCGCGCGGGAGTTACCGGCGGCATCAAAGAACCTTTTATTTGGTACCGGCGATGTAGATCAACGCATCCTACGCAATGGAGCGAGGCGCAGATTGCGCCGGAACAAGTCAGCAGAACCTCGTCAGCCAGGGTCGCGCCATAGAATGCCCATCTCGCTCAGCGGGGCTTGATCCAATTGTGGCGGAGTCATCGGAGCACATGCAGGGATCATGGTTGACAATGATAACAACAAGCGGCGCCGGCTCGTCGAATTCAAGGACGGTTGCCGCTATGGCAAATTCGGAAAGACTAAGGCTTATGAGCTGATCGCCCACGAGAGGATCAGGGCCTACAAGATGGGAGGCGTTATGGAACGGCTCTAGCGAACTACTCGTCTAACAACTCAAGGAAGTCGCTTATTCGTTCGAACGGCTTCGCATTGCGATTGCCAATATAGACCACACGATCGCCATCGCGCTCAAGCGACTTCGCTCTCGACTTGCGAAGCCGACCAGGGAGGAACGTCGCCGCAACAGCCTCGGGGCCGACGTCGAGCCTCATAATGCCGCGCCGCTTGCAATCGAGCCTAAGCCTCGCCGCCGCGAAAAACTCGCACGCGGCCGGCGGCAGCCTGCCGAAACGACGTGCGGTTTCGTCCTCCAAATCCTCCAGATCATCCTCGGTGCGGCATCTGGCAATACGACCATAGATTTCCAAGCGAACAGCGTCCGACTGTACGTAGCCCGTGGGCAGCATATCGGCGATCGGCAGGTTCAGATCAGGCACCCACAGATCGGCGCCACCGTCGGCGCCCTTCTCCGACGCCCGCTTGAGAAGATAGCTATAGAGCATTGGCCCGAATACCTGCAGATGGCCAGATTGCTGTTCGGAGAAGAGGTCTCCGACGCCTCGGAGATCCAGATCACGCTCGCTGATGGCAAAGCCGGCGCCGGGCTTGCTGAACTCTTCCAGCACGGCCAAACGCTTCTCGGATTGTTCGGAGTTCGATTCGGTCAACAAATACGCGAAAGCACGCGTGCCGCCTCGTCCGACGCGCCCCCTTAGCTGATGTAGCTGCGACAGACCAAACTTCTCCGGCCAGCAGACGACGATGGTGTTCGCCCGGGGAATATCGAGGCCACTCTCCACGATATTGGTCGCGAGGAGTACGTCCGCTTCACCTTCGACGAAGCTCATCATTCGATCGTCGATATCTTCGGCAGGCAACCGACCATGGAGACACACGATGCGAAGGTCCGGAGCCGTCAACTTCACCCTTGCCAGCATCGGCTCCAAATCCTGGATACGGGGGCAAATCAGGAAGCTCTGCCCGTGGCGCCTCTGCTCACGCAGCAAAGCCGCGGCGATCGCGGCGTCCGATAGCGGAGCAACCTTCGTGACGATAGGCAGCCGATGAACCGGCGGCGTAGCAATAACGCTCAGATCCCTAAATCCTGCAAGACCCGCCGCCAGCGTGCGCGGTATCGGCGTGGCGCTCATCCAAAGGGTATGAACGCCCTTCGCAAGGCCTGAAAGTTTCGCCTTCTCCGCCGCACCAAAGTGCTGCTCCTCATCGATGATGACGAGGCCGAGGTCGGCAAACCTCACGTCAGTCGAGGCGAGAGCTTGTGTGCCAACAACGACTTTCAGTTTGGCGCTACGGAGTTTTTCTTTCGTATCTCTTATCTCCGCTGCCGACGCAGCCCGCGACAGATTCGCCACCTCGATTCCGAGCGGGCCGAACCGCTTGCGAAACGTCTCGACATGCTGTCTGGCCAGGACGGTGGTCGGAACCGCAACAGCGACCTGTTTTCCAGACAGCGCGACAGCTGCCGCCGCCCGCAAGGCGACCTCAGTCTTGCCGAAGCCGACATCACCGCAGACCACCCGGTCCATCGGATGACCAGCGGCCAGATCGTCCAGCACGTCCCGGATCGCCTTGGCCTGATCAACCGTCGTGAAATAGGGAAAGCGCGCGACGAATCTTTCATAGGCCGGCCCCGGAGCGACCAGCTTGGGAGCACGCCGGCGCCGTCGTTGGGCGATATGTTTCGCAAGCTGCCTGGCCGCTGCTTCGATTTCCTGCTCAGCCTCGCCACGCCTGTTCCACCACGTGCTGCCATCGGCCTTGTCTAACGTGAGCTTACCGGGCTCTGCAGCGTAGGGCCAGATCAAGGCGAGATCGGCTGGCGGAACAAGCGCAGCATCATCCCCGGCGAATTCGAGCCTGATCATCTCGCGGCTTGTGCCGTTGCCCATGTCCACGGTCTGCAAACGACTAAGCAAAGCCAAGCCACGCTGGAGATGAACGACGGCCGCGCCGCGCTCGGGAATATCCGGGTGATCGAAGGCGCCTGTCCAGGCTTTGGCCATCGGTTGCGGATGGTGGGCGCGGCTACCGAGCACGTCAGACGCGGTCACAACCAGGGTCGGCTTTTTGCCGGGAGCGAAAAAGCCAGCGTCGAAGTCGGCCAACAGCGCGCCCTCGCGATTTCTGGCCTCCGCCGCCTCGTCCCAATTGGCGAAACGCTCCGCCCTGACCCCACTCATGCGCTCCATCGCGCGCAGATCGTCTTCGACCGCGGCGACGAAGAGCAAACGAGATCCGGCGCTTTCCGCGTCGGCTACGAACGCGCGAAACGCTTTCCTCGGCGCCGCCACCTTCGAGAAGTCGGGTGTGGCCACAAACGCCGCCTTGGCAGGCAGCACACTCATGCGCTTCTTCAGTTTCTTCCAGTCCCCTCGCCCCAGATACTCGCGTTCTGAATCCCTGCGGCCAGCTGCCTCCTCGATCGTACTCAGCCAGCTGTCGGCGTGGGCCGGAACTTTTGCATCCGCGATCCATCGTGCCCGATCGCAATAGTCCGGGAAGGTAGCCCGCTGCGCCCGGTTGCCGCCCAACGCGAGGCGTTCCGACATCGGATCGATAATCAGTTCCTTGAAATCGGATATGACGTCATGCTCATCCGGGTCGACGGCAACAATTCTGCGGATCGCACCGCCGGAATGCTCGATCCGGTACGGCCCGAGAGCACCCGCCGGGAAGATCTCGAATGTCTTGCCGTGAAAGAGCGCGGTGCCTGGATATTCTGCCTCTTCGTCGAGATCGTAGCCCAATTTCTCCATGCGGCCCGCGAGGTCCTGCTCGGCATACGACGCTTGCACCTTGAGGCTTAGGCTGATGCGCGACCAACTCGCCGGCAAGGGCAGCCGCTCCATGATCGCCTCCGCCGTCGAGACGAGCAAGATGGGCTTCTTTCTTCTGGCAAGACGGCGCAAGACCGAACTCCGCCGGCCGGCGATCTCGCGCGACGGTTCCAGCCCATCGAACGGCAACGTGTTCAATCTGGGGAATACGAGAACATCGAGCGATGGATCGAGTGCATGGACGATGCCGCCGAGCCGCTCGGCCTTGTTCTCGTCTTCAGCGAGAAACACTAACCCGTCGCGACCGGACTTTTTCCACTGCTCGCGAAGATGGAGCGCCAACATGCCGAGGGGCGAGGACGTCGAGATCGCGAAACCAGCGGATTTTCTGCCTTTCTTGGTCGCGCTTTTGCTGGTCGCGCCGCGGGCGCTGACCTTTTTGCTTTTCTTCACGAGACTTCCATTGTCATTCGAGAGCCTAGGTGCTGCGAATCGCCGGCAAAATGCAAGTTATCCACTTTCTAGCTTCCTTGGATTGCCGCGCTCGACCCGATGCGAGCAGATTGATAGATCCGCTTTCCAAGGTGAGATTTCAGTCGGAATATGACCGTTGCCATCGAGATTGGTCGGACCGCAACGGGAGAGTCGGCGTCATTAGACCTTGAGGAACTTCGGGCGACACGTCTGCTTGTGCAAGGCAATTCCGGGTCCGGCAAGTCCCATCTTTTGCGCCGGCTGCTTGAACAAAGCGTACCTTGGGTACAGCAAGCGGTCATTGATCCCGAAGGCGACTTCGCTACGCTGGCGGAGCAGTACGGTCACGTCGTCATTGACGCGGAGGAACACACCGAGCGCGGCCTACTGGTGGCGGCTGAGCGTGCCCGCGTCCATCGGGTCTCCACCATTCTAAATCTGGAAGGACTCGACGTCGATAACCAGATGCGGCGTGCTGCGGCTTTTTCTTGGTGGCTTGTTCGATGTTGCACGGGATCATTGGTGTCCGATGCTAGTGGTTGTCGACGAGGCTCAGTTGTTTGCGCCGGCTGTGGCCGGCGAGGTTTCGGACGAAGCGCGCAAGTTGTCCCTTGCCGCTATGACGAACTTGATGTGCCGCGGCCGCAAGCGCGGACTTGCCGGGCTCATAGCGACACAACCGCTTGCGAAGCTTGCCAAGAACATAGCCGCCGAAGCAGCCAACTTCCTGATGGGCCGGACGTTCCTTGATATCGACATGGCGCGAGCCGCCGATCTCCTCGGCATGGAACGCCGCCAAGCGGAGGTCTTTCGCGATTTGGATCGCGGCCTTTCACGGCGGCCGATGAATGTGCGAATAGGTCCGACGGAGACGCACTCGCGACATGCCTCTCCGCGACTGATGCCGCTACCAGAAGTCAGAATGGACGGCGCGCGCGACATCATCCTGGCCGCGCCGCCACCGGAGACAAACCGGCCTGCCCGGCGTCCGTCCACAGGCATTGCCAGCCAACTGATGGCAGCAAAGGAGATAACTCCTGAAACGATCGAGCAGCCACTCACCGCCGAACAACAGCTGGAGTTGCGTCAGCAATTGGACCGCATTCTCGGCGCAATTCTGGCAGAGCCCGACGCCGATTTCAGACCTGTCGGCATTCTTTATCAGGAGTTTGCTGTCCGCTGCCGGATCGAGGGTCTCGGCTCGGCGGCCCCCAATCTCAGTATGTTCCGGCGTATGCTGACATGCGCCAAGGCCGGTCTTTCCGCCAATACCGAAGCGGACGGTCCCTGGAAGGAAGTCTCGGGTCGCGCCGACCTTCTTCCGGAAGACATGCAGGGCGTATTCCTGATGATTGCGCATGCTGCACGGGAGAACTTGCCGTGTCCGAGCGATATGACAATTGCTCGTGTTTACGGCACGCACTCAATTCGCCGTGCACGACGCGCGTTGGCTTACATCGAAGATCAGGGACTTCTGGTTTCTCAGCTCGACGGCATGGGCCGAAGAACAGTGACACTGGTCGAACCAGCCTGGACGACAGCACCGAGCGATCCAAGCGGCGTCGAGGTGGCCAACGAAAGCTGCGGGCTCTAGAGAAGAGGTTCCTTTTCGCCGAGGCAGGCATAAACGCCAAGTCGTATGGTTTGTGTTCGCAGTCAATGGCTAACTGCCTCACTGAGCCGTTGCATAACTGCTCATTACGCAATTGCACGCCCCTGCCCTCAACTGCTTGTAATTTCCTTATCAGTTGCTAGACGAATTCGAATCTCGCGCCAACGTTGCATACGACTTTGAGCGGTTGCCATGCGAGCGTTCTGCGCCGGAGAAGTTGCGGGATAACGCCGCGCCGAAGAGGTGTGGAAGCACTGCCGAAAGCTCGCCCCGGAAATGAAGCCTGTGCTTGTCTATTCGGGTCCTGGACGCAAAGCGGCGAATATAAAGGCCATGGCGCAGCTCTACGATCGGAGCGCGAGCGGGTCTCGAATTGTCGTCTGTGTGGACATGCTCGGTGAAGGGGTGGACCTGCCAAACCTCAAGATTGCGGCCCTCCACGACACGCACAAGTCGCTTGCAGTTACGCTCCAGTTTATCGGTCGCATCACCCGCAAGGGCGCGGATGCGACCATCGGTGAGGCGACCGTCGTCACCAACATCGCCGATCCGGAAGCCGAGAAAAAACTGGGTGACCTCTACGCCGAGGGAGCGGATTGGGACAAGATCATCAAGCGTCTTAGCGAGGAGCGGATCGAGCAGGAGCTTTTGCTGCAGGACGTGGTGGCCGGCCTCAAGGGCAAAGGCACCCTGCATGATCAGCTGTCGCTTTGGAACCTGCGGCCCCGCTCAACTCAAATCTACCGCACAAGCTGCCTGGAGTGGACGCCGACGCTTTATACAAAGGTGCTGAAATCAAAGGACCAGACCTGGTACGCACTGGACGAAGCCGAGAACCTGATGGTGGCGGTCGTCCACCGTGAAGAGGCGGTGGATTGGGGTAACTATCAGACCTTGGAAGAGACCGCCTACCATCTTCTGGTGATGTGGTGGGATCAACCTAACAACGCTCTTTTTATCTACGCGAGCGATTACGAGGCCCTGCGGACCGAACAGCTCGCATCCGTCGTAACAGGGGACAGCGCTCGCCTTCTCTCCGGCACGCCGATATTCCAGATTCTGAATAACGTCGAGCTACCGCTGGCCAAGAGTCTGGGCTCATCGCGCGTCGGCGCGATCAGCTTCACGTCATACTTTGGACCCAACGTCACGGAAGGCCTAGCAAGCATCGAGAAGGCCGAATCCGAGCTGAACAACATCGCTTGCATTGGATATGAGAACGGCGATCGCGTGCTCTGGGGCGGCGCCAAACGCAAAGGCAAGGTCTGGCAGCAGAGGGCTGGCACCCTCGCCGAATGGGTGGAATGGTGCAAGCAGACGTGGAAGAAGGTTTCTGCAGAGAAAGCATCCGCGCCCAACATCACTGAAGACTTTCTGAGGCCTTTCCGGCTGACGTCGCACAACTCGTACCCGATCGCAATCGAGTGGGGTGAGCACGCCCAGAACGCTTTTTCGGATCAGTTTGTGGACTTCGGCCCCGCGGCCGTTCCGCTGTACCTGGTCGATCTGGACGTTGACGCCGTGCAAGCCGATGGTTCGATCGACATCCGCCTTTCGTCAGAGACGCTGAGCGCGACCTACCGGTTGAGCATCTCGGGCAGCTTTCCGGCCGGCTACCGTCATATCAAGGTCTCGGGGCCCGATGTCGGCTTCAAAAAGAAAAACAAGGATGTCGTGCCGCTTGACGAGCATCTTGCGGTTGATCCATTTATCGTGAGGTACGCTGACGGGACCTACTCCTACAATTGCTATCACATTCCGACCAGCCTGAATGCGGGCCGCTTCCCGCGCCGGGCGGCTTGAATCCTGGCCATGGAAGAGTATCCCGCTGAACCGGGAATCCATGGGCAAGACCCGCGCTGCGGACACCATCCAGCACTACGCCTTTCAGCGTCTCAAGGCCGAATTCGACCTCATCTTCAATGACGATGGTTCGGGTGAAGCCGCCGACCTCGTCGGGCTGAAAGAGGTCGACGAGAAGACCATCCGCCTCTGCCTGATCCATTGCAAAAAAGCGCATAAGGGCGTGATTTCGCAGGATATCCAGAATTTTTACGTCCTTTGCGGACAGGCGCAGAAAAGCGTGACCGTCAAGCACCACGGCATGTCGCGACTCTACAACGATCTCAAGCGCCGGCACGAACTCTGGATGAAGGACGGGGTCTCTCGCTTCCTCAAGGGCGATATCAAGCAGTTGGCTCACTTCAGGGATAAATCCCGGCGCGCAGCTATCGAGTTTGAAGTCATCATCGCGCAACCAGGTGCATCTGCGGCTACACTCAACGACGATGCGCTGCTGCTCCTCGGGACGACGGAGTTGTACCTGAAGAAAACGGCGGCCGCCGGTTTCCGCGTCGTCGTGTCGCCGTAGCGCGTCTCTGGTCAGGCGAGCGCGGCCTCACTGAACTGTTCCGCAAGCCTTTGCGCCTCGGCATCAACTAAGCCCACCAGACTGCCTCTGGGCCTCTTTGATGGCGGCCATGAGCTGGAAGGCAAAATCGGTCATGAAAATCACGTTAAGCGAATTCCAGAACGAGCGGTACACGACGATACCGTGAATGGCCGCGTCCGATTGGGGACGGGGTCTTGCTGAAGCTGCAAGCGGTTCTTCTCGTCGACATGGACGTACAAGTGATCGGCTAGGTGATCGAACAGGAGAAGCGCGAAATACCCGTTCAACCTTGTCTTGCTGAGGGGAAGGTCGAGAGCCGGCTCCACCATGACTTTTTTCATGTTGACTGGGCCTGCCCTATTGCCCTCGAACTCAACACGGGCAACACGCTCGATTTCCGGCAGTAGAAGCCGGCAGACCGCCCGGTAGTGGCCGTTGCGGTGCGCCTCCAACGCCTCGGCCATAACCGCCTTCGCTTCATCATCGATATCGAAGGAGTTCACGCGCTCCCGGATGCCTTCGCCGATGCGTTCCCAATTCTCGGTGTAGTGCTGTTGGAGTGATGACCTCAGCACGTCATCGTCTTGCTCGGTCAGCAAGGAAAGTGGTATCGAGCGATGAGGCAGAAGACCAATTCGCTCAAGCGCGCGCTTCTGAAATTCGAGTTCAGCTAGCTGCTTGAAAATTTCCAGCTGCTCGGCGGAAGGGACCAAAAACTGGAACGATGAACGGATATTTTTGGCAGCATCGTTGAACTGATCAATGACGGACTGCGGCGGTAGCGCAATTTGCCGCATCTGCCATTGTAGGTCGGCCATGGGCTGCATTTGCCGGGTTATCTGCCTCTGCCATTCAGGAAAGACAGTCAGCGCATTCTTCCGCATTTCTGTGAATGCCGACAGATCGACCTGCGGCACTTGGAGCGCCTCCACCTTCGGTATAGCGCTCAACGGGGGCTAAGGCCATCGATCTTTTTTAGTTGGGAGGCCGCTTTGAAGATTGCATCCAAGTTGGAAGGGATCTTCGGGAATTTGGGGTCTGGCATAGATCACACCTAGGATTCGCACCAACGGTGATACATCACGCCTGGCACGCCGTCGCACGTAAGAATGCAGTCCAGCTGGCTCCGGTACCGGCAACCCTACCACTCAGTGCAGATCGAAATTGTCTCCGCGAAAAGTCTCCCCAAAACGGGAATTTTCCGCGTTTGGGCTGGAGACTTCGACAAATTCTCGCCAAAGTTGCTAACTCGGGCCAACCAGAGACTCGCGCGACAGCGCGAACCCAGCAAATGCAGGTATTTCGCGCACAAATTAGCCAAAATCTAAGGTCGAGTGACTGCTTGGCTGGGGCGGTAGGGATCGAACCTCCGCATGGCAGAATTCGATTTTGTTACTGCATCAGCCGAACCGCACCAGTTTCGCACCAGAAACGACGCAAACAGAACGCAACGAACGCGATCGAAACAGATCGAAAATTCAGCAAAATCAACGGATCCAATCGATCTCCTGCCGCTCATAACGGTCTGATTGCAAGTTTCGAGGCTCGCTTATTTTCAAGTGGTTAGGGCAACTCTATGTCGGCGGCACTTGGTGAGCGCACCAGTTTCAGCGGGATCGTCTCCTTCTTCCGACCCGAACAGAACTGAGAGTTCTACAGGAGCGCTCCCTGAATTGGTTGGGCGACGCCTTGCATCGGGAACGCAATTGATCCAGCGATTTTCGCCTTCATCCTGTTCACACTCCAAAGTTGCCGAATTCCGCACGCCCAAGACGCGCTACTATTCACCTTCGTTCTTTGTTTGCTCCCATACCGGTACCGACTTCGGTCAAAGGAGTGAGAAGTGACGCGGAGTTGCGGAGCCGAGCCGCCAAGAGCTGAATTGTCCAAGTCGATGTCGGTCTGCGCGTGAAGGGCTTGAGTGATGTCGGCACGCTCTCCCCTTCCCGCCCGCTATCCCGCCGGCGCATGGCCTGCGGCGATGCGTGCCGACATGGCCGCCGCATACCTTGATTACGGTGATACTGGTGAGTTGGCGCGCGGCGTGCGCCGCGGCGAAGCGCCTCCGCCGACCGGCTATCATGGAGTTGGCCGCTCGCGAGAACCGATCTGGTCGAAGACCACCATTGACAACTTCAGCGAGCCGGATTCCGATGGTCTAGGACGACAACAAAACTTGGCCTCCCTCGTATGAAACCGCCTCGCACTGCGCGGCGTTATTTCCGGCGCAAGCCATTGAAAAATGGGCGATGGGCATATTTCCTTGAGCCGCCGAGTTGGGCACGCAAGCAGGGATGCCAAATTGAGGCTGAAGCGTTGGGGCGAGATTACTCGGCCGCCGTGGAGCGAGTTGAAAAACTTCTTGCTTCCCGCGATCGCGCGGCCTGACCGACATGGTGCCGGCGGCAGTGCAGCGCGGCTCTTTCGACTGGCTGGTATCCGTCTTTAAGGCTCACCGCGTTTGGAAGGAAATCGACCACAAGACGCAGCGCCTCTACGAACAAGGGTTGTCCCTCGTCGGGAACTACATTTTGAAGGACGGAAGCCGCGTTGGTGCGAAGCAACTTGCAAGTTTCTCCAAAGGCTTCGTGGATGCGACAAACTGGTCTCTGTCGCCGCGATCGATAACGAGGGAAAGCCGATCAAGGACGCCAGCGGCAACCCGGTCATGCGCGAGCGCCGGCGGTTCGCGAACGCAGCTATGCAGGCGATCCGCGGTGGCGAGCGGCGTGGCTTAAGCTATCAAGCTGAAGAAATGGGGAGCTAGTGCTGGCCGCATGGGAGAGAGCTGTGCCTTTCTTTAGAACGTCAGTGTGGCTTGCGACATTTTTCCGCGACAGGTGGTCGCATTCCTCCGCCTTGATTGCAGCTGTCCACGTTCTACCTAACTGTAGAGCTAACAATCGAATCCGGGCCCCTCTGGCGAGGACGCCGCTTTGGTCGGTCAACCTCGTGATGTCGGATCACCTATCCTGCGCCAGACGCGTTGGATCGGCCGACCACAGGGCCCAAACATTTGCATTCCCTGATCAGGCGATTCAGAGCTTCCGGCGCGCATAAGCAGCCTACGTTGAGGAGCAACTTTATGCCTAGCAGGGAACCGCGTGCCGATACCCGAGGCGAGATCATCGGGCCTTCCGAGCGTGACCAAAGGGCTGCAGCCGCCCTCGTGACAGCAGGCGCTCTCGTCGCGATTGCCGACAAGCAGGCAGACACGACGGAACGCAAGGAGTTCATGCGCTACATCAACGATCGGCAGCTCGTGCCCACGATCGCAGAGCCCGACGTCGCCAAATTGTTCGACGAGCGCGTACGCCGCCTCGAGCAGCCGGACTTTGCGAACGTGGCTATCGAGGCGCTTCGGCCCGTATCAGAACTGTCTCTCGCGCCGCACATCATCGAGCTTGCGGAGCGAGTGGCCGCAGCGGACCGTTACATGCATTCGCACGAATGGCAGGCGATCAGGCTCATCAGGCTGATCACGATGTCCCTTCCGCAGCCGAAAGTGATGATTTCCTCGCCCGGATCACCGGGAACTACGCCGGCCCCTCGTGAAGTCGACGAGCACAGCACCTGTCGCGAATCGAACCCGGTGTTGAGGCGCCGATCCCGCGTATTCGTGCAGACGTGCTCCCTCACATCATCAACCGATCACAACAAGGAGTAGAGAATGGACCCGACTAAACTGCTCGACCAATTCCTCGGCGGTAATGCGCAGGGAATGCTGCATCAGACTGGCGGCAAGGCCAGTCAGGCAATGGACCGCATAGGGGGCCTTGGCGGGTTGGCCGGCGGTGCAGCAGCCGGCGGCCTGCTGGCGCTGCTGCTCAGCAACAAGAAGGCGCGCAAGATGGCAGGTGGTATCGTTGGCTACGGCGGCGCTGCAGCGCTGGGCGCACTTGCCTACAAGGCCTACGAGAACTGGAGGCAAGGCCAGAACGCTGCATCGGCACCGGTCGCTACGCCTTCCGAGATCCAGCAGGCCGATCCCGCGTTCCTACCGGCGGCCAGCCCCGCCGCGAACGGCCAACCCTTCGAACTCGCGCTGATGCGCGCGATGATTGGCGCCGCCAAAGCCGACGGTCATGTCGACGGGGCGGAGCAGAGGCTCTTGTTTGAGCATGTCGAAAAGCTCGACCTCGATGCCGAGGCGAAAGCCTTTGTCTTCGATGCGTTGGCCAAGCCGATCGACATCGGGGACATCGCCGCCGCCGCGCAGAGCCAGGAACAGGCAGCCGAGCTCTATCTCGCTTCGCGCCTCGCGATCGATCCCGACCAAGCGGCTGAGAAAGCTTATCTGGAAGCACTGGCGCATCGGCTGAAGCTGCCAGCTGAGTTGGTCAGCCATCTCGATCGACAGGCCGTAGCCGCGCTGCCGGCACCCGCCTGAGTCAACGTCGAGGCAGGCGCCTGGATTAATCGCCCGTGTCGAACTCGTCACGGGGCCGGCTGCGCCGTTCTCGGCCCATGCCGGCGGCGCGCCTGAGTCATCAGGAAAAGTTGCGCTGCTGCAAAAGGCATTGGAGTGGGCAGTATCGGGCACACTCTAAATCAATCATGCGGCCCCTTCGTCCATCTAGATGAGGGAAGGACCGAATCTATCGCTCGAGCTTGCCCTCGCAATCTCCCACCCATTGGTCTGGTACCTGGCTCAACGTAAGCGACCAGCGCTCGCCCTATGCAGCAGCGCAGCCGAGCAAAGTCATCGTTTCTTCAGCGTAGGCGCGCGACAAGATTCGAGCGCGGCCGCCCGCCTCGCTCTGAAATTCGAACAGACCTTGGCTAGTGACCACATCAATTGTCTTGCCTTTCAACAGTGGCGGTAGCCAGCCGAAACAATCCGATCAAACGGTCGCAAGGGTTTGGGGAAAGGTGGTAGCGGGGGAGCGCTACCAACCCCTACCAGAATTTTTCGTTTTGGCACGCAGGCGCTGAGTTCTCCACTTCCGACAACTGAGGTCGGGTCATCCTTCGGGCGTATCTTCTCAGCTCTCGGGAATTATTGTCGTGCGCGTCGCTCGACCTCGCGCCGCCTAGTCCTGCTTCAGAGACTTGCTTACTCTGGCGCTCACAAGATTTTTCTTGATCTCCCGGTGCACACATGGTGCACACGCAGCCCTCTAACCATTTGAAACGACTAAACTCTCGCTCCAATCCATCACTGGACGCATCGCAGCGCCATCCCTGATCGTCATCTGCTGAGACCTGTCTAGGCTGCATTCAGCACCGCGAACTGCTGAGCTATGGCGCGATGTAGCCCTTCACATCATCGAGCGGCTGGTTGGTCGCTCTTCGTCAAAAAAGACCGTTTGAAATCAGCTGCTCAAACGGTTTTCTCTCGCTAAGGCATTGATTTGGTGGGCGCACCAGGGCTCGAACCTGCGACCCGCTGATGAAGCGCCTTCATCGTCCCAATTGCACTCCAAAGTCGCCGATTGCCGCACCAGCCAAGGCTTCAAGCTTCGCGAAGAGCAGATTTCGCGTACACGTTGGATAGACGGCCGAGGCAAAGGTCTCGCGAATTCATGAGCACCGCTTCCAATCATGCGCAAGCGTAACACCGACAAGCTTGCCCGCGCGAAAGCACGACCCGATCCCGCCCAATGGGGCGAGGACGAAGTAATGACCCTTGTCGAGGCTGCTGCCGTGTTTTTCCCACAAGGTCCACTGACATTATCATCATTGCGCAGGGCAGCGGCCGCTGGGACTCTTGAAATCGCCAAAGTGGCAGGCAAGGATTTGACCACACCTCGCGCTATCCGCAAATTGGTCAAGCCGTCATGCCGGGTCGTAAAGCCAAGCCCCCACGCCTCTGGTTCAGAGAGGACGATGAAACCTGGATCATCCTCGACCGTGGCCGGCAAATCCGCACAGGCTGCTGCCGCGACGACATTGACGGAGCTGCGAAGGCGCGCGAAACCTACATCGGCGGGCGGCATACCAGTACGATCGGAGCAACCGACCCTAGCGTCCTCGCAATAGCCGACGTTCTTACTGCCTATGAAATTTCAAAGCGGCCTAAGAATAAGAGCGACGAACGCGCGTGGGCGCAGCATGATCTGCTGCTCATTCGTTTGCTCGACCTCAACAATTTCTTTGGCGACAAGACCGTCAGCGAACTTAAAGCCCAGCTCTGTCGCGACTTTGTCGACTGGTCTACCGGCACTGCAAATGACAACAATAGGAGAGCCGGCATTAACCCGCGCAACGGGACCGTCTCCGATCAAACCGCGCGACGCCGGCTTGAAGACTTGCGAGCTGCGGTGAACGCCTACCACGCCGAGCACACGCTCAGCGTGGTTCCGAAGATCACTCTTCCCACCAAAGCAGAGGGACGACACCGCTGGCTGACGCGCAATGAGGCCGCGCGCCTGCTCGGTGCAGCAATCGGCTACGTTTGGGACGCTGAGCAGGAGACGTGGAAGCGCAGGGACAATGGCACACTCGTGCGCCGGGAACGGTGGATCATTCGCCGTCGCTATCCTGCGGTGCGCTTCTGCCTAATTGGCATCTATAGCGCTCGTCGCGAAGAGACCATCCGGCGCACCCAGTGGCTGCCAACAACGACTCATCCGTGGATGAACCTGGACGCGATGGTCTACCAGGGCAAGGGTGCGCTGGAGCGATCAACCAAGAAGCGGCGGCCGCCGGCAAAGATCGCCAGCCGCCTGCGCCCCCACCTAGTTCGTTGGCGCAGGATCGACAACGCTCGGTCGGCAGAACTCCGCGCCGCTGGAGTCATGAGGGACGGTGAGCAAATCCGGTTTGTCGTGAACCGCATGCACGACGGGCAGCCGCTAGCCGGGAAGATAAGGTCAGCCTGGGAAGGCATTCTGGAGGATGCGGGGCTGGGCGATGACGTCGTCCGGCATTCGCTACGCCACACAGCGGCGACCTAGCTGATGCAGGCGGGCGTGGACATGTGGGAAGCCGCCGGCTGGCTTGGAATGACGGTTGAGCAATTGGAGGCCAATTACGGCCATCACCACCCGGACTTCCAGGAACAGGCGGCGGAAGCGTTTGGGGGAAGGCGCTAAGCTGGCCGCTATCCGCCGCGTGTTATTCGTGCCTTACTTAATGTCAGCCAAAATCAGCTCATAGGTCCGGAGTGAGGACTTGTGGTGCTTGATCATGTCCTGCGTGGCATCGCGCCAAGGGCCGCTTCCCTCACGTTTCCCGATCGTCATTTTTCCGGCTTCGAGCGGCTCAAGATCGTCCGCGGATCTGCCCTTCGACGTCCTTGGCACACGCCTCGAAATCGACGGGCATGGCTGCCGCGCCGCAAATCGTTGCGCATTTCATTGCGCACGAAAAACATCGAAACTATAAGTACTTGAAAGGATGGTCGGAGTGGCAGGATTCGAACCTGCGACCCCTGCGTCCCGAACGCAGTGCTCTACCGGGCTGAGCCACACTCCGACTTGGAACGCGGCTTATAGCCTTGGGTTTCGGCGACCGCAAGCAGCCGAATTAAGGAAATTAATCACAGTGAATGTTGGCCTGAAAACCCAGATTCTGCCCGCCGGCGAGGCCGCCGTGGCGGCTGCCGCGCGTGCCCTTTCAGAAGGCGGGCTGGTGGCGTTCCCGACCGAGACGGTCTACGGCCTCGGCGCCGATGCCACCAATCCGGCCGCGATCGCCCGCCTCTACCAGGCCAAGGGCCGGCCGGCGTTCAATCCGCTGATCGCCCATGTCGGCGACGTCGCCGCCGCGCGGCAGATCGCCCGGTTTGACGCGGCTGCGACGGCGCTGGCCGAAGCGTTCTGGCCCGGCCCGCTGACGCTGGTGCTGCCGAAGACGGAAGGTTGCGCAGTCGCCGATCTTGCGACCGCCGGCCTCGATACGGTCGCGGTCCGCATTCCGGCCCACAGGATCGCGCGCGACATCCTGCGAGAGTTCGGCGGCCCGGTGGTCGCACCGTCCGCGAACATTTCGGGCCATGTCTCGCCAACAACTGCAGCCCATGTGCAGAGTGACCTCGCGGGGCGGATCAACCTGATCGTCGATGGCGGTGCGGTCGAGGTCGGCGTCGAATCGACCATCGTCGGCTGCCTTGACGCGCCGATGCTGCTGCGCCCCGGCGGCCTGCCGCGCACCGAGATCGAGCGCGTGCTGGGCCGCGCGCTGCTGCAGCCGCCGGCGGACACTGAGAGCGAAAGCGGCCAGCCGCTGGCGCCGGGCATGCTGGCCTCGCACTACGCGCCGCGCGCGCGTGTGCGGCTCAATGCGGTTGCGCTCGAGCCGGGCGAAGCATTGCTCGCGTTTGGCCTCGGAGCAATTTCGGGAATTGACGCCGCCTCTCATGTGATGAATCTGTCGGAGCGTGGCGATCTCGACGAGGCCGCCGCCAACCTGTTCGGTCATCTTCGCGCGCTCGACAGCAAAGGCGCGCGCACCATCGCGGTGATGCCAATTCCCGACGAAGGATTGGGCGAAGCCATCAACGACCGGCTGCGCCGCGCAGCGGTGGGGCGGGAATGAAAGAGAAGAAAATGAATATCGTTCAGGGTTCCGCGCCGCCGCTTCCCGCCGAGCTGATAGCAAAATTTCGCGCCATCGTCGGCGACAAATATGCAGTTACCGATGCCGCCGATATTGCGCCCTACGTCACCGAGGAACGCGACCTGTTCCACGGCCGCTCGCCGCTGGTGCTGCGGCCGGGCTCGACGGCAGAAGTGTCCGCGATCTGCAAGCTCGCCAGCGAACACAAAATCGCGCTGGTGCCGCAGGGTGGCAACACCGGGCTGGTCGGCGGGCAGACGCCGCACAATGGCGAGGTCGTCGTCTCGCTGCGGCGGCTGGACAAAATTCGCGAGATCGATCCCGCCTCCAACACCATGACGTGCGAGGCCGGCGTGGTGCTGCAGATCGCGCAAGCTCGCGCGGCGGAAGTCGATCGCCTGTTCCCGCTCTCGCTCGGTGCGGAAGGAAGCTGCACCATCGGCGGCAATCTCTCCACCAATGCCGGCGGCACGGCGGCGCTGGCGTACGGTGTGGCGCGCGAGATGGCGCTCGGGCTCGAAGTCGTCCTGGCGGACGGCCGAATCCTGAACGGATTGTCCAAGCTGAAAAAGGACAACACCGGCTACGATTTGCGCAACCTCTTCATCGGCGCCGAAGGCACGCTCGGCATCATCACCGCGGCAACGCTAAAACTGTTTCCGAAGCCGCGCGCGGTGGAGACCGCTTATGTCGGTCTCCAATCCCCGGCGCAGGCGCTAAAACTGTTGTCGATCGCGCAGAACGAGGCTGCCGGCAGCCTGACCAGCTTCGAATTGCTGGCCGACATCGCCGTCGATTTCAGCCTGCGTCACGGCATCGACATCCGCGATCCGCTCTCGACCAAGCATCCTTGGTATGTGCTGATGGAATTGTCGTCCTCGCGCGACGACGCGCGTGACGCGCTGGAAGCGATCCTCGCCAAAGGCATGGAGGAAGGCATCGTCGATGATGCCGTGATCGCGGCCAATCTCTCGCAGCGCGCCGCGTTCTGGAAACTGCGCGACGAAATGTCGGCCGCGCAGAAGCCGGAAGGCGGCTCGATCAAGCACGACATCTCGGTGCCGGTCGCGGCGGTTCCCGCCTTCATCGAGGAGGCCAATGCGGCGGTGGTGAAGCTCATTCCGGGCTCGCGGCCGGTGCCGTTCGGCCATCTCGGCGACGGTAACATCCACTACAATGTCAGCCAGCCGATCAGCGGCAACACCGCCGATTTCATGTCGCGCTGGCATGAAGTCAACGAGGTGGTGTTCGAAATCGTGTTGCGGATGGGCGGATCGATCTCCGCCGAGCACGGCATCGGCGTGCTCAAGCGCGACGAACTGCCCGACGTCAAGGACAAGGTCGCGATCGAACTGATGCGCGGCATCAAGGCGATGCTCGACCCGCTCGGCATCATGAATCCGGGCAAGGTGCTGTGACCGTATCAGCGACGAAGCCCGTGCCTGCGCTCGCCATCACCGACATCGCAGATGCCGACGTCGCGGCTGTGATCGCGCTGTGGCAGGCCAGCGGCCTGACGCGGTCCTGGAACGATCCCGCCAGCGATATTGCGCTGGCTCGCCGTGGACCGCACTCCACGGTGCTGATCGGCCGCGACGGTGGCGCGATTGCCGCGACCGCCATGGTCGGCCATGACGGGCATCGCGGCTGGGTCTATTACGTCGCCACCGATCCCGATCGCCGCGCGCAAGGCTATGGCCGCGCCATCATGAACGCGGCCGAGGACTGGCTGCGCGCAGCCGGCATTCCGAAACTGCAATTGCTGGTGCGGCCGGAAAATTCTGATGTCGCCGCGTTCTACCAGTCGATCGGATTCGGCGAACAACAGATCCTGTTCTTCGCCAAATGGCTCGACGGCCGCGAGCCGCCGCGGTGAGCTGAAGGATTGCCATGAGCCTCGCAGATCGTGTCCGCGTCAAGAACGTCAGCGTGCTCTCCGACCGGCACTATCGGTTGGAGGAAGTCGAGTTCGACTATCGCCGCGGCAACGGCCAATGGCAGACGATGAAGCGCGAGGTTTTCGACCGCGGTCACGCCGCCACGCTGTTGGCGTACAATATCGCAACCCGCACCGTCGTGCTGACGCGGCAGTTTCGCCTGCCGCCCTATCGTGCCGGTCACGACGATCTCATGATCGAGGCCGCCGCCGGCATGCTCGACGACGAGACTCCCGAGAATCGGATTCGTGCGGAGGCGGAGGAGGAAATCGGCTATCGATTGCACGATGTGCGCAAGGTATTCGAGGCCTTCATGAGCCCGGGCTCGGTTACCGAGAAACTGCACTTCTTCGTCGCCGAATACGAAGCTGCGATGCGGGTCGGCGACGGCGGCGGATTGGCCGACGAAGGCGAGGACATCGAGGTGTTGGAATTGCCGATCGACCAGGCACTCGCGATGATATCGGACGGCCGCATCGTCGACGCCAAGACCATCATGCTGTTGCAATACGCAGCGCTGAATATTTTTCGGTGAATGACTCTATCAACTTGTCGTCCCTGCGAACGCAGGGACCCATAACCACTGATCTTATTGTTGAGAAATGCCGTGGCCACGTTCCCATTCACAACCGATATTTGTGGTTATGGGTCCCCGCGTTCGCGGGGACGACGACGGAGAGAGCATCACGCCTCAAAACAACGAGCCCTGTCCGTCATCCTCCGGCACCGCCGAAGCCACCTTACGCGGCGCAGCTCGCTTCGCAGGCTTCGGCTCCTCCGCTGCGCGCTGCTCGTCCGTGATCGGCAGCAGCAATTGCGCGTCGTCATTGACCACGCGATTGACGCGCGTGGAAATCTCGTGCCAGGCGAACTCGCCCTCAACAGGCCCGCGCAGCAGCGGCATGACATCCTCGGCGTCGTGGATGCGGCCGTCGAGCCAGCGCTCGAATTCGTCAGGCGCGATCGTCACGGGCACGCGGTGATGCAGCGTGGCGAGATCGCGGCTGGCCGGTGCGGTGACGATGGCAACGCCGTCGGTCTCCTCGCCATTCGGCCCCATCCAGGTCTCCGCGAGCGCAGCAAAGCCAACGGGACGGCCGTCGCGGCGATGGATGAAGAACGGTCGCTTGCGGCCGCCGGCGTCGTGCCATTCGTAGTAGCCGTCCGCCGGGATCAGACAGCGCCGCCGCTTGATGGCGTTTTTGAATGCGGGCTTGTCGAGCACCGTCTCCGAGCGCGCGTTGATCAGGAGCGTAAATTTACGGGGATCTTTGACCCAGGACGGCACCAGGCCCCAGCGCATCAGCCGGAAGTGGCGGCCGCCATTTTCGCGAATCACCACCGGAATCGGTTGAGTCGGCGCGATATTATACCGCGGCGGGAAATTGGGCTGCTCGATATAGCCGAAAATTTGCCGGAGCGCCTCCGGCGGCGAGGTGATGACGAAGCGTCCGCACATTATCTGACCAACATAAGCTTCCGTTTAATGGGTGTTAACCCCAGATGTTAACAGTGCGGTGGATGACCTCCATGGCCGCCACAGAAGTGCGATCCGATTGCGCGATGCGACCATCGACGGGCCGGATAGACGAGGCCCGCGCGGAGCAATTGCGCGCCGCCAACATCAATCCCCGCACCGGGCTCGCCACCGACTATCTGAATCATTTCAACGAAGCCATCATGCTGCTCGAAATGGTTCCGGACATGCCGGAATGCGCCGAGGATTTTCTCACCTGGACGCCGCTGTCCTACGCGGAGCATTTCTGGGCCTCCAACTTCAAGGCTCGCGACCTCGCGATCGAGGCCTATGAATGCGCCGACCCCAAGGTCCGTGCCGATTTCGACAAGCTCACGGCGACCATGACCTCGATTCTGACCGCGGTGGGCAAGGCGATGCGCGAGGCCCAGCAGGATAAAACCCGCGCCACGCTGGCCGAGCAGGCCACCGCCTGGGTCAAGCCGCTGGTGGCGCTAGCCCGGATATCTCACAGCATTAGGCGCATCGGGGCGCCGAATCAGCGAAAGT
>NZ_JAGWDK010000033.1 GCF_018398875.1 Bradyrhizobium sp. sGM-13 | reverse complement strand
CCGCACCAGATCTGTGCATGCCCTAGTGCGAACGCAGGGACCCATACTCCGCGGCCTCTCATTGAAGTGATAATGCCGGATACTCTGCCTGCAACCACAATACCCTGTGGTTATGGGTCCCTGCATTCGCAGGGACGACGATTATCGAGAGAGCATGCTACAACCCTCCGCATGATTCCCTGGGAAAAGCTCGACACCGCCCGCATTCCTGGCACCGGCAGCGAACTCCGCCTGATGCGCCGCGGCACGGAGTTTTCCATCAAGCTCGGCAGCAACGAGCTGATGAACAGCCGCCTCTCGGGCTCGGAAGCCGCGCTCGCGACGCTCGCTGCGAAGAAGATCGAAAACGTCGCTAAACCGCATGTGCTGATCGGCGGACTGGGCATGGGCTTTACGTTGCGTGCCGCGCTCGCCGGGCTCGGCAGTGAAGCGCAGATCGTGGTGGCGGAGCTGGTGCCGGCGGTGGTCAGTTGGGCCCGAGGCCCGATGGCCGAAATCTTCGGCGACAGCTTGGACGACTCCCGCGTCAGCATTCGCGAGACCGATGTCACCGACATCATCCGGTCGCATCGTTCGAAGTTCGATGCCATTCTGCTCGATGTCGACAATGGACCGGAGGGGCTTACTCGTGAGGCCAACGATGCGCTCTACAACACTGCAGGCTTGCGTGCGACGCATGCCGCACTGCGACCGGGCGGCATCCTGGCCATATGGTCGTCAGGACCCAATCCCGCATTCGCAAAACGTCTTCGTGGTGCGGGTTTCGAGGTGAACGAAGTCAACATCCGCGCCACCGGCAAAGGCCGCGGCGTGCGCCACGTGATCTGGATCGCGGTGAAGAGCTGACTGGCCACCATCTCCGCTGTCGTCCCTGCGAACTCAGGGACCCATAACCACAAGTGTTGATGACAAGACTGGCCTGGAGCCACTGCGCTTGCAACGACGCACACCGGTGGTTATGGGTTCCTGCTTTCGCAGGAACGACGAGATAGATCACGCCGCCTTCGCCGCCGCACCCTGCGCATGCCCGGCGATCGCGTTGATGATCTGCGGCCACATCGGGATCGGCAGCGCGTGGCCCATGCCTTCGATCATCAGGAGCTTTGCGCCGGGGATCGATGCCGCGGTATCCTTGCCGCCTTCCGGGTGCACGAGCGGATCGACGGTGCCGTGAATGACGAGCGTCGGGATTTTCAGGTGATGCAGCCGTTCCTTGCGGCTGCCGGAGGCAAGCACCGCCCGCAACTGCCGGCCAACGCCGTTCGGATTGAGGCCGCGTTCATAGGTGCGGGCGGCCCGGGCAGGATCGAGGGCCTCGTCTTCCGGGAACGAGCCGACGCGCAGCACTTTCCAGGTCTTGGCGAACCGGTCGAAATACTCCTCCTTGGTCCGCGGCGGCGGCGCCATCAGCACGGCCGCCGCCTCGCGCGTCGGCGGCGGCACTTTTGGATTGCCCGTGGTCGACATGATCGAGGTCAGCGAACGCACCCGCTGCGGGAACGAGAGCGCGATTTCCTGCGCGATCATGCCGCCCATCGAGGCTCCGACCAGATGCGCCGACTGGATGCCGAGCACGTCCATCAGGCCGACCGTGTCCTTGGCCATGTCGATCAATTTGTAAGGTGCGGGAATCTTCAGGAACCGCAGCTTCAGCAATTCGAACGGGGTCAGCCTCCCGCCGCCGGACATGTGAGAGGATTTACCGATGTCGCGATTGTCGAAGCGGATGACGCGAAAGCCGCGCGCGGCGAGTTGGCGGCAGAAATCGTCATCCCAATGGATCATCTGGGCGCCGAGCCCCATGATCAAGAGCATCGGCTCCGCGGCCGGATCGCCAAAAATCTCGTAGCAAATATCGATGCCGTTGGCGCGGGCGATCTGAGGCGGCTGATGGGCGAGCATCGCGTGTCTTCCCTCAAGTAATATCTGGCTTCAGTAACTATGGCACGGTTTCCTGCACCGCAGAAGACGTCGCCGCGGTTGACCGGCCCGCTGCAACGGTGTGGTATGGGCCAAACACAAGCGAAGCGTGGCAAGCGCTCGTAATCTTTCGGGAGAGGGCGCTTATGGCCGACAAAGGCAACGATCCTGCCGTGATCTGGCAGACCATGATCGGGGAGATGGAGAAGGGGTTCAACTCCTTTGCCAACCAGGCGATGGCCTCGCCCGAATTCTCGAAAATGGTGAATCAGGTCGGCGGCGTCAGCGCAGGCGCGCAGAAGCAGCTCGGCGAACTGATGGAGAAATACCTGCTGGCGATGAACCTGCCGAGCCGGGCGCAGCTCGTCGGCATGGCGGAGCGGCTGCAGGCGATCGAGGGCCAGCTCAACGAGATCAAGGCGCTGTTGCATCAGGTGCACCACAATTCGCTGGCGCCGGAGAGCGGCTACGGCACGCCGCGGCCGCCGCGCACCAAGCGTCCACCCGCGGAGGGAGAGCAGAAATGAACGCTCCCGCGGGTCTCGATTTCGCTTCCATTTCGGAGAGGGTCCAGTCCGAGGTGCAGCGCGCGATCCAGCGTAGCATCAAGGGCGTCGAATATTTTTCTACCTCCGGCCCATCGCTCGGCTCGACGCCAAAGGACATCCTGGCCGCCCGCGGCACCATGAACCTCTATCACTATCGGCCGATGGCGGATGAAATCTACCGCGTGCCGATCCTGATCGTGATGGCCACCACCAACCGCGGCTACATCCTCGACATGGTGCCCGGCCAGAGCTTTATCGAGTTTCTGCTAAAGCGCGGCTACGACGTCTACATGCTGGACTGGACCGCGCCGAAGCCGGAAGAAAAATCGTTGCGGATGGAGGACTACGTCCTCGACTTCATCCCCGACTGCGTCCGCCGCGTGCAGCAGGATTGCGGCGAGCAGGACGTTACCGTGATCGGCTATTGCTTCGGCGGCGTGCTGTCGCTCTTGTATGGCTCGATCTTCCACGACGGGCCGATGAAGAATTTGATCTGCTTCACCACGCCAATCGATTTCCGTGAGATGAAGCTGTTCCAGAACTTTTCGGACCGCCGCTATTTCGACGTCGATCGCCTCGTCGACAGCGTCGGCAATGTGCCGCCCGAAATGATCCTGTCCTCGTTCGAAATGCTGCGGCCGGCGTCGCGCACCGTCAGCCAGGTGCAATTGTGGGAAAACATCTGGAACGACGAGTTCGTGAAGTCGTACCGGGTGTTCGACCGCTGGGCGACGGATACGCTGCCACTGGCGGGCGAGTATTTCCGCGACATCACCAAGAACCTGATGTGGGACAACAAACTCTATAACGGTAACATGTCGGTCGGCGGGCGTGCGGCGGATATTTCCAGGATCAAGGTGCCGATCCTGCATGCGGTCGCCGAACACGATCACATTGTGCCCTATGACGCGGCCAAGCACCTGATCGCCAAGGTCGGTTCGACCGACAAGGAAGAGGTGATCCTCAAGGGCGGTCACGTCAGCCTCGTCGCCGGCGCCAACGCGATCAAGCGGCTGTGGCCGAAACTGGATTCCTGGCTAGGTAAGAGATCAACATGAGCGAGACACGTTCCTATCCGCGCCACGTCAAGACCGATGCCGGCGAGATCGAATTCCGCATGATGGGGCGGGCGGACGAAGCCGCCGTGCTGGCATTTGCGCAAAAGCTCCCGACGCATGATCTCTTGTTTCTGCCGCGCAACATCAGCCAGCCAAAAGTGCTCTCGGCCTGGATCAACGAGATCGAGCGCGGCCAGATCGTCAGCCTGCTGGCAGTGAAGGATGGGACGGTGGTCGGCTGCGGCACCCTGGTGCGCGACCCGCATTCATGGTCGCCCCATGTCGGCGAGATCCGGATGGTGGTCTCGCTTGATGTCCGCGGGCAGGGGGTCGGCCGGGCGCTGTCGCAGGAAACGTTTGCGCTGGCGCTGGGCGCCGGGCTGGAAAAGCTGTCGGTACAGATGACGGTCGACCAGCAAGCGGCGATCGCTCTGTTCGAGAGCCTTGGCTTCAGGGCCGAGGCCCTGCTGCGGGACCACGCCCGGGATGTCGACGGCAAGAAGCACGATATCGTCGTGCTCGGGCACAATGTGGCGCAAGTTCGGGCACAGATGGAAGCCTACGGGCTGCCGGGGGCTGTGCAGCACTAGCCGACACAAAATCGCGAAAACAACCCCATGCAAAGTAGACGGGGCGGCTCCGGCATTAGCCTAAAGTGCAACTTTTGCCGGTTCTCTGGGCGGACCGCCCATTTAGCAGGCTTTTCACGAATTCGTGATGTCGCGCTGCAACATTAATGTTGCGACGCACCATTAACTATGGCACAACGCGCGTGCCCCGGGCCAATCCGGACGGGGTGAGCCCATAGCTCAAACCTGAGGATGGAGAGACCCCTATGACCACCGAAACCAACTCCGTGCTGAACACCGTCAAGGATGCGTTCGCCCCCGTCACCGAGGCGTTCACCAAGCTCCAGAACCTGGAAGTTCCGGAAGCTGCCCGTGAGTTCGTAAAGAAGCAGGCCGAGACCGCCAAGGTTCGCGCCGCCGACATGCATGCCGGTTCCGAGAAGGTCACTGCTGCCATCGAGACCGCCGTTGCCGGTTCGGTTTCCGAGGCCGCCAAGATTAGCCGCAACATCCAGCAGGCGCTTTACCAGGACGCGGAAGCGTTCTTCGCCGGCATCGACAAGCTCGCTTCGGCGACGTCGCTGAGCGAAGCTGCCCAGATCCAGTCGGACCTGGTCCGTGCGCGCGGCGAAGTGCTCGTCACGCGGGCGAAGGCCACCACCGAATATCTCGGCAAGCTCGTCGCCGACGGCGCCAAGACCGCGCAGGACAATTTTGCCAAGGTCTATACCAAGACCGCCTGATCGCGATCGCCTGACAACTGCCGTTTTCGAAGGCCCGCTTTTGCGGGCCTTCTTTTTGTCCTCTCCTCGTCATGACCTGTTGCCGTCATTGCGAGGAGCGATAGCGACGAAGCAATCCATCCTTCCGGTGCGGCGACATGGATTGCTTCGCTTCGCTCGCAATGACGGTTAGTCTGATGCGGACGCGAACCGTTCCTCGAAAGCCGTCATGACCCTTCCCGCCACCTTCGTCATCGACTCTCCCGGCGACGCGATCCGCGCTGCCGAGTTGCGGCGCGTGAAGATTTTGGCAACGTCGGTGCTGGCGGCGACGTTTGCGATCTTCCTCGCCGCACGAGCGCTGCTGCCGATGCATCCCGCCTTCGGCTTCATCGCGGCGTTTGCGGAAGCTGCCACCATCGGCGGCCTGGCCGACTGGTACGCCGTGGTAGCGCTGTTCAAACGGCCGCTGGGATTGCCGATTCCGCACACCGCAATCATCCAAAGCAACCAGCACCGCATCGCCGACAAGCTCGGCGAGTTCATCGAGAAGCATTTCCTGGAAGCAGCTCCCGTCGAGGCCAAGCTGCGGCAGATCGATTTCGGCGCGTTCATCGCCGACTGGCTGCGCGACCGCAAGCGCAGCGAGGATCTCGCACGCTTTGCGCTGCGTCTATTGCCCGAAGCGGTGGCGGCGACGGAGACCTCCGGGCTGATGACGTTCGTCAGCCGCCGCATCACCGCGCAACTGATGTCGATCGATCTCGCGCCGCTCGCCGCCGGAACACTGCGCGCATTCGTGAAGGAGGGGCGGCATTCAGGCCTGCTCGATGACATCCTGCGCGCGGTGCATCAGACCATGACGCAGGCCGAAACTATGGCGATGATCCGCGAAAAGATCCGCGCCGAATTGCCGACGCTGCTAAAGCTCTATCGCGCCGACAAGTTCCTGGTGAACAAGATCGTGGCTTCCGCCACCGCCTTCTTCGAAGAAGTCCGCAACGATCCCGCGCATCCGTTCCGCGGCGAGTTCGATCGCATGGTGATGACCTTCGTCGATCGCCTCGGCACCGATCCAAGCTACGCCGAGCGGATCCAAGGGTTGAAGCGCGATCTCCTGGCGCGTCCCGAAGTGACGGGTCTCGCACGCCACATCTGGGCCAACGCACGCTCGTTCTTCGAACGCAGCGCCTCGGGCGAGACCCAGGTGTTGGAGCAATATCTGGTGCGCATGTTCGTGAAAGCGGGCGAGGCGCTGGCCGGCGATGCCGAGCTGCGCACAGAGATCAACCAGGGGCTCGTGGCGGTGTTGCGCACCGTGGTCGCCGAACAGAAGAGCGGCGTCTCGACCTTCATCTCCGACCAAGTGAAGTCCTGGGACATGGGGCAGTTGATCTCGCTGATCGAAATCAACATCGGCCGCGACCTGCAATACATCCGCTTCAATGGATCGCTGATCGGCGGGCTAGCGGGATTGGCGCTGTACACCCTCGAATACCTGCTGCGGCTGCTGTGACTAATTCATCACGTCAACGCTTTCGTTATCCGAGATGTGATCTGCACTGCTTGCAAGGGGAAAGCCGGTTTCCTAGCTTTTTGTGGAACTCTATTGCAGTGCCGAACGATTCCACCGCGTTAGCGTCTAACTGAACCGGTGGCCGGCTGCCGCGACGTAAGGGGCCGAGCCCGAGAGGAGATATGATGTCCGTTGCTGCGCAGACGCTTGCCCCGCCATCCAGAACCCTGATGCTTCTGGAGGGGCGTGCCATTCACGAACTCGGCGCGTTTCTGGGGGCACTGCCATTGCTGAGTCTGGCGCCACGCGGCGACGGGCACCCCGTGCTGGTGTTGCCCGGCCTTGTTGCATCCGACACCTCGACGCGGCCGCTGCGCAGCTTCCTGCGCACGCGCGGCTATGCCGTCAGCGGCTGGCGTCAGGGGCGCAACCTCGGCCTGCGCCACGGCGTGCAGAACGCCATGGTCGATCTGGTGCAGGAGTTGAACGACACGCACGGCCGCAAGGTCTCGCTGGTCGGCTGGAGCCTCGGCGGTCTCTACGCGCGCCAGCTTGCCAAGATGATGCCGGAGCGCGTGCGCTCGGTGATCACGCTCGGCAGCCCGTTTGCGTCGGGACCGAAGGCGACCAACGCCTGGCGCGTCTACGAAATGGCGAGCGGCCGCCGCGCCGACGAGGAGGACGCCCGGTTCGGCGGCGCGCTGTCGGCCACGCCGCCGGTGCCGACCACCGCGATCTTCAGCCGCACCGACGGCATCTGCGCCTGGCAGGGCTGCATGGAAAAGACGTCGGCGACATCCGAGAGCATCGAGGTCGAGAGCAGCCATTGCGGCATGGGCCATCATCCGGCGGTCGTGTACGCGGTGGCCGATCGCCTGGCGCAGCCGGAAAGTGAATGGTCGCCGTTCGATCGAAGCGGCTGGCGCAGCGTGGTTTACCCGAATCCGCATCGCTGAAGCGGTGCCGCGAACTCCGACAGCCTCGCCCCGCCTGCGGGGAGAGGCCGGATCGCATCGACAGATGCGATCCGGGTGAGGGGACTCTCCGCGCACTCAGCTCCAGCGAATTTGCGGAAGCAGCCCCTCACCCCAACCCTCTAAGAGCGAGCTTCGCTCGTCTCGACCCCGTGAAGGACGGGGAGAGGGAGGCAGCCACCGATTGTCGCTCTCCCGCAAAACGCGCTATGCCTTGACGCATGCCGCCGCCGCTTGCCCGCATCATTCAGCAGTTGAAGCGCGAACCGTCGCGCACCGGCTCCATTATCATCACCGTATTCGGCGATGCCATCGTGCCCCGTGGCGGCTCGGTATGGCTTGGCACGCTGCTCGAATTTTTCGAGCAACTCGACATCGACGCCAGCGTGGTGCGCACCGCAATGTCGCGGCTGACGGCCGACGGCTGGTTCGAGCGCGTTAAAGTTGGCCGCAACAGTTTCTATCGCCTGGTGCAAGGCGAGCGGCAGACTTTCGATATCGCGACCAAACACATTTACGGCCCGCCAGCCTCCGACTGGACCGGGCGGTTTGAGCTGCTGCTGATCGGCAATGGCGGAGATCGCGACGCCGCGCGCGAGGCGTTGAAGAACGCTGGCTTCGGCAGTCCGCTGCCGGGCGTATGGGTGGCGCCGTCGGGCGTGCCGGTACCTACGGAAGCCTCCGGCGCCATTCGTCTCGAAGTGTCGGCGGAAGACGACAGCGGGCGGCGTCTGCTCAGCGAAAGCTGGCCGCTCGATCGTACCGCCGACGCCTATCAGAAATTCATGAAGACCTTCGAGCCGCTGCACGGCTGGCTCGGTCGCGGCGAGCGGCTGACCGAGGCCGACGCGTTCACCGCGCGGATTCTCCTGATCCACCATTACCGTCGCGTCGTGCTGCGCGACCCGTTGCTGCCGACCGCGCTATTGCCCGCGGACTGGCCGGGCAGGGCCGCCCGAACGCTCTGTGGCGAGATCTATCGCGCGCTGCTTCCCGCGTCTGAAGAATGGCTTGATCGCCATGCCACCAACGAAAACGGACCCCTGCCAAAGCCCGGCGGGGAACTTTCGAAGCGGTTTGATGGGCGATAGATATGTTACAGAAATGTATTGCATATCATAATTTGTGTTATATATTGCCTCCCAACAAATACTGGGAGGTCCGCCATGTACACGCAGGCGCTCAACACGTCCGACGGCGACGACCGCCACATTGAGGACGCCACGCGGGCTGCGCAGTTTCAGGCGCGCATCGATGCCGACGAGCGCATCGAGCCCAACGACTGGATGCCGGCCGCCTACCGCAAGACGCTGACGCGGCAGATTTCGCAGCACGCGCATTCCGAAATTGTCGGCATGCTGCCCGAAGGCAACTGGATCACCCGCGCGCCGTCGCTGCGCCGCAAGGCGGCGCTGCTCGCCAAGGTGCAGGATGAATGCGGCCACGGGCTTTATCTCTATGCCGCCGCCGAGACGCTCGGTTCTTCGCGCGAAGAGCTGGTCGACGCGATGCTCGCGGGCAAGGCAAAATATTCCTCGATCTTCAATTATCCGACGCTGACCTGGGCCGACATCGGCACCATCGGTTGGCTGGTCGACGGCGCGGCGATCATGAACCAGATCCCGCTGTGCCGCTGCTCCTATGGTCCTTACGCGCGAGCGATGATCCGCGTCTGTAAGGAGGAATCGTTTCACCAGCGCCAGGGCTTTGAAATCATGCTGACGCTGTGCCGCGGCACTGACGAGCAGAAGGCGATGGCGCAGGATGCGCTGAATCGCTGGTGGTGGCCGGTCTTGATGATGTTCGGTCCGCCCGACCAGGTCAGCCAGCACAGCGACACTTCGACCAAGTGGAAGATCAAGCGCTTCTCCAATGACGAGCTGCGGCAGAAATTCGTCGACGCCACGGTGCCGCAGGCGCAGTTCCTGGGACTGACCATTCCCGATCCCGACATGAAGCAGAACGCGAACGGTAATTGGGAATATAGCGCAATCGATTGGGACGAGTTCAAGCAGGTGCTGGCCGGTAACGGCCCCTGCAACCGCGACCGTCTAGCGGCTCGGCGCAAGGCGCATGAGGACGGCGCCTGGGTGCGTGAGGCGGCGATGGCCTATGCCGAGAAACGCCGGCAACGGTCGGCGCTGCAGGCAGCCGAATAGGAGAGACGCGATGGCGACGCCGAACATTCCGCTCTGGGAAGTTTTCATCCGCAGCCGCAACGGGCTGGCGCACAAGCATGTCGGCTCGCTGCATGCCACCGACGCCACGCTGGCGCTGCAGGCTGCGCGCGACATCTACACCCGCCGCGGCGAGGGCCTCTCGATCTGGGTGGTGCCGTCGAGCGCCATCACCGCGTCCGATCCGTCCGAGAAAGGCATGATGTTCGAGCCGGCGGAATCGAAGATCTACCGGCACCCGACATTTTACGACGTGCCCGACGAAGTCGGGCATATGTAGGTCTTTCCGTCATCAATGACGACCGCTAGCAGGTGATTGAAATGGCTGTAGCCAACATCCAGGTATCCGAAACGCCGCTGGTGCTCTACACCCTGCGCCGCGCTGACGATGCGTTGATCCTTGGCCATCGGCTGTCGGAATGGTGCGGCCATGCGCCGATGCTGGAAGAGGACATGGCGCTCGCCAATATGGGTCTCGATCTGCTCGGCCAGGCGCGCGAGCTCTATACCTACGCGGCCAAGGTCGAGGGCAGGGGCAACGACGAGGACAAGTTCGCTTATCTCCGCGACGTCAGGCAGTATCGCAATCTCCTGCTGCTGGAACAGCCGAACGGCGATTTCGCGCGCACCATGGTGCGGCAGTTCTTCTATGCTGCGTTCGCCGATCTCTATTGGCGCGCGATGATGCGTTCTACCGACGCGACGCTGGCGGCGATTGCGGCGAAATCGGAAAAGGAAAGCGCCTATCACGTCAGGCATTCCTCGGAATGGATCGTCCGTCTCGGCGACGGCACCGAGGAAAGCCGCCGCCGCGCGCAAGGAGCGATCGACGAGCTCTGGGCTTTCACTGGCGAGATGTTTGAGGTCGACGACAGCGAGCGCGGCCTGATCGATGGCGGCATTGCGATCGACCCTGCCAACTTGCGTCCGCAATGGCTGAAGACGGTATCGGATGTCGTCCGCGAAGCGACGCTTGTTTTGCCTGATAATAACTGGATGCAGCAGGGCGGCCGCAGCGGGCGGCACAGCGAGCATCTCGGTCATCTCCTGAGCGAATTACAATCGATGCAGCGGACGTTTCCGGGGGCGACATGGTAACGGCCATCCAGAGCGACACTGATCTGCGCCGCCGCGCCTGGGAGGCCGCTTCACAGGTGGTCGATCCCGAAATACCGGTGCTTACGATCGCCGATCTCGGCGTACTGCGCGACGTCGAGGTTCATGAAGGCCGCGTCGAGGTCGCGATTACGCCCACTTACTCCGGCTGTCCGGCAATGTACATGATCGCGCTCGAGATCGAGCTGGCACTGGAACGCGCCGGAATGCCGCGCCCGACGGTCCGCACCGTGCTGTCGCCCGCCTGGACCACGGACTGGATGAGTGAGGACGGCCGCAACAAGCTCCGGGAATACGGCATCGCCCCACCGCAGGCATCGAACTCGCGCCGCGCGCTGTTCGGCGAACAGCAGGTGGCGTGCCCGCAATGCGGCTCTGATAATACCGAGTTGCTGTCCGAATTCGGCTCGACCTCTTGCAAGGCGCTGTGGCGTTGCAAGGCCTGCTGCGAACCCTTTGATTATTTCAAGTGTCATTGACCATGTCCGTCGCGCCGCGTTTCCATCGTCTTGCCGTTAACGACCTCCGTCGCGAGGCGGCCGATGCGGTATCGATGACGTTTGCGATCCCGAAGGAGCTGGAAGGCGACTACAGCTTTGCGCCGGGACAATACCTCACTTTGCGTACCACGATGGACGGCGAGGAAGTGCGCCGCTCCTATTCGATCTGCTCTGGGCCTGACGATGGCGAGCTGCGCATCGCGGTGAAGAAGGTCGATGGCGGCGCGTTTTCGAACTGGGCAGCGGACGAATTGAAGGCCGGCGACGAACTCGAGGTGATGACGCCGACTGGCCGTTTCGGCGTCGCCCCTGCGCCGGATGAGGCGAGGGTCTATGTCGGATTTGCCGCAGGAAGCGGCATCACGCCGATCCTGTCGATCGTCAAGGGCGTGCTGGCGCGCGAGCCGAACAGCCGGTTCTTCCTGTTTTACGGCAATCGCACGACGTCAAACATGCTGTTCCTCGAAGAACTCGAGGAACTGAAGGACCGCTTCATGCAGCGGTTGTCGCTGTTTCATGTCATCTCGGGCGAGGATCAGGATATCCCGATCCTGCATGGCCGGCTCGATGGCGCGAAAGTGCGCGTGCTGCTGCGCTCGCTGGTGCCCGCCTCGAGTGTCGATCACGTCTTCATCTGCGGCCCCATGGGTATGAGCGAGGAGATCGAGACCACTTGCCGCGAGCTCGGCATTGCGGAGGACCGCATCCATGTGGAGCGCTTTGTCTCGGAATTCGGCGGCAAGCCGCGCGCGAAGAAGATTGTCGAGCCGTCCGCGCCGCCGAAGGCGATCGCCTCGCTGATCATCGACGGCAAGCGCCGCGAGGTGCCGGTCGCCGAAGGAGAGGCCATTCTCGACGCCGCGTTGCGCGCCGGCATGGATTTGCCGTTCGCCTGCAAGGGCGGCATGTGCTCGACCTGCCGCGCCAAACTGGTCGAGGGCGAGGCGCAGATGGAAGTCAACTATTCGCTGGAGCCGTGGGAGCTGAAGGCGGGATTTATCCTGACCTGCCAGGCGCGGCCGTGCTCGGACAAGGTCGTGGTGGACTACGACCATGTGTGACGGCAACGTCATTCCGGGGCGCGAAGCGAACTAGGATGTGCAACTGCACATCCGAGAATCTCGAGATTCTCAGGTGCGCAATTGCGCACCATAGTTCGCGTCGTCGACGCGCCCCGGAATGACTCGGCAAGAAACTCGGGATCGTTGACACCTCAGGTGCTTCGTTCCCAGACTGACCGACTGCGTAACGAGGCTTGATAACAAGCCCGGTAACAGGGAGAGAACGTCGTGGATCTGTCTCGCAGAGCGGGCAACCCGCTATGAACGTCGCGCTATCACCCGACGAGATCGCCCGCGCCTGCGCGGAGGCGATGTGGAAGGAAGACGACGCCAGCAAGGGCCTCGGCATGAAAATTGTCGAGGTCAGGCCGGGGCAGGCGACGCTGACGATGACGGTGCAGCCGCACATGGTCAACGGCCAGCGCATTGCCCATGGCGGCTTCATTTTTCTCCTTGCCGATTCCACCTTCGCCTTTGCCTGTAATTCCCGCAATGAGCGCGCAGTCGCTGCGCAATGCGATATCGCCTTCATCCGCCCGGGAAAGCTCGGCGACGTGCTGGTCGCGACCGCGCGGGAAGTTTCGCGCAACGGTCGCTCGGGGATCTATGACGTCCGCGTCACATCGGGCGATGTCGTGATTGCGGAGTTCCGCGGTCATTCCCGCACCGTCACCGGGACGTGGCTGCCGGCCGCGGACGAAGAGACCAAACAAAAATAGCAAGCGAGAGGAACACGCCATGGCCATGGCAAGCTTGAAATCCAGCGGAAGCGGTTACGGCGCTGAATTGGATGAGGCCGAGCGCGCCTCGCGCGACGAGATCATGGCGCTACAGACCAAGCGCCTCGCCTGGTCGCTCCGGCACGCCTACGACAATGTAGCGCATTACAGGAAGGCGTTTGACGCGGCCGGCGTGCATCCCTCCGATTTCAAGCAGCTCTCTGATCTCACGAAATTCCCATTCACGGCGAAGACCGACCTCCGCGACAATTATCCTTTCAAAATGTTCGCCGTGCCGCGCGAAAAGCTGGTCCGCGTCCACGCGTCCTCGGGCACAACGGGCAAGCCGATCGTGGTCGGCTATACGCAAGGCGATATCGATATCTGGTCGGAGGTGATGGCGCGCTCGATCCGCGCTGCCGGCGGCCGCACCGGCATGATCATTCACAATGCCTACGGCTACGGCCTGTTCACCGGCGGACTCGGCGTGCACTACGGCGCGGAAAGACTGGGCTGCACGGTGGTGCCGGTCTCCGGCGGCATGACCGAGCGCCAGGTGCAACTGATCAACGATTTCAAGCCTGATATCATCACGGTGACGCCGAGCTACATGCTGGCCATTCTCGACGAGTTCAAGCGGCAGGGGCTCGATCCGCGTCAGTCGTCGTTGAAGGTCGGCATCTTCGGCGCCGAGCCCTGGACGAATGCGATGCGCGCCGAGATCGAGCAGACTTTTGACATGGACGCGACCGATATTTACGGGCTATCGGAAGTGATCGGCCCCGGCGTGGCGCAGGAATGCGTTGAGACCAAGGACGGCCTGCATATCTGGGAGGATCATTTCTATCCGGAGGTAATCGACCCCGAGACCGGCGTGGTGTTGCCGGACGGCGAGAAGGGCGAACTGGTATTCACTTCTCTGACCAAACAGGGCTTCCCGATCATCCGCTACCGCACCCGTGACCTGACGCGGCTGTTGCCAGGCACCGCGCGCCCGGGCATGCGGCGCATGGAGAAGGTCACCGGCCGCTCCGACGACATGATCATCCTGCGCGGCGTCAACGTGTTCCCGACCCAGATCGAGGAGGCGTTGCTGGCGACCGACTGGTGCGGCGGCCATTTCATCATCGAACTGACGCGCGAAGGGCGCATGGACGAGATGACTGTGCTCGCCGAAGTCCGTCCCGAAAGCTGGGACGGCAGCGGGCTGCTCGCGCACGCCGAGAAAGTTGCGCTGTTCATCAAGAATACCATCGGTATCACCGCGCGCGTCAAGGCAGTGGCGCCGGAAACGCTGGAACGTTCGCTCGGCAAGGCGAAACGTGTTTACGACAAGCGGCCGAAAGGGTAACTCCTGCTCGGAAGCCGAGCGGGAATCTCTAATGTCAGTTGCCGAAAATTCCGATGTTGGACCTGTCACGGTGCAGGCCCGCTGCGTCCGCCTGCCGGCAAAAGTCGCCGACGCTGCCTCACTTGCGCCCGTCATCGAGACGCGCGCGCTGTCGCGTGCGGGCAACGAGTTGCTGATCGAGGTCAAGGCGGCGGCGGTCAATCCGTCCGATGTGAAGGCGGCGACTGGGCTGATGCCCTATGCGGTGTTTCCGCGCACACCGGGCCGCGACTATGCGGGCGTTGTCATCGATGGGCCGGACGGTTGGATTGGGCGCGAGGTGTTCGGCTCTTCCGGCGATCTTGGTATTCGCCGGGACGGCACGCACGCTACGCATCTGGTGGTCGAAGCCGACGCCGTGGTGGAGAAGCCCAAGGGCATTTCATGGGAAGAGGCGGCCGGCATCGGCGTGCCCTTCGTCACCGCGATGGAAGGCTTGCGCCGCGCCGGCGTTCCGAAGGCGGGCGAGACCTTGCTGGTCATGGGCGTCAACGGCAAGGTCGGGCAGGCGGCGGTGCAGATCGCGAGCTGGCACGGCGCGCGGGTGATCGGCGTGGTGCGCAAGAGCGAGCCCTACGAAGGCCACGCCAATTCAACGGTAGAAGTCATCGACGCTTCCGCAACCGATGTCGCGGCGCGCGTGCGCGAAATCACCGGCGGCAAGGGCGCCGACATCGTGTTTAACACGGTCGGCGATCCCTATTTCCAGGCAGCACACCAATCGCTGGCGGTGCGCGGGCGGCAGATATTGATCGCCGCAATCGACCGCATCGTGCAGTTCAATATTTTGGAATTCTATCGCGGCCAGCACACCTATGTCGGCATCGACACCCTCGGCCTGTCGTCGATCGCGACTGGCGCGGTGCTGCGGGAGCTCGGGCCTGGATTTGCCAGCGGGCATCTCAAGCCGTTCCCGATCCAGCCGGCCGCGATCTATCCGCTGGAACGCGCCCGCGCTGCCTTCATCGCGGTCGCCGGCTCGTCGCGCGACCGGGTGATCCTGCGGTCTTGAAGCAGGTATTCGCTGGAGGCGCGGGATTCCTCCATTCTTTCATGGGGAATAAATCTGCCGTACCCCGCCCGCGCGCAATGATTTCATTCCGCCGTGGCCGATCTCGGCGGGCGATTCATTCTTCGCATCGTTGCGGCGTGGACGCGCGGACGTTTCCAACATATTAGCAACTGCTGAAATGGCTCCTATTTGAGCGGTAACCGCTGCATCGGCCGCGCGGGAACAGGGAAACACCAGTGCTGGACAGTGCCAATATCGTCGTCATCAGCGGATTGCTGATCGGTCTCGTCTATGGATCGGTCGGATTATTGAGCGGATTTTGCTTGCTCAGCAGCCTCAGAGGTTTTTGGGCTGAAGGCGACGGCCGGCTGGTGCGCACATATGCGCTGGCGATCGGCGTCGCGGTGGTCATGACGCAGTTGCTGGCTGCGGGCGGCCTCGTTGATATCGGCAAGTCGATCTATCTGCAGCCGTCATTCTCCGCGCCCGTGATGTTCTTCGGCGGGCTGTTGTTCGGTTACGGCATGGTGTTGTCGAACGGCTGCGGCTCGCGCGCGCTGGTGCTGCTCGGGCGCGGCAATCTCCGCTCCTTCGTGGTGGTGGTCGTGCTGGCGATCTTCGCCCAGATGACGCTGAAGGGCCTGATCGCGCCGTCGCGCATCGCGATGGTCGGGGCGTCGCAGACCACGGCCACGGCAAACTCGGTGCCGGCCTTGTTTGCCACCGCAGGCTTGAGCGCAACGGCCGCGCGCATGCTGGCCGCCTCGGTTATCTCCGCAGCGCTGATCATTTTTGCCTTTGCGCATCCCGCTTTCCGGCGGTCGCCGGGCCAGATCGCCGCGGGCCTCGTCATCGGCCTCTTGGTGGCGGCGGGCTGGTTTGCCACCGGGTATATCGGCGCCGATGATTTCAATCCCACGCCGGTGACCTCGCTCACCTTCATCGCGCCGATCGCGGACGCCCTTCAATATGTCATGCTGTCGACGGGCTCGACGCTCAATTTCGGCATCGTCACCGTGTTCGGCGTGTTCGCCGGTAGCCTCGTGACGGCGCTGTTGACCGGACGCTTTCAACTCGAAGGCTATCAGTCGCCGCGTCACATGCTGCGCTCCGGCACTGGTGCCGCGCTCATGGGCATCGGTGGCGTCATGGCGTTCGGCTGCTCGATCGGGCAGGGGTTGACTGGATTTTCGACGCTGGCGCTTGCTTCGCTGATTGCCTTCGCCGGCATCCTCGTCGGCACCGCCGCCGGTCTCCGCGGCGCGCTGCGGGTTCGGCCACTGGCGGCCGCTTGATCGTCTCTCTCGCCCCGCTCTTCGCGGGGGGAGGTCACCTCGTCACTCCGCCGCCCTCGTCACGATCCGTATCTTCGACGTCAACGTCCGGTGCACCGGACACTTGTCCGCAATCTCCATCAGCCGCGTGCGCTGATCAGCATCGAGGGTGCCTTCAATCGAGATCACCCGGTCGATCTGATCCAGCATGCCCTCTCGCGTCTCGCATTCAGCGCAATCCGCTGCGTGAATCTTGCTGTGCTTCAGCGTCACGGTGACACGGTCCAGTGGCAGCGATTTGCGATCGGCATACATCCGCATCGTCATCGACGTGCAGGCGCCAAGGCCTGCGAGCAGGAAATCATACGGCCCCGGCCCGCTATCCTCGCCGCCGACGGCAACGGGCTCATCCGCCACCATCTGATGGGGACCTATGGCGACGACCTGCTGGAATTTGCTGTTGCGGGTTTCACGCACCACGACGTTACGCGGCGCCTTGCTCGCGGCAGAAACAGGCTGCGCCGCGGCGGACTCGATATAGCGCTCGGCCCAGGCGGCGATGACGTCGGCGACATAGGCGCCGTCCCGTTTGCCGCTCAACAGATGATCGGAGCCCGACAGAGACACAAAGCTCTTGGGATGTTTGGCGGCGGCGAAAATCTTCGTTGCATTGTCGATGCCGACCGTGTCATCGGTCGGCGAATGCATGATCAGCAGTGCCTTGTGAAGATCTGCGATCCGCGCCGCCAGGCTGTGCTCGGCGATATCGTCGAGGAATTCGCGCTTGATGTGAAACGGCCGCCCGGCGAGCTGGACTTCCACCGTGCCGTGCGTTCGGATGTCCTCGAGGCGATCCTTGAAGAGATGCGTGACATGCACGGGATCGGAGGGGGCGGCGATGGTGACGACTGCCTTTGCCTCCGGTATCTGCCCCGCTGCAGCGAGGATCGCGGCACCACCCAGGCTATGGCCGATCAGGATCGCGGGCGCCGTGCGGGTTTCGCGCAAATGATCGGCGGCGCGGACGAGATCGGCAACGTTCGAGGAGAAGGTCGAGTTGGCGAATTCGCCCTCGCTGGAGCCGAGCCCGGTGAAATCAAACCGCAACACCGCGATGCCTTTTGCGGTGAGCGCCGTCGCAATGCGTTTCGCGGCCAGCACGTCCTTGCCGCAGGTGAAGCAATGCGCAAACAGCGCGTAGGCCTGCACCGGTCCGTCAGGCATATCGAGGGCAGCGGCAAGCTGATGGCCGCCTTCGCCGGTGAATTGAAAGCGTTCGCTCGGCATGGCTGTTCTCCCTCGGACTTGGCTTCAATCGCCTGAATAGCGCTGCTCGGCCCACGGATCGCCGCGGTTGTGATAGCCGCGTACTTCCCAATAGCCCGGCGCATCCTCTGCCAGAAACTCAATGCTCTGCAGCCATTTCGCGCTCTTCCAGAAATAGAGATGCGGCACCACCAGCCGCACCGGGCCGCCATGCTCCTGCTCCAGCGGCGCACCGGACCAGCTATGGGCGAGCAGGGCATCCTCAGCGGCGAAATCCTCCAGCGGCAGATTGGTAGTGTAGCCGTCATGGGAGTGCAGCACCACGAACAGCGCTTCCTCGCGCGGCCGGCAGGTGTCCAGGAGGTCACGCGTTGCCAACCCCTCCCAATGATTGTCGTAGCGCGACCAGGTCGTGACGCAGTGAATGTCGGACACGAACTTGCTCTGCGGCTGGGCCGTGAACTGCGCAAAATCCCAGAAGACCGGTTTTTCGACGGCGCCGTAGACGTCAAGCCGCCAGCGTTCGCGGGAAATATTGGGCGTCAGTCCCAGATCGAGCGTCGGCCAATCCCTGGTCAGATGCTGCCCTGGCGGCAGCCGTTGGTCTTCAGGCCGCGAGGTCTTCCCGGTGAGGAACTTGCCTTCCCGCGCCCAGCGTTCCTTGCTGCGCGTCAGCTTGCTCTCGGGCGGCGGCTCATTCTCATCGGTCATGTGAAGGGCCCCTCATCGGCAAGCGCGCCTGGTTTACCTCAGTGCCCTCGGATCGATCGGCGTCGTGCCGCGCACGCCGAGAATATCCTCCAGCACCTTGGCTCCGGCAAGCAACTGCGCTTCGCCGCGCGGCGGCGCGACCACCTGCAGCCCAACCGGAAGGCCCGAGGCCGTGAAGCCGCACGGCAACGACAGCGCAGGACAGCACACCAGCGTAATCGCGTAGACGATGCCGAGCCATTCGACGTAATTGTCGAACTTCTTGCCGGCACATTCAGCGACGTAGCGGTTTTCCACCGGGAAGGGCGGCACGATCGTGGCAGGGGCGAGCAATAGATCGTATTTTTCGAAAAATTCCAGCGTGCGCGCGGTCATCGCGACGCGCTGCGCCTCGGCGCGTTCGATCTGCTCGACCGTCAGCTTCAGGCCTTCCTCGATATTCCAGATCACCTCGGGCTTGAGCAGGTCGCGCTTCGTGCGCAGCAGCGCCGCCTTGGACAGCGCGAAGTCGAACGCGCGCAGCACATGAAAGCATTCGTGGGCCTCGCGCAAATCGGGATGAGCCTCTTCGACGATGACCCCTAGCTCCGCAAAGCGCTGCGCCGCCGTGCGGGTGACGGCGGCGACTTCCGCGTCGACCGGCGTGATGCCGAGATCGGGCGAATAGGCGACGCGCTTCGGCTTGTTGCCGGAGCGGACGGCTGCGAGAAACGAATTCGGCAGCACCGGAAGCGACAGCGGATCGGCGGGGTGCTCGCCGCTCATGGCATCGAGCAGCAACGCGACGTCTTCGACATTGCGCGCCATCGGGCCCTGGACGCCGAGATTGCGATCGATGGCGGCGATTGGGGTATGCGCGACGCGGCCGATGCTTGGCCGCAATCCGACGATGCCGCAGAAGCTCGCGGGATTGCGTAGGCTACCGCCCATGTCGGAGCCGTGCGCCAGCCAGGCCGTGCCGGTCGCGAGCGCGACCGCCGCGCCGCCTGAGGAGCCGGCGGCGGAGCGTGACGTGTCGAAAGGGTTGCGCGTCGGGCCGAACACTTCGTTGAAGGTGTTGGCGCCGGCGCCAAATTCCGGCGTGTTCGACTTGGCGTAGATCACGCCGCCATTGTTTTCGAGATGCTCGACCAGAATATCTGACTTCGCCGGAATGTTGTCCCTGTAGATCGGCGAGCCCTGCGTGGTCAGGACGCCGGCGACATTGGTGAGGTCCTTGATCGGGATCGGAAGACCGGCGAGCAGGCCGCGTTCAGCGACGGGCTTCTGCATCAGAGCGGTGGCGTGCTTGCGGGCGCGATCGAAGCACAGCGTCGGCAGCGCGTTGACTTTGCCGTCGACCTCGGCGATGCGCTTTTCCAGCACGTCGAGCAGGTCGAGCGGGGTGACTTCGCCCGATTTCAGCTTGCCGACAATGGCAACCGCCGTCTCACGCACCAGCCCCTGATCAGCCACTTCGATACTCCTGCTTCGGCTTTTTCGATCGCGGATCGTGCTGTAGAACATTTTCCGGCAAAGTGGAAACGCATGGAAGTAGTGGCCGACCGAAGATAATGCATGACGGTGCAGCGCGACCTAACCCCAGCCCGCCGTATATCCGCCATCCACGGTAAAGATCACCCCCGACGTATATCCCGAGCGGTCCGACGCCAGGAACGCCATGAGGTCGCCGATCTCGCGCGCAAGCGCGGGGCGGCCGAGCGGCATGTTCTTCTGGAATTCCTTGTAGCGGTTCTCGTCGCCGAACTGGTTCTTCGCCCGCGTCTTCAGGAGCGTCACATGGCGGTCAGTGCCGACGGGGCCGGGATTGATGCCGACCACGCGGATATTGTCGGCGAGGCTTTTTCCTCCGAGCGCGCGGGTGAATGCCATCAGCGCAGCGTTGCCGGCGCTGCCGCAGATGTAATTGGCGTCGAACTTTTCGCCGGCAGCGCCAATGTCGTTGACGATAACGCCGCCGCCACGCGCCTTCATCTGCGCGTAGATCGCGCGGGTGAGATTGATGTAGCCGAACACCTTCAGCTCCCAGGCGTGGCGCCATGTCGCCTCGTCGATCTTGTCGATCGAGCCGCCGGGGATGTCGCCGGCATTGTTGACGAGAATGTCAATATCAGCGGCTTCTTTCGCAAGCCTTGCGATATCCTCGCCCTTGCGCAAGTCGACGACATGGGCGGTCGCGCCGATCTGGTGCGCCGAGCGCAGCCGCTCCGTCAGCGCTTTCAACTGCTCGCCGCTGCGGGCGGCCAACATAACGTCGCAGCCTTCTTCGGCAAAGGCTTCGGCCGCGGCCGCGCCGATGCCCTTGGAGGCGCCGGTGATCAGGACGCGCTTGCCGCGGAGATGCAGGTCCATGGGATTCTCGTGTGGTGAGAGGAGGGTGGAAGACGGTCAGCGAAATTGGTAAGCGGCGGGCGCCGTCTCGGTCAACACTGCAGTGCAGCGTTGCGCGGCAGGCAGGATTGGTCCATTGCAAGACAATCGCATAACCGGCATTAACGGCCGGGCAAGACAACAAGGAAACTCTCGATGAGCAGCGCCAAAAAGCAGTATCGGATCGCGGTCATTCCCGGTGACGGCATCGGCAAGGAGGTGATCCCCGAAGGCCTGCGCGTGCTGGAGGCGGCGGCGAAAAAACACGGCGTTTCCGTGCACTTCGATCATTTCGATTTCGCGTCCTGGGACTATTACGAAAAGCACGGCGAGATGATGCCGGAGGACTGGAAGGCACAGATCGGCAAGCATGATGCGATCTATTTCGGCGCGGTCGGCTGGCCCGCGAAAATCCCCGATCACGTTTCGCTGTGGGGCTCGCTGATCAAGTTCAGGCGCGAGTTCGATCAGTACGTCAACCTGCGCCCGGTGCGGCTGATGCCAGGCGTGCCGTCACCGCTCGCCAACCGCAAGCCTGGCGATATCGATTTCTGGGTGGTGCGCGAGAACACCGAGGGCGAGTATTCCTCCGTCGGCGGCCGCATGTTCCCCGATACCGACCGTGAATTCGTCACGCAACAGACCGTCATGACGCGCACCGGCGTCGACCGCATCCTGAAATTCGCGTTCGATCTGGCGCAGTCGCGGCCGAAGAAGCACCTGACCTCGGCGACCAAGTCCAACGGCATCTCGATCACGATGCCCTATTGGGACGAGCGCGTGGAGGCGATGGCGAAGAAATATCCAGGCGTGAAGTGGGACAAGTATCACATCGATATCTTGACCGCGAATTTCGTGCTGCATCCGGACTGGTTCGACGTCGTGGTCGGCTCCAACCTGTTCGGCGACATTCTCTCCGATCTCGGCCCCGCCTGCACCGGCACCATCGGCATCGCGCCATCCGGCAACATCAACCCGGAAGGCAATTTCCCGTCCGTGTTCGAACCCGTGCACGGGTCGGCGCCCGATATTGCCGGGCAGGGCATTGCCAACCCCATCGGCATGATCTGGTCCGGCGCGATGATGCTGGAGCATCTCGGCGAGAAGCAGGCGGCGGAGTCCATCGTCGGCGCCATCGAGCGCACGCTGGGCGAGCGCACCCTACGCACGCGCGATCTCGGCGGCAACGCGGATACGGTGGCGTGCGGCAAAGCAGTGGCGGAGATGGTGGACTAGGCGTGTGACTGTCGTCGTCCCTGCCTCCGTGCGCAATCGCGCACTCGGCGCAGGGACCCATACCGCGTGATCTATCGAGGAGGCGCGGTAGCAGACACCTTATCACACAACGAAAGCCGGTGGTTATGGGCCCCTGCTTTCGCAGGGGCGACAAGTTGAGGGGTTCTCGCCTCTATTCCGTCGTCCCTGCGAACGCAGGGACCCATAACCACAGCCGTTCATTGTTGAACTCGGCTGTGGCTCAAGCCCGGCGCGACATAGCCATCAGTGGTTATGGGTCCCGGGTCGCGCTTCGCTTGCCCGGGACGACGGAAGGTTATTTCCCCTTAACAAGAATTCTTCGGCAGTGTTCCCACGCCGCGCGCATCAGATTCTCGCTCGCTTCTGGCGTGCGGAACGCCGAATGCGCCGACAGCGTCACGTTCGGCAGTTTGGTCAGCGGATGATCGGCCGGCAGCGGTTCGATGTTGAAGACGTCGAGGCCGGCATGGCGGATCTGGCCCGATTTCAGCGCCTCGATCATCGCTTCCTCATCGACGATGGCGCCGCGCGCGGTGTTGATCAGGATGACGCCGGGTTTCATCGCCTCGATGCAGGCACGCGAGATCAATCCACGCGTTTCGTCGTTGAGCAACAGATGGATCGAGACGACGTCGCTCTCGGTCAAGAGTTCGTCGAGATCGACGAATTCGACCTTCGGATGCTTCTTGGGCGACCGGTTCCAGGCGACGACGCGCATGCCCGAGCCGATCGCGATCCGCGCCACTTCCGCGGCGATGCCGCCAAAGCCGATCAGGCCGAGCGTCTTGCCGGTCAGTTGCATGCCGTCGTCGCGCAGCCAATTGCCGGCGCGGATACCGCGATCCATTTTCGCAAGTCCGCGCGCGCCTTCCCACATCAGCGCTACAGCACATTCGGCGACCGCCGTGTCGCCATAGCCCTTGATCAGGTGCACCTGGATCCCGAGTTCGGCGAGTTCTTCCGGATTCATGTAGCTGCGTGCGCCGGTGCCGAGAAACACCACGTGCTTCAGCCCTGTGCATTTCTTCGCGATGTCGGTCGGCAGCGCAGTGTGATCGACGATCGCGATCTCGGCGCCGTCGAGTATCTTGGGATATTGATCCGAGGTGATATCGGGATCCCGGTGGATCAGCACCTCGGGATCGCCGGGCTGGTGCAGCCTTTCGAAGATCACGGCCAGCGATTCATTTGCGTCGACGAAAACTCCGCGCACAGCTTTCCCCCTCGTTTCTTGATTGTCAGGACGCGACGCCGGCAAGCGCCAGCACGGTATGCATCACCACGTTGGCGCCCGCCGCGCAATCGGCTTGGGTGGCGTCCTCGAGCTCGTTGTGGCTGATGCCGTCCTTGCAGGGCACGAACACCATGGCGGCCGGCATCACGGTGTTGAGGTTGCAGGCGTCGTGGCCGGCACCTGAGGTGATGCGGCGATGCGAATAGCCGAGCATTTTTGCGGCGTTCTCCACCGCGTCCACCAGCTTGGGATCGAAATGGGTCGGCGGCTTGCGCCAGATCAGGTCGAACTGGACATCGACCTTGCGCCGCGCCGCGATCTCGGCGATCGCCGCGCGCAAATCCCTGTCCAGCGCGTCCATGATGGCAGCATCCGCGCTGCGGCAATCCACCGTGAAGGCGATCTCGCCCGGGATAACGTTGCGCGAGGGGTTGGCGATCACGGCTTCGCCGACGGTTCCAACGGCCTTCGGCCCGTGCTTCTTGGCGATTGCCTCCATCGCCAGCACGATTTCTGACAGCGTCGCCAGCGCGTCGCGGCGCAGCGGCATCGGGGTCGAGCCGGCGTGGCTCTCGAAGCCGGTGATCTTGCCGTCGTACCACAGAACTCCCTGGCCGGAATCGACCACGCCGATGGTCTTGTTCTCGGCCTCCAGGATCGGCCCCTGTTCGATATGCAGCTCGACGAAGCCAGAGAATTTTTGGCGACCCACCGGCGCGTCACCGCGATAGCCGATGCTGTCGAGCGCCTCCGCCACCGTGACGCCCTCGGCGTCCTTGCGCGACAGGATGTCGTCGGTGGTGAAATCGCCGACATAGGCGGCTGATGCCATCATCGCCGGCGCGAACCGCGAGCCTTCCTCGTTGGTCCAGTTGCAGATGCAGATCGGCGTTTCGGTCTCGATGCCGGCATCGTTGAGCGTACGCACCACCTCCAGCGCCGCCAGCGTGCCGAGCACGCCATCATATTTGCCGCCGGTCGGCTGGGTATCGAGATGCGAGCCGAGCCCAACCGGCGCCTTCGACATGTCGCGTCCTTTGCGCAGGCCGAACATCGAGCCGAGCGCATCAACATGCACTTCCAGCCCGGCGGCCTCGCACCGCTCGCGGAACCAGTCGCGTACCTGCTTGTCTTCAGGCCCGAGCGTCAGCCGCCGCACGCCGCCTTTCGGTGTCGCGCCGAATTTGGCGGTTTCGTGAATCGTGCCCCATAGCCGGGCGGAATCGATTTGCAGGTTGGAAGCGATTTTGGTCATGCACTGTTCCGGAAGGTCCGCTGGCAGGCGGCGCGCTTGTTCATTCTTGTTCGGTTATTTTCAATGACGCGCCTGCGGCGGCGCGTCAACAATGACGCCTCCTCGCGCCAGGCTGGCCGCAAGTTCGACTACGCGCTCCACCGCGACCGTATCGGGGGAGGCGAGCCAGCTTGCCGAGAACGTCAGCGGCGCCAATTGCAGATTGGTCGACAGCAATTGTAGCCGCCCGTTTGCCATGTCGTCCTCGACAATCGCGGTCGGTATCAGGGCGATGCCGAGACCTTCGATCGCCATGTGGATGACGGTTGCGAGCGAGGCGCTGGCATGCAGCCGTATCGGCGGCAGGTCAGGGCGGTTGAACAGGGAGCGCACGATTTCATAGGGCTGGGTACGGCGCGAAAACGTGATGATGGGGAACTTCGCCAGGTCGTGCAGCGTCAGTTCCTGTTTGCCGAGGCCGAGCGAGGGGCTGGCCGTAAAGCCCACGGGATAATCGCAGAGTGCCCGGTTGTTGACCATCGGCGCCGTCAGCGGCCCGAGCACGAACGCGAGTTCGATCTCCTGCGCCAACAGCCGGTTGCGCAAATTCGAGGTGATGTCGACCTCGATCTCGAGCGAGAGGTTGGGGTAGGCGTAGTTGACGCTCTTGATCAGTTGCGGCAGCCAGGTGTGCACGATGGTTTCGGCGACACCGAGCCGCAGCACGCCGCGCATCGCCGAGCGATCGCCGACCACAGCGAGCATTTCCGAGCGTAGCCCGATCAGCTTCTCGGCATAAACCATCAATTGCCGTCCGCTCGGCGTCGGCAGCACCATGCGACGGTCGCGCTGCAAGAGCTTCACGCCGACTTCGCGCTCGAGCTGGGCGATCCGTTGCGAAATCGCCGGCTGAGTCGTGTTCAGCTTCTGGGCCGCGCCGCGAAAGCTGCCAAGCGTCACCACCCACATGAAAGTCTCAATTGCCTTGAAATCAGTCATGCACCCTCAGCCCGCAGGTTGATAATTGCTATTTATTGAACTTGATTAGAAAAGACGATTAGACATTATCATAGCCATATGCGGGAGTAGATGTCGATAAGAATGGAAGCGGGGACAACGATGACCGGCTTTGCGAGGACGGAAACTGCGGGCCGCGATAGGCCAGATTTATCGCCCAGCGTGGCAGCCCGGCATGCCTGCCGCAACGGTATGGCTACTCACACAGCGGGTGTGGCCAACGGCTTCGTCCAGGGCAATCTTGCGATCCTGCCCGAGAAGCTAGCGGCCGCGTTTCACCGGTTCTGTCAACTCAATCCCAAACCATGCCCGATCATTGGCATGTCCGACGTCGGCGATCCCCGCATTCCCGCGCTCGGCCTCGATCTCGATATCCGCACCGACCTGCCGCGCTATCGCATCTGGCGCGACGGCGAAATCGTCGAGGAGCCGACCGACATCATGGCGCACTGGCGCGATGATCTCGTCGCCTTCGTGCTGGGCTGCTCGTTCTCCTTCGAAGAGGCGCTGCTGGAGGAAGGTCTCCCGATCCGCCATATCGAGCGCGATGTGCGCGTGCCGATGTTCCGCACCAATATCGCCTGCAGCCCCGCTGGTCCGTTTGCCGGGCCGATGGTGGTGACGATGCGGCCGTTCAAGCCGGCGGATGCGATACGCGCGATACAGATCACCTCGCGTTTTCCGTCGGTGCACGGTGCGCCGGTCCACATCGGTCTTCCGCAATCGATCGGCATCGCCGACCTCGCCAAACCCGACTACGGGGATCCGGTGCCGGTGGAGGCCGACGAAATTCCGGTGTTCTGGGCTTGCGGCGTGACGCCGCAATCGGTGATCGCAGCCGCCAAGGTGCCGTTTGCGATTACGCATGCGCCCGGATTGATGCTGGTGACTGATCTCAGGAACAAAGCGCTTGCCGTGCTTTGATGCAGCCCGTGCTGCTCATTGAGGCTTTACCGTACCCTTCGCCCGTTTCATCGATAGTTGCCGACCCACAAAGGATATCGCCATGAACATCACGCGCCGTAACGTCTTGCTTGGAGCTAGTGCTGCCGCTGCGCTCGGCCCGATCGCCGCCCGCGCCCAAACGTCCGAAGTGGTGATCGGCGTGATCTATCCGTTCTCCGGCGCCAGCGCGCAGATGGGCGTCGACGCCCAGAAGTCGTTCGAGACTGCGCTCGACATCATCAACAAGAACCACGATTTCGATTTGCCGCTGGCGAAGGGTGAGGGATTGCCCGGCCTCGGCGGCGCCAAGATCCGCCTCGTCTTCGCCGACCATCAGGCCGACCCGCAGAAGGGCCGCGCCGAGACCGAACGTCTGATCACCCAGGAAAAAGTCTGCGCCGTCATCGGCACCTATCAGAGCGCGGTTGCGGTCACCGTCAGCCAGATCTGCGAGCGTTACCAGGTCCCGTTTATCTCGGCAGACAATTCCTCGCCGAGCCTGCACAAGCGCGGCCTCAAATTCTATTTCCGCGCCGCGCCGCATGACGAGATGTTCTCGGCAGCGATGTTCAACTTCTTCGATGCGATGAAGAAGAAGGGCACCAAGATCGATACGCTGGCGCTGTTCCATGAGGATACCATCTTCGGCACCGACTCCGCCAACACCCAGCTCAAGCTGGCCTCCGAGCGTGGCTACAAGGTCATCTCCGACATCAAGTACCGCTCCAACTCTCCGTCCTTGTCGGCGGAAGTGCAGCAGCTCAAGACGGCGAATGCCGACGTGCTGATGCCCTCGAGCTACACCACCGATGGTATCTTGCTGGTCAAGACCATGGCCGAGCTCGGCTACAAGCCGAACGCGATCGTGGCGCAGAACGCCGGTTTCTCCGAAAAGGCACTGTATGATGCGGTCGGCGACAAGCTCGAAGGCGTGATCTCGCGCGGCAGCTTCTCGCTCGATCTCGCCGCCAAGCGGCCGATGGTCGGCAAGATCAACGCCATGTTCAAGGAGAAGTCGGGTAAGGATTTTAACGATCTCACCTCGCGCCAGTTCATGGGCTTGCTGGTGATGGCGGACGCCATCAACCGCGCCAAGTCGACCGACGGCGAGAAGATCCGCGAGGCGCTGGTCGCCACGAACATCCCGGGCGAGCAGACCGTCATGCCCTGGAAGCGCGTCAAGTTCGACGAGCTGGGCCAAAACAACGACGCCGACCCGGTGCTGCTGCAATATATCGGCGGCAAGTTCGTCACCATCTTCCCGCCGCAGGCCGCCATCGCCGAAGCCGTCTGGCCGATGAAAAAAGGCTGACGCCCTCTGGACAGACATCACAAGCACAGCGTCGTCCCTGCCTAGTGCGCGGTTGCGCGCGGAGCAGGGACCCATACGCCGAGGAGCATCAGTTTCATCGTGGCCTCACGTCCTGCTTTCAAATGCGACTCCGGTGGTTATGGTCCCTGCGCCTGTGCGCGATTGCGCACTAGGCAGGGACGACCTGCGATGGGGATATCCCGATGACCGCCGAAACCATCATTCAAAGCCTGGCGAGCGGCCTGCTCATGGGCCTGCTTTACGGCCTTATCGCCGTCGGCCTCGCGCTGATCTTCGGGCTGATGGACGTTGTGAACTTCGCGCACGGCGAGTTCCTGATGATCGCGATGTACGCGACGTTCTTCCTGTTCGTGTTCTTTGCGATCGATCCCTTGCTGTCGGCGCCGCTGGTCGCTGCCGCCCTGTTCGTGTTCGGAGCCGTCGTCTATCTGTTGATTGTGCGCTTTGCGGTGCGTGCGAAAGCCAATGCCGGCATGGTGCAGATCTTCTCGACATTCGGTTTGGCCATCGTCATGCGCGGCCTGGCGCAGTATTTTTTCACGCCGGATTATCGCAGCGTCACCCATTCCTGGCTCGGCGGCAAAACTGTCTCGGTCGCCGGGATCTACCTGCCGGTGCCGCAACTGATCGGCGCCCTGGTGGCGATTGCAGCGTTCGGCGCGCTCTATCTCTTCATCAACCGCACCGATTTCGGCCGCGCACTGGAAGCGACCCGCGAGGATGCCGGCGCGGTGGCGCTGGTCGGCATCGACAAGAACAAGGTGTTTGCGCTGGGCTGGGGCCTCGGCGCGGCGCTGGTTGGCCTCGCCGGCGCGGTCATGGCGATCTTCTTTTACATCTATCCCGATGTCGGCGCCTCGTTTGCGCTGATTGCCTATGTGACGGTGGCGCTCGGCGGCTTCGGCAGCGTGTTCGGCGCCTTCGCCGGCGGCATCATCGTCGGCCTCGTCGAGGCCACGACCGCAATGTTGCTGCCGCCGTCGCTCAAGGCGGTCGGCATCTATGCCGTCTATCTCCTTGTGGTTTTTATCCGGCCGCGCGGCCTGTTCGGATCGATGTGATGGATACCGCTTTCGCAGAACGCCGCCGCCGCGACCTCCTCGTCGCTGTTGTTCTCGCCGCGATTGCGGCTACCGTCCCGCTGTTCGTCAAAGACGTTTACGTCCAGAACATCATGGTGCTGACGCTGATGTGGGGTGCGTTGTCGCAAAGCTGGAATATCCTTTCCGGCTATTGCGGGCAGATCTCGCTCGGCCACGCGCTCTACTTCGGGCTTGGCGCCTATACCACCGCGCTGCTGTTTACCAAATTCGGCGTGTTGCCATGGTTCGGCATGCTCGGCGGCGGCGTGATCTCCGCGCTCATCGCGATGGCGCTCGGCTATCCCTGCTTCCGGCTGCGCGGGCACTACTTCGTCATCGCCACCATCGTCATTGCCGAGATCGGGCTGCTGCTGTTCCACAACTGGGATTGGGCTGGTGCTGCGATGGGCATCGAAATCCCGGCGCGTGGCGATAGCTGGCTGAAATTCCAGTTCCCACGCAGCAAGCTGCCATATTTTTACTTCGCGCTGGCGCTGGCTTGCGTCGCCTGGTTCGTCACCTGGTGGCTGGAGGATTCCAAATGGGGCTATTGGTGGCGCGCGGTGAAGGACAATCCGGAAGCCGCTGAAAGCCTCGGCGTCGACGTGTTCAATTCCAAGATGGGCGCGGCGGCGGTATCGGCGTTCCTGGTCGCAATCGGCGGCAGCTTCTATGCGCAGTTTGTCTACTTTATCGATCCCGAGAGCGTCATGGGCTTTCAGTTCTCGCTGCTGATGGCGTTGCCCGCGGTGCTCGGCGGCATCGGCACGCTGTGGGGCCCGATGCTGGGCGCTGTCATCCTGATCCCGCTCACCGAATTGACGCGGTCCTATGTCGGTGGGTCCGGCCGCGGTGTCGACCTCATCGTCTATGGCGGCCTGATCATTGCAATCTCGCTGGCGCGGCCGCAGGGGCTGATCGGCCTGTTCTCGTTCAAGGGCCTTGCCGGAGTGTTTGCGCCCAAGCGCAAGGAGGCTGTCCGATGACGCCTCTTCTGGAAACCCGCGGCGTCTGGCAGCGTTTTGGCGGCCTGATCGCCAACAGCGACGTGTCGATTTCGGTCGGACGCGGCGAGATTGTCGGCCTGATCGGCCCGAACGGCGCCGGCAAGTCGACGCTGTTCAACCTGATCGCGGGCGTGCTGCCGCCGACGCAAGGCTCGATCATCTTTGACGGCGAGGATGTCACCGCGCTGCCGGCGGCGGAACGCTGCCAGCGCGGTATCGGCCGCACCTTCCAGGTCGTGAAAAGTTTTGAGACCATGACCGTGATCGACAACGTCATCGTCGGCGCGCTGGTCCGCACCACGGTGATGCGCGACGCGCGGCGCAAGGCGCATGAGGTGCTGGAGTTCTGTGGCCTTGCCCCGCGCGCCAATGTGCTCGCCAGCGATCTCGTCCCGTCCGAAAAGCGCCGGCTCGAAGTTGCCCGTGCGCTCGCGACCGAACCAAAACTGCTGCTGCTCGACGAAGTGCTCACGGGGCTTACGCCCGTCGAGGCCAAGACCGGCGTCGAGCTGGTGCGCAAGGTGCGCGACACCGGCGTCACCGTGCTGATGGTCGAGCACGTCATGGAAATCGTGATGCCGCTGGTCGACCGCGCCATCGTGCTCGATCTCGGCAAGGTGCTGGTCGAGGGCAAGCCTGCCGACGTGGTTCGCGACCCGAAAGTCATCACCGCCTATCTGGGAGACCGTCATGCTGTCGGTGCATGAAGTCACCACCGCCTATCAGGGGCTGGTCGCGATCTCGGCAGTCTCGATCGAGGTGGCAAAGGGCGAAATCGTTTGCGTTGCTGGCGCCAACGGCGCCGGCAAGTCGACGCTGCTGAAATCGATTGCCGGCGCCGAGCGACCTCGCTCCGGCACCGTAACGTTCGACGGCACCCGCATCGACGGCATGGCGCAGCACATCATCACCTCGCGCGGCATCGCCTATGTGCCGGAAAACCGCCGGCTGTTTCCGCGCCTCTCGGTGCGCGACAATTTAAGGCTCGGCAGCTATCTTTTTCGTAGCCAGTCCGATCGCGAGGCACCGCTTGATCTCGTCTTCAAGCTGTTTCCTCGCCTGCAGGAACGCCTCGAGCAGCGCGCCGAAACGCTAAGCGGCGGCGAGCAGCAGATGCTGGCCATCGGCCGCGCGCTGATGACGCGCCCGCGGCTACTCATGCTCGACGAGCCGTCGCAGGGCATCATGCCAAAGCTGGTCGATGAAATCTTCCAGGCCGTAAAACGCATCCGCGACGCCGGCATGACCGTGCTGATCGTCGAACAGCGCATGTCCGAATGCCTGGAAATCGCCGACCGCGCCTACATCCTGCAAACCGGCCGCGTGCTGATGCAGGGAAGTGCCGCCGAGATCAGCGTCAATCCGGATGTTCGGAAGGCGTATCTGGGGCTGTGATGCCGTAGGATGGGTAGAGCGAAGCGAAACCCATCAATTTATTGCGCGGAGAGATGATGGGTTTCGCTTCACTCTACCCATCCTACGAGTGCCCATGCTCCGGCAGCGTCAGCCCAAACGTCTTCGTCAAATCCTCCACCTGCGCCGGCGACAGATATCTTGGGTTCAGCCCGCGCAGCAGAAGGTAGAGCCTCGCCGTCTCTTCCAGTTCCTCCATCGCGAACACCGCCGCTTCGAGCGTATCGCCCGACACCACCGGGCCGTGATTGGCGAGCAGCACGGAGGCGTACTTCCCGGCCAGCCCCTTGATGGCATCGGCGACGGCCGGATCGCCGGGGCGGTAGTACGGCAGCAGCGCGGTGTGGCCGCATTTCATCACGTAATAGGCCGTCATCGGCGGCAGCGCGGCGCGGGGGTCGATCTCGGGCAGCATCGACAGCGCCACCGAATGGGTCGAGTGCAGATGCACGACGGCGCGTGCCGCGCCGCGGGTCTGGTAGAGGGCGGTGTGCAGCGGCACTTCCTTAGTAGGCGCGTCGCCGGATACCAGCCGTCCGTCGGGTCCGAGCCGCGACATTCGGGCCGGATCGAGGAAGCCGAGCGAGGCGTTGGTCGGCGTCACCAGCCAGCCGCCGTCGTCGAGCTTTACGCTGATGTTGCCGGAGGAGCCCGGCGTCAGCCCGCGCTCGAACAGCGAGCGGCCGAAGCGGCAGATTTCCTCGCGGAGCCTTGTTTCGCTCATGGACCGACCTCTTTTCCGCCTTGTCTCACGCTTTGGCAGCGCGGCCAAGCCGTGATACGCAAGGCCAAGCCGCCGGCCGAATGGCCGCTGAACAGAAACCATCGAGGAACCGCCGCATGCCAGAATCCGCCAAACCGCGCGTCGCCGTCATCGGGCTGGGCTCGATGGGCTATGGCATGGCGACCTCGCTGCGCCGCGCGGGGCTAGAGGTCACCGGATGCGACGTCTCGGCTGACACCGTCAAACGGTTCGTCGCCGATGGCGGCAAGGGCGCGGCGACGCCGGCGGACGCGGCGAAATCGGCCGACATTGTCGTCAGCGTCGTCGTCAACGCCGCGCAAACCGAGACCATCTTGTTTGGCCCTAACGGCGTTGCTGAAACGCTGGCGAAAGGCGCGGTATTCATTTCCTCCGCCACCATGGATCCCGATGTCGCGCGGCGTCTCGCCAAACAGTTGGAAGAAACCGGCCGGCACTACCTCGACGCGCCGATTTCCGGCGGCGCACAGCGCGCGGCGCAGGGCGAACTCACCATCCTCGCATCCGGCAGTCCGGCCGCGTTTGCCAAAGCGCGTCCGGCGCTCGACGCGATGGCGGCAAAGCTCTACGAGCTCGGCGACGCCGCCGGCCAAGGCGCCGCGTTCAAGATGATCAACCAGTTGCTCGCCGGTGTGCATATCGCCGCCGCCTCGGAAGCGATTGCTTTCGCCGCCAAGCAGGGCCTCGACATCCGAAAAGTCTACGAGGTGATCACGGCGTCTGCCGGCAATTCCTGGATGTTCGAGAACCGCATGCCGCACGTGCTCGACGGCGATTACGCGCCGCGCAGCGCGGTCGATATCTTCGTCAAGGATCTCGGCATTATTCAGGACATGGCACGCTCGGCGAAATTCCCGGTGCCGGTTTCGGCTGCGGCATTGCAGATGTTCCTGATGACGTCAGCCGCCGGCATGGGCCGCGATGATGATGCCTCGGTCGCGCGCATGTACGCCAAGGTCACCGGCACGCATCTGCCGGGCGAGCCGAAGTAAGAGCAAGATCAAGAAGGGGACCGTAGATGCCGCGCTTTGCCGCCAATCTCTCCATGATGTTCACCGAGGTCCCGTTCCTCGACCGCTTCGATGCGGCGGCAAGAGCGGGCTTCACCGCGGTCGAATTCCTGTTTCCCTACGACCATCCGGCAGAGACTGTCGGCGAGCGGCTTAAAAAGAACGGCCTGACGCAGGCGCTGTTCAATCTGCCACCGGGCAATTGGGACGCCGGCGAAAAAGGCTTTGCCGCGCTGCCGCAGCGCTTTGACGATCTCAAGCGAAGCCTGGAGACGGCGTTGCCTTACGCGAAGGCGACCGGCGTCAAGCGGCTGCATCTGATGGCGGGAATCGCCGATCGCAGCAGCACGAAGGCCGTCGAACAATTCTACAAGTCGGTGGCATGGGCAGCCGAGTTCTACGCGCCCCATGGGCTGGATGTGGTGATCGAGCCGATCAATCCGCGCAACGTGCCGGGATACTTCCTCAACGATTTCGGCTTCGCACGCGACCTGATTACCGAGCTGAAGATTGCGAACCTGAAGCTGCAGTTCGACATCTATCACTGCCAGATCATTCACGGCGACGTCACCATGCGGCTGCGCGAGATGATGCCCATCATCGGCCATGTCCAGATCGCCAGCATTCCCTCACGCAATGAGCCCGACGGCGAAGAGCTGAACTATCCGTTCCTGTTCACCGAGCTCGATCGGCTCGGCTATGGCGGCTTCGTCGGCTGCGAATACAACCCGCGCGGCAAGACCACCGATGGCCTTGGCTGGTTCAAGCCCTATGCCGGAGCAAAACCGTGAAACTGTCTCTAGGCTGCATCGCCGACGACTACACCGGCGCTTCCGATCTCGCCAACACGCTGACCCGTCAGGGCCTGCGCACGGTGCAGACCATCGGCGTGCCGCCGGACGATCTGGCGCTGCCGGAGGTCGATGCGGTCGTGATCTCGCTCAAGAGCCGCTCGATCGAGGCCGGCGTCGCAGTCGAGCGTTCGCGCGCAGCCGAAAAATGGCTGCGCGGCCGCGGCGCCGGTCATGTGCTGTTCAAGATCTGCTCGACCTTCGATTCAACCGATGCCGGCAATATCGGCCCGGTGATGGACGCGCTACGCGCCGACTGCGGCGAGGCGATCGTGCTGGTGACGCCGGCTTTTCCGGAAACCGGCCGCACCGTCTATCAGGGCAACCTATTCGTGGGCTCCGTGCCGCTGAACGAAAGCTCCTTGAAGGATCATCCGCTCAATCCGATGCATGATTCCAATCTGGTGCGGGTGCTGGCGCGCCAGAGCCGGACCCAGGTCGGACTGGTCGATCTCGCGACCCTCACGCGCGGCGCGGAGGCGGTTCGCGGACGCCTTGCGGAGCTGGCGGGAAAGGGTATCGGCGCGGCCATCATCGATGCGGTCTTTGACCGCGATGTGGAAACCATCGGCGCCGTCGTACTGGATCACCGCCTGTCCGTCGGCGCATCCGGCATCGGACTCGGCTTGGCCCGGGCGCTGGTCGCCTCCGGCAAGGTCAAAGCGGCTTCCGCGGGCGCAGTCTCCGGCGCGCCGATCGGCGGACCGGCGGCTTGCCTTGCGGGGAGCTGCTCGCAGGCGACGTTGGCGCAGATTGCCAATGCCGAAAAGACCATGGCCGTGCTGCATCTCGATCCCGAGCAGATCATCGCGGGACCGGCGGAGGCGCGCCGGGCGCTAGCCTGGGCGAGCGACCGAATCAGCGATGGTCCAATCCTGATCGCCAGCAGTTCGACTCCGGACCAGGTGGCAGCTCTGCAATCTCGGCATGGCCGCGATGCAGCGGGACATGCCATCGAGCAGGCGATGGCCGATATCGCCGAAGGCCTGGTGCGATCAGGCGTGCGGCGATTGGTGGTCGCCGGTGGTGAAACTTCGGGCGCCGTCGTGGATCGGCTGAGGATTCCGGGATTTCTTGTTGGCGAAGAAATCGCTGCAGGCGTGCCGGTTTTGCGTGCGGTCGGCGCCGAGGACGGCGAGATGCTGCTCGCACTGAAATCGGGCAATTTCGGCGGGCCGGAATTTTTCTCCGATGCCTTGAAGCTGATGCGCTGACCGCCTCAAGCCGACATTCATTTCCTGGTGAGAACTGTCGCGTAGGTATTTGTACGGACGCGAATTAACTCAACCTGAGGAAGCGTCGGGTTTGATATCCGCCAGGCATCCTTCCTTCCAAATTCCGGGCCTTTTCCCAGACGGCGTCCCGCGCGCCCAAAATCAAGAGATTCCACCCATGCTCGCCCGCTACTCGATCCGTACCAAGATCATAACCGTGGTCGCCTTCCTGCTCGTCGCGATGGCGGGCATGGGTCTGCTCGCGGTGAAGAACATGCGCGCCATCAACGCCAACACGGTCGATATCGCGACCAACTGGATGCCGAGTATCCGCGTGCTGGGCGACCTGCGCGCCGGCACCATCACCTACCGCAACGTGATCCGCGAGCACATGCTGTCCGAGACGTTGGAAGAGAAGCTCTCGATGGAGAAAACGCTCGCCACCGTCATCGATAGCAACACCAAGATCCGCACGGCGTACGAACCGCTGATCACCTCGGCGGAGGAACGTGCGCTGTATGCCGAATGGTCGAGGCTGTGGGATAAATACCGGAAGGGCACCCAGGAGGTCATGGAGCTGTCGCGCAAGGCGGCTGGGACCATCCCGACCGAAGCGCACGACCTGAATACCACGACCATCAACAAGATCAGCCTCGATGCCGACGCCGTCCTGAAGAAGAGCATCGATCTGAACAATGCCGGCGCGGACAAGGCGGCAAGAGAGGCGGCCGACAGTTACACCGCCGCTCTCATGATGCTGACCCTAATTCTCGGCGCCGCCGTCATGATCGGCATCGGCATCAGCGCCTATCTGGTTCGCGACGTCTCGAGCGGCATTGCCTCGATCGTCACGCCGATGCAGGCGCTGGGTAAGGGCGATCTGAGTGCGGAGGTGCCGCATCAGGGCGAGAAAACCGAAATCGGCGCGATGGCCGATACCTTGCAAGTATTCAAGGAAGCGCTGATTGCGAAGAAAGCCGCGGACGAGGCTGCTGCCGCCGCCGCCGAAGCCAAGATCGAGCGCGGCCGGCGGGTTGACGGCATCACCCGCAACTTCGAAAGCCTGATCGGCGAGATCGTGCAGACGGTTTCCTCGGCTTCGACGCAGCTCGAAGCGTCGGCCGGCACGCTGTCGGCGACCGCCGAGCGCTCGCAGACGCTGACTTCGGCCGTCGCCTCGGCTTCCGGCGAAGCCTCCGCCAACGTGCAGTCGGTAGCCTCGGCGACCGAAGAGCTTTCTTCCTCGGTCACCGAGATCGGCCGCCAGGTGCAGGCATCGGCGCGGATGGCAACCGATGCAGTTGGTCAGGCCCGCGTCACCAACGACCGGGTCAGCGAATTGTCCAGGGCGGCGGGCCGGATCGGCGATGTCGTCGAACTCATCAACACCATCGCCGGCCAGACCAACCTGCTGGCGCTCAACGCCACCATCGAGGCGGCGCGCGCCGGTGAGGCCGGCCGCGGCTTTGCGGTCGTGGCGTCGGAGGTCAAGGCGCTGGCCGAACAGACGGCAAAAGCCACCGGCGAGATCAGCCAGCAAATTGCCGGCATCCAGGGCGCTACCCAGGATTCCGTGAACGCGATCCAGGCGATCAGCGGCACCATCGAACGGCTAGCGGAGATCTCCTCGGCGATTGCGGCCGCCGTGGAGGAGCAGGGCGCCGCGACCCAGGAAATCTCCCGCAACGTGCAGCAGGCCGCCCGCGGCACCCATCAGGTCTCCACCAACATCACCGATGTGCAGCGCGGCGCCAGCGAGACCGGTGCGGCCTCCTCGCAGGTGCTGTCGGCGGCGCAGTCGCTCTCCGGCGATAGCCAGCGCCTCAGTCTCGAGGTCGGCAAGTTTCTGGAGTCGGTCCGGGCAGCCTGACAACCGGCCGACCGTCGACGAAGGGCCCGGCTCGCGGAAGCGCGCCGGGCCTTTTCGCGTTCGGCGCGAAGGTGGAGTGTCTACAACCTGACTGGACGCCCGTAATTTCGCGCAAGCGGAAATTAACCGGTCCCCGCTACGCTGCGCCGCATCTTTCGGGATTCGCCCGCGAAGGTTGCCGGTTCCTTGGCGTCGTAAATTCCGCATCCGGAAAACTGATTCAGAAGAAATTGGGGTCGTCGACATGATCAAGCTCAACCGTATCGGATACAAACTGGGCTTGGCCGGGGCGGTCGGCGTCCTGCTGGCGATCGGCATGGTCGCCAACCAGATGGTCACCGAATCGAGGATCGAGGAAGCCAGCGAGCGCGCCGCCCGGTCGCAGCAGGTGGCCGACAACTCGCTCTCCGCCCATATCGACCTGCGCAAGATTCAGCTTGCCGCCGGCAATGTCAGGCTGGCGAGGACTTCCGCAGAGGTCGAGAAGACCGTTGCTGATTTGCAGCGCTACAAGGCGAGGGGGGCGAAGGAGCTGGACGCTGCGCTGGCAACCGCACAGCGGCCGGACGCCAGGGAACGGCTGCAGAAGATCAAGACCTTGATGGATGGCTTTACCGCCGCCGTGGAAGATCTTGCCAAGGCGCAGATCACGCTGCTGACGCAGATCGACAAACGCTCGGTCATCTCGGAAGAATGGACCAAGGCGGTCGATGCCCAGTTGAAGTTGCCGGCCATGGCGAAGCTGGACAACCGCCTCGAGATCGAGCGTTTGCTGTTTCAGGCCGATGGAAAGGTGAACGCGTTGCGGGCTGCTGCCTGGAAGCTCGGCGCCACCGGCGATGCCAACCTGGTCACGGAGATGGCCAAGACCGAGGCCTCGCTGAAGGACGTGTTCAATAAGCTGCGCGGCGAGGCCGATGACCGGGAATTGCTGGTCGTGGTCAGCAACCTTTCCTCGGCCGTCAAGCGCTTCCTGGCCGCCAATGAGGAAGCGGTAAAGACCGAGCAGCTCAAAAACGACATCATCGCCAACCGCACCGTCAAGGCCGCCGCAGATGTCGCCGACCTGATGGAAGCAACCGTCGAGGCCGCGCAAAAGGATGCCAAGACCTCCAAAGACGAGGTCATGGCCGATACCGAGCGCGCCAACCGCATCAACCTGATCATGGCGATCATCGTCGTCGCGTCGCTGATCGCCTCGGTGGCATTCTCCTTCCTCGGGGTCGCGCGTCCGATGACGCGGCTGAACGGTGCGCTGGGCGAGATGGCCGGCGGCAATCTCGACGTCGAGATTCCCGGCGCCGACCGTGGCGACGAAATCGGCGATCTCGCCAAGACGGTGACCGTCATTCGCGAGAATGCGGAGCACAAGGCGCGCGAGGAAGCCGAAGCCAAGGTTCAGCAGGATCTGATCGCGGCGCAGCGGCGCAAGGCCGAGATGATCAAGCTCGCCGACGATTTCGAAGGTGCGGTCGGCAATATCGTCGAGACCGTGTCGTCGGCGTCGACCCAACTCGAAGCCGCCGCCGGCACGCTGACGACGACTGCCGAACGTGCTCAGGAATTGACCACGATGGTTGCGGCGGCTTCCGAGGAAGCCTCCACCAATGTGCAGTCGGTGGCTTCCTCCACCGAGGAGATGGCGTCGTCCATCACCGAGATCGGCCGTCAGGTTCAGGAATCGGCGCGGATGGCCAATGAGGCCGTCGATCAGGCCCGCACCACCAATGACCGGGTCAGCGAATTGTCGAAGGCGGCGGCCCGCATCGGCGCGGTGGTCGAACTCATCAACACCATCGCCGAACAGACCAATTTGCTGGCGCTCAACGCCACCATCGAGGCTGCCCGTGCCGGCGACGCCGGCCGCGGCTTCGCCGTCGTAGCATCTGAGGTGAAGGCGCTGGCGGAACAGACCTCGAAGGCAACCGGCGAGATCGGCCAGCAGATCACCGGCATTCAGGCCGCGACGGAGGAGTCCGTCGGTGCGATCCAGGCGATCAGCTCCACGATCGAGAAGCTGTCGGAAATATCCTCGACCATTGCGGCCGCGGTGGAAGAGCAGGGTGCCGCAACCCAGGAAATCTCCCGCAACGTGCAACAGGCTGCCCGCGGCACCCAGCAGGTCTCCGCCAACATCACCGACGTGCAGCGCGGGGCCGGCGAGACCGGATCGGCCTCGACGCAGGTGCTCTCTTCGGCCCAGTCGCTGTCGTCGGACTCCAACCGCCTCAAGCTCGAGGTCGGCAAGTTCCTGAATTCGGTGCGGGCGGCGTAAGCAGCCGACACACCGCAGAGACCCAGAAGGCCCGCCCCTCCACCAGGGGCGGGCCTTCTGCCGTTCTGAAGCGGCGGGACGCGCTGGCCGCGGGTCTGGTTAACAGACCCCGTATATCTACTGAGTGCAAAATTAACGGGTAGAAAGCGCCTGACATATACGATTCCGCGCAGTGGGGCTGACGACCACCGTCGTCGCGTGGGAGATCAAGCATGTTTGAAATGATAAGCCGTGCCAAGCTGACGGTTGGCCGAAAGATCTATGCCCTTATCTGCCTGAGCTTTGCCGGGGTCCTCGGCATCGCCTTTCTCGATTCGCGCGAACTGGCATCGAGCCTGAACCAGCAGAAGCAGATCGAGCTGCGCCACCTCGGCGATCTCGCACTCGGCATCATCAAGGAAGAGCATGCCGCGGCGCAGAAGGGCGGCGTTTCCGACGCCGATGCCCAGAAGCGGGCGATGGCGCGGATCGGGGCGCTCAGGTACGGCAACAACGACTATTACTGGATCAACGACATGCATCCGAAAATGGTGATGCATCCGATCAGGCCGGAGATGAATGGCAACGATCTTTCGGCCTACAAGGATCCCAACGGCAAGCTGTTGTTCGTCGATTTCGTCAATACTGTCAGAAAGGACGGCTCCGGCTTTGTTCCCTACGAATGGCCGAAGCCCGGCTTCGACAAGCCGCAGCCGAAATTGTCCTACGTGGTCGGCTTCGCCCCGTGGAACTGGGTCGTCGGCACCGGTGTCTACATCGACGACCTGACGGCGCAGACCTGGGCGTCGACCCAGCGCTCGCTGATCGTCTCCGGCGCGATCCTGCTGTTCATGCTTGCGGTGTCGATCTTTGTGGCGCGGAGCATCACTGCGCCTTTGCAGCGCATGACCGTCGCTATGAACGACCTTGCCAGCGGCAACCTTGCCGTCGAGGTGCCCGGCATCGGGCGCGGCGACGAGGTCGGCGAGATGGCCAAGGCCGTCGAAGTGTTCAAGAGCAATGCCATTTCCCGCCAGTCGCTGGAGGCCGAGCAGCACGCGGCCGAGACCCGCGCCGTGGCGAGCCGCAAAGCGGATATGAGCAAGATGGCCGACGATTTCGAGGCCGCAGTCGGCCGGATCGTCGAAGCCGTGTCGTCGGCATCCAGCCAACTGGAGGTGTCGGCGGGTACGCTCACGTCGACCGCGGAACGCGCGCAGGTACTTGCGACAACGGTCGCCTCGGCCTCCGAGGAAGCCTCGACCAACGTGCAGTCGGTGGCCTCGGCCACCGAAGAGATGGCGTCATCCGTCACCGAGATCAGCCGTCAGGTGCAGGAATCGGCACGGATGGCCAACGACGCCGTGGAGCAGGCGCGCACGACCAATGACCGCGTCAGCGAATTGTCGAAGGCGGCAACCCGCATCGGCGACGTCGTCGAACTGATCAACACCATCGCCGGCCAGACCAACCTGCTTGCGCTCAACGCCACCATCGAGGCGGCGCGCGCCGGCGAGGCTGGCCGCGGCTTCGCGGTCGTGGCCTCCGAGGTAAAGGCACTGGCCGAGCAGACCGCCAAAGCCACCGGCGAAATCGGCCAGCAGATCACCGGCATCCAGGCCGCCACCCAGGAATCCGTGAACGCGATCCAGGCGATCAGCGGCACCATCGAGAAGCTGTCGGAGATTTCATCGACGATTGCCGCGGCCGTGGAAGAGCAGGGCGCCGCGACGCAGGAAATCTCGCGTAACGTGCAGCAGGCGGCCATGGGCACCCAGCAGGTGTCCTCCAACATTACCGACGTGCAGCGTGGCGCGAGCGAAACCGGATCGGCGTCCGCGCAGGTGCTTGCGGCGGCGCAGTCGTTGTCGGGCGATTCGAACCGCCTCAAGCTCGAGGTCGGCCGCTTCCTCGACTCCGTGCGGGCGGCCTGACCTCGTACTGACCATTCGATCCGAAGCTGGCTCGTCATGCCGGCTTCGCGATCGCAGACGCTTCGAATCTGAAACGCGAACCTGCCGGAAGCAGCCCGCTTCCGGCTGCAAGAGGAACGGGAGACATCCGTAGATCGCAAAATTGCGATTGCGGCGCGTGCCGATCAATCGCATTGAGCGAAACTGGGAGCAAATGTGGCGAACGAACTTCCGTAATCGGGAAAAAATGGTAAGACGCAGAGGCATCGTGACGATTTGATGTCAAAAGGTCTGGTGCCAGAAGATCTGCCATGGATCGCTACTGATGGCTCGGATGACCGCCGCGTGTCGTTGCTTGATGAACTAGTTGAATCTGAATTCGTAAAGATTAACCGGTCTCTGGACGTCGATCGTTTCCGGAGTATCGAAGGACTGGGCGATGCCAAGAGCATTCCGATCGACGCCAAGGACTTCGACGCAGCTTTCGCCACGTTGAAGCTGAAGTCCTGTTCGGTCCATCTGCAGCGGACGTTCCCGCGAATTCTGCAGATGCAGTATTCCACGACCGGCGCGATCGTCGGCTTCACGATGGACGATGCGGCTTCGTTGATTATCGACGGCGTCGAAGCCCGCGCGCCGGCCTTGCTCCTGGTCAAGGGTACCGCGACGTGTGAGATCGTGGAACAGCGGGCCAATCTGGTCGCGCTTTTGAATTTTGCTTCCATCGATGATCGCGACTGGCCAGGCGATGCCGATAGCGCTCAACTGATCGCGACGCTGCCGGATAGATGCGAGGCACTCCGGGTGACGGTTCGCGATGTCCTGACGCTCGCTTCGCATTCGCCCGATAGCTTCGCACAGCCGAACGTGATCGAGCACGTTGAAGAATCGATTCTGCAGGCGGTCGATCTGGCAATGGCTGCGGCATCGCCCACACCCGAAGCCAAGCGCCTCAGTCTGAGCCACTATCTGGCGCTGGTCCGAAAGCTCGATGAGTTCGTGGCCGACAGTGCCGGCAAGACGTTGTACAGCGCCGACGTGGCGCGGCAACTCGGGGTCTCGGTGCGGACGCTGCATAACGCCGTGGTTGCCATTCGCGGCATGAGCATGCATCGCTACCTGCGGCTGCGGCGGCTGTGGAATGTGCGACAACAACTGGTGCGCGGCGCGTCGGTGCAGTCGGTGAAGGCGGTGGCGCTCGTGAACGGCTTCTGGCACATGGGCGAGTTCACCGCGCTGTATCGCGAGTTGTTTGGCGAAACACCGCAGCAGACGCTGTCGGCAGCGCGCAAGCAGTCGAGCGAGCCGTCATGATGGCGATAAAGCGCGCCGCGCTTCCGTAATACTACCAGTTCCCGGACCGTGCCGCCTTAGACGCTGGTTAACCATCGTATGAAAGTCTGACGGTCATGGGTGCCGCTCTGTGGCTATGCCGCCGCAGGAGCCTTCGTTCGCAACGAACCGGCTCGTCCCAAATTGGCCCGGCACTTCTTCACCGTGATCCCGCTCTGCGGGAAACAACGGCAGCGCTGTGATTCCCCCCGGGTCGTTTCATCTGAAGGACGCAAAGCCATGTCCCGCTTCATCCTGAACCTGTCGATCAGCGCCAAGCTCGGCATCGCCTCGGGCCTCGGCGTTCTGCTTGTTGGCGCGATGGTGATCAATCAAATGCGGGCAAATGCGGCAATGCGCGATCTCGACGCTGGTGTGTCGGCGCAGCAGGTGGTCGCGCGGGATGCGGTGGATGCGAAGGCGTCGATTAACGGCATGCAGACCGGCGTTCGCGATATTCGTCTCGCTAGCAGTTCGGCGCATTTGCAAAGAGCCAGTGATTATCTGGCCGCCGGGCTGAAATCGGTTAGTCACCTCACCGAGGAGATGCTGAAACTGTCGCACGCCGCCGAGAATCGCGCACGCATCGAGAAGCTCAAGACGAGGGCTTCTGATTACGTCAAGGAAGCCCAGCCGATCGTGAAGGTGCGGGGCGAAGCGATTGCCGCAGAGGGCGCTCCCGACGCCGCGGCCCGGATCGCGAAGCTGAACGAGGAGGCAGTCCGCATCGCGCGCGAGGTCACGCTGCCGATCGCCGCCGAACTCGAGCAGCTTGCCAACCAGATCGCCGAGTTCGCCAAGCAGAGCGTAGAGAAGGAAAGGGCCCAGGCCGCCCGCGAAATGGCGGCGGCCGAACAGATGTCGATGACAATCAGTCTCTGCACGATCTTCCTGCTGATCGGAACCAGCATATTCTCCTACTTCATGATCGGCCGCCCGATGCGTGCGCTGAGCGTGTCGATGGACGAGCTCGCCGGCGGCAATTTCGCGGTGGTGCTGCCGGGCCTCGGGCGCAAGGACGAGCTCGGCGCAGTCGCCGGTGCTGTCGAGAAATTCAAGGTCGTGTCCGAGCAGAAAGCCCGGGACGAGGCGGAAGCCAAGATCAGGCAGGACCAGATCGCCGCCCAGCAGCGCAAGGCCGAAATGGTCCGCCTCGCGGATTCCTTCGAGACGGCGGTCGGCGAGATCGTCGAAACCGTATCCTCGGCTTCGACCGAATTGGAAGCTTCGGCCAAAACGCTGACCGCGACGGCGGAGCGCGCGCAGCAGGTGACGACCACGGTGGCTGCTGCTTCCGAGGAAGCGACCACCAACGTGCAGTCGGTTGCATCGGCGACCGAGGAGCTGTCGTCTTCGGTCAACGAGATCAGCCGTCAGGTGCAGGAATCGGCGCGAATGGCGGGTGAAGCCGTCGACCAGGCGCGCGTCACCAACGATCGCGTCAGCGAATTGTCGAAAGCGGCAGCGCGTATCGGCGACGTCGTCGAACTCATCAACACCATTGCAGGCCAGACCAACCTGCTGGCGCTCAACGCGACCATCGAGGCGGCGCGCGCCGGCGAAGCCGGCCGCGGCTTTGCGGTGGTGGCGTCGGAAGTGAAGGCGCTCGCCGAACAGACCGCCAAGGCCACCGGCGAGATCAGCCAGCAGATATCAGGCATCCAGGGGGCTACTCACGAATCCGTCGGCGCGATCAAGGGGATCAGCGGCACCATCGAACGGTTGGCCGAGATCGCCTCGACCATCGCCGCCGCGGTGGAAGAGCAGGGCGCGGCGACCCAGGAAATCTCCCGCAACGTGCAGCAGGCGGCCGACGGCACCCAGCAGGTTTCGGCCAACATCACCGACGTGCAGCGCGGAGCGAGCGAGACCGGCTCGGCTTCCGCGCAGGTGCTTTCGGCGGCGCAGTCGCTCTCTGCCGACTCGAACCGCCTCAAGCTCGAGGTCGGCAAGTTCCTCGATACAGTGCGGGCGGCGTGAGGGTCCCACCGTGCCCCGGACGCAGCGCAGCACGCAGTAAGCCGTAGGGTGGGCAAAGGCGCGCTTAGCGCCGTGCCCACCATCTTATCAGCAGATCGCGTCGATGATGGTGGGCACGCTTCGCTTTGCCCACCCTACATTCTATGCGCCGCACCGCGTCCGGGACACGAGAGCTATCCCACCCGCCATTCCAGCACGCCATGATCCGCGGCAACGATATCGCCGACCGACCCCACCGGCGTCCGATCCATGTTCAGCAGATGCTTGAGCGTCGCTGCGTCACCAGCGGGCACACGCGCCAGCGCCCGTGCATCCTGCTCGGTGCGCAGCATCACCACGCCGTGCTCGACCTCGCCCTTGCCCTTGTAGATCACGGTAAAACTCTCGACTTTGCCTTTGCCAGAGGCCTCGGTGACGAAGTCCGGCACCCGGCCGCGGTTGCGCTCGGCCTCGGCCTGCACGCTGGTGTCCTGGGCGAGCGGTCCCTTCGGCACTTCACGCGACAGCACGAGCCCGTGATGCTTGGTGACGAAGCCGCCCTGGCCGTAGAGCAGGCCGAGCTTGCCGCCTTCGCGCAGCTTCCGCACCATCGCAATAGCCGCGTGCGTCATATAAGTGTTGAGCGGCGCGCCGAAGAAAGTGAGCCCGCCGGTCACCGTCGGCTGCACGTCGGGGCCCAAGCGCAACGTCCGCCGCGCCATCTTGGGTACGCAAGGAAAGCAGCTATAGAGCTCGATGGCGTCGAATTTCCTGCCGTCGCCTTCGACCAGGTCCATCACCGCCTTCAGCACCGCGTTCTGCGGATGGCTTTCATAAAACTGGTCGCGTACCAGGTAGTCGCGCGGCTCCTCCGCCGACGCGCCGCCGATCGGATAGACCAGCCGCTCCTCGGTTATGCCGGCCGCGCGCGCTTTCGCCAGGGAGGTCAGCAAGACGGCCCCGCCCATGTTGACGGTCGGATTGGCCACCATCAGTTTTGTGTAGGGCCAGGCGATCAGCCGGTTCTCCGGCGTCGGCGTGATGATCTCTTCAGGTGCAAAACGCTTCTTCAGCCACGAATTTGGATTTTCTGACGCCACTTTCGAATAAGTCGACCACAGCGCGCCGGATTCGGCGAGCGCCTCGCGCGGCGTCTGGCCCCAATGCGCTGACGTGGCGGATTCATAGAGCGGATAGACGGTGATGGGGCGGAACACCCCGAGCTTCACCGCCATCGGCTTCTGAAACGCCGCACCGCGCTTCGGCTCCTCGACGTCATGGGCGAACGCTGTCCATGGTAGGGCGATGCCGCCGCGCTCGGCTTTGGTTGCGGTCGATTGCGCTTCCGCGCCGCAGACCACCGCCACGCTGCACTCGCCGCGCGCGATGCGCTTTGCGGCTTCGTGGATGTAGCGGATCGGGCTCTCGCCGCCGACCGGGCCGTAGTAGCAATGCGCTGGCGCAGCACCAAGCTTTGCTGCGAGCTGCTTCTCGGGATCGCGGTAGCGCCAGCTCAGGAAATTGACGACGTCGAGCGAGCCGAGCTCACCGAGCAGTTTTGCGCCGCTATCGGCTTCCGCGCGCCGCACCGCCTGCTCGAGCAGCGCCAGCGGTTCGAGGCCGGCGGCGATGTCCTTTGGCCGGTCGACGATTTCGCCGACACCGACGATGACGGGAATGCGGTCTTCGGGGAGGGGGGAGTTCGACATTTTTTCTTGTTTCGCTTTCTAGTCTCGTAGTCTCGTAGGGTGGGCAAAGGCTCGCAGCGCCGTGCCCACCATCTAGCGTCTTGCTCGGAGTGGTGGGCACGCTTCCGCCTTCGCTCGTTGAGCTACGGCGGACAAGTCGCTTTGCCCACCCTACAGGAGGTCATTCTCACTCCTCCATCAGCATGTTCATATGCTCCACCGCGTCGGCAAAATCTTCCTTGAATTCCTGCACCACGGCGCCGGCCGACTTCACGCTGTCGATCAGGCCGACGCCCTGGCCGACAAAGTAAGTCACGAGATCGCGCGCCTGCACATTGCCGGCGGCCGCTGCGCGGTCGATCGAGTTGAAGGCGTCGCGGCTGATGATGCTTTGCAGCGGCATCGGCAAGGCGCCGGGGCTATCCGGCCCGCGGTCCCATGCATCGGTCCACACCGACCGCAATTGCCGTGCCGGCTTGCCGGTGCGGCCCCTGGAGCGGACGGCGTCGCGCGAGGATGCTGCTATCATCTTCTCGCGGAAAATTTCCGTGGTCTCCGATTCCACCGTCGCCAGCCACACCGAGCCGGTCCAGGCGCCGGCCGCACCCATCGCCATGCAGGCTGCCATCTGCCTGCCTGTCATGATGCCGCCTGCGGCCAGCACCGGCACGTCGCGGACCGGCTTGATCGCCTTGATCACCTCGGGCACCAGCACCATGGTCGAAACCTCACCGCAATGGCCACCGGCCTCGGTGCCTTGCGCAACCAGAATATCGACGCCGGCAGCGACCTGGCGCAGCGCGTGCTCTTTCGAACCAACGAGCGCTGCCACCGGCACGCCATGCTTGCGGCCCATGTCGATCATCTGTTTCGGCGGCACGCCGAGCGCGTTCGCAATCAGCTTGATCGGATGGCGGAACGAGACCTCGAGCACGTCAAGTGCGCGCTGCGCGTCAAACGGCTGCGGCTGGTTGTCGGCGACATTGCTCGTCGTCAACTCGACGCCGTATTTCTTCAGCAGGTTGCGGGTGAAATCGCGATGCTGCGGCGAGATCCGCGCCTCAAGGCTCTTCCAGGTTACGTCCTTCTCGCCCGCGGTCGAAATGTTTTCAGGGATCAGCACGTCGAGCCCGTAGGGCTTGCCATCGGTGTGATCGTCGATCCATCTCAATTCCTGCTCGATCGTCTCGGGCGAATGCGCGGTCGCTCCCAATACGCCAAACCCGCCGGCGCGGCTGACGGCGGCAACGACGTCGCGGCAATGGCTGAAGGCGAGCAGGGGGAATTCAATTCCCAGCATGTCGCAGATTGGCGATTTCATGGTGACCTCCCGGCGGCAGCATTTCAGATGGCTGCTCGGCTTTCCGCGCGACGCTAGCCCATTGGAGCCTTGCATGCCAAGCGGTCTCACTCCTCCTGCTGAGGAGGGCTTGCAATTCCATCTCGCAAAATATGCAGAGCACGGCCGCCGATTTGCGTCTTGCGCTTTGGCGCTATCGAGAGAATGCTGCACGCAACCAACATAATTTTCAGGGAGCCCGCTTTCATGTCCGCCATGCCGTCCGCCGCCGCCAAATCGCCCGAGGCCTATGACGTCGTTGTGGTCGGCGCGGGCTTTGCCGGCATGTACATGCTGCACCGCTTGCGCGGACAGGGAATGACGGCGCGGGTTCACGAGCAGGGCGCGGGCGTCGGCGGCACCTGGTACTGGAACCGCTATCCCGGCGCGCGCTGCGACGTCGAGAGCATGCAGTATTCCTATTCGTTCTCGGAAGAGCTGCAGCAAGAGTGGGACTGGAGCGAGCGCTATGCACCGCAGCCGGAGATTTTGAAATACGCCAACCAAGTCGCCGACCGCTTCGATCTGCGAAGAGACATCCAGTTCGACACCCGCGTCGATCGTGCCGAGTTCGACGAGGCGACCTCCCTCTGGTCGGTAACGACTTCGGACGGCAAAACGGTGTCAGCAAAATTCGTCGTGCTCGCCACCGGTTGCCTGTCGAACGCGCGGATGCCCGACATCAAGGGTCTCGATCGGTTCAAGGGCAAGGTCTACCACACCGGCCACTGGCCGCATGAAGAAGTCAATTTCACCGGCCAGCGCGTCGGCGTCATCGGCACGGGATCATCGGGAATTCAGTCGGTGCCGGTCATCGCCGAACAGGCCAGCCATCTGACGGTATTTCAACGCACCGCGAATTTCTCGATTCCCGCCCGCAATGCGCCGCTGACGGAACAAGAGCGGCAGAAATTCCGCGCCAACTATCCCGAGATCCGGCGCTTCGCGCGCGAGGTCGCGAAGAACGGCATCTACACCGAGATGCCCGACCGCGGCGCGCTCGATGACGGCGACAACGAGCGCCGTGCGAAGTACGAGGCGCGCTGGAATCACGGCGGGCTTACCTTCATGTCGGTCTACAACAATCTTGCGCTCGACAAGGCCGCCAATGACACCGCTGCGAATTTCGTCCGCGACAAGATCGCCGGCATCGTCAAGAACCCGGAAACGGCAAAACTATTGCAGCCGAACAACCATCCGATCGGCTCAAAACGCATCTGCATCGACACCGATTACTTCGCGACCTTCAACCGCCCAAACGTGACGCTGGTCGACATCAAATCTAGCCCGATCGAAGAGATCACCGAAAACGCCGTGCGCGTGGCCGGCAAGAACTACGAAGTCGACGCTCTGGTGTTGGCGACCGGTTTTGATGCCATGACGGGATCGGTGGCGAAGATCGATATCAAGGGCCGCGACGGCCAGACGCTGAATCAGAAATGGGCCGCGGGGCCGCGCACCTATCTCGGCCTGATGAGCGCGGGCTTTCCCAACCTCTTTATCGTCACCGGGCCCGGCAGCCCGTCGGTGCTGTCCAACATGATCGTGTCGATCGAGCAGCATGTCGACTGGATCACCGACTGTCTCGCTTACATGCGCGATCGCGGGCTCGACACGATGGAGGCCGCCACCGAAGCCGAGGACAAATGGGTCGCCCACGTCAACGAGGTCGCCCACACCACGCTCTATCCGCAGGCCAATTCCTGGTACATGGGCGCCAACGTCCCCGGCAAGCCGCGCATCTTCATGCCCTATATCGGCGGCGTCGGCCCCTACCGGCAGATCTGCAATGACGTCGCCGCCAAGGGGTATGAGGGGTTTGTGATGGAGCGGGCGGAAGCGCCGCGCAAGGCGGCGGCGTCCTAAGCGGCTGCCGTAGGGTGGGCAAAGCGCAGCGTGCCCACCATTCGGTTTGACTGTCGGGATACGTGGTGGGCACGGCGCTAACGCGCCTTTGCCCACCCTACATGTCAGCTCCGCAGCCGCCGCGTTAACACCTCAACAAACCGATCGACATCAGCTTCGTCATTATAGACGTGCGGCGACACACGCATCCGTCCCAAGCGCGGCGCGACGTAGACGCCCTCACTTGCCATTGCCTCGATCAATCCCGCCGGCATTCCGCCCCTGAAGGCGAGGCTCAATACATGCGGCGCCCGCAGGTGAGGTTCGGGAACGTGGACGCCGATGCCGCGCACGGCTTGCGCGATCCGCTCCGTCAGCATCGTGAGACGTTGCACAATGGCCGGCGCGCCCCAGTCGGCCATCATCTCCATGCCGATCGAGGCCATTTCCATCGAGATGAAATGGTCGCGCTCGCCCATGTCGAAGCGCCGCGCATCGGCAACATAACTGAGATCGGTGAAATAAACAGCGTTGTCGGCGCGCACGTTGCGGCGGCCGGACGCGGTCTGCTCAAGCGGGATACCGCCGTGATGACGTTTGGCAACATAGAGAAAGGCGCGGCCGTAAGGGCCGAGCAGCCATTTGTAGGTCGGGAAGATCACAAAATCCGGGTCGAGACGCTTCACGTCGGTCGTCAGCACGCCAACGCTGTGCGTTGCGTCGACAAGGAAGGCGGCGCCCCGCTGCCGCAGTGCCGCGCCGACCTTGTCGACGTCGATCAACCCACCATCCGACCAGTGCACTGATGAGATCGAGGCCAGGCTGACCGGTGGTGCGCCGGATCGTTCGATCGCGGCAAGCACCGCCGACGTCCAATCGCCATCGTCGGGTTGCCGAACCGTCTCAACGGCGAACCCTTCCGCCTGGGCCCGCGTATGCCATTCGAGCACCGGCGAGGAGTGGTCGTTCTCCAGCACGATCACGCGCGTGCCGCGGGCGATCGGCAGCATCTTCGCGGCGGTCGCAACGCCGTAACTGATCGAGGGAATCAGCGCGATATCGGCGGCTTCGGCATTGATCAGCCGGGCGGCAGCAAGGCGCGCGCGTTCATGCTGCTGATTGGCGAAGGAGGCCTCTAGCATCCACGGCGTGCCCTTGCGGAGAACCGCGGCGCGGCCGGCCTCCAGCGTTCGAAGCGGCAGCGGGCTGTAAGAGGCGGCATTCAGGTAGCAGATCTGGCGCGGTATCTCGAACAGGGCGCGCTGTGATGGGAGCATGTGGATGGTCTCTTTGCTGGCGGCACATCCATTATGGCCGATCTCGATTACACCAGCCACAGCAGCATTGCTCCGAGTACACTTGCCTCGTGCAATCAGGGCAGGCGTGGCATGGCGCATTCCTCCCCTGACTTTTGCGCGCTTTTTGTTCTGTTGCGGTGCTGATACGAAACCTTACATGGATTGCACCAGCCGACGCGCGACAGATCACGCAATCGCGAGACGGCCGAAGAAGCCTGGAGCCAACCCGAATGACCGATGCCCCCACCACTGATCCCGCCGAATACGTCCCGCCGAAAGTCTGGACCTGGAACAAGGAAAGCGGCGGCCGGTTCGCCGCGATCAATCGCCCGATCGCAGGCCCTACGCATGAGGCGGAGCTGCCGGTCGGCCGCCATCCGTTCCAGCTCTACTCGCTGGCTACTCCCAACGGGGTCAAGGTCACGGTCATGTTCGAGGAGCTGCTTGCGGCTGGCCACAGCGGTGCGGAGTACGACGCCTGGCTGATCAAGATCGACGGCAACCAGTTCGGCAGCGGCTTTGTCGCTGTTAATCCGAATTCGAAGATCCCCGCACTGATGGATCGCAGCGGACCGACGCCGATCCGGGTGTTTGAGTCCGGTGCGATCCTGATGCATCTCGCCGAAAAGTTCGGTGCGTTTTTGCCGGCGAGCGGCACGGCGCGGGCCGAATGTCTGTCGTGGCTGTTCTGGCAGATGGGCAGCGCGCCGTTTCTCGGCGGCGGCTTTGGCCACTTTTACGCATATGCGCCGACCAAGATCGAGTACGCCATCGACCGCTACGCCATGGAGGTGAAGCGCCAGCTCGACGTGCTCAATCGGCGTTTGGCCGATAACGAATATCTCGCAGGGAGCGAATACACGATCGCCGACATGGCGACCTGGCCATGGTACGGCGCGCTGGCCAAGGGCCTGGTCTACGGCGCCGGCGAATTCCTCTCGGTGCACGAATACAAGAACGTGCAGCGTTGGACCGACGCGATCGCCAAGCGCCCGGCAGTGAAGCGCGGGCGCATGGTCAACCGCATCTCCGGCGATCCGGCAAGCCAGTTGCACGAGCGGCACGAGTCCAGCGATTTCGATACAAAGACGCAGGACAAGATCGGCGAGCCGGCGAAGGGGTGAGGCTTTTTCTTACCTCGCCTCGCTTGCGGGGAGAGGTCGGATTGCGCAGCAATCCGGGTGAGGGGGACTCTCCGCGAGCGGTGCTCGTGGTGACAGCCCTCACCCCGACCCTCTCCCCGCAAGAGCGGGGCGAGGGAGATCAAAGAGCCGCACGCAGCGGCCAAGACATAGGGCAGAGGGAACCGCCATGAGCTTTTTCGAAAAAGGCGCCGTTCGCATCCACTACGAGGAAGCCGGCTCCGGCTTTCCGCTGCTGTTGATTGCCGGCGGTGGATTGAACTCGAACATCTCAGGGATCACCGGCGACTATCCGCCCTTCAACGCGATCAAGGAGTTCGGCAACGAATATCGTTGTATCGCCTACGACCTGCGCAACGCGCCGCCCGGCCAATCCACCGGCCCGCTCGAGATCGAGCGCCCCTGGGATTCCCACACCGACGACCAGCTCGCGCTGATGGATCACCTCGGTTTTGAAAAATTCATGGTGCTGGGTTTCTGCATCGGCGGTCCCTTGATCTGGAATCGATCGTGCGCTGTTCCTGATCCGCCTTCTGGTCGTGCGGGAATGCGACCACTGAAAATGGCGGACACAAAACCACGTCGAATTCGCGGAACAGGTTGGCCCATTGCTGGCGTAGGCGGGCACGCGCGATTTCACCAGCCAACCACTGGTGGTGATTGAGCAAGGGCGCGCGCGTTCGCCACGCCTTCAGACTATCGTCATCCGGCCTGAGGGAGGCAACCTCCTCCTGGTGCTGCTTGAAGAATTCCGGAGGACGGCTGAAGGCAACGAAGTTGCGCACCATGCGGGTGTGGAGGCGCGCCGACTCGGCGAGATCGGGCAATAGCGGACTCGAGCGGGCAACCTTCGCCCCCGTCTTGCCGAGCTTGTTTGCGAGTTGGTCGAGCGCGGCCCTGATGTCGCTTTCCACCGCCAACAGCGGGTGGCTGTCGATGAGGAGAACGCGAAAATCCTTCAATGCGCTGTGGCGTGACGGTGGAAGCGTCAGGCGGTAGGCGGCTGCCTCCGGATCGTCAGGACCGGCAAGCAGATCCAGGGCAAGCGAGAGATCGTCGGCCGTCCGCGCCAATGGCCCGCAGACACCGAGACCGCTGGTCAGGTCGGTCGGCAGCGCTGGTGAGCGCGGCGGTGCGTGGCCACGCTGCGGCACCAGATGTGAAGTCGGCTTATGGCCGAACACGCCGCACAGATGCGCCGGCGCACGAATGGAGCCGCTGATGTCAGAACCGAGCTCCAACGGCACATATCCGGCGGCGAGCGCCGCCGCCGAGCCGCCGGACGATCCGCCGGCCGTGCGCGTGAGGTCCCACGGATTGTTCGTCGTGCCGTAGATCGCATTAAAGCTTTGCCAGTCGGCGATGGCGGTGGCGAGATTGGTCTTGCCCAATATCACCGCTCCTGCCGCCTTGAGGCGTGCAACCGCGACGGCATCTTCCGGCGCCTGCCAGTCGCGGCCCGCCGGCAGCCCCCAGGTGGTCGGCAATCCCGCGACATTGAAGGATTCCTTGACGGTCATGGGGATGCCGAGCAATGGCCGGCGCTCGCCGCGCGCCAACGCGGCATCCGCCTCGCGCGCGGCTGCACGGGCGCGCTCGAAGTCGCGCACGACCACGGCATTGATCCGTAAATCGAGGGCTTCGATCCGGCCGACGGCGTGCTCGAACAATTCGACCGCAGAAATCTTGCGCGCGTCGAGCAGCGCCCGCAGCTCGCTTACGTTGCGATAATCCAGGCTCTGCCCCGAAGCCGCCGCCCGCGCCTTTTGGGCGGAAGCCTGATTGGGCGACGGGCCGGCCATGGTCGCCAATGTGCCGGCGGCTGCGCCCAGAAAGAAACGTCGGTCCATTGTCATGATGGCTTTCCTCTCCGCATGACGGTATGGACGGCATTCCCGTTGCCGCTGATCTGGCCTAGGATCGGGATCGAGCATGGCGTCGGCATTGCCGCCGTTCTGTTTCGGTTGAGAGAGTTTGGGCGCTTTTGACGCTGCGACACCCGAAAGAGTGCCGAATGAACGCCGAAATTGGCACGAAAACGAAGCCGACGGCCGCGGACCGCGACACACCGGCCACGATTCCAGGCGGCATGCTGCGCTTCACGGGCTTCGACGTCGATCTCGATCGGGGCGAGTTGCGCGTCCGCGGCGCAGCGGCTTCCCTACGCCCGAAGACCTTTGCATTGCTCGCCTACCTGGCCGGCCATCCCGGCCGGTTGCTGACCAAAGACGAATTGATCGAGGCGGTGTGGCCCGATGTGACCGTGACCGACGACTCGCTGGTGCAATGCGTCAGCGAGCTTAGAGCCGCCCTCGGGGACGACGGCCAGAGCCTGATCAAGACCGTTCCGCGGCGCGGCTACCTGTTCGATGCAACCCCGGTCGAGGCGACACATGCCGATGCAACGACCTGGACCACCGCAAGGGCTGCGCCTGCCAACGATGCGCCGCTGCGATCTCCTCGGCGCGGGGGATCATTGCTACCGCTTCTCGCTTTGGTAGCCGCGGTCGCCGGCGCGCTCTGGTTCGTGCTCGCGTATCGGGGCCAAACCGGCGCCGTCGTCAGCAAGAACACGATCACCATCCTGCCGCTGGCCGGCGTCGGCGGCAAGAACGCAATCGATCTCGCTGAGGCCGTCACCGAGGATCTAACCATCGAAGTATCGCGCCTGCCCGACACGCTCGTGATCGCACCACATGCAGGAAATGCTGCGGCAGGTGAAGCAAGAAGCGTCGAGAACCAATCGGCCGCCTATGCCCTGAGCGGCAGCCTGCAGCGGCAGGGCGAAGCAGTTTCGATCGCGGTGAAACTGCAGGCGACCGCCAGCGGCGCGCTCTTGTGGTCGGAGCGGTTCGACTATGGGGAGCAGGCCGGATGGAATTGGCGGCGCGACATCACGGCACGGATCGCCAACGAACTGAAAGTGCGGATCGACGACGGGCGGACTTTTGACAAGCCCTACGCCGGCCGCACCTTCGCCGCCATCGACCCGACGCTGCAGGGCTGGCGTATCCTCAAGCGGATATATGCGCATGACGAGCCGCAGCGGGCACGCGCCCTGTTCGAGCAGGCGTTGCAGATTGATCCCGATTCCGCCACGGCACTATCTGGACTCGCGCTCAGCCACATCACTGAAGTGCTGAACCGCTCGAGCAAGAATCCTCACAACCAGATAGCGCTGGCTGTGCAAGCGATCGAACAGTCCTTGGCGCTGCAACCCAACGATCCCCGCGCCAACTACGTACGCAGCCTCGTGCTGTCGACGCAGGGAAGAATCGACGAAGCGGAACAGGCGGTGCAGCGCGCCTTGTCGCTTTATCCGAACCATCCGCGGGCGCTGCAGCGGCTGGGCTTTCTGAAACTTCAGCAGGGGCCCCCCGAGGAAGTCGCCGAACCGGTCACGCTGTCGCTGCGCCTCGATCCGTCCAATGCCGAACAGGTGAGCCTCGGCCACTTCACGCTCGGCATGGCCGAATTCCATCTGCGCCGCGACGATGCTGCCTACGAGCATATGCGACAGGCGACCATCAGCAGCCCGCAAAACGGCTTTGCATGGCAATGGCTCGCCGCCATCGACGCGCTGCACGGCCGCACCGAGCAGGCCAGGATGAATCTGGCGGAGTATCAAAGGCGCAGTCCAGGCCACACCATCGGCGGCCTGAAGGCCTCGGAGCTGTCGCGCTATCCTGCGTTCTGGGGGGAACGCGATCGCTTCTATGAAGGGTTGAAGCTCGCGGGATTACCCGAGTAATTATTGCGTTCGTCGAAGAACCCGCCCCTCACCTGCTTGTCCAACCTGCCCACCGCCGTCTACATTGCCGTCAACGAGCAGCACGCAGGGCCGCGCCATGAAGCGGGTAAGCACGCGGTTCGTTTCGAGCAACTACTTGGGAGGAATTGAAGAAATGTTTTCGCATGTGATGATCGGCACCAACGACCTCGACAAGGCCAAGGCGTTCTATGACGCTTTGCTCGGCACGCTCGGTGTGCGGCCGGCACGGGTCGACGGCCACCGCATTTTCTACATCACCAAGACCGGAATATTCTCGGTGACCAAGCCGATCAACGGCCAGCCGGCGACGCCCGCCAATGGCGGCACGATCGGCTTTGCGGCCGACTCGCCCGAACAGGCCGACGCATGGCACGCGGCCGGCATCGCCAATGGCGGAACGACTTGCGAAAATCCGCCGGGCATCCGCGAGGGCAGCACGGGCAAGCTCTATCTCGCTTATTTGCGCGATCTCGACGGCAACAAGATCTGCGCGATGCACCGGATGCCGGCGTAAACGAAGATTGCAGGGTGGGTTTGGCCGAAGGCGTAACCCACCCTGCGCAGCACGGGTTGCGGCACAATCGAAGGGACGTCAGGCCATGAAGCGATCTGTTATCTCATTGGCGGCATCCGCCGCGCTATTCGCCACGACCTTGCTGCCCGCCCACGCCGATCTCGATGTCGCCACCCTGCAAAAGGCGATCGAAGCCTCGCTCGCAAGCGACTATCCGAAGCTCGACGCGCTCTACAAGGAAATCCACGCCCATCCTGAGCTTGCGTTTCAGGAGGTAAAAACCGCCGCGAGGCTCGCCGCGGAAATGCGCGCGCTCGGCTTCGAGGTCACCGAGAAGGTCGGCAAGACCGGGCTGGTCGCCATTTACCGAAACGGCGACGGCCCCACTATCATGGTACGCACCGAGCTCGATGCGCTGCCGATGGAGGAGAAGACCGGCCTCGATTATGCAAGCCGCGACAAGGCCAACTGGAACGGGCGGGAGGTATTCGTCGCCCATAGCTGCGGCCACGACATCCACATGGCGAGCTGGGTCGGGACGGCGAAGACGCTGCTTGGCCTGAAAGAGCATTGGCGCGGCACGCTGATGTTCATCGCCCAACCGGCGGAAGAAATCGTGGCGGGCGCCAAGGCCATGCTGGCGGATGGCCTGTTTACGCGCTTTGCCAAACCCGATATCGCTCTCGCCCTGCATGCCGGTCCGTTCTCTCATGGCACGGGCTTCTATCGCACAGGAGTAGGCTCGTCCGCCGCCGACGGCCTCGATATAACATTCCACGGCCGCGGCGGTCACGGTTCGGCGCCGCACACGACCGTCGATCCCGTTGCGATTGCGGCGCGGTACATCGTCGACGTACAAACTGTGATCAGCCGCGAGAAGGATCCAACTGAATTCGGCGTCGTGACCATCGGAGCCATTCACGGTGGCACCGCCCCAAATATCATCCCCGACTCGGTGCGGCTCTCCGGCACCATTCGCTCCTACAAGCCCGAGGTTCGCGCCAAACTACATGCCGGGATCGAACGGACGGCAAAGGCGGCCGCGGCGATGTCGGATGCGCCCGCTCCCGACATCAAGATCGTCGAGGGCACCAAGCCCGTCATGAACGATCCGGATGTGGTCCCGGCCACCGCCGACGTGCTGAAGGCGGCATTCGGCGATAAGTTCAAGCTTTCGCCGCCGACGACCGCAAGCGAGGATTTCTCCGAATTCGCCGGCGCAGGCGTGCCATCGATGATGTTCAACATCGGCGTCTATGACCAGGAACGTATCGACGCAGCACGCAGCGGCGGGCCACCTATACCGTCCAATCATTCGCCGCTGTTTGCGCCGGTGCCGAAACCGACCATCGAAACCGGCGTCACCGCGATGACGCTGGCGGTGCTCGGCGCCTTCGATCGGAAGGCCCGGCGCAAATGAGCGAGGCGGAAACGTAATTCGCCAATATCGGGGCACCGACCCGGCTTGCCATGCGGCGGAAAATCGCCTCGCCCAGGCGCGCTTGTACAAGCCCTGCCCGCCCGTCTACATTGCCGGCCAACGAGCCGAGTGCGCGCCCGCAGATGAATGGTCTGCGCAATGGGAGGAACAATCCATGAAACACGCCTACATCCCGCGGACGACCACCTACAATCTCAACCCGGGCGAAGAACTCAACGATTTGCGCATGTCGGACGAGGTTCGTCCGCTGTACGAGCACGTCAAAAAGTTCATCCGCGAGACCGTCGATCCGATGTCGGTCGAGTTCATGCGGCTCGGCGAGGGCAAGAAGGACCGCTGGAGCTTCACGCCGGAGCAACTGGCGGTGCTGCAGAAGGCCAAGGACAAGGCCAAGGAAGAAGGCCTGTGGAATTTCTTTTTGCCTGATGCCGAGACCGGCGAAGGCCTGAAGAATCTCGACTACGCCTACATCGCGGTTGAACTGGCGAAGAATCCGCTGGCGTCGGAGACCATGAATTGTTCGGCGCCCGACACCGGCAACATGGAGGTGCTGGAGCGCGTCGGCACCAAGGAGCAGAAGGAGAAGTGGCTGAAGCCGCTGCTGGCAGGTGAAATCCGCTCGGCCTACGCGATGACCGAACCCAATGTTGCCTCCTCCGACGCCAAGAATATTTCCACCACGGCAAAACTCGTCGGCGACGAATGGGTGATCAACGGCGAGAAGTATTACATCTCCGGCGCCGGCGATCCGCGCTGCAAGATCATGATCGTGATGGTGAAGACCAATCCCGATGCGCCGCCGAGCAAGCAGCAGTCGCAGATCCTGGTGCCGATCGACACCCCCGGCGTCGAGATTTTGGGCCCGATGCACGTGTTCGGCCACGACCACGCGCCGCGCGGCCACATGCATCTGCGCTTCAACAATTGCCGGGTGCCGAAGGAGAACATTTTGCTCGGCGAAGGCCGCGGCTTTGAAATCTCGCAGGTTCGCCTCGGACCGGGGCGCATCCATCACTGCATGCGCACCATCGGCAAGGCGGAAAAGGCGCTCGACCTGATGGTGTCGCGCGGGCTCACCCGCGAAGCGTTCGGCAAGAAGATCGCCCATCTCGGCGGCAACCTGCAGATCATTGCCCAGGCGCGCTGCGAGATCGAGGCGATGCGCCTGATGGTGCTGAAAGCCGCGAAAGCGATGGACGTGCTCGGCAACAAGGAGGCGCGGATCTGGGTCAGCATGGTCAAGGCCATGGTCCCGGAGCGCACCTGCAAGATCATCGACCAGGCGATCCAGATGCACGGCGCGACCGGCATTTCGCAGTGGAGCCCGCTCGGCGAGATGTACCAGGACGTCCGCCACCTCCGCTTCGCCGACGGTCCGGACGAAGTGCATTGGATGGTGGTCGGAAGGCATGAATTGAGCATGCCGTAGCCTGAGCCGTCGTAGGGTGGGCAAAGGCGCGCAAGCGCCGTGCCCACCGCTACTTGCGCCCGCACTAAGTGGTGGGCACGCTGCGCTTTGCCCACCCTACGCGGAGCCCCTTGCATGCAGTACGACCCCAGCGACCTGAAACCCCGCGAGCGCTACAAGGTGCTCACCTCCTTCGTGCTGCCGCGGCCGATCGCCTGGGTGACGACGATTGGTCCGACCGGCGTGGTCAACGCGGCGCCGTTCAGCTTCTTCAACGTGTTCTGTGAGGATCCGCCGCTCTGCATGTTTGCAGCCAATCTGCGGCCCGACGGCCGCGTCAAGGATACCGTGATCAACATCCGGCGAACGGCCGAGTTTGTCGTCAACATGACCGACGAGCCGTTGGCGCGGGAAATGCATGAAAGCAGCGGCGACTTTCCGCCGGAGGTCGGCGAGCCCGACTATCTCGATCTCAAACTGGCGCCCTCGACCAAAATCGCCGTACCGCGGCTGGCGGATGCGCCGTTCGCGATGGAGTGCAAGACCTGGAAGGAGATCGACGTCAACGGCGATCGGCTGTTGGTGATGGGCGAAGGCATCCACTTCCATATCCGCGACGAATTGTGGGACCATGCCGCGATGCGCGTGCACATGGAGCGCTATCATCCGATCGGCCGCATGTTCGCGGATCGTTACTGCCGGACCGACGACCGCGTGGTGTTTCCGCCGGCGGAGGGGGCGAAGGCGGCGGTCTAGAAGTAGGATGGGTGGAGCGAAGCGATACCCATCAGCATCACGAACGGTATTGATGGGTATCGCTTCGCTCCACCCATCCTACAGGCTACTACGAATTAGACACCGGCCTATGCGCGCGCAAAAACGAGCGGATCTGCCGCACCGCGAGCGGCACCCGCTCTTTCGGCTCCTTCCACGGAAACAGGCTGACTTCCGCGTTCGGCGCCAGCAGCGCGCTCTCCATGGCGACCGCATAAGGATGCGCCGGGATGTCGTCGGGCAGGATCAGCACCGGCGTCTGGCAGCTTCGCACAAAATCGCGCGTCACGGTGAAGACGAAATCGGGATCAGTGCGATACATCCGGGTCAGGAATTTTTCCGCCTGCTCCATCGTGATGTCGGGTCGGCTTCTTGTCAGTTCGGGCGCCCAGCCGGTCATGTTGTTATTGTAAAACAGATCGCGCATTTCGGGACGCGAGCCTGACGGCATCGCCAGTACGGCGGCGACGACGCGATCCGGCGCGCGCTTGATCAGATATCGATGGCGAAGCCCATCCCTATCTTTCCCTGATCGTCTGGTCGACGGTTGCAACGCCGCCGGGTTTGCCGGCCACTGCGATGCCCGTGGGCCGTTCCAAAGCCGGCCTTCCGATCGGTGTGCAGATCATTGGCCCGCTGTTCGAAGACCGCACGACGCTTGGGTTCGCAGCACTGCTGGAAAGAGAGTTCGGAGGCTTTGTCAGACCGCTGGAAATACAACTTTGATTCAATCCTGAAGAGGCGGCTAAGCTTCGAGCGGTGAACCCGCGGACCGAAGCCTTGCCGCTTTAAATCCCTGCCGTCCGCAGATTACGGATCGTTAATCCGGCTGGCGCGTTGGTTCCTGTCGCCAAACGCGGCGCCTCGACGCACCCCGGCATCTTGAAGCGGTCTCGGGTGAGTTCCTACCTCTGGGATGCCTGCCACGGCGTTCAGCCGCGGGCGGCAAGGAGACGACAATGAGCTATTTTAAGACTGCCATTCTGTTGGCCGGTCTGACCGGCCTCTTCATGGGCGTCGGCTATCTGATCGGCGGCGCCACCGGTGCCACGATCGCGCTCGTGATCGCGGCTGCGACCAATCTTTTCGCCTACTGGAATTCGGACCGCATGGTGCTGTCGATGTACGGCGCCCATGAGGTCGACCAGCGCACGGCGCCCGACCTCTTCAATCTCGTGGCTGAACTCGCCGGCCGCGCCGGCCTGCCGATGCCGCGCGTGTTCCTGATGGACGAGCCGCAACCCAATGCCTTCGCCACCGGCCGCAATCCGCAGAACGCGGCGGTCGCCGTGACCACGGGTCTGGTGCAGTCGGTCAGCCGCGAAGAACTCGCGGGCGTGATCGCACACGAGCTCGCGCACATCAAAAATCACGATACGCTGCTGATGACCATCACCGCGACCATTGCCGGTGCGATCTCGATGCTGGCGCAGTTCGGCATGTTCTTTGGCGGCAACCGCGACCAGGGTCCGGGCATCATCGGATCGATTGCCATGATGATCCTGGCCCCGCTCGGCGCCATGCTGGTGCAGATGGCGATCAGCCGGACGCGCGAATACGCCGCCGACGATCTCGGCGCGCGCATTTGCGGTCAGCCGATGTGGCTTGCGTCCGCTCTGGCCAAGATCGCCAACGCCGCGCATGTCGTGCCCAATGTCGAAGCCGAGCGCAATCCGGCGACCGCGCACATGTTCATCATCAACCCGTTGTCGGGTCAGGGCATGGACAATCTGTTCACGACGCACCCCTCGACCGAGAACCGCATCGCCGCCTTGCAGCAGCTCGCGGCGGAGCTTGGCGCGCAGGGCGGCACCTTCTCCGCCAACGCGCGCGGCAATTATCCGCGCCGCAGCCCGTGGGGCCGCCCCTCGGCCTCGCGCGGCCCCTGGGGATAGACTGACCGCGTAGGGTGGGCAAAGGCGCTTCGCGCCGTGCCCACCATCTCTTCGCACTATTCGCTGTGAATGGTGGGCACGCGGAGCCTGTCATCGGGCGCGCATTCGCGCGACCCGTTGGCTT
>NZ_JAGWDK010000032.1 GCF_018398875.1 Bradyrhizobium sp. sGM-13 | reverse complement strand
ATCGGATGGACCCTCAGAAATGTGTGCATGCCCTAGTGCGTTCGCAGGGACGACGACCACCAATTATCCGGACTAGATCAAACTGCCTCTGCTTTGAGCTCCACCCGCCAGTGCAGCGCGCGCTCCTTCAAAAGCGCGTAGCGGATATAGGGCGTCTCTTCCTCTTCCAGCCGCTCGCATGCCTCGAACGTCAGGCTGTCGGGGCCGTGCGCACTCCACGCGGCCTGCAGGCCTTGGCAGGGGTGGCTGCCCTGGCGGAGCGAGAACCAGATGCGGTTCTGGATTTTCTCAAGGTTTGGCGTCTGGCCGACCCATATCTCGGAGCTGGCCTTGCAGCGGATGACGAAGATCCCCGCGATGCTCTTCCGCTCCTTGTAGGCGGCAATGGCTGCCTTTCGGGCTGATGTCACGGGATGCCTCGCGGGTTAGGGGTCGGAGGAGGCACCAACAGACTGCCCGCCCAGCGTCAATATTATCCGGGTAATATTTGCCGTCGTGGAGGCTTCACGACCGCTGCGGGAGCAGGCTGAACTCGAGCTCGCGAAAACTGGTGTAGTTCCTGCGGATCCACTGATGCAGCTCGGTCGACGAGTCCTGCTCGTTCCGCAGGTAGTTGGTGAAGGAAAAGGTCAGCCGATCGATATAAGTCTTCAGGAACGAGGGCAGCGCCGATATGCGCAGCACCCGCCCCAGGCCCATCGCCCCGGGCAGTTCGCCACGCACCACGTACTCGTTGTCGACCGTAATCAGCGCTTTCAGCGGGATCTGCTCTCGTAACGTCGAATAAGCGCGCGCGGAAACACGGTCGGTATCCGCCACGAACAGGATGATCGGGGCCACGCCACGCCGTGCGGCCTCTTTCAGGAAACCGATCTCGTTGATCATCTTGAAGAACTCGTCGAACGCATGAAAGCCGAGGTCGATCACCTTAGCGATGCCGTCGTTGACGATCAGGCGGTCCATGAGCTGCATCTTGCCGTAGGTGTCCATCACGTCGGCCGTCTCGGTGATGCGCGGCAGATATTCGAGCAGCGATGGTTCCTTCAGGTTGATGTCGAAGGAAGATACCGTCCCATCCTTCAGCAGCAGGAACTCGCTCAACAGGCGCGCGAGCAGCGTCTTGCCGACCAGCGGCCGGGGCGAGCAGATGATGTAGACAGGCGTGGAGCTCATCACCCGCTATATCAAAGGAATTTTCCGCCTAATCCAGCCCCGCCGCGGCGGCTATCCGACTATTTTTCGCCGCCGCGCACGCCAGGCTTGGCACCGACGAGATCGGTCAACTTGATGCGGTCGAACTCGCTCCAGACGTTGGCGAGCCAGTGCCGGACATAGCCGCGCAGCACGAACGAATAGTTCGCGGCCTCGTCGTCCTTGCCCTTGTTGGCGACGAATTTGAGGAACGGCACCGAGGAAACCTCGACCTGCTCATAGGCCATCTCATTGAGCTTGGGGATGGTGAGGTCGGTGGCGTCCTTGATGCGGTGAAAGTAGGAGTTGTAGGTCGACTGATCCCACTGGAAGAACTGGGTGTCGTTGATGAAGTTCTTCACTAGGAAATATTTGGCGCCGTGCATGAAGTTCGCGGTCTCGGCGATTTCGTCCAGCGAGGCGATCGAGGGGCCCAGTATATGGAACACGGCAAAGGTGATCTGCCCGGCCTTTGCGGCATCGAGAAAGCCGATGTCGCGCAGCGAGGCCAGCGCCGGCGACAGCAGTCCGGCGCGGACGTCGATTACGGTCACCGAAGGGCCAGCACTCAGCGTGTCGAAGATCTTCATCTGATCCGATGTCGTCGTCATGTCGACGATCTCGGTAATGTCAGGGTGGAAGCGCTTCAGGGTGCCGCGCGGCGATTCGGTATCGAATGCCCGGGTCGGCACGTTATTGGCGCTAAAATAGTCCAGGAGCGTCCGCGACACGGTCGTCTTGCCGACCCCGCCCTTGTCCGCGCCCACCACAATCACGACTGGCTTTGCCATGGAATTCCCTTGAACAGCAGTTCCGACCGCGGGAGCGGCCGGCTTGCCCCATTCCCTGCTTTGGGCGCGAACATGGCAGAAACAAGGGAGAATTCAATTCATTAGACGGCCGTCGCCATTATTCCGCACGGAATTCGTTAATCCCGCGCGTCGGCGGGGCGCTGTTTAGCGATGCGGGCCCCAAGGGCCGTCCAGGGGGCCGGAGCGGGCGCCCGGAACGCCGGCGGGCTCGCTTGCGTCGCTCCACGGGCCGCGGGGAACCGGCGGTTGGAGTTGCTCCGTGGCCGATTCCTCCGACTGGGGTTCATCCGCCGTATCCGACGGGAGGGCGAGCGGGCCGGGATCGCGGCCACCGGCAAACTGCACCAGCGCCTTGACGCGCCTGTCGACTGACGGATGGGTCGCGAACAGGTCGGCAAACCCTTCGCGCGGATTGTCGACACAGAGCTCCATGATCGCAGATGTCGCGCCGGGCAGCTCGCCGCGGTTCTCGATCTTGCGCAGCGCCGTGATCATCGCGTCGGGGTTCTTGGTCAGTTCGACCGAGCCGGCGTCGGCCAACAGTTCGCGCGACCGCGACAGCGCCAGTTTGACGACTTGCGACAACAGCCAGGCCAGCAGGATCAGCACGACCGCGATAATGATCGCCACGATGGCGCCGCCGCCTCCCTTGCCCCGGTCGGACGACGAAGAAGAGGACGATGATGATGAGGAGGAGGAGGATGAAGACCAATCGCTGCCGGTGGAGTTCCACGACAGGTTGGTAAACGTTCGAAAGAACAATTCGCCGAAGAAACCCACCACGCCGGCGATGATCATGGCGATCACCATCAACTGCACGTCGCCGTTGCGGATATGCGTGAGCTCGTGGCCGAGCACGGCCTCGATCTCCTGGTCGTTGAGCGCCTGCAGAAGGCCCGAGGTGACCGTGATGGAATATTGCCGCTGGTTAAGCCCGGTGGCGAAGGCGTTCAGCGCCGGGCTGTCCATCACCTTCAGCTTCGGCATCGTGATGCCGCGCGAGATGCAGAGATTTTCCAGGAGATTATAGAGCCGCGGCTGCTGCTGCCGCGTTACGCTCTCGCCGCCGGTCACGGCGTCGATCATGTTCTGGTGGAAGAAATAGGCGATCACGATCCACAAGGCGGCGATGATTGTCGCATAGGGGAATGCTGCGATCAGGTCGCGCGAGGCGCGCGTTAGATAATAATTGAGTGAAGCACCGCTATTGAGCACCACTTCCGCGACCAGCGCGCCGGCGAAGACCAGCACGTAGATCAGCAGAAACAGCCCGGCGAGCAGCAGCATCGAACGAAACTTGTTCGATGCGATATGCGTGTAGAGACCATACGCGGCCATGGCTGCCTTTCGCTAACCACGGTCATTCCGGGGCACGCCAACGGCGTGAACCCCAATGTGCAATTGCACATTGTGGAATCTCGAGATTTGAGCCCGAGATGAGATTCTCAGGTGCGCAATTGCGCACCATAGTTCGATGCTTTGCATCGCCCCGAAATAAGGGGGAAAGCGGAGTGCCATCTCGATGTCAGAACTTCACGCTCGGCACTGTCTCGACTTCGGTGCGGCTGGTGCCGAGATCGAAGAATTCCTTGCGGGTGAAGCCGAACATGCCGGCGAACAGCGCTGCGGGAAGCTGCTGGATGCCGGTGTTGTATTCCTGGACGGCGTTGTTGAAGAAACGGCGGCTGGCCGCGATCTTATTTTCGAGGTCGGAGAGTTCGCTGGCAAGTTGCTGGAAATTCGCGTTGGCCTTGAGGTCCGGATAGGCCTCCGACAGCGCGATCAGCCGGCCGAGCGCGCCGCTCAACTGGTTTTCCGCGGCCGACACCTGCGCCGGCCCCTGCGCCGACATCGCGGAATTGCGTGCCTTGATGACGTCATCGAGCGTGCCGCGCTCGTGCGAAGCGTAGCCCTTCACGGTCTCGACCAGGTTCGGGATCAGGTCGTGGCGCTGCTTGAGGTGGACGTCGATGTCGGCAAAGGCTTGGCCGACGCGCTGGCTGAGCGCGACCAGGCGGTTATACGCAGCGAACGCAAACAGCACGATAATGACGATGACGCCGAGAACGATCCAGCCGGTCGACATGACGGACAACTCCTAGAGAGGACGAAAAGACAGCGAACCTAGACGAAAACCGGGGCGTGCGGCAGCCCGCCCGTGAGGTGGGGCATGGCTTTAGTCGGAAGTGGGCCGGGATAAGTTCAAGGGGTAAACACTCCTCCGTCATTCCGGGGCGTGCGCAGCACGAACTATGGGGCGCCCTTGCGCCCTGAGAATCTCGAGATTCCCCGATGCGCAATTGCGCATCTGAGGTCTGGTCCTTACGGACCATCCCGGAATGACGGATCAACTAACCGCATCGCCCCACCGCCAGCGGCGGGCGGTGGCGTAATCCGCCTTGGCGCGGCGCGGCACTTTCGCGAAGGTGAGACCTTCCGGCGTGCAGAGCTTGGCTGTTACTTCGACCTTGCCGATCGCCGGTTGCGCCAGCACGCGCGAGCGCCGCCGACCTTCCATCGCAGCGCGCGTCAACGCGACATAGGAGAATTTCTCGTCCTCGTATGGCAGCTCCGCGCCCTTGACCTGCTTGTGAGCGCGTGAGCGCTGCAGGCGCTGGGTGAAATGGCACCAGTCCGGTGCTTGAAGGGGGCATTGGCTGTCGTGCGGGCAGGGGACAGCGACGTGCGCGCCAAGGCCGATCAAGTGGGCGCGGAGTGCGATGATTCGGGCATAGCCCGCCGGAGTGCCGGGTTCGACCACGAGCAGCGTATCGTGGGTCTTCTGCCACAACAGTTCGGCGAGCGCGCTTTGCTCCGCGTCGCCAATCTCGCCGATCATGTAGCTCGCCACGACAAGATCTGCCGCATCCGCTTTGGCAAGCGCGGCGCGGGCCTCGCCGAGTTGGTAGCCGATGCCGCGCAGCCGGGTGCTGTCGTGCGCCAGATCCAGCGCCAGCGTGCGCAACGCCGCGTTGGCGTCCAGCAGCGTGAAATCCCTTAGCGAAGGGAATACTTCGGCCGCTGCCCATGTGGCCGTGCCCGGCCCGGCGCCGACGTCGAGCGCGGTCTTCGGAGCGAAGTCAGGTCTGCTCTCGACGAGTGCGTTCACGCTGGCCGTGACCGCGGCATAGGTTGCAGGCATCCGCGCCAGCGCATAGGCGAGGGCGTCGGTCTCTGAGCGGATCGTCGTGGAGCCGCCGCCTTCACGGTAATTCTTCGAGATGGCGGCTGCGCGGCCGGCGGCGTCGCTGCGCGAAAAGCCCCGCAGCTTGCCGTCGAGCGCGGCTTTCAGTTCAGCGGGGAGATCGGGTGAGGTCATCGTTTTCCGTCGTGCCCGCGAAGGCGGGCATCCAGTACGCCGAGGCGGCTGTGACGATCACGGACAGCGCGGCGTACTGGATCATCCGCCTTCGCGGATGATGACGTCAAGAAATGTGGCGCCGCCGCTGCCTCACGCCACGTTCTGATCCAAAATCTTCACGGCGTCGTCGAGGCCGACCGAGACCAGTTGCGAGACGCCGCGTTCGGCCATGGTGACGCCGAACAGCCGGTTCATCCGCGCCATCGTGATCGGATTGTGCGTGATGATGATGAAGCGGGTTTCCGTCGACGAGGTCATTTCGTGCAGCAGGTTGCAGAACCGCTCCACATTGTGGTCGTCGAGCGGCGCGTCGACTTCGTCCAGCACGCAGATCGGCGACGGGTTGGTGAGGAACACCGCGAAGATCAGCGCCAGCGCGGTCAGCGCCTGCTCGCCACCCGAAAGCAGCGACAGCGTCTGCGGCTTCTTGCCGGGCGGTTTGGCGATGATTTCGAGGCCGGCTTCCAGCGGATCGTCGCTCTCGATCAAATGAAGCGCCGCTTCGCCGCCGCCGAACAGTTCGACGAACAGTCGCTTGAAGTGCTCGTTGACGGTCTCGAACGAGGTCAGCAGCCGCTCGCGGGCTTCCTTGTTGAGACTCTGGATGCCCTGGCGCAGCCGCTTGATGGCTTCGACCAGATCGTCGCGTTCGGTGGCGAGCGCGGTGTGCTGGGTCTCGACCTCGCGCAATTCTTCCTCGGCGCGCAGATTGACGGCGCCAAGGCGCTCGCGGTCGCGGCGCAGCTTTTCGAGGCTTTCCTCGATTTCGGAAAGCGGCGGCAGTTCCGCACCGGGCTCGATCTCGGCGAGCGCAGCGACCGCATGCGGCTCGACTTCGAGCATGTCGTGGATCTCGCGCTCGATGTCGGAAAGCCGGCGCTTGGTGCCCTCCATGCGTTCCTCGGCGCGGGCGCAGGCCTCGCGGGAAGAGGAGAGCGCTTCGAGCGATGCCTTGGCCGCGCGATCGGTCTCCGCCATCAGGCTTTCGGCGGCGGCCAATGCGTCGGCGGCGACGCGGCGGGCGCCTTCGGCAGACTCGATTTCGTTGATCAGCGCGCGGCGCTTTTCGGCAAACAATGCCGGCGCGTTTTCGAGATCGGCGCGCTCGGCCGTCACTTCGGTGATGCGCGCTTCGACGGTGGCGACCTGTGAGGCCGAGCTCTGCTTGCGGTTCTGCCATTCGGTGCGCTCGGCCGTGATCGCCTGCACGCGCTTGTCGGCCAATTCAGCTTCGCGCGCCAGCGCCTGAGCTTCGGCCCGCACCTGCGCCGCAAAGCGGCGGTGTCCGTCGATCTCGGTGCGAACGGCGCTCAGTTTCGCTTCCGTCTCATCTGTCGGCGCCAGTTCGGTCAGCGCGGCAGTAGCGCTTTCATACGCGGCCTCAGCCTCGCTGCGGTCGGCGGCAAGACGGGTATGGGCTTCGGTCAGCGCGGATTTGCGCGCGGCATGGCGATTGATCTCGCGCTCGGTCGCGGCATGGCGTTCGCGCGCCGCATCGGCCTCGCGCTGCGCGGCCCGCCAGGCCTCGCGGGCGGCGGTTTCGGCAGCGGATGCCATTTTCAGTTCCGCCTCGGCGTTTTCCAGCGCCTGCCGCTTGGCAGCGGCGTCAGTGCGGGCCTGTTCCAGCTCGTGTTCGATATCAACCAGGCGGGCGCGTTCAGCCAGGCGCCGAGCGGCACCGGTCGGCGCATGCGCGGCGGCGACAAAGCCGTCCCAGCGCCAGACGTCACCTTCCAGCGAGACCAGCCGCTGGCCGGTCTTCAATTGCGAAACGAATTCCGCGCCGCGCTCCTTCGGCACGACGCCGATTTGCGCCAGACGGCGCGCCAGTTCGGCCGGCGCCTCGACATGCGCAGCCAGCGCCTCCACGCCGTCCGGTAGGGCCGGATCGTCGAAGCTTGCACCGGCATTGGTCCAGCGCATCGGCGCGGAGGGATCGACGGGCGCGTCAAGATCGTCGCCGAGCACGGCGCCGAGCGCTTTCTCATAGCCCTTGGCGACGGTGACGCCGTCGATGATCGGCGGCCACAGATTCTTGGTCTCGACATTGACCAGTTTTGAAATCGTGCGCGCTTCGGTCTCTAGCCGCTGCACGCGCTTTTCGGCCTCGGTGAGCGGGGCGCGGGAAGCTTCGAGCTTCTGCCGTGCAGCGATGTGGCCGGTTTCGTTGGCTTGCGCTGCCGCTTCGGATACGGCCAGCGTTTCCTGCGCGGTCTCCATGGCGGCGGCGAGCGCGTCGAGGTCGCCGAGATTGCCGGTCTCATCGCTGAGCTTCTGCTCGTCGGCCGCGACGCTGGCAATTTCCTGGTCGAGCCGGGCCAGCCGGTCGCGATGGGTGCGCACGCCGGCCTCTAACTGGTTGCGCTTGGCCGTGAGGTCGGCGAGCGCCGTGGTCAGTTCGCCGAACATGCGCTCGGCAGCGGCCAGTGTCGCTTCCGCTTCCGACACGCGCTCGTCGACGCCAGAACGCTTTTCGACGCGTGACTTGATCTCTTCCTTCAGCTCGGCGTCCTCGGTGTCGAGGCGCTGCAGCGCGACCTCGGCATCGGAGGTCTGCTGCTGTTCGCGCGCGATGTCGGCGGCGAACTGATTCAGCCGCCGGTCGAGCTCGGCGACACGCTCCTTGGCGCGCTCTTCCTCACGGTCGAGCTGTTCGCGGGCGTTGGTGAGACGCTGCAGTCCCGCGGCCGCGCGGGCTTCGCCCTCGCGCAAGGCCGGCAGTTCGGAAGCGCGGATCGCCTGGATACGCGCCGCTTCGGCCTGCTCGCGGGTGCGCTCGGCCATCTCGCGCACGTTGACGTCGTGCGTATGCGCGGCTTCCGCGACGTCGGCATTGGCCTCGAGCCAGCGCAGGTGGAACAGCGTGGCCTCGGCCTTGCGCACCTTGGCCGCAACTTCGCGGAAGCGAATGGCTTGGCGCGCCTGCTTCTTCAACCCTTCCATCTGGCCGGACAACTGCCCGATCACGTCCTCGACGCGGGTGAGGTTGGTTTCGGCAGCCCTCAGCCGCAGCTCGGCCTCGTGGCGGCGGGCATGGAGGCCAGCGACGCCGGCGGCGTCTTCCAGCACGCGGCGGCGCTGCTCGGGTTTGGCCTGAATGATCTCGCCGATCTTGCCCTGGTGGACCAGCGCCGGCGAACGCGCGCCGGTGGCGGCGTCGGCAAACAGGATCTGCACGTCGCGGGCGCGGACATCGCGGCCGTTGATGCGATAGACCGAACCTGCCTCGCGCTCGATGCGGCGGGAGATTTCCAGCACCTGGCTGTCATTGACCGCGGCCGGCGCCGTGCGATCGGCATTGTCGATCGTCATCGTGACTTCGGCGTGGTTGCGCGCCGGGCGGTTGCCGGAACCGGCGAAGATCACCGCATCCATGTCGGCGGCGCGCAGCGATTTGTGCGAGGTTTCGCCCATCGCCCAGCGCAAGGCTTCGACCAGATTCGATTTGCCACAGCCGTTCGGTCCGACCACGCCGGTGAGGCCGGGTTCGATCATGAAATCAGTGGGTTCGACGAACGACTTGAAACCGTGGAGGCGGAGGCGCGTGAGTTTCATGAACACAAATCTCTGTTGGCCGGGCGCGAATCTCCCTGCCGTGACAATACCATAGATGGCAATGTCAGTGTGGATGAGCCGCCCGTTGCGGCGCTTATGAGCCGCGACAATGGCGAGGCCGAGGCCGGAGAGCAACGCCCCCGCGGGCTTTTCCCAAGGGATTTGAGGCGCTTGTGTGGCGCCTTTTGCTGGACTTATGAGCGCGAATGAATCCGGCGGCGCGAATCAGCTTTTCAGCATCGCGTTGATGCGCTTTGCGAACTCCTCGAAGCTTTGTTCGCCCTTGATCATCTCGCCGTTGATGAAGAAGGTAGGCGTCGACTGCACCTTCAGCACCTCGGCGGCATATTTCTGGTCGGCGGCGATCTTATCGAGCAGCGCCTGATCCTTCAGGCAATCCTCGACCTGCGTCTGCGTGAGGCCGGCCTGCTTGCCGATCCGGGTCAGCGTCTCCGTGGTATTCTTCGCCACCCAGTCGTTCTGCTGCTTGAACAGGAGATCGATGACGGCGAAATATTTCGGGGCGTCGTCCTTGGCGATGCAACGGGCCAGCATCGATCCGGCAGCCGCCTTGATGTCGAGCGGGAATTCGCGGAACACGTAGCGGATCTTGCCGCTGTCGATGAATTCCGACTTGATCTTCGGGAACACTTTTTCGGCAAATGCCGCGCAGTGCGGGCAGGTCATCGAGGCGTATTCGGTGATGGTCACCGAAGCGTTCGCCGGGCCAAGCCCCATGTCGGGCAGCGATTGCGGCTTGGCGACGTCAGCGGGGCTCTGCGCAATCGCATCGGTGATCAGCCGCAGCGGCGAGAAGCCGGCGAGCAGGCCAAGCCCGGTCAGCGAGAGAGCGGCGGTGAAGGCGCGGCGCGTGATCATCAAAGTCTGCTCCCGAATGGCGCGTTCACGCCCGAAAGAACTGCGAAAAAGAAGCCTTCGCTAGCTTGAAACGCCAGTTGTGGCAATGGCGGGTCGTGGCGGTCGCGCCGCGCGGCGGGCTCAATTTCGCTTGATCGAGGCGCCGAGCCGGGCCAGCGCTGCGCGCAATCCCTCATCCTCCACGGCAGACAGGGTTTCGGCCACCTTCGCGACCGATTTCGGGTCGGGCGCGCGGGGCGGCGCGGGGCGATTTCGGCGCGACAGCGGCGCCTGCCGCAGCGCCAGCCGGCCGACCGCGCTCCAGCCGAAAAAGCGGTTGACGCGTTGCAGGATCACGTCGGACGAATGCTGGATCTCCAGCGCCATCGGGCCCTCCACCCGCAGCACCAGGGTTGCCGGTTCCTGCGGCTGCCCCTCCACCGGCCGCGGCCATTGCATCTTGAGCGGCTCGGAATGGGCGGCGATCTCGGAGCCGGCGATTTCAGCCCAGCGCGTCACCAGTTCGCGTGCAGCAAATCCCTGCTTGGCATAGGCGTCGGAAAAGACGTCGCTGAGCAGGACGGAGAGGGGTTTCGCCGAGATCGGGCCGGGTTTTGCCATGGGGCTCTATAACACGGCGCCAATTGCGGTAGAAATCGCCAGTGCAACCTCCTCATGGCCGGGGCTTGACCAGCCGTCCACGTATCGGATCAACGCAAGAAAGACGTGGATGCCTGGGACAAGCCCGGGCATGACGTGGAGAGATTGGCGTTCCGGCACTAAAGTAGGTGGATGACGTCTTCCACGGCCGCAAAAATCAAACGACAGGCAGTACCTGCCCGAAGCGCCTCCCGCCCCGCGCTGCTGCTCGACTGGTACGACCGTCATCGCCGTCGCTTGCCGTGGCGGGCGGCAGCGGGCGAGCGGGCCGATCCGTATCGGGTCTGGCTGTCGGAAATCATGCTGCAGCAGACCGGCGTCAAAACGGTCGGGCCGTATTTCGCGAAGTTTCTGGCGCGCTGGCCCGATGTCGCTGCGCTCGGCCGCGCGTCGCTGGATGACGTGCTGCGGATGTGGGCCGGGCTCGGCTACTATTCGCGCGCGCGCAATCTGCATGCGTGTGCGGTCGCCGTGCTGCGCGACCATGGCGGGATATTTCCCGACACCGAGGAAGGCCTGCGCCAATTGCCCGGGATCGGGCCTTACACGGCAAAGGCGATCGCAGCGATCGCGTTCGAGATCCGAACCATGCCGGTCGACGGCAATATCGAGCGCGTGGTGTCGCGGCTTTACGCGGTCGAGGAGCCATTGCCGCAGGCGAAGCCACGCATCCAGGAATTGGCATCGACACTATTGGGGGAATCCCGTGCGGGCGACAGCGCGCAGGCGCTGATGGATCTGGGCTCCTCGATCTGCACGCCGAAGAAGCCGGCCTGCGCGCTATGCCCCTTGGATGATGATTGCGCCGCTCGCCTGCGCGGCGATCAAGAGACTTTTCCGCGCAAGGCGCCGAAGAAAGCGGGAACGCTGCGCCACGGAGCCGCCTTCATCGTCACCCGCGGCGACGAACTCCTCGTTCGCACCCGGGCGGAGAAAGGCCTGCTCGGCGGTATGACGGAAGTACCCGGCTCGGCCTGGCTCGCCGGGCAGGACGACAAGATGGCGCTGAAGCAGGCGCCTGAAGTCAACGGCGTGACGCGCTGGCACCGTAAGACGGGCGTCGTCACTCACGTATTCACGCATTTTCCGCTCGAGCTCGTGATCTACACCGCCGATGTCGCCGCGCGCACGCGGGCACCTGCGGGCATGCGCTGGGTGCCGATTGCAACGCTCGCCGACGAGGCGTTGCCCAATGTGATGCGCAAGGCGATCGCCCACGGGCTGGACATTTGAAAATGCGAGGCTGCTCGCTGCTGACACCATGCTGGCAGCAGGGCTGCGTTAGGACGGGGCCTCACGGAGGTTCCCATGATCGCGACCGCTCTCGATAGTCTTAGCCCTCCGCCGTCCTCAAAGCTGCTCGGTTGGCGCCTGCTCGACGCGCGGCCGAAGGACGGCTGGATCCGCATCGGCTTCGACGGCAAGCGGGATTTCTGTAACCCGGCCGGCTTCGTGCAGGGCGGCATTCTCTCGGCGATGCTCGACGACACCATGGGGCCTGCGGTGTTCGCCATGACCGAAGGAAGGCTCTACACCGCAACCATCACCATGACGGTGAATTTTCTGGCGCCGGCGAGGCCGGGGCCGATCACGGGCGAGGCGAAAGTCACCCAGCTCGGCAAGACCGTTGCCTTTGTCGAGGGACGGCTGACGGCCGAGGATGGCATGCTGCTGGCGACCGCCTCGACCAGCGCGCGGCTGGTCGAGACGGCGAAGGCGATTGCCTCGGCTAGATCGCAGCCCGCGACGCTTCCCGCATGATCTGAACAATCGGCGGCTTGGCGTTGAGGCCTTCGACCTGGAAGCCGGCGACGCGCTTGTAGTTGGCGGCGATATCTTCCAGCTCTTGCAGCGAGAGCACGTCGGTCACGACGTTGTAGCCATCAGGCGCGCGTTCCTCAACCATCTGCATCACCTGCTCGGGGCCGTTGCGGCGGTTGAGCATCACGAGGTCGGTCGTGGCGGGCCGGCGCTCGGCTTCATACGCTGATAACGCGGCGCTGGTCGGGCCCTTCGCGAGGATCTCGCGGGCGATGACGCGCGCGTCCAGAATTGCCTGCGAGGCACCGTTGGAGCCGATCGGGTACATCGGATGCGCGGCATCGCCCATCAGCGTGACCCGGCCGAATGTCCATTGCGGGACCGGATCGCGATCGACCAGCGGATATTCGTAGGCGTGTGGGCAATTCTCGATCAGGCCGGGCACGTCGAGCCAGTCGAACTTCCAGTCCTTGAACCAGGGCAGAAACTCTTCGAGTTTTGCGGTGCGGTTGTAGTCCTCGCGCCGCCACTGATATGTCGGCGGCATGTGCCGCTCGGCCACCCAATTGATCCGGAACTTGCCGGCGCTGTCGGCCTGCTTCGAAATCGGATAGCAGACAAATTTCAGGATCTCGTGGCCGGCCATGATCATGGTGCGGCCGGACAGGAAGGCGTCGCTGTCGGTGATGCCGCGCCACAGGATGCGCCCGTTCCAGATCGGCGGGCCTTCGTTGGGATAGAGCTTTTCCCGAACCGCCGAATGGATGCCGTCGGCCGCGACCAACAGCGCACCATCGTGCGCGCCTTTCGATTTTCCGGTCGCCTTGTCGATGAATTCGGCGCGGACGCCATTCTCCGTTTCGGTCCAACCCGAGAGGTGATGGCTGGTCAGGATGTTCTCTCTTCCCAATCGCTCAATGGCGGCATCGAGTAAAATCTGCTGCAGCGTGCCGCGATGGATCGAGAATTGCGGCCATTTGTAACCGGCCTCGATGCCGCGCGGCTCGCTCCAGATCGGTTTGCCGTGCTTGGAAAAATACGCAAGCTCCTTGGTGCGGACAGCGGCTGCATCAAGCACATCATGCAGGCCGAGGTCGATCAGCTCGCGCACCGCATGCGGCAGCACGTTGATGCCGACGCCGAGCGGCCGCAGTTCCGGCACGCTCTCGAAAATTTTGGCTGATACGCCGATCTGATGCAGGCTGAGCGCCAGCGTCAGCCCGCCGATACCGCCGCCCGCGATGAGCACAGTCATTGATAAGCCCTCGATACACTTAACGATGTCATGACATGGCAGCGCGGGCGTGGGCAACCAGGAAAACCCGGCATTTGTCGCTGGCGTCTACCGGGATGGACGGCGGAACGCGGGGGCGTTAACTTCATCCGCGTCCCCATCACCGTTAACTTCGCCCGCGTCCCCATCGGGAGGATTGACATGTTCAAGCTCTACTACGCCCCCGGCACCTGCGCACTCGCATCGCATATCACTCTGGAAGAGGCCGGCGCCGTCTACACGACAGAGCGGCTCGACTTCAAGAACAGCCAGCAGACCACCCCGCAATATCTTGCCATCAACCCGAAGGGCCGCGTGCCCGCGCTGGTGACGGACCGCGGCACGCTGACCGAAACGCCGGCGATCCTCGCCTTCATTGCGAGCAGTTTTCCGAAGGCGCAGCTTGCGCCCGAAGATCCCTTCGCCTTCGCGCAGGCACAGTCCTTCAACAGCTATCTCTGTTCCACCGTGCATGTGTCCCACGCCCACAAGATGCGCGGCTATCGCTGGGCGGCCGAGGAATCCTCGCTTGCCGATATGAAGCGCAAGGTGCCGGAGACCATGGCCGCTGGCTTTGCGCTGATCGAGCGCGACATGCTGAAGGGGCCGTGGGTGATGGGCGAGCAGTACACGATCTGCGACCCCTATCTGTATACGATCGGGCTCTGGCTGGAAGGCGACGGCGTCGATGTTGCGACGCTGCCCAAGGTGATCGCTCACCGCAAGCGGATGTCGGACCGGCCCGCCGTGCAGAAGGTGATGGCGGAAGAGAAGAGCTGAGCTTGTAGGGTGGGCAAAGCCATCGGGTCGCGCGAATGCGCGCCCGATGACAGGCTCCGCGTGCCCACCGTCACGAGCGCGAATGGAGAGATGGTGGGCACGGCGCAAGCGCGCCTTTGCCCATCCTACGCAGCCTTTTTCGCGCGCTCCATCTCGCGGCCGATGCCGAGCATGATGTTGCGCAGCCAGATCGAGCCGGGGTCCATCTGGGCGCGGGTCGGATAGAACATGAACTGCTCGTCTATCCCGGGATCGAGCGGCGGCGCGACGGTTGAAAGCGACAATTGCTTCGATAGCGCACCGATCAGCCGGCGCGGCACGAAGGCGACGAGATAGGTGCGCGCGGCGACGTGCAGCGCCTCGAGATAGCCGGGTACGACCAGCGCGATCCGTCGCTCGATGCCCTTGGGGCGCAACCACATGTCGATCAGGTCCTCGCTCTGGCCGCGGATCACGACCGCGACATGGCGCGCGTCGAGAAAGGTTTCGATCCGCTTCAGCCGCGCGCCGGCGGGATGACCGCGCCGGACGGCAAGCGCGTCGCTGTCGGTGTAGAGCCGTTGCCGATGAAATCCGGTGAAGGCGTTGCCGATCGAGATCACGAGGTCGATGGTGCGAGCGAATTCCGCGGTGAAGATCGCCGGCCCGCGCCATGGTACCACGTCGATCCGGACGTTCGGTGCAGCCTTGGTGATCTTCTCCATCAGCGGCGGCATCAGAAGCTCGACCGCAAGATCCGGCATCATCAGGCGAAACTGGCGCTCGCTTCGTGCGGCGTCGAATTCATCGGCGACGAACAGCGAGCGTACCTGGTCGAGCGCCTGCGCCAGCGGCGCGCGCAAGGCTTGCGCCCGCGGCGTCAATTCCATGCGCGCGCCGGTTCGAACCAGCAGTGGATCGCCGATCAAGTCGCGCAGTCGCTGCAGCGCGTGGCTCGCCGCCGGCTGCGACAGCCCGATCCGCATCGCGGCGCGGCTGACGCTGGTTTCCCTCAAGAGCGCGTCAAGCGCCACCAGCAGATTGAGGTCAAGCGAATTAAAATTCATAGGATGAATATATATCATATTCTCTATTGATTGGAAGAATGCCGCGCGGCGCGTGATGATGTCGACATCGGATCAAAGGAGAAACCGCCATGAGCGCAGCAGCGAACAAGAAACTAGTGCAGCAGATCTATGCAGATTCAGCGAACCGCAGCGGAACGACCTTTCTCGACAACATCGCCGAGGATGTCACCTGGGTCGTCACCGGCCAGTATTCCTGGTCGGGCGAATTCAAGGGCCGTGAGGCTATCAATAGCGGCCTGATGGGTCATCTGCGGTCGCTGCTCGCCGCCGGGCGGCCGCGCACGCTGGCGTTCAACTTCATCGCGGAAGGCGATTACGTCGTGGTCGAAGCCCGCGGCGACAACGTCACCAAGTCCGGAGAGCGATACGACAATCAGTATTGCATGGTCTGGCGCATCGAGAACGGCAAGATCAAGGTGATCAAGGAATATTGCGATTCCGCGCTGGTCGAGCGCGTGCTCGGGCCGTTCCCGGCGGAGCGAAAGCTTGCCGTTGCGGTTTAGAGCGCGCATGGAACGGCCGAGCTGAAAATGAGAAACGGCGCCCGCAAGAGCGCCGTTTTTGCCTGAATGCGTTCGTTCGGTCAGGCCGCCTTCACCGACATATGCTTGAACATGTTGCTGCGGGCCTCGTCGTCCATCTCGGCCTTGAACTTAAAATTATCCTTCAGCGCGATCGCCTTGGCCGCCGCGGGACGCGCGGAGATCTCGTCGACCAGCCGCTTCACATTGGGATATTTCGCCGCCGCATCATCGCCCATGACGAACGCGGCCATCCGCGCCCAGCCCCACAGCGCCATATCGACGATGGTGTAGGTGTCGCCCACCATATATTTGCCGCCGGCGAGATGATCATTGAGGATCGCGTAGTGGCGCTGCGCCTCGAACTGATAGCGGTTGTGGGCATAGTCGTGGTTCTGGTCCTTCGGCGCGAAATGCTTGAAGTGTACCGCCTGTCCCGAGTACGGCCCGACGCCGGTCGCCACGAACATCAGCCAGGACAGCGTCTGTGCGCGATTTTGCGGCGTGTTGGCGGGCAAAAACTTGCCGGTCTTTTCCGCCAGATAGAGCAGGATCGCGTTGCTGTCGAACACTGTGACGCCGTCGTCTTCGATGGCGGGCACCTTGGCGTTCGGATTGATGGCGAGATATTCCGGCTTGAACTGGTCGCCCTTGCGGGTGTCGACGGCGACCGGCTCGTAGGCGATGCCGGCTTCCTCCAGGAAGAGGGCGACCTTGGTCGGATTGGGCGATCCGTTGAAATAGAATTTGAGCATGAAAAATCTCTCCAGCTCCTGTTGTAGTTTGAAACGGGCGCAACGCGGCTCCCGCGGCGGGCGGAAACTATCTGCGGCGATTTCACGAGTAACGCAACCGAAGACTTCGTGAATGTCTTTCGGACGAAAAGCGGGGCCGTCTCAAAGAAGTATTTACTGTGCCGCGTTTCAACAGAGGGTCGTGGCTTGTGCCCGGCACAGCCTACGCCTATTGGCTGGAGCAGTGGAGGTCGCGCATGTCACGAACGAGCAATGTCCGGTCCATTCTTGCCCTGGCTAGCTCCATCGTATCCGTGGCGGCAAGCCCCGCCTGGTCGCAGCAGCCCCAGCCCGCGCCGGCGGTACAGCAGCTTCTGCTGCAGCGCATTCCGGTCGGTACCGTGCTGGATCGATATCTTGAATCCCTTCGTAACGATTTCTTCGTGGTCGATGCCGATGCCGACGGCCAAATCAACCAGCGTGACATCGATCTCCACACGGTGATGGAAGACATTCAGGTCCGGACGAACGCGGTCAGAACGGTGATGCGTTACGATCTGGATGGCGACGGCTTCGTCACCGAGGACGAAGTCCGCCGTGGCATGACCTATGATCTTCGCGTCCAGCTCGGGCTTGCCGCCTTCAACAAGACCAACAAGGCGCAGCTTCCCGGCGCCGGCCCCGATGCTGCCGCGAAGCAGATCGACCACATGGTGCGAACAATCGTGGCGCTCGATGCCGACAATGACGGCAAGGTCAGCATGGCCGAAGCCGCGAAATTCGGGGCGCCCACCAATCGTGTGCGTGGCGCGAACGGGCAGGCGGAACGCGCCCGTCAGTTGCTGACGATCGACGGCGCTTCGAAGGGGACATTGACCCTGGCCGAATACCAGGCGGCGGGCGAGTCGCTGTTCCGCCAGGTCGATACGGACAAGGATGGCGTGATCTCGCAGCAGGAGCTCAGCGACTTTCGCGCGCGCGCCGAGCGGGTCGGCTGCGAAATGCCCGCGGCCTCCGAAAAGGCCAAGGTCGTCATGCTGAGCAGCTATGAGACCGAGGCGCTTTCCAGCGTCACGCTCGGCTTGCAGGACAACGTCGTTCACGCCGGCCGTGTCGTGGTCGAGCCCGGCAGCGAGCCGCTCTATGTCGTGATTGCCAGCTACTCGCCCACGATCTGGCAATTCTCTGGCGCGGTGGAGCGAGTCGAACGACTGGTCATGACCAGTTCGCGCACCGGACCGAACAGCGGCGACGTCAATCAACGCTCTCTGGTCGGCGCGACAGGCATCGCACCGGAAAGGGTTCATTTCTTCAATAAGTCGAACTGTCTTACCTATTTCAATGAGACGCCGAGCAGCGCATCGCTGCAAACGATTGCGGCGATCCGGAGCGGGGCTGGCAAGGCGCCGGAGACGGTCGCTGCCAAATACTCCGTCGCCAGCTTCAAGGTGCCGTCGGGCGCGATCGAATCGGTGCCCGAGCAAAAAAAAGGCCCGCTGATCATCGAGAAGACGCAGGGTACGCTCAAGGTAGTCGGCGATGCGAGCAATGTGATCGTCCAGGCGGGGCCGAGCCGCGCCAAGGACGAGATGTACCGCTTCTCCCCGGGCGGCGTAATCGAGATCGATGTCAAGGCGGTGGTCAGCAGCGTGCCGGCCACACCCTACGAGGTGTTGCCGCAACAGGCTGGGCTGGTTCAGCTCATCGCCTCCGGAGCTTTGAGGCAGAACAGCCTCGGCGAATACATTGTGCGCGAGAAGATACGTTTTCCTGCCGGATTATACGGCGCCCATTCGGTCACCTTCCTGGTCATGAAGGGAACGCCTTATCCGGATGGTGACCCCGGCCATTCGTGCGTGATCGTTGAAGAAACCGGTGAAAAGAAGGGTGGCGGCTGCCGCCGTTAGTCGCCGTTTGACGAGCGCATGCGAGTTCGTGAGAAGCCGTCCCTTACGATATGAACAGGCCTCCGACACCGACGACCGCAAGAGCGGCGCCGGCAGCAATCATCGTCGAGGCAAAGCGGATTTCCGAACGCAGAGCGGTCCGTTGCCCCGCGCGTTCTGATCCTCGCGCATAGCCGTGGACGATGATCTGCTCGCTGAAAGTGCCGCTGGCGTCGAGAATGTCGGTCAGACCTGCGCAGGCGACCAGAATGCCGAGGATGATCAGCCCAGCCGGACCCAGCAAGCTTAGCAGCAGCATCGGGAATAGGCCGATCAGGAAGATCGGCAGCAGCGGCAGCACAATGAAGGACTCGGAGCCTCGTGTGCGCATGGGAGTATCTCTAAATAGGAAAATGAATGCAACTCGTATGACTTCAAATAAGGGCGAAAAGGCGCAACGCTACCCGCAAGCATGGCACGGCTGCCATGCCGGCCCATCACGCCGGCTGCGCAGGAGGTGGGCAAGCCGAATTTTGAGCCATGTCGGCCCGCAGACCGTACGCACGTTGCGGTACTTTGGCCCGGCCATGCCATGGGCCGCGCACCCTCGGGGGCCTCTGTGGTGAGGTGAACCGTTAACCCGCCGCCATTTCGGAGCGGATTTCGGCGCGGAGTTCGTCGATCAGCTTGAGGCCGTTCTTGGTCTCGACATGCCAGAAGGTCCAGCCGTTGCAGGCGCCGGAGCCCTGCGCCACTGCGCCGATGCGGTGAATGGAGCCGACCTTGTCGCCGAGCATGATGGCGCCGTCGGCGCGAACCAGCGCGCCGTGACGCTTCTTGGAGTCGACCAGTTTGGTGCCGGGCGGAATCATGCCGCGCTCGATCAGTTCTGAGAATGCCACACGCGGGGCATCGCGCGCCGTCATGAACGGCGCCAGCGTCGCCTCGGGCAGCGGTTCGACCGCTGCGATGCGTTCTTCGGCCGCAGCCGCATAGGTCTTGTCGCGCTCGAAGCCGATGTAGCGGCGGCCGAGACGTTTTGCCACGGCGCCGGTGGTGCCGGTGCCGTTAAAGGGGTCGATCACGAGATCGCCGGGCTTTGACGACGACAGCAGCACGCGCGCCAGCAACCCTTCCGGCTTCTGGGTCGGGTGAACCTTCTTGCCGTCGGCGCCCTTGAGACGCTCTTCGCCGGTGCAAAGCGGGATCAGCCAGTCGGAACGCGCCTGCACGTCCTCGTTGGCGGCCTTCAGGGCCTCATAGTTGAACGTATAGCCCTTGGCCTTCTCGTCGCGCGCCGCCCATATCATGGTTTCATGGGCATTGGTGAAGCGGCGGCCGCGGAAATTCGGCATCGGGTTGGTCTTGCGCCAGACGATGTCGTTGAGGACCCAGAAGCCGAGGTCCTGCATGATCGCGCCGACGCGGAAAATATTGTGATACGAGCCGATCACCCACAGCGTCGCCGACGGTTTCATGACGCGGCGGCAGGCGAGGAGCCAGGCGCGGGTGAAATCATCGTAAGCGGCGAAGGATGAAAACTTGTCCCAGTCGTCGTTTACGGCATCGACATGAGATTCATCGGGGCGTTTCAGATCGCCCCTGAGTTGCAGGTTGTACGGCGGATCTGCGAACACCAGATCGACCGAACCGGCCGGAAGCTTCGACATCTCGGCGACGCAATCGCCGACGACGATACGCACGCTTGAGTCAGACTCAAATTTGGTGCGGGGCGCCCTTGCAGACGCCCCGCGACGCGACACAACCATGACTCAATTACTCTGACTCAGGCGACGCTGTCGGCGACGCGGGACTAAACAACCGACTGGCGATACATTGACCCGGCAAAGTAAAAATCGACTTAACCAAGAAAGTTATCGACGCAGAATGTGAAGAGAGATCATCGGCAAGATTACCAGCAGAGATTGCGGCGGCTTGCGCACTAGGCAATTTTTGCCGGGCGGGTTATTGATTAATGAAATGGAAATTTTACGTGATTGCCGCGTTCAATGTTCGGGCCGACAGCCGGGGATGAGGAAATAGCGCCATGCGTTACGATGATTTCCGCCGCAGCGACGAAATCGAAGACCGTCGCGATCAGGGCGGCGGCGGAATGGGTGGCGGTGGCGGCTTTGGCCTGCCGATGGGCGGCGGCGGGCTCGGTATCGGCACTATCATCGTGCTCGGCCTCGTCGGCTATGCCTTCGGAATCGATCCGCGCATCCTGATCGGCGGCGCCGAAATCCTGACCGGCGGCGGTCAGGCGCCCACCTACCAGACCGATCGCCGGTCCGGACCGGCCAAGACCGGCGCGCCGAAGGATGAAGTCGGCAGCATGATCGCCGGTATCCTCGGCGAGATCGACGACCGCTGGAGCGAGATCTTTCAGGCCAGCGGCCAGAATTATACCGGCCCGCGCATCGTGCTGTTTCGCAACGCCACCAATGGCGGCCGCTGCGGCATGGCGCAGTCGGCGATGGGGCCGTTCTACTGCCCGCCGGACAAGCAGATCTTCCTCGACACCAGTTTCTTCCGCGAAGTCGAGACGCGCTTCCGCGGCTGTTCAGGCAGTGCCTGCAAGTTCACGGCTGCCTACATCATCGCGCATGAAGCGGGACATCACATCCAGAACCTGCTCGGCATCCTGCCGCGCGTGCAGCGGTTGCAGCAGCAGGCCGGCAGCAAGGCGGAAGCCAATGCGCTGCAGGTCAAGGTCGAGTTACAGGCGGATTGTCTTTCCGGCGTCTGGGTCAATCGCGAAGAGAAGAAGCGTCCGGGCTTCATCGAGCCCGGCGATATCGATGCGGCACTGAGGACGGCAACCGCGATCGGCGACGACACGCTGCAGCGGCAGTCGACGGGCAGGGTGGTGCCCGACAGCTTCACCCACGGCTCGGCAGCGCAGCGCAAGCAGTGGTTCATGACCGGCTACCAGCAGGGCACGGTGCAGGCCTGCAACACGTTTGCGGCGGGAGCATTGTAGCTTGAGCAGAAGTAATTCGTCATGGCCGGGCATAGCCGTCCGAAGGACGGCGTCGCTTCCGCTCGCCTATGTCCGGGCCATCACGTCTTACTTCTAGGAATTGAAAGGATGCCCGGGACAAGCCCAGGCATGACGAGAAAAGCAGTCATGTCCATCGACGAAACCAAACAATTCGTGCCGCTCAACATCGCGGTGTTGACGATCTCGGATACCCGCTCGCTGGCGGACGATAAATCCGGCGCCACGCTGGCCGACCGGCTGACGGCGGCAGGCCATCACCTTGCCGCGCGCGAGATTATTGTCGACGACGTCGATGCGATCCGCGTCATCATCAAGCGCTGGATCGCCGATCCTGGCGTCGATGCGATCATCACCACCGGCGGCACCGGTTTCACCGGCCGCGACGTGACGCCGGAGGCGATCGAGCCGCTATTCGAAAAGCGGATGGATGGTTTTTCCATCGCCTTCCACATGCTGAGCCATGCCAAGATCGGCACGTCGACGGTGCAGAGCCGTGCCACCGCCGGCGTGGCGGGGGCGACCTTCATCTTCTGCCTGCCGGGATCGCCGGGCGCTTGCCGCGATGCATGGGACGGCATTCTCGCCGCCCAGCTCGACTACCGCACGCGCCCATGCAATTTCGTCGAGATCATGCCGCGGCTGGATGAGCACCTGCGGCGGCCTAAAGCCCAAGGCGCGTCGGCCTGACCAGCAACGCCCATAACGCACGCCACATATTGTGCCAGGCCTCGACGCGCAATTGACTTGCGCGCCTGGTATGGAACGCGATCAATTCCGGCGTGACGCGCTGCGAGGTATCGCGGCGCCCGGGCTTCACAGTTCCAGCTCCCAGGTTTCGCCGACGAGATCGACGCCAAAGCTATGATGCGGCTCTTCCTTGACGCGACGGAAGCCTGCGGCCTGATAGATACCGCGCGCGGCGACAAGGATGCTTTGGGTCCACAGCGTCATTTTCTTGTAGCCTTTCTCGCGCGCCGCGCGGACGCATTGCTCGACGAGCGCGCGGCCGACGCCCAGCCCGCGCGCCTTTTTCTCCACTAGCAACAGCCGCAGCTTTGCGACGTCATCACTGCCCTTCACCAGAAATATCGAGCCGACCGGTTCGCCGCCTGCTTCCGCAATCCAGCAATGCTCGCGTGAAGCGTCATAGGTCTTGATGAACTGCGCGCAGATCTCGGCGACCAGTGCCTCGTAGCTGATGTCCCAGCCATACTCCTCGGCATAGGCCTTTGCCTGGCTCGAGATCACCCAGCCGATGTCGCCGGGTCGATGGCTGCGCAAGAAAAAAGCGGCTGGCTTCTCCGTGGGCCGTTCCAGTGCCCGCTCGATCGTCGTCATCGCCTGTACGATAGCGGCGCGCTGACTGTCTTCGAGCGAAGCGAGCAGGCTTCCGACCTCCTCGCGCGAGCGGCGCTCGAGCTCGGCAGAGGCGGTGCGCCCTTTGGCGGTCAGCGAGAGTTCGTTGACGCGGCCGTCGTCCTTTGACGGCTTTCGCGTCACGATCTGGCGGCGCTGCAGCGCCTGCAAGGTCCGGCTCAGGAAGCCGGGATCGAGGCCAAGCTCGCGGGTGAGGTCGGTGGCGGTGCAGGTCGAGCGATGCGCGATCTCGTAGATGATGCGCGCTTCCTGCAGCGTGAAGGGACTGTGCAAGAGCTTCGGCTCGATGAGGCCGAGCTTGCGGGTGTAGAAACGATTGAAGGCACGTACCGCCTGGACCTGATCGCCGGATTGAGACATCGCGACACCTTTATAATTGCCATTGTCAAATAATTATTTGACTATGGCAAGTATATTTTGTGCTGCGAAAGACGTTGCTGGCGGGGTGAGGGGAACGGCGGAGCATTTCCTTCTTGTGCCCCGACAACGGCATCGCGTCGCGATCGATGCTACTTTGCATGGGGTTGTTTTCGCGATTTTGCGTGCGGGCGTTGTACCGCCGTACTGCCGACGCTAGGCGACGACCATGATCCGGCTGCGCAACTGGGTGCGCGCCGAGCGGCCGAGCTGCCGCAACAGCCGCGTCTCGGAGCGGCGGGCATCGGGCCGGTAGCCGCCGAGCCGGTCATAATGATCGCGGGCGATCAGGAGGCCCTGTTCCGCCGATGGCCCGGCGATCAGGCGGGCGACGAATTTGAAGCCGTCGCGCAGCCGCGTCTCGGCATAGGGCGAGCGGGCATAGCGAAATACTCCGGCACGCGGTCGTCCGCTGTTCGATACGTTCTGGATGAACTGCGTGGTCTCTTCGATCCAGCCGCCGTCGAGCACCGCGCCGGCGTGCAGGAACATCAGCCATGGCGAGCGCGCCGCCCGCGCGCCAGCGGCCAGCGCAGCGGCGTGTGTTCCATCGAACTTAAGAAAGCGGCAACCGGCCACGTCGGCCACCCGTTCGATCACGCCATTGCCGGCCCGGTCGACCAGCAGCACTTCGCGGATGACGCCGGCTGCGGCTCCCGGCACCAGCGCCGCCAGCGTGGCGACGGCGGGCTGTTCTATTCCTTCGGTCGGAATGATCACGCTCAGCATGGGTGAGGTTTTCAATGGCTCAAACGGTGAAAAACGCTGCACAGTTATCATCTTGTCACAATCAAAACAGCCGCTTGCGTGCAGATTTTTGCGGCATCGGGCGCCGGCTCCGTCTCCAGTGTCCGCGCTTACAGTGAACTGCTGCCGAAGATGTTCTTGATTTGTTCTTGATGCGTGCTATGTTCGCTTCATGAGCCGAGCATCCTCTCATGCCCTCAAGCACCCGCCGGTCACGCCGCCCTCCGAGCCGGCGGGTGCGACACCTTTTCCCGAACTCGCGGTCGCCATCGAACGCCAGCGGCGGCGCGGCCGCGGCGCGCAGTCCAACGACAGCGGCCGGTTCGAAGCCGAGGCGCGGGTCGCCTTCGACGATGGCTGGCAGAGCCTGGACGACCTGCCACCGTTCAAGACCACGGTCTCGCTGGATACCTCGCGCAAGATCATCACCCGCAACGACTCGCCCGACATCGGTTTCGATCGCTCGATCAATCCCTATCGCGGCTGCGAGCATGGCTGCGTCTACTGCTTCGCGCGGCCGACCCACGCCTTTCTCGGCCTGTCGCCCGGACTCGATTTCGAATCCAAATTGCTCGCCAAGCCGGACGCGCCGGAATTGCTCGAGAAAGAATTGGCGGCGCCCGGCTACGAGCCGCGCATGATCGCGATCGGCACCAACACCGATCCCTATCAGCCGATCGAGCGCGAGCACAAGATCATGCGCGGCATTCTCGAAGTGCTCGATCGGGCCGGCCATCCCGTCGGCATCGTCACCAAATCGGCGCTGGTGACGCGCGACATCGATATTCTGCAGCGAATGGCAAAGCGCAATCTGGCAAAGGTCGCGATTTCCGTGACCACGCTCGACCCCAAGCTCGCCCGCACGATGGAGCCGCGCGCCTCGACGCCGCCGAAGCGGCTGGAGGCGCTGCGGCAACTGTCGCAGGCCGGCATTCCTGCCACCGTGATGGTCGCACCCGTTATTCCCGCGCTGAACGATTCCGAGATCGAACGCATTCTCGATGCCGCGGCTCACGCCGGCGTCAAGGAAGCGAGCTACGTGCTGCTGCGGCTGCCGCTCGAGGTGCGCGACCTCTTTCGCGAATGGCTGATGGCGAATTATCCCGATCGTTACCGTCACGTCTTCACCCTGATCCGCGACATGCGCGGCGGGCGCGACTACGACTCGCAATGGGGTACGCGGATGAAGGGCACCGGCCCGATGGCCTGGATGATCGGGCGGCGGTTCGAAATCGCCTGCGAGAAGCTCGGCCTCAACAAGCGGCGTTCGAAACTGACGACCGATCATTTCGTGAAGCCGAAGCGGAACGGACAGCAGTTGAGTTTGTTCTGATCGTCATTGCGAGCCGTCGCGCGAATGCGCGCCCGATGACAGGCTCCGCGACGCAATCCATCGCGCCAAGCAAGGAAGAATGGATTGCGTCCGCCTTAGCTCGCCGAGCTACGGCGGAAACGTCGCTTCCGCTTCTCGCAATGACCCGATGGAGATTTGCATGAGTACTGGCAGACCAATCCCCCGGTTCACGGTCATCACGCTAGGCGTGAGCGACATGCGCGCCAGTATTGCCTTTTATGAGGCGCTCGGTTTTGCAAGAAAAATGCGCGCAACCGGTGAGGCCGTCGCTTTCTTCGACACCGGCGGCACGGTGATTGCGCTCTACCCATGGGATCAACTCGCCGGCGACGCCAAGCTGCCGGATCAGCCGCGGCCGAAGACGTTTCGCGGTACGACGCTCGCCTGGAATTGCAGCTCTACCAAGGAGGTGGACGCTGCGCTCGATTTCGCCATCTCCTGCGGCGCGTCGCTGTTGAAGCCCGCGCACAAGACCGACTACGGCGGTTATTCCGGCTATTTCGCCGATCCCGACAACCACACTTGGGAAGTCGTGGTGGCGCCCGGCGTCGAGGTCGGCGAGGACCGGCGGGTTCACCTGCCGGATTAAACGCGCGACGTTGCGGCAGCGCCACTTCTTCCGGCCGGTGAATTGCCGTATTGCGGTTTGATGAACCAGCAGCCCGCGCCAGCGTCGGAAGAGCAGCCGCTCGTCATTCTGACAACGCCGCGCCTGATTCTGCGTGCTGCGGCTGAAAGCGACATATCGGTCCTGCAGGATCTGATGTTCAGCGATAGCGATGTAATGCGGTTCGCATTTGCCGGCGCGCCGATGGCAAGGGACGCTGCCGAGGATTTCATTCGGCGATTCTTCACCTTCGGTGGCAGCCCCACGGGGATGGCGGTTCTGGCCGAAAAGCCTGTGGGTGAGATCATCGGCTTTGCCGGCTTGTCCCCATGCGATGCGTTGGGAACTAACGATTTCGAGATCGGGTTTGTGCTTGCGCGCCGGGTATGGGGCCGGGGGATCGCGACCGAGATTGGGAAGGCGCAACTCGCGTTCGGGTTCGACCACCTCAAATGCGAAAGATTACTTGGACTGGTCGATCCGAGAAATGCGCCATCCATTCGTGCCCTCGAGAAACTCGGAATGCGTTACCGGCAGATGATTGCAGAGCCCAAGCGCGGCAGCCGGAGCGTTTATGTGATTGAGGCCGGGGAGTGGCGACGAGGTCGCGCTGAATAACGGGAATTGTGCCAGGTTCCCGGTTGCGCGCGGCCGCGCGCTGGCGCACGAATCTCGACCATGATTCGGGACAAGTCTGCCAAGAAATCTGACGGGAAATCAGCCAAGAAAGCCGGCAAGGAAGAGGCCGAGCTGCCCAAGGGCGTGATCACGCTTGCGCCGCCGAGCTTTCGCCGCGAGCGGGCGCTGATCAGGCGCGGCATCTGGCCGGTCGCCGGCTGCGACGAGGCGGGGCGCGGTCCGCTGGCGGGTCCGGTGGTGGCGGCCGCGGTCATCCTCGATCCCAAGCGAATCCCCAAAGGCATCGACGATTCCAAGCGGCTGACGCCCGAACGCCGCGAGGAACTGTTCGAGGAGATCTGCGCCACCTCGTCGTTTGCGGTCGCCTTTGCCTCGCCCGCGCGGATCGACCGCGACAATATCTTGCGCGCTTCGCTCTGGGCGCTGGCGCGTTCTGTGCGCGCGCTGCCCGAAATGCCGAAGCATGTGTTCGTCGACGGCCGCGACAAGATCGATGCGCCCTGCGACTGCGACGCGGTGATCGGCGGCGACGGCCTTGTCGTGTCGATCGCAGCCGCCTCGATCATCGCCAAGGTGACGCGCGACCGCCTGATGAGCGCATTGGCGCTGGATTGTCCGGGTTACGGCTTCGAAACCCACAAGGGCTACGCGGTGCCGGAACACCGCGAGGCGCTGGACCGCCTCGGTCCAAGCATCCACCACCGCCGGTTTTTTGCACCCGTCATTGCCGCGCGGCTGAAACATTTCCCCGAGACAGTCGAAGAGACGATCGAACCCGACCTCTTCAGCGTGGACGGAGAGATTGCTTCCGAGGTCTCGGCCACGATCTGAGATCGGTTGCCTCGACGGCTCCTGCGCTCTATCAACCGTCGGGGGACAGGGCTGCCCGGCCCGGCATTCGGACGTTTCATGCGCTTCACCTCGCTCGTTGTCGAACTGATCCGCGCCCGGCCGCGGCTGGTGGTCTGGCTCGTGGTGTTGGTCCAGGCCGCAATTTGGCTGATCCTGCCGATGCTGCTGTACCGCAGCCCGCCCGGTGATCTTGCGACCGCACTGGCCTTTGGCCGGGAATATCAGGTCGGAACCTGGCTCGGTCCGCCGCTGGCGTTCTGGCTGGCCGACATCGCGTTTCGGGCCGCCGGAAACCATATGTTCGGCGTCTATCTGCTGGCGCAGGTCTGCGCCGTCGTCACCTTCTGGATCTACTATCAACTGGGTCGCGCGATTGTCGGCGGGCAGCAGGCGGTGCTCGCGGTGCTGCTGTCGATGACGGTGGTGGCCTTCAGCTCGCCCGGCGTCGAGTTCGGCCCGCTGGTGCTGGCGCGCCCGCTATGGGCGCTGCTTTTGCTGCATTCCTGGCAGTTGATCGGCCAGAACCGGCGCAACGCCTGGTTCGCCTGGTCGATCGAGGCCGGGCTTTTGCTGCTGACGACGCCGGCCGCGCTCGGATTGTTGCTGCTGCTCGCCGGGTTTGCCGTTGCCACCGCGCGGGGGCGGCGCGTGCTGATGTCGCCCGATCCGCTCTATGCGCTGCTCGTGATCGCCGTCCTGGTCTTGCCCTACCTGACCTGGTTGCTCCGCGCCGATGCGCTCGCGATGCCGCCGTGGCCCGCGATCTCCGATCTCGGCGGGCGCGTCCTGCAATGGGGCTGGCTACTCGTTGGCCTCGTGCTCGCAATGTCCGCCATCGTGCTGCTGGCGATCCTCAACTCCGGCCGGTTCGCCCGCCATGCCGGGGAGGCGCCGATTATCTACCGGCCGCCGGTCGATCCGCTGGCGCGCGACTTCGTCTATTTCTTTGCGCTTGCGCCGGCGCTGCTCGGAAGTCTGATCGCGGGCATCTTCAACCTCGATCATGTCGTCGGCGGGGAGGGCGTGGCCTTGCTGATGTCGGGGCTCGCCATAATCGTGGCGAGCGGCGATCTGATCCATCTGCGGCGCCAGCGCCTGTTGCGGACGCTGTGGGCGGCGGCGGTCGTCGCGCCTGCCTTGGTGACGATTGCAGCTACGCTGTTTTTGCCGTGGACCGCGAACGAAGTGCCGACCTCGCTGCCGGCAAAAGCCATTGCGCATTTCTTCGGCGACAGCTTTGAGCGCCGGACCAACCAGCGCCTGCGCGCGGTGGCCGGCGATCCGCAACTAGCGAGCTTCATCGCCATGAGCAGCGGGCGCCCGCATCTGTTGCTCGATGCCACGCCGGAGCGAACCCCATGGCTGTCGGTCGCGAAATTCAATGAGACCGGCGGTGTCGTGGTCTGGCGCGCCTCCGACACCTCGGGCGCGCCGCCGCCCGACATCGCGCAACGCTTTCCCGGCCTGGTGCCGGAAGTGCCGCGCGCCTTCGAATGGATGGTGAACGGCCGCCAGCCATTGCTGCGGATCGGCTGGGCAATCGTGCGGCCGAAGGCGCCGTGAGGTCTTGCGCCGGCGTGGGTCCCGGCTCTGCGGTGCACCGCCAAGACGCGCTGCACCGCGTCCGGGACACGAGCTAATTCGCTTGCTCCAGCGCCTTCGCAATGGCGCGCAAGTCTTGCCAGGACATCCGCTTGTAGGATGGCGAGCGCAACAAATAGGCCGGGTGGAACGTCGCCATGGCGCGGATCGTGCGGGTGCCGGTGTCGTAGTCGAACCACCTGCCGCGGGTCTTCATGATGCCATCGCGAGTCGACAGCAGCGTTTGCGTCGAGGGGTTGCCGAGCGTCACCAGTATGTCGGGGTTCACGAGTTCGATCTGCCGCTGGATGAACGGCAGGCAGATTTGCGTCTCCTGCGGCGTTGGCGTTCGGTTGCCGGGCGGTCGCCAGGGAATCACGTTGGCGATGTAGGCCTTGCTGCGGTCTAGTCCGATTGCCGCGATCATCCGGTCCAGCAACTTGCCGGAACGTCCGACGAAGGGCAGGCCCTCGATGTCTTCGTCGCGTCCGGGTGCTTCGCCGACGAACATGACGCGCGCCTGCGGGTTGCCGTCGGCAAACACCAGCCGCGTCGCGGTGTTTCGGAGCGCGCAGCCCTCGAAAGTTTCCAGGAGCGCACGCAGCGCTTCGAGCGTCGGCGCCGTTCGCGCCGCCTCGCGCGCGAGAGCGATGGCGGCTTCAGGCGCGGGCGCTATTTCGCTGCGCGGAACCGCCGGCATCGCGGCGGGCATTTCCCTGACGGGGCGGGATGGCGCAGTCTCGCGCACAGCGATGGGGGGAGCAGGGGTGTCCGGCTCCGTCAGCCGATCGACTGGTTCCTCCATCAACGCGCAATCGACCCCGGCCTCAAGATAAAAAGCCAGCAATTGCCTGACATTAGGCGCGGGTTCGGAGATCAAATCCATGATGCCAATCTAATATGGATCGAGCCGGCGTGAAACGACCTCGTGCTGCATTTCCATGGTTGTCCTCCCCGCAAAAATCGGAAACAACGAGCCTTTAGAGCCGTTCTCAATTGGGCTGAGATCAGATCATGAGTGCAGAAGAACTTCCTCCCCGCGAATCCATGGAATTCGACGTCGTGATCGTCGGCGCCGGGCCGTCTGGCCTCGCTGCGGCGATCCGCCTGAAGCAGCTCAATGCCGATCTCAGTATCGTCGTGGTGGAGAAGGGTTCCGAGGTCGGCGCGCACATCCTGTCGGGCGCGGTGATCGATCCGGTGTCGCTCGACAAGCTGATTCCGGATTGGCGTGAGGACGCCGATTGCCCGCTCAAAACCCAGGTCAAGGACGACCGCTTCTACTGGACCACCGCGACCAGCGCGATCCGGCTGCCGAACTTCGCAATGCCGCCGCTGATGAACAATCATCACTGCTATATCGGCTCGCTCGGCAATGTCTGCCGCTGGCTGGCGCCAAAGGCCGAGGCGCTCGGCGTCGAAATCTATCCCGGCTTTGCCGCGACCGAAGTGCTGTATGACGATAACGGCGCGGTGCGGGGCATCGCGACCGGCGACATGGGTATCGCCAGGGACGGCAGCCACAAGGATTCATATACCCGCGGCATGGAACTGCTCGGCAAATACACGCTGTTCGCCGAAGGCGCGCGCGGCAGCCTGAGCAAGGAACTGATCGCGAAATACTCGCTCGACGCGAAAAGCGAGCCGCCGAAATTCGGCATCGGGCTGAAGGAAGTCTGGGAGATCCATCCCGCCAAGCACCAGAAGGGCCTGATCCAGCATTCGTTCGGCTGGCCGCTGAACAACAAGACCGGCGGCGGCTCGTTCCTCTACCATTACGACGACAACAAGGTGGCGGTCGGTTTCGTCGTGCATCTCAATTACGACGATCCGTATCTCTCGCCATTCGACGAATTCCAGCGCTTCAAGACGCATCCCGCCATCCGCCCCGTGTTCGAAGGCGGCAAGCGTATCTCCTACGGCGCGCGCGCCATCACCGAAGGCGGCTATCAGTCGGTGCCGCGCTTAAGTTTCCCGGGCGGCGCGCTGATCGGCTGCGCGGCGGGCTTCGTCAACGTGCCGCGCATCAAGGGCGTGCACAACGCGATGGGCAGCGGCATGCTCGCGGCCGAACACGTTTCGGCAGCGCTCGGCGCCGGCCGCGCCAACGACGAACTGGTGGAATACGAAAACGCCTGGCGCGATTCCGCCGTAGGTCGAGACCTGCACCGGGTCCGCAACGTCAAGCCGCTATGGTCGAAATTCGGCACCATCATCGGCGTGGCGCTGGGCGGCTTCGACATGTGGTGCAACACGCTGGGCTTCTCGCTGTTCGGAACCCAGTCGCACGCCAAGTCCGACCGCAAGACGCTGGATCCGGCCAAGGCGCATGCGCCGATCGCCTATCCCAAGCCAGATGGCAAGCTCACCTTCGACAAGTTGTCCTCGGTGTTCCTCTCCAACACCAACCATGAGGAGGACCAGCCGGTTCATCTCAAGGTTGCCGATATGAACCTGCAGAAGGCGTCCGAGTACGATGTCTATGCCGGTCCGTCGAACCGCTATTGCCCGGCCGGCGTCTATGAATGGGTCGAGGAGGCCTCGGGTCCGCGCTTCCAGATCAACGCCCAGAACTGCGTCCACTGCAAAACCTGCGACGTGAAGGACCCGAACGGCAATATCACCTGGGTTCCGCCGGAAGGCGGCGGTGGGCCGAATTACCAGGGCATGTAAGAGGCCGTATAGACCACGATTGCGTGAGTTGGAGGAGGGTGATACCGCCTCCGGCCACGATACCGCCACAGTAAAAGCGTTTCCGGGTTGGGCTGGCTAAATCGGAGCCCTAAGGGCCTATCTGCCAATCGATTCGCCAACCCGTATCCTTGCGGTTGAAGGCCAAAAGCGGCATTGTCGCTGCCTGAGATGCCGCCGCTTGGGTTTGCATTCGAGACCGATCGTAACGATCCCGCCATACATCCTGGAGCTAGGCGAACTGTGATGCTTTCCACTCGTATGAATCGTTGGACCATCGCCGCAATTACTGTTGCCAGCCTGGCCGCGCCCGGCGTGGCGTGGGCCCAGACGCCCGAACATACGGCCGACAACGCCGCGCAATTCCCCACCAAATCCGATCTGAAGTCGCTAACGACGGCCGGCAGCTATCTCGCCGCACGCCACGCCAGCGTCGAGCGCGATGCGGCCTCGGCTGCGGCATTCTATCGCTCCGCGCTGCGCACCGATCCGAAGAACAACGAACTCCTGGATCGCGCCTTCATCTCTTCGCTTGCCGATGGCGACATCGATGAAGCGGTCAAGCTCGCCGATCGCATCCTGACGATGGACAAGGCGAACCGCGTCGCGCGGCTGGTGGTCGGCGTCCGCGACCTCAAGCAGAAGAAATATGCGGCCGCGCAGCTCAACATCAACCAGTCGATCCGCGGACCGATCACCGACCTGGTGGCGACGCTGTTGTCGGGATGGGCGAGCTACGGCGCGGGCGATGCCAAGACTGCGGTGGCCAATATCGACAAGCTGACCGGACCGGAATGGTATCCGATCTTCAAGGATCTCCACACCGGCATGATCCTGGAGATCTCGGGCAAGGACAAGGACGCCGGCACGCGGTTCGAGCGCGCCTACAAACTCGACGATTCGATGCTGCGCGTATCCGACGCCTATGCGCGCTGGCTGTCGCGCAACAAGGATGGCGCGGCGGCGGCTGCCATCTACGAAGCGTTCGACAAGAAGTTGCCGCGGCATCCACTGGTGCAGGAAGGCCTGCGCGAAACCCGGGCCGGCAAGAAGATGTCGGCGCTGGTCGATTCGGCGCAGGCCGGTGCGGCCGAGGCGCTGTACGGCATCGGCGCCACGCTGACCCGCCGCGGCGGAGAGGATCTGGCGCTGGTCTATCTGCAGCTCGCGCTCTACCTGCAGCCCAATCATCCGCTGGCGCTGTTGTCGCTCGCCGATCTCTACGAGTCCGTGAAGAAGCCGCAGATGGCGATCAAGGTCTACGAGCGCATGCCGGCCAGTTCGCCGCTCAAGCGCAATGCGCAGATCCAGCTCGCCACCAATCTCGACGCCGCCGACCGCAGCGAAGAGGCGATCAAGATCCTCAAGGGCGTCACCGCGGAGGCGCCGAAGGACATCGAAGCCATTATGGCGCTTGGCAACATCGAGCGCGGCCGCAAGAAGTTCAGCGATTGCGCCAATACCTATACGCTGGCGATCGATGCGATGTCCGGGGTGACGGACAAGAACACCTGGGTCACTTATTACTATCGCGGCATTTGCGAGGAACGGTCCAAGCAGTGGAGCAAGGCCGAGGCCGACATGCGCAAGGCGCTGGAGCTGCAGCCCGAGCAACCGCATGTCCTGAACTATCTCGGCTATTCCTGGATCGACCAGGGCATCAACCTCGACGAAGGCATGAAGATGATCCGGCGCGCCGTCGACCAGCGCCCCGATGACGGCTACATCGTGGATTCGCTGGGCTGGGCGTTTTACCGGATCGGCAATTTTGAAGACGCGGTGAAGCATCTCGAGCGTGCGATTGACCTCAAGCCGGAGGATCCGACCATCAATGACCATCTCGGCGATGCCTATTGGCGCGTCGGGCGGACGCTGGAAGCCAAATTCCAGTGGGCCCATGCACGCGACCTCAAGCCCGAGGCGGAGGAATTGCCGAAGATCGAAGCCAAGATTGCCAATGGCCTGCCCGAAGACACTTCCTCTGCGGCTTCCGCCGACAAGAAGAAAGAAGACGGCAGGGGTGGCTGAGGCAAGGACTTTGGGGCTGTTCGGCAATGCCGCTGTTGAATGACAAGGCGCGCGCCAAGGTCAACCTGACCTTGCGGGTGAATGGCCGCCGTGCCGACGGCTACCATGATCTCGAAAGTGTGGTCGCGTTCGCCGACTGCGCCGACCGGCTGACGCTGACGCCGGGTTCGGATCTGGATTTGAAGATGTCGGGACCGCTGGCGCAGGCCTGCGGCGAGACCTCGGACAATCTGGTGCTCAAGGCCGCGCGCCTCTTGGCCGAGCGCGTGCCTGACATGAAAGCCGGCAGCTTTACGCTCGACAAGGTCTTGCCGGTCGCGGCCGGAATCGGCGGCGGTTCGGCCGATGCCGCGGCGGCGCTGCGGTTGCTTGCACAGTTGAACGGGCTCGCGCTCGACGATCCCCGCATCGTCGAGGTCGCGCAACTGACCGGCGCCGACGTGCCGGTCTGCGTCAACTCGCGCGGCTGCGTCATGACCGGCGTCGGCGAAACGCTGCAGCCGCTCAGTCTGCCGAAGATGCCGTGCGTGATGGTCAACCCCGGCGTTGCCGTCTCGACCCGCGACGTTTTCAACGCGCTCGGCCTGCGCAAAGGAGAATTGCTGGTCGGCGTCACCGACGTCCTGCTGCGGGACCGCTGGCCGGACGAGAAGGCATCGCTGGAAGATTGGGTCGAAGCGCTTGCCGCCAGCTCCAACGATCTGGAAGCGCCCGCCATGCGTGTCCAGCCCGTGATCGGCGAGGTCATCGCAGCGCTCAACGCGACCAACGGCGCCTGGCTGGCACGGATGTCCGGCTCCGGCGCCACCTGCTTTGCGATCTACGAGAACACCGTCGAAGCCGGACGCGCGGCAGAGCAGATTCGGCGCGATCACCCCGGATGGTGGGTGCATACGGGAACGCTGAGTTAGCTCGCGGGCCGCCGCGCCATCGCCAGCGAAATACCGAGGCCCGCGATGAACAGCCCCGAGCCCTGTCGCAATCGTTGAAGCAAGTTCGGTCTGCGCGTGAGACCACTGTGCGCGGTCGCGGCCATCATTACCACGATGATATCGACAAGCGTGTTCAGCGCGACCGAGATCAGGCCCAGCGCCATGAACTGGAGCGCCGGATAGCTGCCGGCCGGATCGAGGAATTGCGGAATGAAGGCCAGGAAGAACGCCGCGGTCTTCGGGTTCAAGGCTTCGACCAGCACGCCTTCCCGAAACGCCTGTTGTGTACCGACCGCGACGGCTTGTTGCGGCAGCAGATTGCGCGCCTCGCGAAACGTCTTGAAGCCGAGCCACATGAGATAGATTGCGCCGGCGAATTTGAGCGCGGTGAACAGCTCAGCGCTGGCCAGGATGAGCGCCGAGACGCCAAGCCCGCCCGCAATCACGTGCACCAAGCCGCCAAGCGCAGTCCCGAATGTCGAAGCGATACCGGCGCTCTTGCCGCCTGACAGCGTCCGTGCGGCGACGTAAAAGATACCTGGACCGGGGACGGCGGCGATGACGAGTGCGGCCAAGAGGAACAACATGAAATTGGTGCTGTTCAATGCGATCTCTCTCGTAGGATGGGTGGAGCGCTGTCATCACCCGCGAAGGCGGGTGATCCAGTGTTCCAGAGACATAAGTGATTGAATCGATAGACGGCGGCGTACTGGATACCCCGCCTTCGCGGGGTATGACGGAAGTGGGATCAATGCGACCTCGCCAGGCAGAACGCCACGACTTGTTCGAGCGCGCTCTTCATCGGTGAAGCCGGAAATAGCGCGAGCGCGTCGACGGCCATTGCGCCGTAGTGCTGGGCGCGGCTGATCGTGTCTTCCAGCGCGCGGTGCTTGGTCATCAGGCCGATGGCGTGATCGAGGTCGCTGTCGCCGATCTCGCCGCGCTCCAATGCCTTGATCCAGAACTTCCGCTCGCTGTCATTGCCGCGGCGGAACGCCAGCACTACCGGCAGGGTGATCTTGCCTTCACGGAAATCGTCGCCGATGTTCTTGCCGAGTTTCGCGGCCTTGCCGCCGTAGTCCAGCACGTCGTCGACGAGCTGGAATGCGATGCCGAGATTCATGCCGACCGAGCGGCATGCGGTCTGCTCGGCCTTCGGCCGGTTGGCGATCGCGGGTCCGACTTCGCAGGCGGCGGCGAACAGTTCGGCGGTCTTGCCCCTGATCACGGCGAGGTATTCGTCCTCGGTGGTCGCGGTGTTCTTGGCCGCCGCAAGCTGCATCACTTCGCCTTCGGCGATGGTGGCCGCGGCCGAGGAGAGAATATCGAGCGCACGCAGCGAGCCGACCTCGACCATCATGCGAAAGGCCTGACCGAGCAGGAAGTCGCCGACCAGCACGCTGGCCTCATTGCCCCACAGCATCCGCGCTGACAGCTTGCCGCGGCGCAGTTCGCTCTCGTCGACCACGTCGTCATGCAAGAGCGTCGCGGTGTGCATGAATTCGACGGAGGCCGCGAGCTTGATGTGACCATCGCCGGAATAGCCGGCGAGGCCCGCCATCGCCAGCGTCAGCATCGGGCGCAGACGTTTGCCGCCGGATGAGATCAGGTGGTTGGCGACTTCCGGAATCATGGTGACTTCCGATCCCGTGCGCGACAGGATCGTGGCGTTGACCCGCTCCATGTCGGCGGCGACCAGCCCGACCAGCGCATCTATCGAAGCGTTCGACGGGCTTTCGAAGGGTACAATAACCGCCACACGGGTCTCCAATTTTGGCCAATTCGCACTATCCTTGTTCTACAATAGAAAGTGCCGGCAATCGCGGCAAGGGCACGTAGCGGTTGACAGACCTCGTGCCGTCCGTCGCATCGGGGCGAAAAGGAGAACACCACTTGCGGGAATTGGTCAGGACCAACGATATCGTGCTGGTTTCTGCGATCGGCGCGCTGCTCGACGGCGCCAATATCCATCATCTGGTGCTGGACCAGAACATGAGCGTCATCGAGGGATCGCTCGGCATCCTGCCACGCCGCATCCTGGTTCATGAGGACGACAATCGCGCAGCCCGCCAGTTGCTGGCCGAGGCGGGTCTGGCTCACGAATTGCGCCCCGATGACTGATCTCGAACTCACCGAGGATGCGTTTCTCGGCGGGCAATTGCGTTTGAAGCAACTGAAATCGGGACATCGCGCCGGTCACGATGCGGTGCTGCTGGCGGCAGCGACAGCGGCCCGTCCGGGCGACCGCGTGGCCGATCTCGGTGCCGGCATCGGCGTCGCGGGGCTTTCGGTTGCCAGGCGCGTGGCCGGCGTAGACCTGGTTCTGGTCGAGATCGATGCTGTGCTGGCGGGCCTTGCGCGCGCCAATGCGGAGGCGAATGCGATTCAAGCCGACGTGATCGTTCTTGACGTGGAGGCCGATGCCACGGCCTTTGCCGCTGCCGGACTCCTTCCAGACAGCTTCGATGCGGTGCTGATGAATCCGCCCTTCAACGACCCGGCGCGGCATCGCGTCTCGCCGGACACGGCACGTGCGACCGCGCATATGGCGACCGCAACGACGCTCTCGAAATGGATTCACGCGGCGCGGCGCATTCTCAAATCGAAGGGAGCGCTGACGCTGATCTGGCGCGCCGATGGAATCGCCGAAGTGCTTTCGGCGCTCGATCACGGTTTCGGGAGCCTGCAGGTGCTGCCGGTTCACGGTGACGCACGGGGGCCTGCCAACCGCATCCTGGTTCGCGCTAGCAAGGGTGGGCGGGCGCCGACGCAAATCCATGCCGCCCTGATGCTCAATGACGAGCAAGGTCAGCCCCATAAAAGAGTGCAGGAGATTCTGGCCGGGAAGGGAACCTTGCCGTTGGCGAGCCTGTAAAGTCGGCCCGCAACTCCCAATTACTCGCTATTGCGGAAGCGTCTCGGACTGTTGTTTGGGCGCCGACGTAAAGTGAATCGCGGTCAGAAGGCTGCCGATGAGCATTATCAGCAGGTAGATTTTCATGTCAGTCTCCGCTGCGCCATTGCAGTCTCTCGTCTGCAATGCAAAAGGCGTCCTGCCAAAAGGCGTTCCGGCCTTTCCAATGACATTGGCGTGATAAAAAATGGTTAATTCGAGGTAACGGCATGAGTGAACAATTTAGTGATCGCACGGGATTGCCGGGCCTTATTGACAGGATGAAACGATTCATTCCGGCGAAATTCCGGCCCGACGCTGCGGTCGTTCCGGTGGTTCGCCTGTCGGGCGTCATCGGTGCGGTGACGCCTTTGCGGCCGGGCCTGACGCTGGCCGGCATCGCCAAAACGCTCGAACGCGCGTTCGCCACCCGACACGCCAAGGCGGTGGCGCTGGCGATCAATTCGCCCGGCGGCTCGCCGGTGCAATCGCGGCAGATCTATTTGCGGATCAGGCAGCTTGCTGCGGAAAAGAAACTGCCGGTGCTGGTGTTCGTCGAGGACGTCGCGGCATCCGGCGGCTACATGATCGCCTGCGCGGGCGACGAGATATTCTGCGATCCGTCCTCGATCCTCGGCTCGATCGGCGTGGTCGGCGGCAGTTTCGGCTTTCAGGACTTGATCAAGAGGATTGGTGTCGAGCGGCGGCTTTACACGGCAGGCGAGCACAAGGCGATGCTGGACCCCTTCCTGCCCGAAGACCCGGATGACGTCGCCCGCCTGAAGACGCTTCAGCGTGAGATCCACGCTATCTTCATCGCGCTGGTCAAAGGCAGCCGCGGTGCGCGCCTCAAGGGGGCCGACGACGTCCTGTTCACCGGCGAGTACTGGGCGGGCGAGAGATCGGTGTCGCTCGGCCTTGCGGACAAGATCGGCGATCTCCGCTCGACGCTGCGCGAGCGCTATGGTGACAAAGTGCTGACGCCCCTCATCGCGCCGGCAAGCGGGATGCTGGCCGGTCTCTTGGGCCGAAGATCGCCGGGCGCGGGCTCCCTGGTCGACGGTATCGGGGGATTGCCGGATGACCTGATTTCGGCGTTGGAGACCCGGGCAATCTGGGCCAGGTTCGGGTTCTAGGCCGGGGGTACCCGCGCCATTTAGTCCCAAAAGCGGAATTGCGGCGCAGGCCGGCTTCGGCGAGAATGCGAGCCATTGGGGGCTGACACGTGAACGACAAGGATCGACCGATGCCGCCGCTGATCGCATTCGCGGGTGCCCTGGGAGGGCTCGCCGTGGTCCGCTGGGCCTACAAGACTGCTGTCCGTATCAACAGGGAACTCGAAGAGGCACGGCTGGCGCGCGTCGCCGAGGCCACCCACACGGCCGACATCCCAACGCTGCGCCGCGACCCCGTCACCGGCGCTTACCGGCCGGGCTAGCTACGTCATTCCAGGGCCGATGCTTTGCATCGCCCCGGAATGACATTGTGGGCTCGCCTTGATTCCACGCCCCTACGCCGATACGGTCCCGCGCACTTCAAACCCCCCTTCGCGAGACCGATTCTGCCGATGGACGCCTTGCCTGCCCATATGCGCCCGGAACGTTCGTTCCAGGGCTTCATCCTTGCTCTCCAGCGGTTCTGGGCGGAGCAGGGCTGCGTGATCCTGCAGCCCTATGACATGGAAATGGGCGCAGGCACCTTCCATCCGGCCACGACGCTGCGCGCGCTCGGGCCGAAACGCTGGAATGCGGCCTATGTGCAGCCCTCGCGCCGGCCGAAGGACGGCCGCTACGGTGAGAACCCCAACCGGCTGCAGCACTATTATCAGTTTCAGGTGATCATGAAGCCGTCACCGCCGAACCTTCAGGATCTATACCTGAAGTCGCTCGCTGCGATCGGCATCGATTCCAGCGTACACGACATCCGCTTCGTCGAGGACGATTGGGAAAGCCCGACGCTTGGCGCATGGGGGCTGGGCTGGGAGTGCTGGTGCGACGGCATGGAAGTCAGCCAGTTCACTTACTTCCAGCAGGTCGCGGGCGTCGAATGCGCACCCGTTTCCGGCGAGCTCACCTACGGGCTCGAGCGTCTTGCGATGTATGTGCAGGGCGTCGACCGCGTCTACGATCTCAACTTCAACGGCCGCGACGGCGCCGACAAGGTCACCTATGGCGACGTCTTCCTGCAGGCCGAGCAGGAATATTCCCGGCACAATTTCGAACACGCGGATACGGCGATGCTGTTCGAGCAGTTCAAGATGGCCGAAGACGCCTGCAAGAAATATCTCACGGCCGGATGGAAGGAGGGCGGCAATCAGAAGGAGCATCTGATGGCGCTGCCGGCCTATGACCAGTGCATCAAGGCCAGCCATGTCTTCAATCTGCTCGATGCTCGCGGCGTGATCTCGGTCACCGAACGGCAGAGCTACATCATGCGCGTGCGCGAATTGGCAAAAGCCTGCGGCGAAGCCTGGGTTCACACCGAAGCGGGCAGGGCGGTCTGATGCCTGATCTTCTGCTGGAATTGTTCTCCGAGGAAATCCCCGCGCGCATGCAGGCGAAGGCGGCGGACGATCTGCGCCGCATGGTGACCGACAAGCTCGTCGCCGAAGGCCTGGTCTATGAAGGCGCGAAAGCGTTCGCGACGCCGCGGCGGCTGGCGCTGACCGTGCACGGCGTTCCGACGCGGCAATCCGATTTGAAGGAAGAGCGCCGCGGCCCACGCGTCGGCGGCCCTGATGCCGCAATCCAGGGATTCTTGAAGGCGACCGGTCTGGCCAGGATCGAAGACGCGAAGATCCAGACCGACCCGAAGAAGGGCGACTTCTACATCGCGCTGATCGAAAAGCCGGGCCGCGCCACCATCGATGTGCTCGCCGAAATTCTGCCGGTCATCATCCGAACCTTCCCATGGCCCAAATCGATGCGCTGGGGCGCACGTTCGACCAAATCGGGTTCGCTCTCCTGGGTGCGGCCGCTGCATTCGATCATCGCGACCTTCGGTCCGGAGACCGAAGACCCCGACGTGGTGAAATTTTCCGTCGACGGCATCGAGGCCGGGCAGACTACGTTCGGCCACCGCTTCATGGCGCCGTCGGCGATCTCGGTGCGCCGCTTCGAAGATTACGAAGCCAAGCTGAAGACTGCGAAGGTCGTACTCGATCCGCAGGCGCGCAAGGACATCATCCTCGCCGACGCGAAGGAGCTGGCATTCGCGCAGGGCTTTGAGCTGGTCGAGGATCAGGTGCTGCTGGACGAAGTCGCAGGCCTTGTCGAGTGGCCGGTGGTGTTGATGGGATCGTTCGACCAGGAATATCTCACGATCCCGGACGAGGTAATCCGCGCCACCATCCGCAACAACCAGAAATGCTTTGTGGTGCGTGACCCCAAGACGGGGAAGCTCGCCAACAAGTTCATCCTGACCGCCAATATCGAGGCGACCGATGGCGGCAAGGTAATCGTTGCCGGCAACGAGCGGGTGATCCGCGCGCGATTGAGCGATGCAAAATTCTTCTACGAGACCGACCTGAAGACGAAGCTGGAAGATCGCTTGCCAAAGTTCAAGCAGATCGTGTTTCACGAGATGCTAGGCACGCAAGCCGAGCGGATCAATCGCATCGAAAGGCTGGCGGCCGAGATCGCGCCGCTGGTCGGCGCCGACGTCGCGAAGGCCAGGCGCGCCGCGCATCTGGCAAAGGCGGATCTGCTGACCGAGGTCGTCGGCGAATTCCCCGAGCTGCAGGGCTTGATGGGCAAGTACTACGCGCAGGCGCAAGGTGAAGACGACTCCGTCGCCGCCGCGAGCGAGGACCATTACAAGCCACAGGGGCCGACTGATCGCGTACCGAGCGATCCGGTAAGCGCAGCCGTCGCACTGGCCGACAAGCTCGATACTCTGGCGGGTTTCTGGGCGATCGACGAGAAGCCGACCGGCAGCAAGGACCCCTATGCATTGCGGCGAGCAGCGCTGGGTGCCATCAGGCTGATCGTTGACAATACGCTCCGGCTGCCGATCTTGAACGTGGCGAAGTCGGCATTGGCTGGCTTGCCGGACAAGAGCAACGCCGAGGAGCTTCCGGGCGACCTCCTTTCTTTCTTCGCCGACCGCCTGAAGGTCCAGCTCCGCGACCAGGGCGCGCGCCACGATCTCGTCGATGCCGTGTTTTCGCTCGGCGGCCAGGACGATCTCTTGCTCGTTGTCCGCCGCGTCGAGGCGCTCGGCAAGTTTCTCGACACCGATGACGGCAAGAACCTGCTTGCAGGGACCAAGCGCGCGAGTAACATCCTCTCGATCGAGGAGAAGCGGGACAAACGCACGTTCGACGGTGCGCCGGATGCCGGGCTCTACGCGCTTGCCGAAGAAAAGGCGCTCGCCAAGGCGATCGACCAGGTCAAGAGCGAGGCCGGAGCCGCAGTGCAGAAGGAAGATTTCGCCGCCGCGATGAGCGCGATGGCGAAGCTGCGCCCCGCCGTCGATGCGTTCTTCGACAAGGTCAAGGTCAATGACGATGAACCCAAGGTGCGCGAGAATCGACTAAAACTCCTGAACGAAATCCGCGCGGCGACCCGCGCGGTTGCGGATTTTTCCAAGATCGAAGGCTAGACCATGGATCCTCAGACGCTCGCCGCTTATGACCAGGATGCGGCGGCGTTCGCGAAGGACTGGCTCGGTCAGCCGGCGCCCGTCGACCTGCAGGAGGTCGTCGAGCGATTTTTCGTGCGCGGCGGCAATTCGGCCGATATCGGCTGCGGCTGCGGCCGCGAGGTCGCCTGGCTTCACACCCACGGCTTTTCGGCGATGGGCTTCGATGCCTCGGAAGGCCTGCTCAACGAAGCGCGCCGGCGCTATCCGTCGTGCAAGTTCGCGCATGCCGAATTGCCCGATCTGCGCGGCATCGGCACGTTCGATAACGTGCTGTGCGAAACCGTGATCATGCATCTCGACCGCAAGGAGATTGCGGCATCGGTCCGCCGGCTGCTCGATATCGTCAAACCCAGCGGCATTCTTTATCTGAGCTGGCGCGTCACCGAGGGCGCCGATCAGCGCGACGCGCAGGGACGGCTTTACGCCGCGTTCGATTCGGCGGTCGTGCAGGCGGAGCTGAAGGCCGCGACCGTGTTGCTCGACGAAGAGATCGTCAGCGCTTCATCGGGAAAGAAGATTCACCGGCTGGTGGTGAAGAAGCCTGGATTGGAAATCAGGGAATAGCTCGTATCCGGTAGGGTGGGCAAAGGCGCCCTTGCGCCGTGCCCACCATCTATCCTGATCGTTGGTGTGAATGGTGGGGGTGTGAATGGTGGGCACGCTTCGCTTTGCCCACCCTACAGAACCGCACCGCGTCCGGGACAAGAGACTGCACAAGAAAGACCCCGCCCGGAGGGGACGCCGGGCGGGGCTTCTTGTCCGGTCGTATCTCGCGCACATCCGCTTGCGCGGCGCCCGGACCAATCGTTCAGGCTACTGAAGGTCAATCGACCACCTGAACGATGCGACGCGAACGCGGTTCGACCAATATCGTCTGGCCGTTCACCACGGTGTAGCGATAGGGCGTCACCCCGAACGATTGCGGCACGTCGTAGTAGGTCACGCCGGTTTCTGGCAGCACGGCGCCAACCGTCACGCGCTCGGAGATCGTGTAATTCGGCACGCGTTCACGCACGATGTATTCGCGGAAGGCCGGACGCACGTCGGGCGCGATGCCTTCATGTTCACCGATGACGACCGTGCTGCCGCCGCCTGTGCCGATCGTGGTCTGCGCCTCAGCTGCGATCGGGACCGCCATCGCGCCCGCGATCGCCGCAATGGCAACTAGTCTGTTCCGCATAGTCAACTCCTTCGCGAGAAGAGGTGCCGGCTTTCGCCAGCACACACAATGCGGGCCAATTCATCCCGTGCGGCATTGTTCCGCAAAAAGCGCGGTCTTATCCGCGGCATTTCTGGGGAATTGTTGCGGAGGCTGGAACCCTTTGAAGTGGTTAGGCGTCTTGCTATTCCCAAACCGCGCCAGCGGTTAGGTTACCAGTCTCGATTCGATTCCCCGCATCTCGTCACCCCCGGAGATTTCAATGACCATCACCGCTGCGCACATTTCCCCGATCGTCGCTCTGATCGCGGGAGTCTTGATTCTGATTATGCCGCGGTTCCTGAATTTCATCGTTGCCATCTACTTGATCGTAGTCGGTTTGGCCGGCCTCGGCGTGTTCAAGATGTTCAAGTTCTAGCGCTGGAAAGCGGGGTTCGCGGCTTGCGCGGAACCCCTCAAAATGGTGTAAGGCGCGCAATCTTCTTCCCTTTTTCGGATAGTTGGAATCCATGGCCAAAGCCGTCGCGAAGTCCAAGAAGGCTGCAGTGAAATCTGTAGCGAAATCAAAGCCATCCGCCCGACCGAAGGCCGCGCCACAGGCTTCGGCCCGCAAAGCGCTGAAGAAGGCCCCGGCCGAGCCGGTCGCCAAGGTCGCGGCCAAGAAGGCTGCGGTCCGCAAGCCTGCCGCCGAGGCGGTAAAATCCGGCAAGTGGGTCTATACCTTCGGGGACGGCAAGGCCGAGGGCAAAGCGGGCCTGCGCGAACTGCTCGGCGGCAAGGGCGCCAACCTCGCCGAGATGGCCAATTTGGGCCTGCCGGTGCCTCCCGGCTTCACCATTCCGACCTCTGTCTGCACCTATTTCTACGCGCATGACAAAACCTATCCGCCCGCACTGAAGGCGCAGGTCGAGAAGGCGCTTGAGTATGTCGGCAAGCTGACCGGCAAGGCATTCGGCGACTCGAAGAATCCGCTGCTGGTTTCGGTCCGCTCCGGCGGCCGCGCGTCGATGCCGGGCATGATGGACACCGTGCTCAATCTCGGCCTCAACGACAAGACGGTCGAAGCGCTCGCCGAGCTCTCCGGCGATCGCCGCTTTGCCTATGACAGCTATCGCCGCTTCATCACGATGTATTCGGATGTGGTGCTCGGCTTCGAGCATCATCACTTCGAGGACATCCTCGATACCTTCAAGGACAGCCAGGGTTACACCCTCGACACTGATCTCACCGGCGACGACTGGGTCGAACTGGTCGGCAAGTACAAGGAAGCGGTGGCGCGCGAGACCGGCAGGGATTTTCCGCAGGACCCGCACGAGCAATTGTGGGGCGCGATCGGCGCGGTGTTCTCATCCTGGATGAATGCGCGCGCGGTGACCTACCGCCGCCTGCACGACATCCCGGAATCCTGGGGCACCGCGGTCAACGTGCAGGCCATGGTGTTCGGCAATATGGGCGAAACCTCCGCGACCGGCGTTGCGTTCACGCGCAATCCTTCGACCGGCGAGAGCAAGCTGTACGGCGAATTCCTGATCAACGCGCAGGGGGAGGACGTGGTGGCGGGCATCCGCACGCCGCAAGACATCACCGAGGAAGCGCGCCAGGAATCCGGTTCCGACAAGCCGTCGATGGAAAGCGCGATGCCGGAGGCCTTCAAGGAACTGACGCGGTTCTACACGCTGCTCGAAAAGCACTATCGCGACATGCAGGACATGGAGTTCACGGTCGAGCAGGGCAAATTGTGGATGCTGCAGACCCGCGGCGGCAAGCGCACCGCGAAGGCTGCGCTGCGCATCGCGGTCGAGCTCGCCAATGAAGGCCTGATCTCGAAGAAGGACGCGGTGATGCGGATCGATCCGGCTTCGCTGGATCAATTGCTGCATCCGACCATCGATCCCCAGGCCAAGCGCGACGTCATCGCGACCGGCCTGCCGGCCTCGCCCGGCGCAGCATCCGGCGAGATCGTGTTCTCGTCCGACGAGGCCGCGAAACTTCAGGCCGATGGCCGCAGCGTCATTCTGGTGCGCGTCGAGACCAGTCCGGAAGACATTCACGGCATGCACGCCGCCGAAGGCATTTTGACCACCCGCGGCGGCATGACTTCGCACGCCGCGGTGGTGGCGCGCGGCATGGGTAAGCCCTGCGTCTCCGGCTGCGGCGCCATTCGAGTCGACTATGGCCGCGGCACGATGAGTGTGGGCTCCCGCACCTTCAAGACCGGCGACGTCATCACCATCGACGGCTCGCTCGGCCAGGTGCTGGCTGGCAAGATGCCGATGATCGAGCCGAAACTGTCGGGCGAGTTCGGCACGCTGATGGGCTGGGCCGATGACGTCCGCAAGCTCGGCGTTCGCGTCAACGCCGACACGCCCGAAGATGCGCGCACCGCGATAAAATTCGGCGGCGAGGGCATCGGGCTGTGCCGCACCGAGCACATGTTCTTCGAGGAAACCCGCATCCGCACCGTGCGCGAGATGATCCTTTCCGAGGACGAACAGTCGCGCCGCGCGGCGCTGTCAAAACTGTTGCCGATGCAGCGCGCCGATTTCGTCGAGCTGTTCGAGATCATGAAGGGCCTGCCCGTCACGATTCGCCTGCTCGATCCGCCGCTGCATGAATTCCTGCCGCACACCCAGGCCGAGATCGAGGAAGTCGCGCGCGCGATGAATACCGATCCGCGCAAGCTCGCCGATCGCGCCCGCGATCTCGCCGAGTTCAACCCGATGCTGGGCTTCCGCGGCTGCCGTCTTGCGATCGCCTATCCTGAGATCGCCGAAATGCAGGCGCGCGCGATCTTCGAAGCGGCGGTAGAAGCCGAGAAGCGCACCGGCGAGGCCGTCGGCCTCGAGGTGATGGTGCCGCTGATCGCGACCAAGGCCGAGTTCGACCTGGTCAAGACGCGGATCGACGCCACCGCGCAGTCGGTGATGAAGGAGACCGGCAAGAAACTCGCTTATCAAGTTGGTACGATGATCGAGCTGCCGCGTGCGTGCCTGCTGGCCGGCGATGTCGCCCAGACCGCGGAGTTCTTCTCGTTCGGCACCAACGACCTGACCCAGACTACCTACGGCATCAGCCGTGACGACGCCGCGAGTTTCCTCGGCACTTATGTCAGCAAGGGAATCCTCGAGATCGATCCGTTCATCTCAGTCGATCGCGATGGCGTGGGCGAGCTGGTGAAGATCGGCGTCACCCGTGGTCGCAAGACACGGCCCAATTTGAAGGTCGGCATTTGCGGCGAGCATGGCGGCGATCCCGCCTCGGTGGCGTTCTGCCACGAGATCGGGCTCGACTACGTTTCGTGCTCGCCCTACCGCGTGCCGATCGCGCGCCTAGCCGCCGCGCAGGCCGCGCTCGGCAAGAAGATTGAGAGCCAGGCGTAGGCTTCTTCGATACGATGACGAACACGACGTGATGCCCGGGCTTTGTCCCGGGCATTTGCGTTTTTGCGTGAGAGCAAAGCGCTCTGACGAAGAAGCCGTCATTGCGAGGAGCGCAGCGACGACTTGTCCGCCGTAGCTCGACGAGCGAAGGCGGAAGCAATCCATCTATCCGTTATGCCGCGCGATGGAGTGCTTCCGCCTTCGCTAAAGCTACGGCTACAAGTCGCTTCGTTCGCAATGACGTGGAGGGAACATGAGTTCCCGTATTCGCACGCGTAATTTTCTCTTCATCATCTTCGTTGACGGGATGTTTACCACTTTCATCGAGCGGCCATTTACCAACACTTCTCATGCGCCCGGCGAAATTCGCGCGATGTCTTGCGTGTAGCACGCACGCCACGCCGATTAACTCCCCAGCAACCTAAATTCGATACCAACAAAAAGGTCGAATTGCACGGATGTACTGACGTTCGATCGTGTAAGCGTTGCGTGAGCGTATCGATGTTTGTGTTGCGTAACCAGCCGAAGGGCGCGCGGTTCGCGTCCTTCGGTCTCGGTCTCTGCGTCTTCGCTTTGATGCCGACCGAGATCGGATATCAGGATATCGCCTCGCTGCTGGCGCGCCAGCCGGGCGTCGCCGAGCGCTGGCAGAAGCGCGTGTTCTCCTCCGCCGGAACCATCCAGGTCGCGACGTTCTCGTTCGGCCGCCCGATCGGAACCTCGTCGCCGCAGACCGCGACTTACCGTCTCGCAAGCCTCGACACTCAGGGCATCGACATCACGGGTTCGGTGACGCGCAATCCGCTGGTCGCTCCACCGCCGCGCTATCACGCTGCCGATTTCCCCAAGGTCGACCGCACATTGAAGGGCGACCGCCTTATCATCGCGCCGCCGTCGCCGGCAGTGGAGACCACAGGCCCTGCCGATCGAACGCCTGCGATCGAGGATCCCGCGACATCAAATGCATCGGTCAAGGGCGCCAAGACCGCCGAGACACCGCCGCCCGTCGAGCGCGCGCCGCTCGATCCCGAGCTGCAGGCCGCGCTGAACGCGCCGCCACTGGATATGTCGTTGTCGCTTGAGAGCAAACCGCAGGACGATCTCAAGGTTGCGGCGCAAGCGGCTCCGCCACCGCGCGATGGTTTCTCCTTCAAGACCTCGAGCCTGTTCTTTGGCTCCTCGCTCGGCTCGCCCGAAAGCATCGAACGTTGGCAGCCCGGCGAAGAGCCCGTCATCGTCATGCCACCAGCGCATCCGGATCCCGACATGAAGGTGATGGCCTCGCTGCCGGTCGATGCCGATGGTCCGGTGCGCGCCGGCGAGATGGGGGAGAGCGTCGCGCCGAAGGGCGAGGTCAACGCCGACAACCAGCGCGCCAAGACGCCGGCCGAACGTCTCGGCCTGTTCGACGAGAAGTCGCGCGCCAAGTCGGAAAAGTGCCTGGCTGAAGCGATCTACTTCGAGGCCCGCGGCGAAGCAGTGCGAGGCCAGATCGCCGTGGCGCAGGTGGTTTTGAACCGCGCCTTCTCCGGCAAATATCCCGAAACTGTGTGCGGCGTGGTCTACCAGAACAAGCATCGCCATCTGGCGTGCCAGTTCACCTTCGCCTGCGATAACAACAAGGACGTCATTCGCGAGCCCGACATGTGGGAGCGGGCGAAGAAGATCGCGAAGGCGATGCTCGACGGCCAACTCTGGCTGCCGGAAGTCGACAAGTCGACGCACTACCACGCCTATTGGGTGCGGCCGTCCTGGGTCAATGAAATGAAGAAGATGCACAAGTTCGGAGTGCATACTTTCTATCGGCCGCGCGCCTGGGGCAATGGCAGCGACGCGCCGAGCTGGGGCACGCCTGCCGAGACTGCGGCGATCTCCGCCAAGCTCGCGGAAGCCGCGCAAAGCTCCGCCGAGCAGGCAAGCGCGAAGCGGTAACAGCCGTCATCGCTGCGAACGCAGACGACGTCTCTGTCAGGTGCACGCTCAATAAATTGCACTCATTGCCCTCGCCAATTTTGCAGAGCTGCCCTGCAGCGGAAAATTTTTCTCTTCCGCCCTCTTGGGGTTTGCATGCAACTGCATTAACTCACCGTAACGTTTCGCCCGGCCGTTCCGGGCGCCGATTGGTCCAGGGGAAGCAAATGGCTGTAACGACCGACCTTCGTCCGTCCTCCGGCCTAGGCACCTGGCGGACGCCGGTCGTCATCATCATCTGTGGCTGCGCGATCGCGCTGTTGAGTTTTGGACCGCGCTCCAGCCTCGGTTTCTTCGTGCAGCCGATGAGCCGCGAGTTCGCCTGGGGCCGCGACGTTTTCGGCCTCGCGCTGGCGCTGCAGAATCTGCTGTGGGGACTGGGGCAGCCGATTGCGGGCGCCATCGCCGATCGCTTCGGCATCCTGCGTGTGATGATTGTCGGCGCCTTGCTCTATGCCGCCGGCCTGCTTCTGATGCGTTATTCCACGGCGCCGCTGTCGCTCGATCTCGGCGCCGGCGTCCTGATCGGCTTCGGTCTTTCAGGCTGTTCGTTCAATCTCGTGCTGTCGGCGTTCAGTAAGCTGCTGCCGGTCGAGAAGCGCGGTATTGCGCTCGGCGCCGGCACCGCGGCCGGGTCCTTCGGCCAGTTCCTGTTCGCACCGTTCGGCGTGGCGATGATCGACAATTTCGGCTGGCAGGCAGCGCTGACGGTATTCGCGCTCCTGATGCTGTTGATCGTGCCGCTGTCGCTCGCGATCGCGACGCCACCCTCGACGTCGTCGAATGAGCCTGTCGGGGATCAGCAATCGTTCAAGACCGCGCTGGCGGAAGCGTTTGGTCATCGCTCTTACGTTCTCCTGGTGCTGGGCTTCTTCACCTGCGGCTTCCAGCTCGCCTTCATCACGGTGCATCTGCCGGCCTATCTCGCCGATCGCGGAGTCTCGTCGCAGACCGGCGGCTGGGTGGTCGCGGCGATCGGCCTGTTCAACATCATCGGCTCGCTCAGCGTCGGCTGGCTGCAGAACAAGTACCCGAAGCGTTACATCCTCTCGCTGATCTACTTTACCCGCGCCCTGGCGATCGTCGCGTTCATCTCGTTTCCGATCACGACGTTCTCGGCGATCATGTTCGGTGCTGTCAGCGGCCTGACTTGGCTCTCGACGGTGCCGCCGACCTCGGCGCTGGTGGCGCTGATGTTCGGCACAAAGTGGTTCGCAACGCTGTACGGCTTTGCCTTCGTCAGCCATCAGGTCGGCGGTTTCCTCGGCGTCTGGCTCGGCGGCATCGTGTTCGAGCAGTTCGGCTCCTACACCCCGATCTGGTGGCTCTCGATCCTGTTCGGCGTGCTGTCGGCGCTGATCAACCTGCCGATCGTCGAGCAGCCGGTCGCGCGCCCGGTTGCACAACCCGCCTGATGCGGTAAACACTCTCGAGACAGACAAAGTCCGGGGAGTTTGCCATGGGAACGTTCAAGGCCATCAGGATCGACAAGGCCGATAAAGGCACCACCGCCGCGCTGACGCAGTTCGACGAAGCCGAGCTGATGGAGGGCGATGTCACCGTCGCCGTCGAGTGGTCGACGTTGAACTACAAGGATGGCTTAGCCGTCACCGGCAAGGCTCCCGTCGTGCGGCGTTTCCCGATGATCGCCGGCATCGACTTCGCAGGCACCGTCGAACAATCTTCGCATCCGGCGTGGAAGACCGGCGACAAGGTCGTCTGCAACGGCTGGGGCATGGGCGAGACTCACCTTGGCGCCTATGCCGAAAAAGCACGCGTCAAGGGCGACTGGCTGGTGCGGCTGCCCGATGGCATCTCGACGCGTGAGGCGATGGCGATCGGCACTGCCGGCTACACCGCGATGCTGTCGGTGCTGGCGCTGGAGAAACACGGACTGACGCCGAAGAGCGGTCCCATCGTGGTGACCGGTGCCGCCGGCGGCGTCGGCTCGGTCGCGTCAGCCGTGCTCTCGAAACTCGGCTATCACGTCATCGCATCCACGGGGCGGATGTCGGAGGCCGACTACCTGAAGGGCCTCGGCGCCGCCGAGGTGATCGATCGTGCCGAACTCGCAGGTCCCGCCAAGCCGCTGGCGAAAGAGCGCTGGGCGGGCGGCGTCGACAGCGTCGGATCGACCACGCTCGCCAACCTGCTGTCGATGACCGAATATGGCGGAGCCATTGCTGCCTGCGGCCTTGCCGCCGGTATGGATCTGCCGTCCTCGGTCGCGCCGTTTATTTTGCGCGGAGTGTGCCTTCTCGGCATCGACTCGGTAATGTGTCCGATCGAGCAGCGCAAGCTTGCCTGGAACCGCCTTGCCAGCGATTTGGACAAGGGAAAACTAGCTGATATTACTCACGAAATAGGTTTAGACCAGGTGATCGGCGCGGGCGCCGAAATCCTCGCAGGGAAGGTCCGGGGTCGAATCGTGGTAAAAATCCCCTAACGGTGTTCAGACTTTACCAACCAACCTGCTCCAATGTTGCCATGGTGGTTGGTATGGTAAGCAGCGGGTAAAGGCGGGCGCCCGCGCTCTTGGTAATTGGAGTAGCTGCATGCTTGCGCGTTTGGTTCTGGGGGCCGTCACGGCCAGTGTGATGATCGTTCCTGCGCTGGCCGGGATGATGAATGCCGACGAGGCGCGCAGGTTCGTGAGCGGCAAGGTTTTCGCCTTTACCTGCTTTGATGGCACCCGCGGCGCCGGGCGCATCCTTGACGATCTCGGTGCAGCCGGCTCCGTCCAATTCAGCGGCTCGGGCCCGATCCGTCATGTGCGCCTGCCCGGCAATACGCTGCAGATTCGTGGCCAGGCCGTCTGCGCTTCGATCAAGGGGCTGCCGTTCGAGCCGTGCTTCAATCTCGACAAGCGTGACGACCGCTCGTTCCGCGGCTCGGTCTCGGGCATGGGCTTTGCCTATTGCGATTTCCGCCATCAGGGCGCCTCGCAGATGCTGATGGCGCGCTCCGTGGCGCGACCGCGCTCGCTACATCGTCGGGAGGACCCGTCGCGTGCGGCGACGACCGATGCACGGGCCGAAGTGACGGCGCGGGCCGAGACGCCTGCGGTCGAGAGCGCCAAACTCGAGCCGGTGAAATCCGAGCCGAAGGCGGAGCAGGCAAAGCCCGAACCCGCCAAGGCCGAGAGCGCCCCGGAGCTGCGCCGCTCGACCGATTGATCGCGGCAACGGCACCTGTGGCGGGCGGCAAACAAGCCGCCTCGGAGGCCATCGCGCAGCCTGTGAATCACGTGCCATTCCACGTCTTGGCCAACGCCAACCCGTAGTCATACGGGCTGGCGCATTCATGTCCTGGTAGCGAATCTCGTTCCAAGTGACCGGCAGAGAAGGCCGGGAGGCGGCCCAACACATGAGATCAATCATGCCGCTGTATTTTTTTCGGATCAGCCACGGTCGCTACGCAGGCGCGTCCGATCAGGGATCCGAATTCGAAAACCGCGAGGCTGCCTGGGCCGAGATGACCAAGGTCTGCGGCAACCTAGTAGGCAGCCTTTCGCGCAGCCTGAAGCAGAACGCCGAATGGCAGATGGAGCTTTTGGACGAAGCCAAAAAACCCGTGTTCAGGATTCGCCTCGTCGCCGAATCCGTCGGTTAGAGGACCATCCTCTAGAGCATGATGATTAGATCGATTCGGCCGCAGAAGCGCTTCATCTCTCCCGCTTGTGGGGGAGGTCGGCGCGAAGCGCCGGGTGGGGGCTCTCTCCACTCGGGCAGTATCGCCTGCGGAGACACTCCCACCCCAGCCCTCCCCCGCAAGCGGGAGAGGGAGCAGCACCTTCTCCGCGGACGCAATTAAACCCAATTTCATCATCCTCTAGCTTCCCGTCGGTGCGGCTGCGGCTTGCCTGCGGAACAGGATCCGCTGGTACAGCCACCCGATCGCCACCAGCACCAGGCCGAGGCACATGAAGGACAGCGCGCGATAGACGCCGGTCAGTGCCGACATGTCGATCAGGAATGCTTTCAGGATCGTCAGTCCGATGACCGCCGCGGACGCCAGCCGCGCGCGCTGCGAGTTGAAAAGAATACCAATGCCGAGCAAGACGACGCCGAAGGCGAGATATGCGATCGAGTAGGTATATTGCTCGGCGCCGCTGGTCGGGCCGGCCGCAATCGCCGGACCGTGATAGATTCGCCTGATCTCGAACGTCACATAGGCAAGCGCGAGAACGAGCGCTGCCGCCGCGATCGTGTTGGCATAGGCGACCGGCCTCCGACCCGCGACGGCATAGGACAAGAACAGCGCGAGCACCGCGGGCAGGGCGTAGCCAAGCAGCAAAAGATTGATGACAATGCCGCCGACATCGATCCATTGCAGCATCGGGTTTTCCAGCAGCAACAGCCCGAACACGGTCGCGAGGCCGGCAAACGCCGTGAGCAGGATCGCGCCGGCATTGTGAATGACGCTGCCGGTGCGGATGCGCAGCCGCTCCAGGCCGATCGCCATCGCGAGCGTAACGCAGACCTGCAGCGCGACTTCGGTGAGGTCGGCGCTCGCGTGGTAGACGTCGCCATTGTTGACGGCATGGCGGATTTCCATGAACGCCAGCAGCACCGTGAACAGGATCGCCGCCGATTCCACCGTGCGCAGTGGCGCGTCGTCGCCGCCGCGGCGCATGAAGATGCTGCCGGCCCAGAATGATGCCGCCGGAATGCCATAGCCCCACAACAGCCAGTTGAAGATCGGCGTGGTGCCGACGGCCTGGCCGACGATGCGCGGCTCGTAGCCGATGCGCAGCACGACGATGCCGGCGAGGATGGCCGCGAGGGCGCGCAGGAACGGAATCGGCCGCTGCGTGGATATCCAGGCGGTACCTGCCGACATCAGCGCCAGGGCGATCGTCAGCCAGCCTTTTTCCAGCGCAAAGGTCAGCGCCAGTGCCAGCGCTGCGAGGGTGCCGGTCGCAAACAGCGCGATCGAGGCCTGTAGTCCCGGACGATCCTCGCGCCTGCTGAGTATCTCGGTCGCAACTGCATAGGCCGCGGCGAGCATTACCGCGAGAATCGCAAATGGAATCGAGCGGTCGAGATGCGCGATGCGGGCGTAGAGTGCGACCAGCAGCGCCAGCGGCGTGAATACCGCCGCGGCCGACCAGATCACCGGTATCACCGGCCCCGCGAAGCGGCCCTGCGCGAAAAATCCCGCCACGCCAAAGCCCGCCGCGAAGATCGCGGCCGAGATCAGATGCAGCGACACTGATCCGTCCGTGGCGGTCGGCCCGATGCCTTGCAGCGGCCCGCCGGGCAGCACCAGCATGTCGGGATTGGCGCGAACGGCCCATTCGGCGAACACGACGAAGACCAACGCAGCAGCGGCGCCGACGGCACCTGCCGCGGCATCGCTGCGCCAGGCAACCGCGATGCTGCCGGCCACCAGCAGCCCGAATACGATCATCGCGGCGTCGGCATGAAAACTGTTCAGCACGATCAAGGTCGCGCCGAGCAGATAGGCCGCAAGCGAGCCGGAGGAGATCGGCTCAACCTGGCCTTCGTCCGCGGGCGGGCCGAACATGAAGCCGCACACCACGAGTAGCGCAGCGAGAATGAAACCGGCGAGCACGTGGAACGCATGCGGGCCGACCATCGACGGACCGCATTGCAGGCAGGGGAATGTCCATAACAGCGCAAACGCGATCGTGGTGACCGCGAGCCAGCGCCACAGCCTGACGCGCGCCAGGCCGAAGGCTGCCGCAGTGACGATTGCGAGATAGATGTAGAGCGCCCAGAAGTCCGGCTTGTCGGACGAAACCAGGACCGGCGTCACAAAGGCGCCGACCACGCCGAGGCCGGCCAGTGCCGGGCCATGCAGCAGTGCCGCGGCGAGCGTGCCCAGCGCTACCAGCCCGAGCAGGATGAACGCGGTCGCCGGCACCAGGAAGCCGTACAGCGCATAGGCTGCGTAAACCGTGGCAAATGCCACCGCCGTTCCGGCGGCGGTCAGGATGGCCGGGATATTGGCGATCGGTAGCGCGTCGATCGTTGAAATGCTTTCCTTGCGCCGCGTCCATTCACCTGCAAGTAGCAAGGCCAGCGCGAACAGACCGCCGAGGATGGTGCGCACGCCGGGGCCGAGCAGACCGGCTTCGATCGAATAGCGCACCATGAAGAATCCGCCGAGCGCCAGCGTCAGGCCGCCGATCCACACCACCCAGCGCGTGCCGACGGTTTCCTCGAAACCGCGATCGGCCGGCGGTAGTGGAGGCGGCGGCGGTGCCCCGCCGGCGGCTTGCCCAGCCGCCTCAGGGCTGGCGGCGGACGCGATGGATTCCGTCTCGGGAACGATCGGCGGAGGCGTCGGTGTGGCCCCGCTCGGAGCTGGCGGCAGGCTCTGCTCGAAGGCTTCGAATGGCGTGAGGGGCGGAGGCACGGCTGCAGCGGCGGCCGCCGGCGTGGCCTGCATCGCCTCCAGGCGCTGACGCAGCTCCGCCACCTCATTCATGGCCTTCCGCGCCAAGATCAGGGCGACGATCGCGATCGCAAGCGAAAAGAAGACGAAGGGGTCGTCGAACATCGAGCCTCCAGGCGGGCGCGTCAGAGCGTTAACCGGCCACGTCGGCAGCCAGGTTGCAATCCTGTGTGTACCTTTGTCCGCTAAAAGTTCACGCCGGTCCGGGCGTCATTTGGTGCATCCGGGGAACGCCACGTCATTCCAGATCTAGTCGGAACGGCCGGCCTTCGACCATCATGCTGCCCGGGCCCATTTCGTCCAGCGCGCGCAGCATTCGCCCCTCACGGCCCAACGCCTTGTCGGCGAGGCTGACGATCAACCGGTTCGGCGACGCGATCGGGGAGCGGGTGCGAATTTGCCGGGCGATCTCGATCTCGGCGCGCTGCGGATTGAGGGCGCAGGCGGCGGCAAACGCGCTCGCCGTCGAGCGGCTGATGCCGGCATAGCAATGCACCACCATCGGCGCGCTGCGGTCCCAGCCTCGGACGAAATTCAGCACTCTTTCGATGTGATGATCCGCCGGCGCAACAAAGCCGTCCATCTCCTCGATGATGTCGTCCATCGATATTTTCAGATGGTTGGCCTCGAGCACCGAGGCCGGGCGCTGCACCTGATCGACATTGGCCATCACGGTGAGAATGTGGCTGGCGCCGGTAGCCCTGACGGTGTCGGGAAGTGCGGCAAGCGAGCAGATGTGAAGCATGGCGTTCCCTGGGTAGTCTTTGGTCAGCAATATAACCGGTGTTGTAGGGTGGGCAAAGGCGCTCTTGCGCCGTGCCCACCATCTTGGTTCCGGGGGTGATAATGATGGGCAACGCGACGGCCCCATTCAACCAAGTAGCAGCTCGAATCGCGCCAAAAACTGCTTCTCGGCCCGGGCCGCGGTCCACGGCGTCAGGTAGTCCCGCACGGTAGCCTCGGGCAGGCCGGGGTCCCTGCCGAACAGGCGCTTCGCTTCGCTTACCGAAAATCCCGCCAGGTGGGTGGCTTCGAGATAGGCCGCACCGCGGTCGGCCGCTTTGATGGCCCTCGTGATTTCATCGGCGAGACTTGGCGGCAGGCCGAAGCGAATATGGATCGCGGCCAGCAGGCGCTTCTCCACCACCTTGTAATCGCCGCCAAGCACTGCCTTGAACGGCGAGATCATGTCGCCGATGACATATTCCGGTGCGTCGTGCAGCATCGCCGCGAGGCGGAAGCGGGCGTCGACGCGCGGCATCTGCTCACGCATCACCGCTTCGACCAATAGGGTGTGCTGCGCCACCGAGAAGATGTGCGCGCCGCTGGTCTGCCCGTTCCAGCGCGCTACGCGCGCCAGGCCATGGGCAATGTCGGCGATTTCGATATCGAGCGGGGAGGGATCGAGCAGATCGAGCCGCCGCCCGGACAGCATCCGCTGCCAGGCGCGCGTGGCGACGCTGGACGATCTTCGCGCCGTCATTTGGCCTTGAGCCGGGGCTTGCGCAGTTTGCCGCTGCAGGCCTCGTGGCAGAAGCAGGTGACGAGATGGTCGTTGACCATGCCGGTAGCCTGCATGAAAGCGTAGACGATGGTCGGGCCGACAAATTTGAAGCCGCGCGCGCCGAGTTCCTTTGAGATCTTGACCGAAACCGGTGTCGAGGCCGGTACGCTGGCCGTGGTCTTGAACTGGTTGACGATGGGCTTGCCGTCGACGAAGTCCCACATGAATTTGGAGAAGCCCGCGCCTTCTTCCATGATCTTCAAATAGGCCTTGGCGCTGTTGACGGCGCCTTCGATCTTGGCGCGGTTGCGCACGATGCCGGCGTCGTTCATCAGTGCGTGGATCTTCTTGGCATTGTAGCGCGCGATCTTTTCCGGCTGGAAATCGTCGAACGCTTTGCGGAAGTTTTCGCGCTTGCGCAGGATCGTGATCCAGGACAGTCCAGCCTGGAAGCCGTCGAGGATCAGCTTTTCATAGAGGGCGCGGTCGTCATATTCAGGCACGCCCCATTCGGTGTCGTGATAGGCCATGTAGAACGGGTCTTCGCCGGGCCATGGGCACCGCGTCTTGCCGTCAGCGTGCAGTCGCGCAGATTTGCTCATGCGACGGTCTGCTTCGGTGGGACACGAACGTCGTTCGGATCGGTCAGCCGGATCGCAAGGCCGCCGGCGGTCAGCGAAAGTCCTGCATCGAGCGCATCCGCAACGCGGTCGATCCGGACCAGCGCGAGGCCGTGGCCGCCCGCGGTCGATCCCATGGTGCCGACCTGTTTGTCGCCACAGAGAATGGCGACGCCGGTTTCCGGCGAAAAGTCTTCGAGCGTGACCCGCACGATCCGCGTGCGCGCGGTGCCGCGATGCTGCATGCGCGACACCACTTCCTGGCCGACATAGCAGCCCTTGTCGAAATCGACGCCGTGCAGGCGGTCCATGTTGGTCTCGTGAGGGAATGCGTCGCCGTACATGAAGTCGAGCCCGCCGCGCGGCACGCCCAAGGCGATGCGATGCGCCTCGTAGGCCTCGCTGTCGACGAGATCGGCTCCGGTCAGCTCGGCCACCTTTTGCTTGAGATCTTCAGGGATAAGGATGCGCCAGCCGAGAGCTTCATGCCGCGGATCGGCAAAGGCCAGATCAGGCTTCGTCGAAGGCTCGCCGTCCCAGGCCGCCAGCACGCCCATGCTGTCGGAGATGTTCTCCACCGCGATCTTGGCGCGCAGCTTGTAGAAGCCGAGCTTGTCAGCGAGGTTCTGCGCCAGCACGCGGGGCGCATCGATCAGGAAGCCGCCGCCGTGACCTGCAGGGGCTTCGGTAATGAGGAAGTCCGCCGTGATTTTTCCCTGCGGCGTCAGCAGCGCGCCGAACCGGCCAAGGCCGGGCTGCAGCGGCGTGACATCTGTGGTGACGAGGCCGTTTAGGAAGTTGCGGGCATCCTCGCCGCTGACCTTGACCACGCCCCGGTCCGGAAGAAACGCTGCTTTCATTAGGTAAAACGGCCTCTTTTTGCAGTGCGGTTTGCAGTGAGCTTTCAAGTTCCTGGGAAAACGCAGGAGCCGGATATCACATGAGAACGTAAGGCGCTAAGGTGCTGTCAACAAGGCCTTAAAGCGAACGCCAGAGGACCATGAAGCAGCGATGAATCAGCGATTTGATACCATTCTAAAATCCGGCACCGTGGTCAATCAGGACGGTGAGGGCATCTGCGACATCGGCATCTCCAATGGCCGGATCGCCGCGATCGGGGGGCTCGGACAGGCCTCCGCCGGCGAGACCATTGACTGCAAAGGCCTGCACATCCTGCCCGGCGTGATGGACACGCAGGTGCATTTTCGCGAGCCGGGGCTGACGCACAAGGAAGACCTCGAGACCGGCTCGCGCAGCGCCGTAATGGGCGGCGTCACCGCGGTGTTCGAGATGCCGAACACTAATCCGCTCACGGTCACCGAGGAGACGTTCACCGCCAAGATCAACGCCGGCCGTCATCGCATGCATTGCGACTTTGCCTTCTTCATCGGCGGCACCCGCGAGAACGTGAACCATCTGCCGGAGTTGGAGCGCGCGCCGGGTTGTGCCGGCGTAAAGGTGTTCATCGGCTCTTCCACCGGCGCGTTGTTGGTCGAGGACGACGAAAGCCTGCGGCGCATCTTCCAGGTAATCCGCCGCCGCGCCGCCTTTCACGCCGAGGACGAATATCGCCTCAATGACCGCAAGTCGCTCCGCATCGAGGGCGACCCGCGCTCGCATCCGGTATGGCGCGACGAGACTGCAGCGCTGATGGCAACCCAGCGGCTGGTCAACCTTGCGCGCGAGACCGGCAAGCGCATCCACGTGCTGCACATCTCGACCAAGCAGGAGATCGAATATCTGCGAGACCACAAGGATGTCGCCTCCTGCGAGGCGACGCCGCATCATCTCACCATGGCCGCGCCGGAATGCTACGAACGGCTCGGCACGCTTGCGCAGATGAACCCTCCGGTGCGCTCGGCCGATCACCGTGAGGGAATCTGGTATGGCATCGAGCAGGGTATCATCGACGTGCTCGGCTCGGACCACGCGCCGCATACGCTGGAGGAAAAGGCGAAGACCTATCCGGCTTCACCCTCCGGCATGACCGGCGTGCAGACGCTGGTGCCCTTGATGCTGGATCACATCAACGCCGGCCGGCTGTCGCTACAGCGTTTCGTCGATCTCACCAGCGCAGGACCTGCGCGGCTGTACAACATCGCCTGCAAAGGCCGCATTGCGGCGGGCTACGACGCCGACTTCACCATCGTCGATCTCAAGCGCTCTGAGACCATCACCAACAAATGGGTGGCCTCGCGCGCCGGCTGGACGCCCTATGACGGCGTCCGCGTCACCGGCTGGCCGGTCGGCACGTTCGTGCGTGGCAGGCGCGTGATGTGGCAGGGCGAGGTAACGACACCGTCCACCGGCGAGCCGGTGCGGTTCCTGGAGACATTGAGGGCGTAAGGCACAGCATCGCCGACCACAACTGTCGTCACCCGCGAAGGCGGGTGATCCAGTATTCCAGAGACGGCAGTGTTTGAATCGAGAAGCCGCGGCGTACTAGGTCGCCCGGTCAAGCCGGGCGATGACATTTGTGCAAGCTCACTGCTTCGCCAGCGTCAGCGAAAACTCGCCGTTGCGCACGCGGGCCGAAAGACCATCGGCGAATTTCGCCACCGCATCCTCGCCATAGGTCGAGACCAGTTCGGCGAACGCCGTGAACAGGCTCGCCTGCGCCAGGCAGTCGCCGTCGACGCCGTCATGCCGCGCTTCGGCCCAGGCCTCGCTCAGGTAGCTAAGGGCAGTCTGCTTCTGTTCGAGATCCGGAAGCGGGTCGTGGGTGGTCGAGAAGGAGACTGGGCGGCTCATGAAGCTCAACGAAATCTGCGCGCGAACCAGGGCGGATCGCATCTTAACGCGACAAGCTGTAGCACGCGGTGCGGGGCCGCCTAGACCACATCTTTAGGAAGGGTTAACAGCGGTGCAGATATTTCGGGCGGCGGTTCCATGACGTTCCCACCGTCAAGAAATGCAGCCGAGGATCGCTCCCGGCGTGGCGCAGACATGGTGGGCGCCGGCCTTGATCAGCTCGGCCCGGCTGCCATAGCCGTACAACACGCCGATGCCCTTCATGCCGTTGTTCTTTGCGCCGACCATATCGTGGCTGCGATCACCGATCATCAGGGTTTTGGACGGATCGACGGCGACCTCCTTCAGCGCATATTCGAGTAGATGCGACTTGTCGGCGCGGGTGCCGTCGAGCTCGGCGCCGAACACGCGTTCGAAGTGCTTGCGCAAGCCGAAATGGTCAATGATGCGTTCGGCGAACACGTGCGCCTTGCTGGTAGCGACAAACAGCCGGTGACCGGACGCGCGGAGTGCCGTCAGCACCTCGTCGATGCCGTCGTACACGCCGTTTTCGTAGAGGCCGATGTCGGAAAATCGCTCCCGGTAGAGCGTCACCGCGCGGTCCGCGCAGTGATCGCCGAGCAACTTCACAAAGCTTGAGCGCAGCGGCGGGCCGATGCACCAGGTCAGTTCGTCCTCGGTCGGGATGGTGGGATGATCGAGCCTTGCAGCGCATACTGGATCGATCGGGTGATGCCGGGCTTGGGATCCGTCAGCGTTCCGTCGAGGTCAAAATAGATCGTGTCCATCATAGCGTTTTCGAGCGAAGTGGGGGCCGGTTCGCGGTGAGAAAATGCGTCAACCAAACAACCCTCAGTTCGCATAGCGCGCGGTGAGATCGCGCGAGATTTTGGAGCCTTCCTCGATATATCTGCGGATCGCGACCGAAGCTGCCGGCGTGCAGGTCCGGTAGGTCTGCTGAAAGCCGTTATAGCCGCGGTTGAAGCCCGCGATCATCCGGGCGCGGCGGTCCCCGGAGGGGGTTTCGGCGTCGATCAGCGCCTGCATTTCGTTCCGCCATTTCGCCCCTTCATTGGCGCCGCAAATGCCCCGGAGGTAATGCAGGGTGCCGAGAATCTCGGCCAGCCGCTGCAGGTCGCCGTCGAACGGCGCAGCCGCGTCCTGGGCGCGTGCGGGGGTCATATGGCATGCCGAAACGAGGATGAGGGCGGCGAGGGCGTGCTTGAACATTTGAGGGCCGATATGCCCCCTCAATACGCCCGAGGCAAGGCGTGAGGCGCCGGTAGGGACGGCCTAGACCAGCTTCCGGGCGGTCTCGATGACATCCCGCAGGCCGCCGGTCATCTTGAGATCGCCGAGCCCATCCGGCGCCAGCCATTTGAAATCGTCGTGCTCGTCGTTCAGGACCGGCTCCCTGGCCGTCCAGCGCGCCGCGAACGACATGATCAGGTAATGCCCGCCGCCGCTGGCCCCAGGCAGCACCTCGCGCCAGCCGGCCAGGCCCAGAATCTCGATTCGCAAGCCGGTTTCCTCGTCCACCTCGCGGTGGAGCGCGGTATGCAGGGATTCGCCGAATTCGACCCGGCCGCCGGGGAGCGAGTAGAAGCCCTTGCCCGGCGAGCGGGCGCGGCGGACCAAGAGGACCTTGCCGTCGCGGAAGATCGCGCCGCTGACGGCGAGTTGGGGGCGGTCCGGCTGAATGGGGGAGGTCAAGGGGTGATCCGGTAGCAGGGAACTCGTTGCGCAAACGATCATGCCCGATCGGGCCGCGCAGGTCTAATGCGGCGGGCCGGGGAGGAGGCGGCTAGTTCGACATCGCCGCGTCGAAGTCGGCCTCGGCATTGCCGTTGATGACGCCGCCTGCTAGCCCGGATATCTCACACACCCGGGGTTTGTAAGCCCGGGACTTGGTGCCG
>NZ_JAGWDK010000031.1 GCF_018398875.1 Bradyrhizobium sp. sGM-13 | reverse complement strand
TGATTTTCTGAGACATGGCGTGCTCCTTGTCTTGAGCGCCCCTTGCCAGCTTCTCGTGCTGGTAGGGCCGGAGCACGGCCGGACCATCCAAAGCCGATACGCCCGAAAGGTCGATTTTTATTCTAAACTGGACTGCCCCCTGGCTCGATACTTGCGGGCTGATATGCTCACTGATCAATACGTTTGTTCGCAACCGCGCTTGTTGCGGTATATCGGTCGGCGGTAAGTCACCGAAGGGCACCGTGATGACCGTCTCGAATTGCGAAATTGCTCTCGCCACGACTGATGATATTCCTGGGATCGTAGCCCTTCAGGGCCTCAATTTGCGCAGCAATGGTGGGGCACTTTCTATCGAATTTTCCAGCGATTGGTTCGAACGCGTGCTTTCCGAGATGCCGATCATCGTCGCCCGGCGGGAGGGGCGTATCGTCGGCTATCTCGTCTCAAGTCCGCTATCAGCGGCAACGAACATGCCGATTATCCAGGCGAAGCTGCGAGCTTATTCGGGGTCGAGCAATCCTTACAATCATGGTCCGGTGTGCATCGCCGAGGATGAACGAAACCGCGGATTGATTTCTGCGATGTTCCAGGCATTACGGAAGCGATTGAAGGGTCGAGAAGGAATTGCGTTTGTCCGACGCGACAATGTCGCGTCGCTTTCGGCGCATGCTAAGCTTGGAATGCGGCAGGCTGCCGAATTCACGCATGACGGCGTCGCCTATGTTGTCGTCGCCTACATTGCATGACCGATGAGTTTGGGATTCTGACGACTAATGGACGATAGTTGTGAGCAAAAAGGAACGAAGCACAAGTTGATTTTTGGGTTGGGTAGTGTGCCAGGCGGCTGAACTGCAAGTATCTATCTTTGTGGGTAGCTTATTTCCCTACAGAAATCGATCTTCCGATTGCTCTTGCTTCATTCAGGACCAGTTTTAGGGCCCCGGACGACTGCCTGCCTTTCAGGGTAACCGCAGCCATCGGTCCCGCGATATCCCCCAGGTCGACTGGCAACGCCTTGATGCGACCCCTCCGGCCGGGGTGGTCCTTCATGGCACTGGTATCGACGGTCACGAAATGCCCGCTCTGCAGCAGGTCCAGTCGCAATTGGATCGAAAGGGTCGTTACCATCGCTTTGGGCATGGGCAGCCCTTTGGCCTGAAAGGCCTTCAGCATTAGTTGGTAGAGGAATGAGTCAGGGGGACCGATTACCCAGCGTTCGTCCAGCAAATCGCGAAGGGCTACGTTTCGCCGGCGGGCCAGCGGGTGTGCAGCCGAGGTTACCACCGTGATCCGATCGTGAAAAAGGACCTCCGTGTCGAGGTCCGGTTGGGATCGCGCAAGCACGGCGCGCGAAATTCCCACATCAAGTGTCCGGTTACGTAGCGCCGTGAAAAGCATGTCGCTGTCGCCTAACACGACTTTGTAGATAATCTTCGGATAACGGCGTGATGTTCGCTCCACGACCATAGAAATATACGCCGACCAAGCATCGACGGCACCGATGCGGACCTCGCCGACGGTCGGATCGGAAAGGTTCTCGATCTCCTGCAAGCCCTGTTGCAGTTCATCAAACATCGCGCGGCCGCGCCGCAGCAAAATATGCCCGCTCGGCGTCAGCTCGGCGCCACGCGAGCTGCGGTCGAACAATGCCACGCCGAGATCACGCTTGAGATCCGCGATCGCCTTCGAAATGGTCGGTTGAGAGATTGCCAGTTGCTCCGCGGCGCGGGCCATGCTGCCAGCGGCCGATACGGCCTCGAGCATGTGCAAATCCCTTAGTTTGAGGCGCCGGCTCATGAAATTGACCGAGACCACTGCTATGCCTTTTTCCGATAGGAGGTTCTGCTATTTCTATTGGTTTTTTATAGCACGGCGCCGCACTATGCCAGTGTGATCGAATTTGAAGCCGTCGACCCACGTTGCAGCGCAGACACCGATCCCGCCGCGGCGAGCAGCTTTGTCCAGGAGGAAACCGAGCGATGGCACAAAGTGATCAACCGGATCGGTCTTCAGCCCGAATGATGTGCCATTGGCGGACCGCCCGTTCTCCGGCGTCTCGACCAGCTTGCAGCCCAAAGCAACCGCGAGATGTCGGAACGGCCGGCATGACGCGTCGCGACTTTGCGCGGGCAACGGTAGGAGCTTTAATGATTAGCGCAGCCTTGACCGTCACGGCTATGGCCGATGAAGTCAGACGCATTTCCGCCAACGGCACTGAGTTTTCTTATGTTGAAGTCGGCCAAGGCGAGCCGGTAATATTTGTTCACGGTGGCCTTCAAGACTACCGAATGTGGACCGGACATCTGCCAAAGTTCGCTGGTCGTTATCGCGCAATAGCGTACAGCCGTCGCAACAATTATCCGAACGACGTAAGTCCGGACGGTATGCCGGATGGGGCTGCTGATGCGCACGGTGAAGACCTTGCTGCTTTCGTGCGGGCTCTAGGCTTATCGAAAGTTCGGGTGGTTGCGCATTCCTCGGGCGCGCATGCCGCGCTGTTTTTTGCTGCCTCGTATCCAGAGATGGTCGTCAGCCTCGCACTCAATGAGCCGCCGGCCACGGGCATTTTGGCCGGCGTTCCCGACGTCGCTGATATGTTGAAAGCGTGGGGCAATGGTCTGGCGCCAGCAGGGCAGGCACTCAAAGCTGGCGACGCGAAAGCCGGCATACCGCTATTCGTAAACGCCGTTGGTGGACCGGGCGCTTATGAGCGCCGCTCCGATGCTGACAAGAAGATGAATCTGGACAACGTCGCGTCTTACCAAGCCGATGCCACCACGAAACGCCCGAGGCCGGTTTTCACGTGCAACATGGCCAAGGCGATCAATGCCCCGGTATTATTGTCGAATGGCGAGCGAAGCCCCAAGTTCTTTTATCGGATTGTAGACGAGTTGGGGGTCTGCTTGCCAAACCACCAGAGGATCGTCATTGCCGGAAGTTCACACACGGTGCCTTCCGAGAACCCCGATGCTTACGATGAGGCTGTGCTCGCTTTTCTAGCCAAGCACTGATGCGTTAAACGCTTAAGCGGCTCTAGTAGATCCTCCAGTTCCGGTTTCGGCCCCAAAGCGGACCTGGGGAGCGCCCTGAGCGACATACGTTGCTGGGTGACGAGGTGAAGTAGCCGATCGCCGAGTGAAATCGTCTTCTGACCCGTTTCAAACACGGCGCCATGTCCGGCTTGAATCCGAAATGGCTTCAACGCCGCCCATCGGCCGACGATTATAACTTATGGATTCTCGCCCTAGATCGTGACCTGCGTTCCCACCTCCACCACGCGCCCGGTCGGGATCTGGAAATAGTCGGTGGCGTCGTTGGCGGCGCGGCTGAGGCGGATGAACAGCAAATCCTGCCAGCGCGGCATGCCGGAATGCGCGGCGGGCTTGAGCGCGCGGCGGGACAGGAAGAACGACGTCGACATGATGTCGAACTGCCAGCCGAGCTTGCGGGCGATCGCCAGCGTCTTCGGCACGTTGGGCGATTCCATGAAGCCGAACCGCAGCGTCACCTTCGAGAAGGTCTCGCTGAGCTGCTCCATCCGCACCCGCTCGGCATCGTCGATCCGCGGCGTCGGCGCGGTCTCAATGGTGAGGATGACGTTCTTCTCATGCAGCACCTTGTAGTGCTTCAGGCTGTGCATCAGCGCGGTCGGCGCGCATTCGGGGTCGGAGGTCAGGAACACGGCCGTGCCGGGGACGCGCTGCGGCGGACGCTTCTCCAGCATCGCGACCAGTTCGGCCAGCGGGAATTCCAGCTTGCGCGATTTCTCGAACAACAGCCGGCTGCCGCGGCGCCACGTGTACATCAGGAGCATCACGATGCCGCCGAGCGCGAGCGGCACCCAGCCGCCCTCGAGCACTTTCAACAGATTGGCGGCAAGGAAGGTGACGTCGAGAAACAGGAACGGGGCGATCAGGGCTGCGGCCGCGATCGGCGACCATTTCCAGACCCGCCAGATCACGACAAAGCCCATCATGGCCGTCACCACCATGGTGCCGGTCACGGAGATTCCGTAAGCCGAGGCCAACCCGCTCGACGAGCGGAACAGGACCACCAGCAGGATCACCGCGAGCAACAGCAGCAGGTTGATGCTGGGGATGTAGATCTGGCCGGAATGCGCTTCCGAGGTGTGGCGGATTTCGAACCGCGGCAGCAGCCCTAGCTGGATCGCCTGGCGCGTCAGCGAATAGGCGCCGGTGATGACGGCCTGGCTCGCGATCACGGTCGCCGCTGTCGCAAGCGCCACCATCGGGATCAGCGCCCAGTCCGGGAACATCAGGAAGAACGGGTTTTCGATCGCTTTGGGATCGGCGATCAACAGCGCGCCCTGCCCCAGATAATTGATCGCCAGCGACGGCAGCACGATGAAGAGCCAGGCGGTCTGGATCGGCCGCTTGCCGAAATGGCCGAGATCGGCATAGAGCGCTTCCGCGCCGGTGACGGCAAGAAACACCGCGCCGAGCGTGATGAAACCGATCATGCCGTGATGGAGCATGAAGGAAACGGCGTAGAGCGGATTGAGTGCCTGCAGCACTTCGGGATGCCGCATGATCTGCGGCACGGCTGCCACCGCAATGACGGCGAACCAGACGCACATCACCGGTCCGAAGAACGCGGCGACGCGCGCGGTGCCGCGGGATTGCACGGCAAACAGCGCCACCAGAATGATCACCGTCAGTGGCACGACATAATGCTCGAAGGTGACGGTGACGAGCTTGATGCCTTCGATCGCCGACAACACCGACAGCGCCGGCGTAAGAACCGCGTCGCCGTAGAACAGCGCGCCGGAGATGATGCCGAGCAGCACGATCGCCGTCCCGCCCTTGCCGACCGCGCGCTGCGCCAGCGCCATCAGCGCCAGCGTTCCGCCCTCGCCATTGTTGTCGGCGCGCAAGAGGATGACGACGTATTTCAGCGTCACCACCACGATCAATGCCCACAGGATCAGCGAGAGCACGCCGAGCACGGCCTGTGGCGTGGCAGCGGTCGAGGCCTCGCTGGCGGCGACCACCGCCTCGCGCAGCGCGTACAAGGGGCTGGTGCCGATGTCGCCATAGACGACGCCGATGCTGCCGAGCATCAGCGCCTTGAAGGTGGCGGTGGAATGCGCTTCGCCATGACCGTTGGCCGCGGGCGTTTCCGCCGCGGGGATCACAAACTGGACTGACATGGGATGGGGGCCTCGGTTCCTTACCGCACTGCACAAGTGCAGAAGCGCAGCCCTATACTCCCGGGACGAATGGACGGGTTAGCCGGAATCCGGGCCTCCGGTATGCGCCTTCCGCATAGATGGCGAGAAATGCTGCAGCAAATTTCCATCTGAAATCAGATAGTTACTTGGGTGCCCACCTCTACGACCCGCCCGGTCGGGATCTGGAAGTAGTCGGTGGCGTCGTTCGCCGACCGGCTCATCGCGATGAACATATGATCCTGCCAGAGCGGCATGCCCGACTGCGCCGAGGGCTTGAGCGACCGCCGCGACACGAAGAACGAAGTCGCCATGATGTCGAACTGCCAGCCGAGCTTGCGCGCGATCACCAGCGCCTTGGGCACGTTCGGGGATTCCATGAAGCCGAACCGCAGCCGCACGGTAGAAAACTTCTCGCTGATGGTTTCCATCTTGACGCGCTCTGAAACGTCGACCCGCGGCGTTTGTGCGGTTTCAATGGTCAGGATCACGTTGTGCTCGTGCAGGACCTTGTTGTGCTTGAGGTTGTGCATCAGCGCGGTCGGCACGAAGCTCGGATCCGAGGTCAGAAACACCGCCGTGCCCTTGACGATGTGCGGTGGGCGCTTTTCCAGGCTCTTGATCAGGTCCATCAAGGGCACCTCGATGCGCCGCGTCTTGGCAGTCAGGATCGCGGCGCCGCGGCGCCAAGTCCAGATCATCACCGCGACCGCAACGCCGAACAGCAGCGGCACCCAGGCGCCTTCCAACAGCTTCAGGAGGTTTGCGGCAAAGAAGCTCATGTCGACGACGACCAGGGGCAGGATCACGGCCGCCGCGGTCGCGGCCCGCCAGTTCCACAACTTCCAGATCACGACAAAGCCCATGATGCCGTCGACCACCATGGTCGTGGAAACTGCAATGCCATAGGCCGAGGCAAGACCGCTGGAGGTGCGGAACAGCAGCACCAGCAGGACCACCCCGATCAGCAGCATCCGGTTGACCCGCGGCAGGTAGATCTGGCCGGCATGGGTTTCGGAGGTGTATCGCACCTCGAACCGCGGCAAGAGACCGAGTTGTACCGCCTGGCGGATCAACGAAAACGCGCCTGTTATCACCGCCTGGCTCGCGATCACCGTCGCCGCCGTCGCCAACACCACGAGCGGCAACACCAGGATCTCCGGCACCATTCGGTAGAACGAGCTCGTAACCGCCGATGGATCGGATAACACCAGCGCGCCCTGCCCGAAATAATTGATCAGGAGCGCCGGCAGCACGAAATAGAACCAGCCGGTCTGAATCGGCTTGCGCCCGAAATGCCCGAGGTCGGCGTAAAGCGCCTCGCCGCCGGTCACCGCCAGAAACACCAGACCCATCGTCACCAGGCCGATAACGCCATGGGACAGCATGAACTGGATCGCATACCAGGGATTGATCGCGTAGAGCACCGTGGGATCGTCGCTGATATGGATGAGGCCCAATATCGTCAGCGTCGCAAACCAGACCACCATCACCGGTCCGAAGGCGGAGGCGACGCGCGCGGTGCCGCTGCTCTGCACCGAGAACAGGACGACGAGAATGAAGATCGTCAGCGGCACCACGTAGTGTTCGAACGCGGGCGTGACCAGCTTGAGACCTTCGACCGCCGACAAAACCGAGATCGCCGGCGTGATCATGGAATCGCCAATAAACATCGAGGCGCCGACCACGCCGAGCGCCAGTAACGGCCAGCTTCGACGGCCCATTGCCCGTTGCCCAAGCGCCATCAGGGAAAGCGTGCCGCCCTCGCCGTTGTTGTCGGCACGCAACAGCAGCAGCACATATTTGGCTGTAACTACGATGAACAGCGACCACAGGATCAGCGAGAGCACGCCGAGTACAATGATGCGTGATACCGGCTGGCCTTCGGCCGCGTGGGTGGCAGCCTCGCGGAACGCATACAGCGGCGAAGTGCCGATATCGCCGAACACCACGCCGATACTGCCCAGCGTCAGGGCCCAAAAACCTGAGGTAACCTGCCCCTCATGGGCTTCGGTAGATGTGACGCTGACAGCCATGATGGAAGGGGGAACGTTCTCGTCGTTGAATTGATCCGGGCGGCTATCGACGCTTCCGCGCGGCCTGTCAATCATCGCTCGATCATAGCACCACCCGCGATGCCCGACTGGCGCAAAGCAGCCACAGCGCCGCGCTGGTATTATGGTAGTCGCACGGTGCTACGGCTTCAGGTTAGGCGGAAGCGGCGGATTTTCGCGCATCAACGTGATGGTAACGCGACGGTTTGCCGGCAGTGTCGGATCGTCGGGAAACAATGGCTGGCTGTCGGCCTTGCCGCTGACCGCGTAGATGTGGGATGCGGGCAGCCCTTCGCGTTCGAGGATCTGGCGGACGGCGTTGGCGCGGTCCGCCGACAGATCGAAGGCGCCATATTCGCCGCGTGACGGCAGGAAGCCGGCAGAGGTGTGGCCGACAATGTTGAGCCGCAGCGGTGTCGCCTTCAGCGGTACCGCCAGTTTCTGGATCAGCCGGCGGGTCCGCTCGTACGGGACCTTGGAGCCGTCGGCGAACATCGAGCGGCTATCCTGGTCGACGATTTCCAGATTGAGCCCCTCTTTGGTTTCCTCGAACATGATGTTCTTGGACATTTCGGTCAGTTCCGGCATGTCCTGCAGCGCCTGGCGCAACGATGCCGCGGCGAGCGCGAACTCCCGATCGACTTTCAAGCGGGCGCCGTTTTCGCGCTGACGGTCCTTGTCATCGGGCGTCGGGGTATTGGAGGCATCCTCGGGCGGAATATGCTCTACATTCTTCAGCTTCGGCCGCGTCGGCAGGCCGTCGGATTCGACGATTCCCGAATGCCGGGACTCGGTCTGCACGCCAAACGCCTCGCGCATCGAGCCGGCGACGATCTTGAGCTTTTGCTGGTCCTGGCTGGAGAACGCAACCAACATCACGAAGAATGACAGCAGCAATGCCATCAGGTCGGCGAACGTCACGAACCAGCCGTGACCGCCATGCGCCTCTTCGCGTTTTTTCTTGGCCATGCTTTACGTCCGCGCCTTGATGCTATCAGCCGATCAGGCCGGAACCAGTTCGCCTTCCTCGTGGCGGTGCTTTTCGGGCAGATAGGCCAACAGCATTTCACGAACCAGCGCCGGGCTCTTGGAATCGCGGATCATCAGGATGCCGTCGATGATCAGCGTGCGGTTGGTTTCCTCGTCGATCAGCTTGCCATGCAGCTTGTCGGCGATCGGCAGGCAGATCAGGTTCGCAACGACCGCACCGTAAAGCGTTGCCAGCAAGGCCACCGCCATGAACGGGCCGAGCTTCGAGGGGTCCGACATGTTCGAGAACATCTGCACCATGCCGAGCAGCGTGCCGATCATGCCGAACGCCGGCGCGCAGTCGCCGATCGCCCGATAGATCTTCGAACCTTCGTTCAGGTGCATCAGAAAATTGTCGCGATCACGCTCCATGTTGTCGCGGATGAATTCGAGGTCGTAGCCGTCGGCGACATAGCGGATGCCCTTGGCGAGAAACGGCTCGTCGGTCTCGACCTTTTCCAGTCCGACCGGGCCCTGCTTGCGGGCAATTTCGGCAATGCGCGCCAATTCGTCGACCAGATCGCGCGCCGAGAGTCGGCTCATGGTGAAGGCGAATTTCGCGCCGAGCGGCATGCCGTGCAGGATCGCGCTGAGCGGAAAGCGGATCATGGTGGCGGCGAACGAACCACCGAAGATGATGATGACGGCGTGGATGTCGTAGAACATCCGGAAATCACCACCCATCAGGATCAGCGTCGCCAGTACGATTGCACCGGCTGTCAGGCCAACGAGCGTGGTGATATCCATTCTGAACTCCAACGCGTACGCGAACTACCGGCCATCCTGACCGGTCGCGCGCTCCATTCGGAGCTGGCGCAGAGGAACCCTACGACCGCGCAATTAAAGAGCCGTAAAGGTTAAACTCGAACAGCGATCGTAAAAATGCGGGGCGGCGGCCTGCGCAATCTCAAGGATTCGCTAACCATGCCGACTTGCGCTCACTGCGCCTGGGTGCCGATGCCGGCTGACTTGATGATCGGCCACCATTTTTCGATCTCGGCCTTCTGGAAGGCGGCCAATGCTGCCGGCGTCTGCTGCGCGCGCGGCGCGACGTCGAGGCCGAGTTCAGTAAAGCGCTTCTGGATCGCGGGATCAGCCAACGCCTCTGTTGTTGCCGCATTGAGCTGGCGATGATCTCTTTCGGCGTGCCCTTCGGCGCCCAGAAGCCGAACCAGCCGGACATATAGAGACCGGGCACGCCGCTCTCGTCCGCAGTCGGAATATCCGGCATCGAGGCCGAGCGCGTCGGCGAAAGGTTGGCAAGCGCCTTGATCTTGCCGGCGCGGATTTGCGGCAGCGCCACCGCGCCCTGCACGACCAAGAGATCGACCGTGCCCGAGACTAGATCGGTCATGGCAGGTCCGGCGCCGCGATAGGGAATGTACTGCACCTTCTGCTTGGTCAGGTTCTCGAATAAGACGCCGGTGACGTTCGCCGCCGCGTTCTGGTTGACGAAATTGATCTTGCCGGGGTTTTCCTTCATCCACGCCACGAGTTCGGCCAGCGTGTTCGCCGGCAGGTCTTTCTTGGCGACCATGAGCTGCGGATTGTTCGAGACAAGCGCGATCGGCTCAAAATCCTTTTCGAGATCGTAGTCGAGCTTGTAGATGATGCTGCCGACATGGGTATCCCACTGGCCGATGTCGAAGGTATAGCCGTCAGGCGCAGCACGGGCGACGCGACCGACGCCAATGCTACCGCCGGCGCCGCCGACACTTTCGATCACGATCGATTGTCCGAGCGTCGCCCGCATCCGCTCGCCCATGATCCGCGCGGCAGTATCGGTCGATCCGCCCGGCGGGAACGGTACGATCAGCGTGATCGGCCGCGAGGGATAGGTTTGTGCCTGCACGGCTGCGACACCGAGAAGGAACGATAATGACAGTGCCGCCCAGAACCGTCTTATGGCACTCCCCCTCGCCCGCTTGTTAGATCCAACCCTTTGTCAGTGAATCTCCGCCGAGCGCTTCAGCGCCTCCTTCAGTTTTTCCAGCGTGAAGTCCGGGCTGCGCGCGATCTCCAGGATCGGCGTCTCGCGCCGGCCGCAGAGTTCGGCGGCCTCCGGAATCTTTGCCGCGATGTCGACGGGGATCACGATGGCGCCGTGCTGGTCGGCGTGGATCAGATCGTCCGAATGCACCGTCATACCGGCGACGCGCACCTCGCCGCCCCAATGTTCGGCATGGACCCAGGCATGCGACGGTCCGATCGAACCGGCCAAGGCCTGGAAGCCCGGCGCCCATTGCGGGACGTCGCGGATCGAGCCGTCGGTGATGACGCCGAGACAGCCGAGCGCCTTGTGCACGTTGCTTTGCACCTCGCCCCAGAACGCGCCATAGCCGATATCAGCGCCGTCGATATCCTGGATTACGGTGATGCGCGGGCCGAAGCCGGTGCCGACATATTCGTAATAGGCGATGCGACGCTTCGCCTGCTCGTCGGCGGGAAGCGTGGATTTGAGCACCGAGCGGATCGTCACGGTGCGGGCGTAGCCGACCATCGGCGGCAGGTCGGGGAACGGACAGACCAGCGGCTTTGTGGTGTAGCCGATCAGGCGGCGCTCCGGCGCCACGATCTCCATCGCATTGCAGATCGTCGGAGTGTCGTAGCGCGCCAGCGCCTCTAGAACGGAAGCAGGCAGCGGGGCGGTAACGGCTTTGTTCACGGCGTTCTCTCCTGATTTTTCGGCCCGGCTCTTTGAGGCCGTATGTCACTAGGCCCTATAGCCGAGATTGGGGGAGAACCCAACTCGGCAGCGGCTCATGGCAGCCATATCGGAGAGTGGCGAGGACGCTCAGTTCAGCCGCGCCGGCCGTTCCTCCTCGGTGTCGCTGGGGGGCGGCGAGAATGTCGCCGGAGATGACGGCGCGGTTTCAGCCGTCGGAGCCGGCTGTGCGGCAAGCGCGGCGTTGCGCTCGTGGTCGCGATAGGATTTCCAGCCCCAGGGCAGGCTTACGAGGTAAAGCACAGAACCGATCGACAGGATGTGCCAGGGGTAGCCAATCAGAAGCGCGACGAAGAACACCACAGAGACGAAGACCGGCAGCACCATCTCCGGCGGCACCCGCATCTTCACCGTCTTACCGGAAAATACCGGCAGCCGCGACACCATCAGGAACGCGATCAGCACCGTATAGGCCGCGGTCAGCATTGCCGGCGGCTTGGGGACGCCGAGAAATGCCAGATAGAATGGCAGCATCGCAAGGATCGCGCCGGCCGGTGCCGGCACGCCGGTGAAATAGTTCGCCGCAAAGGCAGGCTTGTTCGGATCGTCGATGCTGGCGTTGAAGCGCGCAAGCCGCAGGCCGCCCGCGATCGCAAACACCATCGCCGCGATCCAGCCGCCGTTGTTCAACTCCTGGAGCTGCCAGAAATACAGCATGAGGCCGGGGGCGACGCCGAAATTGACGAAATCGGCCAGGCTGTCGAGCTCGGCGCCGAATTTCGACTGGCCCTTGATCATGCGGGCCACGCGCCCGTCGACCCCGTCAAGCACCGCCGCAAATACGATCGCCGCGACCGCGAGCTCCATCCGCCCTTCGATCGACAGGCGGATCGCCGTCAGCCCGGCGCAGATCGCGAGCAAGGTGATGACGTTGGGTACCAGCATCCGCACCGGGATCGGGCGAAACCGGCGGCGGCGCAGTTCTGGGTATTTGGGGTCCGGGATCAGCATGCCAGCCAATATATAGCAAGCGCCAGCCCGGTTTGCCATTGGCAGCCGCCTAGCCATTTATGGCGGCCGAAAGTGGTTAATCGGCGCGAAAAGTCCGGCCCTGCTCGGTCGAACCGAAATCGGCCAAGATCGTCTCGCCGGCAATCGCCGTCTGGCCTTCCGAAACCAGCGATCGCGTGCCTTCGGGCAGATAGACGTCGAGACGCGAGCCGAAACGGATCAGGCCGAACCGCTCGCCGGCGCCGATCGATTGGCCTTCGCGCACGAATGAGACAATCCGCCGCGCTACCAATCCGGCGATCTGGACCACGCCGATCCGGCCGTTCGTAGTCGAGATGACAAGCGAGTTGCGCTCATTGTCTTCGCTGGCCTTGTCGAGCTCGGCATTGATGAAGGTGCCGGGCCGGTAGGCGATACGGTCAATCCGGCCGGTCACCGGGCTGCGGTTCACGTGGCAGTTGAACACGCTCATGAAGATCGAAATGCGCGGCAAGGGCCTATCGCCGAGGCCGAGTTCGGCCGGCGGCAGCACCTGAGCAACCATCGAGACGCGGCCGTCGGCCGGCGATACCACGATGCCATCGCGCACCGGCGTCACGCGGACGGGATCGCGGAAGAACAGCGCGCACCAGACGGTCAGGATGGTGCCGATCCATCCCAGCGGCGTCCAGAGCCAGAACAGGATCAGGCTGGCCAGCGCAAAGCCGCCGATGAACGGATAGCCCTCCGAGTGGATCGGTGGGATCTGCGCGCGGATGGAGTTCGCAATCGACATTGAGGCTCGCTGTTATCTGGCCGACTTCGCTGCCTTGGAAGTAGCGCCGTATTTGGATTATTCCGCGGCGGTTGCCAAGCGATCTTTGGATTTTGGCTGATCAACGGCCGGCTCATTGAGCGGATCATCGACCGGCGGCGGGGCGCGGTTCGGCGCTTCGTTGCCGTCGTCGATCTGCGCGAGCTTCTCCCGCGCCGCCTCGGCTTCGCGCTGCCTATTCCACATGCTGGCATAAAGCCCGCCGGCTGCCAAAAGCCCGACATGGGTGCCGCGCTCGGCGATGCGCCCTTGATCCAGCACGATAATTTCATCGGCGCCAACGATCGTCGACAGCCGGTGGGCAATCACCAGCGAGGTGCGGCCGCGTGAGACGCGCTCCAGCGCTTCCTGGATTTCATGCTCGGTGTGGCTGTCGAGCGCGGAAGTCGCCTCATCGAGCACCAGGATCGGCGGCGCCTTCAAGACCGTGCGCGCGATCGCCACGCGCTGCTTCTCGCCGCCCGACAATTTCAGGCCGCGCTCGCCGACCTGGGCTTCGTAGCCCTTGGGCGAGTTGCGAATGAAGCTGTCGATCTGCGCCAGTTGCGCCGCCTCTTCCACCTCGGTATCGCCGGCGTCCCAGCGGCCGTAGCGGATGTTGTAGCGGATGGTGTCGTTGAACAGCACGGTATCCTGCGGCACCATGCCGATCGAGGCGCGCAGGCTCGCCTGCGTCACGTCGCGGATGTCCTGCCCGTCGATCAGGATTTTGCCGCTGGAGACGTCGTAGAGGCGGAACAGCAACCGCGAAATCGTCGACTTGCCGGCGCCGGAGGGGCCCACGATCGCAACCGTCTTGCCGGCGGGGACCTCGAAGCTGAGGCCTTTGAGGATCGGCCGCTCCGGATCATAGGCAAAGCGCACGTCCTCGAAGCGCACGCTCCCGGCGCTGACCACGAGCGGCGCGGCGCCCTCGACATCCTTGATCTCCGGATTGCGCGACAGCACGTTGAACATCTTCTCGATGTCGATGATCGCCTGCTTGATCTCGCGATAGACCATGCCCATGAAGTTCAGGGGCTGGTAGAGCTGGATCATCATGGCGTTGACCATGACGAAGTCGCCGACCGTGTTGGTGCCGTTGCGCACGCCCAGCGCGCACATCAGCATGGTCGCGGTAAGGCCGATGGTGAAGATGACCGCCTGCCCGGTGTTGAGCACCGCGAGCGAGGTATAGGTCTTGATGCTGTTATGCTCGTAGCGCTCCATCGAACGGTCGTAGCGTTCGGCCTCGCGCGACTCGGCGCTGAAATACTTCACCGTTTCGTAGTTGAGTAGCGAGTCGATCGCCTTGGTGTTCGCTTCGGTGTCGGAATCGTTCATCTTGCGGCGAATTTCGATCCGCCATTCGGTCGCGATGTAGGTGTAATACATGTAGATCACGACCGTGATCGCGGTGACCAGCACATAGCGCCAGTCGAACTGCCACAGCAGCACCGCCATCAGGAGCGAGACCTCGACGATGGTCGGGATCAGTTGCAGGATCACCATCCGCACGATCACCTCGATGCCGGTGCGGCCGCGCTCCAGCACGCGCGTCAGGCCGCCGGTCTTGCGCTCCAGATGAAAGCGCAGCGGCAATTCGTGCATGTGAACGAAGGTGATGTAGGCGAGTTTGCGCACCGCATGCATCGCGACGCGGGCGAAGATGCCGTCGCGAAACTGCGTCAACACCGCCATCAGCACCCGCACCGCGCCGTAGCTTGCGGTCATCAGCAGTGGCGAGGCGATCAGCCACAGCATCCAGTTCGAGGCCTCGACCGGCGCCGTGCCCATGCCGTTGAGCGCATCGATCGCCCATTTGAAGGTGAACGGCACCGTCAGCGTCGCGAGCTTCGCGAGCAAGAGCAGCACCATCGACCAGACCACGCGCATTTTCAGGTCGGCGCGGTCGCCGGGCCAGATATAGGGCCACAGGTGAACCAGCGTCCCGATCAGGGTCGCCTTTTCGGGAGCGTTGTCGGCCGGCAGTTGGGCGATATCGATGTGCGAATCAGAATCAGCCATCGCTGTCGCGCCCAACGCAAGATGGCGCACCGACCGCCGTCAGATGGTTTCTGATGATCTGCATAGGCCCGTCATATAAAGCGTTTAACTCTCCCGTACAGCCTTGAAAGATAAATCTTTCCCCCGTTTGGTTTGATTTCGGGCCTATTTCTGCTGCATCAGCGAAATCAATCAGACTTGAGGTTTCCTGGGTGCAGTGCCACATGGTCTCCATGGATCAAATCAAAACTGTCTGTGTCTATTGCGGCTCCGGCGCCGGCTCGAGCCCCCGCTTCGTCGAAGCCGCCCACGCTTTGGGAAAGAGTTTTGCCGAGAACAATATCCGGCTCGTCTATGGCGGCGGCTCCGTTGGCCTGATGGGCGCGATCGCCCAATCCACGCTGGATCACGGCGGCCGCGTCACCGGCATCATCCCGGATTTTCTGAAGTCCCGCGAGCTCGCGCTGTCGCGCGTGCAGGAGATGATCGTCACGCCTGACATGCACGAACGCAAACGGCTGATGTTCGAACGCTCGGACGCCTTCGTGGCGTTGCCCGGTGGCATCGGCACGCTGGAGGAACTGGTCGAGCAGATGACCTGGCAGCAACTCGGCCGCCATTCTAAGCCGGTGCTGCTCGCCAACATCGACGGCTTCTGGGAACCGCTGATCGCGCTGCTGGCGCATATGCGCGCCACCGAGTTCATCCGCCCGTCGCTTGACGTTGATGTCCTCAAGGCCGAACGGGTCGAGGACATCGTGCCGCGCCTGCGCGCCGCCGCCGCACTGTCGCCCGAGGGCGCCAAGCAGATGGCGCCGGAGGTGGCGCGGAGGCTTTAGGCCACCACGGCTTCACTCGCTCGGAAACGTCACCGCCTCGATGCGGTTGCCATCGGCATCGATGACGAACGCCGCGTAATATTTCACGCGATCGTGCGGGCGCATGCCCGGTGCGCCATCGGAACGGCCGCCGGCATTGAGGGCAGCGGCGTGAAACGCATCGACATCCCCGATCGTTTTGGCGCGAAGGCAAATATGGGTGCCGCTCTCGGGCGGCACCGGCGTCATCGCGGCGCGCAGGTTGATCCAGAATTCCGGGTAGGTTTTGCCGAAGCCAATGGTCGCGGGACGTGTGACGAGGCGCGAAAGGCCGAGGGCTGCGAGGGTTGCTTCATAGAAACGTGCTGAACGTTCGAGGTCGCTGACGCCGACGGAGATGTGGTCGATCATAATAAAATGGCCTCTGCTCTCTCCCCGTCATTCCGGGATGGTCCGAAGGACCAGACCTCAGGTGCGCAATTGCGCACCATAGTTCGATGCTTCGCATCGCCCCGGAATGACCATATCACCTCACGCAGGCGCGCCTGATTTCACCAGCTTGTACACTACCGAATCCATCAGCGCCTGGAACGAGGCGGCGATGATATTGGGCGAGACGCCGATGGTGGTCCAGCTCTCACCATTCTCGTCCTCGCTCTCGATCAGCACCCGCGTCACCGCTTCCGTGCCGCCATTGAGGATACGCACGCGGTAATCGATCAGCTTCAAGCCTTCAATGTACTTCTGGTACTTGCCGAGATCCTTGCGCAAGGCGACGTCGAGCGCATTCACTGGGCCGTTGCCTTCGGCCGCCGAGATCAGCCGCTCGCCGGCGACGTCGACCTTCACGACGGCGAGCGCCACCGTGATGCGCTGGCCGTTGGCGTTGTAGCGCTGCTCGACATTGACGTCGAACTGCTCGACCTTGAAATACTCCGGTACCCGGCCGAGCGTGCGCCGCGCCAGCAGATCGAACGAGGCGTCGGCGGATTCATAGGCGAAGCCGGCCGCTTCCCGCTCCTTCAATTCCTCGACCAGCCGCGCCAATTTTGGATCGCTTTTCTCGTAAGGGATTCCGGCGCGGTCGAGTTCGGCCATCACGTTGGAGCGGCCGGCCTGATCGGACACCAGCACCTTGCGGTGATTGCCGACGGACTCAGGAGAGACGTGTTCGTAGGTCTGCGGGTCCTTCAGGACGGCGGAGGCATGAATGCCGGTCTTGGTGACAAACGCGCTTTCGCCGACGTAAGGCGCATGGCGGTTCGGCGCGCGGTTGAGCATGTCGTCGAGCGTCCGCGACACCTTCATCAGCGTCGCCATCTTCTCGTCCGTGACGCCGATTTCCAACGCATCGGCGAATTCGCTCTTCAGCCGCAGCGTCGGGATCAGCGAACAGAGATTGGCATTGCCGCAGCGCTCGCCGAGCCCGTTCAGCGTGCCCTGAATCTGTCGCGCACCCGCGCGCACCGCGGCCAGCGAATTGGCCACCGCCTGCTCGGTGTCGTTATGGGCGTGGATGCCGACATGGCTGCCCGGGATGTGCTTTGTGACAGCGCCGACGATGGTCTCGATCTCGTGCGGCATCGTGCCGCCATTGGTATCGCACAGCACCACCCAGCGCGCGCCGGAATCATAGGCGGCCTTGGCGCAGGCGAGCGCGAAATCGGCATTCTCCTTGTAGCCGTCGAAGAAGTGCTCGCAGTCGACCATCACCTCGCGCCCCGCAGCCTTGGCGGTGGCGACGCTGTCGCAGATCGAGGCGAGGTTTTCCTCGTTGGTGGTCTCGAGCGCGACCCGCACCTGATAGGCCGAGGACTTTGCGACGAAGCAGATCGCATCGGCCTTGGCTTCGATCAGCGCCGCCAGCCCCGGATCGTTCGAGGCCGAACGGCCCGGACGGCGCGTCATGCCGAACGCGGTGAATTTCGCGTATTCGAGCTTCGGCTTTTCGGCGAAGAATTCGGTGTCCGTTGGATTGGCACCGGGATAACCGCCTTCAACGTAGTCGATGCCGAGTTCATCCAGCATCTGCGCGATGATCTGCTTGTCATGCAGGGTGAAATCGACGCCGTTGGTCTGCGCGCCGTCGCGCAGCGTGGTGTCGAACAGATAAAGGCGTTCGCGGCTCATGTCGGCGCTCCCGGCGCGGCGCTACCGGCCAACGTCTTCTGCATCGTGGTGTTGGCGAGCCATTCACCGTTGAGCGAGACTGTATTGCGCTGCTTGGCGGTATAGCCGCGCTTTCTGAACAACGGCTCGGCCGTATCGCTTGCATCGACCGTCAGGGTTTTCGCGCCGCGCGCGCCCGCCAGCTTCTCCAGCGCATCGACCAGCATTGAGGCCACGCCCTGCCCGGCTACGCTCGGATGCACGTAGAGCATATCGATTTGGTCAGCGCCCCTCAGCGAGGCGAAGCCGACCGGCGCGTTCTGGATAGTCGCGATCAGCGTCAACTGCCCGGCGAGCTTCTTGCCAAACGCGGCTTCGTCGTCGGCCACCTGAGCCCAGGCTTCCTGCTGCGCCTCGCTATAGTCGTCGCCGGTCAGCCCCTCGATGGCGGCAACGAAGATCGCCGCCAGCATCGGAACATCCGCCGGCAGAAACGGTCGCAAGCCAGGTTTTGGCAATGCCTGTCCCATCGCGTCAAAGCACTCCGAACAGTCGCAGGGCCAGCACGACCGCAGCAACGATCAGCGCCCACTTGATGAAGATGTAATACCGCCAGTGTTTTGGAAACGGGGTATCGGGCTTGTCCATCACGCGATCTCCCAGGTGGTCACGGGCTTACCATCGGCATCCTTGCCGTCTTTGATGGCAACGCCCATCGCGGCGAGCTCATCGCGGATACGGTCGGATTCCTTGAAATCCTTACGCGCGCGCGCCGCCGCGCGATCCGCAATCAGGCGGTCGACCTGTTGCGGATCGATGCCGCTCGCCTGCTGCTTCCGCCCCTTCCACTCCGCAGCGCTCATCGAGAGGAAGCCGAGCAGGCGGAGCGAGGCCGCAAACTCGCCGCGTTCCCGCGCGCCGCCGGACGCCGCCGCGTTGCGCAGGCTGTGCAGGACAGCCATTGCCAGCGCCGTGTTGAGGTCGTCATGGAGCGCCTCGATCATGGCCGGCGACGGCTCGCTGGCGACGGCGTCGGCTGCGATCGCATACCAATCGCCGAGCGTCTTCGCGCTCTCTTCCGCACCCTTCAGGGTCCAGTCGAGCGGTGAACGATAATGCGTCTTGAGCATGCTCAAACGCAGCACCTCGCCCGGCCAGTCGGCCAGCATCTCGCGGATCGTGAAGAAGTTGCCGAGCGACTTCGACATCTTCTCGCTCTCGATCTGCAGGAAGCCGTTATGCATCCAGACATTCGCCATGCGATCGGAATGGAACGCGCAGCAGGTCTGCGCGAGCTCGTTCTCATGGTGCGGAAACACCAGATCGATGCCGCCGCCATGAATATCGAACTTCTCGCCGAGATGCTTCCAGGCCATCGCCGAGCATTCGATGTGCCAGCCGGGGCGGCCTTCCACCTTGATACCTGATGGCGACGGCCAGGACGGCTCGCCGGGCTTCGACGGCTTCCACAGCACGAAGTCGGTGTTGTCACGCTTATAGGGGGCAACATCGACGCGGGCGCCGGCGATCATCTCGTCGAGCGAGCGTTTCGACAGCGCGCCGTAGCGCGGCATCACGGAGTTGGCTTCGTTCATCGCCTGCGGGGAGAACAGCACGTGGTCTTCGGCAACATAAGCAAAGCCGCCGGCGACCAGCTTCTCGATGATCGCCCGCATCTCCGGGATGTGCTCGGTCGCGCGCGGCTGCACCGTCGGGGCCAAGCAGCCGAGCGCGGTGACGTCGTCCTGGTATTGTTGATAGGTCTCTTCGGTGACCTTGCGGATCGCCTCGTTCAGCGGCACGCCGGGATAGTCGCGCGCAGCGCGGACGTTGATCTTGTCGTCGACGTCGGTGACGTTGCGGACATAGGTCACATGATCGGCGCCGAAGCGATGGCGCAGCACGCGAAACAGCACGTCGAACACGATCGCCGCGCGGCCATTACCGATATGGGCGAAGTCATAGACCGTCGGTCCGCAGGCATACATGCGGACGTTATCGGCATCGAGCGGCACGAACGGCCGCTTCTCCTTCGTCAAGGTATCGTACAGACGCAGTTCCATGGAAAACCCATCCCTTGCGGCCGGGCGTCCAGTGATCTCATTTTGAGAAAAGACGGCCTCAGCCAGCGAATCGCTAGCTAATAATCTCGCGGCAAATGGCGCAGATGGCGAGGAGACCGTTCATGGTTCCACCATTGCGGTATCGCAGGCACGCCGTCAAGGCCTTGCTTGTGCCCGATTTGGGGGCGATCAGGCCGCCGAACCCCGCCATTCGCAGCCGCCCTCGGCCCTCATGGTTAATCATTGTTAACGTTTTGGGCCTATTTCTGAGGGCGGTCTCTTCCCGCCGCCGGTGCATCCATGCGACTTTCCTCCGCACTCATTGCCTGTGCCTTCCTGCTCGCCGCCTCGGCCGCCGCCGCCGACAGCCGCGTCTTCATCGTGGCCAACCAGGCCGACGGTTACGGCGTGGACGAGTGCCTCGCCAGAGGCGACAAATGTGGCGCCCATGCCGCCCGCTCCTATTGTCAGTCACGGGAATTTGCGCAGGCGACCGCCTATCGTCGCGTCGTGCCCGACGAAATCACCAACGCGGTTCCGATCGGCGGTGGCGACCACTGCTCAGGCCCGGCGTGCGGCGAATACGTCGCCATTACCTGCCAGCGCTAAAGAGATCTAATCCCGTAATTTCAAGGGCCGGTTTGCCACACCCGCGCCCCGGAAACGACGTGACGCTGCCCCGAGAAGCAGCTATTGGATGCGGCCTTGGCCGCAGAACGCCGCCTTGGCCGCGTCACCAGGCTTTTTGAGCCGCGCGGATCAGCTCTCAATGGCCGGATATGCTGGAAATTCGCAACTCTTCCCTCTCCCTTCGAATTTTGACCTGCGCCATCCTGCTCGGCATCGCCGCACCGGGCGCACCCGCTCTGGCGCAGACGAACGAAGACGCCATGGCGCAGATGAACCAGGACGCCCCGCCCCAGCAGGGCGCGCAGGCCAATCCGATCTGCATCCGGCTCGAAGGACAATTGGCGACGATCGACCGCGGCGCCGGCACCGGCGACCCCGCCAAGGATGAGCAGATCCGCCGCTATCAGGACGCCGAGGCCAAGCAGCAGGCCGAGCTCGACCGGGTCACGCTACAAGCCAAGCGCATGGGCTGCGACAGCTCGGGCTTCTTCTCGCTGTTCAACGGTCGTTCCGCCCAGTGCGGCCCGGTGAACAACCAGATTCAGCAGATGCGCGCCAACCTCGACCAGATCACCACCAGCCTGGAGCGGCTGCGCAGCGGCGGCATCGGCGGCGCTGACCGCGAAAACCAGCGCCGCTCGGTGCTGGCGGCGCTCGCGCAGAACAATTGCGGCCCGCAATATTCCGCTGCCGCGCGCGGCCCTGGCAACTTCATCGACAGCCTGTTCGGTAACAACAACAACACGCTGCCGCCGCCGAGCGCCGATCTCGGCGCGCCATCCGGCACCTACCGCACCGTCTGCGTCCGCACCTGCGACGGCGCCTATTTCCCGGTCTCGTTTGCCACCGTGCAGGCCCGCTTCCAGGACGATGAGAGGACCTGCAAGGCGCTGTGCCCGGCGGCGGAGGCGAACCTGTTCGCCTATCGCAATCCCGGCGAAGACATCAACCAGGCGGTCTCGATCAACGGCCAGCCATATTCATCGCTGCCCAACGCGTTCAAATTCCGCACCGAGTTCAACGCATCCTGCTCCTGCAAGCCTGCGGGCCAGACCTGGTCCGAAGCGCTGAAGTCCGTCGACGACAGGGCGGCGGTCGAACAGCAGGGCGACATCATCGTCACCGAGGAAAGTGCGAGGCGGATGCAGCAGCGCGGGCAGTCGAAAGGCGCGCCGCCGCCCAAGAAGGGCGCCGCGCCCGCAGGCACCACCGCCGCCGCGCCTGCACCGGCGACGGCTCCGGCTGATACGGCGGCCGCGACCAACGACAAGGACAAGCCGATCCGCACCGTCGGCCCGACCTTCATCCCGCCGAAGCAGTAGGCGCCAAACGCCCTACCCTTCGAATGCATCCGCCGAGGCGCGGCCGGCGCGGGCGACCAGCTTTTCGTCGGGCACGGGCAGCGCCTTGCCGTTGTCGCGGAAGCGGTTGGTGATGGGATAGCGGCGGTCGCGGCCAAAGTTCTTTTCCGTCACCTTGACGCCGGGCGCAGCCTGCCGCCGCTTGTATTCGGCGATGTTGAGCAGGCGATCGATCCGCGTCACCATTTCAGCCGGGAAACCGGCCGCGATGATCGTGGCCAGCGGCTCCTCGCGCTCGACCAGACGCTCCAGTATGCCGTCCAGCATCTCGTAGGGCGGCAGTGAATCCTGGTCGGTCTGGTTCTCGCGCAGCTCCGCCGTCGGCGGCCGGGTGATGATGTTGACCGGGATCACCTCGCCCGACGGCCCGAGCGCACCGTCCGGCTTCCACTCGTTGCGCAGGCTCGATAGCCGAAACACTTCGGTCTTGTAGATGTCCTTGATCGGATTGAAGCCGCCGTTCATGTCGCCATAGAGCGTGGCGTAACCGACCGACATTTCCGACTTGTTGCCTGTCGTCACGACCATCGCGCCGGTCTTGTTGGAAATCGCCATCAAGAGCGTGCCGCGGGTGCGCGCCTGCAAATTCTCTTCGGTGATATCGCGCGGCAGGCCGGCAAATGGTCCAGAGAGGATTTTCTCGAAGCCGTTCACCGCATCGGCAATCGGCAGCACCTCGTAGCGGATGCCGAGCGCCTTCGCGAGCTTGGCAGCGTCGTCCACCGACACCTGCGCGGTGAAGCGGAACGGCAGCATCACGCCGCGGACCTGATCGGCGCCGAGCGCATCAACGGCAATGGCCGCGCACAGCGCGGAATCGATGCCGCCGGAGATGCCGAGCAAGACGCCCGGAAAGCCGTTCTTGCGGACGTAGTCGCGCAGGCCCAGCACGCAGGCGGCGTAATCGCCCTTGTCGCCCTCGAGCAGGGGCTCTACGGGGCCCGAGCAGCGCCAGCCCTCGGTGCCCTTGGTCCAGCGCAGCGTGACGATGCCTTCTTCGAACGCGGGCAATTGCGCGGCCACCGACAGATCGGCGTTAAGCGCGAACGACGCGCCATCGAATACCAGTTCGTCCTGCCCGCCGATCTGGTTGAGATAGACCAGCGGCAGCCCGCTCTCGGTGACGCGGGCGACCGCAATCGACAGCCGGAGGTCGTTCTTGTCGCGCGCGTAGGGCGAGCCGTTCGGCACCACGAGAATTTCCGCGCCGGTCTCGGCGAGGCACTCGACGACGTTCTCGTATTCCTCGGACTCTTCGAGCCAGATGTCCTCGCAGATGGGGACGCCGACGCGGATACCGCGGACCGTCACCGGCCCGGCGGCCGGACCGCGCGCGAACAAGCGCTTTTCATCGAACACGCCGTAGTTCGGCAGGTTCGCCTTGAAGCGCAACGCGGCGATGCGGCCCTGATCGAGCAGCGCGCAGGCGTTATAAAGCTTGCCGTCCTCGACCCATGGCGTGCCGATTAGAACGGCGGGCCCCCCGCCCGCCGTCTCGCGCGCCAGCTCTTCGACTGCGGCGCGGCAGGCGGCCTGAAAGGCTGGCTTCAGTACCAGGTCTTCCGGCGGATAGCCGCAGATGAACAATTCGGGCAGCAGCAGGAGGTCGGCGCCATCGGCCGCGGCCTTGTCGCGCGCCGCGCGGGCCTTGGCGGCGTTGCCTGGCACGTCGCCGACCGTCGGGTTCAACTGCGCCAGCGTGATCGTAAAGGTGTCGGTCATGGGAGCGATGGTGCCTTGCACAAGAGCAAACTGCAATTGCTCGCTTTGATGCCTTATCGAGCGAAGTGGATACCGGTTCGCGTGAAGAAAACGCGTCAAAACAAAAACTTAGATATGCGGTTCTGATGCAAATCAGAACCGCATATCTAAATGGCGCCCATGCGTTCCGCGAGGGCGAACAGCCAGAACAGGCCGGCCATCAACAGCGCCACGCCGACCGCCGCCGATCCCATATCCTTGACCTGGCCGATCTTCAGGTCGTGATCGGTTGTCAGGCGGTCGGCGAGCTTTTCGATCGCGGTGTTGAGCAGTTCGACCACCAGGACAAAGGCGACGGCCGCAACCAGTTCCACGCGACGCATCGTGGTCGTGCCGATCAGCCAGGCCAGCGGTACCGACAGCACCAATGCGAACAGTTCCTCGCGGACGGCCTGCTCCGAGCGGATCGCAAAAGCGAGGCCGTTACGCGTGTTGATCGTGGCCCGCCAGAGTCGCAGCAAATCAAAGTCCCGCTGCGGCCGGCATCGGCTGAGCTTTCCCGGCGCGTTCCTGCTTCAGCAGTTCGGCAATCAGGAAAGCTAGGTCGATCGACTGTTCGGCGTTGAGGCGGGGATCGCAGACCGTGTGGTAGCGGTCGTTGAGGTCCTCGTCGGAGATGGCGCGCGCGCCGCCGATGCATTCGGTGACGTCCTGTCCGGTCATTTCCAGATGCACGCCGCCGGCATGGGTGCCTTCGGCGGCGTGGATCGCGAAGAACGACTTCACCTCCGACAGCACCCGGTCGAACGGACGGGTCTTGTAGCCTGATGTGGAGGTAATGGTGTTGCCGTGCATGGGATCGCAAGACCAGACCACAACCCGCCCTTCCCGCTGCACGGCGCGGATCAGCGGCGCGAGATGATCGCCGACCTTGTCGGAGCCGAAGCGGTTGATCAACGTCAGCCGTCCCGGCTCGTTGTCGCGATTGAGGATGTCGATCAGCTTGAGCAACTCATCCGGCTTCAGCGAGGGGCCGCATTTCAGGCCGATCGGGTTCTTGATGCCGCGGAAATATTCGACATGGCCGTGGTCGAGCTGGCGGGTGCGGTCGCCGATCCAGATCATGTGGCCTGACGTCGCGTACCAGTCGCCGGTGGTGGAATCCACCCGGGTCAGCGCCTGCTCGTAGCCGAGCAGCAGCGCCTCGTGGCTGGTGTAGAAATCGGTGGCGCGCAGTTCGGGATGGCTTTCGAGATCCAGCCCACAGGCGCGCATGAAGTTCAGCGCGTCCGAAATACGATCCGCCAGCTCCTTGTACCGGCGGGACTGCGGGGAATCCTTGAGGAAGCCCAGCATCCACTGGTGCACGCTGCCGAGATTGGCAAAGCCACCGGTCGCGAATGCGCGGAGCAGGTTCAGCGTCGCCGCCGACTGCCGGTACGCCATCAACTGGCGCTGCGGATCGGGGATGCGCGCTTCCGGGGTGAAGGCGATGTCGTTGATGATGTCGCCGCGGTAGCTCGGCAGCTCGACGCCATTGATTTTTTCGGTGTTCGACGAGCGCGGTTTTGCGAATTGCCCGGCGATGCGGCCGACCTTCACCACCGGCAGCGCGCCGGCATAGGTCAGGACCACGGCCATCTGCAGCAGCACGCGGAAAAAGTCGCGGATGTTGTTGGCGCCGTGCTCGGCAAAGCTCTCGGCGCAATCGCCGCCCTGCAGCAGGAAGGCCTCGCCGGCCGCGACGCGGGCCAGCGCCTTCTTCAGGTTGCGGGCCTCGCCAGCGAAAACCAGCGGCGGAAACGTAGCAAGCTGCGCCTCGACGTCGGCCAATGCCTTGGCATCGGGATAATCGGGGACCTGCAGCACCGGCTTGGTGCGCCAGCTATCGGGCGTCCACCGCTCGGACATGACGTTAGCTCCTGAGCAAAAACCGCAACTTAGGTTACGAAGGCCGGGTTATACACAGGCCGCGGGCCGACCGCCAGTTAGATTTCCAGTAGTCCTGACAAGCTCTTGCGGCGAAATCCGAATTCGCTTTTGTTATGGCCGCTCGCAAAGCTGGCAGGAGAACACGGTGGCCGAGCCGGGGCTGGACGACATATTTAGCGACGACGTCACGGTGCCCGCGACGGATGGATATCCCCTTGCCGCAACGCTGTTTCTGCCCCGCGGCGCTAAGCGCCATGCGGTCCTGGTCAATTCGGCGACCGCCGTTCCCCGCAAGCTCTACCGGGGCTTTGCCAGTTACCTCGCCCACCGCGGCTGCGCGGTTCTGACCTACGACTATCGCGGCACCGGCGACTCGAGGCCGCAGGCGCTGACCGGCTCCGTCAGGCCGAAATCGCTGGTCGGCTTCAAGGCCTCGATGTCGGACTGGGCAGCCCAGGACATCACCGCGGCGGTCGCCTGGATGCGGGAGCGTTACAAGGCGCTGCCCTTCGTCTATGTCGGACATTCGTTCGGCGGCCAGGCGCTCGGCCTGTTGCCGAACAATTCGGAGATTTCGCGTGCACTCCTGATCGCCGCACAAGCCGGCTACTGGAAACTGATGACAGCGCCGGAGCGCTACCGCGTCTATGCCCTGCTCAATTTTGTCGGCGCTCCGTTGACCCGCGCGCTCGGCTACATGCCCGGCAAGGCCGGCCTCGGCATGGATCTGCCGAAGGATGCATTCCTGCAATGGGTCCGCTGGGTGATGAGCCCGCGCTATCTGTTCGAGGATGCCAGGCTCGAGGCCGTGCAGAACTTCCCGAAATATCAGGGCGCGTTGCGTGCACTCTGCATGTCCGACGATCCCTGGGCAACGCGGCCGGCGGTCGAATTGTTGTGTTCGGGATTTACCTCGACCGCGCCTGAGATCATCACGGTGAGGCCTGCGGATACCGGCGTGAGCAAGATCGGGCATATGGGATTTTTCCGGCCCGAGCATCGCGACACGCTGTGGCGCGGGGCCGCGGAATGGATCCAGGCGGGAGAGTAGCTCACCTCACCACGGCGGCCGCATCACCTTCGTCGCGGGGCAAGACGTACTCGACCGCCAGCAGCCCGCCTTCAACGATGAGAAACGCAACCGCGCCGCCTAGCCAGCCGAAGTACGCAATTGCGAAGGCCAACAGGAGCAAGGCACATACGACATCCGCCAGGATCTTGCCGCTCCGCTCGATCGCGTCCTGTCCTCTGGAAAAGTAAGCCATGGCCTCTCCGTCCACGCGCCATCAACCACGAATGCAACGTGGCACAAAGGCGGGAGTTCCGCTCACCCTCAGCCGCCGATGCCTCGGTCGCGACTTTACGCGTGCCTGACAAGGCCGGCCGTTCCCGGCCGGCTGTTGAAACCAGCTCCCATTTTCCGAATTAGCCTTCTCAATGAGGCGAGAGGCCACTCATGGAAGGAATTCGCGACGCCGCACATCTGTGCATCGATATGCAGAACATCTTCGCCAGGGGCGGCGTGTGGGAAACGCCATGGATGGAAAGGGTATTGCCGGTGATCTCGCAGATCGCCGCACGATATCAGGAGCGGACGGTATTCACGCGCTTCATTACACCCGAGCGGCCGGAAGACCGTCGCGGCCAGTGGCGCGTCTACTTCACCAAATGGGAGCGCGCGACGCGCGGCGATCTCGCGCCCGGCGCGCTCGACATCGTGCCGGCGCTAGCACGATACTCACCGCCGGCTCTGGTCGTCGACAAGCCCGCCTATTCGGCGTTCTTCGGATCGCGGCTCGGTCATCTGCTGGTCGAGCGGCATGTCGGCACCGTGGTGGTGTCAGGCGCGGAGACCGATGTCTGCGTGCTTGCCACGGTGCTCGGCGCGGTCGATCTCGGTTTTCGCGTGATCATCGTGCAGGATGCACTCTGCAGCTCGTCGGACACCGGCCATGATGCGCTGATGACCATGTATCGGACGCGGTTCAACGAGCAGATCGAGCTGGTCAGCGCCGCGGAACTGTTCGACATGTGGCGTCCGGAATAGATGCTCCGGCCACGCCCCGGAACCGCTGCTCCGGCTGCAACGTTGAGACGGCAGTGATCATTTGCGCGAAAGGATCGATCCATGGCGGCGCCGGACGTTCGCAAGGAAATGCCGCCCGTCAAATTGCCGCGCGAGGAATTCGAGAGGCGCTATCGCGGCCGCTTCGTCGATCCGGTCTTCCAGCCACTGCAGCGCGAGCTCGATGCCATCGTCGCGGCGGCATGGGACGCCTATAGCCATTCCCGCAAGGCCCCGCTGACCCGCAAGGCGGGCGCGGGTTTCGCCGATCCCGAGTACGAAATCGCGGTGGACTGGCTCGCCGCACGCGAGGCCATTCTCGAAGCGCAGCGGCGGCACGACTATGCCGCTGCGCAGCCGCGCATTCTCGTCATCAACGGCTCGGCGCGAAGCGAGCATACCTGCCCCGGCGAGACATCCAAGACCTGGCGGCTGGTCAAGCTCGCCGAGCCGGTGCTGGTCGAAATGGGATGTGCCGTCGACATCCTGGATCTGTCGCGGCTAACGTCGGAATATGGCCGGCAGATTCATCCCTGCAAATCCTGCGTCGCCACCGCGATGCCGCTCTGCCACTGGCCCTGCAGTTGCTATCCGAACTATTCGCTCGGCCAGACCGACGACTGGATGAACGAAATCTATCCGCTCTGGGTGGCCGCGCACGGCATCCTGATCGTGGCGCCGGTGAACTGGTATCACGCGCCGACGCCGCTGAAGGCGATGATGGATCGCCTGGTCTGCGCCGATGGCGGCAATCCCGATCCGACCTCGACGCACGGCAAGCACGCCGACCAGGCCAAGGCGCTCGAACTGAAGGGATGGCCGTATCCGCGCCATCTGGCCGGCCGGCATTTCGGCCTTGTGATTCACGGCGACAGCGGAGGCGCGGAAACGCTGCGCCGCTCACTGTCGGACTGGCTGACCGACATGGCGCTGATCTCGGCCGGCCGCACCGCCGAAGCCGAGGGCTATATCGGCTACATGGAGCCCTACGCCACTTCGCATCAGGCGCTGGATGAGGACCGTGAATTCCACGACGAGGTACGCAATGCGGCACGCGCGCTCGGGAATGCAGTGAAGCTGGCACGCGCGGGGAAGCTGGAGAATCCGGCGAAGGATCTTGTCGATCCCGATCCGAAGTAGCTTCGTAGGATGATGGAGCGACTTGTCCGCCGCAGCTCGCCAGAGCGAAGGCGGAAGCGATACCCATCCTACATGCTATCGCTCCCCTACTTCCCGTAACTATAAAACCCCTGCCCGGTCTTGCGGCCGAGATGACCGGCGGCGACCATTTCCTTCAAGAGCGGCGCGGGGCGGTATTTCGGGTCGTTGAAGCCCTGGTAGAACACTTCCATCACCGACAGCATGGTGTCGAGACCGATCATGTCGGCGAGCGCCAGCGGGCCGATCGGATGGTTGCAGCCGAGTTTCATGCCGGCGTCGAGGTCTTCCGCGGTCGCCAGTCCCTCCTGCAGCGCGAAGATCGCCTCGTTGATCATCGGGCAGAGGATGCGGTTGACCGCAAAGCCCGGGCTGTTCTTCGCCGTGATCGACACCTTGCCGATCCGTTTTGCAAAGGCTTCCGCCTTGGCATGGGTATCGTCGGAGGTTTGCAAGCCCCGGATCAATTCCAACAGCGCCATCAGCGGCACCGGATTGAAGAAGTGCATGCCGATGAAACGGTCCGGCCGGTCGGTCGCCGCCGCAAGTTTCGTGATCGAGATCGAGGACGTGTTGGTCGCGAGCAGCGCCTGCGGCCGCAGTTTCGGGCAGAGGTCCTTCAGGATCTTGACCTTTAGTTCCTCATTCTCGGTGGCTGCCTCGATCACGAGATCGCAGGTGGAAAACTTCGCCGTGTCCGTGGTCGTCGTAATGCGCGCCAGCGCCGCCTGACGGTCGGCGTCGGTCATCTTCTGCTTGTTGACGAGGCGCTCCAGGCTGTTGGCGACCACAGACATGCCGCGGGTGAGCGCTGCATCGGAAATATCGGTCATGACCACCGGAAGGCCCGCCGCCGCGCACACCTGCGCGATCCCGTTGCCCATCGTGCCTGCGCCTACGATACCGATCTGCTCAATCATTATTGGCCTACCTCTGTTCTTGAATACTGAATGACGTCGTTATCAGAATGCGGCGGATGTCGGTAGCCCGAGCCCGTAGGATGGGTGGAGCGACTTGTCCGCCTTAGCTCAACGAGCGTAGGCGGAAGCGATACCCATCATTCGTGTTGCGCAGCAGATGATGGGTTTCGCAAGGGCTCAACCCATCCTACGATTCTGCCTACTCCGCCGCCTGCCTCACATACCTCGCCGTCGGCGTCCGCATCGTCACCAGTTCTTCCGCCGCCGTCGGGTGCAGCGCGATCGTCGCGTCGAAATCGGCCTTCGTCGCCTTCATCTTTACTGCGATGGCAACCGCCTGGACGATTTCGGCGGCGGTGTCGCCGACGATGTGACAGCCGAGCACGCGGTCCGTGGTGCCGTCGACCACGAGTTTCATCAGCACGCGGGTGTCGCGGCCGGACATCGTCGCCTTTATCGGACGGAAATCGGCCTTGTAGATGTCGACATGGCTCACTTGCGCGCGGGCCTGCGCTTCGGTCAGGCCCACCGTGCCGACCTCGGGCTGCGAGAACACCGCCGTCGGAATGGTGGCGTGGTCGACTGCTACCTGCCGCTTGCCGAACACGGTGTCGGCGAAGGCATGGCCTTCGCGGATTGCGACCGGCGTCAGATTGAGGCGATGGGTGACGTCGCCGATCGCATAGATGTTGTCGACCGACGTCTTCGACCACTCATCGACGGCGATGCCGCCATTGGCTGGGTTGATGGCGACTCCGGCCTTCTCGAGCCCGAGATTGGCGACGTTCGGGTGGCGGCCGATAGCGAACATCACCTTCTCTGAGGCGATGCTCGAACCGCTAGATAGATGCGTGGTGTATTCGTTGCCGTGCTTGTCCACCTTATCGATGGTGCAGCCGGTGATGATCGTAATCCCCTGCTTCTCCATCTCGGCGCGCACGTGCTTGCGGACGTCCTCATCAAAACCGCGCAGAATGTTGTCGCCGCGATAGATCACGGTCACGTCGGAGCCGAAGCCGGCAAAGATGCCGGCGAATTCCAGCGCGATATAGCCGCCGCCCTGGATCACGATGCGCTTCGGCAGTTCGGTGAGGTGAAACGCCTCGTTGGAGGAAATCACGTGCTCGATGCCGGGGATCTCCCGCCCATGATTAGGCGCGCCGCCGGTCGCGATCAGGATGTATTTTGCGGTGACCGTTTCGCCGGTCAACAGGCGCAGCGTGTGGGCGTCTTCCAGCACGGCGCGCGTCTTGACGATGCGCGCGCCTGATTTCTCGACATTGGCAGCGTAGATGCCTTCGAGGCGGGCGATCTCCTTGTCCTTGTTGGCGACCAGCGTCGGCCAATCAAAGGAGAATTCGGGAATGGTCCAGCCGAAGCCGTTTGCATCCTCGATCTCGTGGCGGACGTGCGAGCCGAGCACGAACAGCTTTTTCGGCACGCAGCCGCGGATCACGCAGGTGCCGCCCATCCGGTATTCTTCGGCAACCATGACCTTTGCGCCATGGCCGGCAGCGATGCGGGCGGCGCGAACGCCCCCCGAACCACCGCCGATGACAAACAGATCGACGTCGAACTTAGCCATCTCAACCCCGCCCGAAGTCGCCCGTTTGCTCTCTTATATTTGACGCGTTTTCTTCATGCGAACCGGAAGTCCACCCTCGGATCAAGTCCGAGGGCATGCTTCGCTTGAAAATCAGATGTCCTTGCCGCGCTTCTTCATCTCGGCGCGGAACTGGCCGTTGATGACTTCAGCAAATTGCTGTGCCCACTGGTTCATGTAGGACATGCTGAACTGAATGGCGCGGGGCTCGTTCGCGAGCAGCTTCTGGCCGAGCGGCGACTTGTAGAAGGTCACGAGGTCCTTCAACTCCTGCTCGGTGAACTCATTGGCGTAGACCTGCGCCATGCCTTCGCCGATCTCCTTTTCGCGGCCGGCCAGATTCTTGGCGACGATCACGGCGACCTCGTTGAGATCCTTCTGATAGTTCAGATTGCTCTGCATCAGCACGTTCTTGGTCTGCTCGACGAGATTGGGAACGGCGTTGGCATACATCGCGGCCGCATTCTTCATCGCCAGGATTTCCTTGGCGGCGGCGATCGCCGCCGGTGAACCGGGCTTGAGTGGCGCGGTCGCAGGCGCCGCCGGCGCGTTCTTCTGCTGCGCGCCGGCCGGAGCGCCGGTCAGGGCTAGCCCCACCGCAAGGCCGGCCGCCGACAAAATCCGTGAAAGCCTCTTCATTCCAATTCTCCTCGATTACCGGCGTTACCGCCGCTCAACTACGCGAATTCCCTGGGCACCTGCCAGGACGGCGGTGCTGGCCAGGCCAACGAACAACCCGTGTTCGACGACACCCGGGATCAGGCTCAACAGGCCCGCCAGACGCGGCGCATCGGCGATACGCCCGAGATGGGCATCGACAATCCAGTGGCCGCCATCGGTGACAAAAACGTGGCCGTCCTTGCCCTTGCGGAGCCCCATTTGCCCGGAAACGCCGCTTTGGGCAAATGCCGCGCCCATGGCCCGCTGGGTGGCGGCCAGCCCGAACGGAATCACCTCTACAGGTAGGGGGAAGCGGCCGAGAACATCGACCCATTTGGTATCGTCGGCAATCACGATCATGCGATCGGACGCCGCCGCCACGATCTTCTCCCGGAGCAGCGCCCCACCGCCACCCTTGATCAGGTTGAGGGCGGGATCGACCTCGTCGGCACCATCGACGGTGAGGTCGAGCCGGTCGACTTCATCAAACGTGGTCAGCGGAATTTTGCAGGCTTCGGCCTGGGCGCGGGTCGCTTCCGAAGTCGGCACGCCGATCACCTTCATCCCGCCGGCAACCCTTTCGCCGAGCAGTTCGACAAAATGCTTGGCGGTCGAGCCGGTGCCGAGCCCGAGCTTCATGCCATCCTGCACATGCTCCAGCGCCCGTGCCGCCGCTTGCCGCTTAAGTCCATCCATATCCACGCTGACGATGCTCCCAGAATCCGCTGATCCGCGGGCGCATGTCTAGCGTCGTTTTGGCCTTGGGAACAGCGCCGTGGCCCGTCTAAATTGCCAGAAATAGGTTGTCCGCTGTGTCGGGGCTGCACTTGCATGAAGGCGCGCCTGCCGCTAGCGAATTCCGGATGAGCCTTCCCCGCACTGTAGTCTTCGACCTCGACGGCACGCTGGTCGACACCGCGCCCGACTTGATCGCCGCCCTCAATTTCGTGCTTGATCGCGAAGGATTGCCGCCGGTGCCGCTGCGCGCCGCGCGCAACATGATCGGCGCGGGCGCCCGCAAGCTGATCGAACGGGGGCTGGAGCTGGAAGGCCGTGCGACAAGCACTGACGACATCGACCGGCTCACCAGGGATTTTGTCTATTATTACGGCGCCCATATCGCGGTGGAATCGCGCCCTTTCGAGGGGCTGGAGGCCGCGCTCGATGATCTTGAGGCGCAGGGCTGTCGTTTTGCGGTCTGCACCAACAAGCTGGAATGGCTGTCGAAGCGGCTGCTCGACGAACTGGGCTTGAGCGGACGGTTCGCCGCGATCTGCGGCGCCGACACGTTCGGCGTCTCCAAGCCCGACCCCGTGATCCTGCAGCAGACGGTGGCGCGCGCCGGCGGGGATATTGGCGCGACCATCATGGTGGGCGACGCGGGACCTGACGTCGGCGTCGCCAGGCGGGCCGGCGTTCCCGTGATCGGGGTCGAATTCGGCTACACCGACGTTCCGATCGCCCAGCTTAAGCCCGACCGGTTGATCGGGCATATGCGCGAATTACCGGCCGCCGTGGATGGGCTCAGCGGCCGCTTTACGGATTTAACTGCTTGATTTTACAGCTATTATTGGATCGCCACAGGTCCCCCACTCTGCCCCGCGGCGCATTTGAGAGGTTGCGATTGTAGGCGCCTTACAAGGTACCTAGATTATGCTAGCGAACCAGCGCGCGGCCCCTTTAGAGGCAGTTTGAATGAGCGGCTCTCCGTCACCCGACCATCTGATACGTCCGATGATCGATCCCTTCGGCCGGACCATCCGGTATCTGCGCGTGTCGGTCACCGATCGCTGCGACCTGCGCTGCTTCTACTGCATGTCCGAGGACATGACGTTCCTGCCGAAGAAGGATCTCCTGACGCTGGAGGAACTCGACCGGCTGTGCTCAGCCTTCATCGCCAAGGGCGTGCGCAAGATCCGCCTCACCGGCGGCGAGCCGCTGGTCCGGCGCAACGTGATGTCGCTTGTGCACTCGCTGTCGCGGCATCTTGGAACCGGCGCGCTCGATGAGCTGACGCTGACTACCAACGGCTCGCAACTGGCGCGCTTTGCGGCCGAACTGCGCGACTGCGGCGTCCGCCGCGTCAACGTCTCGCTCGACACGCTCGATGCCGCAAAGTTCCGCACCATCACGCGCTGGGGCGATCTCGACCAGGTTTTGGCCGGCATCGAGGCTGCGCGGGACGCAGGGCTTGCGGTCAAGATCAATGCGGTGGCGCTGAAGAACATGAACGAGGAAGAGATCCCCTCGCTGATGGAATGGGCGCACGGCAAGGGCATGGCGTTGACGCTGATCGAAGTCATGCCGATGGGCGACATCGGCGAAGGGCGGATCGACCAGTATGTGCCGTTGTCGCTGCTTCGTGCCCGCCTTGCGCAGCACTACACGCTGACCGATCTCGACGACGACACTGGCGGCCCGGCCCGCTACGTCCGCGTCACCGAGACCGGCGGCAAGCTCGGCTTCATCACGCCGATGACGCATAATTTCTGCGAGTCCTGCAACCGCGTACGGATCACCTGCACCGGTACGTTGCACACCTGCCTCGGCCATGAGGATGCCTCCGATCTGCGCAAGCCGTTGCGGGCCTCCGCCGATAACGACCTGCTCTCGGAAGCGATTGATCGCGCCATCGGGCTGAAGCCGAAGGGCCACGACTTCATTATCGACCGCCGGCATAATCGCCCGAGCGTCTCGCGCCACATGAGCGTGACCGGCGGCTAGTTACCGCGGCCCGATATCGTCCGACGCATTTTCCGATTGACGCTGTTGCAGCGCGCTGGAATGGTGCGGCTGCTTCACGCCAGCATGGCTGGACAGGCCACCGCACCTAAACGGAGCGGCAAAGACGGCGGAAGCGCAAAAAGGGGGAGGACGATCGATGCAATCGATCGCGACATCGGCGGTGGCATCGTGGCCACCGCCCGGGCAGGTATGATGCGGCCGTTGTTAGCGCTCAGTGCCGGGATCGATCTGCTCAACGAAAAGATCGGCAATCTCTGCAACTTTCTGGTCCTAGCAGCGTGCACGGTCAGCGCCGGCAATGCGATGATCCGCTACGCGTTCGGCTATAGCTCCAACGGCTGGCTCGAACTGCAGTGGTACATGTTCGCCATCTTCGTGATGTTCGGCGCCTCCTACACCTTCAAGCGCAACGAGCATGTTCGGGTCGAAATCTTCTATTTGATGCTCTCCGAACGCGGCCAGCTCTGGCTCGACCTGATCGGAACGCTGTGCTTCCTGATCCCGGCCTGCCTGCTGCTGACCTGGCTGTCCTGGCCGTTCTTCCTGCAGGCCTACGCCGTCGGCGAGGAATCCAGCAACGCCGGAGGCCTGTTGCGCTGGCCGATCAAACTGGTCGTGCCCGCAGGCTTCGTGATGCTCGCACTGCAGGGCGTGTCCGAGGTCATCAAGCGCGTCGCCGCGCTGCAGAATCTCGTGACCATCGATGCCAGGTACGAAAGACCGGTGCAATGATCACGCTGGAAATGATGCCGCCGCTGATGTTCGGCGGACTTATTCTGGCGATGCTGATCGGCTTTCCCGTCGCATTCACGCTGGCGGCGGTCGGATTCTCGTTCGGCTTTCTCGCGATCCATCTCGGCTTTTTCGACTTCAGCTTCATGCAGGCGATTCCGGGCCGCATCTTCGGCAGCGTGCTCGCCAACGAATTGCTGCTGGCGATCCCTTTCTTCACCTTCATGGGCGCCGTCCTCGAACGATGCGGCCTCGCCGAAGACATGCTGGATTCGATGGGCCAGTTGTTCGGCCCGGTGCGCGGCGGACTAGGCTACTCCGTCATCATCGTCGGCTTCATTCTCGGCGCGATCACCGGCACGGTGGCGGCCCAGGTCATCGCCATGGCACTGATCTCGATGCCGGTGATGATCCGCTATGGCTACAACATGCGCTACATCACCGGCGTGCTGGCGGCCTCGGGCACCATCACCCAGTTGGTACCACCGTCGCTGGTGCTGATCGTATTGGCCGACCAGCTCGGAAAGTCGGTCGGCGATATGTATCTCGGCGCTTGGGGACCGTCGCTATTCCAGATCGCGCTGTTCGCCGGCTACACGTTTCTTCTCGGCATCATCAAGCCGGACCACGTGCCACCGGTGCCGAAGTCGGCGTTGACGCTGACCGGCTGGCCGCTGTGGCGAAAATGCCTGATGGGAATCATCCCCTCGGCGGTGCTGATCTTCGTCGTGCTCGGCACCATGATGCTGGGCCTGGCGACGCCGACCGAAGCCGGCGCCATGGGCGCCGTTGGCGCCGTCGTGCTTGCCGCAATACACCACAAGGAATTCCGCGCGGCCGGTAACAGGATTCTGCTGATCGGCATCGTCGCCGCAGGCGTCGGAACGATTCTCGGAATCCTCTATACGGGCAGCTTTCTCTTCAAGATTGCCTTCGCAATCACCTATCTCGCCGTGATCTGGATTTGTCTGGAAGCCGTGCGCATTCCCGACCTCCGCGACCTCATCCGTCAGGGCTATCAGTCGACGATGCGCCTCACCTCGATGGTGGTGTTCATCCTGATCGGTTCGACCTGCTTTTCCGTGGTGTTCCTCGGCGTCTCCGGCGGCGTCTGGCTGGAGCACATGCTGACCTCGGTGCCCGGCGGGGTCTGGGGCTTCCTGATCTTCATCAACTTGTTCATCTTTTTCCTGGCGTTCTTCCTCGACTTCTTCGAGATCGCCTTCATCATCCTGCCGATGGTTGCGCCGATTGCACAAAAGGTGCTGGCGCCAGTGGTCGGCGCGGATGCGGCTTTGATCTGGTTCGGCGTGATGCTGTGCGTCAACATGCAGACGTCGTTCCTGCATCCGCCGTTCGGCTTTGCGCTGTTTTACCTGCGTGGCGTGGCGCCCAAGGAGGTGAAGAGCTCCGACATCTATTGGGGAGCGATCCCCTGGATCGGCCTGCAGGTCATCATGGTCGCGCTGGTGATCGCTTTCCCCTGGACCGTTACCGCGTTGCTGGACAAGCCGGTGAGCGCGGAGGACATCAGCAAGATCAGAATCGAGGTTCCGCAGATCGAATTGCCGCCGCTGGATTTAGGTCCTCTCAAGCAGCAGTAGCAATTGCGCCGGCAAACAATGACTCGTTGACCAAAGTCGTGCCCCACAGCCTGCCGCCTGGGCCAAGGCGCAATGGTAATTCCGCAGACGAAATATTCCCCTTCAATATCAACAAACTTCCGATTGACGGCAGCAGCGAGCGCTGGTTTGGTGCATCGGCTTCATGCTAGCTCGGCAGGATAAGCCGGCTGCGCCCAACAGCGCGGTCAAGACGGCAGAGGCGTCAGTCTGGGAGGGTCATCGTTGCAATCGCTCTTGAAATTGAGCCGGGGAATCGACGCGTTCACGCGGTGGACGGGCAAACGCCTGGCGTGGCTCATTCTGATAGCCGTGCTCATCTCGGCCACCAACGCGATCGTGCGCAAGAGTTTCGACGTTTCGTCGAATTCCTGGCTGGAGCTGCAGTGGGTGCTGTTCGGCGTCGTCTTTCTGCTGTGCTCGCCGTGGACGATGCTCGACAACGAGCACATCCGCATCGATATCGTGAACAACCTGTTTTCCAAGCGCTGGCGGGATATCATCGATATCATCGGCCACGTATTTTTCCTGATGCCACTCTGCATCGTGATGATCATCACGGGCGGTCCGTTCTTCATGCGCTCGGTTGAAATCAACGAACAATCAGGCAATGCCGGTGGTCTGCCGCAATGGCCGGCCAAATCGCTGATCATCATCGGGTTCGTGTTCCTGTTCGCTCAGGGCATTTCCGAACTGATCAAGCGAATCGCGGTGATGCGCGGCCTGATTCCGGATCCACACGCATCGCAGATGCATGCTCTCGAAGCCGAGGTCGAACACCTCGTCGAGGCGATCGAAAAACGCTGATCGTCGGCGCGCGATCTCAGGGGGACTAGATGACTGCTTTTCTCATCGCCAACATGGCGCCGATCATGTTCGCGTCACTGGTGATTATCCTGCTGCTGGGCTATCCGGCGGCATTTTCGCTCGGCGCGGTTGGACTGATCTTCGCCTTTGTCGGCATCGAGCTGGGCGAGTTCCGGCCGGACTTCCTGCAAGCGCTGCCTGAGCGCGTCTACGGCGTGATGAACAACGACACGCTGCTCGCGATTCCGTTCTTCACGTTCATGGGACTAGTGCTCGAACGGTCGGGCATGGCCGAGGATCTGCTCGATACTATCGGACAATTGTTCGGCACGATCCGCGGCGGCCTCGCCTATGCCGTCATTTTCGTCGGCGCGTTGCTCGCGGCGACCACAGGTGTCGTTGCCGCTTCCGTCATCTCGATGGGCCTTATCTCGCTGCCGATCATGTTGCGCTATGGCTACGACCGAAGGATGGCGACCGGCGTTATCGCCGCTTCCGGTACGCTGGCGCAGATCATTCCTCCCTCTCTCGTCCTGATCGTGATGGCCGACCAGCTCGGCAAGTCGGTCGGCGACATGTACGAGGGCGCGTTCATCCCGGGAATGGTGCTCGCTGGCCTGTATGCCGTTTACGCGTTCCTGGTAAGCATGATCTTTCCCAAGGCCGCTCCGGGTCTGCCAGCAGACGCGGTCGGTTTTCGCGAGCCTGATGGCAGCCGCGGACTTTGGTCGCTCGGCGTTCTCTTCATAGTCAGTTGCGTGTTCGGCTGGTTCATGATGCGCCATTCGGAATCGCGCGGCGCCGATTACGTCGTGCTCAGCATGTTCTATGGCATCCTGTTCGCCTTCTTCGTGGCGGTAGCGAACTGGCTCATTCATAAGTTCACCGGCTTCCGTTTCCTTTCGGCGATGGCGCAGCAGACGACGTTTGTGATGGTGCCGCCGCTGTTCCTGATCTTCCTGGTGCTCGGCACCATCTTCGTTGGCATTGCCACGCCGACGGAAGGCGGCGCGATGGGTGCAGCCGGCGCCCTCATTCTCGGTGCCGCCAAGCGCCGGCTGAGCTGGGATCTGATCCGGCAAGCAACGGAATCGACGGCCAAACTGTCGGCCTTCGTGATCTTCATCCTGATCGGCGCGCGCGTTTTCTCGCTGACGTTCTATGGCGTGAACGGCCACATCTGGGTCGAACATCTCTTGACCTCCCTGCCCGGCGGCCAGATCGGCTTCCTGCTTTTCGTCAACGCCCTTGTCTTCGTCCTGGCCTTCTTCCTCGACTTCTTCGAACTGGCCTTCATCATCATTCCGTTGCTCGGACCCGCGGCGGAAAAGCTCGGCATCGACCTGATCTGGTTCGGCGTCATCCTCGGCGTCAACATGCAGACGTCGTTCATGCACCCGCCGTTCGGCTTCGCGCTGTTCTATCTGCGATCGGTGGCGCCGAAGGAATCCTATGTCGACCGCGTCACCGGCAAGCGCATGGATCCTGTGACGACCGGCCAGATCTATTGGGGCGCGGTGCCGTTCGTCGTCATCCAGGTCATCATGGTGATATTGGTCATCATGTTCCCGGCGATGGTGATGCACTACAAGGGCGTGGCGTCGACCATCGATCCGAACTCGATCAAGATCGAGGTGCCGCAGATCGAATTGCCGCCGCTGGATTTCGGGCAGCCCAAACAATAGCGCCCCGGCTCACATCATCCGCTTCCCCCAAACAAAGAACCCCGGAGCTTTCGCTCCGGGTTTTTTTGCTTTGGCAGGTTCGACGAAATCAGCCCTGCGAGTGACGCGCCATGAAGCCATCGTATCCGAGTTCGGCCACCTGGAACCACTGATAGCCGTTGTTCGAGAACGACGTCAGCGATTCATACACCTTCTTGAAATCGGCGTTGCTGGCTGCGACTTCGCTGTGCAACTCCTTCGCCGCCTTGTAACAGGCTTCCATCACCGGCGCCGGGAACGGGCGCAGCTTGGCGCCGGCTGCGATCAGCTTGCGCAACGCGGGCGGATTGGCCTGATCGTACTTCGCCATCATCCAGTTGTTGGCGTAGTGACCAGCCTGCTCGAGAACCGACTGGTAGTATTTCGGCAAGGCATTCCACTTGTCGAGATTGACGAAGGCCAGCAGCATCGGGCCGCCTTCCCACCAGCCGGGATAATAGTAGTTGGGTGCAACCTTCGCGAAGCCGAGCTTCTCGTCGTCGTAGGGGCCGACCCACTCTGCGGCATCGATGGTGCCCTTTTCGAGCGCCGGGTAAATGTCGCCGCCCGCGATCTGCTGCGGGACGACGCCAAGCTTCTGCAGCGCACGACCGGCAAAGCCGCCGATGCGCAACTTCAGCCCCTTCAGGTCCTCGGGCGTCTTGATCTCCTTGCGGTACCAACCGCCCATCTGCGCGCCGGTGTTGCCGGCGAGCAGCGATGTCACGTTATACTTCTTGTAGAATTCGTTGAGCAGATCCCTGCCGCCGCCAAGCATGTACCAGGCCTGGTTGAGACGCATATTCGGCCCGAACGGCACCGCGGAGCCAAAGGTGAAGGTCGGATCCTTGCCGAAATAGTAGTATGATGCGGTATGGCCGATCTCGACGGTGCCGTTCTGCACGGCGTCGAGAACCTGCAGACCGGGGACGATTTCACCGCCGGCAAATGTCTGGATCTGGAACTTGTTGTCGGTGGCTTCGCCGACCATCTTGGCCATCAATTCGGCACCGCCATAGAGCGTGTCCAAGGACTTCGGCCAGCTCGTCGGCATGCGCCACTTGATTTCGGGCAAGCCCTGCGCAATCGCGGGCGCTGCGATCGTTGCAGCACCTGCCGCACCCAAGCCGGTTACTTTGAGAAAATCTCTTCGCTTCATATTCCATCCCTTTTGGTTGTGCCGGTCAGCCTTCGTGTCGAGGCTTGGAATCGAGCATGGAACATCCGGCCGCCGATTTCCATAAGCAATTGGATGCAAACGCGAAAAAGCCCGACCTTCTTGCGAAGGCCGGGCTTTCTCGTAAGCTTTTGGGACAGGTATCCGGGTCCGATCAGCCGCGCGTGCGCGAACGGATCATGAAGCTGTCATAGGTATATTCGGCGACCTGCCACCACAGATACTGGTCGGAGCGATAGGCCTGCATCGCTTCAATTGCTTTCTTGAAGTCCGCGTTCTTGCCGGAGATTTCGGCCCACAATTCGTTGGTCGACTTCAAGCAAGCTTCCAGCACTTCGTTGGTGAACGGACGAAGCTGCGTGCCGCTGGCGACCAGACGCTTCAGTGCCGCGGGATTCAGCATGTCATAGCGCTGGTTCATCCAGGCATTGGTATTCGCTGCCGCGTTGGTGAGAATGGCCTGATAGCCCTTTGGCAATTCATTCCACTTCTCCAGATTGGCGAAGGCGTGAACCGTCGGGCCGCCTTCCCAGAAGCCGGGGTAGTAGTAGTACTTTGCGACCTTCGCGAAGCCGAGCTTTTCGTCGTCGTACGGGCCGACCCACTCCGCGGCATCGATGGTGCCCTTTTCAAGTGCCGGATAAATATCGCCGCCGGCGATCTGCTGCGGCACCACGCCAACCTTCTGCAGGACCTGGCCGGCGATGCCGCCGATGCGCATCTTGAGGCCCGACAGATCAGCGACGGTCTTGATCTCCTTGCGGAACCAGCCGCCCATCTGCGTGCCAGTATTGCCGCAAGGAAAGCCGATCACGCCGGACTTCTTGAAGAACTCGTTGGCGAGGTCGTTACCGCCGCCTTGCGCCAGCCAAGAGTTCTGCTGGCGCGCATTGAGACCGAACGGCACGGCCGAGAAGATCGCAAAGGTCGGATCCTTGCCGACGTAATAGTACGAAACGGTGTGGCACATCTCGACGGTGTTCTTGGAGGTCGCGTCGAGTGCCTGCAGACCCGGAACCAGCTCGCCGGCCTGGAAGACCTGGATCTGGAATTTGTTGTCGGTCATTTCAGCGACCTGCTTCGCCAGGTGCTCGGCACCGCCGTAGATCGTGTCGAGCGACTTCGGGAAGCTCGACGTCAGGCGCCATTTGATCTCAGGCGATGATTGCGCGATCGCCGGCGAGGCAACGGCTGTCGCGGCAGCACCGGCCGCTGAAACCTTCAAAAAATCACGACGCTTCATTCAAGCTCTCCTTCGGGTCGTTCCCCAAATTTTCCTCGAGCGTTCCTCCGGCGGGACGAATTCCACGGCATCCGGGGCGCTCTGGCGGGGGCGCTTTAACACGGAAGTTCGCGCCAGAAAACGCGACAAAGGCATGACTGCACTGATTAAACGAAAGTCGTATGGGGGCGGATAAGGCGACCCTAGGCCGCGGCAATCGCGCCCTGAAGCTGGTCGCGAACCTTGGTCCCGATAGCCCGGTAGACCGCAGCATGCGGGCCATCAGGCTCGCTCGCGACCACCGGATTACCTTCGTCCGAGGTGGTCCGAATCGACATGTGCAGCGGGATTTCGCCCAGGAATGGGACACCCAGCCGCTCCGCCTCATGGCGCGCGCCGCCATGGCCGAAAATGTCCGAGCGCGTGCCGCACTCGGGACACTGGAAGTAGCTCATGTTCTCGACGATGCCGAGCACCGGCACGTTGACCTTCTTGAACATCGCAAGCCCCCGCCGCGCGTCGATCAGGGAGAGGTCCTGCGGAGTTGAGATGATCACCGCTCCCTTCAGCGGCACGTTCTGCGCCAGGGTCAATTGCGCGTCCCCCGTACCGGGCGGCATGTCGACGACGAGAATATCGAGCATGCCCCACGCCACGTCACGCAGCATCTGGGTGATCGCCGACATCACCATCGGCCCGCGCCAGATCATCGCGGTGTCTTCCTCGACCAGGAAGCCGATCGACATAATCGAAAGCCCGAAACGCTTGATCGGAATCATCTTGCGGTCGGCGTTGAGCTGCGGCTTTTCGCTGATGCCGGTGAGCCGCGGCACCGAGGGGCCGTAAATGTCGGCATCGAGCAGCCCGACGCGCAGGCCGAGGTCGCGTAGGCCAAGCGCCAAATTGAGCGCGGTGGTCGACTTGCCGACACCACCTTTGCCCGAGGCCACTGCGATGATGGCGGCAACGCCAGGAATCTCCGCCTGCTTCGACATCGGCGAGGCCGCGCCCTGCGGCGGGCGGTGGGCGGAAGCGGGTTGCACGCCATGCGCATGCCGATGCGCCGCGGGCGCGGCCTGCGGAGCACCGGGCTTGCGCTCGGCCGTGAGCGCGATCATCGCCGTGCTGACACCGGGGATCGCGCGCACTGCAGCTTCGGCTTGCGCGCGCACGCTTTCCCAGGCTCTAGCCTCGGCGGCGTCGACATTGATGGAGAAGAACACCTTGCCGTCGGTGACCGAGATCAGTGACAGCACGTTGGCATTGGTCAGTGGCACGCCGCGCGGCGAGGCCACCCGGCTAAGGGCATCGAGAACCTGTTGCTGTGTTACGCTCACTCGCGCATCTCCTGAAGCCCTTGCAGTTCGGAGCGAGAACCGGGTCCTACTCGCTTGTTTTGACGCGCATTCTTGACGCGAACCGACCCGCACCGGACCAAGTCCGAAAGCGGAGCCGCGTTCCAATACGCTAGAGCATGATCTCTGCGCAAACGCGTTCCGCGTTTGTCGCGAGGGAAAACCGGCCCCCACTTTTCCGGATCATGCTCGTCCGATGCGACCCATAGAGCGGTTCAGCGCAAAAGGCTATCTCGCTCCTACGTCATCCTGCCGCTCGGCGGGGGCGGCAGCCGCCTGCTCCTTCGCCGCCTCGTAATTCAGCTCGATCATCACGCCATTGGGGTCATTGACGAAGATCTGCCAGAGGTCACCGCCCGGAACCTGCCGGGAGTCGTACGCCATGCCCTTCTGTTCCAGCCGCCGTTTCATGCCGTCAAAGCCGTAGCTGGCAAACGCGACATGGTGGACAACACCGGAATCGGGCTTCTGCGGCTCGTCGGTCTTGGAGATATCGACGAGGTGCACCACCGCCTTGCCCTCGCTGTACATCCAAGCCCCGGGAAATGCGAAGTTCGGCCGGGCGCCCTTTTCCAGGCCAAGAATGTCCTCATAGAACCGGACCGTATCGGCAAGGTTGCGGGTCCGGATGTTGAAATGGTCGAGCACGCCCACGCTGACGCCCATGCGATGTCACTCCCTTTTTTGTGAGGTTCTTGAGGAACTATCCTAGCACGAATCCGGCCGCGCCCACCAACGAAGGCGTTGCCCTCCCCTGCGCAGCGGTTATGGTGCGGCTCCTCCAAAAACACCGTCCGGCCGGCCCAACGTCGCCGGCGAAAACTCCAAGGTAACACACATGGCTAAAGTCGCTTTTCTCGGTCTCGGCGTAATGGGCTTCCCCATGGCAGGACATCTGGCGAAAAAAGGCGGCCACGAGGTGACCGTGTACAACCGGACCGGGGCCAAGGCGAAGGAGTGGGCGGACAAGTTCGGCGGGCGCACCGCGCCGACGCCGAAGACTGCGGCCGAGGGTCAGGATTTCGTGATGTGCTGCGTCGGCAACGACAATGACCTGCGCGCGGTCACGATCGGCACCGATGGCGCCTTCGCCGGCATGAAAAACGGCGCGGTATTCGTCGACCACACTACCGCATCCGCCGAAGTCGCCCGCGAGCTCGATGCTGCCGCCGTCAAGGCCGGCTTCAAGTTCATCGACGCGCCGGTGTCCGGTGGCCAGGCGGGTGCGGAAAACGGCGTGCTGACGGTGATGTGCGGCGGCAAGGAAGACGCCTATGCCGCTGCCGAGCCGATCATTTCCGGCGCTTACGCGAGAATGTGCAAACTGCTCGGGCCCGCCGGCGCCGGCCAGCTCACCAAAATGGTCAACCAGATCTGCATCGCAGGTCTCGTTCAGGGCCTGTCGGAAGGCATTCATTTCGCCAAGAAGTCCGGGCTCGACGTCGCGGCCGTGATCGAGACCATCTCCAAGGGCGCGGCGCAGTCCTGGCAGATGGAGAACCGCTACAAGACCATGAATGACGGCAAGTTCGACTTCGGCTTCGCCGTCGAATGGATGCGCAAGGACCTCTCGATCTGCATCGCTGAGGCCCGCCGCAACGGCGCCAACCTGCCGGTGACCGCCCTCGTCGATCAGTTCTACGCCGAGGTCGAGAAGATGGGCGGCAAGCGCTGGGATACGTCGAGCCTTTTGGCCCGGCTGGAGCGGTGAGTTAAAGAAACAGGTTAAGACAAAGCGCAAAGCCCCCGCTTCTTATCCAGTCAGAAGCGGGGGTTCCGTCCGCCCGACAGGTTAATTTTAACTTCCTGTTTACGAGAATTTTTAGCTCTTTAAGTCATCGCTTAATGATTTAGCGGCACAGATAGACAATGCAAAAGCCCGCGCAGTTCGCGGGCAGGATTTTGTGTTGTTCAATGAGTAAGCCCGCAGAGAAGCCCGAAGTTGTCCAGCTTCCGGCAGAAGCGCCGGTCGCATCAGCGGTCAACACCCGGCGCGTGGCGGCGCAGCGGGTGCGCGAGGCGCGGGATCGGTTAACGTCGACCAGCGGGACCCGCCCCGCCTTCGATACCGAATTGCTCCGACAATACGCCCAGACCCGGGTATCTGCTTCCTTCGTGGTCATGCTGCTGGTGGTTGCGACCGGCGTGCTGTTCGGCCTCTGGAAATATGCCGTGCCGGCCGCGGTCTGGACCGTCGGCATGCTCTGCATCCATGCCACCATCATTCGCAACTGCAAGCGCTTCCTCAGCGAGCAGCCTAATCTCGCCGCCACGCGCAAATGGCAAACCCGCTTCGTGCTGCTCGACCTGCTCTACGGCCTGAGCTGGACGGCGATCCTGCTCGACCCTGCCGGCCTCGACGTCGTCTCGAACACGATGATGATGTTCCTGATGCTGCTGGTGATCGCGGTGTCAAGCATGTTGGCCGCGACGCTGCCCATTGCGGCGGTGGCGGCAACCGCGCCGGTGACGGCTGCGATCGCGCTCAATTTCGTGATGGGCGGAACCTTCGACAATTACGCGCTCGCGCTGCTGGCAGTCGCCGCCGAAAGCTATTTTGCGCTGCTTGCCCACCAGCTACATTCGACGACGCTGGAGACGATCGAAGCGCGCGCCGAAAAGGACGCGCTGATCGGCGAGCTCGAACAGGCCAAGGCGATCTCCGACGAAGCGCGGCACCGCGCCGAATCCGCCAACGTCGCCAAGTCGCGCTTTCTGGCGCAGATGAGCCACGAGCTGCGCACGCCGCTTAATGCGATCCTCGGATTCTCCGAGGTGATGAAGAGCGAAATCTTCGGCGCGCATGCGGTGCCGGTCTACAAGGAATATTCCGCCGACATCCACAATTCGGGCGTCCATCTGCTCAACCTCATCAACGAGATTCTCGATCTGTCGCGGATCGAGGCCGGCCGCTACGAACTCAACGAGGAAGCAGTGTCGCTCGTGCATGTCGTCGCCGACTGCCATCATCTGTTGAAGCTGCGCGCGACCAGCCGCGGCATCACCATTCATGAGGTGTTCGAGCACGGCATGCCCAGGATCTGGGGCGACGAGCGTGCCACGCGCCAGGTCGTGCTCAATCTCATATCCAACTCGATCAAGTTTACCCCGCCGGGCGGCGACATCTGGCTTAAGGTCGGCTGGACGGCTTCCGGTGGACAATATCTCAGCGTCAAGGACACCGGCTCCGGCATTGCCGAGGATGAAATCCCGATCGTGCTGGCTTCGTTTGGCCAGGGCTCCAACTCGATCAAATCGGCCGAACAGGGTGCGGGCCTGGGCTTGCCGATCGCCAAGAGCCTGATCGACATGCATGGCGGCACCTTCACGCTGAAATCGAAATTGCGCATCGGCACCGAAGTCATCGTCACCTTCCCGCCGGAGCGCGTGATGAGCGCGCTGGCGCCGATGGCCGAGGAGGCCCCGCCCCTGCAGCCGGACCCCGCAGTCACCGCGGCCGTCGAGGACAAGCGGCGGCCGCGTCACAAGCCGATCATGAGCGCCGGCACGGGGTTGTAGTTGCAAGCGCTTGCGCAAAGGAAGCAAACCACCTCACTATCTACAAATGAGCAAAGAAACGCCGTGTATCGCAGTCTGTATAATGGATCCCAAAACCAAACTCTGCTTCGGCTGCGGACGAACGTTGCCGGAGATCGCGCGCTGGCACCGCATGGAAACGGCAGAGCGATTGGCCGTGATGGAAGGGCTTGCGACGCGCATGATGGATGCGGGCCTGGTTCCGATGCCGCCGCACACCGACCGCGGCTGACCACCGGAGGAAACGGCGGAGGCGCCCAGTGATCCGCATCATGCTCGTTCTGGCGATGCTCGCCGCCACCGCCGGCGCCGTCGTCGCCTATGGCGATCCGAACCAGATCGCGCGCGCCAGCAACTCGGTATCGAAAATGCTGTGGCAACACAGCCTGAAGCCGGCGCCCGCTGTGGAGATCGCGCGCGGCAAGGCCGGCGAATTCGCGCTGCACGCCAAGATCAACGGCGTCAAGGCGCCGATGGTGATCGACACCGGCGCGACGTCGGTGGTGCTGACCTGGGAAACGGCGAAGGCGATCGGCCTGCCGATCGAGATGCTCGAATACAACGTCGAACTCGAAACCGCCGGCGGCCACACCAAGGCGGCGCGGCTGACCCTCGATCGCCTCGCGGTCGGCGGCCTCGTCGAGAAATCGGTCCCGGCGCTGGTGGTGCCGCGCGGGCAGTTGAAGACCAATCTGCTCGGCATGAGCTTTCTGGATCGGCTGGAAAGTTGGGGCGTGCAAGCTGACAAGCTGAAGCTGCACGGCTATCCCGAGGTGGCGACCAACAACAAGCGCTCCCGCTCGGCGGCGAATTAGCGCGTGTACTCATAAATTGATCATGTCCGCTCAACGTCCAAGAGCGGCGCAAAAGCAGACATGCCGATATCGAAGCGATGGGCCAAGTACGGACATTCGCGAATGCTGAAGCACATCGCCAAGTTGTTCGCCATCGAGAAGGACATTCGCGGCCGCAGTCCGAGGAGCGACGCCGCTCGCCGAAGTATTCCAGAAGTGCCATGCGCAAAGCTTGGTCTGATCGGTCAGAAGGGCAAGCTCGCCGACGCTATGCGCTCTCGAGGCGCGCAATCCGCCCCATGGCGGACGTTCCGAGCCTGATGAGGTCGCTCCGAAGCTTGACGATGTTACGATCGTTGGCTTCAGTTTTCACGTCGAGCGGGGAAGGCGCCGCATACGCCTCGTGACGATCTCCGACGCGCTACTTCCGCATCGCCGAAAAAAAATGGTGAAGCCCGGCGCGAAGCGGAGCTTATGAAAAGCCAGGTGGCGGGGCCACGGGGCCAAGCACTGACTCCACACGCCGTGCGAAAGCTAGCAACTGGCTGTCTCGCCCTGGAGCGGAGTCGATCTCAATGCCGAAAGGCAATCCGCTTCGCGAAAGCCCGGCCGGCAGGCTAATTCCTGGCAAGCCGCCACAACTGGCTGGGATTGTGTTTTTTGCGAGCACAAGATCGGAGACTTCCTTGCCGCCGACGACAAATCTGCGCTGCGTTTCAATTGCGGGTGCCGTGCACGGTGTCGTCGGAAAGATGAGGAAGTCGGCGCGATCGAACACCAGCCGCATCATGCGACGTTGGAGCTCCGGGCGATCCTTGTTCAGGACATCATTGTAGGCATCATCCGAACTATAACCGCGGCCGCTAGGTAGCAAGATATGCTCCCAAGCTCCCCTGATTGCTGGGCCCAAATTCTCAAGGATGTCGTCGAATGAAACCGGGATCCCTTGAAGTTTCAGGAACTCCATGATTGCTGGTCGGGTCTCCTTGGCAAAGATGGTCCATGTTGCGCGCTCGGTTAGTTCCCCAAAGTCCTCGCCAAGGTCGACCTCAACGATCTGCGCCCCCGCGTTCTTCAATCTCAGTAGCTTCTCGCGGAAATTAGTTTCGACTTCGCTATCGACGCCGCTAAGGTATTGCTTCGGAGCGTAAGCAATGCGGAGCCCTTTTAGATCAGGATGTGCGCCAATTGTCTGAGAGGGTGATCCGGCCACGACACCATCCAGCAGGATGCAGTCATCGACGTTGCGCGCAAGTACGCCAGTGGTATCAAGAGTGTGTGAGATTGGCGCGACCCCATCGCCCGACCAGCGGCCGGGCGTTGGCTTGAAGCCCACGACACCGCATAGTGCCGCCGGCACGCGGATCGAGCCAACCGTATCACCGCCGAGCGAAGCCGGGACGATCCGAGCAGCGACCGATGCACCCGCACCCGACGATGAGCCGCCCGTTACCTGTGCTTTGTTGTAGGGGTTTTTAGTCTGGCCGTGATGAGGGTTATCGCCGGTCAGACCATACGACATTTCGACGAGATTGTTCTTGCCGAAAACAAGGGCACCGGCGTCGCGAATAGATTCAACAACAAGAGCATCACGGGTCGGCACGAAATCCTTCAGCACGGAGGTGCCGAACGATGTTGCAAGCGCGCGGGTCATATAACTGTCCTTGACGCCAATCGGAACACCAAGGAGAGGCAAGTTCCTGCCTGCAGCCCGCGCCAGGTCCGCTGCTCTGGCTGCTTCAAGGACTGCAGTCTCATCAATTGTGATAAACGAAGCTAGATCGGAATTAACCCGCGCTTGCTGTATAAGCGTGGTCGCATGAGCCTCAGCCGTGATTTCGCCCCGTCTAATGGCTCCAGAAACAGTTGCTACGCCAAGCTCGTGGCCTTGAAGATTAGCGGCGCCAGCATCGATCGTACTCATTCCTGTTATCCTTCCTCGTTTGCCGGCATGACCGCGGGACTTGAGCGGAATAAGCAATGTGGGCTTGTCGTGTTTGCCACCAATGCCGATGCGAAGCTCGATCCGCTTGTCCTGCGGCACATCGGTATTTGTTCTGCTATTCCGCGCTGAATCAGCCTCGTTAGCTCCCGCTATCCGATCTCACCTCTTTCCGTATTCCGTGAACACGTAGTCGCGGTTCTGCACGACCGTGTGGCACCCGAGCCCGCACTTCGCGTCATTTTCCTGCGGCGGACTGCTCGCTACAGTGGCGGGCTTAAACCTATCGGACGCCGCGTCATAGTCGAACGCGGCCCATCCCCATCCGCCGCTGTCCGCGAACCTCTTGCTGTCCTTGACCATGAAACCAACGTCATGCTGCGCACCTGGCACCGTTGGCTGACCGGGCCAGGTTTCTTGTACTTTCGGGCTCCAATGAATTTTCGCCATCTTGGCGCCGTCTGGGAAAGGCTTGCCATTGCCGGGCACGCCTTCCTTATAGGCGTCGATAATTACCGGATTCCCTACGGTCACAGCGATCTTGCCTCCGCTCTCACTGATCGCGATCACTGGCCAGTCCTCGTATCCCCTGAACTCAGAGAACGCGAGCCCATTCGGCACTTGCACAGTGTACTTGTCCTGCGCGGAAATGGCCTTGCCGCCCAAGACGGCAAGCAATACTACGAACGCAAGCGCGGCTAACGCGCTCACTAAACGGAATGTCGAGAAGCGCGTCATGATCAAGCTCCTATGCTATGGCGGCCGAGAGCCTGCTCGGCCTCGTTGTTGTAAGCCCTGACGGCTCGGTCGAATGAGCGGTCCACGGAGTTGATTTTTGTTAGCCTAGGTGAGCCCCGGCTCCTTGATTGGCATTCCAGCGGACAAAAATAACAAATGTCGGAGCACGCCGGTAGATTAAGGCCAGTTTTAGCATATCGGAATTTCCTCCGTGGAGGTTCTATCCGGTACTACAACACCAGTAGCGCACGAAATCGGTTTGGTAGCCGGCGTTAGTGACAAACGACGCCGGAATCCCGCGCGCGTGACAATCAAGTCTTGGCAATAGCAGCGTGCGCCGCGACAGCGATTGAGGCTGGCATCTCCTGGGCGGCATTTATCATCATTGTTTCCACTGCTGCGATGCGCACTCCACTTCCGAGTTGGGTCATTCGCGTCGTTTTGACGGTGTACCGATCACTTCCGGTCCGCCCCGATAAACAGACATCCTCAGTCGCCGTCGGCGACGTTCTCAAAGGTGCCGAAGGCGGAAGTGACTCGCGGCGTCGCGAAACTGCGATTGTGCGACACATCGAGAGCGGCTCTGTTGAGCCACTTCCGCCGCCATCTTTGCCCTGATCGCACTTCTGCAGTTGATCCGGATCGTGATGGGATGGTCCGTCACCTTGAATGACGTGGATGTGCCGTTCTGGCGAGCTGGATTGCGGTCATCGTGGCTGGCGCGTTGAGCTTCGTCGGCTTTCGCGCAGCCATGCGCAGCTAAAGGCGGGTGCCGCCCGCCGCGCTCTCCGCAAGCATCAACCCTTCGGCCTCGCCGCCTTGCGCGCTTTGTTGACTTCCTCGATTTCGGGCTCGATCGAATTCAGGCTCTTGTAGATTTCTGCGAGCACCGTCTTCAGATCCAAAACGTTTTTCGACGGAAAATTGCGAACCGCCACTTCCTCGAAATGGATGGCGATCGGGATCAATTCTTCCACCAGCGTCCGCCCCTTCGGCGTGAGGTTGATCGCAACCGTACGTGCGTTGTCCTTCAGCCGCGTGCGCGTTACGAGGCCTCGCCGCTTCATCTCCCCGATCAGGCGCGACAGCGTCGATATCTCGATCGTCGTCATGGCGGCGAGATCGCCGAGGCGCTGATCGCCTTTCTCCCAGAGCGCGGCCATCACGCGATACATCGGTAGCGTCACGCCGTAGCCCGCGATGCGCCGGGAGAACAGGTCGCCCATCCGCACGCCGACGCGGTTGAGCATGTAGGGCAAGGAATTCGTCAGCCGGTACAAGATCTTGCATCCTGCGTTGGTGCAACTTTTGCACTCATCCAATAGCCGGGCGCCGATCATTTTTCAAGGCAATTGTTGCATTTGAAAATTTTTGATTGACTTGTCATTTGCAAATGCAATTATTGTTCACGAAAATTAAGCCGCCGATCAAGAGCGGATTGTTCAGTGGAGGAAACCATGTCGCTGGATTCGGCATCCGACGAATTGCGTGAAACGTTCAAGCGCGCGTTGCGGCGATTTCCTGCCGCCGTGTCGGTGATCACGTCTGCGGACCAGAACCGCCGCCACGGGATGACGGCGACCGCGGTGACGTCGCTGTCGCTCGACCCACCCTCGCTGATCGTCTGCGTCAACCAACAAACGCTGCTGCACGACATCATGCTGCTGGCTCGCCGGTTTTGCGTCAACGTTCTGCGCCGCGACCAGATCACACTTTCGTCCGCCTTCAGCGGCGCGATGCCTGCCGACGAACGGTTCGGACTTGGCGACTGGATGACCTCGCCCGAGGGCGTCACCTACCTCGCCGACGCCCAGATCAACATCTTCTGCAAGAAGGCCGCCGCCGTCCCCTACGGCACGCATACGATTTTCATCGGCGAAGCTGAGACCGTCAACGTGCGCGATCCGATCGAACCCCTGATCTACCAGGACGCGACCTACTGCTTCTCGGTGCCGCACGACAGCCAGGCTGCGTGATCCGCCAAGCCGCCTTTCAGCCCATCCAAGATACGGAGCAAACCAATGGTATCAGTCGCCCAGTTGAAGGACGTGCCGGCACAGCCGTCGCTTCGCCCTGATATTGCCGAGTTGCGGAGCCGCGTCGCGCAGATCGCGCCGCAGATCAAGGCACGCGCCCACACCACGGAAAAGGCGGGCCGCGTGCCGGAAGAGAACATCACCGCGCTGCGCATGATCGGCTATTTCGATATCGTCAAGCCGGCGATGTTCGGCGGCTACGAGCACGATTTCGACGTGCTGGTCGAATTGAACATCGAGCTTGCGAAAAGCTGCGCCTCGACGGCATGGGTCGGCGGCCTGCTGGCGGCGCATCAATGGCTGATCGCGGGATTTCCGGAAATCGCGCAGCGCGACGTCTGGGATGATAATCCCGACGCGCTGGCCTGCGGCTCCTACGCGCCGGCCGCCAGGGCGATCGAGGTCGACGGCGGCTATCGCCTCACCGGGCGCTGGTCGTTTGCGAGCGGCTGCGACAACGCGCAATGGTCGTTGTGCGCGGCGCTCTTGCCGTCGAAGACGGAAGCCGGCCAGTTTGCGCCGGCCTTCCTGCTGGTTCCGGCCACCGACTACGTCATCGACGATACCTGGAATGTCGTCGGCCTCAGCGGCACCGGCAGCAAGACGCTCGTACTGTCAGACGTGTTCGTGCCCGCGCACCGCCTGCTGTCGTTCGCCGACACCACATCCGGCAAGACGCCGGGCGCCACGGTGCATGCAGCCAACCCCACCTTCTCAATCCCGATGCTGTCGAACATTCCCTCCTGCCTGGCATCTACCGCAGTCGGCGCCGCCGCCGGCGCGCTGGAGGACTATCTTGCCGTTACCTCGAGGCGAATTACGCGCGGCGCGGTGGCCGGCCACAACAACCGCATGGCGGATTTCCCGACCATCCAGTTGCGCGTTGCGGAAGCGGCCGCCTCGGTCGATGCGGCGCGCGAAGTGCTGCTGCGCGATCTCAGGGACCGCGCGGCGACGATCCGCGACGGCAGACCGGTCTCTATCGAGGACCGCATCGTCAGCCGCCGCGGCCAGGCCTTTTCGGTTGCGCTGGCCATCCGCGCCAGTGAGGCACTGAACGCCTCGACCGGCGGGCTCGGCCTCGATCTTTCCAATCCGGTGCAGCGCGCCTGGCGCGACGCCAATGCCGTCGGCCGCCACATCAGCATGAACTGGGACGCCGTCGGCACCATGTACGGCCAGCTCGCGCTCGGGCTGACGCCGCAGGGACAGTACTAACAACATCAGACATCAGCGAGGATGACATGCAGGGCAAGATCGCACTAGAGGAACATTTCGCTATCCCGGACACGCTGATGGACTCAGCGGGTTTCGTTCCGGACTCCTATTGGCCGGAGTTGAAGGACCGCCTGCTCGATATCCAGGACAAGCGGCTGGCGCAGATGGACCGCCACGGCGTCGAAATGATGATCCTGTCGTTGAACGCGCCGGCGGTTCAGGCGATTCCCGACGTCACCCGCGCCAACGAGATTGCGATCCGCGCCAACGATTTCCTCGCCGAAGAGGTGGCAAAACGACCGTCACGATTCCAGGCCTTTGCCGCCCTTCCGATGCAGGACCCCGATCTCGCCATCGTCGAACTCGAGCGCTGCATCAAGACGCTCGGCTTCCGCGGCGCGCTGGTCAACGGCTTCTCGCAAATCGGCGACGGCAAGCGGCCGGTCTATTACGACCTGCCGCAATACTGGCCGTTCTGGGCAGCGGTCGAGCAGACCGGCCTGCCCTTCTACCTGCATCCGCGCAATCCGCTGCCGGAAGACTGCGCGATCTATGAAGGGCATCCGTGGCTGATGGGCCCGACCTGGGCGTTCGGACAGGAGACCGCGGTCCATGCCTTGCGCCTGATGGGATCGGGCCTGTTCGATGCCTATCCAAAACTGAAGATCATCCTCGGCCATATGGGTGAAGGCCTGCCCTACAGCATGTGGCGCGTCGATCATCGCAACGGCTGGGTCAAGGCGCCGCCGAAACATAAGGCGAAGAAGAAGATCTGCGACTATTTCAATGCCAACTTCTTCCTGACCACGTCGGGCAATTTCCGCACCCAAACGCTGATCGATTCCATTCTCGAAATCGGAGCCGACCGCATCCTGTTCTCGGTCGACTGGCCGTTCGAGAACGTGGACCATGCTTCCGACTGGTTCAACAGCGCCAGCATCAGCGAAAACGATCGCCTGAAGATCGGCCGGCGCAACGCCATCGACCTGTTCAAGCTCGATCTCGGCGACTTGGCCGTCGCCGAGCACGGCATCCATCAAGCCGCGGAATAAGCGGCCTCAAACGACATAATCACCATCTGGGAGGGATACGGTCATGGCCGCGCAGGCAATCGATCTTCACGAAGAACTCGCCGAAGCAAAGGTAGGAAAATTTCACTGGCGCCTCGGCGCCATCATGGGACTGCTAACGCTGTTTGACGGATATGACACGTTCAACCCGGCTTACGTCATTCACTACGTCGCAAAGCCCTGGGGGCTGCAGGCCGGCCAGGCGGGACTGTTGATTTCCAGCGGCCTGGTTGGCTTCCTGCTCGGGGCAGCCATCCATGGCATCATTGCCGATCGGCTCGGCCGACGCGGCACCCTGCTCGGCGGCTTGTGGATCACCAGTATCTTCACGCTGCTCACCGCGACTTCGGCGGATTCGTTCCTCTCCTTCTGCATCCTGCGGCTTCTGACCGGCATCGGCCTCGGCGTGCTGCTGCCGCTCGCGACCACCTACATCAACGAGCTGGCGCCGCGGCGCGTGGCGAACACGTTTGCGCTGTGGGGCGTCGCGCTTGGCTGGGCGCTCGGCGGCACCCTCGCCGGCGTCGCGGGCGTGTTTGCAACTCCGGTATTCGGCTGGACGTCGCTGTACTGGATCGGCTCGCTGTCGTTCCTGCTCTTGCCGTTCATGCACATGATGCTGCCGGAATCGCCAAAATTCCTCGCACTCCAGGGCCGTACCGATGAAATCCGCGACATGCTGACGAAGCTTCGGCCCGAGCGCGCCAGCGCCTACAAGTTGGCTGAAATTGCCATCGCGCAAGCGGAGAAGCCGGTCAATTCGGTGGCGGTGCTGCTGCGGTCGAAATATCGACGGACCACATTTGCGATCTGGGCCTCGGCCTTCCTCAGCCTGTTCTGCATCTTCGGCCTTTCGGGATGGATTCCGACGGTGATGATGCAGCGTGGCGAAACCTTTGCCGCAAGCTTCGGCTTCGGCGCGCTGATGCAGATAATGTCGTTCATCGGCGGCCTTGTACTTGGCCACCTCGTCGACCGGTCCGGCTATAGCCGCGGGCTGATCGCGACCTGGTGGGCCTTTGGCGGCCTCGCCGTGTTGTCGCTCGTAGTGCTGAACGTCCACATCGTCAACATCACCTCGGTCGCCGCCGCCGGCTTCTTCATTATCGGCGCGCAATTCGTGCTGAACAATTTCACTGCGGCTTCCTATGAGACCGGCGTGCGCGCCACCGCGGTCGGAATGGAGCTCGGGGTCGCCCGCGTCGGCGCCATCCTCGGCCCGTTCGTGGCTGGTGCGCTTCAGCAATATTACCAGAGCCCGACACCGATGTTCCTGTCGATCGGCATCTCCGCGATTGCCGCCGGCGCGATCATCTTGCTGGCCAGGCGGCCGGCGAGCGCACCCGCAAGCAGCCTTGATGAGGCCGCCGGCTTGCGCAAGGTTGCACAGCCCGCCTCTTGAGCCGGAAGTCCGGCTCTGGGGGGCCTGATCCTGGAGCCGGTCATTCGTCCGCAGGGAGCAACCATGCAAGACTTCACCTACCAGAGCGCGCCGATGCGGGTAGTGTTCGGCACCGGCACGCTGCGTCAATTGCCCGATGAATTGTTCCGCCTCGGCGTTACCCGCGCCCTCGTGCTGGCGACCCCGCGGCAGAAAGATCTGGTCGCCGGCATCCGGGAGATGATCGGCGAACGCTTCGCCGGCGTCTTCACCGGAGCGGTCATGCATACCCTCGTCGAGGTGACGGAACAGGCGATGGAAGTCGTGCGCGAGATTGAGGCCGATGGCGTCGTCGCGATCGGCGGCGGTTCGACCACCGGCCTCGGCAAGGCGATCGCCTTGCGCACCGATCTGCCGCAGATCGTGCTGCCGACCAGTTATGCCGGCTCGGAGATGACGCCGGTGGTCGGCCAGACCAGCGGCGGGATCAAGACCACGCAATCGAGCCCGAAGATCCTCCCCGAGATCGTGATCTACGACGTCGACCTCACCATGACGATGCCGGCAAAACTATCGGTGACATCAGGCATCAACGCCATTGCGCACGCGGTCGAGGCGCTCTATGCGCGGGATCACAACCCCATCACATCGCTGATGGCGCAGGAAGGCATCGGTACGCTGGCACGGGCGCTGCCGAAAATCTGCGCTGAGCCGAGCGACAGGGTCGCGCGCACCGACGCGCTCTATGGCGCCTGGCTCTGCGGCGTCTGCCTTGGCGCGGTCGGCATGGCGCTGCATCACAAGCTCTGCCATACGCTGGGCGGGCTGTTCAATCTGCCGCATGCGGAGACCCACACTGTCATTCTCCCGCATGCCCTCGCCTACAATGCGCCTGCCGCACCTGAGGCGATGACACGCATCGCCGCAGCGCTTGGCGTGAGCGACCCGGCGCTCGGCCTCCACGATCTGGCGCGAAAGCTTGCCGCTCCGCTGTCGCTGCGCGAGATCGGCATGCCCGAGAGCGGCATTGATCAGGCCGCCGACCTCGCCGTGAAGAATCCGTACTGGAATCCGTGCCCGATCGAGCGAGAAGCGATCCGCGAATTGATCGCGCGCGCCTGGCGCGGAGACGCTCCGCAAATCGCCCAATGATCCCCTCGACCGGAGATCGACATGCCTCGCAACCTTCTATGTGACAGGTCGCGCCGCCTCCTTGACCGCCTGGCTCGTGGTCGCCATTCCGGCTGCATAGGCCGCCCCTGCTCCAAGTAGCAGAGCGCAGAAGCTGGCAAACATGACATAAGCGAAGTGTTTGCGCGCCTCCTCGATCTGCGCCTGTGTCGGAGATCTGGTGGCTGCACCGACCGTCTCGCGTCCGGGAACACCCGACAAATACGCGATGCGGGCGCTCGCAGCGTATGATGGTCCAACCAGATTGCTTGCGATGCTGGTCGCCGAAGCCGGAAGCGTCGCGGCCGCCGCAACCACCACGACGGTGGCGACCGCCCAGGCGGCCAGGGCGTGTCCGACGCGGCCGAGGCCCGTCTGATCGGGTGAGTTAGCTGCCGCGACGGCACCCCCTACGAACGCGGCGATGATCCCTGACACCGCCCACCAGACGAATGCCGCCCAGCCGGCGCCGGCGGGCGCGGATTGCGCAGTCGGGACATCAATCGCAAGCAGGCCAATGCCGAACCCGAGCATCGTCAGCAAAATCTGGACTACCAGCGAAGCAAAGACGCCGGCCAGTACGGCCGACCAGGTCCAGTTGAAGAAAGCGCTTGGAAATGTGCGGGAAGCCATGACCAATTCCCTCCATTTGTTTGTTTTGGTTCCAATGCTGCAAGCAAACTTTGGTTCCTGGCGAGGAACAGTCCCCAGCCTTTGTCGATTGATTCCAGACACTCCACACTCCTAGGAGGATGGACATGACATTTGGTAGAGGCGCGCTGCTGTGGCTTTTGGGAATTCCTCTTCCTGTCATCCTGTTGCTTGCGCTGTTCTGGCGTTAGCTGCAATGTGAGAGCCGCTGGCAGCTCGAGATCAAGAGCTCGCGATGCGTGAAATTTTGCACCGAGGGCACGGTCGGTTTTGATTTGATCGTACCGCGGCGGCAGCCTGTCGAATTTGCCCCTGTCGTCCGCCGGCAAGATAGGAGAGAAGGCGACGCCGTGCGACCGCGCCGCCTGGCGCTTACGCTGCAATCGAAGTTGTCGCGCGGTCCTCAACTAGCGCGATCGCATCGCGCAGCACACCGGCGCCGGCGCCCGGCCTGGTGCCCTTCTCCGCGAGATGGCGGCGAAAGGCGCGCGCGCCGGGGACGCCGTGAAACGCGCCGACAAAGTGCCGCGTCATCGCATGCAGCTTTGCGCCTTGCGCTAACTGGTCTTCGATGTAGGGCAACATCGCCTCGAAGACGTCCTTCATCGTTGCGTGAGGTGCCACCTCGCCGAACAATTCCTGATCGACATCGAGTAGGCGCCACGGCTCCTGATAAGCCGCCCGCCCCAGCATCACGCCGTCGACATGATCCAGATGCCGCTTCGCCTCCGCAATACTGCCGATGCCGCCATTGATGATAATAGGCACATCCGGCAGCACCGCCTTGAGCCGGTAAACCCTGTCATAATCGAGCGGCGGGATGTCGCGGTTTTCCTTCGGCGACAATCCGTTGAGCCAAGCCTTGCGGGCATGGACGATCAGCGCGTCCGCGCCGGCCGCAACCACGCCGCGCGCCAGCACGTCGAGCGCCACTTCCGGATCCTGGTCGTCGACGCCGATCCGGCATTTCACCGTCACGGGAATCTTGACCGCACGCTTCATCGCGACGACGCCGTCCGCGACCAGCGCCGGCTCCGCCATCAGGCAAGCGCCGAAGCGGCCATCCTTCACGCGGTCGGACGGACAGCCGACATTGAGATTGATTTCGTCGTAGCCAAAATCCTCGCCGATCCTCGCGGCGGTCGCGAGATCATCGGCAACGGAACCACCGAGCTGCAGCGCCACCGGATGCTCACTTGGATCGAAGCCGAGCAGCCGCCTCCGGTCGCCATGAATAATCGCGCCGGTCGTCAGCATCTCCGTGTAAAGCCGCGCGCGCCGGCTCATCAGACGATGGAACACGCGGCAGTGCCGGTCGGTCCAATCCATCATGGGTGCAATGCAAAATCGATGCGCTAACATGTTGATGTTATTTCGCTTTATCATTTCGTCTGAATATGTGTTTTTTGGGCGGACAGAGATTTTCAAGCTGACAGTGGAGGCGTTTTCCTTTCGTTTCAAGTGTTTACGCAATGGCTTCGCAGTCTTCCAGAACTCTCGCGGCCCGCGCGGTACGGCGTTGCAGTACCGGATGAGCTCGTGCAGTACCGGGCTGGTTCGCGCGCTCCTTAATCAATCACATCTACTTCGGCAGCAAAGTACCGTGCTGGCTTGGCTGCGCCTAGGGCTGCAAGAGCGCCATCGTAGTTTCGGCGATGCTAGAGTAAGAATGCTTGCGCACGTGCGGTCAGGCAGCAGGAATAAGGAATCGCGAGCTTGTTAGCGATCACGGTATAGATGTCGATATTGGAGCCCGGCGCCCCGACAGAAACAATCAACGCATATCGTGCCGATCGATGGGATCCATACAATCGCGTCTCTTTCGGCAAGCTCAGCCGCGCTGCCTCGCCAGATATCTGAATGAACAGAACCTTTATCACGGATAGTACCAAGCACCCAATTATCGCTTCCCGCGATCGTGCCTGCCTCCCCCTCCTCCTCAATGGGCCTTGCTCGAACGGATTCCACAGCTCTTGAGTACATCCAGGAGGTCTTTCGAGTTGAAGGGCTTGGTCAGGAACGGAATATTTAGACGCGCGGGCGATGGGGCCCATTCACATCTCCCAAACTTGCAGCCAGCTCCACGTCTCGCGGCGCACACTGCATCGCGCGTTACACGAAGCACTCGGCATCGGGCCGATCGCCTATTTGCGTCACCGGCGGCTATGTTCCGTTCAACCGCCCTTCGCGCCTCAGATGACCTCCGGACGATCTCCGATACGCCATGCAGTATGGCTTCTAGAATCTCGGCAGGTTTTCCGGGTACTATCGTCAACTGTTTAGCGAGTACCCATCTCAAATGCGGCTTCGGCATCTTTCACGCTGAGGAGCTGCGCTGCGAATGTCGTAGCCCAGCTGCGCACCGCCTTCTCGGGGCGCCACCATCAACGTACGAAATCGCAAAAATGGTAGGCCGGCGCATGAGGTGGTGAGAAAAAGTAGCGAGGGAGCGCTACCAACGCACCCCGCTTGGGCGGCGCATCTCTTTCAATGTTCCGCGCAAAGTTCACTACGAGCTTGAGCTCAAGTTCGGAGATGCGACTCCGAGTCGCGGCGGCCGCCCAATGCAACGGGCTGGTCTGCGCCTTGGGCAACCTCACCCTGTTCCGTCGGTGGAACAAGTCTGATCTTTTCTGACCGCACAAAGAGGCACCCCTTTGTGCACTGCGCTAGCGGAACGTCGGCTGGCCTTCCTGAGTTAGGCCGGTCCAATCCAGTTCAGGAGCATCCGATGGACGAGCACGCTTACAGGGCTTTTGAGATCGGGGACGACGGGCGTGTGATTGCTCGTCGGGATCTGATTTCCTGCTTCAATGATGAGGACGCGCGGCAACGCGCCGAGCAGCTGGTTATTAATGGGCGTGCCGTTGAGCTTTGGGACGGGCAATGTCTGATAGAGCGCTTCGAGCCTAGTCACTAAGTCGACCAAGTGCTCATACTGAACACCGACTGTTGAATCACTCTTGCGCGGCGGCGCTTGAGGCAAGTTTTCCTGCCGGACGTACGTTCAGAGCACATGGTCAAGAATGTGCCCTTTATCGTTCGCACACCGGCAAAGGGGCCGAAGCCTTGGTACCCGGTAGCTCGGCGCCCCTACCGCTCCGTAAGTGCCCCGCTTGCAATTGGTTTCATGTGGTCAACCCAGACCGATAAGGTGCCTGGCGAGGCTGAAATCGTCCGCTCGATAGCACCGTGGTTAAGGCATCGGTCCTGCTCGTTTCAGTTGTCGCATGGCTGGCTGCGTGCAAAAGCCGAACAGCAGCGGGACGGCGCGGAGCCCTGATGGCTGCCTGACCCACATGCCCGGGCACCCCCTCTTAGCGTCTCTGCCTAGTCACTCGCTGCGCGAATTAAGCACGAGCGTACGATCGGAGGTGAGGCGGATAGGAACCGGCCCGAATGCGCCGAGTTGAAATCCCGAACCATTCTTTCATTGGAGGAGACGATGGGACTTTTGTCGAAGGACATTCAGAGCATGGATGACCTGCTGCTGCACGGCCTGCACGACATCTATTACGCCGAGCAGGAGATCACCAAGGCGCTGCCGAAGATGATCGATCAGGCAACGAACCGCGATCTGTCGCAAGGCCTGAAGAACCACCTCGAGGAAACCAGAAAGCAGATCGAGCGCCTCGACCAGGTATTCAAGAAGCTCGGCAAGACCCCGCAATCCACCGACTGTCCGGCGATCGACGGCCTGATCAAGGAGGCCGACAAAACGGCCGGCGAAGTCGAGGATAAGTCCGTGCTGGATGCCGCGATCATCGCGAGCGCGCAAGCCGTCGAGCATTACGAGATCGCCCGCTACGGTACCTTGATCGCCTGGGCCGAGGAACTCGGCCACGACGACATCGTCCGATTCCTCAACACCAACCTCAACGAGGAAAAGGCGGCCAACACCAAGCTGAACACGGTGGCGCTGCGCAAAGGCGTCAACCGCAAGGCTGCAAGCTGATGGAGGGAATCATGAGACGGACGATGATCGTAATCGCCTGCATCCTGCTGGGAACGCCGGCGCTGGCGCAGTCGGTCGGTGAGAAGACCGGAGTCAATTCCATGCTCGGCGTCAGCCCCTCCACGGCGGATTTCGTCAAGCAGGTCGCGATCTCCGATATGTTTGAGATCGAGTCGAACAAGCTCGCCCAGCAGAAGGGCAACGCGGCGGAGAAGACTTTCGCCTCGCAGATGGTGACGGACCACACCAAGACCAGCACCGAGCTGAAGGGGTTGGTCAGCAGTGGCAAGGTCAAGGCCGAATTGCCCGCCGCCCTCGACTCTTCGCATCAGAGCAAGCTCGACAAGCTCAAGGGCACGAGCGGCAACGACTTCAGCTCCGAGTTCAGCTCGATGCAGGTCAGCGCTCACAAGGACGCCGTCGACCTGTTCGAGCGCTATTCCAAGGGCGGCGACAATCCGGACCTGAAGGATTGGGCTGGCAAGACCCTGCCCGCGCTCAAACATCACCTTCAGATGGCGCAGGATCTCGACAAGAAGCCGCCACCTACAGTCGGCGAGGGCAAGAAATAGCCGCGACGAAGGGGGCCGCTGTTGCGCGGCTCCCTTCCCGGGGGAGCTGCCGCAGGCGGTCGCGGCCCCAAGACGGCCCGTGATTTTCTGCAGAGGGGCAGATTGCGAGAATCCGGCGCCCCTCACCTACACTTGAGCTTGCTCGGACCGGCTTCGGCGCCTGTCTTGAGAACGTTTTTTGCGTACGAAACGCATCAAACGCTCGACGGATCTGCACTATTGCCAAGTGGAAACATCCCGATATAGTAGCAGTGACTAACGAGCGCAACTCGATCGCGCAATAGCAGCGATATTGGAGAATGCTCGATGAACAAAGTGCTCGCTGTTCTATTGGCTGCCTCATTCCTCTGTTTGGCAGAGCTGCTTTCTCCTGTTATTCCCAACGCAGTTGCGCAAAGCGTCACTATCGATCGCGATGGTGTTCGGATCGATCGCAGGGGGCGCATTGACCGACAGGACGCAATACGGATTGCACGACGCAACGGCGTCGACAGGCTCCGGAACGTCGATAGGCGCGGCAGATACTGGGTGGTCACCGGCGAAACGCGTCGGGGGCGCGACATCTTAAGGCTAACCATCGACGCAAGAAGCGGCCGCGTGATTGGACGCCGTTACATTCATCGCTGAACTTAAGCCTTGGTTGTACTAAGCGGCACTACTTTGTCGCACGTACTTGTGGCGATCCGCGGTTCGTGAGGGGCAAATGTTCTCCGTCTATTCCTGCCGTTTAGTCGCGCTATGTTCGCTGCTTCTCCCGACAAGTGAAGCGCAAGCCCAGCAAGTAAACCAGACCACGCTTTTCAACAATGTCAGGGTATTCGATGGCAAGCGCCCGACCTTGTCTGAACAGACGAACGTTCTGGTCCGAGGCAATTTGATCGAACAAATCTCGCCGTCGCCGATTCCGGTCGATCGAAGCGCCACCACGACGATCATCGAGGGAGGCGGACGCACACTGATGCCCGGCCTGATCGACGTGCATTGGCACGCGATGTTGATCCGGGTGACGCCGGCACAGTCGCTCGGCGACGTCGGTTACCTCAATCTCGTGGCTGGCAACGAGGCGACTGACACTCTGATGCGCGGCTTCACCACCGTACGCGATGTGGGCGGGCCGGTGTTCGGTCTCAAGAGCGCCATCGACGAGGGCATCGTCAAGGGCCCGCGCATTTATCCGTCCGGTGCCGTGATTACTGTCACGAGCGGGCATGGGGATTTCCGTCAGCTAACTGATCTGCCGCGGACGATCGGCGGCATGCTGACACGTATGGAGCAGACTGGCGGCGCGATGGTTGCGGACAGTCCCGACGAGGTGCGATTGCGCGTCCGCGAACAGTTCATGCAGGGGGCCTCCCAAGTCAAATTGACGGCAGGCGGCGGGGTGTCGTCACCCTTCAGTCCGATTGATGTGACCACATTTACCGCGACCGAAATGCGCGCCGCCGTTGAGGCAGCCGAGAATTGGGGCACGTACGTTACCGCGCATGCCTTTACGCCACATGCGATTCAAGTGGCTATTGCGGCTGGCGTGAAGTGTATCGAGCATGGCATGCTGATGGACGACGCAACCGCCAAACTGTTCGCCGAAAAAGGGATCTGGTTAAGCATGCAGCCACTCCCCGAGGACTTGCGGCTGGGCTTTCCAGTGGGTTCAGTTCAGCGAGCCAAGGCGGATGAGGTCTGGCCGGGCATAGGCCGGACTTACGAACTGGCGAAGAAGTACAAGATCAAGACCGCGTGGGGCACTGACGTCCTATTCTCTGCCGCGCTGGCGCGCCAACAAGGGGCAATTCTGGCCTCGCTCACTCGCTGGTACACACCCGCCGAAGCGCTAATCATGGCAACCTCGACTAACGCCCAACTGCTGGAACTCTCCGGAAAACGAAATCCCTATCCGGGAAAGCTCGGCGTCGTGGAGCGGGGAGCGCTCGCCGATCTCTTGCTCGTCGATGGCAATCCGCTAGACAACATCAGCCTCATTGCCGATCCTGCCAACAGCTTCAAGGTCATCATGAAGGACGGTACGATTCACAAAAATACTCTGGCCAAGTGAGGACGTGCTGAGCCTGCTTTTCGGAATTGCGTCGTCGGCTCTCGGCTGGGCGGTCGCCGCAAGCGGCTTTCTTTGCCGGATTGTTCTCATCGCTTGGGCCGCCCTGGCGATCTACTATTCGAATCTGCCGATCGCCGGGCTGCGTCTGGGGTTCGCTGCGGCTTTTGCTGCGTTCGCGGTCTGGGCTCTGTGGTTTTCGCGCCAACAGCGTATGCCCCTTGTCTTCCTCGTCGTGTTTTTCGGTGTGGTCGGCTGGTGGATATTCATCAGTCCAACGCACAATCGCGAGTGGAGACCGGAAGTTGCGGTGATGCCGCGGGCGTTTTTCAACGGTGACCGTGTGCGCCTGACCGGTGTCCGTAACTTCGATTATCGCACGCGGAATGACTTCACGGTACGCTACGAAGAGCGGGAGGTGTCGCTCTCGCATTTGATCGGCCTCGATTTTTACGTGTCCTACTTTTCTGAGGGGCCGGTCGGGCACACCTTCGTGAGCTTCATTTTCGACAACGCGCCGCCGCTTGCTATCTCGATCGAGACGCGGCCTGAGGTGGGCGAAGGCTTTGCGCCCATCGCCTCTCTGTTCAAGCAATTCGAGTTGATCTACGTGGTGGGCGAAGAGCGTGACGTCGTGGGCGTACGTACCAACCAACGTCGGGAGCCGGTGTATCTCTATCGCCTCAACACCTCGGCCGATGATGCACGCCGACTGCTGATGGTTTATCTGACGCGGATCAACGAACTCGCGGATCAGCCGGAGTTTTATCATCTGCTGACCAACAGCTGCACCGTCAATATCGTGCGCTATGCGAACGCCGCTGGCCGGAGGGGCCGGTTCGACATTCGCCATCTCCTCAATGGGCTGATCGACAGTTACCTCTACCACTCGGGCCGGATAGACACGACGCTGCCGTTTGACGAACTGCGGCGAAGATCCCTGATCAACGCGCCTGCGCAGGCGGCCGAGGGCCAAGCCGATTTCTCGCAGCGGATTCGCGCATCCTTGCCGACAATACTCCTGCCCTGAATGGATGCCGACGTCAGGGGTCTTATCGTCGCCAACCCACGGCATCTGCTCTTTGTCAGTCCACGTTCGCTTTGGGTCTTGGCCGTGTAAAAACGCCCTTCCCAGGGAAGTCGAAGTCGATGAGAGGCCAGGATCGGTTCAGTCTCAGGCTGCGATTGCAGCCATCAGCGGCTTGGCTCCGACGATGTTCATGACCCGTGTCAGATTATAGGCCAGGACCGAGAGAGCCATCTCGGCGGCTACTTTTGGAAGCGTTTTGGTGAGGA
>NZ_JAGWDK010000030.1 GCF_018398875.1 Bradyrhizobium sp. sGM-13 | reverse complement strand
GAATCTCGAGATTCCCCGGTGCGCAATTGCGCACCTGAGGTCTGGTCCTTCGGACCATCCCGGAATGACGGAGTACTCCGATGAGATTGCCCCGCTTCGTCCTCCCGCTCCTTCTCGCACTCATCGGCCTGATCCTGTTCGGCCAAGGGGCGTACATCCACGCCAAGGCGCTGCTCGCACAGGTCCTGCTCGAGCGCGCCTTCGAGGAAACCATCGCGACCGGGCGCGAGACAAAGCCGTGGTCGTGGGCCGACACCCGGCCGGTTGCTCGTATCGCGGTAAAGCGGCTCGGTGCCCGCGCCATCGTGCTCGCAGGCAGCAGCGGTCAAGCGCTCGCCTTCGGCCCGGGTCACGTCGAACAGACGCCCGACGCAGGCAAACGCGGCGTCGCCGTCTATTCGGCGCATCGCGATACGCATTTTGCCTTCCTGAAGAACGTCATAGTCGGTGACGAAATCGACGTCACAAGACGTGACGGCCGGACGTTCCGCTATCGGGTGGATACGACCTCGGTCGTGCGCTTCGACGACTCCGGCATTGATCCGCTCGCGGACGGGCATAAACTAGTGTTGTCCACCTGCTGGCCGTTCGACGCGCTGAATCAGGGGCCGGAGCGCTACCTTGTGCACGCCACGATGATCGGACCCGTATCAGATACGCACTGAATTCTGTGAGCCGGGAAATCTTGCGCGGCGCGAATGGCGCTCATCGCGCAACGCGTGTTGCCACCCTCGCCAAGGCTCAATAAAGAGGTCCCAATCAAAAGAAAATTACGGCGGGACGATCGTGCTCGATCGCCGCGGCCAAGAAACAACCAAGAACAACAGAGTTAGGGATATCCATGGACGCTCAGGCAAGCACCGCATTGCACACGGTCGAAAAATGGTCGCCATCGCCTGACGCCAGCGACATCGTCAAGAGCATCCATGCGATGCTGCACCCACGCAATATCGTGCTGGTCGGCGCTACCGACAAGCCCGGCAACTATGCCGAGCGCATCTGGAACAATCTGATCAAGTACGGTTACGAAGGCGGACTGTTTCCGGTCAACGCCAAGCGCGAGACGATCTGGGGCGTGCCCTGCTACAAGGATTTTGCCAGCCTCCCCGAACAGCCTGATCACGTGCTGGTACTGGTGCCGGCGCGCTTCGCTGTCCAGGTGATCCGCGATGCCGCGGCGGCGGGCGCGCGCTCCGCCACCATCGTCACCTCGGGCTTCAGCGAGTTGCAGGACGAGGAGAGCCAGCGGCTGGCGGTTGAACTGAAGCAAGCTGTGGAGGAGACCGGCCTTGCGGTCACCGGACCAAACTGCCTCGGCAATCTGAGCGCGGGCGAAAAACTGTTCACCAACATCGACGACCGTATCGTCACAATGGAGGCCGGACCGGTCGCGATTGTCGGCCAATCCGGCGCGATCGTGATGGCGATCCGGCAGACGCTGGAGGATCGCGGCGTCGGCGTCGGCTATATGGTGACGACCGGCAACGAGACCGGGCTCGAGACGCCGGACCTGATGACCTATTTTGCCGCCGATCCCTCGATCCGCGTCATCGTCGTCTATCTCGAAGGTGTCCGGAACACAAAAGTGTTCCGTGAAGCCTGCAAGGCCGCGCGGGATGCCGGCAAGCCGGTCATCGCGCTCAAACTAGGCGCCTCCGAAGGCGGCCGCGCTGCGGCAATGGCGCATACCGGCGCGCTCGCGGGCTCGATCGAAACCTTTGACGCGATCTCGACCCGCGAAGGCGTGATCCGCGTCCGCGGACTGGACGAACTGATCGAGACCACCGAATGTTTCGTCCATGCCGATCCGCCGAAGGGCAACCGGCTCGCCGCGGTATCCCTCTCCGGCGGCAAGCGCGGCCTATTGATCGACGCGTTCTATTCGGCCGGCATGAATTTCGCCCCGCTCAGCCCGAATGCGACGGCGCAATTGGCGCAAATGCTCGGACCCGGCAGCATTGTCGGCAATCCGCTTGATGCCGGTTTTGCCGCCGTGGTCGACCCCTCCGTCTACATCAAGTCGATCAAGATCATGATCGACGATCCCGACACCGACATCGTCATCATCGACGCCGAATTGCCGAAGGCGCCGCACGAATTGCGCGAGCGCAACCTGCGCCTCGTCAACGAGATGGCGGGAACCGCTAACAAGCCCGTGGTCTATATCAGCGCGATGTCGATCGGGTTCACCGAATTCACCAAGGCCCTGCGCAAGTCGCTGCCGAACATTGCTGTGATGCAGGGCCTCGATCGCGCCGTCGGGGCAATCAAGTCGCTGATCGAATATGCGTCCTTGCGCAAGGAAGTGCCTGACATCGTCTCGAGCTCGAAAGCTTCCGCGCGCGCAATGCTGGAGAGGACGCTCAAGGCCGCCAACGGCGCCGCCGCACTCGACGAGGTCGCGTCGAAGAAACTGCTGAAAGCCTACGGCATCCCGGTTTCGAAGGAAGAGATTGCGCAGACCGCGGCGGAAGCCGTCAAGATCGCCAAGAAGATCGGCTTCCCCGTGGTCGCAAAGGTAGTCAGTGCCGACATCCTGCACAAGTCGGACATCGGCGGCGTGGTGCTGAACCTCAACAGCGCGGCGGAAGTGAAGAAGGCGTTCAACGACATCACCGCGCGGGTAAAGAAGATCAAGAGCAAGCCGAAGCTCGAGGGCATTCTGATCGCGCAGCAGGTCAAGGCCGATCTCGAACTCGTGGTCGGCGCCTCGCTCGACGCCGAGATGGGTCCCGTGGTGCTGTTCGGCACCGGCGGCGTTGATATCGAGCTGATGAAGGATGTCGCGTTGGCCGGCGCACCCTTGGATGAGGCCGAAGCAAAACAGTTGATCGCCAAGACCAAGGCCGGCATCAAGATGAAAGGCTATCGCGGCAAGCCGGCGCTGCACGAGCCTTCCGCCGTGAAGGCGCTGGTCGGCCTGTCGAACCTGATGGCGGATGCCGGCAACCGCATCGCCTCGATCGACGTCAATCCGTTTTTGATCAACAGCAAGGTCGGCGTCGCTGTCGACGGCCTGATCGTGCTGAACAATGCCGCCGCGAACAAGGCGGCGGGGCATTAGGCGGCGGGCTCATTGCCGTCCCTGCGAACGCAGGGACGACAGAATAGAGCCGAGAACCTCTCAACATGTCGCCCCTGCGAACGCAGGGGCCCATACGCCGCGGCCAGCGGAATGGGCACTCGGGGCGACGGCTGCGTTTCAACAATGTGGGCTGGTGGTTATGGTCCCTGCGTTCGCAGGGACGACGGATGTGGCTACAACCCCATTCCCCACTTCTGCGCGGACTGCAAAATCCAGTCCCGATACAGCGTCAGCGGCGTGACGCCGGTCATGCCGCCGCAGCCGGCGCTGCCGTTCGGACCGGTCGACCAGCTCACCACGCCGATAATGACGGGACCGCCTGGCTTGTCCTCGAACACCGGCGCGCCGGAATCTCCCGTGCAGGCGCCGAGCCCGTCACGCGTGCCCTGTCCCGCCGGATCGACCAGCCTGATCTGCAACGTTCCCGGCCTGCCGGCCGCGACCAGGCTGGCGAGGCGGATGGTGCCGCCGCTCTTGCCGTCGCCGCGGACGGTTACGCCGATGCCCGCGATCGTAAAACGGCTGCCGATGTTGATTGGGATATTCGGCAGTCCGAGCGCGGCCGCCGTCTTCCCCTTGGGCGACGCCGCCAATTGCAGCAACGCGACATCCGCCGTCGCACGATGTCCTGATATCGCCTGCATATTGAAGCCTGGATGAATGGCGATGCTCTTCACGTCCTGCAGCGAAGGCTGCCTGTCCGCACCATACTCGACGATCTTGTATTCCGCGCCGGGCTGCACGCAGTGCGCCGCCGTCAACACCAGCCTTGGCCCAATCAAGGCCCCGGTGCAGAAATTGCCGCGCGATCCGACGATGGTGATGATAGAGCGGGCCACACCTTCGGTGGATGGCGCACCACCGCCGACGATGGCATGGGCGGGAACGGAAAGCAGCAGCACCAGGCCGGCAGTCATTCGAGGCAGTATCTTCATCGGCGCAGCAATAGCTTGTGCGGCGCGCATCGCCAAGCGCGGCGATCGGGCTGGTTCGGGCAGTCGATCCGTGTTAGCGGCTCCCCGGAGCGATACTTCAGGCAGGACATGATGATCGAGGCAGTGATCTGGGATTTCGGCGGGGTGCTCACCACCTCGCCATTCGAGGCATTCACGCGGTTCGAGACCGAGCGCGGGCTGCCGGCCGATATCATCCGGCGCACTAACGCCGCCAATCATTTGGAAAATGCCTGGGCAAAATTCGAGCGCGCCGAGGTCGATATCGAAGCCTTCGACGAATTGTTTGCGGCCGAATCGCTGGCGCTGGGCGCGGCGGTTCGCGGCAAGGACGTGCTGCCGCTACTGTCCGGCGATCTGCGGCCCGAAATGGTCGAGGCACTGAAGCGCGTGAAAGCAAAGTTCAAGACCGGCTGCATCACCAACAATCTGCCCGCCAACGCCATCGGCAGCCACAGCGGGCGCACGCTCTATGTCGCCGAAGTGATGACGCTGTTCGATCACGTCATCGAGTCCGCGAAAATCGGCCTTCGAAAGCCCGACCCGCGCATCTACCGGATGATGGTTGAGACGCTGAAGGTCGATCCGAAGGACTGCGTCTATCTCGACGACCTCGGCGTCAATCTGAAGCCGGCGCGCGAGATGGGGATGACCACGATCAAGGTGGTCAGTGCGGCGCAAGCGATTAATGAACTGGAAGCAGCGACCGGGCTAGCATTGCGCTAGGCGGAAAATAGCGGAACTGCGCGCTCGTTATGACCAAACGGCGCTTGTCCTTTGCCGTGAACGCAGGCAGAACATTCCGAAATCATCGAATTCGGAGTTGAAACCCGGTGGCTGATATCAGGCCTTCGGCCTCGATCGAGGCAGTGGAAAGCGGTCTTGCGGCGCAAGGCTATATTGCGAGCCGCCAGATCGCGACCGCGGTCTATCTGGCGCAGCAGATCGAGAAGCCCATTCTGGTCGAAGGTCCGGCCGGCGTCGGCAAGACCGAGCTGGCCAAAGCGATCGCCGCCTGGCGCGGCATGAAGATGATCCGCCTGCAATGCTATGAGGGGCTCGACGAGGCGAAGGCGCTCTACGAGTGGAAATACGCCAAGCAGCTTCTGTACACGCAAATCCTGAAGGACAAGCTCGGTGAGGTGCTCGGCGGCGCGCCGACGCTGGAAGCGGCGCTGAACCAGCTTCACGATTTCGGCGACGTATTCTTCTCCAAGGAGTTCGTCGAGCCGCGGCCGTTGTTGCAGGCGCTGGAGCAGCCCGCGGGCTGCGTATTGCTGATCGACGAAATCGATAAATCCGACGCCGAATTCGAATCGCTGCTCTTGGAAATCCTCAGCGATTTCCAGGTCACGATTCCGGAACTCGGGACGGTAGTCGCGGTCGCGCCGCCGACCGTGATCCTGACCTCGAACAGCGAGCGCGACCTCGGCGACGCGCTGAAGCGGCGCTGTCTGCATCTGCATATCGGCTTCCCCGAGCAGAAGCTGGAAGAGCGGATTGTCGAAAGCCGGGTGCCCGGCATTTCACAGACGCTGCGCAAGCAGATGGTGAGCTTCATCCACGAGGTGCGCACGCTGGACCTGAAGAAGCTGCCGTCGGTCAGCGAGACCATCGACTGGGCGCGCGTGCTGGTGCTGCTGCAGGCGCCCGAGCTTGGCCACGAGATGGTCAAGGACACGCTCAACGTTCTCCTGAAATACGAGGCGGATATCGAGGCGACCATGCCGCAGGTCTCTACCTTTATCGCCAAGGCCTCGCGTCAAAACGTCTTCGGGTGACGGTGAATGCGCGAGAACCTGCATCGCTTCTTTCGTGCGGCGCGGGGCGCAGGCGTCAGGCTCTCGCCGGCGGAAAGCATTGACGCAATGCGGGCCGTCTCCAAGGTCGGCTTTACCGACCGCACCATCCTGCGTGACACTTTTCTGCTGACGCTCGCCAAGACGCAGGATGAGAAGAAGGCGCTCGGCGATTGCTTCGATCTGTTCTTCGATCAACCCGAGCCGCAGTCGCCGCCCGAAGACGGCAAGCCGAACGAGCGGGATGCGGACGCATCCAACTCGGCATCCGATTCACCGGGCGAGACAAGCGGCGACGACGAGCAGACCGAGGGTCTCGGCCAACTCGCGCAAATGCTGCTGGCGCAGGATCGCAACCAGCTTTCGGCTGCGATTGCCAACGCGGCGAGCGCGGCCTCGCTGTCCGACATCCGATATTTCACCCAGCGCGGCATCTTCTCCGGCCGCATCCTCGACCAGATGGGCATCCAGCGCCTGCGCGACGATCTTGATAATCTCGCCGCCACCAACCCGGCGCTGGCAGAGCGGCTGACCAACGCGCTGGACGGCCTGCGCGGCACGGTGCGCGACACCGTCTCGCAGGCGCTGATGCTGTACGGCCGCGAGGAAGCGGAAAACCTGCGCAACGAAATCCTGCGCAACGCGCCGCTATCGCGGATCGAGCCGCGGCAGGTCGAGAAGATGCGACATCTGATCCGCCAGATCGCGCGCCGCTTGCGCGAGCGCTATTCCAAGCCGCGCAAGCGCCAGCGCCGCGGCCATCTCGACGTCCGCCGCACCATCCGCCGCAACGCCGCCTGGGGCGGCGTGCCCTTCCTCACCGCGTGGAAGCGGCGGCATCGCGACAAGCCGAAGATCGTGGCGCTATGCGACGTCTCGGGCTCAGTGGCGCGGGTTTCGGATTTCTTCCTGCTGCTGATCCATAGCCTGCACGAGGTGGTGGACGACGTCCGCTCGTTCGCATTTTCAGGACACCTCATCGAAGTCAGCGACATCCTGGAATCCAAATCGCCGGAAGAGGCGATGGCCGAGATCATGTCCAAGGTCGGTTTCGGCTCCTCCGACTACGGCAGTTCCCTGGCCGACTTTGAAGACAAGTGGATGAGCGCGATCACGCCGCAAACCACCGTGATCGTGCTCGGCGATGCCCGCAGCAACAACCTCGATCCGCGGGCGGATATCCTTCGTCGAATTGCCGAGCGGTCGAAACGGCTGGTCTGGCTCAATCCCGAGGGACGCATGGCCTGGGGTTGGGGCGATTCCAAAATGCCGCGCTATTCGACCTTCTGCACGGTCGTCCGCCAATGCGCTACCGCCAAGCAGCTTGAACGCGCGGTATCCGACATCGTGGCAAGCTATCAGTAGCCGCCTTCACGCATCGATCGCTTCCTTGATACGCTTGCGCGTCAGCGGCAAGTTCCGCAGTCGCTTTCCCGTGGCGTTGGCGATGGCATTGGCAATCGAGGCCGCCGCCGGGCCCTGCCCGGTTTCGCCGCTGCCGAGGAACGGCTGCCCCCGCCGGTCGATGATGTGAACCTCGATGCTTTCGGGCACTGAATTGAAACGCAGGATCGGATAGGTCTGCCAGTCGATGCTGGTGATCCTGGTGTCGTCAAACGTTACGCTTTCATACAGCGTCCAACTCATCGACTGCACGATTGCGCCTTCGATCTGGTTGATCAGCCCGTCCGGATTAACCACCTGGCCGCTATCGACCGCCGCCGCCGCACGGATCAGGCGCGGGCGACCGGTTTCGCGGTTCACCTCCACTTCGGAAGCGACGGCGCAATAGGCGGCCAGATTCTTGTAACGCGCAAAGGCAAAGCCGTAACCGCGATCTGGCGGCGGCTTCTGATCAGATTTCCATCCGAAGGCATGCGCGGCCTTTTCGATCACGTCGCGGCCGCGCTGATCGTCGAGATGTTTCAATCTGAACTCGACCGGATCGGCGCCGGCGAGAATGGCAAGCTCATCGATAAAGCTCTCGATCGAGAACACATTGTGGTAGGCACCGAGCGCGCGCATCGCTGAAATCCGCAAAGGCATCGCGGAAATGAAGTGATGCACCACACGCGCGTTGGGGAAATTGTAGAACGGGATTGCGTTGCGGTCGCCGCCGCCTTCCGGCAGCGGCAAGGGCCTCGGAGCCGGCACGGCAAACGGTTGCGCCATGTGCTGCGCCGCCAGCATCGACCCGGCGCCGCCCGGCCGCATCGAATGCGTATTGCTCCAGACATCGAAATTCCAGTCGGCAATCCTGCCATTGCCGTCGAGTGAGGCCTTGAGCTTCGTCACCATCGCCGGGCCGAACGGCTCCCAGGCATGTTCCTGTTCGCGCGTCCAGTGCACGCGAACGGGCCGGCCGGGTAACGCACGGGCGATCACCGCGGCGTCGGCCGCGGCATCGTCGGCGCCGTTATGGCCATAGCAGCCCGAGCCTTCGACATGGATCAGGCGAACTCTGGCTGGCGGCATACGCAGCATTTCGGCGATCCCCTGGCGATCGGGAAAGACGCCTTGCGTATGCGTCCACACCGTCATCGCGCCGTCGATCAATTGTGCGACCGCGCAGGACGGACCGATCGATCCATGCGCCTGATAGGGTCTCGTATAGGTCGCCTCGATGGTCTTCTGGCCAGTGACCGCGGGATTGCTGCGCTCGAAGATCGTCGTGTCCTGCGAAGGCAGGCTGGTCAACACGTTAAGCAGATCATCCTGTTTCGGCAGGCTTGCGGTTTCCTTCCATTTGGCGGCAGCGGCAAGCGCGTTCATCGCCTTGATCGACTGGAATTCCTTTTCGGCGACCACGGCCAGGAAATTGCCGTCACGCACGACCTTGACGACGCCCGGCAGCTTCTCGACGGCGGCGGTATCGCATTCGGTCAGTTGCGCGCCGTAGCTCGGCGGCCGCACGACGCGGGCATGCAGCATCCCGGGCAGCCGCATGTCTTGAACATAGGCCTCTCCGCCGGTCACTTTTGCGGGGATGTCGACGCGCGGCACAGGCCGGCCGATCACCTTGAACGTCGCGGGGTCCTTCAGTTTGGATGTCGGCTGCGCCTGAACATGTAACATCTCGCCTGCGACGAGCTCACCATACGGCAGGCGCTTGCCATCCGGCGCGATCACCGCGCCATTTTCGGTCCGCAGGTTCGCCTCAGGCTGATCAAGCCGCCGCGCCGCTTCCGCGATCAGCAACGCGCGGACCTGTGCCGCCGCGTTCTGGATCGCGGTGCCGCTGTCCTTCATGGAGTTGCTGCCGGCCGTATAGCCTTCGTTCGCGGTCAGGCGCGTGTCCGCCGTCGTCACCTTGAGAGACTCAAAGGCGATATCGAGCTCGTCGGCCGCGATCTGCTGAAACGCCGTCTTGAAGCCCTGCCCGAGTTCGGCCTTGCCGGTGAACACCTCGACGCCATTGGCATCGATGCGGATCCACGCGTCGAGATAGGGCGATGTTTTCAAGCTGCCGGGCGGGCTCGGTGCGGAAGCCGCGGGCGCGTCTTGTTGCTGGGCCAAGGCACTGCCGAGTGAGAAGCTGACGATCAGCGCGCCGCCGCCTGCCAGCATGCGACGGCGATCGAGAATAAGGGGGGCGTTCATCGGGCGCTCCCGTTTGCTGCTGGTAACGCATCCGCCGTGTCCATCAGCCGCGCCGCGCGATGCACCGCACGCAGAATCCGCATATGAGTGCCGCAGCGGCACAGATGCGGTTCGAGCTCGGCGCGAATTTGCTCGTCGGTCGGTTTCGAATTCTTCTGCAGCAAGGCCTGCGCCCGCATCATCATTCCCGGAATGCAATAGCCGCATTGCGCCGCCTGCTCTTCCATGAACGCCCGCTGGATCGGCGCGGGCTCGGCGATCGTGCCGAGACCCTCCAGCGTCGTTACCTGCTTGCCTTCGAGCAGCACCATCGGCACGACGCAGGACAGCACCGCCTTGCCGTCCACGATTACCGTGCACGAGCCGCATTGTCCCAACCCGCAGCCGTACTTGGCGGCATTGAGCTTGAGGTCGTCACGCAGCACATGGAGCAGCGGGGTATCCGCCTCCGCGTCGACCTGATGCTCACGGCCGTTGACCTTCAATGTCGTCATGGCTTTTCTCGCTGCTGAGGGTCGGCAGGCGCGTTGCGCGGCGCGGGCGAGGTCTGGAGAAATACAGCCTGGGTGCGGCGCGCGTCCGCGATGGTCTTCTTGAGGTCGGCCCATGCCGGCTGGTCGCTGAACCGTGCCCGCAAATAGTTGAGCAAGGCCGAAGCCTGATCATCGTTCATGCTGGCGGCAAAGCCCGGCATGATAGGGCTGCGCTCGCCTTCCACCGCGTCAATGCCTGAAAGGACGACGTTGGCGAGATTGCGCGGATCGGGGCTTGAGATCGAGGTGCTGAGGCCGAGATCGACCCCGCCATAAGGAAGCGGCCTGCCGCCCTCGTGGCATGATGCGCAAGCGGCAGTGTAGATCGACGCGCCAACGGGATTTGTCTGCGAGGCCATCTTGGCGCGCGCCAAGGCATCATCGCTTGGTCCCGTGCGGCCAGACGTCGGCGTACCGGAAACGCTGGCCGTATAGACGGCGATGGCGCGGACATCGCTTGCCGGCACCGAGGACAGGTTGCTGACCACCTTCGCCATCGGCCCGCGCGCGGTACCGTGATCAGGATGCCAGCCTTCGCGCAAATAGGTGAACAATGCATCGGCGGTCCAGGGCACGGGTGAGCGGGACTGGTCGTTGATCGCATAGGCGTGCCAGTCGTCGACATCGCCGCCGGCAAATCGTGCGCTGACGCGCTCCGCGCCCAGCGCATTTCGCGGCGTGTGGCAGGCGCCGCAATGGGCGAGCCCTTCGACCAGATAGGCACCGCGGTTCCACTCGGCGCTCTGCTTGGGATCGGGCCGATAGGCGTCGGGGCGAAGGAAAAGTAATTTCCATCCGGCGATGGCGAGCCGCTGGTCGAACGGGAAAGAAAGCTGGTTTTCGCGTGCCGCTGCGCGAACCGGCTGCCGCGTCATCAAGAAGGCATAGAGCGCCCGGTCGTCCTCATCGCTGACGTTGGTGAAGTGGTCGTATGGGAATGTCGGATAAAGGTGCTGGCCTTCACGGTTGACGCCGGACCGCATCGCGCGGCGGAATGCCGCTTCCGACCATCGGCCGATTCCCGTCTCCGGATCCGGCGTGATGTTGGTGGAAAAGATTGTGCCGAACGGGGTCGGCACCGGCAGGCCGCCGGCAAAATTCTTAGCCCCACGCGGCGTATGGCAATCGCTGCAATTGCCGATCGCCGCCAGATCGCGGCCTCGCTTGACCAGGGCGGTATCGAAGGATTGCGGGTCGGGAGGATCGATTGCCGCGATTGCCGGGCGCCACGCAATGGCAAAGGCTGCGACCGCGGCAGCGATCAGCACGGCGGCAACGATGCCCGCAATGATCCGCGTCGATGCCCGCATGCTCTCGCCTCGGGTTTTTGTTGCTTGGGTTGCCTTCTAACACAAATCTCCCTGCGTCGTTCGTCCCCGGACGCGCCGATCACCGGCAGTTGACCCTTTGCCGAAACACGCCGCGGGAACATCAAAATCAGGCATAGACTTGCCACGATGTTTTTGGCCTATTGATCGCTCAATTGCGCGGTGCTTGCCCCAAAGGCTGGCGCCATACGCCTTCAACCGGACGACCTCACTCCCATGCCTGCCCCTGCAGCCCGGCGCTCTGAATCCGGCAATGCGCCCGACGCGCTGTCCGTCCTGAATTCCGTGTTCGGCCTGCCCGCCTTTCGCGGCGCGCAGGAAGAAATCGTCCGGCACGTGACCGAGGGCGGCAATTGCCTGGTGCTGATGCCGACCGGCGGCGGCAAGTCGCTGTGCTATCAATTGCCGTCGCTGCTGCGCGAGGGCTGCGGCATCGTGGTGTCGCCGCTGATCGCGCTGATGCGCGACCAGGTCGCGGGACTTCTGGAGGCCGGCGTCAACGCGGCCGTGCTGAACTCGACGCTGTCATTCGACGAGGCGTCGGAGGTCGAGCGACGGCTATTGGCAGGCGACCTCGACCTGCTCTATGTCGCGCCGGAACGGCTCTTGACGCCGCGCTGTCTTTCCCTGCTCGGTCAAGCCAATATCGCGCTGTTTGCGATTGACGAGGCGCATTGCGTGTCGCAATGGGGACACGATTTCCGTCCCGAATATATCGGCCTGTCCGCGATCGCCGAGCGCTTTCCCGACGTGCCGCGCATTGCGCTGACGGCGACCGCCGACGAGATGACACGCAAGGAGATCGTGACCCGGCTGGGGCTATCAGGCGCACCGAGCTTCATCTCGAGTTTCGATCGCCCGAATATCCGCTACGAGATCGTCGAGAAGCAGAACGCCCCAGCCCAGCTCAAGGCCTTCATCAGCGAGCGGCACGCGGGTGACGCCGGCATCGTGTACTGCCTGTCGCGTGCCAAGGTCGAGGATACCGCAGAAGCGTTGAGCAAGGCCGGCATTCCGGCCCTGCCCTATCACGCCGGTCTCGACGCCAGCGTTCGTGCCCGCAACCAGGACCGTTTCATCAACGAGGATGGCGTTGTGATCGTTGCCACCATCGCGTTCGGCATGGGGATCGACAAGCCCGACGTGCGCTTCGTGGCGCATCTCGATCTGCCGAAAAGCATCGAGGCCTATTATCAGGAAACCGGCCGCGCCGGGCGCGACGGCAAGCCGTCCAGCGCCTGGATGGCCTATGGCCTGACCGACATCGTGCAGCAGCGCCGCATGATCGATGAATCCACCGGCGCCGATGCGTTCAAGCGCGTCTCGATCGGCAAGCTCGACGCGTTGGTTGCGCTGGCGGAAACCGCGGGCTGCCGGCGCAGCCGCCTGCTCGGCTATTTCGGCGAGGAAGCGACCTCCAGCAATTGCGGCAATTGCGACAACTGCCTGTCGCCGCCGCAGCTTCGCGACGGCAAAGTTGCCGCGCAAAAACTGTTGTCCTGCGCCTACCGCACCGGGCAACGTTTTGGCGCCATGCATCTGATCGACGTGCTGGTCGGCCGGCTAACCGAGCGCGTAACTCAATTCGGACACGACAAGCTGTCCGTGTTCGGCATCGGCCGTGAGCTCAACGAGAAGCAATGGCGCGCCGTGATCCGCCAACTGGTCGCCATGGGCCATCTGCGAGCCGACAGCGAGGCCTTCAACGCGCTGAAGCTGACCGAGAGCGCGCGCGGCGTCCTGAAGGGCGAGACCGAAATCATGCTGCGCGAGGCGGCGCCGGGCACGCGCATTCGCGTCAGCCGCGCCAAATCAAGGCGTGGCGATCTCGCGCCACGCGCCGAGGCGAGGCCGGCCGACGCCCCGCTTCAGGCCGCGCTTCGCGCATGGCGCTCGGAGATCGCACGCCAGCGAGGCGTGCCGGCCTATGTCGTGCTGCATGATTCCACGCTCGACGGCATCGCCGCCGCGCGGCCGGCGACGCTGAACGCGCTTCGCGACATTCCCGGCATCGGCGACAAGAAGCTCGAACATTACGGCGACGAACTGCTCGCGGTGGTGCGGGCAGCCGACGCGTAAGTCTCGACCTCATCCGTTACGGAAGGTGTAAGCATATCCGTTGATCGCGGGCGCGCCGCCAAGATGGGCGTAGAGCACCTTCGACCCCTTCGGGAAATAGCCCTTTTTCACGAGGTCGATCATGCCCTGCATGGATTTTCCCTCGTAGACGGGATCGGTGATCATGCCTTCGAGGCGCGCGCAAAGCCGGATGGCCTCCTTGGTCTCTTCCGACGGAACGCCGTAAGCCGGATAGGCGTAATCCTCGACGAGGACGACGTCGTCCTCGACGAGCTCCTTACCCAGCTCGACGAGATTTGCGGTATTGCGCGCGATGTCGAGCACCTGGGCCTTGGTCTGGGCCGGGGTGAAGGATGCGTCGATGCCGATCACCTTGCGCGCGCGGCCGTCCTTGGCAAATCCCACTAGCATGCCGGCATGGGTCGAGCCGGTGACCGTGCAGACCACGATGTAATCGAAGGAAAAGCCTAGCTCTTTCTCCTGCGCGCGGACTTCTTCCGCAAAACCGACATAGCCGAGCCCGCCATATTTGTGCACGGAGGCGCCGGCGGGAATTGCATAGGGCTTGCCGCCTTTGGCCTTCACATCCGCAATCGCCTCTTCCCAACTCTGGCGGATGCCGATGTCGAAACCTTCATCCACCAGCCGCACGTCCGCGCCCATCACGCGGCTGAGCAGGATGTTGCCGACCCGGTCGTAGACCGCGTCCTCATGCGGCACCCAGCTTTCCTGCACCAGGCGGCACTTCATGCCGATCTTGGCCGCTACCGCCGCAACCATGCGGGTGTGGTTGGACTGCACGCCGCCGATCGAGACCAGCGTATCGGCATTGGAGGCGATCGCGTCGGGCACGATGTATTCGAGCTTGCGCAGCTTGTTGCCGCCGAAGGCGAGACCCGAATTGCAATCCTCGCGCTTGGCGTAGAGTTCGACCTTGCGGCCGAGATGCTGCGACAGCCGCTCCAGCTTTTCGATGTGGGTAGGCCCGAAAGTGAGCGGATAGCGTTCGAATTTCTCCAACATGGTCATCCCCGCTGATGGTCTGATGTCGGGGGAATGCCTATCACCACACTCCAGACAGGTGTTTTCAAAATTGACACAGAGCTAGCGCTATTCTTGCACTATTCGGGGGACTTGGTGCATTATCGACCATTGGATGGCATAACAGCGGAACATTCTTTCATGCCCGGCAGGCTCGATCGTATCGACCTTAAGATATTGCGTTTGCTGCAAAATAGCGGCCGGCTGACCAATGCCGAGCTGGCCGAAACGGCCGGTGTCAGTGCCGCAACCTGTCACCGCCGCACCCAGCGCCTGTTCGACGAGGGATTCATAGCAGGGGTCAGGGCGATGGTGGCGCCGCGCAAGGTCGGCAAGGGTGCGCTCGTCATGGTCGGCGTCGTGCTCGACCGCTCCACGCCGGAAAGCTTTGCCGCCTTCGAGCGGGCGATCGCGCAACTCAAATTCGTGCTCGATTGCCATCTGGTGGCAGGCGATTTCGACTATTTCCTCAAGATCCGCGTCGGCGACATGGAGGATTTCAACCGCATCCACGGCGAGCAGTTGATCGCACTGCCGGGCGTCCGCCAGACCCTGACCTTCTTCGTCATGAAGGAAGTCGTCGACAACGCGCCGCTCGACTTCTGATGGACTGAGGTATCACAAAACCGGCGCTGTCCTCTTCCGATGTCCGGGCTCCGCCGGTCTGGCCAACACGGCGCTCGATGTCGTATCAACCGAACATGACCACGCGCCTTGGCCGTCGGGCTTTCGCCCTTGCCATCCTTCTCACGACAGCGCCGGCGCTCGCCTCGGACGAGCCCGATACCATCATCTTCGCGCTGATGTCCGGCAAGTGCAGCACGCTGAAGGTTGCCGGACGGGACTTTGCCTGCCGGGCCGTGGCGTTCTTCCAGACCGAGGAAGGCCGTGCTAATTTTACCGTAGCGCTCGACGATCCCAGCGACGGCAGTCACACCATCACGTTCTCCGGTGACAACGGGCGAAGGCCGGAGGCCAATCTGTACGAACTGCCGATTGACCGGATGCTGCTGAAATCCAAGGACAGGCCGAAGGCCGACGGGCTGCCGATACCATCGGTTGAATTGACGGCCGGCCTCTGCAAGCAGGTCGGAAACTTCGTGACGCTCGAAGTCTCCAGCATTTCCTGCACCGCGAGAGACAAGAACGGCAAGGCATACGAGTTGCAGTATCAGTCCGACGGCGCGCCGATGGCAGTGCGCCGTATCAAGCGGACGCGCATTGGCCGTCCCGCGGTGTCACCGTTCGACGATGTAAAATGAAAGGCCGGCGGCGGAAAACCGCCGGCGGCCGGTGTCGATCCACACATGGCTCGCGACTGGGCCGGCTTTACCGTGACCTGCTTCGCTCGCGCCCGCTCCGCGTCGGCAGAATGGCGGCTGCGATATCAAACGCGATCGCCCATCTCGGCTTTTCTTCCTCCGCGCCGGGCACGTTGATCTGAACGCCGCCGCCGTCGCTGACGGTATAGGAGGCGGCCAGCACGGCGGCTTCGAGGGCGGCACCCCGCGAATCGTAGACACCGCCAATCTTGACGTTGTCGGCAAACACCGACCAGCCCAGCGGCGCCTTCACGACTTCGAACACTGATCGCTCCATGAGGTCTCCTATACGCGTCACCTGTATCGCTTCCGCCCCTCGCCGACGCGACGAATCCTGGCGAAGGAAGCGTGGCGCCGGGACGCTGGCTTGTCGTCGATAGCCTTCGCCCGCCCCTCGGAGGCCCGCAAGCCCGTCAACGAATTCGCCGCCGGAGCCAGCGCGATTTCCTTCCGCACGGCATCGACAATTCGATCGAACTCAACTTCGCTCATCGCACGCTCCATTGCGCCGGGCCGGCATTCAGCCGCCAGGACGATAAGAGGGGACCGCGCTGACTACAGATCGCCATGCAAGTTTGTTGTTAGAAGGCTCGCCTGCGGTCGCTTCGATGGCAAAAAGAGGTCGAAATCGGGAAGCGACCGCCTCCCGCCATGCGAAACCGGTGGGCCCGATGCCCCCGCCCGGCCCCCCTTGGCCCAACTTGCCCCATGCGTGCTAGATTCGGCCACGAATCAGGAGGGTTTGCATGCCGGTAGATAGTGACAGCGCCATTGCGTGGCACCGCGCCCAGCTCAAGAAGCTTCGCGAGACATTGAGGGGCATCGAGACCGCCAGGTTTATGGTGGGCGAGTCCGCACAGTCGAGCAGGACCGGCAAGACCCAGAAGACCATTGCCGAGCTCGAGCAGAAAATCCGGCAGTCGCAGCACATCATCGCCGCCTATGAGCGGCAGACCCGGCGGCCGCTTGCGACCGACCAGCGAAGCCTCGCCAGTGTGAGCTGGAGCGCCTGGAACGCCCAGACCGCGGCCGCAATTCGCAGTAGGCGTTGAAGGGACTGGCGGCCCCGTTTCTAGTTCTTTGCCGTCTCTTTCTCCTTTGCCTTCGCCTTGCAGGAAACTAAGAACGTAAATCCCCGCGCATTGCGGGCGATTTCGGCCGTCTTCAACTCGGCCTTGGCGTCCGAGATCTGATACGGCACCACGCTGTTGTCGAGAAAATCCCGCAAGGCTCCCGTCTTGATGGCGAAATTGATGTTCTCGGGAATGTTGCCCGTGGCCCTCGCGAACTTGATGGCATTCAGTTTCGCCGCGACCACGCCGACCACGTCACCGCTTGCAGCCAATAGCGGCCCGCCGCTATTGCCGGGTTGAACGGCCGCACTGATCTGCAGAAAGCGCGTGTCGTTCAGGATCCCGCTGAGCGAGCTCACGATCCCGGTCGTCACCGTGAAATCCGACGTCAGCAATCCGTGAAATGGATAGCCGATCGCCACCACGCTGTCGCCGGACTGGATCGCCTTGTCACGGATTTTGGCGACGTCCTTGAACGAGCCCGTCACCTGCAGCAGCGCCAGATCGTTGGTCTCGTCGCTCGACACCAGGCGCAATTTGGCGGGCGCCTCGCCGGACAGATTGCCCGAAATGTCGCCGACGCATCCGTGCACGACATGCGCATTGGTCACGAGATGTCCGTTCGTGCTCACCAGGAAGCCGGTGCCGGTCTGATCGAACAGCCTGTCGGGCTTGGCCGGCCCGGAATCCGGCGCCGCTGCGGCGACCGGCTTGGCGGCAGGCAGGACCGAGAAATCGCCGGCACTGGCCAATCCCGATTGCCTGATCTTGGCGACGCAATTCGCCAATACCGGCAATAGCTGGCCGGTCTGGTCGAGGTTGAACTGGAAGAGCTGCCCCTGCGTATAGGCCGTCATGGCCTTGGCCCGCCGGAACTGGCTGATCAGCGCGGAGTTGTTCGGCATCGGCACGCGAACCAGCTTGTCCGCAATCGGGACGCCATGAACGTTGAACGGTTGCTGACCATCGAATGTCAGGGTCAGCGGAAAGGCTTCCCCGGTCCTCAGTCTCCATTGCTCGTGCATGAAGCCGAGGCTCCATCCGCCATTGCCGTCGATCATCACGACAAAATAGACGCCGCTGGCGTATTGGGCGCCTGCTGCACAATGCGAGAACGACCCGGTCTGATCGTGGGTGTAGGCTCCGCCCTTCCAGTTGCCGACGCTGATCGAGCCGTAGGGCCCACGCGCCTCTGCATTCGAGTTGGCAAAAATCGACCACAACAAAGCTGCAACCGCAGCAGCACGGCAGGCCATAAGCGCATTCCCCCACATTCCCAAGGCGAGCATATTTTGCTTTGCAACCAGTGTCCATTTGGACCGGCGCAGGGACCAAAATTTCCTGTCAGGGGAGCGGATCGCCCCGCCTCTCCCGTGCCGCTGATGGTGCTTCTGCTTCGTCCGGGGGTTTCGACCGCCCCGGTGCCGGCGCGATAGCGGCAGGTGCGGGGCTTTTTGGTATCCTTCGGCGCGGCCGTACGGGAAACGAGCGGTGCCGGCGCCCGTGGGAACGACCATACGCCCCAGGGACTACGACCATTTTCCCCCGGCCGGCCGCTCATTTTGATGGATCGCGGCTGGCATATTACATACGGTGCGGGCTCGTTGCCCTGGCCGTTTCCGGAATAAAGCCGGAATCAGGGACGTAAAAGACAATCGCGCCGCCGAGGGCGGATGCCAATTTGCAATACCCGGAGGAGAATACCGTGAAGTCAAGAGTTGTCCGGTACGCCCTGTTTTCAGTTCTGGCGGCAGTATCCGCCGTGACCGGTCAGGCCCAAGCCCAGTCATGGCCGGAGAAGCCGATCACCTTCATCGTGCCGTTCGCGGCCGGCGGCGGCACCGACGCCTTTGCTCGCCCGCTCGCAGCCCAGCTCGACAGCCAGTTGGGAAAACGCGTGCTGATTGAAAACCGCGCCGGCGCGGGCGGTACGGTTGGCGCATCGCTGGCGTCGAAGGCCGCGCCCGACGGCTACACCTTCTTCATGGGCGCAGCGCATCACGCCATTGCACCGTCGCTCTATCCCAATCTCGACTACAATTTCGAGAAGGATTTCATCGCAGTGGCGCTGGTTGCGCGGCCGCCGCAGGTCGTGGTGGTCAATCCGGACAAGGTTGCCGCCAAGACGCTCGCCGAGTTCATCGCCTACGCCAAAGCCAATCCGGGCAAATTGAACTATGGCTCGGCCGGCGCCGGCACCACGCACCATCTCGCGGGCGAACTGTTCAAGATTCTGACCAAGACCAACCTTCAACACGTCCCGTATCGCGGGGCCGGCCCTGCGATGCAGGATCTCATCGCCGGGCACGTGCCTGTTGTCTTCGACGGACTCGGCTCGTCGGCCGCGCCCATCAGGGCCGGACAGTTGCGGGCGCTGGCCGTCGCGGCGCCAAAACGCGTGCCCGCGTTCCCGGATCTTCCGACCGCCGCCGAAGCAGGCCTTCCCGGCTATGAAGTATCGACCTGGTACGGCCTGTTCGCACCGAAGAACACGCCGCCGGCGATTGTCGAACAGATGGCCAAGGAGCTGCAGAAGGCCATGCAGACGTCGGCCATCAAGGAAGCCTGGGAGCGCAATGGCTCCGACGTTCCTGATGTCGCCGGTCCTGCCTTCGCGAAAATGGTGTCGTCGGAAGTCGAGCGCTGGCGCAAGGTCGCGACCGAAGCGAACGTGAAGCTGGATTAGCCCGGCAGCCTGGGCGCGGCATCGTTTCATGACGAGTTCGCCGCGCCGGGCTTTGCTGGCTAGTTGCCGCCGCGCACGCCATAACGCATGAAGTCGTCATCGATTCCGGCCCGCAGCGTCTTCGCTGCGGAAATATCGGCGGCGCCGCCAGCCTTGTCGCCGCTCTTAAGCCTGGCAAGCCCGCGCCCATAAAACGCACTCGCCAGCTTGGAATCGAGGCGTAGCGCGGCACTGAAATCATTGATCGCCGCGCCGGCTTCCCCCATCTTCAAGTGAATCAGTCCGCGCGAGTCATATGTGGCGGCGTCGTTCGGCCATGACTGAAGCACCTTGTTGCAGTCCTCAAGCGCCGCCTGCAACGAGCCGAGGATGGCCCGGGTCCAGCAGCGTCCGCTCCACGCGGCTTCCAGATTGGGCTCAAGACGAATTGCCTCGTCGTAATCTCGCGCAGCGCGATCGTACTCGTGCTTTTTCAGGAGAACCCCGGCCCGGTTGACGAAAGCCCTGGCGTAATTCGGGTTACGCTTGATCGCTTCGTCCAGAGATTTGAGGGCGAGGTCGTATTCGCCTTTCCTCAAGTAAGCCGCGCCGCGGTTATTGAATGCCTTGGCGTAAGTTGGATCGAGCTTGATCGATTTATCGAAATCCAGGAGGGCGCGGTCGACGTCTCCGTTTATCGTATGGGCGTTGCCACGGTTGTTATAGGCAATAGCAAGAGCGGTTTTTGTACCTTGCCCGGAATCGATGAACGCCGTGCAACCACCGATCCGGGCTGCAAGCGAAGTGTGTTCCGAGCCGTTGCACAGCGCGATGCTCTCGAGATAGTCGTTCTTCTTGGGACTCTGCGCGGCAGCGAGTGAGCCGAGCAGCAGCAAGGCAAAAGCGGGCGCGAAGCCGTGGACGATGCGCTTGCTTGCACTAAATTCCATATCAGGCCTTCCGATGTCGGAACTAGCGAATGGGCCCCATTGACGTGAAGGCGGCACGCCCGGACTGGTTGACTGATGAATTTCTCGCACCGGAAGCGGCTTGCACCCGGAGCGGCGCTTAGCACCCCCGACAGATATTCAGATTTGACTTCGGGAAAGGCTTTTGATCGGGTTGCTGCGCTGCTGGTGCCGTCGGCGTTCTTGCGACTCTGCTTTTGCCTTCTTCAATGAGCGTCGAAAATCTGACTGTCCCATCATCCGAAATTTCGACGCGTGGCGTGGTGCCTCGAACGCCCATGGTCGCGACCGGGGTGTCGACTTTCATATCGCCGGTCTTCGCGACTTTGCCTGCGACAAAGGTGAAGGTTCCCTTGGTTAGACTGAACAAGGTCGCGTTGGATTGACTGTTTGGATCGTACACGAACTCGTTCAACGCCATGCGCGCGTTGTTCGACAGATTGAAAGAAGTGCCGTCGGTGAAATTGATTCCGACGCGGCCGTCGGCGCCGGTCGCGACGACATCGCCCTGATAGACGAGATCACCTACCTTCGCCTGACCATGCTGACCTGAGGTGCTCACCTGAACAACCACCGCACCCGCGCGTTCAATCGTGACCGACCCCGTGGCGACAACAATTTTTCCAATTGGTTTTGACGCTAGATCCTGAACGGCGGGCCTGGCGGAATCGCGTTGCGCGTGAGCCGGCCCAGCAAAAAGCCCGGCGGTCGCCAGAACGAAGCCTGTCACCAATGCAGCAATAGCATGCATGCACATGATCCCCCCTTCCTGAGAAGATCTTGTCCGAGAGAGCGCTCACGGTCGCTTTGAACCGTCGGCCAGGGCGACATTAGACCCGATGTCGGGGAAAGGCATTATTCTATTACCCGCTCAAAAGGATTACTCCTTTTGTGCCTAAAGCCTACCGCCCATGGATTGGGGTAGTTTGGAGTCTTGGCGGCTAGCCTTCGGCTGGCCGCGCTAGGCTATTTTGACCTGAATATTTTGACCTCATGGGCTGGGCAAAGCCAGACCACGAAAATTTCACACGAGGGGCGGGGGTTGAGGCCATGCTTGTCGGGTCCCACGCCGAGACTGGGGACGAACGTAAGGCCGCGGCGGCTCCGCTTCCCCAAATTATCGGCAACGTTCAGACCACGGCCGGCTTCGGCACCCTTTGGCGCGCGACCCGCACTGCCGCTCAAGTCGCGGTCGGCGATCCGCGAAGCAGGGCTCATGCCGGCAGGTTCGGCATGCTGTGGCTCACGGCACTGACCTTCTCGCTTGTGAAAGAGGCCCGGGCCGCCGATCCGAACGTCACGGTCCTGGACGACGGCAACATCACATACAAGGACCTCGAGCATGGCGCATTCGAGCTGGTCACCAAGGAGGTGATCCCTCGACACTTCCTCGTCGACGATCCTGGACAGACTATCATCCTGCGTTCGCAGGGGTCCACGATCAGCGTGACTCAGAGCACGAATTCCGCCGCGCGAATGGCTGAATTGCAAGCGGCCCAGCAGGAAGCGCTCGCCACCTACGAGAAGGGACTGGGGTCGACGGGATCAGGCACGCCTCCTCCCCTGGAGCGACTGCCGGTGCAACCGATCAATTTCATTGAGATTGATGATTCTGCCCCGGAGCAGGATTTGCCGGCTTTGCCCGCGGTGATCCTCGCATCAGTCCCGGAAATGATTATCGGACAACTGCCGCCTCCTCCGCCGGTGCCGCCGACACTGAATGCGGTGATCGGGCCGACCGAAATTGACACCTCGGTCTTTGACGTCTTCACCGCGTCAAGCGGCACTTTCCTTGCCAGTAGCCCCAACAGCGACGCTATGCTGACCTTCGGCATCAGCGGGGGAACCCCCAGCAGCACCGTAATCGACGGGGTGACGTACGATGTATCGAACGCTGGTCCCTACGGCACGCTTTACGTCGACAGCACGACCGGCGCCTATACGTTCGTTCCGGACAATGATGCGATCAATGCGCTGACCGAGCCCACCACCACGGACTTCATGGTCACCGTATCCGACGGCACGCTCTCGGCCAATCAACCCTTCACGATTGCCATCAACGGCGCCAACGACGCCGCCATCATCTCCGGCGCGACTAACGGCACGGCGATCGAGGCCGGCGGCGTCGCCAACGTCGCGCTCGCCACGCTGAGCGCCACCGGGACGCTCACCAGCGCCGACGTCGATGACGCGCCCAATACTTTTACGACGGTAGACACTCCGACCGCGAGCGCACAGGGCTTTGGCACCTTCACGATGACGGCGGCCGGCGTATGGACTTACACGGTCAACGACTCCAACGGCGCGGTGCAAGCACTCAATGTCGGCGATAAACTGACCGACTTCTTTACGGTGACCACGATCGACGGCACCCCCCAGGTCGTGACGGTCACCATCAGCGGCACCAACGACGCAGCAGTCATTTCCGGCACCACGACCGGCTCCGTGACCGAGGACGGCGGCACCAAGTGCGATCCGCCGACCGCGACCGGCACGCTGACCGCTACCGACGTCGACAACGCGTCCGGCTTTACGGCGGTCAATTGCCCGACGGCCAGCGACGCCGGCTATGGCACCTTCACAATAACGCCGGACGGCGTGTGGACCTACATGCTCGACGACAACAATTGCGCGGTGCAGGCACTTAATGTCGGAGACACGTTGACCGACACTTTCAAGGTGACCGCCCTGGATGGCACCGAGCAACTGGTGACGGTTACCATAAACGGTACCAACGACGCCGCCATCATTTGCGGAATCAAGGAAGGGTCGGTCATCGAGGCTGGCGGCGTGGCCAATTCGGTATCTTGCAAACCAACCGCGACCGGCACGCTCACCGACACTGATGTCGACAACGCTCCCAACACCTTTGCGGCGATCGATTCGCCGAAGCTGAGCGATGGCGGCTATGGCACTTTCACCATGACGACTCATGGCGTCTGGACCTATACGCTCGATAACACCAACTGCGAAGTGCAAGCGCTCAACGATTGCGACACGCTGACCGACTGCTTTACGGTGACCACCATCGACGGCACCCCACAGGTGGTGACAATCACCATCAACGGCGCCAACGACGCCGCCGTCATTTATGGCGCCACGACCGGCTCAGTAACCGAAGCTGGCGCTTGCACATACGGTACGCCGTTCGCCACCGGCACGCTCACCGATACCGACGTCGACAACACGCCCAACACCTTCACGGCAGTGTGCTCGCCGATGGCGAGCGATGCCGGCTATGGCACCTTCACGATGACGGCGGATGGCGCCTGGATCTACGAGCTCGACAACGCCAATTGCGAAGTGCAGGCGCTGAACGACTGCCAAACGCTGATCGACACCTTCACGGTGACCACCATCGACGACACCGCACAGGTGGTGACAATCACCATCAACGGCGCCAACGACACGTTCCATTTCAAGGACAATATGTCCGACGTCAAAACTTCTGACGTCATCGACCTTTCAGAGGACATCTCATCTGTCAGTTCCCCCGAAGACGCTTCAGGAGTCAGTGTACCGCCGGCGACGACAGAGACAGCCCAAACTATCGAACTGTCTGCACAATGCTCCGACGGTTTCAGTTGGAACCAGCCGGGTAACGCTGTCACTACCCACGCGCCGCAGGATCTGATCGTGTGACGGAATGGCGCCGATTGCAGCGCCGCCATTTCTGTATCTCACGCGGCGCTCACTTCGCTTCGCTCGCTTTGATTCCCGAGCTTTCAACGAGCTTGGCCACACGTGTCAGGTCGCTGGCGAACAGGCGCGCGTGCGCCTCCGGCGTCAGCTCGTTTTCGGGAAACGGCAAGGTACCGAGCTGCTTCAGTTTCTCCAGCAGGGTCGGGTCGGCCAGCGCTGCACGGAGCGCCGAATTCAGCGCGCCGACGGTTTCCTTGGGCGTGCCCTTCGCGACGTAGAGCCCATGCCACATCGAGTAGCTGACCTCGGGCATGCCGAGCTCGGCGGTGGTCGGCACGTCCTTCAACTGTTCAAGCCGTTGCGGCGAGGTGATGGCGATGCCGTGCAACGTTCCGGCCTGGATCTGCGGCAGCGCGTTGGTCACCTGATCCCACAAAAGATCAATCTGCCCCGCCAGCAGATCGGAGATCGCCGGCGCCGATCCACGATAGGCCGCGACCGTGGGCTTGAAACCGAGCACATTGCCCATCATCACGGCGCACAAATGACTGTTGGTCCCGAGGCCGCCATGCGCGAAGTTCGCCTTGTCGCGTTGCGCCTTGATCCAGTCCACAAAATCCTTCGGCCCCGCGCCGGGGATCGATTTGCGGCCAATCAGAACCATCGGCGCATTGTTGACGAGGCCGACCGCCTCGAACGCCGTTTTGGTATCGTAGCGAAGGTTGGTGAACAGGCTGGGCGCCGCTAGCAGCGCGACGTGATTGATGAGGATCGTGGTGCCGTCAGGCGCCGATCGGGCCACGCGATCATTGGCCAGCGTGCTGCCGCCTCCGACCACGTTCTCGATAATGACGGTCTGGCCGAGCGTGCGCGACATCCGCTCACCGATCAGACGCGCGACAGTGTCGGTGCCGCCGCCGGCGGCAAAGGGCACCACCAGCGTTACCGTCTTGGCGGAGGACTGCGCGTGCGCCTGCGGCGAGAGTGCCGCAATCAGCAGGCCAAGGCCCATGATTACACGTCTGAAGGGAAAATTGATCACGACGGCGTGCTCCCGAATTTTGTTCTTGTTGTCATGCCGCGTTATCGCGGACGTGTGCTCGTTGGCGAAGCCACCCGCAGCAAACGGCCCGGCTTCGCATGACCTCGGATCATGCTGATTGTGCTTCCGCAAATCAAATGGAAAGCGAACGTAGCTCGCCGACGGATTGGCGTGATACCATGTCCTCAAGGCGCATAGCATCGGGACGGACATGAAATGAGCGAGGCTGCATATGTTGCGGTCGATTGGGGCACGAGCAGTTTTCGGCTTTGGCTGGTCGATCGGGCCGGCAACGTGCTGGGGGAGCGGCGCAGCCACGAAGGCATGATGGCGGCAGGCAAGCTTGGCTTCGCAACCGTGCTGCAATCGCATCTTAAAGCCGTCGGCGCCGCGGATGGGCTGCCCGTTGTCATCTGCGGCATGGCCGGCGCCCGGCAGGGGTGGGTCGAGGCCGGATACGTCGAGACGCCGGCACGGCTCGCATCGATCCTGAAGCAGGCCGTCGTGGTGCCGGGACAGGACCGTGACATCCGCATCCTCCCGGGAATAGCACAACGGGACCCCAAGGCGCCGGATGTCATGCGGGGCGAGGAAACACAGTTGCTCGGGGCCTTGGGCGTGGACGCGGCCGACGAGGCGCTGGTCTGCATGCCGGGCACCCATTCGAAATGGGTCAGGGCGAGTGGCGGCGCCGTCGAGCGCTTCGCCACGTTCATGACGGGCGAGTTGTTCGATGTCGTGTCGCGCGAGACGATCCTGTCCCACGCGGTGGCCGGCGCCGATGAAGCCGAAGATGTCGACGCATTCAAGTCAGCGGTCGTTGCCGCCTTTAAGACGCCCGCGTTCGCTGCCAATCTGTTATTCCAGGTGCGATCGGGTCAGCTCCTCTACGGCGGCACGCCATCCGCCGCCCGCGAAAAAGTATCGGGCACCTTGATTGGTCTTGAACTGGCGGCGGGGCTCGCCGAAGCTCCCAAGGCGGGCATCACGCTGGTGGCATCAGGACGGCTCCAGATGCTTTACCAATTGGCGTTTGACACGGTTTCCGTTCCCGTCCGATCAATCGGTGCCGAGAATGCGGTCCGTCGCGGCCTTGCGATGGCCGCTCACTCGATTTGGAACGTATGAAGGATAAGACGAATGAGCGTTGTCCCATTTCCCCCGATGAAGCGTCCGCTGGTCGCGATCCTGCGCGGCGTGAGGCCCGAGGAGGCGGAGGATATCGTCAGCGTGCTGATCGACAGCGGCATGACGGCGATCGAGATCCCGCTCAATTCGCCGGACCCGTTCCGCTCCATCGAGATCGCCGTCAGGAGGGCGCCCGCCGGAATCCTGGTTGGGGCTGGCACGGTCTTGACGCTGGAAGCTGTCGGGCGGCTCCACAATGTTGGCGGCCGGCTCCTCGTAACTCCCAACGTCGATCCTGAAATCATTGCCGGCGCCCGGGCACGCGGCATGGTTACGATGCCCGGCGTGTTTAGTCCAACGGAGGCGCTGCTCGCCGCCAAGGCGGGCGCCTCAAGCCTCAAATTCTTTCCCGCGAGCGTGCTTGGCGCGGCGGGCATCACCGCGATCCGCGCTGTTCTCCCCGCGGACCTGATGATCGCCGCCGTCGGCGGCGTCTCCGACAAGAACTTCGCGGATTACACGAAGGCCGGCATTCTGGCGTTCGGTCTCGGCAGCAGTCTCTACAAGCCCGGCATGACGGCGGCGGAAGTAGCCGCGCGCGCCAAGGCAACGATTGAGGCGTATGACAAGGCGATTCGACAGTTGGGGTAGATGGGTGACACGGCTTGCCACGCCGAAGCGTTCGCGAAGGCGGATGGCGGAGAGAGCGTCAGTCAATCCCCATTGAAAGATCAAGAATTTTCGACCTTTCCAGACCAAAACCCACGATTTGAGCAACAGCGTGAAAAGCCTACGCGCCTTCCGGACGGCGCCATCGCGCCCGGTCGCCACGGCTCCACCAAAATGTCGAAAACAACCCCATGCAAAGTAGCCGGCGGCCGCCGCAACCGAAGGTTTGGACCGAAAACTTGACACGTCGGGCAAATCAGCGGCACAAATTTCATCATCCCAGAATTCGCTAAGCGACTGCGTGTGCGCAATATCGGTGCGATCATGTTCCGCGTGGCTGGACCGTTGAGGACACGCCGCTGTCGCTTGCGCGAGGATGCAGAAACCGCGAAAATCCGGGCTGTTTCAGAACTTGTCAGGGGAATTCGGCACAGATGCAGTTTGATGACGTTATTCTCGGTCGCCGGAGTATCCGCGGTTACAAACCTGATCCAGTACCCAAAGCGCTGATTGCGGAAATCATTGGTTTGGCGATGCGCGCGCCGTCGTCGATGAACACCCAACCCTGGAATTTCTACGTCATATCAGGCGAACCGCTGGACCGGATCCGCGCCGGCAACACCGAGCGGATGGTGGCGGGCATCCCGCAGTCGCGCGAGTTCCGCACCGGTCAGGCCTTTGCAGGCAAGCACCGCGACCGGCAGGTCGGCGTCGCAAAGCAATTGTTCTCCGCGATGGGAATCGAGCGCGACAACAAGGACAAGCGCCAGGACTGGGTACTGCGCGGCTTCCGCCAATTCGACGCGCCCGTCTGCGTGATCATTACCTATGACCGCGTGCTCGACGGCAGCGACGATACGCCGTTCGACTGCGGCGCCGTGGCGACCGCCCTGGTCAATGCCGCCTGGTCGCGCGGGCTCGGCGCCGTGATCAACAGCCAGGGCATCATGCAATCTCCCGTGGTGCGCGAGCACGCAGGGATCGCCGACGATCAGGTCATCATGAAAAGCATCGCACTGGGCTGGCCGGATGAAACTTTTCCGGCGAATGCGGTGGTGTCGGAGCGGAAGTCGGTCGAGGAGGCGACCGTGTTCGTTGGGTTTGAGAGTTAACGGCGCGCGGGCGGAAGGGCCGGAGGTGCAGCAGTGATCCGCGCGATGGCCCGACGTGCACTGGAGCGTTTTCCAGCGAAGTGGATACCGGTTCGCGTCAAGAAAACGCGTCAAAACAAGAATCGAGAGCCCCGTTCCGATTTCATCGGAACGGTTAAGGCTCTCGTGCTGCCAGCCGCCTTTGCCGCTGCCTTGACGCCGGTCTCCTGCCTCGGCGAAAGCAGCAAGCCGTTGCCGGCCAAGGCAACACAGGAGCTACCGCCTGAGCTGCTCGCGCTGCTCGAACAGAAGAAGATGCCAAAATATTCGCCGATCGTTATGCGCCTTTTCAAGGAAGAGGCGGAGCTCGAAGTCTGGAAGCAGGACACGACCGGCCGTTTCCAGATCCTCAAGACCTATCCGATCTGCCGGTGGTCGGGCGATCTCGGGCCGAAGTTGCGCGAGGGCGACCGGCAGGCTCCGGAAGGGTTTTATAGGATTACGCCCGAGTTGATGAATCCCAACTCCAACTTCTATCTGTCGATCAACCTCGGCTACCCCAACAGCTTCGACAAGGCGAACAAGCGCAACGGCAGCTTCCTCATGATCCACGGCGACTGCTGGTCGAGCGGTTGCTATGCCATGACCGACGAACAGATCAGCGAAATCTATTCGCTGGCGCGCGGCTCACTCAGCGGCCGGCCGTCGTTTCAGGTCCAGGCCTATCCGTTCCGCCTGACGCCGGAAAATCTGGCGCGGCATCGAAATAGTCCCAACCTGGCCTTCTGGAAAATGCTCAAGGTCGGCAACGATCACTTCGAGACGACGCAACGCGAACCCAAGGTGGATGTGTGCAACCGCCGCTATGTATTCGATGCGCAATCTCTCCCGAATTCGCCGCACCCTCTCGTGTTCAACGCGATCGAAAAATGCCCGCCCTTCGTCGTCAATCCGGAAATCGCGCGGCGGGCGCTGCAAAAACAGCGCGCCGACGAACGCGCCTACGCGCAATTGGTTGAAGACAATGTGCCGGCGGCCCCGATTTACAGCGGGCTTGACGGCGGAATGAACAAGACTTTCCTCGCACGGTTTCCGGGCAGGGTGACGCTTGCGAAGGTGATGCCGTATGCATCCTACCTGCCGCAATTGCCACCGATCCCCTGGATCGACAATGACGGCTCGTTGACGAGCAAATGGTTTGGTACGTCGTTCTCCAAACCGGTTGTGTGTGATGCGGCCCGTGCCGGCTTCCCATCGAGCCGGTGCTAAACACTTGTTCGACGTCAGCGATTGGTCACCAGCAGACCACGCCCGGCATCGGCATTCCGTCTGTCACTGTCAGCCAGCAGCGCAAGGCATCGCCAGGCAACTGTTCTCCGCGATGGGGATCGAACGCGACAACAAGGACAAGCGCCAGGACTGGTGCTGCGCGGCTTCCGTCAATTCGACGCGCCCGTCTGCGTGATCATCACCTATGACCGCGTGCTTGACGGCAGCGACGATACGCCCTTCGATTGCGGCGCCGTGGCGACCGCCCTGGTCAATGCCGCCTGGTCTCGCGGGCTGGGCGCCGTGATCAACAGCCAGGGCATCATGCAATCACCCGTGGTGCGCGAGCACGCAGGAATAGCCGACGATCAGGTCATCATGAAAAGTATCGCGCTGGGCTGGCCGGATGAGACCTTCCCGGCGAATGCGGTGGTGTCTGAGCGAAAGTCTGTCGAAGAAGCTACGGTGTTTGTTGGGTTCGATAGATAGGCGGGCGCCCACTCGCAACGGTGCTATCGGGAATAATCTCAGGTGGAACTTCTTCACCTATGACCGGTAGCTGCATCGTGAAAGCTGGTGCGCTATCACGGTAACTCTGATCTAACTCGTCTATCGAACGTTATGGAACGTTGACGTCGCTTGCAAAAAGGCAAAAACATTTTGCACGTGGAAACTTACAACCGGATTGTGTCCGCTATCGCCGATTGCGTGGAGCGCCTGCCGGGAGTTGCACATGCGCGCGCCATCACGGAAAGACGCCAGACGTACAACGCCTAAGTGAGAAAAACGCCCGGCGCGAATGCCGGGCGTTTCGCTTACTGCATCATCTGTAGGTACATGACGAGCGCGAGCGCCAGCCGCCCTACATCGATGGTTAGGACCACTTTCATTTGGGTAACTCCGAAGAGAGACCCAGCGCTGAGCCGATTGCGATTCGGCAACACGTGTAGCAGTTAATAGTTTTAAGGGAGAACCCAGGAACATCCCGTCCCCGAGCAGTAGCGACAGGCGACCATCCCGGTCTAGCTTGCCTATGCAATGACATCCCGTCCCTGCATTAGCTGCAATATAGCACGCTTTAAGTAAAAGTCAAAAACGAGCGGGCTATGGTGACAGCGGCCCCTTCGCGCCAATCAAGATTTCGTCGGCGGGTTCTTCGATGAAGAAGGCCATCGGTACACTCGACAAGTGCCTCTCAGAGCTCGACATCAAGAGAAGGCGGTTGACGGTGTTATCCTGGATACCTCCCGGCGGGAAGACACACGAAATGCGGCCGTCCTTTACGGAAACGCCCGACTTTTGAAGCGTTTTGGGCTGTTGAATGTGTTTTGGCGAACCGGCCGACCATTTGCGCTTCTCTATTGGGCTTCGCCCCGCGGTCTTCAACCTTATGAAGATACTTGAAGAGGTCCCGAAACAAATCAGGATAGCCGGCGCCAGTCTTTGCCAAGGCAGCGTCGACAACATCCGTCACGTTCTGCGGAAAGGCGAATTTAGAACGCTCGATTTCGCTCAAGAGCGCGCCGAGACCGGGACTCGACGCTTTGAAGCGCTGACGTATGGCTCTATCAATTTCCTTCCAACGGAAGGGGCTATCCGTGACAATACTGGCTCCGGTCGCCTGGGCCAGGTACATCGTCATCTCGAAATTCGGCGCGAGCTTGAACATGTTCATCTGCCCGCCGTCTTTGCCGCCTTCCAGAGAACCTTCTTGGAGAACGGCCAAGGGATCTTCCTCCTTGGCCCGCTCGGTGTAGCGCATCGCCGCCTCGACCTGAGCCTCAGTCAGATGCGGCATAAGTCTGCGGAGCTTCCTGCGCATTGCGTCCGGCGGCATCAACATCACGCTGCGCCTGTTGTCTTCTTCCATCTGCTTGTACAAGTGAGGGTCACTCTTCGGGTCAAAATGTATCGAGGCTGACCGGGCCTTGGCCATGCTCATCATCTGTTGGCGGAGATGGAAATCGAAATCGCAAGGGTCGGGTATGAGATTAATCAAGCCGAGGTCTACGAGTGGCATGACGTTCAGGAAAAACATGACTGTCTTCAGAAAGTCCTGACGGTAGGACCTGGGGTTTTCCGTCGGGCGGTACTCTTTTGCCATTGTTCCAGAGTGGATGAACGGATGCGCTACGATCAGCTCGCCAAAGTATAGCGGGGCCGTTAGCGCGAAATCAGTGATAGACGACGGGTGGATCGAGCCAGTGTAGACCGCACGAGCCACGCCGTCGGGCTTCGGCAACAGCGCCAGCAAGTCAGTCTCGAGCGGCCAGAGGCCCTCGTACAGCTTATAAATTTTGCTGATTTTATCGTCAGTCAGCTCACGACGAACCTGAACCCAGTCCTTTTCGGAGTTGAGCTCCAGGACATTTATGATCCCGTTTTGCAGCATAAGATTTCGTTCGCGGATGCTGCGCTCATTCCAGGCGGGGCGCAGCGCCTCCGGTCTGGATTGGCAGCACTCCTTGAACACCTTCCCCGACCCACAACCGCATCCATCTCCCGGGCGCGGGGGTTTATCCGGCACCTTCTTGATCAGGTAGTCTCGCGGCTTCTCGGTTCTTCCAAACTCGTCTTGATAGTGGAGATCGCCGCTCTCGTACTTGACGAATATCTCGCCGCCGAAGTGGAACAAGCCCCCTTTGGGTGGGTAGAATACTTTCCGGAGCTCCCCCCACGGCTGTGACACGGTCCTTTCGGGGAACAGCCACTCCTTGCGGCCGGCAGCGATATAGCGACGGGCGCGGGCTTTAATTACGAAGTTGACCTGCGCGACTTCCTCCCCGGAGAGCTTTCGCGTGCGTATAAACGCGTCGGCCCTGGTCAAGGACTGTTGAAAGTTGCGCGGGAACGTTCTCTTTACGAGCGGACTCGTACTCGGGTCCTTCGCGTATTCCAGGTTCGTGAGGATCAAGCAAAAGTCGCGGTTCAGCGGGTAAATTGTCTGAGACCCCCTCAATGCGATTCCAGGATCAAGCGGGTATGCACAAGTCCTTTCCGTAGGAGGGACAGCGTGATTGTAGATCGTCACGGGATGGTCGCTGACGATGAACTTTACCTCGGCATCTTCAGCAGAGACGATCTCACGCACTCCACCGACCCAGATAGAGCAATGCAACATGCGGATGCCCTGCATCTCGAACATCAGCTCGTTCTGCGACAGAGCGGGGTACTGGGCCTGTAGCCAATCCAGGCCTTTCGGCGTGCGGACCTTTTGAATGTCTAGAAATTCAAACAGCGTTTGGAACTCCTGATGCCATTCCCGCTTATCTGTGCCTGCGAATGCGCGAACGGCTTTCGAGCCCCTACGGTCGATATCACCGAACAGATGGCGCTCAATCTCATCGTTGACGGACGTTCCGAAGAAGGTCGAGTAAAGGTCCTTTTGGCGAAACGCTTTCGAGGTAGGCGTATCGTCCCACGAGCCCCGCTGGATAATCACGCGGCCGTCTGGAAGCTCTTTCCTATCCGGCGTCAAGTCGACATAGGCGAGCGACGAGCGCCCAGGCTCGAAGAATCCCTCCTGGTACCATTGCGGGACGTAGTTGTTGTTTCGGGTGATCGACACGGCCGCTATTCGTTGATCATTGCGATTTGCTAAGCGGTGCTGGCGCACCAGCGATGAGCTTATTGGCCTTGATCGCATATAAATTGATTGCCCTGTCGCCGCCGTTGAGCGTGAACAGCTTCAACAAACAACGAGGCGTGTAATGCTGGTTCTGATGTTCTGCCATATGCGATCGGAGATTCCTATGGATACTCGACGAGGATTACCGACACGTCCCCAAGTTGTCTCCAGACGTATTATACGATTGGTGCTGCCGTGAGCGGAAACTCCGCTTCAGGAAGGTCGCCGGCGATGCCTTCCTGATCAGCGCTGGCTCCGCAATCATCGATGGCAAGATGTAGCCGACAGCACCACGGATTTCTCAGTGCTGCCGAGCTCGCTGCGCGGACCCGTTCGCCTTGGCACGCGCCAGACCGGCGTGATCTTTCTCGAATGATGCGCGCCCGAGTGAACGCATCTATATTCGGCATGTGCTGCCTACCGGAAACTGCCTGCTTCAAGTCATTCACCTCGGGCGGCAGTCGTGATCAAACCGGTCTCTGCCAATAGTCTCTCAAAAACGGGAATATTCGCGGAGAAGGCCGGAGACTTTCGCCCATTTCCGCCTTCACCTCGGCAAACCGGGGGTCCAGAGACGAAAGCGAGTGCGCGAAAAGCCCGGATTTCCGGCTCATTCTCGCGTCTCTTGGGAAGCCTGGCCGAACGCAGGAATGGGTGGCTGGGGCGGGAGCATTCGAACAAATTTCGACATCGGATGCTATTGCTTGTCCGAGAGGAGCCACAGAACCCCACTTCACTGCAATTCATAAGACTCTCGAAACATACGAATTTTGAGAACCGTACCGAAGCCGCAGAGTCCAGAGCTCCGGAGATAGATGGGCCATTCGGAGAAGAATAGGCAGGCTCTGCCGATTTGAGGTCCGGAGTCCGAATGAGAAATCGCTGCTGCCAGTGGGCTTAATTGCCAACAAGTTCGGGCAGAGAATGCGCGCCTTCAGCCGGGCTGGCGGAGAGAGTGTCCGCCAAATTAGCGTCCAGCACGGTTTTAGGCAGTACAAAGCTCGCGCGAAACCCCCGTAGAACTAAGCCTTTCCTGCATTCCCTCGTCCAGCCGCATCCGCTATGATCCGCCCATTTCGGTGGGGAAGCCGGTGGGGAAGATCATGGGACGCCAAATCAATAAGCTGAGTGCTCGCAAGGTTGAGACGGTAAGCAAACCGGGTCGCCATTCCGATGGCGCAGGGCTTTACCTGAACGTCACCGAAAGCGGCGGCCGATCATGGCTGTTCATGTACAAAGCAGGTGGCCGGCGTCGCGAAATGGGGCTTGGCTCCGTGCGCGATGTGCCCTTGGTTCAAGCCCGCAAGTTGGCTGCGAACGCGCGCCAGCAGCTTGCCAGCGGTCTTGATCCTCTCACGGCCCGGCAGAAGCCCGCCACCATGACGTTTGCGGAAGCCGCCAGCGCGCTCGTTGAAAGCATGTCGCCCGCGTGGCGCAATGCCAAGCACCGCGCTCAATGGAATATGACCCTCACCGTCTATTGTGCGCCGATCGCCACCAAAACAGTGGCCGACATCACCACCGATGATGTCCTGCGCGTCCTGAAGCCTCTGTGGCTGACCAAGCCGGAAACTGGCTCCCGGCTCCGCGGTCGCATTGAACGCACCCTGGATTTCGTTAAGGCCCGCGGGATGCGTTCGGGCGAGAACCCGGCCCGGTGGCGTGGTCACCTCGACGCGCTGCTTCCCAAGCGCCAGAAGCTGACGCGAGGGCATCACAAGGCGATGGCTTTCGACGACGTGCCCGAATTTTCAAAGCAGCTTGGCCAAATGCCCGGCATCGCTCCCGCAGCGCTGGAATTCGCCATCCTGACTGCGGCGCGGTCCGGTGAGGTTATGGGCGGGCAATGGTGTGAAGTAGACCTGAACGCGCGAATTTGGACGGTGCCGGCCACCCGAATGAAGGGCGGGCGCGAACACCGCGTTCCGCTTTCCGACCGCGCAGTGCAAATCCTCAAAGCGATGCAGGCCCGCAAGGTTTCGGATTTCATTTTTCCGGGCAGTAAGGCCAACCGCCCACTTTCGGTGATGGCGCTGGAAATGGTCCTGCGCCGCGCGAAGATTGACGCCACCGTGCACGGCTTCCGGAGCGCCTTCCGCGATTGGTCCGGTGAACGCACGGCTTTTCCCCGCGAAGTGGCAGAAGCCGCCCTCGCCCATCTGGTTGGCGATGAAACGGAGCGGGCTTATCGCCGCGGCGATGCACTCGAAAAGCGGCGCGGGCTGATGGATGCTTGGTCTATTTTCTGCTCCGCCTCGCAGGGCAACACGGTGGTCCCGCTGAAGCGTCGCAAGACTGATTGAGCGCCGATTTGAAAGAGTACCTCGCCTTTGTGCTGTCATTCGAGGGTCAGGTATTGCAGACGATCGTCCTAGTTTGCGACACCGAGGAAGATGCCTTCGTGGAGCGCGCGCGGCAACGCGTGGATAGCCATCCGGTGGAACTATGGGACAGCCCGCGCCGGGTCGCACGGTTTCGCACGAGGACTGAGTTTACCGAAAGCCTGCCTTGATCCAATTGGCCGTTGAGCGAACGCCGATCGCGAGCAGGCCGAGTAGATTGACCACACAGAAGGCAATGAAAGCAAGCACTGGCCATATCCCCAAATGCGGCAGGTAGATCGCGAGATAGTCGCTATCCGGCTTCACCGGGGCGGGCCGGTTAATGGCGTCTCGGATTTCATCGAAGGTTGCGAGAAATCTTCCGTTCGAGCAACCCGCGCGCCCAATATCAATCACCCCAAATTCGTTCGTGTATTCTCGCATATCCTTTCCAAGAAATTGGCCACCGCAGCGGAGCCCTTTCCATATCCGCGTATCTTCGTTCCAGCTTTCTCTAATGCGATCTTGCTTTTTGATCACTTCGAAATGGGCCGTCACGACGCCGGCAATTGCCACTAGCAGAGCGGCAACAACCGAAACCCTCAACATGCCCCGCGCGATCCTCATGCAGCCCGCCCCCAAAAACGCTTCTTCGCGAAGTTAGCTTTCCAGTCTGCTACGAATCAAGGACGGACGCCCAATTGGCGCAGCACGCCGATAGCGGCTTGAGCCAACGCAGACGCGGATGCTTCGTCCGGTCCGCAAGAGCACCGGGCGAGGCCTTTGATTAGTTCGGCCTGCCGCTGCTCCGACACCGGCCCATAGCTAGAAAACGTTGTGAGCACTCCTTCGTGGCCCAGGTTCTGGCTCCAAGCTTTGAATTGCTCCGGGTTTTGGCAAGTCCGCTCGCCTAGCGCCGCCAGCGCGTGGCGAAAACTATGCGGATTGAATCCGTGCAAGCCGATACCCACGAATAGCTGTTTGAAGATTTTCTGTACCGCGTCAGCGCTCGCCCAATGAGCGCGAGCCAATCCAATCGCGGCGAAGTGTTGTTCTGAGTCCTGCCCGATCGCAGTGGCTGGAAATACCGGGTCATCGTTGCCCCATAGATGGTCCCGTCTCAGTTCCGCAATCCATTCCTCCACTATCCGCTGCGCGGAGCCGCCGACACGGAAAAAGGTGGTTCGCAATTGCTTGCTGTTCTTCGTTCTGACTTCCCGCGGGTCTTGGTCAACCAGCTCATTGGCAAGGTCCACATGCTTTAGCTTTAATGTGACAAGCGCCCCATCCCGAACGCCGGTCAACCAAATGAACGCAACAATTGCCCGATTGCGTCGCTCAATCACGGTGGCGATTGGACTGCGTTCCAGCACGCTTTCAATCTGTTCCGGCGTCGGCACCGGCCGGGGCTTGGTCGCCTTTGCAACGCGCGCATCCTTTTCGGAGAGACGGAAGTAGTCGGCATCGGAATAGCGAATGCGGCTGCGATAACCCGGCTGTGCCGCCAGCCAAAGGAAATACGCCCGCAAGGCGGTCAGGATTTGGAGCGCGGTGGCCTTGCTTAGGGGTTTACCCGTTCGCTCGTTCCGCGCCTCGTCGAGCCGGCGACGGAACGCAATCGCTTGCTCAAAGTGAAACTTTTTGAAGGACCGAAAGCCGGTGGATTCCTCGAAGCGGTGAATGGCGGCGCTAGCAACGTCAATGCTTGCGTCAGAAAGCCCGCAAGCGGCCTTCAGGTGCAGCCTGTAAGCACGCTTGATCCGCTCGTTTTCTTCGTTGTGTTTCATTGCGCCGTTTCCCGTTGTTCAGAGTGACAATTCAGACTGGGAGAGCGGGTATCTACTAGGCGACCGAATGTCCTCGACGCGCCAAGCGGTGATCCGCGGCCCCAGCTTCACCGGCTTGGGGTAACGGCCGCCTTTAACTCCCGCCCACCAGGTTGATTTGCTGACAGGGATTGGCCCGCGTGGCGCAAGAATGCCGGAAAGTCTTACAAAGCCGGTGGTGGTTTCGCTATTATCCATGTTCGAACGTCTCCGTTTTTGACAATGCGGAGAAGTCCTAGGCGGTCCTTTGCGGGATTTGGCCGAATTCGGTTAGCGGCAAACCGAATTCGGTTACGGCACCACGAATTCGGTTTCGGACCATCGAGACGCGTAGCTTCGAATGAGTACTTTGCTTCCAACACCGGCCCGTTGGTATCGCGAACAACAATCATCAGGTCCCCAGCCGCTCGGCTGCAGCTTGGGCCGATCTAGGTCCGCTCGACCGCTCCCAAAGCCGACGTAAGCGCCCGTGCATAACCAGAAGGCGCGAGAACCTATCAACGAAAAACCCGGCTCTGCGGGAGCCGGGCCAATCGCGAACTAATTATACGTGCTGAAAACGCCGACATTGAAGCACTGATCGATTCAGGTGTCGGTTCGAACCACGACTCTAGAGCACGATTTTCGGGACAAAATGGCAATCGATAGAGCAAGGCTCGTGAAACTTGCGGCGACCTATTTACCCAGCACCAAGAGCCCCAGCTTCGGGACGTGAAGCTGAGGCCCCTGGAGGCCAGCCCTTCACCCACAAAGGGCCACGCCAAAATCACAGCACCGCATAGCCGTCTTTCGCTACAACAAAAGTTAGCCGCACCATCGGCGCCGGAACCCAATGACCGCACCGACATTGGTTTTCCTTTGCTACCGAGCGGAATTCGATGCGGTACTGTCCTCGGTGTGACAACACTCGGTGGGTTTGTGAAAATCACCTCGATCGGCCGTTCTTGGGAGAAAGGGCCTGTGGTTGCGGCGGCGCCGGCGCACCGTGCCCGAACTGCATAGAAATCCGGCCGATCCTGACGACGTCCCGGCGATGCCGGCAGGCTTCAAGCCCGATTTGAGCTGATCGAACGCGGCTGGCTAACTGCCGCAGTCCGCAGCAAAGGGCCCCAGCGGGGACGTGCTGGGGCCCTCCTGGAGGTGAGGTGTCGCATCGGGTTGCGACGCGCATCAACTCCACTTCTCGCTTCCGCGTTCCTAACGTCCCAGGCGCTGCTCGACGCGCTTCCGACTACTGCCTACCTTCTTCACCGCCTTCTTTACCGCACTTGCCGATCGTCCGGTTTTCTTGGCTTCGTAACGCACCTCGTAGTCTTGACCGCCCGCCACGCGCGCCTGGTCCTGCTTGCTCGCCAAACAGCTCGTTGATGGTTACGACGTTGAGCTATGGCAACTGGATCGACACGTCGAGACATTCACGCACGGAGGCTGAGCGGCCGATACTGAGCAGTCGATTACGGCCGATCGCGTTCGCTGATCTCAGACTCGGCTTGAAGCCAAAACTCCAAGTCCCGGTCTGCAGGGCATCCGTTCTGTTCCCAAATTTCCCGGGCGCGTGCACTGATCGCCTGCTTTGTGTGTCTCGTCTCCAGACGCTGCCGCAGCTTCTGCTTCAGATCCTCAATCCACGCCCTCAGCCGCTCAACGGTAGTCTGATCGCTGACACGCGAAGCAATCCGGGCCGCCTGTTCAATCTTGCGCTCCAGTTCCCGGGGATCGTCACTCTGATCCATCGACCATCTCCAAAAGTAAGACGGTCCAGATCGGTGCTTTGTTTATCTAGGGTTGATAAAAGGATTCTAGGCGGCCCGGCGCACGACGGGACCGGACAACGCAACGCCGCCTAGCGTTGAAACGTTCGCTGGCGGCGCTGAATCTCTCCTCCGAGAGGGACTAACAAAATCCCGGATACATGTTGGTCGTTCTGCGGCTCCATAGGTTCACTCGAAAGCGGCCCGCCAGCGTGAACCGGCGGGCTTTTGATTTTGTGAGCAATCAAACGGCCACAGCCTTCCACGCAATGCCTAGTGGAACCCCTCAGTGTTCGTGCCCGTTACACCTCTTCAAGTACCAAGGGAGGACTCACCATGATAAAAATCGCTTTTGTCGTGGCGTTAGCGGTGCTGACGACCGCCCCGCTCGTCACTCCGGCCAACGCCCAAGGCGTCAAAATGGCCCAAGTCGATATGCAGACCGGCCGGCACTACGAAGACCGCGACGACCGCGACTATAGGGACCGTCGGCGTTATGACTCCAACGCCACAGTTGGCGTCGGTCCAGGCGGTGTCACCATCGGCCCACGACCGCGCTGCCGCACGGTGACTACCCAGGTTGAACGGGACGACGGCCGCAGGATCACGCGCAGGGAGCGCGTCTGCGACTAATCGGCGCTTTTAGACAGACGAGACGTGAAGATTGACCACGGATCGAGCTAACGTTTAGTACCAGCGTCCTCGGCCGTACCAGCCGCCGCCGCCAACCAGCAGAATAACAAGCACAATAATTAAATAATTAGAAGTGTGGTGGTATCCATGAGCTTTCCTCCGCCTGCAGCGTATACGCAGTGCGCAGCTTGGAATTCTAGCTATTGATAACATTTAGCCGTTGGGTCCGGTTCCGAGACCTTGCGTGGCAGTTCATCAGCCGAAGTAGGTAATGCGCGCAGATTGACGACAAGATCGTCGACGTGCGCTGCCGCACCGTCATGCGTGACGCTGCCGACGAGATGGCAAGCGGGCCCGCGGCACAGCGTACACGCCTTTTGGCGTAGGGGGCCAGCCTCCGGGTAGTCAGCCAACGCCATACGGCTTGTTGAGGAAGTAGTCGCGGTTGCCTAGCGCCTTCTCTGCGTACTGATCGATCGCAACCGTGATCGCCTGGACGTGTTGATAACAGTAGCCCTCTCGCATTGCTTGCCGGCGCAGTTCGGCAAGCGCCTTGATCCAGGGCGAGTTGTCCGCCTTCTCGTCGTACCATTTCAATTGTTCGCCCATCACCAGCTCCGGCCACCGAGAACGCGCCCCTTGGTCGGGCTGCCCTGCTCTTTTCTGAGCCGGTCCCGCTCGGCGCAAAGGTCTTCGATCTTCGCCAGCATCCTCTGCAGCAGAAGCTCAGCCGATGCTGTTGAGATGCCGGCGCGCTGAAGCTGGAGGATCTCCTTACGCTGCCTTCCGACCTGGACGCGCGTGTGCTCGATTCCGGCATGGACGTGATCTAGCCCCATAGCGTTCTTTCAATGCTCTCCGAATTGTTCGAATGAGACCTTCGGCCCGGCGACCGAGCTGGTCGTACAGGCGAAGGCGTCTGAACAAGATTTCGATTTCGCGGGCACTTTTCATAATGTGTAGGCAATAGTACAAAGCGTGAACGAGATGACGAGCCGCTAGGAATAGGGTCTGCTGGCCGGAACACCCAAGATCATTGCCCGAGTAGATTTTATTGCCCTGGTCCGCCTCGTTTGAGGATCCAATCCCGCTTCCGGATGACCGACGGCTCCTCACGTTGAGGGATGCCGCCAGCTACATCACGAAGCTACCGAAAGCCGAGCACTCCGCGCCGGAATGGCAAGCGGCCATGGAGACGCTAATGCTCGTTGCAGAGAGCGGCGGCCCGACGATGCTGGCCCGGATCGGCGTCATGCGGGCGTTGAACCGGCACGTCGAACGGGTCTTTGATCCCGATCGTAAGAGTCATCACTGGGGAAAGCGCAAGCTAAAGAGGGATCAATGACGACGGTCTGGATATACGTCTACACCAGCAAGGAGGTTGGCGACGTTGATCACGTCAAGGTCTTTGCGAGCCAAGATGTTGCCGAAGCCTGGCTCAAGGAAAACGATCCGGAGGGCGTGGCGTTGGAGTATGAGGTGCTGGAATGAAAGAGGCCTCCAAATGGTGCGGCCTTAACCCTCTTTCTGTTCATCAACCTCGAAGGAAAGTTTTACCGCTAGCACAGGTCTGCGACCATCGCGGACTTCGATTGCCAACTGATGATCGGGACAGCCCTTGTTGGATTGCTTACGGATCGCATCCCTCGCCATATCGGCAATCGCACCTGCGGCTTCTGCCCGGGCACCCGCAAGGGTGGTGAGTTCCAGACCTTCGTCATCGGCGGTAAAGTTGTCCCCCCTTGCGGATATCAAAATAGTATCTTGGCATTCGTGCACCCTAGCTTGCTATTGAACAGGCTAATGCCGTTTTAGTTGCAGAAGGGAATTAGAACACCCCAAATCAGATTAGGATCTAGCGGCCCCGGCAATACGCAACGCTCCGGGGCCGCCGCACCTTGGAGAAACCCCCGGCTTGGGGCTTGGGGCATGCAGCCGGGGGACTTACAGAATAGCCGCCACCGCGGGCTCCGTCTGTACGGCCGCTGACAATGACCAGGTGGCGCCGTACTTGAGAAGTGCTCGAATGAAAGAGGCCGCCCGGACAACATCTTGCAAACTTCAAAGTGGCCTCCCGGAATCAGGAACCGAACATCGCCGGCTCGATTAGTTCGTCATGTTCGAACGAGTTCTGTACGAAAGCAGCAACAGCGATTCCTGGTCTCTTGCACGCGACCCAGCTTCCAATTTGCCTGCCGTGAAGCATCAGGCGAATCCCAGCTCCGGCGGACAAACATCCTACATGCCAATCGGTAGCTTCCTGGTGAGCGGCGCCAGCAGTCCAGAGAAACACGCACTACTGAAGCTTATCCGCACCCTAGTTGATGGCTAATGGGACCGGGATGGACAAGCAGTCGAAAACGGCGGCGGACCTGGAGCAAATCGTAAAGGTGAGAATGGGTACCGGCGATTTTGATGTGATTGTTCAGCGCGGTCCTGACGCAGGATGGCACGCCATCGTTCAAGCGCACCAACCGGGAGAAGCTCACCATTTACAACTGATGGCGGACGCGATCGTTACCGAGTTGTGCCAGCATTACGATCTGAGTGATTAGGCGCCCCTCTTCGCCATCAGAGAAGCATCGGAGGAACGCTGGCCACTCTTAAGCATTAGACGTCCTGAAATGAGGACGCCATGGTGCGGGATCCTTGGACTTTCGCGGCAGCTTTTGCGTTTGGCTTCATTGCCTGGGTTGTCTTCGCTAACCTTCAAGAGAGCTCGCCTCGCCTAGGAGCCTCTCAATCCTTGAGTGCCGATCCCGACTTGCGTTTGGTCTCTGAGCGCAGCGAATACATGCGGACCGAACGATATTGACGAGCGCCTTACTCGCCTTCAGGGTTGGCCGCCAGAATGAACCGTCTGCCTTGCAGAAGCGGTGGCGAGCCCCTGCCCCGTTTACTTCCGCCGACGGCGTATTCTCTTCGCTGGGCGGCTCACCCCGATCTTGCCTAGCCGCCTCGCGTTGGCGGCGACACGCTTTCGGTATTGACTGATTATCTGCTCTGCTGAAGCGCCGCCCATCAGGCTCGCGGTCGCCTTGGCCGCGGCATCGATCTTTTCGCTCACCATTAGACGGGCCTCTCGCCGCGCCGCTCGTTTTCCACCCAGCATTAGCTTTGTCATGCGCAGCCCCATGACACCGCTCGCCTCGAGCGCCAACCTTGTCATGGAATCCAATGGCGCGAGTATTGTCCCGTGCTGCCAGTCGCCTTTAGGCCGGAGCGACTTCGATCTCGATCTGCTCAGCCCGCTTTGCTTCCGCATCGTAAACCTTGATCTGGAGGTTGGGAAAACGCGTCTTCAACTCTTGAGCTGCTTGGATAGCAGAATCCTGGGTTTGAACTCTCGTTTCGCATGGCCATCGACAATGAGGGCGTAACCAGTTGTCGGAAGTTCGGTCGGCGCCCTGATCGTTGTCGCTGGCGCCGCCACAGGCGATCGTTGCGTGCGCTGTTGTCGCATGGAAAGCTCCGCGTTGGGGGATTGCCCTTACAACGTTCGTGCAGCGCCAGGGTTCCTAGAACTACAGCACCGGAGGCGGGGCGCCGTCCGATGCAAGCTCGATTAGGGTCCCGGTCCGTCTATCAGAGGAGAGAGACGCTTTACCACGCGCGCGCCGCACCGAAGCTCCGCCGGCCGCTGATCCATTAGCTGCTTCGTCCACTCGATGGCTTGTTCGTCCGTATAGCACGAAAACGCGCGATGGCTCGTGAAATGCCCGTCCGAACCTACAAAGTACGCTTGATACTTGACCACCAAATACTCCCTACTTGGCAGGCTGAAGTCGTGGCGAGCGAAGCAGCCCGCAAACGTGAGTGGCAGCCTCGTTCTGTTGGATTCTCTGCATGATGTGCTCCCTCGCGGCACCGTCCGGCAGCACCTTAGCTTGCTCAACTAGTTGCGCTGTATCTTGGGCAAGACGTTCCTCAAGGGAATGAGTTTGCTTGAAACGACGACGTTTGATGACCATGAACTGCTCTCTGCTGGAAGAAGGGCTTGGAGCGCTTACTGCGCGTTCTCATCACCGCTGGTGCGATGGGCTGCAATATGCACTTTGCACCGAGCGTGCCCCGAACAATTGTTAGGTTATTTCAAAAACTTAAGCCGTTATATACGTGCCGCTATGTCGGCTATCGGGCCGACACGCAGCATGAGGCCCTCGGCTCATACACTTTGCCACGAGCCGCCGCCGGAGCTAGGCCGCCGGCCGCGGTATCTGTTCGCGCTCCGGCTCTCGCTCCTCCGGCTCCGATTGATCGTAATGGATGCACATCAGGCCGAACGCGTCGGCGCCGTGCGAGCTCCAAGGTGCGAGCGCGGATGATGTCAGCGCCGGTGATGCGCTCGCCGGCTACAATCTTTGGCGCGGACCGCGGCCTCCTGGAATCCTTCGGGTAAGCGAAGCGCTCGCTACCCACGCCCACCGTTGCCGCAAAGCGATCTACGGCCCTTGCGCTTTCAGCAGGGCGATCGTGCTGGCGTTGTCGCCAAAGGCATTTGAAATCGTGCTAACCTCGCCCATGGACGGCTCCCCTCAAAGTGGTTTGCTTCAACGCAACCACCCTATGGCACTTCGATGCCGCAGAGTGGGCGCCGTCCACAGCATCAATCGCGTCCTTCTTACCGTGCGCTGACCACTTCCGGTCTGCCCCGATAAGCATATAATTTCGGAGGCCTCTGGAAACTTCGCATTGGTGCCAGATTCGAAGTAGCCAACCGAGCCAGCGCGTCGGCCATCCGGTTGAACCTTCTCACGTCCGTTAATGGCACGAACCGGCCCGGCCGGACCGGTCCTGACGATGTCCGTTAGTCAGAACGGCGCCAATGACCCACAGCGGATTTACGGGCGTGTTTGCTCAGATCATCCCCCCGGTCCCGGAATGAAGCAGCGCCATATAGGGGTCATTCTTCCATCGATGTAGGACGGCGACCACCAAACCATCGCGATGCCGCTGAGGTTCGGCTGGTCGATCACGGCGGAGTACGGCACGTCGAACCATTGCCCCGGCTCGGTTGGCCTATGCGGATCCTTCAATAAGACTTTATACCCGCCCTTCGTCATATCCCACTCGGCCTCCACATGCTGGCCATCGCCCGTGTCGCAGCACGGCTCGCCTACCTTATTCTTGAGGCTCTTGAACCACGCATTGAGTTCTGGTCGCATCGGGTCATGCGAATTGGCCGTGCCAATCTCGAGAAAGGCAACCGCACTCAATCCCATCATGCTAGCTAGGATCAACCGATAAAGGCGTGTCGGCCGGCGTCCATTCGAACTGGTCATGGGAACCTCCGTTCCCCCAAACCCGTTTCTGTGGGTCATCGGCACTGGCAATTGGACCCGAGCAGTAGCAGGTACTGAACTTGGTCTCCAAGCACCGGGATCGGGCTTATCGGGCTGGGATCACCGCGTTGAATCAAGGTGAAGAACCCGAAGTCGCCGGCCATGCACCGCGCCAAAGATGCGTTCTCATGATCGGTGCGGCCGATGGGATTTGGTTCCAGGAATTCCTGACCAAGATGGCTATATCATCCGCCGAGTTTCCAACCGAGCGTCAGACCGAGCAGCTGTTAGAGTTGGCCGAGCGTATCGGCAGCCCAACCCGAACTAGGAAAGGAGCCGTCGCAGAGTGTGTCCGCTGATTTCAGCTGACATTCGCAGCATGGTGTCCGGTTTGTCGTGTACTGCGCTTGCGCACGCCAGTGGAAACGGTCTCGTGTGCACGCACCGGGGTGCAGGTCGTGACCACGAGCGCAAACCGGCTGCACTGCCAGTCAGCGCCGAGCGCGGCGCTGGTGGGTGATGTCAGGTTGACCGACAGTAATGCCGCTACGCAGGCAAACACCATCCACGCCGCGATCAGCACCGCTCCCTTGTGGGTCCTTGAGTGGGAAATCATGGCCTTGGCTCCTGTACGATAGCTGGAAGAATAACTTGGCGATCTAACTCACATCCTGGTCCACATTTTTCGCTAATGGCCCCGAGGCGTGCGCGATTGCTGGCACTGCATCAGCGCCGCAGCCGGACTCGCGCACTGGGGCAAACAGCATCTTTATTCGATCACCTCGCCGGCACGAGGCGAGCAGCGTGGGCGGAAGGTCAACGCCGAGCGCCTTGGCTGTCTTGAGATTGACAACCAGCTCAAACTTGGTTGGCTGCTTAACGGGCAGGTCGGCGGGCTTCGCGTGCGGCTGCTGCCTGGGTTTGATCTTGATCGAGTTCAGCAGCGTCGCCGCCACGATCATCACCAGGACGCCACCAACACTGAGCGCGATCTGCATCGTCAGCCCCTCCGAGATGTCGAGCAGCGCCAGGTGGCTGGCGAACGTCAGCCAAACGCCGAGGCAGTAGATTGGCAGCGAGTTCTGGCCACAGAGAATGGCGCCGCGCATCACTGCCGTCGTCAGCCCTCGCCAATTGCGAGGCACGAACCATACCACCAAAACCGCAAGGGCCAAAAAATGCAGCAGTCGCAATGGATGCAGATTCGATTTGTCCATCGGGTAAAGCAGCGTCAGCAGCGCCTGCGGGACCAGCGCTTCCAGGGGTTTGATGCTCCAGCTCAATGCGATGATGAGGCTGAATACCAGATAGAGAACCGCAGCCACAAGCGCGGTGCGTGAGGTCACCCACGGCCGGAATCTCTTGTCCTCGATCATCCACCACGCGCCAAGCACGACCAGCAGCTGCCAGGCCAGGGGATTGAAGGCCCAGTGGCCGTTCGGCCATGCCGGGATGGTCCAGCCGAAGACGTGCACCAGTGCGTAAAGCAACAGCGACGCGCCGAGCGTTGTGTTCGGCGCTCGCAGCAGCAGCCACAGCAGCGGCGCGAACAAGAGATGAAGAAGTACGAAGATCGGCAAGACGTCGGTGTTGACGGGGCGGTACTGCAAGATCGCCGCGTGCGCGAGCGTCGCGCCCGGCTGGTCCAACAGAATGCGCGTATTGCTCTCGTCGGCAAGACGGCCGCTGCCTGCGAGGTGGATCAGAATGGCGCAGGCGAGCGTGAGCAGCAGAAATGCGACATAAATATCCCAGCTTCGCCACAGCGTCCGGCCGATCACGCTGATCCAGCCCCCGCAGCGCCATGCCTTGCCGTAGGCCAGCGCGCAGGTTACGCCCGAGACGAACATGAACACTTCCGCGGCATCGCTGAAGCCGTAGTTCCGCAGCGTCAGCCAGTTCCCGATGTTGTTGGGGACATGGTCAAGAAAGATGCACCACAGCGCGATGCCGCGGCAGGCATCAATGCGCAGGTCGCGGCCCTGGCCTTTCAGCTCCGGCAGCTCGCCGACCGATGGCTTCGGGGTGGCAGTTCGATCATGCATCTGGTTGCCCATCCGGCGTGCAAGCACGCTTCAAGAGGGACCGAATCTGACAAAAAACATCGCCGCTGCGCTGCCGGATCGGAACAACGCCGCAGTCTAAAACTGCTTCACGCCGAACCCGGCCACAAAAGCTATTGCGAGAGCGATCATATGGCGGCGCTTGGTAGAACCTCCTAGCGAGGCTATCCGTTGTCGATAATCGTTATCGGCACAGCGTGTAAATCAGCCGGAGGTCCGCACAGAGAGGTTCCTAGGTCCTAGGATCAAAGTACCGTACAGATCTCGGCATCAACATCCGTTAGACACTTCATGCACATTTCGCCATTGCGCATCGGGGAAGTGTCTCGTGGTCCGCAGTAGCTTTTTCGGTGTCCTACTGTGAGGTGATTACAATTACAGCACACAACAGCATTCGGCTCCTACCTTGAGTACATGACGGTGAACCGCTGGTTGGGCCAAGGATGGAGGATGGACGGTTTCGGAAGCCAGTCTTCCGCCAGCCTCTTCCTCGCCAAAGACCCGAAGGTGGGTGTATGATTTTTTTAATTGGATCTCCGTGCGATGACGGAGAGCTCTTTTATGAAAGTTCTTATTGTCGACGATCATGCATTAATTCGCGAGGCGTTGCACGCTGTCCTGAAACAACTGGAGCGACAAGCGGTCATATTTGAAGCTTCGAACAGCCGGCAGGCAATGCACATAGTCGAGGAACATCCCGACATCAGCCTCATTTTGCTTGATATCAATTTGCCTGATCGAGATGGCTTCTCTGTCCTCCGCGAACTGCGAGGCCGCCATCCGACCATTGCTATCATCATTCTCTCATCGTCGGATGATCAAGACACAGTCAGGCGTGCTTTCAAACTTGGCGCTCTGGGTTTCATCCCGAAAACGACCGAACGAGAGGTCATGCTCAATGCCATTAAGTTAGTGTTCTCCGGCGGTATTTACATTCCCTCCGAAATTCTGGAGGAAACAACGTCTCCGCGGCTTACAAATAAGCCAGCGACGCGCGACTCTCTTAAGGGTCTCGGGTTGACCGATCGGCAGATTGAAGTGCTTGCGCTCCTGATGAAGGGAAAAAGCAACAAGGTCATTGCCAAGACCCTCAATATGGCAGTGCCGACAGTGAAGAACCACATCACGGTCGTTCTCAAGGCGCTCAACGTAACGAGCCGCACCGAGGCAGTAATAAAAGTAGGAAAAATGGGCTGGGAATTGTCGCCGAAATCTGAGTCATAAAGCCGGCCCGGTATCTCTCTTATCGTCATGATCCATAAAGAGCTCGTGCATGACAGCGCGGAGCCGCATTGGGTCGACAGGCTTGTGCAGCAAAATGTATCCTCTATCCTTAGCGTCACGTAATGGTTCAGGTGCCGTATCGCCGCTGATGAGAATAGCTGGAATCGATGAACCAAACGCCGCATTAATTTGTTCAATTGCTCGGATCCCGGTCTTTCCGCTCGCAAGATGATAGTCCGAGATTATAAGATCGGGGCGTTGTTGGCGCTCAGCAAGTCGGACAAGTGCAGCTTCGTCGGATTCGGCGGTAAGGACAGAGTATCCCCATTTGCCAAGCAATCCGCCCGTTTCCTCCAACACAATTGGAGCATCGGCAATAACAAAAATTACCTTGCCTTCGACCGCAAAGGCTGCGGGGCGAGGTGCGTCGACGGGCTCGGTGGACGTGACGCATTCGTTGGCCATCGGAACCAGAATTGCGAATCGCGAACCTCGACCCACAGTCGAAGCTAAGTCGATTTGATGGTTGAGAAGTAGACGAAGCCTGTCGACAATAGCCAGGCCGAGCCCCAGGCCGCCGTACCGGTTTCCTTCTGCGGCAGCAAGTCGAAAAAACTCGCCAAAGATATTCTGCTTCTGATCCTCAGGAATGCCGGGACCGCTATCCCATACTTCGATACGCAACATTTCACCGCGCCGACGACATCCGACGATGATCCCGCCCCGCAATGTATAGCGCACAGCATTGGATACCAGATTAAGCAGTATGCGTTCGAGCAGCATGGCGTCGCTCCGCACCCAGGCGTCACTTCGCCTAATGCGTAGACGCAAGCCTTTTTCTCGCGTTGCCTGATCAAACGTCGTCTCAATTTTTTGCAACAGGCGCGCGATCGGGAATTCGGTAATTTTGGGTGTAAGGATCCCAGCGTCGAGCCTGGAAATATCCAGAAGCGAATTGACCATTTCATCCATTTCTTTGCGTGTTGCATCGATCCGCTCGATCGTCTTTGTCCGTTCCCCCGATTTGAGCGGCGTGCGCAGCTGTGCAACGAACAGGCCTAGTGCATGTAATGGCTGCCGCAAATCATGGCTTGCCATGGCAAGAAAGCGCGATTTTGCTGCATTGGCGAGCTCCAACTCTTGCGTACGCTCTGCAACCTTCCGTTCGAGTTCGGTCTGCGCGCGGCGCAGACTTTCCTCCGCTTTCTTGCGCACCTCGACGTCGGCGCTCAGTAACAGGCTTGGAACGGTAATACTGATCAAGAACATCAACACCAGCAGGAATGAAACGTTGAGATCCGCGGTCGCGAAGGGGCCGCCGCCCGTGAGCGTCCCCCAAATCGTGATGCCCGCAAGCACCAGCGCAACCGTTGCGGTGTCACGTGGACCGCGGCGCAGCGCCGCCCACAACATTGGCAGGATCGCAAGAAAACCCAGTGGATCTCGACTCGGCGTTTGCTCGATCAGGGGGCTGAAAGCAATGAGTCCAACAGCCGCCGCTGTTGCGAGGACGCCGACCGTCTCCAAAAATGCATTGCGGTTGAAGGCATGGCAGTGGCTTGAGGCCCAAAGCACGATAACGGGGGCAATGACCAGCGCGCCGGTCACATCTCCCAGCCACCATGTGACCCAGGCGTTCGCGAAATTGGTCCGTTCGATGTAACCGGCGGTTGCCAGGCTGGTCAGTCCGATGCTGGCGCTGATCGGTGTCGCGATCACGAAGCAAATCAGAGCAAACTTCGCGACAGAATTTGGCGTCGAAAACGTATTGCACCCTCTCGACCATCGATTGATCAGGTAAGCGCCAACAATCGCTTCGAGAGAGTTGCCGGTCGCAATCGCAATTGCGGTGGCAACCGAGCCGGCGGTCGTCGCATTGGCGATCACCGCCGCCGTGAAAATTGCGGGCCAAGTCCGATATCCCCACAACAGCACCGCCGCCAGCGCGACACCCGTCGGTGGCCAAATTGGCGTTGCATTGGGATGAATAGAGGCGAGGGCAAGGCCGCCTTTTGCCAGGGCGAAATAGATCACTCCAATTGCGACCAGACCGCCGGCATAGCTAATGCCTCGGCGGAAATTTATCTCCGGCGTCAGTGATCGTGGATCGGACATCGTCGACGCCTGGACCAGGCAGTTGGATCGTCCACCATGACTGACCTTTTGATCTCCTTGCTAAAGATCAAAGATCGCAACTAAAGTCGCACCAATTTTTCGGAGCTAAGCGGCCTGTCGCTGACTCTAATAGGAATCAACGCCGCCCCACAACCCCGGCGGCCACCGCAATTGCCCTGCATCATCGCAATTCGGGTTCGTTGAGGAAACAACCCATTTCGAGTAAGCAGAACGCGCACGCAACTGGTCGTAAGCCTTTGCCCCGCCTGAAAAGGGTCAAAAGCACCGCTTGGCGGTGTGCCGGTCACGTCCGGCCTTCCTCAACAAACGGGCCTTTCCGGCGCCCGGCGAACATGTCTCAAACGTGCCAAAACGCACCTTGTTCCGACCCAGATTTTTGATCTGCCGCAAAAGCTAATACCGCATGCATGTCGGCTGCCAGGCGATCACTTCCGATCTACCCTGAGAGCAGACAATTCAGAGGCCGTCAGCATGTCTCGAAGGTGCCAGATGCGGACTCAGGCGTTGCAGTGATGTGCCGCTTCATTCAATCACCTCGTCGGCGCGGCCGAGTAATGAAGGCGGTACCGTGAGCCCGAGGATTTCGGCGGTTTTGAGATTGATAACAAGTTCGAATTTCACAGGTTGCTCGATAGGCAAATCTGCCGGCTTCTCCCCGTTTAAGACCTTTTGCACATAGCCCGCCAAACGTTTGGCCTCAAAATCCGACTCGGCCCGTAGGATAGCAAAGCACCGCTGTCTGTGAATTCCCGCCACGACGCAAGCACTGGAAGACGACGCTCTTGGCCGTGTTGTGCGATTCTAGCGGCAACAATGCCAGTAAGGCGTGACGAGATGACGAGCAGGCTATCGGCGCCGCTTGCACCCACCCCCTGCAGCGCAGCATCGAGATCGGCGATCTTGTTTATCGGGTGGGTCGTTAGCTCAAGGCCGAGCGATTCGGCTCCGCGCCGTGCAAAAGTCACTTCGTCATCGAAATGCTGCGGATTGAATATCACCGCAACCTTCCTGACGTTGGGTGCCACCTGCTTGAGCAGTTCTTTCCGCTTCGCCGCCATTTCATCCGTAAGAAACGTGATCCCAGTGAAGTTCTTACTTGGTTGAGCAAGAGACACGGCAAGTCCCGACCGGATAGGGCTATCGCTAACGCCACCGACGAGGGGTATGCTACCTTTACTTGCCTCAAACAGTGGCTTGATAACATCACCGCCGACAGCGAGCAGAACGTTGGGCCTTTGCGCGACGAGTTCGGTGGCCAATTCCGCAAGTCGATCCGGCATACCGTGCGCATAGCGGAAGACGATTTCGATGTTGCGGCCGTCGAGGAGACCGGCCTGTGCGAGTGCGTCCTTCAACGACTGATCGACTGGTCCCAATTTTTGGGGTCGCCAAATACTAACCACCCAATCCGGGGCAGCGGTTTCTGCGCACTTACGGCAAGCGGCCAAGCTGCCACCATGCCGCCAAGAACTGCTATGAACTCGCGCCGCTGCATCCGGACACGCTCATTTAGTTCATCTCAAAATCTAATCTAACACCTTGCGAATGAGCGGCGAACCAAAAATGGCAAGCAAACGGCATCAAACGGTATCAGGGCCTGATGTCTCAGATGGGTCACAAGCGGCAGTCCGACCGCTCAGCTCCTCAGGTCCGCTTCTCCTCCGAAAGCGTCCTTTCGCGGCCGCTCACAGGTAGCTCGGCTGAGGGGCAGAAACGGTCATTCCGGCTTTTGGCTTCTCGCGGCAGGAGCGTTGTTGCGCCCACTTAGCCCTTGGTCGATCTTATCGAGAACTCGCTCCGGCGCGATATCTGAGGCAGCTTCCTGAAGCTCTTCGTTCTGCCGGGGATCGATCTCCATTTTGGGGGCCATCTCATTCAGTAGCGCGACTACCTTTGTAATCTCATGTTCAGTGAGGAGACTGATCTGCAGATCCAACTCCGCCCGTCTATCCGCTTCGGCCGCCATTCGATTCTGAGAGATCAATACAAAGGTCGAAAGAAAGATTGCCTCTACAGAAGCGATCATAGCGAGCACTACAAAGCTTTCATCCCATGGTGAAATTCCTGGGAGCCACCGGACGTTTGCGGCTATCCAAAATCCAAAAGCAAATAAGTGTAGGTAAACAAACTGCATGCTGCCGGTGAACGAAGTTATCGCATCGGCGACCTTTTGCTGAATAGACGCATCGGATTGCTCGCGCTTCCTCCGTTCGACTAGCGCGTGGATGTTCCGTTCGAGAGCCGGCGTCAGCCCCGGCGCAGCTTCTGGGCGAGGCGCTAAGGGTTTCTTCATGCGTGGGAAACGGGCGCGCCTGAGGACGGTTCCTATTACTTGGCCGGATCATGACGCACCTCACAGCGCAGAACCGTCGATCCAAAGGTCGAACCGGATATCAGCGCCACCCCACATCGACCGCTGCGGGTCACGTGCTGCCTTCCCGAATGCGTCAGCGCCACGGCCGCTGTGACCCAAATAGCTGACCACTTACTGTAGCACCAAATTCGGCAGCCTTGGGCCACAAGCGACCTTTCATCTGATGTTCCTCTTCGTTCCCCAAGACCGGACACAACGCCGCGGGGTCGCGATCTTCCTCACTGATAGCGGCCTGAGGGAGTAGACTGCGGTCGCCGGGGTCTCCTGGCGCGACCTCCGGCTGGCCCGGGACCGTCATCCGGCCCCAAAGCAGGGAGGAAGATGATGATGATCACCAGACGTCAGGCGCTCTGCAGCAGCACCTTCGCCCTCGGCGGTATCGTGCTGGCCACGCAACTCGCAAAGACCGAGGCCGCTGAGCCCAAGTCCGCATTTGCGGCCGATCCAGCGCAAAAGCTGGTGACTGAGCAGTTCATGATCGATGCCGTCGATCCTGGAATAAAGCTCTACGTCAGAAACAAACGGCCGGAGGATTTGAAGCAGTTTAGGTCTGAGAAAACGTTGCTGTTCGTTCACGGTGCGACGCAACCGTCGGAGGCGACCTTTGACCTTCCGCTAGAGGGACTGTCCTGGATGGACTACATCGCCCAGCATGGTTGGGATGTGTATTTGGTCGATGTGCGCGGCTACGGCCGATCCACGCGTCCGCCGGAAATGGATCAGCCAGCTGCCAACAATCCTCCTTTCGCTACGACTGATGTGGCTATTAAGGACGTCGGTTCAGCGATCGACTTCATCCGTCAGCGACGAGGTGTGCCTAAGCTCAGTCTCATGGGCTGGTCGTGGGGGGCCGTGATCATGGGCGCTTACACCGCCGACCACAATGACAGGGTCGACCGGCTCGTGCTCTATGCACCAACGTGGCTAAGGACCTCACCGCCACCGCAAACTGCGCCTCCCCCATTAGGGGCTTATGTTGCGGCGCCAATGGCGACCGCGCGGGAGCGCTTGCAGGCTGGCGCACCCGACGATCGCAAGAACGATTTGATGCCAGCGAGCTGGTTCGAAGCATGGTCGGCTGCCGCATTGGCCAGCGATCCGATCGGTTCAAAGCAAGAGCCGCCGGTGCTGCGCAGCCCAGCGGGCGTTTTCCAGGACAACCGCAATTATTGGGACGCGGGCAAGGCATACTACGACCCCGGGAGGATTAAGATTCCGACCCTGGTGGTCGTCGCTGAGTGGGATCGGGTGACTCCCAGCCAGAGTGCACAAGCGCTCTTCCACAAGCTTCCGAGTAGCCCGAACAAGCGGTTTGTCGAGATCGGCGAGGGATCGCATTTCGTTATGCTGGAGAAGAACCGGATGCAGCTTTTCCAGGAAGTGCAATTCTTCCTCAATTGGGCACGCCGGAACTAACAATACCGGCTGCGTTTGACAACGCCGTCGCACAGTTCTCGTCAATCCAACAGGCAAGCGGCAGCGTCATATACTACGTTATGAGCGCCCGACTTCCGTTCTGGGTCACGTGCTGCCGTCGCGAATGCGTCAGCGCCACGGCCGCTGTGACCCAAATAGCTGACCACTTGCTGTAGCACCAAATTCGGCAGCCTTGGGCCAATAGGCGACGTTTGGCCTAAACTGAAAGAGGCTTTAGCCCTTACGTCTACCTGAGATGTCTTGAAACGTGGTGCAGTTGGCAACGGTCATCCAAAGCGGCACGGCAACCCGGCTTAGTTCGAATTTTCGGAGCTTAGAGTGAACTGCAACCTTTCCGCTACTAGCGCCTGTAGTTAGCGCAAGCTGCCATTCCTTCCCGGGGTTGCCTCTGTACTAGCGCATGAAGAGTAAGCCGCCGGTAAGAGAAATGTAAGCCACCAGTTAAGCGCGCCCGCGCATCTTGCGGCAACTTCTGCCTAGTGAACAGTCCAGACAGGACACATCCTAATGAGCACGATCCGCGAGACCACTGAGCTGCGGCCGGTAACCGCAAGGCGGCAGGTGTACAGTCCTCTCGAAACATATTGGAATGCATTTCAGGAGTGGCGCAAACGCCAGAGATTGGCCAACTTGTGCGACCTAAGTGACAGGGAGCTAATGGATATCGGTATTACCCGCAGCGAAATCGACTACCTCGCTTCGCATCATGGTTGCGATCCGCGAGGCGTCCTATCCGGCGAATGAATGTCGATCTGGCAGCGATGGACGGTCGGAATGGTCACTACCAGAAGCGTCGTAGCGCAAATGCTGACTTCCGATATGGGTCAGACTCGGAAGTGCCTTTGGTGCCAAATGCTAGTCTGGTTTCATTCCGGCAGCCGACGTGGACACTGACCGAGTGCTTGGGCAGCTACGGGCCAACTGCGGACATGCTCACACCGGAACTTTGATTTCGCAAACAAGCCCGTCTTTGCGCCAGTCAAAGCGAACTTCCCCCTTTTGCTGGACGATCATTTGTTCGATGATACGGCTACCAAGTCCCTTTCGCGTAGGTTTGTGCGCGGCTGGACCGCCCGTCTCCGTCCAGCGTAGCTGCAATCGACCATCAACTGCGTGTGACCATTCCAAGCGGACTTGGCCGTCGGACTTGGACAAAGCACCGTATTTCGCGGCGTTGGTCGCTAGCTCATGCAACGTTACCGCAACTGCCTGAGCTAAGTCTGGCGCTAACAGGGTTTGTGGACCATCTATCAACGTTCGCTTCCTTTCGAAATAAGGAGCGAGTTCCTGTGTCGCAATCTCCGATATCTCGGCACCGATCCAACGCGTTGCCGCGAAAAGTGAGCAAACATTTGCAAGTGCCTGGACGCGTCCAGCGATTATCTCTTTGAGACCTTCTGGCGAGCTCGACTGAGAAAGATTGACCGTTGCTATTGCGTTCGCGAGTAAGTTCTTGCTGCGGTGCTCGGCCTCGCGTGCCAGAGTCACGATCAGCTCCTGATTTTTCTTCTGCTCAGTAATATCTCTTGCAATCTTTGATGCGCCGACAATTCTTCCGCTCGCATCTTTGACAGGAGAAATGGTCAGCGACACGGCGATCAAAACACCGTTCTTTCGTTGCCGAACGGTCTCAAAATGGTCCACGCGCTCGCCTCGTCGGATGCGCGTTAGAATCTCACGTTCTTCGCCTTGCCGATCCTGAGGGATCACAATTGTAATGGGCTGACCAATGGCCTCGCTGGCAGAGTAGCCGAAGATGCGCTCAGCACCGCCATTCCAGCTTGTAATAACGCCGTCGAGATTCTTGCTGACTATCGCGTCGTCGCTAGATTCAATAATGGAAGCCAGCCAACGCAATCGTTGCTCGCTTTCGCGAAGCGCCGCCTCGATTTGCTCAGGCGCGCGCGCAATTCCCACGTCGTTGTTCTGCGTCATCGGGCCCCCCGACGGTCCACTTGATGACTATTTTATAGCACTTGCAATGGTTTGTGGGATGGAATTTGATGTCTCTTACGGGTCAAACTGAGAAGTCCGGGCGTTCGACCGGCTGGTCGGCTTTACCCCCAACTCCGGACATGGCATTGCACCGAGCAGACTGACGCTTTGGGCCACGAGCGGAAGCATTCGGTTTGCAGACATTCGCTTCTCAGCTCTGAAAACGATCAGATGAAGAGTGATGTGGCGTCGGGACAGTGTAGCTGTCGGATCACATCCCTTGCGCTAGTAGAAGTTTGAGCGTTGAATTCCGTAATGATACCCGGCTGCCGATAGTTCTAGAAGCGATCAATTTTGTTCTGATCGCCTGAGGCAGATCTCGACAGGCTTGCGCTGTTTCGGCGCAGTGCTGATGAGGGTCAACAATCAAAACCAAGCCAGCAAATGGATCGGGAGGGACAAATGTCACGAAAACTTTCACGACGACAATTCGTAGGTGCTGCCGCCGCGACATCCGCAGCACTCATCACCGCGCCCTACGTGCGCGGTGCTCACGCCGCCGGCAAGCTGTCGATTGGTTTCTGGGACCACTGGGTGCCCGGCGCCAACAAGACCTCGACCGCTCTCGTCAATGAGTGGGCTGAAAAGGAAAAGGTCAACGTTCAGATCGATTACATCACGAGTCAAGGCAACAAGCTCATCCTGACCGTCGCCGCCGAAGCGCAAGCCAAATCGGGCCATGACATTCTTGCGATGGCGACCTGGTGGCCGCACGCCAATGCTGAACTGCTTGAACCCGTCAACGATATCATGGGGCCGATCCTCAAGCAGAACGGTGAGGTGAACGACACCGTCAAATATCTCGGCCAGGCCGGCGGCAAATGGCTGGGCGTTCCAACCTGCGTCGGCAGCCAGATCAAGGGGCCCTGCTCCCGCATCGATCTGATGAAGAAGTTCGCCAATATTGACGTGCAGGAAATGTATCCTGCCGGCAGCCCGCCGAAGGCGGACAACTGGACCATGGATACGTTCCTGAAAGCTGCGGAAGCATGTCAAAAGGCCGGCCATCCCTTCGGAATCGGTCTCGGCGAAACCAGCGACAACGTCGACACTGCCGGCGCAATCTTCCAGTCCTTCGGCGCCGAGCTGGTCGATGCCAAGGGCAATCTCACGGTCAAGACCGACACGGTTCGGCAGGCGCTCGAGTTCTACAAGAAGCTGATCGCCTATCTGCCGCCGGATGCAGGGGCGTGGGATGACGCATCCAACAACAAATGGCTAGTTTCCGGCAGGGGCGCGCTAATCCTGAACCCGCCAAGCGCTTGGGCGGTTGCCAAGCGAGACGCGCCGGAAGTTGCCGCGCAATGCTGGACCCACGGCTTCCCGGCCGGCTCGAAGGGCCGCTTCGCGCCCTACCTGCCCTTCTTCTGGACCAGCTGGAATTTCTCCAAGAACAAGGAGGCAGCAAGGAGCCTGCTCGTCCATCTGTCGCAGCCGTCATCGATCGAGAAGCTGGTTGTCGCCAGCGGCGGTTATGACCTGCCGGCATACGAAAAGATGACGACGCTGAAGGTTTGGGAGGAAGAGGGGCCGCCGAAAGGCACGCTCTATCACTACCCTAATCCCTATAACCATCAAAAGCTGTCGATTGCTGCGTCGCCGGCACCACCGAAGGTCGCGCAGCAAATTTACACACAGGCGACGCTAACCAAGATGGCGCTTCGCTACTCGCAGGGCGAAAAAATGGAGAGCACGCTCGCCTGGGCCGAAAGCGAGTGCGAAGGCTTCATGCGGAGCTGAGGACGGGAGGGGACGCCGATTCGGCCCACCTAAGGTGGCTGACAACATCAAGATGCCGGCCTTTTCCGTGGGCCGCCTTCGCGGCGTCAAGAATGAGTACGGCTGGCGATCGCGGCCACGCCGCAACCGTGAATTCGCGTCGCGTTTCGGCTAGCCCTCGAGTCGAGGACAACACCCTACCACATCCGCTTTGAAAAGAGCGGCGTTGTCCATCACACAAAAATTGCGAACTGATGTCGCATCTGGGTCAAAATGCGAAGAACCGACCGTGAGCAAACCTAGTCCGCTACACGTCCATGAGCGGACCTCGATGCAACGTGCCGCCACTTCACCTACGGGCCAACAACGGAAGTAGCCTTCTCGATCACCTCCTCGGCGAGCACGAGAAGTGCGGCCGGATCGTGAGGCTGAGCGCCGTTTTCTGGGGAGTCCTCCGGGGCTCGCTTCGGGGTGGTTCCGGGATTAAACGCGTCAGAAGCCAAAAAAACATGCTTCGCCCCAAGGGAAGGAGTAAACTGGTTACCTCATTCTGGTGCGACGGGTTTGACCCCGAACGGCTCGACCGACAGCGCACAGCCAGCGTGGCGGCGGCCCTCGCCAGTGGATGAGTGCGGCCAAGTGTGCGTGTGAACGCCATGGATATCTCTGCCTGGCTGCGCGGCCTCGGCCTGGAACGCTACGAGCAGGCATTCCGGGAAAACGCGATCGATGAGGCAATCCTGCCCAAGCTGACCGCGGAGGACCTCAAAGACCTCGGCGTGACGGCGGTTGGCCATCGCCGTATTCTCCTCGATGCGATCGCCGCCTTGCGAGCCGAGACTTTTCACGACACGACCCAACATGCGGTCGAACCCGACCGCCCCCGCGGCAAGGCTCCCGAAGCCGAACGCCGCCAGCTCACGGTCATGTTCGCCGACCTCGTCGGTTCCACCGCATTGTCGGCGCGGCTCGATCCAGAGGAGCTGCGCGACATCATTGGCACCTATCACCGTCGTTGCGCCGAGGTCATCACCGGGTCCGGCGGCTTTGTTGCCAAGTATCTCGGTGATGGCGTGCTGGCCTATTTCGGTTACCCGCAGGCGCATGAGGAGGACGCCGAACAAGCGGTGCGCGCGGGCCTCGCCTTGATCGAGGCTGTGGCCAAGCTTGATGTAGGCCAGTCGGCCTTGTTGCAGGTGCGTGTCGGTATCGCCACCGGCCTCGTCGTCGTCGGTGATCTGCTCGGTGAGGGCGCCGCCCAGGAACAATCGGTCATTGGCGAGACCCCTAACCTTGCGGCACGGCTCCAGGGACTGGCCGAACCGAACACAGTCGTCATCGCGGACAACACGCGCCGCATGCTTGGCGGCCTGTTTGAGTATCGCGATCTCGGCACTTTGCCGGTCGCGGGAATTGACTATCCGGTGCAGGTTTGGCGGGTCTTGGGCGCGAGCCTGGTCGGCAGCCGGTTCGAGGCCCTACGGGTCGCCAGCACGCCGTTGATTGGTCGGGAGGAAGAGATCGCGTTGTTGACGCGGCGCTGGGAGCGGGCAAAGGCCGGCGACGGGTCCGTCGTCCTGATAGTCGGTGAGCCGGGCATCGGCAAGTCGCGCATCGCACAAACTCTGCTGGAGCAGTTGGGCCAGGAGCCGCACACGCGGTTGCGTTATTTCTGCTCGCCACATCATCAGCACAGTGCGCTTTATCCCAGCATCACCCAGCTCGAGCAGGCGGCCGGATTTAGACGCGAGGATACGGCGGAGACCCGCTTGGATAAGCTGGTTGCGGTGCTGGCTCTGGCAAACAAGGAGCTGAGCGAAGCCGTCCCTCTATTGGCGGACTTGCTGTCGATACCGACCGGCGATCGCTACCCGCCGCTCAATTTCACGCCGCAGAAGCGCAAAGAGAAAACGCTTCATGTGCAACTTGCGCAGGTCGAAGGACTCGCGGCGCGGCAGCCGCTGCTGATGCTGTGGGAAGACATCCACTGGAGCGACCCCACCACGCTGGAGTCGCTGGATCTGCTCATCGACCGCGCCGCGACGCTTCGGGTCCTGGTGATTCTCACTTTTCGACCGGAGTTCACGCCGCCCTGGGTCGGCCGTCCGCACGTGACTTTGCTCAGTCTCAGCCGCTTGCCACCCCGGCACCGCGCCGAGATGATCGCGCACGTAACCGGGGGCAAGACATTGCCCAAGAAGATTGCGGATCAGATCATTGATCGCACGGACGGTGTGCCATTATTCATCGAGGAGCTGACCAAGTCCGTCGTTGAGAGCGGGCGGATGACCGATGCCGGCGACCATCTGGCGATCCCAACGACGCTCCAAGCCTCCCTTCTGGCCCGGCTCGATCGATTGGCGCCGGTGCGAGAAGTGGCTCAGATCGGAGCGGCGCTCGGCCGGCAATTCTCCCATGAGTTGATCAGCGCGGTGTCGCGGATGCCACGGCAGGAACTGGACGATGCCTTGGCGCGGCTCGTGCGCGCCGAGTTGATTTTCCGGCGCGGGACGCCGCCTAACGCGGAGTACACTTTCAAGCACGCGCTTGTACAGGATGCCGCCTACAGCACCTTGCTGCGCGCCCGGCGCCAGCAACTTCACGCCAGCATCGTGCGGGTGCTGGAGGAGCAGTTTCCCGGTATAGGCGAAACACACCCCGAGCTTCTTGCCCACCACTGCACACGAGCAGGTCTTATTGAGAAAGGGGTCGCCTATCGGCACCGGGCCGGCCGTCACGCGATGGCGCGCTCGGCCATGATCGAGGCCGTGGCCCAGTTGGCGCAAAGTCTGGAACTATTAGCCGACCTGCCCGCCGGAGACGAGCGTGACCATCTCGAGCTTGACGTGCAGGTGGCGTTGGGGGCGGCGATCGCCGCCACCAAGAGCTTCGCAGCGCTGGAGGTCGGAAGGGCCTATGAACGTGCCCGTGAGCTGTGCCGGCAGGGGGCCGATCATCCCGAGTTGCCCGCCGTTCTGTCTGGTTTGTGCGTGCATCATCTGCATCGATCCGGTGTCCATGTCGCCTACGACGTTGCCGAGGAGCTGCTGCGCCTCGCAGAACAGCGGCGAGACCCCGCTGCTTGTGCCGTCGGCCATCGGTTCTTAGCGGTCAGCGCGCTCCACCGTGGCAACCAGCAGCTCGCACTTGCGCACTTCGAGCGGGCGCTCGCGTTTTGTGATCGGGCTGATCGCCGATCCCCGGTGTTCCTGTCGGTGTCTGACATCCGGGTCGCCTCGCTGAATTTTATCCCTTTGATCCTGCTGTGGCGGGGCGAAATAGACCAAGCTATAGCGCGCAGCCGCGCGGCATTTGCCGCGGCGCTGGAGCTGGGTGATGCCTACACTTTGAGTCATGTCTTCCATCTGAACTGCTGGCTCTATCAGCATCTCCACGATACGACGACTGTGAGAGAGCGGGCCGAGGCGGCGATGAAACTTACCGCGGAGCACGGTTTTCCGCTCTGGGAAGTTTGTGCTGCGTTTTGGTATGGCTGGGCGCTCGCCGCCGCTGGCGAGGTCACAGCAGGCACTGCGCAGATGCGCAGTGCCATAGCGGCCAAGGAAGATCTGGGCGTCATCAACCAGGTACCCTTTCTTTTGGGCCTGCTGGCAGACATTTGCACTCAAGCTGGAGACCCAACCGAAGCGCGTGACCTGCTGACCGAGGCGCTGGGAATTGTCGACAGAACGCAGGAGCGGTGGTTTGAAGCGGAGCTGCATCGCCTCAGGGCCGAGGCGCTCCTTGCGAGCTCGCCCTGTGATTCTGCGGAAGCCGAAGCCTCGCTCCGCCACGCCCTGGCCGTGGCTCGAGACCAGGAGGCCAGGTTTTGGGAGCTGCGCGTCGCCACAAGTCTCGCTCGCCTCTGGCGCGACCACGGCAAGCGCATCGAGGCTCGCGATCTCCTTGCGCCGGTCTACGGCTCCTTCACTGAAGGCTTCGATACGCGCCATCTCGAAGAAGCCGCCGCGCTACTTGCTGAGTTGGACTAGTAAGGCAATCCACGGATCGGCGTTTATTGGTGCAGTGTCCGCAAGGTCAAAACCTTTCATCAGGACACGTATGCTGAACCTACCCAATTCACGGATGTGACCCCTCCCAATGGCTTGAACGGCGTAGTGGCGCGCCCGAAGAGGTTCGAGCTCCTGACTCCGGATTCAAGGCTGGTACCGGTGTCAGAGATTCGGACTATCTTGATCTCCGACTTCTGCTCCGGGTCATCAACTGACCTCCGGCGCCGGACGCGCTTGGTCCGCTCTGCCATCAACTACGGACATCGGCGAAATGCGCGGGCGAGTCTGTTTCGTGCCAACAAGCGACATCCCGGCAAGAAAAACGTTTGGCCGCCGTGAACCGGCTCACATACGGCAGCGCCGCAGCCGCGGTATTCCTTCGAATTAGACTTGCAGCCGTTTGAAAGCAGCGCGTTGTGTTCTCAAATTGGTCAAGCGTCGCGGACCGACCTCTGCCGCAGCAAGTCCAATTGTCTGATTGTATTCAACACGCGCTATGTCAAAAGAGGAGGAGCTCATGGCCAGGACAAATGCTTCGTTCGGGACCGGCGACCTGCTGTCCTATGCGGACGACGGAACTCCCGGTAATGTCAACGTCGGGAGCCCAATGGTCGTCGGGTTCGGTGGGTGGCAGGATTTTAAGTTTCTCTTCTCCGGTAGGAATGTTCGCCGGTTCGAGCCGACCGGCCTGGGCGGCCGGATGACGGGCAACGCGCCGGTTAGGCCAGCTCTGGACGTTTGCGATCAGGCGATCTGTGAGAACCGCATCTACGCTGTGAGGAGACCAGACGACGACCTGCTGTCCTATGGGGACAACGGAACTCCCGGTAACGTCAAACACAAGAGCCCAGTGGTTCTCGCGCCCCAAATTGGTCAGTGGTCTTTCAAGTTTATCTTCTCCGGCAGGAACGTCGCCGGTGAGAACCGCATCTACGCTGTGAACCACAACGGCGACCTGCTGTCCTGGGGGGACGACGGAACTCCCGGTAATCTCGATGCCGGGAACCCATTGATGGTCGTCGGGTTCGGCGGGTGGCAGGATTTTAAGTTTCTCTTCTCCGGTAGGAACGTCGCCGGTGAGGACCGCATCTACGCTGTGAACCAGAACGGCGAACTGCTGTCCTATAGGGACAACGGAACTCCCGGTAATGTCTCGAGCCCAGTGGTCGTCGGGTCCGGCGGGTGGCAGGATTTCAAGCGTCTCTTCGCCGGTAGGAACGTCGCCGATGAGAACCGCATCTATGCTGTGGCCGCCTAACCTCAAAGGTGCGGAAATTGATCGGCACCGGCATCGACGATGTTGTGGCTGATGTGTAAGCAGCGTCGATGTGCTGGATCTTCACGGTACCTCGGTCAAGCTTTTCTATGATGGACGCTTCGGCGAGACGATCCAAGGGAACGCTGCCGGCACCAAGGCAACCATGCCGTTCTGACTTCTTCCCACTTCAGCGTCAGCTTGGGGTCAATCGCGTCATTTTGCCGATCTGCCCATGACTTCCAGTTTTCCCCCCATTGTGTTGCAAAAGTCGTTTTGCCGAAGGCGTCAAAAATTCTGAGGGCCGCAAGCGCGATTTTCGTGTAGAGATCAGAGGGACCTCATCGCCTCACGCTAAACTCATAGGCGACTTCGGTAACGCGATTGAGATTATCCGAATCGTCGATCGCCTCGCGTTTTAAGGTTTCACCAAAAATTCGGACCGATGCAACTTTCGATTTTGCAACAGTATCCCCCGGAAGCGGACATCGTCACGACCGGTCGGCATGTCTCAAAAGTTCCATGTGTGGACGCAACTCGCGCGACGTGCAAGAGTAGTGTAGCCCCCAGCCTGCACCTGCAACAAGCTGCGGGATAGAGGCAATCAGATCCTCTGCCACCCCTATGGCGAAATAGGTTCTGAGCCTTTAGCTGTGCAGAATGGCAACACAGGACCTGATTTTCGACGTTGGATGCCATCGCGGCGAGGACTCGCGCTTCTTTTTGCGGAAGGGCTTTCATGTCGTCGCCGTGGAGGCGAACCCCGCGTTATGCCGTGAATTGCGCGAGACGTTTTCTCGAGAGATGGCCAGTGGCCAGTTCGTGCTCGTTGAAAAGGCTATCGCCGAGGTTCCCGGAGAGGTCGAGTTCTTCGTCAATTCCGCGCACAGCATTTGGGGCACGATACGCGGAGAGTTTGTAGAGCGCGACAAGGAGAACTTCGCCAAGATCGTTGTCCCCTCGGTGACGTTCAATTCTCTCCTGCAGTGCTACGGTGTTCCGCGCTATCTCAAGATCGATATCGAAGGTGCCGACATGCTGTGCCTCGAAAGCCTGCTATCGGAATCGGATCGGCCCGACTTCGTCTCGTTCGAGAGTGATCGCAAGACCATATCGGCGCTACGCTCCGAGCTGTCGCTCCTTATACGTCTGGGATATCGGCGGTTTCAGCTCGTCGATCAAAAGGCCGTGCAGAAACAAGAGCAGCCGTTTCCCGCCCGTGAAGGTCTGTACGCGGACTGTGGGATCGCCCCCGATGCGTCCGGACTTTTCGGGCTCGAACTGCCGGGGCACTGGCTCTCACCACCCGGATTCGTGGCGCGCTACATGCGCGTGATGGCTCGTGATCGTCTGGTCGGCTTGGCTAGGCGTTGCGGTCTACCAAATCTCATTCGCGGATCGTGGTACGACATCCATGCCGCCAAGGAGTCGTAACATATTCCGCATCGACAGCGCCTCACCGATGTCGCGTCGGCCATACCGATCCGTTCGAGATAATCCCCGCCGCAGATGTTGCACGGAGGGACAGAGCGGATTTTGACATTCAGAGGTCTGCCTTGGGTCAAACCCAGAAGTCCAGGCGCGCAACCAAGAAGTCCGGTTTGCCCTCCAAGAACGGACATGGTCAGCCGAGTCCGTCATGTTCGAAAGGTGCCACGGACACCCAGTCGTCGCCGCCGAAAGGCGACCACGCGGCGCGTTACGTGACATCTGGACAACGCTTAGGTTGGGCATCGCGAGACGACCACCGCCGTGCGTCGTCCTCGATTGGACTAGCCAGCAAGTCCTTTTTTACTTGCGCTTTGAGTCGGGCGGGCAATCCGGGCGGACTTCCATCGGCTTTCCGGCGCTCTGCACCGTGGGGGCGGCTGAATTGGCCTCTCCCCCTGTGTCCGGGAGCACTGCGCTCTTCTCCACCGCCATCGAGTCCGCTTTCTTTTCGCCGGCGCTTCCCGTCGTAACCGACGAAGTCGTGCAGTTCGTCTCCGGCTTCAAGTTCGGCGGTGACGTCGACTGCGCGCCGGCAGCCCCTGCAATCAAGGCTACACTGAGCACAGCTACTTCAATACGCATTGCCGTCTCCCTAACCAGACCGTTCACGGTCCCCGGGAAAAACGTCCCCTCATGACGATAGTTCCATTGGCGCAGGACACACACTCGGTCAAATTGTGCAGAAGCTGTACAGCGTAATACGTTGCGGCCGCATAAAGGTGAACACGCGATAAGCTTCCGCGGCAGAGGATGTGCTGGCCGACAGGGCAAACTGCAGCTAGCCTCTGGGCGTCGATCCCAATTCGCGAGCTAGGCATGCCAAAAATCCAGCGCATCATTGTTCCTGACATCCCAAAGCCTGTCAGCCACTATTGCCACGTGACCCGCGCAGGCCCCCACGTCTGGGTCGCTGGCGTCGTTGGCCAGGCGCAGGACGGCAGCATACCGTCCGACGTTGTTGCCCAATTCGACATCGCCATCGCCGTGATGGACAAGTGCCTGAAGGCGGCTGGCGCTGGGCCCGAGCATATCGTCAAGGTGCAAGTTTTCATGACCGACATCACGGAACGACCGAAAATCAACCCCCGCCGCATAGCGTATTTCGGCGAAAATCTGCCGGCCTCGACGCTTGTCGAGGTGAAGGGATTGGTCGATTCGCGATTGAAGGTCGAGATCGAGTGCCAGGCTTACGTTGACTAGCAACGGCGCGTGCCCGCCGGGCGCCGATTTCCGCTCTGGGTCCAATCGCAACGTTTTGGCCGAACGCTGGCCACTTCCGCTCTTCACCGAATGGCAGAGATCTTCGGAGCGGGTCGGCCAGTCTCAGAAGTGCCATAAGCGGTCGTCAAAGCGTCCCGTCGATGATATCTGTTTTTCCCGCGAGAGAGCAGCGTTGTGCCCAAGCGCACTGAATCGAATGCGGGAGGAAAGCCATGGGAATACCAGCAGATAGATTACCAACTGGCGGCTTTGCGCGGCTCGTCCCTGAGCTAGACGTGTTTGATCTGGAACAGAGCAAGAATTTTTGGTGCAAGATACTCGGTTTCCAAATAGCGTATCGACGACCTGAAAATCGCTTCAAGTGCCAGAAGCGGACCCCGCCCGAATGTTTCCGAACTTGCCGCTTTAGTTTGGCTTCGCCGGGAAAGACCAGTTGGGCGCGTCCCAAATCGTGGTCCATTCGTCCTTGGTACCGATGTGCGGCGTGAATTCAATGCGAACAATCACGAAGCTGCCGGTGCCGCGGTCTACTCGATAGATGTGGCGAAGCCTCGCAAACGAGATGTCCGAACCAGTTTCGGCTTGAAAGATGTTGGCTTCCTTTTCCCAGGTAATCCAGCCCGGCCTAGCTGTCGTGCCAAAGCCATCCGGTTGCGCGAGAAACGGAAGTTCTACCAGCGTTGGCTTCAGCACGTTACGTACGTCGAATACCTGATGAGAGCCAACTGCAATTCCGGAGCAGAACACGATAGCAAGACGGCGACCTTCTGGGCGGATGAAACGAACGGGCGCGTCTTTGATGTCGTCTTTGTAACGACAACCTGATTGTTCGGCCGCAAGTGCAAGAGTGCTTGGTATTAAAGCAGCGTCCGAAACCTCAAACTCGGTTCGCCCTTTGGACGCGGTGACCCACTCCCGTTTCAGCGCCTCTGCGTGGTCTTGCCCGAGCACCACCGAAGCCGAACTGAATGCCAGCATTCCGGCGACGACAAGTCGGGAAAGAATGGAAACCATCGAGCGCATACTCGTTCTCTTTCAGAAGGAGCCACAGTCGCAATCTATCTATTCCTTCTTATGACTTCCGCTATGGGTCACGTGTGGACGGCGCCCTGGCAAGAACTTTCTGACGTTTTGCAGCATT
>NZ_JAGWDK010000029.1 GCF_018398875.1 Bradyrhizobium sp. sGM-13 | reverse complement strand
CGCCTCGACGGCCAGCTCATGGTCGTCCTCGACGTCGATCGCGTTCTCGAAATCATGCCGAAAACAACCCTCGCAGCATAGCGCTTGTCAAGCAAGGAGGCCGAGATGAAAACCTGTCTTGTCGTCGATGATTCCAGCATCGTGCGAAAGATCGCGCGACGCATCCTCGAAGAAATGGATTTCCAGATTACCGAAGCCGAGGACGGCGAGCAGGCGCTTGAAGCCTGCAAGCGCGCGATGCCCACGGCAGTTCTGCTCGACTGGAATATGCCGGTCATGGACGGCTACGAGTTCCTCGGCCATTTGCGCAAACTGCCCGGCGGCGACGCGCCCAAGGTGGTGTTCTGCACCACCGAGAACGGCATGGATCATATATCTCGCGCGCTGCATGCCGGCGCCAACGAGTACATCATGAAGCCGTTCGACAAGGAGATCGTCGCGGCAAAATTCCAGGAAGTCGGCCTGGTCGCGCTCCCGGAATAGAGCCCGATCTAAATCTTATCGCTTGTCCTTGAGAGGCTCCCGTGACCCCGCCAGACTATGAATATCTGCGTAAGCTCCTGAAGGATCATTCCGGTCTCGACCTGTCCGCAGACAAGCAATACCTGATCCAAAGCCGCCTGCTTCCGCTCTCGCGCAAATGCGGTGTATCGGGCATCGGCGAACTCGTGCAGAAAATGAAGGGCGGATCATCATCGATCATCGTCCAGGTGGTCGAGGCCATGACCACCAACGAGACCTTCTTCTTTCGCGACAAGGTGCCATTCGAACACTTCCGCGATACGATCATGCCGGAGCTGTTGAAGGCGCGCGCCGGCCGCAAGAGCATCAGGATATGGTGTGCCGCCGGCTCGACCGGCCAGGAGCCGTATTCGCTTGCCATGTCGCTGAAGGAAATGGGCACGGCGCTAGCCGGCTGGCGGATCGAGATCATCGCGACCGACCTGTCGCAGGAAGTGCTCGAAAAATCGAAGTCGGGCATCTACAGCCAATTCGAAGTTCAGCGCGGCCTTCCGATTCAGCTTCTCGTCAAATATTTCAAGCAGAACGGCGAACTGTGGCAGATCAGCCCGGAGCTACGCGGCATGGTGCAGCATCGCCAGCTTAATCTGCTGCACGATTTCTCCCAGCTCGGCACCTTCGATGTCATCTTCTGCCGCAACGTCCTGATCTATTTCGATCAGGAGACCAAGATCAATATCTTTGGCCGCCTCGCCAAGGCAATGGAAGGCGATGGCTTCCTGGTGCTGGGAGCGGCGGAAACGGTCGTCGGCCTGACTGATGTCTTCAAGCCGTTCCCGGACAAGCGCGGCCTCTATCGGCCGAGCGGTGCGCGTGCCGCATCTCCGCAGGGCGCAGCGGCAATGCCAAAAATCGCGGCAATAGCGGGGCGATGAGCGATGACAGAAGACGGCAAGGGCACGGAGCGGGTTACATTCAGCCGCGGCTATGATGTCTGTATCATGGCGATCGACGGGACCTGGCGCAGGGACTGCCAGCTCAACGCGATCTCGGACACCGACGCCGAACTGACGGTGGAAGGCTCCATTCAAGGTCTCAATCTCAAGGAGTTCTTCCTGCTGCTGTCGTCGACCGGCCTCGCCTATCGCCGGTGCGAGCTTGTTCGTGTCAACGGCACGGAAATGGACATCCGCTTCCTGAGAGGCAAGCCCAGCAAGAAAAAGTCAGGCGCGTCGTCAAAATCTGAAGAGGCGATGAGCTGAAGCGGATGGCTCTGCGGGCCAAGCATGCATGGCGGCCGCGGCCTTTGTGTAGCGGGAGATACTCGTTAAGCACGATGACGTTGATGGAACTCTCGGGAGCGCCGGACGAAACTTCCCTGGCAATCATTTGTTCAATTAGTCGCAGGCTATTCTTATAGATGTGCGTTACTACTTGTGCGCTAAGCCATGGTCCCGTACAAATACGGTCCGGTATGAAGTGAATACCGTTATCCGAGTGTGCGTCACATTCAACCACGCATGGACGATGGAACATGGCTGAAAAAGCCCCCTCCCGCGGGGAGATTTTCGTAGTCGATGACGACCCTGCCGTTCGCGACACGCTTTCGATGGTACTGTCGGCAGCCGGCTATCAGGTCATCTGTTTCGCCGACGGCGCCGCGCTGCTGGCGGTGGCACGAACGCGGACGCCAGCCTGCATCCTGCTCGACGTGCATATCCCTGGTAAGTCCGGCCTCGATATTCTGAGAGAGCTTCATGGTGAGGACTACCCTGCACCGATCTTCATGGTCTCAGGGCAGGGCGATATCGCCATGGCGGTCAGCGCCATCAAGAACGGCGCGCTGGACTTCATCGAAAAGCCGTTTCGCGGCAGCGACATCGTGGCAAGACTCGATGAGGCAATCGAGGCCTATGCTCGCCGGCAGGCGCAAAGTACGTCGTCGCGCATCGCGGCGCTGCATTTTCCGGGACGGGAACCGCTCACGCGACGCGAACGCGAGGTGCTGGAGCAGTTCACCGCGGGCGCGTCCAACAAGGAAGCGGGGCGACATCTCGGGATCAGCCCGCGCACGATTGAGGACCACCGCGCCAATATAATGAAGAAACTCGGCGCGCGGAATGCCGCCGACCTGGTTCGCATCGTGATGACCACCCAGCGGCAGGGCCAGATCTGATCCATCGCTGATCGAGACTGATCGCAGGCAGGCCAGCTCCGGCGCGGCCTTGCGCTGGATGCAGGTGCCGCCCTTGCGATCAATCGGCGAGCGCCTTGCGGATCATGATCGCCATATCCGATTTCCGATAGGGCTTGGCGAGCAGCAATACGCCTTCGTCGAGTCGCCCGTGATGAATGATGGCATTCTCGGTATAGCCCGAGGTGAACAATACCCTTAGTCCGGGCCTGGCCTTCGCTATCTCGTCGGCGAGCTGGCGGCCGTTCATGCCGGGCATGATCACGTCGGTGAACAGCAGATCAAACGGACGGCCGGTATGGACCAACGCGAGGGCTTCAGTGGCGTTCGCCGCATCCAGCGTGACGTAACCAAGTGAATGCAGTTGCGCCAGCACATAGTGGCGCACCAGCTTGTCGTCCTCCACCACCAGAATTGTTTCATGGCCGCCCTCGACAGCCGGCGCCAGTGTAGCCTCGGCCGCCGGCAATGTGCCCGTGGCCGGCGGCAGATACATCTTGATCGTCGTGCCATGGCCTTCTTCGCTGTAGATCATGATGTGGCCGGCCGATTGTTTGATGAAGCCGTACACCATGCTCAGCCCGAGGCCGGTACCCTTGCCAGGTCCTTTCGAGGTGAAGAACGGATTGAATACCTTGTCGAGCATCGCAGCCGGAATGCCGGTTCCGGTATCGCTCACCGCAATCATGGCGTAGCGACCGGGTCGGACGTCGCTTTGCATCCTCGCATAATTGTCGTCGAGCATGACGAAGCCGGTTTCGATGATGAGTTTGCCGCCATCGGGCATCGCGTCGCGGGCGTTTAGGGCCAGATTGAGGATCGCGGTGGCCAGTTGATTGGGATCGACGATCGCAGCGCATGTTTCGTCTTCGAACACGGATTCGATTTCGACGTGCTCGCCGAGCGTCCGCTGCAGCAGTTTCGCGGTGTCGATAATCAGCGTGTTGACGTCGGTTACCTTCGGCTCCAGCGGCTGCTTGCGCGCGAAGGCGAGCAGGTGCTGGGTTAGGTCGGCGCCGCGTGAGGCCGCCTCGTCGATCATTCGCGTGATGGCGGCAAGCTGCGGTTCGCCCTTGACGGCGTCGGCCAGAATTTCGATCGTTCCGGTGATCACCGTCAGGATATTGTTGAAATCGTGTGCGATGCCGCCGGTGAGCTGTCCCATCGCCTCCATCTTCTCGGCCTGCCGGATCCTGTCCTCGGCCGCGATCTGGTCGGTGAGGTCGCGCATGAAGCCGTTGAACACGAAGCCGTTGCGCCGCCGAAGCGCGGTAATGCTGAGCTCGACCTTGATTTCCTTTCCGTCTCGCCGCATCGCCTCGATTTCGAGGCGGCGGTCGAGGATGGCAGCCTCGCCGGTGCGCAGAAACCGCTCCAGGCCGGCCTTGTGGACGGCGCGATGGACAGCCGGAATGATCAGCTCGCTCAGCTTGGTGCCGATCGCCTCCGCCCGCGACCAGCCGAGTATCTTCTCCGCTTGCGAGTTCCAGTCGGTGACGATGCCCTGATCGTCCATCTGCACGAAAGCGTCGAGCGCGGTGTCGATGATGCCGCGCGCGAGCTGTTCGCTTTCGCGCAACGTCTCTTGCGCCAGCCGGCCCTCGGTCATGTCACGGCCGACGAAGAAGAAGCGCTTGACCGGCTCGGACCATGTCCCGAGCCATGACAACCACACCTCTCGTCCATCCTTGTGAATGCAGCGGGTGTCGGACATCTTCGGGCGCAGCCCGCGCCGTGCTGCACGCATTTCCTGACGCGAGGTCTCGAGGTGGTCGGGGTGGATAAAATCCTCGCCGCTGCGCCCGATCATTTCTTCCGGCCGATAACCCAATATGGCCTCGCAGCTCGGGCTGATCTGAACCAGGAATCCTCGGGAATCCATCACCATGATCAGGTCCTGCGAGGTCTCGAAGATGCGGCGAAGCTCTTCGGTCTGTTGCCGCAGCACCTGCCTGGTCTTGTTGGTTTCGGTGATGTCGCGTGCCACCTTCGAGATGCCGATGGTCGCGCCCGAGGGGGCCTTGATCGGGGAGACGCTGAGCGAGACTTCAATCCGGGCGCCATCCTTTTTCAGGCGGACGGTTTCATGTTGCTCGATGCGTTCGCCCGAGCCGATCCGGCGTAACGTGTCATGCACCTCGGGCAGCCGGTCCATCGGAACGACAAGGGTAATGCTCTTGCCCACAGTTTCCGCGGCCGTGTACCCGTACAGCCGCTCCGCGGCCGAATTCCAGCCGGTGATCGTGCCATCGAGCGACGTCGTGACGATGGCGTCACTGGAGGACTCGACCGCTGCGCTGAACAGCCGTTCCCGTTCTGCATGATGATCGCGCGCAGCTACGGTGCGGCGATGCTCCTCAACCTCCTGTTGGAGCGCCGCGGTTTTTGCATTGATCTCCTCGATTGCGTACGCAAACGCCCGCGCGAGCACGCCGGTCTCGCCGCGTGCATCGACCGGGATGGCCGGCTTCCCTTTGGCCATGCCCTGAACGGCTTCGGTGAGGCGGACAAGCGGCCGGGCCAGCGACCTCGCGATCAGCAGCGCCAGCACTGCTGCGCACAACACCGCGATCGCTCCGACCAGAAGCGAGGTATTTCGGATGCTCGCAGCCGGCGCCATGATCACGGTGTTCGGGGTAGTCTCGATGATCCCAACCCATTCGGAACCGGCCAGGACGGCGGGAGCAAACGCGATCCCGTTGGACCGCCCAGCTTGGTCCGCAATGATTTCGGCGCTGCCTTGCTTTGCCCCGGCCTGCGACGCCAGGTGCGGGAAGTCAGCTTTCCAGTCGTTGGGCTTGCCGAGCAACAAGCCGAATTCGCGCGACCGGTCAGGGTGAATGAGATAGTCGCCCTGCCGGTTGATGACGTAGATCGTCTCGCCCGGCCAGGCCGATGCTCTGATACGATCGAACGCGCGCCGCATGTCGACATTGATCATGAAAATCCCGAACGGCTTACCGTCGGTCGTGAAAATCGGCGTCGCGACGCGGAGTGTCGGCCGGTGCACCTCTTCGATCAGGCCGTTGAAGCGGCCGAGATCGAGCGGCGAGACGTAGAGCTGTTTAGGACCCAGCCGGATCGTTTCCTGGAAATAGCCGCGATCGCCTCGCTTCAGCAGGCTCGCTTCAGGGACGATCCGAACCGTGCCGTTTGGTCCATTGCGGTCGACGCGGACCAGCTCGCGGCCGTCGTCGTCGAGGCCGATAATCCGAAACATCGCGTAGGTCGGCTTGGCTTCGAGTTCCGCCGCGAAACGTGACGCTATCCGGTCGCGCCAGATCTTTTCGGAGACGCCATCGACCGGATCGATGCCGCCCGCCTGGCGGGCACGGACCAGCCCGTGCAGCGCCACCGCCGAACGAAAGCCCGCAACATCTCCGGTCGCGCTCGCCGCATAATATTCCAGATCGGTCGCGAGCTGCCGTGAATGCGTCTCGATGCGGTCGCGAGCACGCTGCAGGAGCGCCTGTTCCAGGTTGTGATAGCTCAGCCATCCGACCGCGGTAACCGCGAGCGCGACCAACGCAATCATCGCGATGGCTAGCCTGGTTGTGAGCGTCATGTCGGTGTTCGCTCGCCCTCCCGCTCCAATCCAGCAATCCACCGGACGAATCGGATGCTATGGCGCATTACGGCGAGGACGCAACACTGCGGGGCGTGGCGGCGAGCCACGTTCGGCGGCTTCCGGGCAGCCCGTGACGGCGGCAAGAAGGTCGGCCGGCCGGAACGGCTTCTGCAGATTGCTGGCGAACCATCCGCATGGTTCAAGTCCGTCCATTCCAGGCATAAAAATGTCGAGGAACAGCAAATCGAAATCTCCGATCTGGCACAATGCCAAGCCCTGTCGCCTGTCACCGGCGGTGACTACATTATGCCCGGCGCGCTCCAGCAGCAGACGGATGATCACCTGGACCGCCACATCATCATCCACGACGAGTATCATCGCCAAATTAAAAGGTTCTCCGGGCCCCGCTGGAATCAAGTCACGGCAGGCTGCAAGTTTTGCCGAATCCGCGTATTGCCGCAACTGCTCCAGCGGTAGGAACGTTCCGGTTGGGCGGTCAAAAAGCCGGTGCAAAATGCCGGTGTCCGCATGTTGCCTGGCAGACAGATCCGGAACCCCGCGGAGATGCCGCAGTAGTTAGTTGCTGAGATATTCCGGATAGCGCGAGCGGATTTGGTCGAGTTCGCTCAGTGTTCCCGACAAATGGGCACGCAGGTGCTTCTGCGCCTCTTCGGGTTGGCCGGCCTCGATCGTTTTCGCAATCAGCTTGTGATGCCGCAGGATATCCTGCGCCTTGCCGGGGGAGGGCAGATGCAGCCGGCGCAGCCTGTCGATATGTCCGCTGCGGCTGCGCACCAGCGACCAGATGTCCTGCTTGTCGGTAGCTGCGTAGAGCTGGGCATGGAATTCGTTGTCGGCGGCCATGAATTTTTCGAAGTCGCCGGCTTTCGCGAATTGCTGTTGGCGGACGATGGTCGCATGGAGCTCGGCCGCGAAGGCTTCGTCATGGCGCATTGCCAGCATGCGGACAATTTCGAGCTCGACCGCCTGCCGCAGGAAATGCGCCTGCTGCGCCAGCCGCACGTCGACCCGGCTGACTACCGTGGCATATTGCGGAAAGACATCGACCAGCCCTTCCTCCTCGAGCCGCATCAGCGCATCGCGGATCGGTGTCGAACTCACCCCGAACTGTCCGGCCAGCGCAGCGCGCGATAGCGGCGATCCCGGCGGCAGCTCCAGCGAAATGATCATGCCGCGCAAGCGCTCGAACACCTGCGGCGCGGCCTGACGATCGCGATCGAGGCGATCGGCGGAGCGCGGCACAGGCCGGCGGGAAACGATCTGGGATGCAGCCATCGAACGAATCGGCCTCAGAAAGGCGCTTGCTTCAAATGCACTAATACATTAGTGCATTTCCTTCGAAGCGTCAATGAAACGCCGGAGGAGATGCACAATGAGAAACAGAATCTGGAGCGCCTGCGCGGGCGCCGTCGCGGCACTTGCCATGGTGCTGCCGGGCTCTCAGGCCGCGGCCCAGCAGAAAACGGAGATTTCGCTGTCGCGGCAGCCGGGCATTTTCTACATGCCCTCGCACATCATGGAAAAACACAAGCTGATCGAGAAGCACGCAGCTTCGCTCGGCGTGCCCGGCGTCACCACCAAGTGGATCAACTTAAGCGGCGGCGGCGCGCAGACCGACGCGCTATTGGCAGGCAGCGTCGACATCCTCAACACCGGGACCGGCAATCTGTTACTGCTGTGGGACCGCACCCGCGGCGGCGTCAAGGGCATCGTCGCCACCTCGGCGCAGCCGATGACGCTGATCAGCCGCGATCCGAATATCAAGTCGATCAAGGATTTTGGCCCGAACGACAAGATCGCCGTGCCGACGGTAAAGGTCTCGACGCAGGCGATCGTGCTGCAGATCGCGGCAAGTGAGACCTTCGGCGCCGACCAGTGGTCGAAGCTCGATGCCAACACGGTACAGCTCGGCCATCCCGACGCCTATGTGGCGATGACCAATGCCCAGCACGAGGTCCGCAATCATTTTGCGATCCCGCCGTTCACCTTCCTCGAACTGAAGAACGTCCCCGGTGCGCATGTTGTGCTGTCGTCGCCGGACGTGATGGGCGGGCCGCTCAGCCAGGCGCAGTTCTTCACCACGACCAAATTCGCCGACGCCAATCCGAAGATCGTGCAGGCGGTGCGCGACGCCACCAAGGAAGCGCAGGATTTGATCCGTAGCGATACCAAGGCCGCGGTTGAGATCTACAAGGAAGTCACCGGCGACAAGACCAGCGTCGAGGATTTGCTGGCATGGCTGAAAGAGCCCGGCATGATGGAATGGAACCTGCAGCCGCAGGGCACCATGAAGTTCGCCGCGCATCTCTTCAAGGTCGGTACGCTGAAGACCATGCCCAAGGCGTGGACCGATTATTACCTGCCGGTCGCGCATGACCTGAAGGGCAATTGATCGACATGGCCGCGCTTCTCGACGTCAGTGACGTAACACTGCGCTACAAGACCTCGAGCGCGGTCGTGACCGCGACCGAGCGGGTCAGCTTCACGGTCGATCGTTCCGATCGCTTCGTGCTGCTCGGTCCCTCCGGTTGCGGCAAATCGACCCTGTTGAAGGCGGTCGGCGGCTACATGAAGCCGAGCGAAGGCAAGATGCGGATCTCCGGCCGGGAAATATCCGAGCCCGGCGCCGACCGCATGATGATCTTCCAGGAGTTCGATCAGCTTCTGCCGTGGAAGACGGTGCTCGAAAACGTGATGTTTCCGCTGCTGATGACGCGGAAACTGCCGCGCAAGGAAGCGGAGATGCGGGCGCGGGCCTATATCGAAAAAGTCAGCCTCACCCGCGTCGTTGATGCCTATCCGCACACGCTGTCCGGCGGCATGAAGCAGCGCGTCGCGATCGCGCGCGGCATGGCGATGGAGCCGGATATTTTGCTGATGGACGAGCCGTTCGCAGCGCTTGATGCGCTGACGCGGCGCACCTGTCAGGACGAATTGCTGCAGCTTTGGGCGGAGACCAAATTCACCGTGCTGTTCGTCACCCATTCGATCGCTGAAGCGATCAAGATCGGCAACCGTATCCTGCTGCTGTCGCCGCATCCCGGCCGGGTCAAGGCCGAGGTGATTGACGTTGACAAGGTTTCCGGCGAGGACGGCAGCGCGGCGCGGTTGGAAAAGCAGATCCATGATCTCTTGTTCGCCGACGCTGTCACGGCACACTAAAGGGAGCGCGCGATGGGTGAGGCCAGAATTCTGCTGCGCGATGCCGCCGAACTGACGGCGGCGGTGCCGGCCGAGGTCGAGCGCAAGCTGACGGTGCTGGAGCTGTTGTGGAACGACGGCTTTGTGCGCAAGGCCGTGATCATCATCTTCCTCGCCGCGGCCTGGGAGACCTACGGCACCATCCTGAACAATCCGCTGCTGTTCCCGACCTTCCAAGACACCATCGTCACCATGTTCGACAAGGTGCGCGACGGCACCATTCCCTTGCGCGCCTGGGCGTCGCTGAAGGTGCTGTTCATGGGCTATGCCGCCGGCATTGCGCTGGCCGCCATCTTCACGATTCTCGCGATCTCAACCCGGATCGGCACGGATTTCCTCGAAACCATTACCGCGATGTTCAATCCCTTGCCGGCAATCGCGCTGTTGCCGCTGGCCCTGATCTGGTTCGGTCTCGGCAATGGCAGCCTCGTGTTCGTGCTGATCCATTCGGTGCTGTGGCCGGTCGCGCTCAACACCCATTCCGGCTTCAAGAGCGTCTCGAACACGCTGCGCATGGTCGGCCGCAATTACGGCCTGCGCGGATTGCCCTACGTGTTCCGCATCCTGATTCCCGCGGCCTTCGCCTCGATCCTGACGGGCCTGAAGATCGGCTGGGCGTTTGCCTGGCGCACGCTGATCGCCGCCGAACTGGTGTTCGGCGTGTCGTCGGGGCAGGGCGGCCTCGGCTGGTTCATTTTCGAGAACCGAAACTTGCTGGATATCCCCGCCGTGTTCGCCGGCCTGTTGACCGTGATCGTCATTGGCCTGATCGTGGAGAACCTGATCTTCCGCACGATCGAGCGCAACACCGTCCAGAAATGGGGTACGCAGTCATGAGCATCAAGAAGAACCCCGCTGACCTCCGCAGCGCGCGCTGGTTCGCGCCCGATGATCTCCGCGCTTTCGGCCACCGCTCGCGCGCCATGCAGATGGGCTACGCGCCGGAGGAATGGAGGGGCCGGCCTGTCATCGCGATCCTCAATACCTGGTCGGATGCGCAGCCCTGTCACATGCATTTCAAGAGCCGCGTCGACGACGTCAAGCGCGGCATCCTGATGGCCGGCGGCTTTCCGATGGAACTGCCGGCGCTGTCGCTGTCGGAATCGTTCCTGAAGCCGACCACCATGCTCTACCGCAACATGTTGGCGATGGATGCCGAGGAATTGCTGCGCGGCCACCCCGTCGACGGCGTGGTGCTGATGGGTGGCTGCGACAAGACCACGCCCGGCCTCCTGCTCGGCGCCACCAGCATGAACCTGCCGACGATCTATCTGCCGGCCGGGCCGATGCTGCGCGGCAACTGGAAGGGCAAGACACTGGGTTCGGGCTCGGATGCCTGGAAATACTGGGACGAGCGCCGTGCCGGAAAAATCTCCGACAAGGACTGGGTCGACGTCGAGGCCGGCATCGCCCGCAGCTACGGCACCTGCATGACGATGGGCACGGCGTCGACCATGACGGCGATTGCGGAATCGATCGGCATGACGCTGCTGGGCGCCTCCTCGATTCCCGCCGCCGATGCCGGCCACATCCGCATGGCCTCCGAATGCGGCCGCCGCATCGTCGAGATGGTGTGGGAGGACCTGACGCCGGAGAAGATTCAGACCCGAAAAGCCTTCGAGAACGCGATTACGGTCGCGATGGCGATGGGCTGTTCGACCAATGCGATCATCCACCTGATCGCGCAGGCGCGCCGTGCCGGCCAGGACATCGGGCTCGACGATTTCGAAAAAGCCAGCCGTAAGGTGCCTGTGATCGCCAATGTGCGGCCGAGCGGCGACAAATACCTGATGGAGGATTTCTTCTACGCCGGCGGCCTGCCGGGCCTGATGAGCCGCATCAAGCAGCATCTGCATCTCGACGTCGTCACCGTCACCGGCCAGACGCTCGGCGAGAACATCGCGCGCGCCGAAGTCTATAATGACGACGTTATCCGTAGCGTCGAGAATCCGATCTACAAGGAGGGCGCGCTTGCGGTGCTCAAGGGCAATCTCGCGCCTGATGGCTGCGTGATCAAGCCGAGTGCCTGTGAGCCGCGCTTCCTCAAGCACACCGGGCCCGCTTTGGTGTTCGACGACTATCCTTCGCTGAAGAAGGCGATCGAGGATCCCAATCTCGACGTCACGGCGGATCACGTGCTGATCCTGCGCAATGCCGGTCCGCAGGGAGGGCCGGGCATGCCGGAATGGGGCATGCTGCCGATCCCGACCAAACTGGTGAAGCAGGGCGTGCGCGACATGGTGCGGCTGTCGGATGCGCGCATGAGCGGCACCAGCTATGGCGCCTGCATCCTGCACGTCTCGCCGGAATCCTACATCGGCGGGCCGCTGGCGCTGGTGCGAACCGGCGACAAGATCACGCTCGACGTCAACGCCCGCACCATCAACCTTGATGTGCCGGAGGCGGAGCTCGCAATGCGCCGCGCCGAGTGGAAGGCGCCGGAGCCACGTTACGAGCGCGGCTATGGCTGGATGTTCACCCGCCACATCAAGCAGGCCAATGAAGGCTGCGACTTCGATTTTCTGGAAACCGGATTTGGGGCTCCGGTCGAGGAGCCGCCGATTTACTGACCGTCGTCGTTCCGAGATGGTCCGAAGGACCAGACCTCAGGTGCGCAATTGCGCACCGGGGAACCTCGAGATTCCGGGTTCGATGCTCCGCATCGCCCCGGAATGACGCCAAACAAGAAGCATCACAGGGGAGGACAACCGATGAACATCACCCGACGCAACCTGCTCGCAGGCGCCGGCGCCGCTGCCACGACGCTGCTCGCGCGCACCGCCCTCGCGCAATCATTCCCGTTCACGCCGAACCAGCGCTATCCCGATCCGGCGGTGCAAATCCTCGATCCGAGTTTTGCAAAGTACCGGATCTATTCCTCGACCATTGAGCAGGTCGCGACCGGCATGCGCTGGGCCGAAGGGCCGGCGTATTTTCCGGAAGGAGGCTATCTCCTGTTCTCCGATATCCCCAACAACCGCATCATGAAGTTCGACGAGAAGACCAACCAGACCTCGGTCTTCCGCGCCAATGCCAACTACGCCAACGGCAACGCGCGCGATCGTCAGGGCCGCCTCGTCACCTGCGAGCATTCGGTCACCCGCCGCGTCACCCGCACCGAGAAGGACGGCAAGATCGCCGTGCTGGCCGACAAGTTCGAGGGCAAGCGGCTGAACGCGCCGAACGACGTCGTGGTGAAATCCGACGACACCATCTGGTTCACCGATCCCTTGTTCGGCATCAACGGCGAGTGGGAAGGCAAGAAGGAAAAGCCCGAGCAGGCGACCACCAACGTCTATCGCCTGCCCAAGGACGGCAAGCTCACCGCCGTGATCACCGACATCGTCAATCCCAATGGCCTGGCGTTCTCGCCGGATGAGAAAAAGCTCTATGTCGTGGAATGGAAGGGCACGCCAAACCGCAGCATCTGGAGCTTTGACGTCAACGACGACGGCACGGTGGGCAACAAGACCAAGCTGATCGACGCCGCAGATCAGGGCGCGCTCGACGGTTTCCGCGTCGACCGCGACGGCAATTTGTGGTGCGGCTGGGGCTCCAACGGCGCGCTGCAGCCCGAGCCGACGGAGGTTGGCGGTCGCCGGGTGTATCAGCTCAAGGGCAAGCCGGAGGATCTCGACGGCGTGATGGTGTTCAGCCCCGCCGGCAAGCCGCTCGCCCACATCCGCCTGCCGGAGCGGTGCGCCAATCTCACCTTCGGCGGCCCGAAGAACAATCGCCTCTACATGACGAGCTGCCACTCGGTCTATGCGCTGTATGTGGAAGCGCACGGGGCGGTGTGAGCCACGATGTCGTTCCGGGGCGCGTGAAGCGCGAACCCGGAATCTCGAGATTCCGGATTCGCTCGCTGAGGCGAGTGCTCCGGAATGACGACCCAGAAAGCGAGAACACAATGACAAAACTGAGCGACGCCACCCGCAACAAACTCAAAACCGTTTCCACGGCCACCGTCGCCACCGCGCTATTCAACCGCGGCTTCCGCATCCAGATGATCCAGGATGTGCACCCCTTGGGCCCCGATCAACCGGTGCTGGTCGGTGAAGCCTTCACGCTGCGCTACATGCCGGCGCGCGAGGACCTCAACAAGATCGACGTGTTTCGCGACCGCAGCCACCCGCAGCGCAAGGCGATCGAGGATTGCCCGCCCGGCGCGGTGCTGGTGATGGACAGCCGCAAGGACGCCCGGGCCGCGTCCGCCGGCGCCATCCTGGTGACGCGGCTGATGCAGCGCGGCTGCGCCGGCGTTATCACCGATGGCGGCTTTCGGGACTCCGCCGAGATCGCAAAGCTCGGCTTCCCTGCTTATCACCACCGCCCGAGCGCGCCGACCAATCTCACGCTGCATCAGGCGATCGAGATCAACGTGCCGATCGGTTGCGGTGACGCGCCGGTGTTTCCGGGCGATGTTATTCTTGGCGATGCCGACGGCGTGATCGTGATCCCCGCGCATCTGGCCGACGAGATCGCCGACGAGACGGTCGAGATGACGGCGTTCGAGGATTTCGTCACCGAACAGGTCCAGAACGGCCGCGGCATTTTCGGGCTCTATCCGGCGACCGATCCGCAGACGCTGACCGATTTCGCCGAGTGGCGAAAGAAGAACGGGCGGTGACTTGCATTTCGCCCACCACCGTCGTCCCGGGCAAGCGACCTGTCCGCCGTAGCTCGAAGAGCGAAGGCGGAAGCGCGACCCGGGACCCATAACCACAGGCCGATGTTGTTATGGAGGTCGGCGACCACGGAGCGATACAGATAGATTCCGCGGTATGGGTCCCTGCGTTCGCAGGGACGACCAACCTTGATAGTTGCGCGTTAGGTCGTGGAGCGGATGCGGTTTACACCTCACCCTTCTCCGCCAGCCCCACCGCCCATAGCGCAAACGCATAGGCGATCGCGACTTCATCCAGCCGGTTGAACCGGCCCGACGCGCCGCCGTGGCCGGCGCCCATGTTGGTGCGCAGCAGCACCGGCCCGCCGCCGGTCATGGTCGCGCGCAACCGCGCGATCCATTTCGCCGGCTCCCAGTAGGTGACGCGCGGATCGGTCAGGCCGCCCATCGCAAGCACAGCGGGATATTCCTTCGCCGCGATATTGTCGTAGGGCGAGTACGACAAAATGGTGCGAAAATCCCTTTCGCTCTCGATCGGGTTGCCCCATTCCGGCCATTCCGGCGGCGTCAGCGGCAGCGTGTCGTCGAGCATGGTGTTGAGGACGTCGACGAACGGCACTTCGGCGACGATGCCGGCGAACAATTCGCCGGCCCGGTTGGCGCTAGCTCCCATCAGCATGCCGCCGGCGCTGCCGCCATGGCCGACGATGCGCTTGGCGCTGGTGTATTTTGCTTCGATCAAGGCGCGGCCAGCGGCAGCGAAATCATCGAACGAGTTCGTCTTCTTCTCGCGCTTGCCGTCGAGATACCAGCCCCAGCCTTTGTCCGCGCCGCCGCGGATATGCGCGATCGCATAGACAAAGCCGCGATCGACCAGCGACAGTCGGTTGGTTGAGAACGAGGCCGGCATTGCCATGCCGTAGGAGCCGTAGCCGTAGAGCAGCAGCGGCGCCTTGCCGTCGCGCACGAGGTCCTTGCGGTGCAGGATTGAGACCGGCACTAACGCGCCGTCATGCGACGTCGCCATGATCCGCGTGGTGACATAGTCAGCCGGGTCATGGCCTGACGGAATCTCCTGCCGCTTGCGCAAGACGCGCGTTCGCTTCGCCATGTCGTAGTCATAGACTTCCGACGGCGTCGTCATTGACGAATAGGAAAACCGCAGATTGGTTGTCTCGAATTCATAGCTGCCCATGGTGTCGAGCGAATACGCCGCCTCGTCAAAGGCGATGGCATGTTCCTCGCCGTTGCCGAGATCGCGGATAATGATCGCGGGCAGCGCATTGGCGCGCTCCAGCCGCACCATGTGGCCGGCATAGAGTTCGACATCGAGCACATAGATGCCGGCGCGGTGCGGAATCAAATCGCGCCAGTTGGCGCGCTCGGGCGAGGCGAGCGGCGCGGTCACGACCTTGAAGTCGATCGCGTCGTCCGCATTGGTTAGAATGAACAATTCTTCGCCGCGGTCGGCGATCGAATACTGCACGCCTTCCTCGCGTGCCGCCACCAGCCGCGGCGGCGCTTCGGGATTGGCGAGATCAATCAGCCGCTGTTCCGAGGTCTCATGATCGCCGCCGGCGATCACGCAGAAACGGCCGGAAGAGCTCTCGTGCAGATGGGTGAACCAGCCGGAATCCTTTTCTTCATAGACCAGCGTATCGTCGGCTTGCTTGGTGCCCATCCGGTGTCGCCACACCTGCATCGGGCGATGGTTGTCGTCGAGTTTGACATAGAAGAAGCTTTGGCAGTCCTTGCTCCAGACGATGCCGCCGTCGGTCTCCTCGACAAGATCGTCGCGGTCGATCCCCGTCTCCCAGTCGCGCACGCGGATCGAGAAATATTCCGAGCCTTTGGTGTCGGCGCTCCATGCGTGCAGTCGATGGTCAGGCGAATGCCGCGCGCCGCCGAACTTGAAATACTCATGGTCCTTGGCGAGGGCGTCGCCGTCGAGCACGATTCTTACCGCGCCGCCATCGCGCTGCGTGCGGCCGAACATTTCATGCTGCCCGCCCTCGCGGAATTTTCGCAAATAGGCAAACGGGCCGTCCGGCGACGGCACGCTGGAATCGTCTTCCTTGATCCGTCCGCGCATTTCCGCGACCAGTTTCTTCTGCAGGACGGCGGTGTGGCCGAGCAGGCTCTCGGTGTAATCGTTCTCGGCTTCCAGATATTTGCGGATGTCCGGATCGAGGATCGAGGGGTCGCGCAGCACTTCCTGCCATTTCGGGTCCTTCAGCCAGGCATAGTCGTCCTGCACGGTCATGCCGTGCGTGGTGAAAGTATGCGGCCGGCGCGGGGCGACCGGCGGCGAGAGGGCGGGCTTTCTGGCGGCGGCTTGTGTCACGCGGTCCTCGTCGGTCCTGAAAGGTACCGCCTTATATCGGGATGGGTGGCAAGATTGCCAGATGGATGCGCGTTCGCAGGGACGACAACTTTTACACCCCGACGTTCTCTCCGAGATACTCGATCGCGGCTTCGGTTCCGCCCTTGCCATGGGGAATGCCGAGCGCGTTGAGGCCGACCTCGACGACGCCGAGCGTGCCCAGGATCATCGGCGCATTCACATGACCCATATGGGCGATGCGGAAAGCTTGGCCGGACAAATCGCCGATGCCGGTGCCGAGCACCACGCCGCATTTTTCCTTGCAGTAGCGTTGCAGCGCGGCTGGATCGTGGCCGTTCATGGCCACCGTCGTCACGGTGTTCGAGCGCTCATTGGCCTCCGCGATGTTGAAGCCAATAACCTGGCCCTCGCTCCAGACCGCGACCGCGCGGCGCACGGCCTCGCCGAGCAAACGATGGCGCTGGAACGCGTTCTCCAGCCCTTCCGTCTGCAGCATATCGATCGCCTTGCGCAGCGCGAACAATAGATGCACCGGGGCAGTACCGGCATATTTGCGGTAATGCTCGCTGCCCTCGCGCTCGGTCCAGTCCCAATAGGGCGTGCGCAGGTTGGCCTTTTTGTGCACCTCGCGGGCGCGGTCGTTGGCGGCGACAAAGCCTAAGCCGGGCGGCGTCATCAGGCCCTTCTGCGAGCCGGACATCGCGACATCGATTCCCCATGCGTCCATCTCGAACGGCATGCAGCCGAGCGACGCCACGGTATCGACCATGAACAGCGCAGGATGCCCCGTCGATTTGATCGCCTTGCCGATCGCTTCGATGTCATTATAGGCGCCGGAAGCCGTATCGACCTGCACGGCGACAATCGCCTTGATGGTGTGGTCCTTGTCTTGCCGAAGCCGCGCCTCGACCTCACTCGCGCGAATCGCGCGGCGCCAGTCGCCCCTGAGCACCTCGACCTCGGCGCCCATCGCAGCCGCCGCCTGGCCCCAGCCGATCGCAAAGCGTCCGCTTTCCAGGACCAGCAGCTTGTCGCCACGCGACAACACGTTGGACAGCGTCGCTTCCCACGCGCCATGGCCGTTGGCGATGTAGATGTAGGATTTGCCTTTGGTGGCGAACAGCTTTGAGAGATCGGCGAGCAGGCTTTCGGTCAGCTGCACCATCTGGTCGGAATAGATGTCGAGCGCCGGGCGATGCATCGCCTGGAGCACTTCGTCGGGCATGGTAGTAGGTCCCGGGATGGCCAGAAATTCCCGGCCCGCGCGAACGGTCATTTTTTGGTTTTCCTTAATTGTAGAACGTCAGGGGAGCGGCATCGGTCGAAGGTCGGCATAATATTGGATTGGGGTCGTCATTGCGAGCCACCGGGTCGCACAAAAATGTGCGCCCCGATGACAGGCTTCCGCGAAGCAATCCATTCTGCAATTTGATGAGAAGTGAATTGCTCTCATTGCTCCGCTCCTCACAATCACGCAGGTCATTTCCCCACCGCATTCGCGATCGCGCGCCAGATCTGATCCTTGAGCTCGGTCGCCGGCGGGCTCGGGATCGTCACCGCGGGTCCTTCGCGCTTCTTGCAGGCCTCGACCAGCCGCAGCACCCAGATTTCGCCGTCGGTGTAATAGGCGTCGCCGCCGCCGTTCCGCCCAGCGATCGTGGGGCCGATGCCGGTGACCTGGTATTTCGCGTCCACCATGCCGGCATTTTCCAGGTCAGTCGCAAGCAGCGCGCGCTCGGCATCGAGATCGGGCGAGATGTGGTGCGTGACGGCGGCGGTGTATCGGCTGACGCCGACCCCGCGATCCTCCGTCGCTGCTCCCAGCCAGACCGGGCGCTTCTCCTCGCCGCTTTCCAGCACCTTCCAGTAGCGCACATGGTTGCGGCGGTCGGCACTGGTGCCGATCGGCTTTTCATAGGCGAGATCCTCGCGGCGGCCGAGGTAATAGAGGTTGCTCACCGGCGCCTCCTTGTAGGGGCGATCGAGCAGCACGCTGCCGATGATCTCGATCGAGGATTTCAGCGTAATCCGGTCGGCCGGATACCAGCCCGCAGCATGCATGGCGCAGACCACATCGCGCTGGTCTCCGATCAGCCCGACATTCATGGGATCGCCGGGAATGCCCTGCGCGGTGCGCGTCACCATCGGCATGGTGCTCAGCCCGCGCTGATGCTCGTAATGCGTCCAGAAGCCCGGCAGCACCAGATAGGCGAGCAGGCCGTAACCGCCGAGGATGACGAGTGCGAGCAACATTGCCCGCCGCAAGCCGCGTCGTTGCCGCATTCGTTTTTCGATGCGCTGATCGGACACCGTAGATGCCGCTCCCTCTCCCCGCAAACGGGCGAGGTTAACTACAACCACTACCGCCGTGTCTCGCGACAACCGGCGGCTTCGGCTTCCTCGACCGAGCAGAACCAGCGCGTGCCTTTTGAGATCTTCATTTCGATCTTCGCATACCAGCGGCTTGTCGGCTGGTGATAGATGCACTCACCGGCGCGATTGACGTTGCCCTTGATGGTGCAGTCGGGCGAGGGCGCCACCGGTCCGGATGCCGAGGCCAAGAGAACCGCCCGCGCATTCTCCGGCGGCTGGACCGCGCCGAGAACGGCGGTTTTCTTGTTGCGGATGCGCCAATCCCATGGCGCGATGAACGCGCCCTGCCACATTCCAGCCTTGGCCTCGCGCGCGGCCTTCTCGTCTGCCTCGTAGTCGCGCGAGAGCCGCGTCTGCGCCAGCGCCCAGCCGTTCGACACCAGCCATTTCTGGATGTCCTCACCGTCGGCCTCGCAGCGCGCCACCGTGCGGCCGCGGCGATCCGCCACCGCCCGTGTACGACAGGTCCAGCTCTTGGCCCCGAAACGCTTGATCAACTCGTCGCGCGCGGCGGCGCCGCAGGTCCAGCGCTCAGCCCTCGTGTTGAGGCAGAGCTGATCGACGGCAGGCGCGTCGATGCCGCCGAGGCGAATGCGATGGTTGCCGATCTGGAGCTGATCGCCCTCGCGGATTTTTGGAATGCCGGTGATGTCGGCCGCGTGTGAGGTGGCGGGCAGTGACAGCAGCAGGAACGCAGAAAGCAACGTCCGTAATTTCATCGGCAATCCCGGTGGCAAAATGATGCGGATTGTGCGGACAATGGAGCTGTCTTGCCAGAGCGGGGGTGTCGCACCGCTTTCAATTTCCCGTCATACGAATGGTCATTCCGGAGCGATGCGAAGCATCGAACTACGGGGCGCCCTCGCGCCCCTGAGAATCTCGAGATTCCCCGGTGCGCAATTGCGCACCTGAGGTCTGGTCCTTCAGACCATCCCGGAATGACGGCGGTTACGTCGAAGCCCCCTTCGTCATCGCCCTCCGCGCCAACGACAGGCCCATCAACACGAACGCCGACGTTACTTCGGGCCCGCCGACCAGAATCCGCGTCGGCGTCTTCATCTTGTTCCACTCGTACGCCCGGTACGGCCCGTGCCGGCCGCCCTCGCCGAGACTTGCGACAATGCAGTGCAGCGCCGGCGCGAATGTCGAGACGTCGGCGCCGAGATGTGCCAGCGCCATCAGCGCCAGCGCGGCGTCGAACGGGTTCATCTCGCGCGCGATCAGTTCACCCTCGACATAGGCCAGCACCTTCTCGCGGATCAACGCGAACGTGCCGTCCGGATCGATTGCCTGCCGCGCCGGCTCGGGCAATGCCATGAACGCGGCATGGCAGCGGCCGAAATAGGCGGAGTAGAGTTCCGGCAGGTAATAGATGTGCGAGCGAGGATTCTTGAACGCGCCGCTTTCGGCGAGCCGCCGCTGGAAGCCCAGGATGCGATGCACCGTCTCGAGCCGCTGCGGTGTCTCCAAAACCTTCCAGCGCTTGAGATTGCGGAAAGAGACTTCGAGAATGTCGAGGTTGAGGGTGGGATCGAGATCGTTGCCATAGGGCCGGTCACCCGCGAGATTATCGATCCAGGTGACGACGCCGCCCTCGTAATCGATATTGTCGTTCAAGGGCACAGTGACGCGCGGCTCGTTGGCGCCCTCGCGCACCTGGTAGCCGCGGTAGAAGTCGAGCAACGGCTGGTCGAGGATCGGATCGGTGCGGCCGGCCTGTGTGGCGGCCGAGAACGAGCACGCCGTGGTGTCGCAGTCCGGCACGTAGATGCCGAAGCCCAAATCCTGCTTGATCTGCGAGAAGAATTTTGAAAAGCGCGGATGCGGCAGCGGCGCCAGGGCCGTGATCACGTTCACGGTGGGGCCGTCATGCGCGGGCACTTCCTCGGCTGACGTCTTGAGACAGAAATCGACCATCTCCGAAATCGCGCGCCTTGAGGCCGCGGCCTCGTCCGAAGATGCCAGCCCGGTCTCGACGTAACTGAGCAGCGCCTCGGTGAAGAAGGCGTCGTAATAGGCCGAGCGGTGGCGGATCTGCATCGGCTGCCACATCGGCTCGGCAATCCCTCGCCAGGGCGGGTTGATCAGCGCGCGCGCCGGCGAATGCGCGATGAAGATCCGCGCCAGGCTGAACAAGAGCGTCGAGTTCTTGTAGCCGCGCGAGTTCAGCCCGGTCAGCGCCATCAGCATCTCGCGCCCGCCCATGTCGGCGTCGCCGATCAGGTTGAAGGCGGCATAGGTCGGGATGAAGCCGTTTTTGGCGAATGAGCCGAGCAGATGCGCGCCGCAGCGGCGGATCACCCGGTCGATTTCACGTCGCCCGGGCGGACGGCCTGGTGCCGCCACCGGCCCGGGGGCGGGGTGGCGGACATTAATATCGGCCATCAGCTCGGCGATCGGCTGCCCCACCGCGGCCCAGTCCGGCTCGGCATCGTCGCGCGCCCGTCGCAGCGCCTCCTGCAGGGCGCCCAGCCTCTTCTGGTCGCGCAAGGCCGGGTGCCCGGTTCGCCGCAACAGCGGCCGCAGCGCCGGGTTGCCCAGCGCCGTGCGATAGAATTTCCCCAGATGGAGGTCGCCGCCGCGGTATTTCAGCAGCACGGGGTCGCAGACGTCGTAGAGCGACGGGCCGTCTTTTCGCGCAGTCAGCGCCCGAAATGCGGCGCCGGCGATGGTAGAAAAGCCCATGCAGTTTCTTTCCGCCGGAACGGTGAAGGGGAGGGCCACGTTGAGCACGATCCGTAAAACCCCGGTAGTCCCGGGGCTTCTGTTACGGCTCGATGGGGAGTCCACGCAGCCACCGCCGGCCGGATGGGCCTGCAAGCCCTTGAGAACTAACCAAATCCGGAAGGGAACACAATGTGATATGGGTCACTTAACTGGTGTTAACCCTCCTCTTATAGTCGGCTGCAATTGGTTCCATGCATCGAATGAGGTTGTCCGGAAGGGCCCGACAGGCTAAAAGACCGTTGTTGCGGTGCCGCAAATTGAGCGCAATTAGACGGCACACACCCGGCAACCCCATCAAACCTGAACGGTCCGCACGCGACTAACTGGCGCGATCTTGCTTGGCGCTATGGACAAACTTGGGAATGGAAACGCGAATGAACCTTGGTCAGCTCTGCATTTCCCGCCGCACCGTCACCATTGCCGTTGCCTTTATCGGCCTGGTGTCGCTGGCGATCGGCGCCCATGCCGCGCTGAACAAGCGTTCGCTGGACGCCGCCAAGGCGATCGGCACCGAGCAGACCGGCGCGATCGGCACGTCCAACCGCGTCGCCCTGGTGATCGGCAACGGCCATTATCCGGATGCCGCAGCGCCGCTGTCCCAGCCGATCAACGATGCCCGCGGCCTCACGGCTGCATTGCGGGCCAAGGGTTTTGATGTCGACGTGGTCGAAGACGCCACCAAGGACGACATGGCTCGCGCCGTCGCCCGCCTGAAAGACAAGATCAAGCCGGACACGGTCGCGATGCTGTTCTTCGGCGGCTATGGCGTCCAGGTCGGCCGCGAGAGCTTTATGATCCCGGTCGACGCCGCGATCTGGAAGGAAGCCGACGTCCGCCGCGACGGCGTCAGCATCGAGCAGGTGCTTGATACGATGACCGAGAAGGGCGCCAGCGCCAAGCTCGTCGTCGTCGATGCCTCCCGCCGCAATCCTTACGAGCGCCGCTTCCGCTCCTATTCCCATGGGCTGGCCCCGATCTCCACGCCGGAGAACGCGCTGATCCTGACCTCGGCTACGCCGGGCAAGGTCGCCGACGACGGCAAGGGCCAGTACAGCGTGCTGGTCACCGAGCTGCTCAACAACCTGAATTCGCAGTCCGGCGTTGCCAGCGCCTTCAACAAGACCCGCATCTCCATCTCCCGCGCCTCCGACGGCGAGCAGGTGCCCCAGGTATCGTCGTCCTTGCTGGAAGACGTCCGCCTCGGCGGATAAGCGGGCCCAACCGTTATCTCTCAACGCGTCGTCCCTGCGAACGCAGGGACCTATACGCCGCGGCCTGCGGAAATGGCACACGGCGAGATGGGCTTTGCTTCAACAATGTAAGCTGGTGGTTATGGGCCCCTGCGTTCGCAAGGGCGACGGCAACAGTTTGCCCGCCCACCTACTTCGCGTCGGCGCTCGCCGTCACCGCCCGCACCGGATCGCCTTCGCGCAAGAGCGCGCCGGCGCGCGCCACCACGATGTCACCTTCTTGCAGGCCCGAGGTGATCTCGACCTGGCCGGCCGACATCAGCCCGGTTTCCACCCGCCGCGTTTCGACGCGGGCGCGCCGCACCACCTGCACCACGGTGCCGGCAGTGCCATAGAGGATCGCGGTCAGCGGCACGGCGACGCCGCAGCTCTGCCCGGTCCTGATCTGCGCGCGGCCACTTGAATTGACGAGCAGCCGCCGCGGAGTGGTGACGCCGACGAACACCTGCGCGAGCTGGCTGTTCGGCTCCACCGTGGTCGACAGCCGCCGCACCCGCCCGTCGACCTCGCCGGCGCCGATCACCTTGATCCGCGCGGTCTGGTTTACCTGCAGTTTGGCGATATCGCGCGTCGGTACCATGCCGACCAGGTCGAACTCGCCGCGCGCGATGATCGAGAACAACGCCTCGCCCTTGCTGCCCGTGGCCGGCCCGCCGACGCTGGCATTCGAGGCCGAGATCACGCCCGCCACCGGCGCCTGCACCGTGATCTGCCCGCCCTCCGGCAAATTCAGCCGCGCCAGCACCTGCCCTGCGGTGACGCTGTCGCCCGCATCCACCATCACCTCGGCCACCTTCAGCCCCATCCGCTCGGGCCGCACCTGCGTCTCCTCGCGCGCAATGATGGTGCCGGACACCTCGACGATATTGGCAAAGCAGGATTTCGCCGCCTTGAGCACGGTGACCGCAGCGCCCTTGGGTGCGGCGGGGTCGGGGTCGTCGGCGGCGAGGGGGGAGGAGGAAAGGCAGATCAAGCCTGCGGCAATCAGGGAGGCCAGCGTCAGTGAAAGGCCGCGCGCGTGGAAGATGGTCATCTGCGTTTCGTTCCCGGTTTCGGCCTTAACCGATACCAGAAGGCCGGCGGGAGAGCCAAGCGCCAAGAATGTCATCCCTCCGCCCGGCTGCCGGCCTCCGCCAGCGCCGTTTCGAGCGCCAGCGGAACGCCGGCCAGTTCGTCCGCGCGGGCGATATGCCTCGCGATCGCGGGATTGACGGATGACGCGTGCGTCAGCGGGAGCATATGGCCGGCGGCCGGCAAATGCCGGATCTCGGCGCAGTCCATGATCGCGCCGAGCCGCTGCACGATGCGTTGGGTGAGATAGGGCGACAACCCTCCCGAAAACAATAGCGTCGGCACGCGAAGCGAGGCCGCCGCGGTGGCGACGTTCTGTTCGGCGAACGCCGCCGTGAAATCGAACGCAAGCTTGTCGGCACGCTCGATCATGCGCAGGCGCGCGCTGGCCGGTAGCGGATCCTGCGGACCGGACCCGTTCCAGAACTCAACGAACTTGTCGATTGCCTCCAGCACCGATCCATTCCAGAGGTCCTCGGAAACCTCACGCGCGACCTCTGCGAAACGCGCGTGCAGCCGCCGGTCTGCGTCACTCTCGCACAGCAGTGTCGGTAGCACCGGCTCGATCAGCGTCAGGCTGCGCAGGCGATGCGCGAACGGGGAGCAGGTCGCGATCTTGAACGCAATCGCGCCGCCGTAGGAATGGCCGACGAGATGGATGGGGCCGTCCGCATCGTGGAGCTGGCCGCTCAGGCATCGAACTTCCTCTGCGAGCGTCAGCGGCAGATCCGCCGCACAGCCGCCATTGGCGCCATAACCCGCCTTGTCAGGGGCGAAGAATGGATGCTCGCTCCCGAGTTCATCGGCGAGCGTCTTCCATTGGCGGCCTGAACCCAGCGAGCAATGCAGCGCCACGACACAAGCCTTTTCGCGATATGCGCGCGAGATTTCAATCACATTGGTCATCGAAATGCTCCTGATTTTTATGCGGGGTGCCACCGACGGAGCCACGCCGATGGCTCCGGTGAAGTCTTCGGCGCGACGTTTCACCACTTGGTGATGACGACCTCGAGATATTCGCTGGGAACGACCATTGTGCTGTCGCCGGAGCGGTTCATGCGAACGATCAGGGCATACAGGTCGTTATGCAGCTCTTCCTGTTTCGCCGGCTCGAGGGCTGCGAACGCTTTGAGCACCGGGCCGTAATACGTCTTGAACACGTCGAGGAAGTGCGACGGCGAGCGATAGCGAAACTTGAACAAGCGCGATTCCGCTCTGATCGAGCGCGCGCCCGCGTCGAACATTTCGGTCAGCCGTGCGCTCGTTCCCCACAGCGCGGGCGATTTGACCCCAGCGGGCGGCGGCAGATATTTGCCGAGCGTCCTGAAGACTTGTCCGATAAAGCCGTCCGGCGTCCAGTTCGCCAAGCCGATCCGGCCCTTGGGTTTGCAGACCCGCATCAGCTCGGCGGCCGCGCGGTCCTGGTTCGGTGTGAACATGACGCCGAAGGTGGAGAGCACCGTGTCAAAACTGTTATCATCGAACGGCAGGTTTTCCGCATCAGCTTCCCTGAATTCGATTGACATGCCTTCCGCCGCGGCGCGCGCCCGACCGCGCTCCAGCAACGCCGGCACATAGTCGGTCGAGGTGACGTCGCACCACCGCCGAGCCGCAGCAAGGCTCGCCATGCCGTTGCCGGCGGCGACATCGAGCACCTTTGAGCCGGCCTTGAGATCGAGCGCCTCGCAGAGTTCTTCGCCGACGATCTGCAGCGTCGAGCCGACAATGGCGTAATTGCCTGACGACCATGCGGCTTGTTGACGCGTCTTGAGGGCTGCAAGGTCGGGGGCAGGTTGGGCGGAATCGGCTTTGGCAGAATCGGCTTGGGTACGGGTCGCTGCGATCGCGCTCTGGGCGGCCATCGATGTCTCCTTTTGGGATGCTGCGGCCACGGAAGAGGGCCGCGATGAACCAAACATGGCCTTGGGCGGACCTAAAGACTGTGATGCGGGGCTGATTTTGCCTTGAGGGGACCCTGATTTTTCAATGAGATGCCTGTTTCTGTGAAGTTTTTCACAGGGTCCCGCCGGGAAATTCGCTCTACCTCTTCCGGGAGCATGATCCGGAAAAGTGGATACCGGTTTTCCCTCGGGACAAACGCGGAGCGTTTGCCCGGAGATCATGCTCAAACAAGAAGTGCGGGACAAAGTGACCGGAAATTTACGTGCCGATCAGAAATGACTTATGACGATTTAACCGGGATGAAGCCGTGCAATTTCACTTTTCCAACCATGTCCTCGATGTCGACCTTCGCGAGCTGACGCGCGGCGGCCAGAGCGTGGCGGTCGAGCCGCAGGTGTTCGATCTATTGGTTCATCTGATCGAAAACCGCGACCGCGTCGTCACCAAGGACGATCTGATCGAGAAGGTGTGGGATGGCCGCATCATCTCCGAATCCACGCTGACGAGCCGGATCAACGCCGCGCGCAAGGCAGTCGGCGACAGCGGCAAGGATCAAATCATGATCCGCACGCTCGCGCGAAAGGGTTTTCGTTTCGTCGGCGACGTGCAGCCGAAAGCAGCGAACGGCCGCGAAGTGCGTGCTGCTGCGCCCCAGCCGCTCGACCTCACCGGCGAACCGTTGCACCCGCCCCTTCCGGCGCTCGATCGCACCGCGATTGCAGTGCTGCCGTTTGCCAATCTCTCTGGCGAGCCGGAGCAGGAGTATTTTTCGGAAGGCATCAGCGAGGACATCATCACCGCGCTGTCGAAGCTGCGCTGGTTCTATGTGATCGCGCGGAATTCCTCGTTCATCTACCGGGGGAAATCCGTCCACCACCAGCAGATCGGCGAGGAGCTCGGCGTCGGCTATGTCGTCGAAGGCAGCGTGCGCAAGGACGGCGACCATGTGCGCATCACGGCCCAGCTCGTCGACGTGGCGAGCGGCAGTCACCTCTGGGCGGAGCGCTACGACCGCAATCTCGCCGACGTGTTTGCCGTGCAGGACGAAATCACGCAGGCAGTCGTCGCGGCGATCGAGCCGCAACTCTACGCTGCCGAGGATTTCCGGGCCCGGCGCAAGGCGCCTGACAACATGGATGCCTGGGATCTGGTGATGCGGGCGCTATCGCATTACTGGCGCGTGACGCGGCAGGACAATCTGGTCGCGCAGGCGCTCTTGGAAAAGGCGATCAGTGTCGATCCTTCATACGGCCAGGCGCTCAGCCTGCTGGCTGCCTGCCATACGTTCGGCGCCCATATGGGCTGGCAGGATATGTCCTTGGCCGTACCAACGGCGGAGCGCGCGGCGCTGGCGGCGATCCGGGCCGACAGTGAGGACGCGTGGGCGCATTATGCGCTGGCCAGTGTCTATCTGTTCAACCGGCGCTTCGATGATTGTATCGCCGAATTCGAGCTGGCGCTGCGGCTCAATCCGAATTTTTCGCCCGCGCGCGGCATCTATGGTGTTGCGCTGTCCTATCGCGGGCGCTGGGAAGACGGTGATCGCGCGGCGCGCGAGGCGCTGAAACTCTCACCCCGCGATCCCTTTGCCGCGATCTATTGCGGCGTCGCTGCCTATTGCCAGTATGTCGGCAAAAATTACGCAGAGGCGATCCGCCTGTCGCGTGAAGCGCTGCGGCAGCGCGCCGACTTCGTCGGCGCCCACCGCGTGCTGACGGCCTCCCTCGGCATGGCCGGCGACACTGACGCCGCCAAAGCAGCCGTCGAGGGCCTCCGCGGCGCCCAGCCCAACTTCTCGCTCGCTTGGCTGGCCAGCGGACTGCCGTTCGAGCACGAGGCTGACAAGGCGCATTATCTGGAAGGGTTTCGGCGCGCGGGCCTGCGATAATTGAGATCTGCATAGCTTCGCGGCGATATCTCAAGAGAGTCTGGACGGTAAATCAGAGCGGTCTGAAAGCCTTGGCCGGTCGTAACGGGCATGTTGACGCTGCCCTCGCTGCCGCGAGGCAAGCATCAAGGAGAACTGCATGCCATTGATAGAGGTTCACCTCATCGAGAACGTGTTCAATTCCGAGCAGAAGAGCCAGATGATCAGGAAGCTTACGGACGCCATGGTGGCGATCGAAGGCGAGAACATGCGCGGCGTTACCTGGGTCAAGATTTCCGAAGTCGCGAGCGGCGATTGGGGCGTCGGTGGTCAGCCGCTGACCACCGAAGCCGTCAAGGATCTCGCGGCCGGACGAAAGGTGGCCTGACGAGCTTCGTCTTGCATCACCGGCGGGCTGGCCCTGCCGGCGGTGCGGTTCATCGTTCCCTCATTTTAGATCCTTGATCCAGTCGGGTCCGGTGCTCGTCGCGCCTTCAGGCGTACGTACCGAAGCCTGCTGACACCATGCTGGCAGCAGGCCTTCGATAGAAGGGTGCCAGGCAAGCTCACCGGGTTCCGGCTACTGTTTGAAAGAAAATAGCCATGACTATGCTGACCACCATTCCGACCTCCGCCACCAAGCCATTTGCCTGGCGAACTGCGGTTTGGCTCGCGCGCCTGCGCCGTCTCGTCAACAGCTTCCTCGCAGCGGTCATTGCGCGCCACGAACGGCACGCCATGCGCGAGGCCCTGCGCAAGCTCGACGATCGCCATCTCGAGGATATCGGCATGTACCGCACACAGATCGACAGCAGCCTCGAAGAATTGGCGCAGACCCGCGCGCGAATGCAGCAGCCCGGTTGGCACTGACAGGCGCGTGCGTCGACGTGGCTTGTTGTCAGGCGGCTGCAACGGTTGCAGCAACGCGGTGCGTGCGCTGTTGACGACGGAAACGTTCGCAGGGACGACGGGCTACTGCATCTTTTTCCGTCGGGCCGCGGCTGCATCGACCACGTTGTCGACCGACTCGCGCCAGGCGGTGATCTCGGCTGCCAAAATTGGATGATTGAATCCCTTCAAATTCAAATCATCGATCGGCCGGCCCTCGACCCATGGCTCGACCATGCCATAGACGCGCCGGCTCACCACGATCTGATTGGCCTTGGCCTCGTCGCAGAGTCTCGACGCAAGATTGGTCACGCTGCCGATCGCGGCGTATTCCAGGCGCTGCTCGAAGCCGATCTGGCCGAGCGTGGCGTAGCCGAGTGCGATGCCGATGCCGAAGCCGAGATTGTGGCCGCGGTTGCGCCACTTCTCGGTCAGCCCGCCAATGGTATCGCGCATCTCCACCGCCATCCGCACCGCGCGCGCGGTGTGGTCCTCGAACTGGATCGGTGCGTTGAACAGGATCATTACGCCGTCGCCGGCATAGCGGTCGAGCGTGCCCTCGTACTTGAAAATCAGTTCGCCGAGCGCTGCGTGATATTCGCGCAGCACGTTCATCGCCTCTTCCGGCTCGGTGGTCTCGGTGAACGCGGTGAAGCCGCGCAAATCGCAGAACACCACCGTCACCTCGCGGCGGTGGCTGTCGAGCAGGCCCTCATGGCCGTCGGAGGAGGCGATAAGCTGCGCCACCTGCGGCGCCAGGAAACGCTCCAGCCGCCGGATGCGCTCGATCTCGCCGAGTTGCGTCTCCACCCGTTCCTCCAGCGAGCGATTCCAGTCGCGGAGCTGATCGGTCTGCTCTTGCAGCTTGCTCGCCTGTTCGCGCACGATGTCGTTGGCGGCGAGCAGTTCGCGGCTCTTGTGGTCCACTTCGGTGAAGAGGCGCGCATTGCGCATCGCCAGCACGGCCTGGTGCGCGAACGTCTTCATCAGGCCGATCAGATTGGCGGAGAATTCGCCCTCGTTCCGCCGCAGCACCACCAGCAATCCCAAAATGCCGGTCTGGTCGACCAAGGGCACCACCAATACCGAGTGGAAGCCGGCTTCCATCGCGACATCGCGCAGCGGATGTTCGGACGTTGCGCCAAGCTGGGGGATCGCGATGGGCTCGCCTGAGGTCGCGGCCTCGCCGAGCGGTGAATGGTCGGCGTCGATGGCGCGGTGGCGGCCTTCGGCAGCCTTGTCGATGCCGATGGCTTCGGTGAGTGAGAACTGGTGATTGCCGGCGTCATAGCCATAGATCAGCACGGCGTCGGCATGCGTAATTTCGAGCGCGCGCGCGGCGACCGTCGGCAGCACGGCGTTGAGATCGAGCGAGGAGGCGACCGCCCGGCCGACCTCCTCGAGCACCTTGAGCTCGTTGATCGATTGCGCCAGGTCCCGCGTGCGCTCGTTCACCTTTGCTTCGAGGTTCGAATAGGTCTCGGCGAGCTGCCCGGCCATGCCGTTGAACTGGTTGGCGAGCTCCTCCAGCTCGTCCGAGGTCTTCACCTCGATGCGGTGGCCGAAATCGCCGGCGCCGAGCCGCCGCGCGCCGGCCTGCAGCGCCGTGATCGGCACCAGCAGGCGCCGCGCCATGACGGTGCCGGCAATGATCGCGACTACGAGGCCAAGCGCGATCAGAAGCGCGATCCGCACCAATTGATCGCGGATCGGCGTCAGCGCTTGCGCCGTTGGCTGCTCGAAGAACACGCGCCAGCCGAGCTTCGGCACCAGGCTCGACGTCGTCAGCACGGCGTCGCCATTGTCATCTAGGCCCGACGCCGGCGCCACGCCGCCGGGTTTGCTGACAGCAGCGACCTGCGGCAGCGCCGATAGATTCTTGCCGACCTCGGGGCCGTTCGAGGACCTGGCCAGCACCTCGCCCTTGGCGTCAGTGATATAGGCATACGCCACCTTGCCGACCTGGGCGTCGATCAAAAATTCGGAGAGGAAATCGAGATCGATTTCGGCAACCGTGATGCTGCCGTCGGCATGCGACAGCGCGATAGACATGAATGGCTGCTGGTCGCGCAGATAGGCCGGCGCAAAGCTGGTGCCGCGCGAGACGGTTTCAGTGAAGCGGATATCGCGGGAGAAATCAGCGTTGCTGCCGAGCGTGACGGTCTGCCGCGTCAGGCGGAGCTGCTCGCGGCCGTTGCTGCCAAGCAGCGAGAGCTGGCTGACCTGCGGCACCTGCCGCAGCAATTGGGTGTAGTCGGCGCGGCGATCCTCGATCGTCTTGGTGGAGGCGCGCGTCACCCAGGAGATCTGCCGCTCCAGCTCGGAGATTGACTGCGCGATCCGCTTCGCGGTCGCCTCCGCCTTATCAGACATGCCGTCGTGGAGCGAGCTCTTGATGCCGCGATAGGTGATCCAGATTTCCATCGCGCCGTTGATGGCCAGCACGAACACGACAAGCCCGACCAGCGCGACGACGTATTTGGCAAACAGCCCCTCGCGCAGAAACCTTGCTCTCTCGTTGCCCTCGCTCATCCGGACCCTCGTGCGCCACGCTCTTAAGCATGCGCATCCGTTCGTCGCTTGCCACGGGGCGCTATTGGGGGGCCCCGGATGAGGCCTGTTTAGCACGAATTGAGGGGGCCGGCGGGCCCTCCGCCAGCATGGTTAGCCGCGATTTTAGGCAGGAATCCGCAGATTCGTCGTCATGCGCAGGCGCCGCTTAACCTCTCCCCGCGAAGAGCGGGGCGAGGGAGCATCAACCTCACCGATTGAACAACTGCCGCAACACCTCGTTCATCGGCTGGCTGTCCTGCTGCGCGGTTGTATCGCTCGGCGCTGCGGGAGGCGCCGGGTCGGCCGGCGCGGCTTGCGTCGGCGCCTCGGCGGGCGAGGTCGGCGTCAGGCTCCGTTGCCCGCCCGGGCGCGCGCCGCCTTGCGGCTGATTCTGGCCCAATCCACCCAATCCCTGAATGAGATTGCCGATGGTCTCACCAAGCTGGCCGCCGAGCGGATCATTCGGCTTGCCCGTCTGGCCGGTGTCGGGCGCAGTGCCCTGTCCGCCGGCCGCACCCTGTTGTCCGCCGCCGAGCAGGTTGCCGATCGCAGCGCCAAGCCCGGCGCCGTTTGGTCCGAACAGGCCCTTGCCCATTTCCCTCAGCTTGGCATAGGCCCCCTCCGGATTGTCGAGAATACCCTGCATCTCCGGATAGATCCGTGGGCTCCCCCATGGGCCCTCGATCATCACGGGAATGCCGAGCCCGACCGGATCGCTGGTGCGGCCCTGGCCTTCGGTGGTCATCACGAGTTTCGGCTCGACACGGAAGCCGATCTGCTTGGTGCCGAGATCGATGGTGCCGACGCCGGTCATCTTCACCAGCGGGCCGACGAGGTTGAGGTCGGTGGTCTGCGCCTGCCCCTTGTCGATTTTGAACGACGCCGACAATTGCGAAAGGTCCGTCGCCTTCTCATCGCTCGCCTGCCAGCCGGACAAGGTGCTCGCCGTCAGCGAGCGGATCATCTGCGCGACATTGAGCCCCTTGATCGCGCCATCCTGGAACACGACGAAGGCAGTGCCCGCCATGTTCGACATGATCGCGCGCTGGCTGGTGCCGTTCGAGCGCACGCTGATCTTCGCCTGCATCCTGCCGTCGATCCTGTCGAAGTCGGCAAGGCCGTGCAGCAGCGGCAGCGCGCGCACGCCGGTGAGATCGGCCCGCATCGCATAAGTGGGATTGGCGGTGGAGACATCGACGGTCAGGTCGCCATTGGCGTTGCCGTCATAGGCGCCAAGGTTGGAAACCTGCGCCTTGAGGACGCCGCTTGCGAGCGTGGCGTCGATCGCGGCAGGGGTGAAGCGCGCGTCGCCGATCTTGAGTTCGGCCGCGGAAATGCGCGCCTGCAGGTCGACGTAATTGAGCCCATTGACGTTGATCGTCGCGTTGCTCCAGGGCTGGCTTGAGGAAGAATCGGTGCTGCGCGACATGGCGACCGTGAGCTTCTGGAAATCGAGGTCGAGCTTGACCAGCGGCTTGCTCGACAGATCGACCGAGGCCCAGCCGTTGAACGCGCCGTCGCCGAGGGTGCCGGTGACGCCGTTGATCATCACGACCGAGCCGTTGAGCCGGGCTTCGGCCTTGGCCATGAGCTGCGCGTGCAACAGGCCCGGCGCGTCGATCTTGATCTCGGCCGGGATGTTCTGCCGTTCGACCGGGGCGGCGGGCAGCGCCGCCCTGGCTTCGACTTTCAGCGGATGGCCGCCGCTGCGCGCGCTGCCGGTCAGCGTAACCTTGCGGTCGGCATCGATCGTGATGTCGGCGTTGACGGTCTCGATCCTGCTCTCGACGCGGTCGCGCAAATTGGAGAACACGATGGTGCCGCCGGTGACGCTGACATGCTCGATCGAAAATGCGTCCGTCGTTTTGCCGCCAGCGGGCTTCGAGGGAGGATTGGCCTCCCTCACGCGCTCGCGCTTCAGGGGCAAATTCACCACCGGGCGAATGATGACGAGCTCGGTGATCTGCGGCCGGCCGGCCCACAGGCTCGCCAGCGTCACGTCCGCCTCGATGCTTGACGCCGTGAAACGATGGTTGATGTCGCGATCCCTGGGATCCTGCAGCGTGACATCGTTCAGCCGGATGTTGAGCTGTGGCCAGAGGCCGATCTTGGCACCGCCATTGATGGCGAGCTTGTAGCCGGTCTCGCGCTCGATCCGCTCCTGGATCTCGGCCTTCAGGTAGCCCGAGGGGATGCCGACCACCAGCAGCAACGCAATGACGACGATCACGGCGGCAATGATGGCGCCGGCAATTTTCAGTGCTCTCATATCGACATTCCAGACCGCGCAAACGGCTCTTATTTCGGTGGCTCGACACGCCGTCGCAACCGGTCGGGCGAGCTTATCCCGGAAAGGGATAGCGCCCAATGCAGCCAAAAATAATCCGGGGCTACTGCAAAGTTATGTGACTTATGACACACTCGTGGGCAGGGGAATCCTGCTAACGGCGTTCGGGGGCGGTGGAGCCGATCTGGAAGGCAATCCAATGACTAAACAGGCCGAATTTGCGGTCATTTTGAAAATGAACCCGATGTTTGCGGATTTGGGCGCCGACGAATTGCAGCGCATCTCGGGCCTTTGCCACACCCAGCAGCTCGGCGTCGGCGAAATGTTGTTCCAGAAGGGCGATCCCGGCGACGCCCTGTACGGCGTCCGCCGCGGCCAGATCCGGATCGAAACCGGCGCCTCCGACGGCAGCCGCCTGACGTTGAATTTCATGGGCTCCGGCGATCTCTTCGGCGAAGTCGCCGTGCTCGACGGCCAGAGCCGCACCGCGGACGCTACCGCCGGCGAGCCATCGGAACTGTTCGTGCTGCGCCGCGAGGATTTCCTCGCCTTCCTGGAGCGCGAGCCCAAGGTCGCGATCAAGATCATCACGCTGTTGTGTCAGCGCATCCGCTGGCAGAGCGAGCGGATGGAAGAATCCGTGCTGCAGCCGCTGCCGGTCCGGCTGGCGCGGAGGCTCTGTGCGCTCGCATCCGATTTCGGTTCCGAAGTGCACATCTCGCAGGAGCAACTCGGAGTCTTCGTCGGCGCCGCCCGCGAAAGCGTCAACCGGCAACTGCAGCTCTGGCGCAAGGACGGCATTCTGGACCTGCAGCGCGGGCGGATTTTGCTGCAAAACATGACCAAGCTGACGGCGGTGGCGAGGAACGAGTAGGGTTCCTCGCATCGTCAGACGCCGCGCGCCGTGGTATATTGATCGTATGAACAGAATACTCAAAGAAGTCATCGAGCATGCTGAGACCTGGCCCCTGGAGGATCAGGAGGAGCTTGCCGAATACGCGCGTGAAATCGAGGCACGCAGGACCGGCATCTATACGATGTCCGACGACGAGCGCTCCGCGGTCGGGAAGGGACTGGCTGAAGCCGACCGTGGGGAGTTCGTGTCGGATGAGCTTACTTCAGAAACCGATAAGCGCCACGGCGAATGAAAGTCCGCTACACGCCTGCGGCGTTCTCTGACCGAGAACGAATCTTCGAGTATTTAAGAGAGCGATCCGCGAACGGCGCGAGGAATGTCGCCGCCACCATTTGTGGCGCGGTAGAACAGCTAAAGGAGCATCCGCACAGCGGTTATCGGACCGACGATCCCGATGTCCGGGTGATATTTGTCGCTCGTTATCCCTACAAGATATTTTATCGTGTGCGAGTCGCGGTAGAAATTTTGCACATCCGGCAAACATCTCGAAGAGCTTGGAAGAACGACAGATAGTCCGTTGCACTTGAAGCGTGGAGGTCCTCCCTCACTCCGCCGCAGGCGATATCGCGGGCGGGCCCTTGGCCGGCGGCTTGCCGTGATGATCCGATCCGTGGTCCTCAGACTCCGTCTCCGCGCTGGAGACGATCAGCTTCTTGCCGAGGCGCCAGCACAGGGCGCCGAAATCGTCCATCACCATGAACATCGCGGGCACGAACACCAGCGACAGGATGGTGGAGAAGATCAGGCCGCCGATCACCGCGAGCGCCATCGGCGAACGGAATTCGCCGCCGGCGCCGAACGCCAGCGCTGACGGCATCATGCCCGCCGCCATCGCAATCGTCGTCATTACGATCGGGCGCGCGCGCTTCATGCCGGCGTCGATCATGGCGTCTTCGCGCTTCCTGCCCTCGCGGATCGCCGCACTGGCGAACTCGACCAGCATGATGGCGTTCTTGGTGACGATGCCCATCAGCATCAGGATGCCGATCCAAACCGGTGTGGTGAGCTGCTTCCCGGTCAGCAGCAATGCCGCGATCGCGCCGCCGATCGACAGCGGCAGCGAAAACAGGATGGTGATCGGTTGCAGGAAGGTGCCGAACAACAGCACCAGCACCGCATAGACCATCATCAGGCCGGCGGTGATCGCAGTCGCAAATCCTTCCGACAATTCGTTGAGGCTTTCGGCGTCGCCCGACGGGCTGACCCTCACGCCCTTCGGCAGGCTCTTCATGACCGGAAGATCGTAGATGAACTTGGTGGCGTCGCCGAGGGCTGCGGTGCCGACGAGGTCGGCGGCGACGGTCGCCTGTCGTTCGCGGTCATAGCGGTTGATGCTGGTCGGGCCCTGATCGAGCTGGATGTCAGCGACAACAGACAGCGGCACGCCGCCGCGTTCGCCGCGCTGGCCGAGTGGCACCCGCAATTGCTGCAGCATCTGCAGGTCGCTGCGCGCACTGTCCTCGAGTTGGACCCGGATCGGCACCTGACGGTCGCCGGCGTCGAATTTTGCAAGCGCCGGACCGACGTCGCCGATGGTGGCCACTCGGATCGTTTGTGACAGGCTTTCGGTCGAGACGCCAAGCCGTGCCGCGAGCTCGGCGCGCGGACGGATGCGAAGCTCGGGCCGGTCAAGTGCGGTTTCCGAGATCACGTTGGCGATGATCGGGATCCGCTTCATCTGCGTCGCCAGCTCGCTGGCGACGTTGTTGACGATGTTGCTGTCGGTGCCGGTCACGACGAGGGAAATCGCTCGCAGGCCGTTTTCGTCGAGGAACCAGAAGCGGATATCGGGAACGTTTTCCAGCTCCTGGCCGATCTCGAGTTCGAGCTGCCGCTGCGTAATCTTGCGATCGGCCTTCGGCGTGTAGTTGATGATCAGCGCGGCGCGGCGGACTTCCTGCGTCCCCGGCGGTACGCGGCCGCCATCGACGAAGATGCTCTTCACCTCGGGACGCTTGCGCAGACGGGCGACGATTTCCTCAGTGACCTTTTCGGTGTAGGCGAGCTGCGAGCCCGGCGGCAATTCCATTGCCAGCAGCGAGCGCGCGGTGTCCTGCGCCGGCAGAAAGCCTTGCGGCAGCAGCGTGATGCTCCAGATCGAGGCGGCAAAAACGCCGAGGCCGATCAACACCGTGATGAAGTAGTGCTTCACCGACCAGGTCACGAGTTTGGAGTAGGTCTGCAGGATGCGCCCGGGCGGCGGGTCTTCGTGCGGGTGATCCTTCAGGAAGTAAGCGGCGAGCACCGGCGTGACGAAGCGCGCGGCGAGCAGCGAGAAGAACACCTGCACCGACACGGTGATGCCGAACTGCTTGAAGAACTGTCCCGCGATACCGGACATGAAGCTGGCGGGAGCAAAAATCGCAATAATCGTCAGCGAAATCGCGATCACCGCGAGGCCGATCTCGTCGGCGGCCTCCAGCGCGGCGCGATAGGGCGATTTGCCCATGCGCATGTGGCGCACGATGTTCTCGATCTCGACGATGGCGTCGTCGACCAGAATGCCCGTCGACAGCGTAATGGCGAGGAAGGAGACGAGGTTCAGCGAGAAGCCGAGCAGGTCCATTGCCCAGAACGCCGGGAAGATCGACAGCGGCAGCGAAATCGCGGCGATGATAGTGGCTCTGATATCGCGCAGGAACAGCAGCACGACGATCACCGCGAGGATCGCGCCTTCGAACAAGGTCGAGATCGCCGCATCGTAATTGCCCTTGGTGAAGTTGACCGAGGTGTCGATCAGCTTCAGGTCGACGTCGGGATAGGCGACCTTCAGCGCATCGATGCGCTTCTGCACGGCCTCGGCCACCACCACGTCGCTGGCGCCCTTGGAGCGCTTGATGCCGAGCGCCACCACCGGTTCGCCGTTGAAGCGGGCAAAGGTCCGGCGATCGGCAATGGTGTCAGTGACGGTGCCGAGGTCGTCGAGCCGGACTTCGCCGCCGCCGAACAGCGGGATCATCGTGCCGGCGAGATCGTTCAGCGTCTTGGCGCCCGCCAGCGTGCGGATCGCCTGGTCGTTCTTGCCGATTTCGGCGCGGCCGCCGGCGAGGTCGACATTGGTGCCGCGAAGGATCTGGCTGACATTGACGGCGGTGAGTCCCGCCGCCTGCAACCGGTCGGGATCGAGCGAAACGAGAATTTCGCGCTCGACACCGCCGATGCGCTCGACCTGCGCAACTCCGCGGACGCCCTGCAGCGCGCGCTTGACGACGTCGTCGACGAAATAGGAAAGCTGTTCCGGCGTCTTGCCGGGCGAGATCGCGGCATAGGTGACGATCGGCAGGCCGATTACGTCGACGCGCTGGATCAGCGGCTCGTTGACGTTCTGCGGCAGGTTGGCGCGAACGCGCGTGACGGCATCCTTGACGTCGTTTAGCGCACGATCGGTGTTGGTTTCGAGCGCGAACTGGATCGTCGTCACCGACAGGCCATCGGTAATCGAGGACGAAATATGCCGCACGCCTTCGACGCCGGATACACCGTCCTCGATGGTCTTGGTGACCTGCGCTTCCAGTTCGGCGGGAGCAGCGCCGAATTGCGCGACAGCGACCGAAATCACGGGGATGTCGGCGCTCGGCAACCGCGTCACCGCAAGCTTGGTGAAGCTGACCCAGCCCAGGACCAGGAGAATGATCGAAAAGACGATCGAAGGAAGCGGGTTCCGGATCGACCAAGCCGAGATGTTCAAAGCCATTAGCGTGCCCGCGTGCGCTCGAGTTCGTCGGCGAACATGGTCTTGACCTGGTCGCCGTCATGCAGCGAGGTGCCAGCATCGGCCACGACGGTTTCGCCGACGTCGAGGCCTTCAAGAATTTCGGTTGAGGTTTCGGAGGTCAGGCCGACCCGCACCTTTCGTGTCTCGATCGTATTGCCCTTCACGACCTGCAGGGTCAGGCGGTCGATGGCGGTGCGCGGGACGGCGACGCCGCAGGAACGCTTGGCGTCGATATTGGCGCGGGCAAACATGCCGACCTTGAGCGAGGGATTGTTGTTCAGCGAAATCCGGACCTTGCCGAGTTGGGTGGTGCGGTCGATCTGCGGCGAGATCTGCCGGACCTTGCCGACGACATCGGGCGCATCGTCGCGGCTGATGCGCACCGTTGCACCCGGATTGAGCTTGAGCAGATGAACGCTCGGCACTTCGGCTTCGAGCTCGATTTCATTGTTCACGGAGACACGGAACATCGGGCCGGCCTGCGGCGAAGCCGGCGCGCCGACCGCAGTCCTGACTTCGGTGACGAGGCCGGCAGCCGGCGCGCGAAGCGATATCGGTCCAGGCCGGCCGCCCGGGGCTCCCGGCTGTTGCGGCGGCGGGGTGAGGCGCGCCATCTCCTGATTTTCGGTAACCGTATCGCCTTCCTTGACGAACAGATCAGTGACCCTGGAGCCTTCCTGATCGACGCCGATCTGGGCCTCGCGCCGCGGCACGATAAAGCCGGTGACGCGCACCATGTCGGAGAAACAGGCATTGGTGGATTTGGTCACGATCACCAGCGCCTGGCCCGGCGTTTCCTTTTCTTCCGCGCGCGGACGGTGCTCGAACCAGTAATAGCCGACGGCGAGAGCGGCAACGAAGGCCACGCCGAGCGCAGGTTTAAGGTATTCGGAGAATTTCATCGCCGGATCATCCAGACTCGAAGTCAAATCAAACAGGGCGCATTGGCTGGCCGAAGGCCTGCGATCTCGCCCAAAACGAATACGTCCCGCACGGGTGCTGCGGGACGTATTGTAGCCGCAAAATATTGGTCGGCGCCACGCCCCTTACTTGGATGCGTTCGACGCGGTGGCCTTGTTTTCCATGTTCACGACCTGGACGCGGCGGTTCACTTCCGCCAGCGGCTGGCTCGGATCCTTGAGCTTGCTCTTGCCATATCCGACGGTGACGAGATCGGTGCCGTTGATGCCGTATTTGTCGACGAGATAGCGCTTGATGGCGTCGGCGCGACGCTCGGAGAGGTCCTGATTATAGGCTTCGCCGCCGGCCGCATCGGTGTGGCCTGCGACCACAAAGGTCGAGCCCTTGAGGTCGTTGTTGGTAAGAGCGCGGCCGAGCGCCTGAACCGATGGCAGCGACTTCGCGCTGATATCGGCTGAGTTGTAGTCGAAGTTGATTTCCAGATCGATCTTCGGCTTGTCCTTGACGATGGTGGCGATTTCCTCGCGCTCGGCGATCGAAAGCGAACGCGTGGAGCGACCGCGGAATTTCTGAACCAATTTGCTCTCGGCGGCGGCCACAGTCGGGTCGACGGTCTGCTGCGGACCGACCGAAAGGCCACGGGTCAGCGGCTTCTTTTCGGGTACCAGCGCGCGGATGATCTGATCTTCGGTGACGTTCCTCTCCTGCGCGAGGGCAGTTCCCGCACTTAAGCCGATTGCGGCGCCGAGCGCCGCAACCGAGACGATTGCGGTAAGAGTCTTCGTTACTGAGAAATTTGCCATTACCAGTCCCCCTCCTGCGGGCTTCCCACGCGGTTCTAAGGTCATCCAAATGAGCTGCCGCACCTTGGTTTGCGGCCGGCTGCTTTACGTTAGTCTGGGCGCCCGCCGCAGGGTTCGAGGCGCCGGCAGCCTTCATACCTAAAAAATCATCACTGCACCCCGTAATCGGCGAATTCCTTGACGATATTGGGGTCCATCGCCTTCGCATTGTTAATATCGAGATCGCCTTCCGAAATCGAGCCGTTGCGCTTCTTGGCAAGGCCGCGGCCGTACAGCGACGACGTCAATCTCGGGTTGATCTTGAGGGCGGCGTCGAAATCAGCAATTGCATTCTTGTTCTGGCCGCTTTTCAGGTTAACGAGGCCGCGGCTGTCGAGCGCGTCGACGAAATTCGGCCGCAGCCGCAACGCCTCGTTGCAATCCTTCAGTGCCGCCTGCAGGTCCCCGATCACCGTGCGGGCCCAGCAGCGGTTGTTGTAAGCTTCCACATCCTTCGGATTCAGCCGCAGCGAATTGTTGAAGTCCTTGATGGCGAGCTCGTAGGCGCCCTTGCTCGCATAGACCTGTCCGCGCCGGTATAGCGCAGCGGCATCGTCCGGATTGTCGTTGAGCCTGGTGGTCAGGTTCTTGATGGTCGGGTCGTCGGCCAGCGCAACCGCAGTCGGGCTGGGGCTCTCGGTTGGCTTGGCCGGTGGCGGAGGCGGAGGAATCGCGGCTTCAGCCGGCTTCGGCGGCGCCGGAGGAGGCGGTGGCGGAGCAGGCGCGGCCACCTGGGGCGCAGCAGGTGCAGGAGCAGGGGAAGGGGCGGGTGCAGGCGCGGGAGTCGTTGGCGCTGCGGCCACCGGAGCCGGCGGCGGGCTCGCCGGCCGCGGACCGCCGCTGGGAATAAAGGAGAAATCCTCGGCCAGCGACGACGAAATCCATGGCACCTGCTCCTGGCGCGAGGCGCGGGTGACGCCGACGCGGGTGCGGTTTAGCGTTTCCTCCGCCATCAAATCGGGGGTGCGGATTTCCTTCAGCAGCTCTTTCACAAACAGGCTGCGGTCGCTGCCATTGTCGGAAACGACCGACGAGAGCGCGGCCGAATACATCACCAGCGTGCCGTTCGGCGCGATAACCGGCGCAAGGCCGGCGGAAAAGCTGCGGAACCGGCGCTCGAACGGATTGCGCCTGCTGGCGTCGATCAGCGCGATCTTGACGCCTGCGCCGCGGCTGTTGATCTCCCCCAGCACGGTTTCGAGGCTGAAACCGTCGCGGCGAACGTCGGCCTCAGTCCAGATCTGCGCATCGACGGGGATCATGTAGCTCTGGCGGCTCGACTGCACGCCAAAGCCCGAAAAGAATAGCAGCGCGACCGAGCCGGGCTTGATTTTGCCGTACAGCCGCTCGAAGGCGCGGCGCATCTGCTCGCCGGTCAGGTTCTCGCCGATATCGACATTGAATCCGTCGCGCTTGAGCTCTTCGGCGACGTCGCGCGCATCATTGATCGGTTCCTTCAGGGGCGCCTCGGCGTCCGGATATTTCGCGTTGCCGATCACCAGCGCATACCGTTCGCCGGCTGCGAGCGACGGGGCTACCGACGCGACCGCAAAAATCAGGGAAAGGAGCAATACAAGGCGGGTTTTCATATTGACGGCAATCCAGCCAAAATGGCGCCGTTACCAGCTTGCGCCGCGGCGACCTTACTCTACGCACTCTGCATTATCAAACCACGCGCACAGCCCGTCAACCGCTTGCGATCTCGTCACTAATTGCGACAATTAACCGCGACCGCACCGCGTGGATGAAGGGAATAAACAATGTTGGAAGGGCGGCAACGCCTCGGCGCGCGGACTTGGTCTCTGCAACCGGTTCCCGATCTGCTCGACCATCCTTTCGTAGTGCCCGGCTGCGTCCGAATACGACGGTCTGCCCGGGTCACCTGCGGGTGACGACCACCATAGAAATGTGACCCCTCTCACATAATGCTCTGCAATGCCACGCGGTGGTCATTCGCGCACCGCGTTTGACCTTTGTAGGTGACAATGGCTTGCTGCCGGCATCGGCCAAGTTCAGCACAAAAGAAAAGTGACACCGATGGGAAACGCCTACGAGATCTATGCCCTGCGCTATGCGACGATGTCGCCCCGCACTCCTCATTTGAATTTTCTGATCCCCGATCCGCACGAAACCACGGCGCAGGATCTGGATTACTTCGTCTGGCTGATTAGAGGGAGCGGCCGCGACATCCTGGTCGACACCGGCTTCAATGCCGAAGAGGCGAAGGCGCGTTCGCGCAAACTCACGCTCAATCCGGTCGACGCACTGGCCGATTTTGGTGTTGCCGCCGACACCATTCGTGACGTGATCGTCACCCATCTGCACTACGACCACGCCGGCAATCTCGATCGCTTCCCGAACGCGCGGTTTCATCTGCAGGATCGCGAGATGAGCTACGCGACCGGGCGCTGCATGTGCAATGGCATGTTGCGGCATCCGTTTTCGGTCGAGCACGTCACCACGATGGTGCGCCACGTCTATGGCGAGCGCGTCACTTTCCATTCCGGCGACGGCGAGATCACGCCCGGCGTGACGGTGCATCGCGTCGGCGGCCATTCCGATGGCCTGCAGGTCGTGCGCGTCGAAACTGCGCGGGGGCCAGTGGTGCTGGCGTCGGACGCTTCGCACTACTACGCCAATCTGCACAAGCGCAGCCCGTTTCCGATCGTCTACAATGTCGGCGACATGGCGCAGGGCTGGGAAATCGTCGAGCGCCTGGCCGGCCATCCCGATCGTTTCATTCCCGGCCACGATCCGATCGTGAGCGAGATCTACCCGCGCGCCAGCGACAAGGTCGATGCATTCGCGCTGCACCTGGCGCCGTCGCGTTCTTTCGCGAAATAGCGGACGGTTATGATGCCAGCGTACAACACGATCGGCTTCATCGGCCTCGGCGTGATGGGCGAGCCGATCTGCCGCAATCTCGTGAAGAAGAGCGGTAAGCGCGTGATCGCGTTCGATCTTGCGGCCGAGCCGCTGGCACTGCTGCAGGCCGAGGGCGCGAAGGCCGCAGGCACCGTCGCCGACGTCGTCAGGCAAAGCGATTTGTTGTTCCTCTGCCTGCCCAGCGCCAAGCATGTGCGCGCGGTGTTCGAGGGCGACGGAATCCTGGCAAACATCCGCGGTGGTCAGGTCGTCGTCGATCTCGGTACGTCGTCAGTCGGCCAAACCCGTGAGTTTGCCAAGCTGCTGCAGGCCGAGGATGCATCCTGGGCCGACGCGCCGATCGCGCGCACGCGCCAGGCGGCGCAGGACGGCACGCTGAGCGTGATGGTTGGCGCGACGCCCGCACTTTATGCCGATATCGAGCCACTGATCGTTGTTTTGCCACTGATGTCACCCATTGCGGCGACGTCGGCTCGGGGCAGGTGACGAAGATTCTCAACAACATGGTGCTGTTCGAAACCGTCAACGCGCTCGCTGAAGCGGTCGCTGTCGCGAAGCAGAATGGTGTCGATCCAAAGCTGTTGCTCGACACGCTGTCCAAGGGTTCGGCCGACAGCTTTGCGCTACGCAATCACGGCATGAAGGCGATCGTGCCGGGCAATTTTCCGGAGCGCGCGTTCTCGACCGAATATGCGCTGAAGGATCTTTCCTATGCGCTGGAGCTCGCAGCCGATGCGGGATTGAAAATCCGTGGTGCGGAGTTAGTCAGAACGATACTGCAGGAGGCGATCGATGCCGGATCGGGCGATAATTATTTCCCGGTCATCGCGAAACATATTGGCCGCTAATCGGAGATATCATGATTCAACGCTTTGCCGGGCTTACACCAACCCGCAGCCGCGCCGTCGCGCACGACGATCTGGTGTTCACGGTGGCTGTCGCGCCCGACCCCGTTACCCCGTCGATGTACGAGCAGAGCGTAAAGGCGCTCGCCCGGATCGACGAAAGCCTCGCGCTGTGCGGCACGGACAAGAGCAAGATTCTCTCGGCTATCGTCTACATCACCGATATCAAGCGGAAGGGTGAGATGAACCGCGCCTGGGACGAATGGGTCGATACCAAAAATCCGCCAATGCGCGCCTGCATCGGCGTCGATCTCGAGCCGCCTCATATCGTGGAGATTGTGGTGACGGCCGTGAAGTGAGCCTCGGCACAGCGCTCAAGCCGGTCAGTAAGCTTCCTTCGCGTCCGCCTCTTCGCTGGTCTGCACCAGGTCGAGGCTCGCCTCGACCTTCCCGAGCAGCCGCGCGAAATCCTTGCGCTCCTGCGCGGACAGACAGGACAGTATCTCCTGTTCCCTGCGCAGCAGCCGCGGGATCAATTCCTCGTAGAGCGCTTCGCCCTTGTGCGTCAGACGCAGGCGGAATTCGCGGCGGTCGTCCTCGCTCTCGACACGCTCGACGATCTGCCGCTTCATCAGCGAGGTGACCGCGCGGCTGATGGTGGATTTGTGGGTGCGGGTGCAGTGGGCGATGTATTGCGCGCTGCAGGCATCGTGACGGAAGCCGAGCGTCGCCAGCACGCGCCATTCCGGAATATCGAGCCCATAGCGCGCCGCATATTCGGCCGAGAGTGCGGAGCTGACTTCCGCCGCCAGCCGGTTGAGCCGGAACGGCACGAACTTGAAGAGGTCCAGTCGTGCGGCCCTTTTCGGCGCGCTCTCTTCCCGCGAACCGGCCACCATTTCGCCTGACATCGCTTTTGGCAAGAATCGCCTCGATTTGAGTTGACGCCGGACCCGGCCGGGGGTTTAAGATAGTTGCAGGTGAGACTAATTTAGCAGGGTCGCAGACCCTTGGCTAGTGACGGGGTTGACCCGCATGGCGCTGACTAAAACCCAGTTCGGCTATCGCCGCCATCCCGATCAGGACCGGGTGGGCGCGAATACCGCCGAGCACGCTGTTGTCGTCGTCGGCGCTGGTCCAGTGGGGCTGTCGCTGGCGATCGATCTGGCGCAGCGCGGGCAAGCGGTCGTGCTGCTCGACGACGCTGACCGGATCGGCGAGGGCTCGCGGGCGATCTGCTTCTCCAAACGCTCGCTCGAATTCTGGGACCGGCTCGGCATCGGCCAGCGCATGGTCGACAAGGGCGTGGTGTGGAGCGTCGGCAAGATCTTTCACGGCGACTCCCAGCTCTATCAATTCAATTTGCTGCCCGAGGAGGGTCACAAGCGGCCGGCCTTCATCAACCTGCAGCAATTCTACGCTGAGGCCTATCTGGTCGATCGTGTCGAGGAACTCCCCGAGATCGACCTGCGCTGGCGCAACAAGGTGACCGGGCTCGAGCCGCACAACGACCATGTGGTGCTGACGATCCAGACGCCGGACGGCCCCTATCGGTTGGCGGCGCAATACGTGATCGCCTGCGATGGCGCCCGATCGTCGCTGCGGCAAATGGTCGGAGCGGACTTTGCGGGCCAGGTGTTCGAAGACCAGTTCCTGATCGCCGACGTCAAGATGACCGCGGCGTTTCCAACCGAGCGCTGGTTCTGGTTCGATCCGCCGTTCCACGCCGGACGCTCCGCGCTCCTGCACAAGCAGCCGGACGACATTTGGCGGATCGACCTGCAGCTCAATCGCTTTGCCGATCCGGCGGTGGAAAAGCTGCCGGAGAACGTGCGGCCACGCATCGCCCGCATGCTCGGTCACGACAAGTTCGATTTCGAATGGATCTCACTGTACAAATTCCAGTGCCGGCGGATGAACAAGTTTATCCATGGCCGGGTGATCTTTGCCGGCGATGCCGCCCATCAGGTCTCGCCGTTCGGCGCCCGCGGCGCCAATTCCGGGCTCGAGGACGCCGAGAATCTGGCGTGGAAACTCGATCGCGTGCTGCGGGGTATCTCGCCCGAGGCGCTGCTTGAGAGCTACCACATCGAGCGCAGCGCCGCGGCCGACGAGAACATCCGCGAATCCACCCGCTCGACCGATTTCATGGCGCCGAACTCCCGCCAGGAGGCGCGGCTGCGCAAGGCAGTGCTATCGCTCGCCCGGGAAACCGAGTTCGGCAAGCGCATGGTGAATGCGGGGCGTCTCTCGACGCCCTCGATCTACGAAACGCCGCTTTCGACCGCCGATAGCGATTGCTGGCGCGGCGGCCCGCGTCCCGGCGCCTCGATGCCGGACGCGCCGGTTGCAGGCCGGAGCGGCGAACCGATGTATCTCACCGATGCTTTCATCGGGGCGGGAACGGGGTTCACGCTGCTGGAGTTTAGCAATGGTGCTGCGCCGGAGCTGCCTGAGGAAATAGCCACAATCCGGATTGGCGGCAAAGACGGTCTGGCCGATTCTGCAGGTCTTGCTGCTACGCGTTACGACGCCGAGCCAGGCACGGCCTATCTGCTGCGTCCCGATGGCTATGTCGCGGCGCGCTTTCGGCATCCGACCCGGGCGGCACTCGACGCCGCGCTCGCGCGTGCCGCCGGCCACAACTGAGGTTTCGTCATGGCGTTATCGACCAGTTCGAACTTTGCCAAGCCTGATGACGCGTTCCGCGCCATCGTCGAGGCGCATCGTGGACTGAACGACGAGCAAAGCGCCGATCTCGATGCGGCACTGGTTCTCATCCTCGCCAATCACATCGGTGACCTCGATGTGCTGAAGGAAGCGATTGCGCTCGCCGCTCGGCGGATGCTCGATGCGAGCCAGCAGCAAGAGCAGCAGCAACAATAATTTCACGTCTTAAACGAAGTCAGGAATCGAATTGATGGCTAAAGGTTTCGCGTCCACCACCGATCTCGCGGAAAAGAAGATCACCTTCTCCGAAATCGGCACTGATCTCTACGCGTTCACCGCCGAGGGCGATCCGAACTCCGCGATCATCGTTGGCGACGACGGCTGCCTTGTGTTCGACGCGCAGGCGACGCCGGCGATGGCCAACAAGGTGATCGAGCGGGTGCGCACCGTCACCGACAAGCCCATCAAATATGTCGTGCTGTCGCACTATCACGCCGTCCGCGTGCTAGGCGCCTCCGCCTACAAGGCGCAGGGCATCGTGGCGTCGGCCGAAACCTACCGGCTGATCGAGGAGCGCGGCCAGCAGGATTGGGATTCCGAATATGGCCGCTTTCCCCGCCTGTTCCAGGATGCGCAGAGCATTCCCGGGCTGACTTGGCCGACGCTGACGTTTGAAGGCGAGATGTCGATTTACTTGGGAAAACGCGAGGTGCGGTTGATGCAACTCGGTGCCGGGCATACGTCCGGCGATATCGTGGCCTGGGTGCCGGATGCCGAAGTGATGTTTTCCGGCGACCTCATCGAATATCACTCGGCCTGCTATTGCGGCGATGCGCATTTACGTGAATGGCCGATGACGCTGAACGAAATCCGCGCCTTCAATCCGAAGGCGATCGCGCCGGGCCGCGGCGACGCGCTGAAGGGACTTTCAACCGGGCGCGACGCGATCGCGATGACGCGCGACTTCGTCACGACGCTCTATGGCGCCGCGGAAAGCTCGGTTGCCAAGGGCCGCACGCTGAAAGAGACCTTTGCCGCAACGCGCGAGGTGATGGATCCAAAATTTTCCAGCTTCGCCATTTACGAGCACTGCCTGCCGTTTAACGTCTCGCGCGCGTTCGACGAGGCGTCAGGAATAGACGATCCCGTGATCTGGACCGACAAGCGCGACCAGGAAATGTGGGCCGCCCTGCAAGGAGGAGGATAGACCATGAATATCAACACCTCGCCTGATCAGATCGTTCGCAGCAGCGCACAACTGACGCCGGGCTATATGTCCGGTTTCGGCAACAGTTTTGAAACTGAAGCCTTGCCCGGTGCGCTGCCGATGGGCCGCAATTCGCCGCAGCGCTGCGCCTACGGGCTCTATGCCGAACAGCTCTCCGGCTCGCCGTTCACCGCGCCGCGCGGCAGCAATGAGCGCTCCTGGCTCTATCGCATCCGCCCTTCGGTGAAGCATTCGGGCCGCTTTGCGAAAGTCGATGCCGGGCTGTGGCGCACCGCGCCGTGCCACGAATATGATTTGCCGATCGCGCAACTGCGCTGGGACCCGGCGCCGATCCCAAAGGAAGACAAGACGTTCCTGCAGGGCGTGCAGACCATGACGACGGCGGGCGATGCCAATACGCAAGGAGGCATGGCCGCGCACGTTTATCTCATCACCACGTCAATGGTCGATCAGCACTTCTACAATGCTGACGGCGAGATGATGTTCGTCGCGCAGCAGGGCAACCTGCGCCTCATTACCGAATTCGGCCGCATCGATATCGAGCCGGGCGAGATTGCGGTGATCCCGCGTGGCGTGAAATTCCGGGTGGAGGTTCCGAATGGACCTGCGCGCGGCTATATCTGCGAGAATTACGGCGGCGCGTTCACGCTGCCGGAGCGCGGGCCGATCGGCGCCAACTGCCTCGCCAATTCGCGCGACTTCCTGACGCCGGTGGCCAGCTATGAGGACAAGGACACGCCGACGGAACTGTACGTGAAATGGGGCGGCTCGCTGTTCAAGACGACGCTGCCGCATTCGCCGATCGACGTGGTGGCGTGGCACGGCAATTACGCGCCCTACAAATACGATCTGCGCACCTTCTCGCCGGTCGGCGCCATCAGCTTCGACCATCCCGACCCCTCGATCTTCACGGTGCTGACCTCGCCGTCGGAAACGGCGGGCACCGCGAATATCGACTTCGTGATCTTCCCGGAGCGCTGGGCGGTCGCCGAAAATACCTTCCGCCCGCCCTGGTATCATATGAACATCATGAGTGAGTTCATGGGGCTGATCTACGGCGTCTACGACGCCAAGCCGCAGGGTTTTGTTCCGGGCGGCATCAGCTTGCACAACTGCATGCTGCCGCACGGCCCCGACCGCGAGGCCTTTGATCGCGCCAGCAATGGCGAGCTGAAGCCGGTGAAGCTGACGGGCACCATGGCCTTCATGTTCGAAACGCGCTTTCCGCAGCGGGTGACCCAGCACGCGGCGACGTCGGCGACCTTGCAGGACGACTACGCCGATTGCTGGAAGGGCCTCGAGAAACGGTTCGACCCGAACAAGCCGTAGCCTCTTACCCTCCCCTGGAGGGTGAAAGAACCAGCCTTAGCGATATTCGGGAAAGCCCATGCCCCACCCCAACGACCCCAAACTCCGCTCGTTCATCGACGTCGCGCCCACTTCCCATTTCCCGATCCAGAATCTCCCTTACGGCGTGTTTTCCGCCAAGGACGGGCTCGCTCCGCGCGTTGGAGTAGCGATCGGCGATTACGTGCTCGATCTCTGGCAGCTCGCGCAGGATTGCCGGTTCGATGTCGTCGAGCCGGCGGTGTTCGCCGCGCCGCAGCTAAATGCGTTCATGGCGCTGGGGCCAAAGGTCTGGTCGAGCACGCGGGCGCGGATTAGCGAGCTTCTGCGGGATGATCATCCTGAACTCCGCGACAACGAAGCCTTGCGCAAGCGCGCGCTGGTGCCGATGGCGGATGTGAGGCTGCACATGCCGTTCGCGGTCTCCGGCTACACCGATTTCTACTCATCCAAGGAGCACGCCACCAATGTCGGCGTGATGTTCCGCGGCAAGGACAATGCGTTACAACCGAACTGGCTGCACATGCCGATCGGCTACAACGGCCGCGCCTCGACCGTTGTCGTCAGCGGCACGCCGGTGCGCCGTCCGCGCGGCCAATTGAAGCCGCCGACGGCCGACATGCCGAGCTTTGGGCCATGCAAGCGGCTCGATTTCGAGTTGGAGATGGGCGTGGTGGTCGGCCAACCGTCGGTGATGGGCGAAATGCTCACCGAGAAGCAGGCCGAAGAGATGATCTTCGGCTTCGTCATCCTCAACGACTGGAGCGCGCGCGACATCCAGCAGTGGGAATATGTGCCGCTCGGGCCGTTCCAGGCCAAGGTGTTTGCGACCTCGATCAGCCCGTGGGTGGTGACGCGCGAGGCGCTGGAGCCATTTCGATTGCACGGCCCCGTGCAGGATCCGAAGCCGCTGCCGTACTTGCAGCAGACGCAGCCGAACAATTACGACATGGCGCTGGAGGTGGACTTACGCGCCGCGCCGATGAACGCGCCGAAAAGTATCAGCCGCACCAATTTCAAATACATGTACTGGTCGTCGGTGCAGCAGCTCGTGCACCATGCGTCTTCAGGCTGCGCCATGAATGTCGGCGATCTCTTAGGGAGCGGCACCATCTCCGGTCCGGAGAAGGACCAGCGCGGCAGCCTGTTGGAGATAAGCTGGAACGGCACCGAGCCGGTCGAGCTGGCCGAGGGCGTGAAACGATCGTTCCTGGAAGATGGCGATTCGCTCGTGATGCGCGGCTGGTGCCAGGGCGACGGCTACCGCGTCGGCTTTGGCGAGGTCGAGGGGACGATTTTGGCGGCGGGGTAGCCGTCATTGTGAGGCCGTAGGGTGGGCAAAGGCGCGTATAGCGCCGTGCCCACCATCTATCCCGATGCGGATCTAATGGTGGGCACGCTTCGCTTTGCCCACCCTACTCAACTTCGCGATCACGCAGATAGTTTAGCGCTCCTGCGGCGAAATATCTCGCCACCGCGCTGAATGCGCGGCAACATCTTCCACGCTGTACTTCAAATGCACGCGCTTGTCCGACGGCAACTGCTTGGTGACGCATACGCCTGGCCGGCGCTCGGTCGCGGGCCGGATCGGCCGCCGCTCAAAGCCGCCGCCGCAGTTCGGGCAAACATTGTGCAGCTTGGTCTCGACGCAATCCGCGCAGAACGTACATTCATACGAGCAGATGCGCGCGTCGATCGCATTCGGCGGCAGGTCCTTGTCGCAATATTCGCAGTTCGGTCGGAGTTGCAGCGCCATTGGTGGTCTCGCGGGATGATTCTTACGGATCATCGCAAATGGGATCGGGAACGCGAATGACGAATTTCCCTCGATTTGGGCCATGCTGCCCCAGTGACTCATCAAACCGCTTCACTTCAGCGGCAGCCTCGCGCTCTCCTTCAGCCGGTCCAGCACGACCGACGATCGCACATGCGCGACACTCTGGTGCGGCATCAGCACGTTGTTGACGAGATCCGAGAGGTCCTTGAGGTCGCGCAGCACTACTTTCAGCACATAGTCGGCGTCGCCCGTGAGCGAATAGGCCTCCTGAATGTCGTCGACGCGGTTGACCAGCGCGCGAAACTTCTTGGCGTTGTCGGGCGAATGCGTCGCCAGCGTAATGTGAATGAAGGCGATCAGGTTGAAGCCGAGCGCCTCGCCGGCAAGGTCGGCATGGTAGCCGGCGATGACCTTTTCCTCCTCGAGCCGCATCCGCCGCCGCGAGCATTGCGAGGCGGATAGGCCGACGAGGTCGGCGAGTTGCTGGTTGGTCAGCCGGCCGTCGTCCTGCAGCGCGGCCAGCATTTTGAGGTCGAAGGCGTCCACGGGGATCATGCGTCAACTGCCGGCTTCGTGCACGAATTGTGCGAGATGATAGCTTAACGCCCTTCGGTTTGCATGCACTTTGCGCCCGCTTCGCCCGATATTGATCCAGGTCAATTTACGGGAGTTTAGCCATGGGTCCGTTTCCGCACGATGCGCCGGCCGCCACCATCAGCGCCGACAATCCGATGGGCACCGACGGTTTCGAGTTCGTCGAGTATGCGCATCCGAAACCTGAAGAGCTGCACGCGCTGTTCAAGCTGATGGGCTATGCGCCGGTCGCCCGCCACAAGACCAAGAAGATCACGGTCTATCGCCAGGGTGACATCAATTATCTCGTCAACGAGGAGCCTGGCACCCATGGCCATGGCTTCGTCGCCGCGCATGGGCCTTGTGCGCCGTCGATGGCGTTTCGCGTGGTCGACGCCAAGCAGGCCTACGAGCGGGCGCTCTCGCTCGGCGCGGAGCCGGCTGATGTTTCGTCCGCTCAGAAGACGCTCGATGTTCCCGCCATCAACGGCATCGGCGGCAGCCTGCTCTATTTCACCGACTGTTATGGCGCCAAGGGATCGGCCTATGATCTCGAGTTCGAATGGCTTGATACCCGCGATCCTCGGCCCGCCGGCGCCGGGCTCTATTACATCGATCACCTCACCCACAACGTCCATCGCGGCCGCATGGACGTCTGGACCGGCTTCTACGAAAAGCTGTTCAACTTCCGCCAGATTCGTTTCTTCGACATCGAGGGCCGGGCGTCCGGCCTGTTCTCGCGTGCGTTGACCAGCCCGGACGGCAAGATCCGGATCCCGATCAACGAGGATGCCGGTGATTCCGGGCAGATCGAGGAATATCTCAACATCTATCGCGGCGAGGGCATCCAGCACATCGCCTGCGGCGCGCGCGATATCTACCGCACCGTCGAGACACTGCGCGAGGCGGGACTACCGTTCATGCCGTCGCCGCCGGATACCTATTTCGAGAAGATCGACGCGCGCCTGCCGCAGCACGGCGAGGATGTCGCCCGTCTGCAGCGCGACGGCATTCTCATCGACGGTGAGGGCGTGGTCGATGGTGGCCACACCAAGGTGCTCTTACAGATTTTCTCTGCGAACGCGATCGGGCCGATCTTCTTCGAATTCATCCAGCGCAAGGGCGATGACGGCTTTGGTGAGGGCAACTTCAAGGCGCTGTTCGAATCGATCGAGGAGGATCAGATTCGGCGGGGTGTGTTGAAGGTGGATACCGCGGCGTAAGCTGTTGTCGTCCCGGCCTTGAGCCGGGACCCATACCGCGTGATTTCACGATTTTGCTTGGGAGTCAGTTGCGTCTCACAATTGAACCCTGTGGTTATGGGTCCCTGCGTTCGCAGGGACGACGGGGAAGGATTACCTTCCCGCTTTCCACGCGCTCGTCAGTTCGGCAATCTCCGCCTTCTCCGCATCCCGGATCGCCGACGGCGTGCGCGAGAAGCGTGGCGCGGGCGCCGGTTGCGTCACGCCATGACGCTCGACGAAAATCTTTCGCGCCGCCATGTGCGGATGATCAGGCGCTTCCGCCATGGTCAGTATCGGCGCGAAGCAGATGTCGGTGCCTTCCATGATCTTGCACCAGTCTTCGCGCGTCTTGCTCTTGAACACTTTTGCGAGCTTCTCCTTCAGCGCCGGCCAGGCCTTGCGGTCCATCTGCGCGTCGAAATCGGCGTCGGTCAGGCCGGCATGCTGGCGCAGCAGCGCGTAGAACTGCGGTTCGATCGAGCCGATCGAAACGAAATTGCCGCAGGCGCATTCATAGATGCCGTAGAAATGCGCGCCGCCGTCGAGAAAATTCTGCTCGCGGCCTTCGACCCAGCGGCCGATCGCGGTCATGTCGAAGAACATCGACATCAGCGATGCCGCGCCGTCGCACATTGCAGCGTCGACCACCTGGCCCTTGCCGGACTTCGACGCTTCCAATAGCGCCGCCAGCACGCCGACCACGAGATAGAGCGCGCCGCCGCCGAAATCGCCGACCAGGTTGAGCGGCGGCACCGGCTTCTCCTTGGTGCCGATCGCCGCAAGCGCGCCGGTGACCGAGATGTAGTTGATGTCGTGGCCGGCCGCGTGCGCTAGCGGCCCTTCCTGGCCCCAGCCGGTCATCCGGCCGAACACCAGCCGCGGATTGCGGGCCATCACCACATCGGGTCCGAGGCCCAGCCGCTCCATCACGCCGGGGCGAAAGCCTTCGATCAGCGCGTCGGCATGGCTAAGCAGATCCAGCACCTGCGCGACCGCGGCTTTGTCCTTGAGATCGAGCTCGACCACTTTCCGGCCGCGCCCCGCCACCGATTTCAAATTCTTCTTAGCGCCGACGCGATCGAGCGTGACGACTTCCGCGCCCATGTCGGCCAGCATCATGCAGGCGAACGGGCCCGGGCCGATGCCGGCGAATTCGACGATGCGGAAGCCTGCGAGCGGGCCGGAGGAGCGGGTGGCGGATTGGGTGGCTGGTTGCTCGAGCACGTTGTTTTCTCTCCCAAGGGAACGTCGAAGGGAACGTCTTAATTAGTTGATTAGCTAAATTGTCCCGCCGAAGCGAGGCCCTGGCAAGCTTCTTTTGCCGAGAATCGAGCCAAAACACGAAAGCGGCGCGCATCGCTGCGCGCCGCTCAATATCGAGTCGCGCGTTCAGGCGCTGATCAGCCCGCCGCGGTCACCGCGCGCTGCGCCATCACCTTAACCAGGTTGGCGCGATAGTCCGAGGTGCCGTGAATGTCGTTCATCAGGCCGTCGGCGGAAATCTTGACGTTATCGAGCGCGGCGGCCGACCAGTTGGCCTTCAGCGCCGCCTCGATCGCCGGCACCCGCATGACGCCGTTTTGCGATGCGCCGGTGGCTGCGACGCGAACGTCACCCGCCGGCGTTTTTGCGACGAACACGCCGGTCAGAGCGAAGCGCGACGCCGGATGGTTGAACTTCGCGTAGCCCGCTTTGTCCTGAACCGGGAACGATACCGCAGTGATGATTTCGCCATCTTCCAGCGCCGTCGAGAACAGGCCCTTGAAGAAATCATCCGCAGATATCGAACGCTTGTTGGTCTTCACGGTGGCCCCGCACGCCAGCACCGCCGCCGGATAGTCGGCCGCCGGATCGTTGTTGGCGAGCGAGCCGCCGATGGTGCCGCGATGCCGCACCGCCGGGTCGCCGATCAGCGAGGCGAGGTAGGCCAGCGCCGGGATTGCCTTCTGCACCGTTTCGCTCGACGCCACGTCGTGATGGGTCGTCGCCGCCTTAATCATTATGCCGTCACCGGTTGGCTCGATGCCGACCAGCTCCTTGATCTTGCCGAGATCGATCACATCGGACGGCGAGGCCAGCCGTTGCTTCATCACGGGAATGAGCGTGTGGCCGCCGGCCAAATATTTCGCGTCGGAACCCTTGGTGAACAGGCTTGCTGCTTCGTCGACTGAAGAGGGGCGGTGATAGGTTGTTTGGTACATGGCTGTGCTCCCCTTTTACGCGTTGCCGTGAATGGCATGCCACACCCGATCGGGCGTCGCCGGCATTTCGAGTTTGTTGTTGCCGATCGCATCCGTGATCGCGTTGATGACGGCGGCCGACGCGCCGATCGCGCCCGCCTCGCCGCAGCCCTTGACGCCGAGCGGATTGCCCGGACATAGCGTCGTCGTGTGCGACAGCTTGAAGGAGGGCAGGTCATCCGCGCGCGGCATGGTGTAATCCATGAACGACGCGGTCACGAGCTGGCCGGATGAGTCGTACACCACGCCCTCCAGCAGCGCCTGGCCGATGCCTTGGGCAAGCCCGCCATGGACCTGGCCCTCGACGATCATCGGATTGATCAGCCGGCCGAAATCATCCGCCGCCACGAAGTTGACGAAGGTGCTTTTTCCGGTGCCGGCATCGACTTCCATTTCGCAGATATAGGCGCCGGCCGGGAAGGTGAAGTTGGTCGGGTCGTAGAACGCGCCCTCCTTCAGGCCCGGCTCCATGCCATCAGGCAGGTTATGCGCGGTGTAGGCCGCGAGCGCGACCATCGGCAGCGCCAACGACTTGTCGGTGCCGGCGACCTTGAACTCGCCGTTCTCGATAACGATGTCGTTCTCGGAGGCCTCGAGCTGGTGCGCTGCGATCTTCTTCGCTTTCGCCTCGACCTTTTCCATCGCCTTCAGGATCGCGGTGAGACCGACGGCCGCCGAGCGCGAGCCGTAGGTACCCATGCCGAACTGCACCTTGTCGGTATCGCCATGGACGATCTGGACCTGGCTGATGGGCACGCCGAGCCGCTCGGCAATGAGCTGGCAGAACGTCGTCTCGTGGCCTTGGCCGTGGCTGTGCGATCCCGTCAGGATCTCGATGGTGCCGACCGGATTGACGCGCACTTCCGCCGATTCCCACAGGCCCACGCCGGCGCCGAGACTGCCGACCGCCTTTGAAGGCGCAATGCCGCAGGCCTCGATGTAGCAGGAGATGCCGATGCCGCGCAGCTTGCCTTCGGATTTGGCCTGCGCCTTGCGTGCCGGGAAACCGGCGTAGTCGATCGCTTTCATCGCTGCATCGAGCGAGGCGTGGAAGTCGCCGATGTCGTAGGCCATGATCACAGGCGTCTGATGCGGAAACTGCGTGATGAAATTCTTCTTCCGCAACTCCGCCGGATCGACCTTCAACTGCCGCGCGGCCGTCTCCATCAGCCGTTCCACCACAAAACTTGCCTCGGGCCGGCCCGCGCCGCGATAGGCGTCGACCGGAACAGTGTTGGTGTAGACGCTGATCACCTCGGCGAAGATGTTAGGGATGTTGTACTGGCCCGACAGCAGCGTCGCATAGAGGTAGGTCGGCACCGAGGAGGAGAACAGCGACATGTAGCCGCCGAGATTGGCGTAGGTCTTGACGCGCAAGCCGGTGACCTTGTTGTCCTTGTCGAACGCCATCTCCGCCTTGGTGAGGTGATCGCGGCCATGGGCGTCGGTCAGGAAGGCCTCGGTGCGGTCGCCGGTCCACTTCACCGGACGACCAACCTTCTTGGAGGCCCACAGCGCCACCATCTCCTCGGGGTAGATGAAGATTTTTGAGCCGAAACCGCCGCCGACGTCGGGCGCCACTACCCGCAGCTTGTGCTCCTGCGCGATGTTGTAGAACGCCGACAGCACGAGCCGGGCGACATGCGGATTCTGCGAGGTCGTGTAGAGCGTGAAATGCTCTTCGGGCTCGTTATATTCCGCGATCGCCGCGCGCGGCTCCATCGCGTTCGGCACCAGGCGGTTGTTGGTGATGTCGAGCGAGACGACGTTGGCTGCCGATTTGAAGGCCGCATCGGTCGCGCCTTCATCGCCAATGGTCCAGTCGTAGATCACGTTGCCTGGCGCTTCCGGATGCAGTTGCGGCGCACCCGGCGCGATCGCGGCGCGAATGTCAGGAACGGCGGGCAATTCCTCATAGTTGACGACCACGGCTTCAGCCGCGTCGCGGGCCTGGTTCTTGGTCTCGGCGATCACCACCGCGACCGCCTGGCCGACGAAGCGCACGGTCTCCGGCGCCATCGCCGGCCAAGCGCCCATCTTCATACCGGTGCCGTCCTTGGAGGTAATGGCCCAGCCGCAGATCAGATTACCGATCTTGTCGTCGACGATCTGCTGGCCGGTCAGCACGCCGACCACGCCCGGCATCTTCATCGCCTCTGACGTATCGATACTCTTGATCTTGGCATGTGCATGCGGGCTGCGGATGAAGTGTGCGTGGGTCATGCCCACCAGCTTGATATCGTCGACGTAGCGGCCCTTGCCTGTGATGAAACGACGGTCTTCTTTGCGCACGACGCTTGCGCCAATGCCTTCAACACCCATTGTGTCCTCCCGACCGGAATTGTTGTTTCCGCGATTTCCAGCGAAACGCGGGATTGAATTCGAAAAATGTTGGCCTGCGGCGGCTATTCTGCCGCCTGCGCGACCTTCATGCGCCCAGCCGCGTCGAGCACCGCCTTGACGATGTTGTGGTAGCCGGTGCAGCGGCAGATATTGCCTTCCAGCTCATGCCGGACGGTCGCCTCGTCGAGATTGCCGCTATGGCGGTGCACAATATCGATTGCCGACATGATCATGCCCGGGGTGCAGTAACCGCACTGAAGGCCGTGATTGTCACGGAAAGCAGCCTGCATCGGGTGCAGTTCGTTGCCCTTGGCGATGCCCTCGATGGTGGTCACGTTGGAGCCGGCGGCCTGGCCGGCCAGCACGGTACAGGATTTCACCGCCCGGCCGTCGATATGGACGACGCAGGCGCCGCACTGGCTGGTGTCGCAGCCGACATGCGTGCCGGTCAGGTTAAAATGGTCGCGAAGGAGATGGACGAGAAGGGTCCGGTCCTCGACCTCGGCCGAGACGGCCTTGCCGTTTACCGTCAGCTTGACTGTAGACACGCGTGGTACCTCCCGATGTTTTATAATTATTCCAATTAGAAACAGCGGCGAAGTAACTTGCAACTAGGATTTTGCGGGCATCTGTCATTGCGGTGACATTCGTTGGCGTGAGCGCGGAGACTCGCGATGCGAATCTCTTCTTACCCTCCCCTGGAGGGGTCCGAGACGAGCGAAGCTCGCTCGTGGGTCGGCACGCATCGCCTGATGCGCGCCGGGGTGGGGTGACGGTCTTTCCACATCCAACAGTGCCCGTGTGGAGAGATTACCCCACCCCGTCTCGCATTCCGCTTCGCTCCATGCGAGCCGACCCACGAGCGAGCTTCGCTCGTCTCGGACCCCTCCAGGGGAGGGTAGGCGACGGCGGCCCCCATACCCCTCGCAAGTTTTGCCCAGATTTACCCGCCCTTATCCATTCTGCCTTAACTTTGCGCACCGGATCGGGGGGCTGGGCCTCCGATGCCTGTTTTTCAGAACGAAAACGGGGGGTGACGTGCGATTTCTGAAGCGTGGCGGCTCGTCTTTCAAGCTCCCGACCCTGCGGTTCCGCGCCAAGATCATGCTCGGCTTTGCCGTCGTGCTGGCGATTTCGGCCGCCAGCATGGGATTTGCCTATCTCGGGTTCGAGCGGGTTTCGGCCGGCGTGGAGTCCTACCGGCGCAGCGTGCTGGAGGCCGACCTGTCGCGCGACATCGACCGCGAGTTGATTTCCTACCGCTCGCTCGCCCGCTATTTCGTGGCGACCGGAAAGGAAGAGGATGGCAAGGCGGCGCTGGCCGCCGAAGCCGGCCTGAAGGACGCAATCATTGCCTCGATGAAGGGGACGACCAATCCGACGCGACTCGAGCAGATCGCGAAATTGGAGCGGGAGTTCCGCGCCTTCACCAAGATTTTCGCCGACATCGTCAAGGTCAAGGACGAGAGTGCGCGCATCACGCAGAACCAGCTCACCCGCACCGGCAACTCGCTGCGCTACAAGCTGGACGATCTCCCCAGCAATGCCGACGATGACGAAATGCCGGTGATCACGCTCGGCGCGAAGAAGGTGACCGAGCAGTTTCAGGCGGTCACTGCGCTCGCCAATACGTTCGTGGTCAATTCGGACAAGACGGTCGCTGCCAGCGCAATGGCGCGCCTGAAATTTGTCGAGAATGCGCTCAAGGCGATTTCGTCGAACAACGAAAAGATCCGTGAGGGGATCAAGGAAATCTCCGCCATGCTGGAGGAGTACCAGAAGTCGCTCGCCAAGCTGGTCGACAATTCCAAGGAGATCGACGAGCTGACGTTGGAAATGACGGAATCGGCCGCCGCTATCAACAAGGGCTCGGGCGCCATGAAGTCGGACCTCTTGGCCGATCAGAAGCGGCTCGAAGCCGAGTCGGACGCGACCATCGGCGAGACCGAGCGGCTGATCCTGATCCTTGCCGCCGGCGGATTTCTGCTCGGCTGTGTCTGGGCCTTCTTCCTCGGCAAGGGTATTTCCCGGCCGATGATTGCGATGTGCAACGCGATGCGCGAACTCGCCGCCGGCAATTTCGAAGTCGTGCTGCCCGGCCTCGGCCGCAAGGACGAACTGGGCGAGATGGCAAGCGCGGTCGAGGAGTTCAAGGTGCAGGCGATCGCCCGCGCCGAGCGCGACGCCGCCACCCAGGAAGCGCAGAACAAGGCGGCGAGTGCCGCGCGCCGCGCCGAACTCATTCGCTTCGCCGACGAATTCGAAGCCGCAGTCGGCGCCATCGTTTCCAACGTGTCGTCCTCGGCCGTGCAACTCGAATCCGCTGCCGGAAAACTGACGCGGACGGCGGAAACCACCCAGAGCCTCTCGAGCCAGGTCGCCAGCGCCTCGGAAGAAGCCTCCACCAACATGCAGTCGGTGGCATCCGCGACCGAGGAACTGTCGACTTCCGTCGACGAGATCGGGCGGCGCGTCAAGGAATCCAGCCAGATTGCGGAAGCCGCCGTGCGTCAGGCCGAGCAGACCGACGGGCGGATCGGCAAGCTGTCGCGAGCCGCGCAGGAGATCGGCGACGTGGTCAAGCTGATCACGGCGATTGCCGAGCAGACCAACCTTTTGGCACTGAACGCCACCATCGAGGCTGCCCGCGCGGGCGATGCCGGCCGCGGCTTTGCAGTGGTTGCATCCGAGGTCAAATCGCTCGCCAGCCAGACGGCGAGGGCGACCGACGAGATTTCCAATCACATCTCGGGCATGCAGGGCGCGACGCAGGAATCGGTCGTCGCGATCAAGGAGATCGGCGGCACCATTGGCAGGATCTCCGACATCGCCGGGACGATCGCCAGCGCCGTCGAGCAGCAGAGCGCGGCAACGCAGGAAATTGCGCGCAGCGTCCAGAACGTCGCGGAAGGCACGCAGGAGGCCGCCGCCAACGTCATGCACGTCAACCGCGGCGCGACCGAAACCGGATCGGCGTCCGAGGAAGTGCTAAATTCGGCCCGCACGCTATCCAGCGAAAGCACGCGCCTTCGCGAAGAGCTCGACCGCTTCATGGCGAATATCAGGGCGGCGTGATTGTCGCCCCTGCGAACGCAGGGGCCCATAACCACCGCCGAATTTTGTTTTGCGCATAACTGTCCGCGGCCCGTCTCATCCGCCGCGGCGTATGGGTCCCTGCGTTCGCAGGGACGACGACGAGTTACTCCCTGCCGAACTGGTGCTTCAGCTCCACCTTGGCGCGCTCCAGCCGCGCGCGCTGTGCCTTCGGCAAGGTCTTGCCGGCGCGGTTGATGTAGAAGGTCAGCATCGAGAGCGCCGAGCGATAGGCGCCTGACTTGCGGCGCGTACTGTGCTCGGCGGAGCGCTTGAGCGACGCCGCGACCTTCTTAGCGCTGGTCTGCTTGAAGACGCCGCGCTTCAAATCGAGCGCGTCGCTTTCCTGTGTCACGCGTTGCGACCACCGTTTCGCTGATGATTTCTTCGCCGTTGTCGTGCGGCTGCTCTTCCGGGCTGCGGCCTTCCGTGGTGTGGTTTTTCGCCGTTCGGCCATGTTCGACCTCCATTGCTGTTTTGCCGAAAACGGTCGCCCGATTATTCGGTTCCCGTGATGCGTCGCGAGAACGCGAAGGCGTATTCAGTCGTGCGTGCTGAATACCGCCTTCGCGGGGTATGGTATGACGGTCGTTGTGAGCTGCGGTACTTCAACGTCATTGCGAGCCAACGGGTCGCGCGAATGCGCGCCCGATGACAGGCTCCGCGAAGCAACCCTTGTCACCTCATGCGCCGAAAGATGGATTGCTTCGCTGCGCTCGCAATGACGTGGAGGGGCCGCTGCGTATCCGATACCCCGCACGATACGCAGAGCACGGCAACAGCTATGCAATTTCGCCATGCGAAAGTCTCCGGAACCGCACCCTCCGAGAGGCGTTATCTTCACGGCGGGCATCATGTTTGCCGCAATTGAGCGTGAAAACCCTGGGGCTGGGGCGTTCCGGGGTGTTTTTTCATTGGCCAAATCCGATGGGTGTGAAAGCGATATGGCGGGGGGCGGCAGTGGCTGAAAGCGCGTCCATTACGTCGCTGGAGCAGGACAATGCTCGCGTCATCGAGACCAGCATACCCACGCGGCTCGATTGCCTGCGTTGGGGCGGCTTTCATACCCGCGTCGTGGCCGCACTCGGCATCACCTGGATTCTCGACGGGCTGGAAGTCACGCTGGCAGGCGCCTTGTCGGGCGCGCTGAAGGAGAGCCCGACGCTGCAATTTTCGAATCTCGATGTTGGTCTCGCCAACAGCGCCTATCTCGCCGGTGCCGTGCTCGGGGCTCTCGGCTTCGGCTGGCTGACGGACCGGATCGGGCGCAAAAAACTGTTCTTCATCACGCTCGCGGTCTATCTCAGCGCGACCGCCGCCACCGCGCTGTCATGGAATATCGCGAGTTACGCGCTGTTTCGTTTCCTGACCGGGGCGGGCATCGGCGGCGAATATACCGCGATCAATTCGACGATTCAGGAGTTGGTGCCGGCGCGTTATCGTGGCTGGACCGACCTCGTGATCAACGGCAGTTTCTGGATTGGGGCTGCGATCGGCGCGGTCGCCGCCATCGTGCTGCTCGATCCCAACGTGCTCGCGCCGGATCTCGGCTGGCGGATGGCCTACTTCATTGGCGCCGCACTCGGCCTGATCGTGTTCGTGATGCGGATGTGGATTCCGGAAAGCCCGCGCTGGCTGATGATCCATGGCCGTCCCGAGGAGGCGCACGCGATTGTTGACGGCATCGAGAGGTCATCGATGCGCCATCCGGATCATGAGGCCGATGAGGTGTTCCCGAAGATCAGGCTGAGGATGCGCAGCCACACGCCGCTTGGTGAGGTGGCGCATACGCTGTTCACGACCTACCGGCAGCGTTCGCTGGTTGGATTGGTGCTGATGGCCTCGCAGGCATTCTTCTACAACGCCATCTTCTTCACTTTCGCGCTGGTACTCACAGACTTCTTCGGCATCCCGTCAAACGATGTCGGCTGGTACATCCTGCCCTTTGCGGCGGGCAATTTCCTCGGGCCGCTGGTGCTCGGCCGGCTGTTCGACACGCTGGGTCGCCGCGCGATGATCGCGACCACCTATGGTGTCTCCGGTCTGCTGCTCGCGCTGTCGGGCTATCTGTTCTCGATCGATGTCTTGAGCGCGCAGACCCAGACCATCGCCTGGATGGTGATCTTCTTCTTTGCTTCGCCCGCGGCGAGCGCGGCCTATCTCACCGTCAGCGAGACGTTTCCGCTGGAGGTGCGCGCGCTCGCGATTGCGCTGTTCTATGCGATCGGAACGGGCATTGGCGGCGTGGTAGGACCGGCGCTATTCGGCGCCCTGATCGATACCGGATCGCGCAACACCGTTTTCGCCGGCTACCTGTTAGGGTCGGCATTGATGATCGTGGCCGCCGCTGTCGCGTGGCGGTATGCCGTTGCTGCTGAGCGCAAATCGCTCGAATCTGTCGCACGGCCGCTAGCATGTGTGGAGTAGGATGAGATGGACGACATGAATCAGGATCTGGCCGAAATGTCATTGGAAGACGATATCGCCCGCGAAGACGATGCCGCGCTGGAAACAGTTCCGGTGCCACGCTCGATGGTGCCGCACTTAAGCGAGTCCGCCATTCTGCTCGACATTGACGGCACGCTGCTCGATCTGATGCCGACGCCGCGCGAAGTGTGGGTGCCGCCCGGGCTGGCGAAGACGTTGAACCGCCTGCTGGTCAGGACCAACGGCGCGCTGGCGCTGGTCAGCGGCCGTTCGCTCAACGATATCGACCTGATCTTCGCGCCCGATCAATTCCCGGCCGTCGGCGGCCACGGCGCCGAAATGCGGATCGAGCCGGACAGCGAGGCGGTGGCCGCGCACGCCCCGCCGATGGACAAGGAGTTGAAGCGCCGGCTGGCGGCAATCGCAAAATTGAGCCCGGGAATATTGCTGGAGGACAAGGGCTATTCGCTAGCGCTGCACTATCGCCTCGCGCCGCATGCCGAGAAGGCGATCTATGCCGCGGTGTCGCTGATCAGGGCCGATCTGCCCAATGCGCCGATCGAAGTGTTGCCCGGCAAATGCGTCTGCGAGATCAAGCACTCTGGCTTCACCAAGGCGAGCGGCGTGCACGAATTGATGACGCGCGAGCCGTTCAAGGGGCGCCGTCCGTTCTTCATCGGCGACGATGTTACCGACGAGAGCGTCTTTGCGATCATGCCCGACCTCGATGGCCTCGCCTTCTCCGTCGGCCGCCGTGCCAAAGGCGTGGCCGGCCACTTCGATGCGCCCAGCGACGTCAGGGAATTCCTTACACACCTGCTTGATGACGAAAGGGACGCATCTCTGCCATAATGTTTTTCGTCCCGTCGAGTTTCGAACACAGATTCTCGCGCTTGACGCCGAGGTTCGCGGCAAATTTTATTTTTCGTGAGTTCCGGTGAGTTCCTGCGCGCTGCAGCCCGAATTTGGTTTCAATTCGTTGAAAGGGTGATCAGGAACCATATTGATGAACGGCAGTTAAACGCGAGCGTACCAACGGGAGGGGACCTGTGAACCTCGTCGTCGTTTCTAACCGCGTTTCGCGCGGAAAACCCAACGAACCCATGACGGGGGGACTCGCGGCGGCGTTGTTGCCGATCGTCGAGAAGTCGGGCGCTATCTGGGTCGGTTCCAGTGGTCGCGTCCGCGACGGGAACCAGAAGGAACCGTTTGCCGAGATCGAGGCGCTCGGCGCCGGCGCACTGGCAATGCTGGACCTGCCGGCCGCGCATTACGGCGGCTATTACGAAGGTTTTGCGAATTCCGCATTATGGCCGGCGCTGCATTCGCGCGCCGATCTGATCCGCGCGTCGCATGAGGACTATCTCAGCTATCGCGAGGTGAACGCCTTCATGGCGCGCGCGCTGTTGCGATTCCGAAAAGCGGATTCGGCGTTCTGGATTCAGGACTACCATTTCCTCGCGCTCGGCGCCGAGCTGCGCGATCTCCGCGTCACGGAGCCGATCGGCTTCTTTCTCCATACGCCGTGGCCGGCCCGTTCGGTGATCGGCGGCGTGCCGCACCATCGCGAGCTGGTCGAGGCGATGCTGGCCTATGATTTGATCGGCTTCCAGACCGAGGAAGACTGCGAGAACTTCCTGGCTTACGCGCAGGCCGACCTCGGCCTCGTCGTGCATGACGGCGTCATCATTTCGCGCTACGGCCGAACGCGCGCTGCGGTATTTCCGATCGGCATCGATCCCCAGCTATTCGCGCAGTTGGCAACGAAGGCGTCGACCCATCCCGATGTCTCGCGGCTGCGGCGCAGCCTGAATGGCGAGAAGCTCGCGATCGGGGTCGACCGGCTGGATTATTCCAAGGGCCTGATCAACCGCATCAAGGCGTTCGACCGGATGTGGACCTTGCACCCGTCGCTGGCGCGCACGGTATCGTTGCTGCAGATCGCAACGCCGTCGCGCGGTGCGATCGAGGCCTACGGCAATCTGCAGAGCGAGGTCGCAAGGTTGGTCAGCGACGTCAACGGTGTTCACGGCGAAGTCGACTGGACGCCGATCCGTTATCTCAACAAGGGCTACGGCCAGGCCGTGCTCGCCGGCCTCTATCGCACCGCGCAGGTCGGCGTGGTCACGCCGCTGCAGGACGGCATGAATCTCGTCGCCAAGGAATATGTCGCCGCGCAAAACCCGGTCGACCCCGGCGTGCTCGTGCTGTCGAAATTCGCCGGCGCCGCCAACGAACTCGACACTGCGCTGTTGGTCAATCCGCATGACATCGACGGCATGGCGCGCACCATTGCGATCGCGCTGTCGATGCCGCTAACCGAACGGCGGATGCGCTGGGAGGCGATGATGGCGAAGCTGCGCGGCCATACCATCCAGCAATGGTTCGCCGATTTCACCGACGCGCTGCGCGAAAGCCAGCTCGACCGCAGCGAACTGGCGCCTGTCCTGGCGGAGCATCCGCTATGGCCGCTTCGTTCCGCCAGCAACAACAACGCGCGATATCATTAGAGTCGTCTAGCAATTCACCAGAGCTATCCCCTCCCTGAGGGTTGCATGACAGGCTGCGCCGTTAGCCCGTGCTGCACCTCAATGGCAATACGACACGCCATCCAGCACCGGGCAGCGCGCCTTGTTCGGCGCGCTCGGATTTTCCATCGGCACCATGCCGCCCTTGCCTGAACCGGCGAACACGCCGGGGCCGATGACGACGGACGATTTGTTGCCGATGATGACGCTCGGATGCGGCGAGGCCAGCCTCGATCGCGAGCCGTCGGCCCACACGATGGCGTCGCCCGCGAAGATGCCGCGCCGGCCGTCATCGCAACTTACATCCAAGCCCTGACGCGTGCAGGCCTGCGCCATCGCCGGGCCCGCCGCAGCACCCGCAAACGCCGATAAAAGGATAGCGAACAGAAGCGCCCGCGCGATGATCATACCGTCCCCCCACCGATTGCGTTGCCACTGTGGTCGTCGATCATGGCCGGATTCCGGTTCAAGGGCCCGGAAAGCACTGATCATCCGACACCGAACGTGCCAAATTTCCGAATAAATTCAATGAATTGGGGAAATTTTGACGGCTCTGCCCGGCGTCCCTTGCAAAATCAGTGCTGCCCCTTCAAGAGAGGGCCTCCGGAGAGATGGCCGAGTGGCTTAAGGCGCACGCTTGGAAAGCGTGTGTGCGGGAAACCGTACCGTGGGTTCGAATCCCACTCTCTCCGCCATGAAGATCCTATAAGGTGTTGATCTTACGTAAGTTTGCAGCGTTTAAATTGTAGCTTACCCACCGTGTTCCCCACTTCTCTATTCAAAAAAGCTGCTGAAAGCGCTGCCCGCGTCGTTTCGACTCAGGCGTTTCGCAGTAGCTTTACGGCGTGAACAACTCGCCCAATCCAAGCCTGAAGGACCGCGTGGAGTACTTAGTGCTCCGGAAATTTCCGTTTGCCCGCGCAATGGAGTTTCCACCGTCGCTCAACGTCGGGAGCCGGCCGCGCCTTTGCGGGCCTGAAGTGAGCCCGCAAATGCGGGAGGCTTTGGCCGCGTACCGCGCAGAACTGGCGGCGCTCTCACACCAGGAACTAGTGGAATGCTACAATGCCGAAAGACAACGCGAGTTTCAGCAGGCAGTGGCGAAAGCTGAACGCGAGGAACAAGAGCGATTCTATAATCAACCCCAAGCGACGGCGGACTTTGGTCACTGGTCGAAATTGGCGCATTGGACGTTGGATGAAGCCGTCGCGCTTTCGTTTGGCAAAGCGCCGGAGGTGGTGAATTGGCCGACAATTTCAAAGTATTTGCAAATATCTTCATTCGCGGTGCAGTACGGCCGCCGCCGCGAACTTACCGTGCGAGCGGTCCCATGGAAGCAGCTTTACGATCCCGTGCTGCCGACAATTTTTCTTGCTTGGGCAAAGCGCAATGACATTGAAGTGCCAGCGGCGCTAATTGAGGCGATTGGGAAGCGCGACCGAATTGCCGACTGGAGGTCTCTGTATGACGAGTTGAAGGCCGTGCACGAAGAGAAGGAAAAGGTCTGGCGTGCGACCGATGAGGCAAAGGATAGGTTCACAGCGTCGCTGCAAGACCGCATCCGCGAGCTCGAAACAGGACAGGCAGACCGGACAGCGGAAAAGCCTCTCGGTGCGAAAGAGCGAGAGAGCTTGCTTAAAATCGTGATTGGGGTCGCGGTGGACAGCTACAAATATGATCCGAAACTGAGCCGCAGCGCCGTACCGCAGGAGATAGCCGACGACTTGGCTAAATGCGGCATCGTTCTGGACGTGGACACGGTGCGAAAGTGGCTACGCGAAGCGGCTGAACTTCTGCCGCCGAAAGGAAATGGGTGACCCTTCGGTTGTGGCCGGTTCACATTTCTCCACGTCCCAATGGATCTTCGCTGTCCGCTCTTGGAGATGAGGCCGACGTCGCGCGCATCGTAGGCCGATGTCGCCTTATGACCCCATAGCGGCCCCATGGTTGGCTCACCAGCACCTAGTCCGGGGGCGGGTGCAGTTTATGCCATTTTTCACGCGCGGTTTCCGCTGATCCGCCGCGCCGCATTTCATCTTCTCTAAAATCTTTCCAGTACCGGTGGGTGCAATATAGCCCGGACAGCCAAAGAATGACGAACAACAAAACAAGCGCACCAATCAAGTAGTCCGTGAACTCGGTTGAACCAAAAATCTTCACAGGCAAATCAAAGCAAGACATAGGGCGCCAGCAACCGCGAAACCTCGCGTTCGTAACCGCCAAACCCGGACCTCATCTGAAACAGACATCCCTCTTCCTCAGAGGACGTACGCTCTCGCGCCTAGCCGGTAGGGCGAAGCAAATAGAAAGACACCCCGATAGCAACAACGAGTACTCCGATGCGTGTGAGGGCCTTCATGCTCTTCGTCATAGACGACCGATCGATAAGAAAGCTCAGCCCCACCACCATCAGAACTCCGAAAGGAATGAGCAGTGACGACATCAGTTCTCACTTCGGTTGTTGTACCGGTCATGAAAACTAGGAGGTGTGGGTTAATGTGATCCTAACGGAAGCTTCCCCTGCGCGAGGTCGGCTATTGGCCCTCAGCCGAACTGCCTATGAGCCGCTGCAAAGGCTGCTCTCGGAGGACCTGAGGAGCTGAGCGGTGGACCGCCGCTTGTGACCGTGCGGTGCAAGAAGATTTCGATGATCCGGCAGATGCGGTCTTGCATCAATGT
>NZ_JAGWDK010000028.1 GCF_018398875.1 Bradyrhizobium sp. sGM-13 | reverse complement strand
TGAGATCGCGCCGCTGACTGGCTGAGAGGCGGTCGGGTCCCCAATCGTCCAATACAAGCAAATCGACCTTGACCAGCATCCGGAACAGTCGCGGGAAGCGGCCGTCGCCATGAGCGAGATCGAGATCAGCGAACAGACGCGGCACGCGCGTGTAGTGGACCGTGTAGCCGTCGCGGCAAGCCTTTTGCGCGAGCGCGCAGGCTAACCACGACTTGCCGATTCCGCACGGGCCGGTGACCAGCAGGCCGCGGTGCTCGGCGATCCAGCGGCAGGTGGCCAACTGTTGGAACAGCGCCTTGTCGAGCCGGCGTGGCGTGCGGTAGTCGACGTCCTCGACCGCGGCTTGGCTGTGCCGCAGCCGGGCGGCGCGCAGTCGGGCCTGGAAACGACGGGTGCTGCGATAGGCGACCTCGCGGTCGAGCAGCAGAGCCAGCCATTCGGCGTGCGCGAGATTGCGAGCCTCCTCTTGCACCTCGAGCTCGGTGAAGGCTTGCGCCATGCCGTCGAGCTTGAGCATCTCGCCGGATCGCCAGTCGATATCATCCAGGGTGAGGGCCGCGACCTCGCCAGCCCGTAAACCGAGCTTGGCCAGCAGCATCAGGATGGCGTAATCCCGCCGTCCTATCGCGGCGGCCCCGTCGCAACTATCGAGGACCTTCTCGACCTGCGTGGCGGACAGATAGGTCGGCAGGCTTGCGAGCTTCCATCGCCTGATGGAGGGTACGCAGTCCGCCAGAGCGAGCGCGGTCAACCCTTTATGATGGAGGTATCGGAGAAATGCGCGCAGCGACCAGCACATCGCCTTCCCAGACGCCGCGCTCCGATCCCGGGCGTGGCGCGCGATGTAGCGGGTGACGTCCTCTCGGCTGATATTGCCGAGGTCGCTGGCGACGGTAGGGCACACCTCGCGCAGGAAGCGGCGAATGAATGGCAGGTGGCGAATGATGGTCCTCGGCCCGCGTTCCCTTTGCAGATAGTCGGCGAACTCCCTGAATATCTGGTCCTGCGGCGAGATCGGCGGCAGCGCCGCCGGCGCGATCATGCCCGCCTCGCGCAACACCGATAGCAACCGCTTCAGCGCCGCCCGGTCGCCCGGCTGAATGCACTGCTTCCCCGCTCGGTGCTTAAAGTACCGTTCGACCACGCGCTCATCGAGATCGGCCAGCCTTAAGCCACATCTTTTGATCCAGCTGATGAGGTCGCTGACCAAGTTCAGGCATCGCCACGTGCCGTGGCCAGCGAGTTCGTCCCTGACGAGGCGCGCCGTGTAGAGCTCGACGAGTGGTCTGTGAGGTCCACTCTTCAGGCGCCGGAATAGTCGGCTCCGGCCCAAACACTCTTCAGCAATCATATCCTGGTCTCCGCTGTTGAAAGCGGAGGTACAAGACAAACTATGCCGAGCCGATTACACGCCGCTCACGGTGAATCTCGGGAAAACAAGCCCGTTCGGCATAGTTCGACAATCGGCATAAACGGCAAAGCTCAACGACATCGATCCGCAAGCCTGGTTGGCGGACGTGTTGGCTCGCATCGCCGCCACCCCGCAAGGTCGGCTCAATGAGCTGCTCCCTTGGGAGTGGAAGAAGACCTCTGTTCAGTCCGTTGCCTGATCAGCGTCACGCGACTATCCCGCGGCCCTGACCGGTCCTGACCGGACGGTTATTTCACTCTAAGCAATGCCCATTAGCAGCCACACACGTTTGCAAGCTGCCCCCGAGCGATCCAATGCTCAGGCGCTCGCCCTATCTTTCAGATGGCAAGGCGAGGTAAGCGGTAAAAAACTCGGTCCTACTTAGTCGCCGCTAGTGTCGGCGATTTCTTCAAAGAGCCATAGCCGTTTAGCCGCAACTATCGCATCCCGTGGTATGCTCCTCAAACCGCAGTGGATTGAAGAGTCGCGAATTTCTTTGACCTTGGTCTGTTCTTCCCTTGGCATCGGCGCTTTTTCTCCGTAAGCCCAAGATCCTGTCGTTCCGTTCATCTTCAGCTTCTTCAAATTGCCCGCCTATTGCCGACGGCGAGAAAAGCAACTGCCGTGCCAGCGCTCCTGCCGCGCATTAAGTGCCTGATTGTGTCTTGAAACAGCTCGCGATGCGCTTGGCGCGCGGTGTTTTGAATCTCACAGGTTTTGTGAGCCGCTGTCAGAAACCAGACAAGGATCGAGATCTGGCGTATCCGGACTTTGCCCAACTGACTTAATCCAGGTTGAAGCGAAGAGCAGAAGGTGCGCGGTCTCATGCTGTCATTTGCCCTCACACCATAAGGTTGGTTTATGGCGCACGCGGCGTAAGGACGTAGCGATCAGGACGCGATGACGGCCTGCTTCGCGGTCAGTTACGATTGGATAAGCAACGCTAGCGTGTTCTTTGCAGAGAATCAAATTGTTGCGTTGTGGGATCGCGGCGTGACTTCACCTGGAAGAGCGCTGTAGCGCGACAATCAAGATGGGAAATCCCGCGACAATCCTGATTGTCGCGGGATTCCCATCTTGATTGGGTTCTTCCGCATATTTGGTGCAGCATGAGCGATCGGGGTTGGATAGGTTGCCCGGTCGCTCTCAAGCAGCCAGGAGGACGCGTCGACGCAATAACGGGTAGCTTGCCCGGCCATACATTTGTCGTTTGATGGCTTTGATCCTGCTGATCTGGCCTTCGACCGGACTGGTTGTCCAGGAGGTCGTTATTGCCGCTCGGACCGCATCGATGTCGCGCGCGATGCCGTTGGCGAAGCTCTTGAGTTCGCTGTTGCCTGCTTGTGTGATCCATTCATCGAGCTCGGCGATGTCGCTACCACTAAGAAGGGACACAAACCGCTTCGCCAGATCGGCGACCGTCGCGAGTTCCGGAGCTTGCGCAAATAGATGGCCGAGGAACAGCCTGGCTTCAGCATCGATCTGATCCGGATCCTGGCTCAAGTACCAAGCACAGCGACGACGCGTGGGAGCTTTCCATGTCAGGTGTGGTTGTGCTGCTCCTCCCGCGTCTGCATGTGCACGCCTGTCAGCGGCCCATCGCGCGACGGTCACCCGACTTCCAGTATAACCCTGTTGCTGAAGCTCCCGCCAAAGCTGCTGGCCCACCTGGCAACCGAAGGCCCACCGCGCTTCTAGCCATGTCTGGAAGGGCGCGAGAAGATGTGAAGGTCGGTGAGGACGCGAATGCTCCGGTTCGCCGCCAGCGGCCAGCCAGCGCTGAACAGTGCGCCTGTCGACGCCGAGCAGTTGGGCGATCCTGGATGTCGGGCAACCTTGCTGGCGTAGGCGACAGATTTCATCCCAGCGTTCGCGTCGCGCAGCCTTTCGATCCGCCCGCAACCGTGCAAGGCCGGGCGGCGGCGCGGAACTGCCGGTCTTCGCTCGTTGCGCGGACGCCATGATTTGCACGGCGGCGGCTACGTTGTGACGATGGCGGCCGACCGCGTGGCGCAAGGCCTCACCCAGACTATTGAGCAGGTGCCAGCGGTCCGCCACCTGCACCGCGTCGGGGACGCCGCAGCGTGCGCCATCAGCATAAAGTCCCGCACGATCGCGGGCGACGACCTTGATCCCCGGCCAGCGCTTCAGCCAGCGCGCAACACTGTCGGCGTTACGATCGGGAAGCAGATCAAGCACGCAATTGCGCTCCAGATCGCAGATGATCGTTCCATATCGCTGGCCACGACGCCAAGCCCAATCGTCGATGCCGACGACGGTCGGGGCAACGAAATCCGGCAAGGGAGCCGAGTGAATCATTCGGAGCAAGGTGTCGCCGCTGACCGGCATGGCCAGTTTGCGCGACGGGCGCGAGCCGGGCTCACCTCCGACCGCAAAGCCGATCGCCAGTTGGCTCTCGCCGAGGCGGGTTGTGCGTCTTGCTTTCGGCCGCACCGTTGCCGGTAGCCGCTCGGTGAATATCCGACGCGGGCATTGTGGATTCGCGCATCGAAACCGTCGCGCGTGAAGCCGGATTTCGACAACCTGACCCTGCCACGGCAGATCGGCTAAGCGTCGCACGTAATGGCTGTGGACGCGACCCGTCTGGCAGCCGCAACAGGGACAGAGCGAGACCGCTGACTTCGGCCGAGCCACGAGCACCACCCTGTCGGTCTGGGGAGAGATTTGGACAATCGAAAGCTCGGGGGAAACCAGTGAGCGGAAGGCTTGGAGCAAGGCGAATCACGAGCGTCGACTGCGATTCTTACCTTATGCCCTTGTTTGAACTGTCCGTGAATCCTACACCCTGCACCAAATATGCGGAAGAACCCTTGATTGTCGCGCTACAGCGCTTCCGCCGCAATGCCTTTTTGCCACATCCAAGCCACGGTCCCGACCGTCTTGAGCATGCACCGATGTGAAGCATCAGGATTTAGTTGTTCTTCCGACATTCGCCCTGCTCCCGCTTCAGAAGCACTCTTCTTAAGACAACCCTTACCTTCGCGGTGAATATCGATGAGATGCCGGGGAGTTGACCGGCGCGATGCCAATCAGCTGCAGCCAAGCTAAATAGCGCTAAGGCTGCGGGGATGCGGCCAGCCATGCTTTAGTCTGGCCTGCCGCCGAGATCTGACCGCACTCGATGGCCTGCAGCTCGAACAGCCCGCGATAGATGCCGCCGGGACGCGCCGTCAGCGCCGCGTGCGTTCCCTGCTCGACGATCTCGCCGCGGTCGAACACCAGGATGCGGTCGAGGCTGCGCACCGTCGACAGCCGGTGCGCGATCACGATCGAGGTGCGTTCCTTCATCAGCCGCTCCATCGCCTGCTGGATCAGGCCCTCTGACTCGGAATCAAGGCTCGAGGTTGCCTCATCCAGGATCAGCACCGGCGCGTCCGCCAGGAACGCGCGCGCCAGTGCCACGCGCTGCCGCTCGCCGCCCGACAGCTTGACGCCGCGCTCGCCGACCAGCGTGCCGTAGCCTTTCGGCAGTCGCAGGATGAAGTCATGCGCGTTGGCGAGCCGCGCCGCCTGCTCGATCGCCGCCATGCTGGCGCCGGGCCGGCTATAGGCGATGTTCTCCGCCAGCGAGCGGTGAAACAGGATCGGCTCCTGTTGCACGATCGCGATTTGGCTCCGCAGCGATTGCTGCGTCGCTCTCGCGATATCCTGGCCGTCGATAAGGATACGGCCGCCGGAGACGTCGTAGAGCCGTTGCACCAGCTTGACGAACGTGGTCTTCCCGGAGCCGGAACGGCCGACCAGACCGACGCGCTCGCCGGCGCGAATGTCGATCGACAATCCGTCGTAGAGCGGCGCGTGATGCCCGACATAAAGGAAAGTCACGTCGTTGAACGTGATCCTACCGCCCTGAATGTCGATCGGCTTGGCGTCGGGCGCATCGACAATGCCGATCGGCTCGCCATGGATGGTGACAAGCTCTTCCATGTCGTTCACCGAATGCTGCAGATTGTTGATGTGCATGCCGACGTCGCGTAAATAGCCGTGGATGATATAGTAGCTCGTCAGCACATAGGTGACGTTGCCCGGCGAGGCGCGCCCGTCAATCCACAGCAGAATGGCGCCGCCGATCACGGAAGCGCGAAAGCACAACAACATCATGAGCTGCACTGTGCCGGTGGCGTTGTAGCGCCGCCAGGTGCGCAGTACCCGCGCCCGCCAGCGGCTGATGACACCGTTAAGCCGAGCATCCTCGCGCGCCTCCGCACCGAAGGATTTCACCACAGCATTGCAGGTGAGCGAGTCCGCCAGCGTGCCGCCGACCTTGGTGTCCCAGGTGTTGGAGACGCGCGCCGCCGACGCGATGTAGCCGATCGTGAATGCCATCGTGATCGCGACATAGATCACCGCGCCGAAGCCGACCACACCGCCGAGGACCGGCCAATGCAGACCGAGCAGGATCATCGAGCCCACGAGCACCGCTAGCGACGGCAACAATGCCATCAGGATCGTGTTGTTGAGCAGCTCGAGCGCCCACATGCCGCGTGTGATCTTGCGCACGGTTGAGCCGGCGAAAGAGTTGGCGTGCCAGTCAGTCGAGAACCGCTGCACCCGCATGAAGGCCTCGCGCGCCACATCCGACATCGTCTTCAGCGTGAACGGCACGATCGCCAGCGAGCCTGTTAACCGGAATATGATCGAGAGCAGGCCAAGCGCGAGGATGCCGCCGAAGGCGACGAACGCCGCCTGCCGTGCTGCCTGGTCGGACGGACCTGATGTCAGCGCCTCGACCAAGTGACCGGAATAGACCGGCATGAACAGGTCGGCCACCGTTGCCCCTAAGAAGCCGACGAGGACGACCGCGACGCGGACGGGCTGCTTTAGCCAGTGACGGAACACAAACGGGATCACCACGCCGATTGCGATGGGTGGTTTGTCATCTTTAACGAGCATGGCGCCAGCAGTTTCTGCCACACGCGGCGTAAGACCCTTTTGATCCAGACGCGATGTGCCGAATGCTTGGCGCTGCCGTCCGAGGTGACGCAATAATGCCCGGAGTTTGGGGCTGCGATCGAAATCTTCTGCCCATTTCACCCCCTCTTTGCGTAAGCGTAGCTGAAGCGGTTCAAGCTTTGAGGGTTCCACGGCATGAGAGCATCGATCTGAGAAATCGGCCAGCCTTGCGCGATCCGTTCGATAGTTTGTGTGAGCCAGGCATGCGGATCGACATCATTCATCTTCGCCCGTCTGCAGAAGCATGGAGATGGCCGCCTAAGTCCGGGCGCCGCCATGGCCGTGCGCAAAGGGTGCATTTTTATGACGAAGGAGTCGTTCAGCATTTCGTGTAGACCTTAAGACCGTAAGAGTGTTTGCATCATGGGATGACGGCGCGACTTCACCTGGAAGATCACGTCCGCCTCGATCCGGCCGGAGGTCATCGCAATTTGAACCTCCAACCTGCCGCAAACGATCCAGCGCTGTACTCGATGGTCTTTAGTTGCCACTGGCCCGCCGGAGAAATGGACGAATTCACCCGTGAGCAATTCCGACTATTAGCCTTTTTCATGTTTTCTCTTTCGGCGCCTGCGCTTTGACTCTTTCGGAAACCCGTCTTGCGGAGTCGCACAAAGAGCCCCGTAGGAAGCCTTCTCACCCCTGTAGTTGGCCAGCGCTTGGACCAACAGCGACATAACGTGCTGTTTCAGTTCGTCGGGGATAGGCTCAGAACCGTCCAGCGACTTCAGCGCCACCTCGACCAACTCGATCGCGCGATCCTTGTTGCCGCTCTCATAATAGTACTGAGCGACCGCCCCATAGGACAGGAACTTGGAGCCGTCGCCGCGTTGCGGAGGATTCAGTGCCAGGATGTGTTCGGACAACTCCTTACCCATCGCAAAGCGCTCGGCAGGCGGGAAGCGGGAGTTGTCATTCGCCGGATCGAAGAGTTGGCGCATCGCCCCGGCCATCCACAGCTCGGATTTTTTGTCGATCGCGTCGCGAACCAATTGGCTCATGACCGGCAAGCCGGTCTGCAAGTCGTGCACTTTGTGAAGCAACAGATCCGCATGAAGCACGCGGAAGTTGACGTCGTCCGGCATTACAGCGACGGCCTCTTCGAGCGCCGAAAGCGCCTTCGTCCAATCCTTAGCCTTCATCGCCGGCGTAAGTTTGGCGAAGATCGGCTCAGTCAACGCTCGCTTGCGCGTCGTTTCGTGCATTGTGCGTTCGCCTTCGGCGATCCGCTCTGTATCGGCGACTCTAGCTTCATCGCTGGTGCGCCAGCCGCCGTTAAGAATTTTCGGCAGAACGTCATCGAGTTGCGTTGGAAGACCGATAAAGGCGATGTGGCCGTCACGGTCGACGACGAACGAGGTGGGAATCCCGACAGAAAAGCTGGGATCCATCCAAAGCTTGTTCATTTTCCCTGTGTAGTCGAATCCGATCCGGTAGTTGAGATTCGAGAGCTTTTCGGTCAACCATGCGTCCAAGTTGGTTTGGGCCTCGTCCGCCGTTCGAGCTTGTTCATAAGCTGCGACTCCGAGGACCTCAACTCCGCTGTCTTTGTATTTATCTTGCAGCTGCACCAGATGGGGCATTGCCGCCACACAGGATCCGCACCAAGTTGCCCAAAATTCGACGATGTACACTTTTCCCGGCTGGAAGCTCGTGAGGGGCTGGCCACGCAGCCAGTTCTTCACCTTGATCGGAGGAGCTGGGGACTCCATGCGCAGCATCATGTTGTTCTCCATAACTATTGCCAAACGTTGCGCGACTTTTTGCGCCAGCTTATCTCTCAGAACGGGGCACACGGGTTCAAGGGAAGGAGCATCGCTCGTTTTTCGCTCTGGACGCACTCAGCCCTTTCTCAGTGTTGCTGGATCTCAACAGCAACAGCCGTGCCATCTTCGTCAGCGCGCATTAAGCGTCTGACTACGCTTTGAAAAATACTCCACGCGCCCAGCCGACCGGTGTTCTGAACCTGACGGGCTTTGTGCCGCTGTCAGGTGTTGGACACGAATTGCGCGCTTCGCGCGGCCAGAAAGCTGGTTGTGAGTCACCGAACGGAACTTGCTAACCCCTCTCCCTGCCAGACAGGATTAGAGGCGAGCGATGCTGTAGATCGGAGTCGAAAAAGCCAAGGCCGTGGACCGGCGACGCGTGTTCGTGTCTATGACGACGGAATCATTCGCGGGGCACTGCAGCGGGTGCTGCTTATCGGTGCGCCTTAAAACTGCCAGTGCTCGCCATCGCGCCAAGCGGCACCACAAACTGGTATTCCGATCAGTTTTGCTGTCCAGTCGCGGGTACGGGGGGTGCCTGACACCCCTATCCCGTTCTAAAATCGTTGCCTCCGTATCGAAAAATATATCGCCGCTCGCCTCGATGCGAGCTAAGACTTATGTGGGCGTTCATCTCACAAGTTTCTGACCAGGAGGCCCGGCTGGCCCCACCCCGCTGGCCCCATGAACACTGTCGTCCTAGCGCAAGCCCTGCGGATCGCCATACCGCCGATCGTCGGGTTCATAGTGCAGATCGTCGAGAACATGTCGATTGCTCCGCCTATTGTTCGAGAATAAACGTCTTGATTGATCTTGCGCTGGATTGTCCGCAGCCAGGCCAGTTTCCTCTCTGTCAATCAAAGTCAGGCAACGGCATGCGTCAGCGGCTTCTCGCCGACTGCACTTCGCGGCGTGCGCCGAGGTAGAGCGCCTTGATTTCGTCTTGGTTGCGCAATTCGGTCGAAGCGCTGGATAGCACGCTCACAAGAACGGACCGCATGGTCGGAGCGTAGCGCGACCGTTCGACTAGCCGGCCTCGCCTATGCGCTAATCTAGGATGGAAGCGGACAAGGGCGCCTGTGATCAGCGAGGCCCTGCCTGCCCTGCCTACGGCTGCCCTGCTACCCTGCCCCTGCTATCCCATGGCGCAGTGCACAAGGGTAGCCCTGCCCCATTGGCACAGGACAATGTGAGACAGATTATATTCCTATGTATCATTGGGTATCAGGGCTTCAGGGGCATAGGGCGCCAAACATGTCTTGGCTTGTGTCATCGGGTATCAGGTTGGCTACGGGTCCCTCTTGAGGGCGTCTCATTCCGCGGGGGGCGCAGAGCCGGGGCAATCGCGAGTTTTGAAAATCTTCCTATAGAACATCGGAGAAAACGTAACGAAATCGGGGCTGTCTCAGAATGTCCCGAAAAACCTAGAAGTGAGAATTCGACAACAATGTCTCATGTTGTCCTGGTACAGGAGCGTACGGTAAGAATGTGAAGTCGCAATTTTCCCGTACCGGCTGTAAACCTCTGATTTATTATTGTTTTTTATACCCGGTACAGTAAGTACAGGAAGTATAGGTACATTTCTCGTGTATGCGCGCGAACTGGAGGTCGGCAGTCCGACCACCTCATGGTCTCTGTCCCACGTTGGAGAATTTTGGTTGGTCTTGCCCGTTCTTCCTGTACCAACCTTTCTTCAATAGGTCGATCAAAGCGTTAGCCGCGTGCAGGAAGCCGGATTCATCCTGTACCGGTACAGGAGGCTTCCCGTCCACGCTTCGAAATCGACGCCGAAAGCTGGGAATTCGGGCGCCGCAGCTGATTTATAATTTCAGCAGCGTGATTGTAGTAACAATGCTGAGCACATATTTCGTTCGAACGTTGAATTGGAGTGACAAGTATGAGTCAGGCCAAACGGGAATTGGACGCATGGAACAACCTGAGATCGCGGCTCGAAAATTTAGCGTGCGAGGTTGAAGCGATCGAATATGACGGCGATCGGGATGCTTACGTGTCGAAAGAGGACACCGACGCGGAGAGGCACGCATATGCCCGCCTGACGAGGATGCACCGACTAGGCTTGATCGATTTCCCCTTGGACGAGGTAAAGGACCTGTTGGAGGACGTTCTCGATGGCGCGCGCATGGAAAATTATGGCGTTTAGCCGAGCAGATCGTCGTCTTGGGGGAAATCGCCGGCCCAATTTTGATCGTGCTGCCAATCAATTTTTCGAATTCGGCGCGGCATTCAGCCAGGCGGGGAATAACATAATACCACTGCCGCTTATCGCCGACCTTGGGGTGAATGCGGGTGATCGCTGGAAAGATTTGGTGCACACGCACGCCGAACCGTGAAGCGTTGAGCGGATCGCCGGCAAACCGGCGTCGCCTTAACCAGTCCTCGTAATTGAGACGGAAATCGTCGACCGCGACCTTGATCGAGGCGTCTTCCCAGGAGAGCTCGACGTCCTCGAACATCGAATCCCCGGGCGCGCGGCCGGAGGACAGGATCTCGAAAAGCCATTGCTCGATGCCGCGGAGCGAGGCGATTTTCTGATCGCGCACGCCGGTGGTCATCGGCGGGTTGCGCACGTCGAAGCCGGTCAAATCGACGTCGAGCAGGTGGTGCAGCAGCGCGGCGCGACCGCCGTGGTGCACTTCCTCGCGCAGCTTGGCGAAGTAGACGGTGTCGCGCGCCCTGGTATCGGCGACGTTGAGCACGCAGAAGCGCCGCTCGTCGAATGTCGACGGCACGATCCAGTCTTCGTTCGAACTGATTATGATGCGGAGCACCGACGCGACTTGAAATGCGTTGATGCCTTTGCTCTCGATCATCACCTGTTCGGACGTGATCAGGTGCTTCAGTTGCCCTTCGGCCTTTTTGTCGCCGGCCCAGAAGCCTTCTTCGACATGCAGCAGCAGGGTCTTTTCCTGATGCGCGTTGAAGCGGCCGACCAGATGTTCGGGGTTCGAAATTGTGATGATGGGGGAAAAGACCGCCGACGTAGTCGCCGATCGTGTCTTTGCCCGCGCCCTTGCGACCCTTCAGCACCAGCGCGGTACCGGGCTTTTCCCAGGGGCGCTGAACCATGTGGGCGAACCAGCGGATCACCCATTGATAGGCGTTGTCGTCGCCGGCACAGATGTTATCGCGCAAGTGGTCGAGGAAGCGCGCGCAGGATGACGATGGATCGGGTTCGACGGCGAAGCCTTGCCAATGATTGTAGGCGCCGTCGGGCCCGCCCTGTGGCGCGAAGACGATGCCGTTCGGATAGCTGCGCCGAGCCTTGTGGCGCATCCACGCCTTGGTTACCGGCTCGGTGGACTTCTCCGTCGCGACGCGATCGTTTTCGTAATAGTTGTAGACGTCATGCACCGATCCATAGGAGGTCGTGCCGTCTTTTTCGAAGGTGAGGATCACCGTTTTGCCTTTGACGAAGGCGACGGCGTGGTTCTTATTCAGCTTCGCGATCCGCTTCGGCACATGACCGAGCTCGTGATGCACTTCGGCCTGTTTCAGCTTGCGAACGCGCTCTGGCTGCTCGGTGGCCGTGTCATCGCCCTCGCCTAGCAGATCGTCGACGTCATCATCCATATGGCCGGGCTTAACCCGGGCATCGTCCCCGTCAATTTCATCTTCATCGCCGAGATCGTCGAAGGCGCTCATCAACCGAACTTCCTTCGCGGCCGACAACAGCGTTGCCATGCGAACGGGCTTGTTCGATTGCCGGAATGAGCGCCAAACTCGCCGTTGATCTTCCGGATCGTATTTGTCGGAGGCGGCCGAGAATTCAACCCAGGCCTTGAAGCCCTCTTTGCTGCCGTTGAACTCGTGGTGCAGCGCCATGCCGACCTGCAACCAGCCGTCGCGGTCCTCGCGCCAGGTGTCGGTCGGCAGGTCTGCCAGAATATCCTTTGCCTCGGCGACCGAGAGGCCGAGCGCGTTGGTGCGGACGTCGGTTTCGTCCCTACTCGGTGGCTCCCAGCCGGCGACCCGTGACGCGGGAATGACCGGACCGACGCCGAGCTCGACGAGATCCACGGGCCATTCCCGCTCCCATTTGTAGCGCTTGCCGGTGTCGGGATGGATCGAGGGCGGCACGACGACCTGCTTGCCGGTGCCGAAGCGCTCGATTTCCCAGGCCCAATGCGCCTTCTTGTCTTTTCCGATAATTTTTTCTGTGGAGTGGCGCAGCTTTTTCGACGGGAATGGTCGATCGGTCAGGAAATACAGATGGCGGCTCTCGCCCATCGAGCCCGAGATGACCGATGGCAGCGAACGCGCTTCCGGAATCAATTCGAGCAACGCGCCCCAGGCCTCATCGGCTTTGTCGGGGTCGCGGATGTCGAGATCGATGCAGTGAAGGTATAAATCGTTGAAAAGCGACGGCTCGCCAAGGCGAACGCCGAGATTATAGCCATCCCGGTGTGTCTTCGTGAGGGTGGCGAGTGAAGCGACGCGTTCTGTCGACCAGCTATCGTTGAAGACCTTCTCGGCTAGTCGATCCTTCGGGGTGTCGGGAAACCGGCACCCCTCTTTCTCTCTGACCACATCGGCCAATGAAACGGTCCCGACAACAAACCGAGCGAGCAGTATCGGTCGAAGTATTGCGGCGGCTATTCCGCTGTGATGCGAAGCGCGGCCTGCTGTTCTGGCGCAGGCGCGCTGTCGACCATTATCGAATTGTAGCTTGGAACAAGCGATTCGCAGGTAAGCAGGCCGGAAACGATAACGGTCTCGGTCATTTGCAGATCGCCTTCGCGATCGACGGAGTCAAATACTATTCGACCGTTCACCGCGTGATTTGGGCGCTTTCGCATGGCCACTGGCCGACCGATGACCTCGATCATCGCCATGGAGAGCGCTCCCACAACGCCATTGTCGAGTTGCGCGACTGCACACCTTCCGACAACCAGCGCAATCGTCGTCTCCATAAGAACAACACGAGCGGATTTAAAGGTGTTTCGCGGGTTCCGAAGCTACAGAAATATCTCGTTCAAATTCAGATCAATAAGGCCGCCGTCAAGCTCGGATACTTCGTCGACAAGATTGAAGGGCAAACGCCTATGACGTCGCCGCGATCAAGCATTTCGGCGAATTCGCAAAAACCAACCGACAGTTGGGTTTGCTTCCATGAAGACGTCGCTTGCAGATGCCGCGCTGTTCGACACGGAAGTGTACATTAACTACTTCCTGGCGGCGTTCAAATCGGTCAAGACCGGTAAAGTGCTTCGGTTGGAGAAGTCCGACCGGTGCGTCCTCGATCGCAAGAAGCTGCGCCAGGTGCTCGACGAATATTGCACCGTCGGCTTCAACTCCATCCCGTTCGATATTCCGATAGTGTCGGCAGCCCTCGCCGGCTTCAGCAACAAAGCGCTGAAGCAAATCGCCAATGAGATCATTCAGGATGACGCCAAGCCCTGGAAAATCTCGCGCGCCTACGATTTTCAATTGATCGAGTGCGATCACGTCGACCTGATCGAGATCGCGCCAGGGCAGAACAGCCTCAAGATTTACAACGGCAAAATGCACGGCAGGCGCATGCAAGATCTTCCCGTGGACGAAGATGCCGTGCTGACGCACGACGAGATGGACGTCGTATCGGCTTACTGCGTCAATGACCTTGCCGCCACCGGCCTGCTGATGCAGACGCTCAAGGAGCAACTGACGCTTCGCGAGCAGATGACCAAGCAGTACGGAGTGGATCTACGCTCCAAATCGGATGCGCAAATTGCCGAGGCCGTGATCAAGAAAGAGTTGAAGCGGCTAACCGGTGAAGAACCGAAGAAGCCAAAGATCACGCCAGGCAAGCACTACAAGTACAGGGTTCCCGACTTCGCTCACTATCGATCGACCGAGCTCAACGCAGTTCTCGACAACGTTCGCGCCGCCGACTCGCGATCTCGACGAGCGGCAAGGTCATTATGCCGGACGTCCTGAAGAAGGCCAAAATTAAGATTGGCAGTTCGATCTACCGCGTGGGCATCGGCGGTTTGCACTCATCGGAGAAGACGATCGCGCACGAGCCGACGCGTACACCAGGATCGTCGACCGCGACGTACGCGGCTATTACCCGCAAATCATCCTCAACCTCGGCCTGTATCCGCAGCATCTCGGGCCGATCTTTTTACGGGTCTTCCGATCGTATGTTGAGCGGGCAACAAGGCGAAGGATCGCGTCGACGAACTCAAGAAGCAGATCAAGCGGGCGAACGACGAAGCCACACTGCTGAAGCAGTAATTGAAGACCAACGACGACGTCTCGGGAAGTTTGAAGATCGTCAACAACGGCGCGTTCGGCAAGCTCGGCTCCAAGTGGTCGGTTCTGTTTGCGCCAGACTTGATGATCCAAGTGACGATCGGCGGCCAATTGTCGTTGCTCATGCTGATCGAGATGGTCGAGCGAGCCGGCTTCCGCGTGGTCAGCGCCAACACCGACGGCATCGTGATCATCTGCCCTACGGACGAAGAAGACGCCCTGGCGGCGGTGATCGCGAAGTGGGAGCGGCTGACCGGCTTTGAGACTGAGGAAACAGAATACAGCGCGCTCCATTCCCGCGACGTGAACAACTACATCGCCGTCAAGCCCGACGGCTCTGTCAAGAAGAAGGGCGCATACGCTGAACCCAAGATCGTCGCGAGCTCGTGGCCGTCGCCGCTCAACGAGGTCTGCTCTGACGCCGTGGTCGAGTATGTAACCAAGGGGGTACCGATCTTCAAAACCATTCACGCCTGTCGAGACATTCGGCGATTTGTCACCATTCGCACTGTCAAAGGCGACGCCGTGAAAGACGGCAAGTATCTCGGCAAGGCGATCCGCTGGTACTACTCGACGGACGCCAGCGGCTCGATCACTACAAACTGAATGGCAACAAAGTGGCGCGCAGCGACGGTGCAAAGCTGCTCATGGAACTCCCCGACGCGTTTCCGAATGACGTCGATTACGATTGGTACATTCGAGAGGCCGAAAGCATCCTCATCGATATCGGCTACCGATCTGAACGGCCGACACTAGATCAGCATGTCCTACTCGCCGCGGTGATATGATGGAAGCAATGAAAAGCGCGATCATCTCGTCATGCGGTTTGTATCGCTACGATCTGCGCAGGGATTGGGATGCGAACTTGCCGCCGCTTGTGCTCGGCATGCTCAACCCTTCGAAAGCCGATCACAAAATTGACGACCCGACGATTGTTCGCGGCGTCTATCGCGCGAAAACGATGAATTGCGGATCTCTGATCGTGTGGAATCTCGGCGCAGGTCGGGCGACCGAACCGCAAGACTGGATGGCGATGCCAGACCCGATCGGTCCCGACAATGACCGGCATATTCGAGACATCCTGACCGAATGCAAGGGGCGCAACGGCATCGCCGTCGCCGGTTGGGGCGTCTACGGCGACTTCATGAACCGCGACCTGGCATGGAAATCGCGCATACCGTCCAGCTACCAGGATCGAGAGGCCCTGTTGAGCAGATTCCGGACGATTCTGTCCTCAAAAACACCTATTATCGTGTTATTGACAAACCAAGTGCCTCGTCAGGGCTTTGAGCCGTGAGTTCAGTATTCTTTAGCGCCCACTGTGTGGGGCAGTGTTGGCTTAGCGGAGTCGATCATGACCCCAACCCACCGCATTATCCAGGAGTCGTCCGGAATTCGATTTTCAAGGATCGTCAGTTTTCTCTATGGATCGGCCGCGGACATCGCTTTCTTCATCACAATTCTATCTGTTGTCTGTTTCGTAAGCGGCCAAGTCGTGCCGAAGACGATCGACACGGGCCAGCAGACATGCATCGAATCGCTTGCCGTAGAGGGGGCGGATGGCTCCGTTTGCCATCCAACACAGCGTCAGGACGCGCAAGCACTTCAAAGACTCCTGGACACAATAAGTGCCGAAGCGCATTGAGCGAAGTACTTATCGCTGCGAGCCTCATGCTGCTAATCTGGTAGTGGCATTCGGCAGGCCGAGGAAGCTATGGCGCGGTGACGGCTGCGACAGTCTCATTCGTCGGCTGGATATTCGTGTTCACAAGCACGTTTCTGATCGATCATTTCGAATTGTTCGGACTATATCAAGAGCACCCGATCTCGCGAGCCGCGCAAGCCAGCGCCGCAATTCGCACCCCGCAGCACCACAGATTTGTGCGGCATCTCACATATTCGCCTTTATCGTCGCGTCTGAGCCGCGCCCGTCACGACGATCGGGAATCTGTTACTTGCAGCCGTGATGACCGCTTACATCTTTGTCGGCATCTTCTCAATCATCAAACAGTCTTCTGCGGCCAACGCCGTCGTCGGCGTTGGTTACCAGTATGTCCAGCGTCGGATAGAGCCTCTCGCGAAAGGCTGCGCCGCCGAGAGAACCGCCATTCCACCAAACGGTGATATGCGCCTGCCTGGTCTCCTTGAGCTCTGCCACCGATCACCAGCCCGGTTCGCTGCACGGCGTCCATTTGCACACATGGAAGAACGACGCGCTTGTCAACTAGGCAATCAAGGCCAGGTCCGAAGCGGCGCGAAGGTAGCCTAGATGGGTCTTCGGTCGAGACGAGTACAGGATGTTCAGCTCGCTGATCACGAACATGGGAAGGGTGTTGCAAGGACGGAAGCGAAGGCATGGGCCCACTCGTGGAGCTCAACTTCGAGGGGCTGCCGGGTCCGAGGAGACAGCGTCAAAGGTGTTCTTTTCCGAAATGATGCCGCTCGAAAACATAACTTTATCCCAGAGGATGCGTCGAGCGATCTCACGAGGGTCTGCAGGCACTTGAGCGCGGTGAGTGCAAAACCAGTCAAGCCGCATTTCAAGCGGCAAGACGAACAAGAAGGTTCTCAGCCGAAGCGTATGACAACCTTGAAAGGTGCTTACTCGATCTTGAAAGGATTGGCTGAGGCGGTTCAACTAGAAGCTAGACGGCACCTATATAGGCGACTTCCTGATTAGGTCTGCTCTCAGCCTCGCGCAAACTTGCGAGAAGGAATACGATCCCCGCGCGCGATCAGATCCTGGTCAGTTCGCCGAAGTTCCGGATCACCTTCGGATCGCCGAAGTCGCCGCCGGATCTCCGGAGCGGCTAAGGGCGACGCCGCCGACATGCCTAGGCTTACGGGAGGGGACCTCCGCACGCATGACGGCGCTCTGAGAGAAGCACTCGATCGCTTCACCGGGCGCGATCCGTCGTCAAAACTGAGGCAGGCGCAGCACTGTTTGCATGAGCGGATCGTCCGTATCGAGCATTGCTCTCACGAACCCGAGCGAAAAGCATCCATCGCATGGGCCAATAGTATGCCGATGCTCAGAAAAATGAGTGTCCCGACAAGAGCCGAATACATATGCCACCTCCATAGCTCACTTCCTTTGAACTGCGCGACCGCTTACACAGTCAAATTATTCCTTGAGCACGAAATGGGATCGCAGCCAACTGATGAGTCTGGGCCACAGCGGCTAGCTGGCAACATGTGGAACGATCAAAGGCAGAAGCTGTAAAACCCAGCTGTTCTGTTCGAACCGGCGTGATAGGTCTAGTGCGGATGACCGAAAAACGCGTGTGGCTAATGTGCAACGGATACTTGGTTTCTGCGCGGGAATGCCCAAAACGAACGCTCCGGCCCTTGAGACGCCTGTAGCATCTGCGCGCAAGAATTGGGGCGGATGACTTTTCAAGCTCGAAGGATGAGAGCTTATTGTCTCTTTGGGAGGTGTGCGCCGGCAAGTGTTGGCCGGTTGCGCGAACGCCGGACGTTGCCGCTTTGGTGGTAACAATCTGCGCACCTATGCTGAATTGCTTCGTTCGGAAATGGACCGGCGGGAGCTGAAGTACATCCCGATTAATTGGTCTGAATAGGCCGCTCCACTGCATACCGATGAAAGACCTGCAGAAGCACTTGAAAAAGCTCCGCATTGATGCAGCCGAATGCAAATTGATCAGCGACCTGGCACTGACCAGGAAAAGCGAGAGCTGTTCGCAAGGCTTGCGGATCACTTGAGTGTCGTGGCGTCCTAGGTCGAGCCCGCCATATCTGCGAAAGTCTCCACCACGGAGACGGAGCTATAAACACAGTCGCTCGTGCTTAAGGATCGGCTCTGGGTTCACGAGAGTGGGACTTATGTGAAATTTGACGAGGCGGGTAAGCTGAGCACGATTTTGCCTCTGTGGTTGCCGCGATTGTTGATTAGGTGTCGCCGGGACGAAGCGTCGGAAGGAGGACTTTCTCGACAAGAGGCGGAAACTCTCGCGATCGTTCGGCCCCTCGAGAAACCATGGAGCCTCGATCCGGGCGGGAATGTCAGATATTTTGTGTAAGAGGCCTCTGTGAAGGGTGAATTGCAGTCGTTTCTTGCATCAGCCGGACATTGTCATCGATACCATGGTGGCTAACAGTGGCCGGGCAGCAAGCTCTGTCAAGGCCGCAGCCGCCGCAGGCGGGGGCCGCAGGCCCGCCTTTACAGAGCTTGCTGATCGGCCAAACTCGGGCCGCCGGATAAGACGGCTGATCGACATTTTGGTCATCGCGTTGATCCCGGAAAGCGCGAGCCGAATTGAATGGCGAACTGGCCCATGGCGGCAGTCCACTCGACGCCTCGCCGCCACCTCAATCCGGCGTTCTTGATGGCGAGATAAAGCAGCTTCAACGCCGCGTCATCGTTGGGAAAGCTGCCGCGGGTCTTGATGATCTTGCGCAAGCTGCGGTGCAGCGCCTCGACCGCGTTGGTGGTGTAGATCATCTTGCGGACGCCAGGAGCGAACGCGAAGAACGGCACGACCTGTTCCCAGGCGCGGCGCCAGGCCTGGCCGATCGCCGGATAGCGCTTGCCCCATTCGTCCTCGAACTCCTCGAGCCGGACCAGCGCCATGTCGGCATTCTCGGCCCGGTAGATTGCCTTGATGGCCGGCAGGATCGCCTTGCGATCCTTCCAGGCGACAAACGCCAGGCTGTTGCGGATCAGGTGCAACGATGCAAGTCTGCACCACGGTCTGCGGATAGACCGAGGCGATCGCCTCGGGAAAGCCCTTGAGCCCATCGACCACCGCGATCAGGATATCGTTGACGCCACGCGTCTTCAGGTCGTTGACGACCTTGAGCCAGAATTTGGCGCCTTCGGTCTGCTCAATCCACAGGCCCAGAACCTCCTTCTCGCCGTCCGGATTGAGCGCCAGCGCGACATAGACGGCCTTGTTCTTGACCATGCCTTCATCGCGAATCTTGACCCGCAGCGCGTCGAAAAACACCACCGGATAGACCGGGTCGAGCGGACGGGTTTGCCATTCCCGGACTTCGTCGAGAACCGCGTCGGTCACCCGACTGATCAAATCCGGCGAGACCTCGGCCCCATAAAGTTCAGATAAATGCCCCTGGATCTCGCGCACCGTCATGCCGCGCGCGTAGAGGCTCAGGATTTTGTCGTCGAAGCCGTCGAAACGGGTCTGACCCTTGGCGATCAATAGCGGCTCGAAGCTGCCGGCCCGGTCGCGTGGCACAGCTATGTCGATCTCGCCGTCCTCGGTCAGGATCGTCTTCGCGCTGGTCCCGTTACGGCTATTGCCGCTGCCGCGGCCGGCCGGATCCCCCTTCTCGTAGCCAAGATGATTGCTCAGCTCCGCACCAAGCGCCCGCTCAATCAGCGCCTTCTTCAGTTGCTTGAAAAGCCCGTCCGCACCCGTGAGGTCTTCCGGCTTCTCATAGTTAGCAAGCAGTTGATCCAGTAGTTCAGGTGTAATCGTCGTCTCGGTCGTCATGTGAGTCTCCTCGGTAAGGTAAACTCACAGAAACCTGCTTACACATTCTTTCTGACACCCTCATCCGGGCAGGTGCAATGCGGCCAGGAAGTCTTCCAGCGGCCGTGCGGAATCTTGCTGGGACTCCTCTCGCTACCGGGCGCCCACCCCCGCAAGGCCGCCATATCAATCTGTTCCAGATCTCGTCGCTGAAGACCAAGCGCTCAGGTTCGAGGCGATCTTGAATTTGATCCACTGCGTTCGCCGTCTGGCGACGTCCGGACGGTCGCGTTCGCCAGCCACCACCTTGCTCTTTGAAGCTGAGCTTCTCGGCGTGGACGAACTCCCACTCAACGGTAATCAGCCTTCAGCCCGCGATCAGCGAGCTCGGCGACCAAGCCGCGCAAGGTGAAGTCCCCTTGATTCGTCCTAAAACCCCGACACGATGTTCGCCGGAAATCCCTTGGGCCTGTGGACGCCCATCCTGCCGGGCGCCACGCTGCCGGTCTCCCGATGCCGTCGTACCCATCCTACGGCGGTGCTGACCGCAACACCGAACTGTTTAGCCGCCTCGCTCCGGGACAATCCGCCGGTAAGAACCTACAACGACCCGCTTCCGAAGATCCTCAGAGTAAGGCTTTCCCATCCATGCTGGCCTTCACGCCGAGCCCTCATGGTAAATCAGAATTCTCCTGATTGGGAACCCCGAATCGATTTAAGCTAACCTCATCACGCTTTAGATTAGTCCCTCCGCGGCTTTGCTCCACGGCTTCTTCAGACCCCCTTCGCGATGGCTCGTTGCACTTCGCTAACCCTTTGCCCTCATGCGGTTGGATAGAAGACTTCCACTTTCAAGCAGCCGTTCATACTCGGCACTCCTGAGAAACCGCCCGGCAAACCGGGGGTTTCTTCCCCTTGAGTCACGGGCAGCCTTTTAGACGTCGTTCCGGGGCGCTCACGAAGCGAGCGAACCGGCAATCCAGAGATCGCGGCGAGAGGTTTCCGGGTGCGCAATCCAAATCGGCTGCTACCGACTTGCACCACTAAGACCCGCGAATCCGGTTACACCCGAGTTCGACTTGCCCTGGAATGACGGTTAGAAATGCAGCCGCCTACCCTGCCGTGTTCGAAGTCTCGCCGTCGTTGGGATCGATTTTCAGGTTAAGCCGCGCATGCAGCGTGGCCTGGTCGAGTTCGCCTTCCCACCAGGCCACGAACACCGCGGCAATACCGTTGCCGATGATATTAGTAAGGGCGCGCACCTCGCTCATAAATTTGTCGATCGAGAACACGATTGCCATGCCCGGCACCAGCACTGGATTAACCACTGAAAGCGTCGCCGCGAGCGTGATGAAGCCGGCCCCGGTGATACCGCTTGCGCCTTTCGAAGTCAGCATCGCCACAACGAGAATGGTCAGCTGCTGGCCGAAGCTGAGATCGACCCCGAGCGCCTGAGCGATAAACAGCGTTGCCAAGGTCATGTAGATGTTGGTGCCATCGAGGTTGAAGGAGTAGCCGGTAGGCACCACGAGGCCGACCACCGGCTTGGAGCAGCCCAGCCGCTCGAGCTTCGTCATCAACTGCGGCAGCGCACTTTCCGAGGACGAGGTGCCGAGCACGAGCAAGAGCTCATCCTTGATATAGGCGATAAACTTGAAGATCGAAAACCCGACGAAGCGCGAGATCAGACCGAGCACGACCACCACGAACAGCGCGGCCGTAGCATAGAACAGCGCGACGAGACCGATCAGATTGCCGAGCGCCGATGGTCCGAACTTACCGATCGTGAAGGCCATGGCCCCGAACGCGCCGATCGGCGCTACCTTCATGACAATGGCGATGACGCCGAACACCGCGTGCGCCGCGTCGTCGATCATGCCACGCAACTTTGCGCCGCGCTCACCCAGCGCCATCAGCGAGAAGCCGAACAGAATCGCAAACAAGAGCACCTGCAGGATATCGCCGCGCGCCAGCGCGCCGACCACGGTGTCGGGAATGATATTGAGGATGAAATCGACGCTTTTCGAGGCTTCCGCCTGCTTCACGTAGTTGGCGACGGCTGCGGCATCGGGCTTGGCCGCAAGGCCGTGGCCGATCTGAAAAAGATTGCCCATCACCAGGCCGAGCACCAAGGCAAAGGTGGAGACGACCTCGAAATAGACAAGCGCCTTGAGGCCGACCCGGCCGACCTTTTTCGCATCCTGGATGTGCGCGATGCCCGAGACTACGGTGCAGAAGATGATCGGCGCGATCAGCATCTTGATTAGCTTAATGAAGCCGTCACCGAGCGCCTTGACCCAGTCGTTGGTCGCGAGCGACGGCCATAGCCAACCGACGAGGACGCCAATCAGAATCGCGATCAGCACCTGAACGTAGAGGATTTTGTACCAAGTTCGCGACGCCCGCGCGGACGCCGCAGTTGCGATGGTGGTCATGACGCTCCTTCCCATACGAACTCGAACACCGAGCCGTCGCGCGTTGAGAGGCGACGGCATCAGACGAGCTTTTCATGCCAGCCGTGTCCGATTGAAGACGACGATGTCGGAAACCCGACAGCCTGCAGCGTGATTCCAAAGGCAGGCTGGCTGTTACGTGTATTTTCTCTCGATAAGCAAGACGCGCACCACGCGCGAAGCCATGCGGCCGTCAACCCGCCAGACGGTGAACCGACACTCTCCTGACTAGCTTGGCCGAACGCCGGAACCGTTCGTGCCGCCGAAGGCAGAGGCGTTGTTCAGCGCCACGCGCACCTTGCGCTGGCGCAGCACATTGGACGTGGCGTCGAGATCGACGAGCTGCTTGCAGTCGATGTCATGCTCCGATAGCGCTTTGAGGTCGGCGCCGATCCTGACCTTCAGCTCGTAAAGCTCGGAATCGACGATCGGGCCGATGGCGGTGCGGCCTTCGCGCATCTCTTTCCAGATGGAGGCGGCGCAGGTGTCTAGGCCGCACAGCCCGCCCATTCCGGTAATGACGACGCTCCTCTCCATTCAGGCCTTCTTAGCGAGGAAGCCGTGGACAGCTTCAACCGTGTCGCCGATATGCTTGAGGTTCGACCAGGCATCATCCGTGTTCATCTCGATCTGCATGCCGTTGGACTGTTCCAGGTCGTAGATGAGGTCCGTCAACTCCGGCGACTGGATGCCACGCAAGGTAAGTTCCGTGGCGATCGTTGTCTCGCCGCCGCCCGCGGGTATTCCTTGGTTTTGGCGATGTTCCTTCGCGAGTTTGATCTGCCATCCTGTGGCTTCCATCAGGCGCCTCGACGCGAACGCGACGCCGTTCCTCAGCCGAGCCGCGTCGCCGATAGAAGCAGTGACGTGATCGGTGGGCGTCAGGTGCTGTTGCCAATGCAACATTCCGCAACATTGGTAAAATTGATTTTTTGGATGGTAAGCATCCACGCCGCGTATCAATTCCTCGCGCAGGACAAGAAAGTCGCACCCTGGACGCCCTCTACAGCGGCCGGCCCCCTCGGGTGCGAGTCGACCGCCTCCGGTCTGTCGCCAGCCATCGAGGCCGCGATGGGCGCGGCCCGGGAAAGTGAAAACAAAGACACGATAATGGCGACCATCGGCACCTTCACCTTGAACGGCAATGGCTTTTCCGGCTCGATTCGCACCTCGCTCTCAATGCCAAGGCCAAGCTGGTCCGCGTCGAGAACCCTCTGAAGGGCCGCACTTCCGCATCTTGGGGGCTAATGCCGATTATGCGTAGCGTGGGATTATGCGAAGTCGTTGGCTGTTAGTCCCGGTTTTCCAGGTCTTTTGTCGCTGTGCCGCTCCGCATAATAACGGCCTGCGGTCCGCGGTGTCGGTCAGCGCGACCAGATCAGCGCAAACTCGCCATCGTCGCCTTCGAAGAGGTTGGCGTAGACGGGCGCGGTGAGGGACGGATCGTCGAGGTTAACCGAGTAGTAGGTGCGGTTGTCCTTCGAGGTCCGGCGCCAGGCGGCACCGATCTCGACCCCGGAGACGATCACGCGCAGGTCTGGCGCCTTGTCGCTGGTGGAGGCGGGCTCGCTGGGGACGAGGCGCGCCTTGGGCTTGATCGCAAGCGTCTTGATGATGCCGGTGTAGGTGCCATCGTTGCTGCGGGTGAACGAACCGATCTGGGACATGGTGGATCTCCTGTGCTGTGAAAGCCTGCGACCATCGCGGCCTTGTGGCGATCTTGAGCCCCGGGACGGCCGACCCGCACCGTCAGGCTGCCGCGCATGCGGAGATGGCGTGCGGCTATCTTGTTGCTGCGCGAGGAGCGGCGCAGCCGCGGGGAAGAAGATCGCCGGCACGTTATTGCGGGGAACAGGCCGGGTCGCAGACCACATCTCGGGTCCGCCCAGCAAGGCCCGTCGGTCGTAGAGCATCACGGCATGCCTGGAGAACCACCCGCTCCCGTCGGGCTCGCATGGCATGATGACCTCTGGTCCTCTTCACAGCGTCAGGTCGGCACAGTGCGCATGTCGGCCATCAGCGACGCGATTAATGCGTCGCTGCCGTCAACTACCAACGCTAGTGATTGATCCAAATGAAAGACACGGCAATTATTGGTGAACGTTGGGCCGATCGAACACCACGTGGCGCGAGCATCACATGCAAAGACTTCGGCATATAACATCAACCAAGGGTCCGCTCTCGCAAACGAACTTGATGCGCCGATTCGCCGGTCGCAGAAATGCCGCGCGCGCAGGCTCGATCCAGTATAATTTCTCTTGGAGATAGCATGATGGACTGTTCAGTGTGATCGCAGCCGCAGGCCCAAAGGCCTCGCGCATTGGCCTGTCAATCGTCCGCCCTCTGGGCTGAGCACCTCATGATTCCAATTCGCCGACGTAGGCGAGCACATCGTGGACTCAATCGTGGCAGGTCTCAGCCAGATCAACTCGTGAGCCGCCCGAATGAGGCAGAGCTTGGCCAAAGAAGATTCAACGGAAGCAGAGCATCCACGTCAGTATTCTGTCACGCCGCCGCATTTAGGCGCACTTAGTCCTCTCTTAGATTGGATTAGATCGTTCGCAGCAGGGAATGAAGATGGCAGCAAGCGAGACAAGCTTTGAGCAATCGGTGATCCGCATGGCGGCTGGACGCTTCCGCCAGACGTCTACCGAGAAATCGGCTTGGCATTGGCCGCGATCGGCAAGCCGATCTGCATCGTACAGGAGGGCGGCTACCGACTGGACGCGTTGTCGGCCTGCGCAGCGCATTTATCCCCGGGCCTGCGAATTGGAATGAAGGAAACAGGCAGGAGCCATACATGAACGACACCTCAGCCCCCGATGCTGGCCTTCTTCCGTTTCGAGACCTCATCAACGAGTTGGACAACGATGTCATGGCTTCCTTTGGAGCTGGGCAGGCGAACTACGTCGCCGCCGCTACGTTCGATCTCCCCGTCCTCGACGGGAGGTCTCCACATGCTCGGCAGTTTCTGTTCAAGCCCGTACGCCCCGTCGCGCTGGCGGAGCAATCCTGCCGTGAACTCGGGCGACAACGGCCGGATGGCCGGAAGTGGAGCCAGTAGTGAAAGCTGTGATCCTCGCGGGCGGCCTCGGATCCCGAATCTCCGAGGAAACCCACCTTCGGCCCAAGCCCATGATCGAGATCGGCGGCAAGCCGATTCTGTGGCACATCCTCAAAATCTACTCGCACTATGGCATCAACGATTTCGTGATCTGCTGTGGCTATAAGGGTTATCTGATCAAGGAATACATCGCCAACTACTTCCTGCACGTGTCGGATGTCACCGTCGACATGACGAAAAACCGTATGCAAGTCCACCAGCATCATGCCGAACCTTGGAAGGTGACGCTCGTCGATACCGGCGAGAAGACCATGACGGGTGGTCGGCTCAAGCGAGTTGCTAATTACCTGACGGATGAGGACGCCTTCTGCTTGACCTATGGCGATGGTGTGGGAGACATCGACATATCCGCATCGATCGCCTTCCACCGTCGCCAGGGTACGCTCGCCACTCTAACCGCGACCTATCCGCCTAGCCGTTTCGGCGCCTTCAAAATTTGTAGTGATCACCGTGTTGCCAGCTTCAAGGAAAAACCTTGGGGTGATGGGGAAATGATCAATGGTGGCTTCTTCGTGCTCTCCCCGAAAGTATTTGACCTGCTGGTGGATGACTCCACTGTTTGGGAGCACGAGCCGCTCACGACCTTGGCCGAGCAGCAACAGCTTTCGGCTTACCAGCACCACGGCTTCTGGCAGCCCATGGATACTCTGCGTGACAAGACGTTCCTCGAAGCGCTCTGGATTGAGGGCAACGCTCCGTGGAAGGTGTGGGAAAAATGAGCAGCTTCCAGGCGAGCATGCGCATCTTTCTCATAGGGTACGCGGATTTCAAAGGCTCAAGGCTCGCGCTTTGGCTGCAACGTCTCGACGTCACGGTGACCGGGTACGCGCTGACGCCGCCATCCGCGACGCCCAGCCTTTTTGAAATCGCTCGCCTGGCCGGCATGGGGCCGATTCTGGGCGACGTGACCAACTGCAATCATTTGGTCGGCACGCTTCGTAGCGCTGCGCCCGATATCGTTACCCACATCGCGGCACAACCATTGCTACCCTATTCCTATGCCAATCCATCCGAGACCTATCGCGCAAATGTTATGGGAACGGCGCATCTGTTGCAGGCCGGTCGGCAGATGGATTCGGTCCGCGCGGTACTCACCGTCACCTACGACAAGTGCTACGAGAACCGTGAATGGATCCGGTGCGATCGAGAGAACGGTCGGATTTGCCGTCTGAGCGAAACGAAGGCGGGGCTCGGCACAATTGAGTCCGTGTTCAGCGCTGACGGTTCAAGTGGTCTGACTTGGACAGAATTCGCGGGCATGGAGTCCTGCGTAAGCGCCATCCGCCTTAGCAAGAATGTCGGGGTTCAGCGATCGGTTCTCGTCGACGATAAGCATGCCCGTGGCGACGCCGTGATGCAGATCGAGGCCGATCTCCAGGATCCGTCCGAGCTTCGTGCCGAGCTCTTTGACTTGTGGCGATCGGCCGCCGGGGTGTCTACGGCAATTCGCCGTGTTCATCGTCCGACCTGATGCGCCATAGCAATTTCTGCCATTAGGATGCGGCTATGGAAAAGGTATTGGTGACTGGCGCACGAGGCTTCATTGGATCCCAGCTTTGCAAGAGGCTCACGGGCTTGGGCGTCGAATTACACGCGGTCTCGCGCCAGCCACCGGCCGACGTACCGGCCTGGTGGAAATCGATTGGCGGAGATGTCAGCAATGCCCGACGCGCCACCGCTATCTGTTGGTGGAACGTCAATCTGGTCGATCTGCAGGCAACGCGAGAACTGATCCGGACTGTCCGGCCTGACACGACCTATCACCTCGCTGGTCTGGTGACGGGTTCGCGCAGTTTCGAAATGGTGCTGCCGATCCTGCAAAACAACTTCCTCACCGCATTCAATCTGCTCCTGGTCACCGCTGAAAGCGGCGCCGGCCGGATCGTGTTCGCGGGCTCCGTTGAAGAGCCGGATAACCCCGATCACATACCTTCCTCGCCCTATGCCGCGGCAAAAGGGGCTACGTCGGCGTATGCTCGGATGTTCGAGGCGCTGTATCAGACCGAGGTCGTCATCGCGAAGATCGCCATGGTTTACGGCCCGGCGCAGGCGGACCTCACGAAGCTGGTCCCCTACGTTATCACCACCTTTTTGCGCGGCGAGCGTGCCAAGCTGAGCAGCGGCGTCCGGCCGGTTGATTGGATCTACGTCGATGACGTGGTCGATGGCCTTATAGTGTGCGCCCACGCATCTGGCGCCGAGGGCCGTGTGATAGATCTTGGATGGGGCGAGGTGTGCACGATCCGGGAGATTGTACAGCAGCTAAGAGCATTGATTCCCGGTGCGCCCGAACCGCTGTTCGGGGCAGTTCCCGATCGACCGCTCGAGCGGGTACTGAAAGCCGATGTTGCCACTTCCCGCAAATTGATCGGCTGGAACCCGTCGACAACGCTGTACGCGGGCCTGCGCCGTACAGTGGAATGGTATCGATCCCGACCCGCGGCATGACCGCCGGGCCGTCACCCTTTGCTCGGTTACCACGAACGCGTGGTTCCTGTGGGCCTCGTGCCGATAATGATCGCGGGCTGCGGCTTGCGTGTCGCCACGCGGCGCGCGTTTCCAAGCGCATCATCATAAGAGGAAACCTCGCAAAACGCCGGGTTCAGGTTCCGCAATCGCGACAGCTCGAACAGGACTTGCATAGGGGGCCGCCGGGCCCAGATAGGCTTCGACATCGGGTTTCGAGCATGCTCGATCAGGTATTGCGTAGAATCTGCACAGGCAAAGCATAGGCCGTCGGCCAAGTCGACAAAGAATGTCTTCGTCGCCATCCAGGCGGAAAAACTCCGAGACGGCGCTACGTCGGCGGCCCGGACACCTATCCACAACGCCACCGAGCCGATCACCGGCAAGATGAACTCGCGGCGTGATGGTGTATCATTCGACCCGCTTCGATCACTCGGAACGTGCGTGGACAAGCCCTGCGTCCAGTGCGACCCGCGCGGCGGACTCAAGCCGAGCAAAGGGTACGTCGGCCCGCATCGCCATGTCCAACAGGCTATGGTCGCCATCCGCGAGGTTGAGCAACCATAACAGGTCCATCTGCGTGGCGCCGCCCGCCTCGCGTTGCCCAGCGATCGTTCTATAGAGATCGCGTCTTCCAAGCTGAGGCTCGCATCGACCGTCGACGCGCTCATACGTGCAGTCCGCATCAAGTAAGTCCAAGACCGTCTCTATTACCGAGTAAGATTGATCGAGGGCCTCCGGCTTCACGAAATCCAGATTGTCTGCCGACGTATGGTATTCGGGGAAAGCACCATGTACACCGCGCATAAGGCAGCCTACCGGCAGATCGAATGCAGGCGAACAAAACTGCCGCTCATCATATCCGTAGGGGGCGAACGGCAGTATTTCATGGCGGAGGCTGGAATGCCTGAGGACATGTGCCACGGCCCGATCGATCGTCGCCCCCTTGCGGCTCTGCTTATAGTGAAATTGCCCGCCATCACCCAAACACGTCAGCACGAGGCCATACTTGATGTTAGCCAATACCGGCTCGTTGCGGGCGAGCCAGGTGATGGCGCCGATCGTCGCTGGAAGGAAAAGAAATCGATATCCTAGCCGTCGTTTTTGGCGCGCCTGCCGCATGGCCAGAGCGGTCATGACTGCGATTCCCGAAAGATTGTCATTTGCGAGGCTGGGGTGACAGACATGGGTGCTGAGCAAAACTTCGTTCGGCGTCTCGCCGGGAACGAAACACTCACCAAACGTCAGTGAACCAGCCGAGATATCGCTGTCAATCTCGACATGATAGACGTCATCATTCATGGTCTGCCAGAGATTATGAGGCAGGCAGAAGCCCCAATCGTCGGCGTAATAGCCAGTCCTGTATGGAATAAGATCTGGCTGATCAGGCAGCGTGTGGATGTGCCGCGCGAGTTCGGCACGCGTGAACACGCCCTGCACCGGCCTGCTATATCCAAGAACATGAAGATTGTTGCTGGCGAAGTCGACCAAGCATTTTCCGCCCACCGTGGAGATCGACCCGTGGCGAATATTCCATTCCATCGGAACGTGCCAGTCGAAAACAGAAGTTCCCGTTCGGACTTCATTGATTTCGAGATCAATATGGCGGGCGATGATGCTCAGGGTCTTGCGAACTCCTGAGCCGGTTTGACTGCGGTTGATTGGAAACAGCTCGCAGACCAGTTGATACAGGTCAATCGCAGGCTTCCTCTCAATTTCCCTTACGTCGAGCTTCATTGGCATCTCGTTTCTGCCGGGGTCACTACAGCTCGCGATCTGCGAGCGATGGTCGGGCCGCATCTTTGGGCGAAAACATTGTCACCGGTTCAGGCCGAGTCATAGAAAACATCGGATCGTCGAAGCGGAAGCCACCCGACAAACCTTCGACGTATTCGATATCATCAGACGTCCCACAAAGTGCCAAGCGGGAAGGGGGTACATGACCATCATGTTCGTCTGCCGCCCGATGAAACCGATCGCGCCGGTCAGCAAGACCTTCATGTCAGAACCTTCAGTTCGGGAACCGCAATGACAAAATTGCCGCCCCACCTCCTAGTCTGCTCATGCTGCTGCATCACCTCGGCAGCGATGTTCCAGGGCAGGATCACCACCCAATCTGGCTTTCGCTTCGCGAGTTCTGCTGGGTGAAGGATCGGAATGTGGCTGCCGGGCATGAACTTGTTCTGTTTCGAGGCTGCCGCGTCGCAGACAAAGCTAATCAGGTCGTGTTTCAAGCCGGCATAGTTCATCAATGTATTGCCTTTGGCAGCCGCGCCATACGCGGCGACCGATCTGCCGGCGAGCTTCTGCTCGATCAGGAAAGCTAGGAAGTTGTTCTTTACCTGGTCCGCCTTTTGCTGGAATGCAAGGTACAAACCGAGGTCTTGCAGCCCCAGCCTTGTCTCCTCCGCCAACATGGCCGTGACCGCTGCCGTTGTTTTGCGCGGATCATCCTTGTTGCAGCCATAGATGCGCAAGGAACCGCCATGCGTCGGGAGCTCCTCAAGGTCGAAGACCCGCAGACCGGCCTTTTCGAAGAGTTGGATAACCGCCGTCAGCGACAGGTACGAGAAGTGCTCATGATAAGCCGTGTCGAACTGGTTCTGTACAATCATGTTCTTGAGATGCTGGAACTCCAGGTTCACCGTACCTCCCTGCTTGAGTAGAATACGCAGGCCCAACGTGAAGTCATTGATGTCAGGCACATGGGCATAGACGTTGTTGCCGCAGATCAGGTCTGCTTGCTGCCCGCCTGCCGCCAGCCTCGTAGCGGTGGCTGCGCCAAAGAATTCACGAAGCACCGGCACGCCAATCTGCTCGGCAGCATCGGCCGTGCCGGCGGTCGGCTCGATGCCCAGGCATGGTACGCCCATCGTTACAAAATTTTTGAGGAGATATCCGTCATTGGAGGCGACCTCGACGACAAAACTGTCTCGGGTCAGATGCAGCATCTCGGCGATCTTTTCGCAATAGGTCCTGGCATGTTTCAGCCAGCTCTGCGACGTCGAGGAGAAGTATGCGTAGTCGCTGGAGAACAATTCGTCGGCGGCGGTGTGATCTTCAGTCTGTACGAGCCAGCACGCGTGACAGACAAAGATCTTGAGCGGAAAGGTTCTCTCCGGTTCGTGGAGCTGCGCTTCCGAAAGATAGGCGTTCGATGGCGGCGCGTGTCCCAGATCAAGGACCACGTGTTGCAATTGCGTCTGGCAATTCCGGCACTTCATAAGTCTAGTCCCTTGACGTCCGCATCAAGATGCGGATGCGTCGAGTCGCGTGTGGACAAATCCGTTGATGGAAAAGGCCATGAAAAGTCCGCCATCGGATCATCGAAATAAACAGCTCCTCGTGGGGCGACGGATTGAATGTGGTACTGCAGCGATTTTCGGCACAAAGGACGACATAGAGCGTAACGACGAGGGCAATGGCCGCCGCGGTGTCGGCCTGACCGTGAAGCAGCACCAGCCGCGACCCGCCCCAACACCCGGCGGATGCGCCCCGGCCGGTCGGCCAGTAGCCTCATGAGTGATTGAGACGTTAGCGCGGAGTAGCTGGGGCGAGCAGCTAGAGGTAAGGGTTGACCAATGCGAGCCTGCCGATTCCTGCCGATAGCACCGCGGCATGCAGCCAGCCCGCCGTCCAGGGGCCCCCGGACCACGAGGAAGCTGCAAATCCAGCTCAGCGCTATGGTGAACGTGACGTTCGCCATGCGAAGCACTGCGATATCGCTACCTGCCGGGATTGAAACCGAAACTGCTGTAGTATTGCAGCCAAGCGAGACTGCGGTGGTTACGGCGGACAGAGCGAGCAAGGTCCGATCCAGGAAGACTGACGTTCCGTTTGCAAAGTGGTCGTCTCCTGCCATAGGTCTCTTCTTGCCAGCTTCGTCGACGAGCCTCATTCCAACGGGCCTCGAGATCCTTCTAACTGGCCTGAGCTCCGCAATCTCCTCCCAAAATTGGTAGAGTCTATCATTGGCGTGCAGCGAGACCGAAGTTTGGACCACTCAGAACTAGAGTTTTGCGCCTCTAATCAGGTTGGCGGGCTGGTTTGCGCCGACGTGGTTTGCAGCAAAATCGGCGCCTGTCTTCTCTTCCATGGTGGGCATGCCAAATGCTGTGCTCCGGTCAACTACCAGAGCCGGTAATTGATCTAGATGACGGAAGCATGTTGCCTGTCGATGATAAACGTCGGCCGGTCGGATGAAACGGCCGGTCAAACGCAAGGTCCGCTTTTCAACAAGCCCGGAAACCTCACATCGCAGGAGCAACCACAATGGACGTTTTTGGACCACGGAGAGAGCACTCCGAAAAGCCCAAGCAGGGCTCCAGCCGGTTCAACGGCGGGTACTTTTTTGTTCCGTCGGTCACTCTTGAACTACCTTTTAAATCACGCCGATCTCGTGCCGGAGAATGCGCCCTTCACCGATCGCGCCGGGCCACTGGCTTGCGCGTATGTCGTCACGCCGGCTTCTGGGCTTGTATGGATACGCAACATGACACGGATCAGCTCGAAGAACTCTGGGTCTCCGGTCGAGGCCCTTGGGTTCACGCCAACAACGCCCAGCCTTTCGTTCGGGGCGCTACGTGACAATCAGCCTCATCGTCAAAGAAGATATCGAGCAAATCCATGCGGCCTTGCCGCGAGGATGCTTCGCGGGGGCAACGGTCCTGGTCACAGGCTGCGCGGGCTTCCTTGGATATTACTTCCTCCAGTACTTCACGCGAAAGGCGTCCGAACTCGGTCTGAAGCGGATCATCGCGCTCGACAGTTTGCTGCTGCATCGGCCGCGCTGGCTGACCGATCTGAGTGCGGAGTTTCCGGACGTGCTCAAAACGCATACGTTCAACATCGCCAGTGATGACCTTCGAATGGTCGACGGCGCTGACGCAGCGGACTACGTCATCCATATGGCCTCGATCGCTTCGCCGACGTTCTATCGTCAGTATCCGGTCGAGACCATTGACGCTAACATCTGGGGATTGCGGCGGCTGCTCGAATCCTATCGGAGTTCGGATCGGCTCAAAGGGCTGTTGTTCTTTTCGAGCAGCGAAATCTACGGCGATCCGGCTGAGACGGCGATCCCGACTGACGAGGAATACCGCGGCAATGTCGCGTGCCTGGGCCCGCGGGCCTGCTACGACGAATCGAAGCGTTTCGGCGAGACGATGTGCTACGTCTTCTCGAAGACGTATGGCATGCCTGTCACCGTCGCCCGCCCCTTCAATAACTATGGGCCTGGTATGCGCATCCACGACCGTCGGCTCCCGGCCGATTTCGCGCGATGCGTGATCAATCGAGAAGACATTGTCATTTTTTCCGACGGCAGCCCGACCCGGACTTTTTGCTACGTCTCCGACGCGATCACAGGCTATATCCTCTGCCTCCTGCATGGGAAATACGATTACTTCAACATCGGGATCGACGGGCCGGAGATCTCCGTCCACAACCTTGCCGAGATCTATCAGCAGGCCTCGCTGGAGGTTTTCGGGCGCCGCGGCGCGGTCGTCTTCGAGAGGAGTTCCGACTCAGAGTATCTTGTCGATAATCCAAACCGACGCCGCCCCGTGATCAAGAAGGCGCGGCACATTCTCGGGTACGCTCCCAAGGTCCTCGTAAATGAGGGCGTGCGCCGCTACCTGTCCTTTCTACGCGACGAGTTGAGGGCGTGATGCGCGTCACAGTTGTCGGGTCCGGTTATGTGGGTCTCGTCTCGGGCGTGTGCCTCGCGGTGAAGGGACACGACGTGACGTGCGTCGATCTGCGGAAGGATGTCGTCGCTCAGCTTAACGACGGCGTGCCGCATATCCATGAGCGCGGTCTCCCTGAACTGCTCAAGTCAGTGCTTGCATCGGCCCGCTTTCGGGCGACCACCGATCTACACGCCCCGATCGAGACAGCGGAAATCGCCCTGATCGCTGTCGGCACGCCGTCGAAGAACGGCGCGATCGACCTCAGCGCCGTCCGGCAGTGCGCTCGCCAGATTGGCGCTTATCTCGCGACTACTCCTCATCACCTATCAGTCGTCGTGAAGAGCACCGTCATCCCAGGAACAACGGACACGATAGTGCGGGAAGAGCTTGAGCACTCGTCCGGGAAGAAGCTCGGGGCATTCGGCTTGGGTATGAACCCGGAGTTTCTTCGCGAAGGAGAGGCGATCGAGGATTTTATGGAGCCCGATCGCATCGTGATCGGTCAGGAGGATGAGAGGACGCTGGCGCGGCTCGAGGAACTCTACGCTCCGTGGAACTGCGACAAAGTGCGGGTGAACACCCGCACGGCCGAAATGATCAAGTACGCCAACAATGCAATTCTGGCCACCCAGATCTCCATCGCGAACGAGATGGCAAACCTCTGCACTGCGGTGGGAGGTGTCGACGTCCTCGACGTCATGCGCGGCGTCTATCTCGACAAACGGTGGTCGCCGATCACTCCCCTGGGCCGCCTTGCTCCACAGATCCTGACTTATCTCGTTCCGGGCTGCGGATTCGGCGGGTCCTGCTTTCCAAAGGACGTACAGGCGCTGCGCAGCCAAGGCGAGAGCCTTGGCCTCCCGATGAATATGCTGAATGCCGTTCTCGACGTGAACGCCGCGCAGCCGGGCCAGATCGTCTCTACCCTCGAGCGGAAGCTCGGAGCGTTGTCCGGCCGACGAACCCTCGTTCTCGGCCTCTCCTTCAAACCGAATACCGACGACGTGCGAGAATCCGCCTCGATCAAGATCGCTCGCGATCTTCTGCGGGCCGAAGCGGATGTCAGGTGTTACGATCCGCTCGCGACGGAGAACTTCAAGCTCGCCATCGGAATCGCCGCGAACCGTATTCAGTTCTCGTCTGACTGGCGGCGCGAAGTCGAATGGGCCGAGATCGTCATCATCGCGACTCGGACACAGGAATACGGCGAACTCACCTCGTTGCGAGTCGCCGGCAAAACGGTGTTCGACGCGCGTCGACTGATCAATCCAGCCGATGTGGCCCCCGCGGACTACCTAACCATTGGCCGCCGCCTGAACTGAGTCGGGCCATGATCTTCGAACTGACACCCATATCGAGAGCTTTCCTCAGCCTCGAACCTAGCGGCATCGATCGCCGCTTTCTTCCACGCATCTTCTGCGCCGAAAGGTTCGGCGTGCGCCCGCGGCCTGGCGACGGGATTCCGCCTCTGCCGGAAGCGGCCATGCCGGTTCTGGAGAACGTCGAGTGATCCGGCACCGCGCCATCCAAACCGAGCCGGCAGAACCACCGGTAAGCCAGATTGAGGTGGACCTCATCGCACAGCCGCCGCTCCAATCGGATGCCGAAGCAGTAACCGATCAAGAGCATCCGGATCATCAGTTCGGGATCGATCGAAGGTCGACCGATGCCGCTGTAGAAGGGCGCCAAGTCCCGCCTGACCTGTTCAAGGTCGACAAACCGGTCGATCGACCGCAGCAGGTGGTCGGCGGGGATATGTCTCGAGCGAGAACTCAGAGAACAACACAGCCTGTTCGACTTGCCGATGTCCCATCATGATCTTCAGTCCTGCAATTGGACAGACTGAATCATTGATACCCCTGCGTTGCAACAGCAGTCTTTTTCAACAGAACCGGCCCAACTCGACGCGATGGGTGTAGCGGCCGAGATAGGCCAGGACCTGGGCGGGTCCGCCGAAGGGCCGCTTGGCGTACACAACCCAGTTGATGCGTCGCATGGCGTCGAGGTGGGCCGCAAGGCATCCGGCTCGGCCAGAGCTCCGAGATCGCCGAAGAAAGGCACCGGAGTTGAAGGCTGCGGACAGACGTTTGAGAAAAGTGTGCGAAATAGTCTGGACAATGGTTTGACGGCCAGGAAGAAGTTCGGTCGGCTGGCGATCCAGCGCGCGCCATCGGGCGAGAGGCCGCCGCCCGGCACGACGCAGTGGACGTGGATCTCCAATCGCAGCCGGTCAAGCGGACTCGAGGTCTGGCTGATGGTTTTGGTGGCAACCTGGGCGTAGCGCGCCGTGCTCTGCAGGCTGGCATGGCCAAGCAGAACCTGGATGACACGAATGTCGGCGCCGTTCTCCAGAAGATGGGTCGCAAAACTGTGCCGTAGTGTGTGCAAACGCGCTTGTTCAGACCGGCTGCAATGTGAGCCGAGCGGCACGCCGCGTGCAGCACGGTCGCATCAAGCGGCCGCTCACTGTCGCGGCCGGGAAATAGCCAGCGTGTCGGTCGGGTTAGCCGCCAATAGGCCCTTAGAATCTTCAGAAGCTGCGGCGAGAGCATCAAGTAATGGTCCCGGCCGCCTTTGCCTTGTTCGACCCGGATCACCATCCGCTGGCTGTCGATATCCGCGAGGAAAACCACCTCCGACACGCGTAGTCCGGTGGCATATACTGTCGTCAACGCTATGCGGCTCTTTAGGCTCGGGACCGCCTCCAGAAAGCTCACCACCTCGTCGGCACTTTCAGTACGACCGGCAGTTTGCGAGGCTCCCGCGCATAGGCGATGCGCTCTGGGATCGTGCTGTGGCCTAACGTCACGCCGTAGAAAAACCGCAACGCACAGACGATCTGGTTAAGTGCCGGCCATGATATCCCCGTCGCCACCAGATGAACCTGGAACGCATGAACATCCCCCAAGCCCAGATGATCGGGGGATCGACCAAAATACCGGCTGAACTTCGATACCGCGTTGAGATACGATCCCTGCGTCGCCGGCGACAAATTGCGGACCGTCATGTCCTCGATCATGCGTCGGCGGAGAGGGCTCACCTGGGCCATCGGAAACCTCCTGTCTGAAGGGTTGGGCTCTGAAAACCCTCGATCCTCTCAGACAGGAGGCGACGACCGTTGCTACCTCTCCTCAAATGCCGCGCCAGCGGCTTCGTTCAATCCCCAACCTCAATTCGCAAGAAAATCGACCCCGGAGCCCCAATTTCCGGCAAATCCAATCGCAGGAATTCCTGCCATTTCTATTGCCATTCAATCGCTTCGGGATATTTCACGGACGACGACCTGAAGACTGTCTACGCGTCGGCAAACGTCCGCAAGTGGGAAACGGAAGCTCGCTCCAGCGCCTTGGCGCTAGCGGGATTTCTCCATGCCACTGGAAATCGAAAGGTGCTGGCGGGCGCGATACTTTGCGCAAGCAATTCGCCTGAACTCAAAAATGTTTTTTCTTACGCGAATTCGCGGTTTATGCCACACGTTCTTTGTCCCAAATTCTACGCACACCGCCTCGTATCGATCCTGGGTCGACAAGTGGCCGGCTTTAAACACTGTCCTGAGAGGCCAGCGGCAGTGCTGTGTTGGAACACGCCCACGGACGAGTTCGGCGCTACTCACATGCTCAATGACTCTGGCCGTCGACAGTCACTTGACGGAGCGTTTTTTCGATGAAACTCCGACCTGGAGATAGATTGAACGATGACGAGCGAGAAAATTAGTGGCGTGGAGTGGGACGGAAACGTATTGGTCGGCTGGGTTTCGATCAACGGGTCTCCGATCAGGATTGCGGTCGACCAGGACACCGTTCACCGACATGGCCCAGCTTCGACGACGCGCTCACCTGGAAAATCAAACTTCACGGAGCCGAAATTCTTGAAAGGATGATCCCATTTTTGGGTACGACCAATGGATGATGCTCACTGCAACACGCGTCAAGCTTGAACCAGGGCTTTACGAGTTGAATGCGCAGTCCTGGAGATATCAGGCCGTTAATCCGCTCCCAAACTTGCCCCCTCATTGGAGTAGGCCCCTGGACCCGGACAGGGTTGAATTTAAGGTTTGACCGCTATGCCGGGCTTTTGAAGGACGGAAGCCCATTGCCAAGCATCGAATTCACAGCCTGGAGTTCAAACGTCAGGTCGCGCAAGAGTTTCTCGCCGGCGAGACCTTGCACGGTCTGGCGAACCGCTACGATCTGTCGCGTAATCTGATCCGCATTTGGGTCCAGAAGTTCGAGGCCGGCGCCCTCGATGAGGCCGCCGTCGCGGCCGACCTGGTCGGGCAGTACGAGGCGCGGATAGCTGCCGCTATGAACAGCAGACCGCGGCCGAAAAGTGCGCCTACATCCGTGATTGTCGGCCCGTCGGGCCTTCCATCGCGGAAGGATGCCAGCTGATGGGGATTGCCGGCTCGACGTATTACGAGGCCTTGCCGGCGACGACCGATGACACCGCGATCGTCGCAGCGATGGCGGCGATTTGCGAGGAGTTCGAATGCTTCGGGTGGCGGCGCGTGCGAGCGGCCTTGCGGCAGCGGTGGATGATCGTCAATCGCAAGAAAATCAAGCACCTCATGCGCGAGCATGGTCTCCAGCCGAGGTCTGTCGCCACCATGTCGCAACGACCGATAGCGATCACGACCAGCCGATGTATCCCAATCGTGCGAAGGACATGACCGTTAATGGGCCCGACCAACTGCGGGTCGTCGACATTACCTACGTCGCGAACGCAGTCGGCTTCGTCTATGTAGCCGTCATTCTCGACGCGTGGTTGCGCCGTGTGGTTGGTTATGCGATCAGCCGTTCTAGGGGTCAATATTGCAGGCCGAATGACAACCACGGCCCAGATCGGTTCGTTCACCCGCAGCAACGATCGCACCTACACCGGCATCATCAAGACGCTTGCGATCAACGCCAAGGCGCGCCTCGTCCCCAGCGATCCCGCCTCCACCAGCGACAAGGCGCCAGACCTGCGCGTGATCGTCTCCGGCGTCGAGATCGGTGCCGCCTGGCGCCGGACCTCGAAGGACAACCGCACCTACTACTCGGTTAGGCTCGACGATCCGTCCCTCACCGCGCCCATCTACGCCAACCTCTTCGAAGGCGACGATGGCACGGTATCCGTGCGGAGGTGCGCCAGGCACTGGCGGATACCCGGCCCGATCTCGATGATTCCGAGGTCGAAGCACATTTCGCGCAACGCCGTACCGCTGCGCTTCGAAAAAGTGGCGGAGCATGAACGGTGGAACTCGTCTGGTCGCGATTCGCGCTGTCCGATCTCGATGGCATTTTCAGCTACATCGAAGCCGAGAATCCCCGTGCAGCGGTTCATGTTGATGAACAGATTGCCGATGCCGCGCGGCGCCTGCTCGACTTTCCTGACAGTGGCCGGCCCGGGGCGCGTCGCTGGCACGCGCGAGTTGGTCATCCCGCGCACACTTATGTCGCGGCCTACCTGGTCGACGGTGATACTGTTCGCATCTATTGCGTGCTTCACGGCGCGCAGATGTGGCCCGACGAACTTACCAATGACGATTGGGGCCGGCTCCATGCAGTAATCCTGCGACCGGAGCTGGATCTCTTTTTCTTGAATTGGATGTCCAGGTCGCAGTCAGACTACGATAACCTTCATTAATCTAAATCGGGGGAAGGTCTGCCTCTACTTTAGGGTTCGACCGATCTGCGAGAGGCCCCGCAACGCCGAACGAGTGAGAGTCGGCGCTATACGCCGCGGGCAAATCGCGCCAGCTTCGGACGGATTGGTTCCCTCATTCTTGGCAAGTTGGGGATTTCTCATGCGTCTGACTGGTTCGTTCCAGTGGAGTTATGCGCATCTGCAATGGATTCGATTATCTCAAAGAGTATCAATTCGTCATTGTCCCACTTAACAGGTGCGTACTTCCAGTCGTGCTGCGTTCAGTGCGCGCAAGCAGTCTGCTTTGCGTGCAACGCTCCGATTTGAGGATGGCAAGATGGGTGATCTTGATGCGATACTCGCTCATCCGACTGAGGAAGCACATTGAATAAGTGCATTTTCTAGTCGACTCATTTATTGAGTCGTCCGTGAAGAACATCCTCTCCGCCATCGGCCACAACTTCCGCCGCATCCTCGCTTGGCTGAGGGCTCTTTGGTGCCTTTCCTGACCGCCCTCATCGCAGCCGCCCAGCGACCGGTCACCTCTTGAATCGGCTTCTTAACGGATGACATCGTAGCCCGGATGGAGCGAAGCGTAGTCCGGGAACGGTTAATCTATCTGCGAGAGAGACGCCCGGATTACGCTTGCGCTTCATCCGGGCTTCTGTAACGGGCCTTCGTTAGTCAATCCCTTTTTGCGTCATCCACTCGCCGGGAACGTGCTTCTGTACGGGATCGGCGCGGTGGCCGTCGCCTGATGGGGTGCTAGCGAGGAGCAGGCCGGCCAATCTACGGAAGCGTGATCACATCGTTGGATGCGTCGACAACCCGGATGACGGCCTGGCCTGATCCATCGTCCCGGCGAAGGGACTTCGCTTCGGGAAGGCTGGTGTCGTGACCCGCCCGAAAACTTATTTTGCTCCTGTTTAGGCCGCCATGGCGGTCACCTTGGCAGCCGGATTGAAGGGAACGTTGTCCTTCAGCATGCGGAGCATGATGACGGCGAGCTTGCGCGCCAGCGCCACCTTAGCCTTGTTCATGCCGCCGCGGCGGGCGATCCGCATCGCCCAGTTCTTGAGCTGCGCACAGCCCTTGATCGGCTTGGTCACTATGATGTGGGCGGCCTCATAGAGCGCCTCGCGCACGGCAGCGTCGCCGTTTTTGCTGATGCGACCGGTGTAGTCGGTCTCGCCCGACTGATACTTCTTCGGCGTCAGTCCGAACAACGGCCCCGCCCGCTTCGACGACGCCAAGCGGGAGGGATCATCAATGGCGCTGGCATAGGTCAGCGAGATGACCGGTCCCACGGCCGGCGTCGACATCAAGAGCTTGGCCCTGGCATCCAGGAGCGACATCGCCCGCACCCGCTTCTGTAAGCTGTTGAACTCGCGCACCAGCACCATGTGAACCGCAAGCATCGCCGCAGCGACCGCCTCGAGGGCTGGGTGACCGGTCACCAGCTCGCTGATCCGTGCCGCAAAGCTGCGCTTCGTCGTCTTGCCGACCTTCAAGCCGAAGCCACGCAAGATCCCGCGCAAGCTGTTCTCGACGTCCTGAAGCTTGCTCTGGACCAGCTTGCGCGCCGTCAGCATGGCGCGGATCTCCTGCGCACTCATCGACTTGCAATGCACCGGCCGGAACCAGCCGAGCCGCATCAATTGCGCGATATTGCGGGCGTCGTTGCGGTCCGACTTCACCGGCATCGCCTTGAAGGCATCGCTCACGTGGCGTGTCTCCAAAAGCTCGACCGCAAGGCCAGCCTGCTTCATTGCCGCGTAAAGCCACTGTGACAGCGGCCCGGCCTCGAGGCCGATCCTGGCGAGATCGAACCCGAGCGAACGGAACCAGTCGATCAGCGCCTCCGGTTCGCTGGCCACCTTGGCCTCCCGCACGATCTTCCCGTTCGCATCGACAACGCACACGCTCGAGCATTCCAATGACACGTCGATTCCGGCATAATGGTCCATGGTCGTCTCTCCTCGATGCTTGGAGCGAGGCCTGGCCTCGACTCCGCTACACCATCAATGTGAGGGACGACCGCCTTCCAACCAAGCCGCGCGACGCGCGCATCAAACAGCGCCGGAGCGAGCGCGGCTGGGTTGGAAGGCGGGGCCCGTTACCCCATCTACGGGTCTGACGCGCGGGGCGCTACGCCTCGCGCACCACGGTCTTCAGATAGTTGTACGCATTGATGATCTCGATCAGGCGGTCTTCGCTGGAGCGGTCGCCGCCATTGGCGTCGGGATGGTGCTGCTTCACCAGCGCCTTGTACTTGGCCTTGACGTCCCCGAGCGTGGCTTCGGCGGTGAGCCCCATCACCTGCAGCGCCTTGCGCTCGGCGTTCATCACCGTGCGGGTCTCGCGCTTGCCCTGCGCGCCGGGGCCAGGCCGCCAGCCGGCGCGGCCGTTGAGTTCGGCAAACACGTTGAAGGGATCGGCGGCTCCGCCGAGGTCTTCCTCGACGTTGCCCTTGCCGCGCTTGGCGCTGGTGTTGGCGCCCATCTTCCAGGTCGGGCGATGGCCGGTCAGCGCATCCTTCTGGTAGCGCGCAACCGCTTCCGGATTCATGCCCTGGAAGAAATTGTAGGACTGGTTGTACTCACGGACATGGTCGAGACAGAAGTGCCAGTACTCGCGCGCGTTCTCGTCCCCCTTCCGCACGCTGTGCGAGCCCTTGTTCTGGCAGCCCGCCCATTCGCAGGTGACGGCCTCCTGACCCGCCTGCGCCTTGCGCTTCGCACTCACCTTGGTAGGCTTGATGCGAATGGAGTCGAAGAATTTTGATGAATCGATCGGCATGGCTGACTTTGACTACGCAATACTAAACGCTTCGAGTCCTGACATTGCGAATACCTCTCCTTCGACTACGCCATTGACGGAAAGCGGATGCCAAATTATGCCCGCCACCGCCATGAGCACCAAAGATGTTATCATAAACAAGTTGCGTGAAGCTTTCACACCCGAAAGCCTCGCGGTGAAGCCTTCATGCTAGAGGTTAGCCCAAGATGTTTTTCGATTGCGGCAGTGAGCTCGATAACCTCACCCGGGCGGTCGGAAACATGATCGGCTATTCCAATGAGATCGATCATCTGCTTCAACGCGTCGGCTTGATTGACACACCTCTCCGGAAGCTGCGAACGTCAGACTGTTCGGGCTGAAACGCCTCAACTAGAACTGGCACGGCGCTCGCAGGATCGCTGTTGCCACATACGAAAACATCAGCGGCCGCGTAGGACCTCTCAGGCCAAGTATGTAAGGTAATGTGCGATTCAGCCAACAAGGCTATTGCGGAGACGCCGTGACCCGGACAAAACTTATGAACGTGAAGGTGGAGTAATGTCGCACTCGCCGCGCGGACGGCTTTTCGGATTGCGTCTTCCGCAATGGCCGGATCGTCGAGGTTCTTCGCTCCCCATAGCTCGATGAGCATATGCGTCGCACCGGTGGACAGAGCCGGTGGGGCTTCCCTCTCATTATCAATAGTCATTAAGAAATCTCCATTGAATTATCGGCCCAATAGCTGAGCTATTAGGGATTTAGGCGACGAGGTGATCAGGCGCTCGGTTTGCCGGCACTTGGATGCCCGCAATGCCGTCCTTGAAACTGACAACTGCGACGACCTTCGGCGACTGATTTGTGCCGTTGAGCCGCCGCCAAAGTCCTTGATGCGGCGATCACCAGCTTGAACACGATCGGCCTGGCGTTGGTTGGCGACAAGGAGCCCTTCGCCCGCACGGTCCTGTATCGCCCCGTGGCGAATACGCTCTCGATGAGATTGGTGGTGGTATGCAAGTGATCCCAATGTTCGGCAAGAAAATCGTAGAAGGCCAGCAGTGCGTCGCGGTCGTTGACCAGGCATTCGATCGCCCGGCCGTACTTGGCCCAATACTTCTCGGCGAAGACGTCAATCGCCGCTTCGGCGGACGCTCGGTTCGCGCCCAATAGACCTTGCGCAAATCCTTCTTCATGGTGGCCTGCACAGAGAGTGGATCTTCTCCAGGACGTTCACAGTCTTGTGCACCCAGCATCGCTGGTGGCGTGTGCCGGGAAAGTCGAGCGCCTTGTAGACGTCGAGCGCGCCGTCGCCGACATCGGCCAAACTCGTTGTTATTGATGCCGTCGCCTTGATTGCTTTGCCAAGCCACGCCTCCCTTGAGGTAGGCCAGCGTGTGGCCCTCCGCGCCAAAAGCGTAACCGAGGCGACCGGCCCCGGGGACAAAGACGTTTGGACTTGCCTTGCAGTTTGCGCTCATTACTGTGCCGGAGGCTGCGAGGCAGGTATCTGTGCCGTTGGAGACAGCACCGCTGGCATCGAGTTTGAGGCCAAACACCCAGCTATTCTTCTGCCAGTTGTAGCCGATCTGGCCGCCTGCCAGGAACACAGGAGTATCGACGCCGCCGCCATAGACTGACGGACCGTAGGGATTATTGAAGGATTTTTGGCCGTAACCAACGCCTACGTGCCCGCCAATATATCCTCCGGACCAGCTCCACAGGGCCGATGGCAGTTGTACTGCTGGCTCAAGGTCCGCCGAATTGGCTGCACCGCTTGCCGCCAGCGCAGTCGTTGTCGCTCCCCAAAAACGAACTCCAGATCGCATCAAACACTCCGTGGCGCTTTCCCGATCCACAACCGAGCGCCTTCAAGCTGGCATCGGTGATAGCACCGCGACTGAAGCAAGCAGCGTGCCGCTTGGAAATTGGGGGGGTCTCCAGTTACTTCGTACCGGGTGCATGCGTCAGGTTGTGGACAATGGTCTTGAAGCTGACAATCTCGCTGTAGCGTCCGACAGTATGCTGCGCAGCAGGAAGCCGCCTTTTTCGCTGCAGCAGTAGAAGGAGACTTTTGTTCGCCTGGACAGAATTTCGATCTCACCTATCGAGGCTCATGCGAAACGGTGAACGCCAATGGATATTACCGACGAGCGGAGCCGGCCTGGACGCTAGACCCGTCTACCCGCACAGGGATCGCACCTGCTATGCCGCGCGTTGTCGAAGTCCGCTCGTGGGAAAATCGCCACGAGCGATCAATCACGCAACGCGACACGCGCAGGAAAGGCTCATCATCAGCGTCTTCCAGTTTAGCACGAATATCCGCGTGATAATAACAGTCCGGCTCCGGCTTCGCCGTAGTGCTAAGTGGCTTTGCTGCAACATCATTCGCATCGGTTCTGCTCTAGGAAAGGGAGTTGCCGAGCATGCGTCTCGTGGAGGCTAAGCGAAGGCGCCATCCGCAATTCAATTCCGGTTCGGAAACCGTATCGGTACGCCCTTTCGGGTAGACTGGACGTCGCCTGCCGTTCACAGCAAACGCTTCTGAGCGCGTTTTCGTGTGCACCAAGGCGGACGACTGCGAACATCAGCAGATCAAGGACCTCCCGGTGGATGGTTCTGCACGCCCACGACTCGTTACGCCGCCCATAGCTCTCGTTATAGCCAAGAGCGTCAACACGTTTGAGCGCTTAACGACTGCCCTTCGGCGGCTATACAAACAACGCCGGCCTCGTGGAAAACGGTAACACGCCTCCGTGTTGGTTCTTGCACATTCGAGTCGCAGACGACCTGCAGCCCGGCGAGCGCCAAATCCGCTTTCATGAGGAGCGCACAAAACCATTGTCCCGGCGCCTACAAATGCAAGAAATCACAAGCCGGAGCGAGTCTCTGGACGCGTTTGGTTACGGGCGCCATGCAGACTACCCGCGTGTCTACTACCAGATCCGGTAGATGCCAACGCCAGCTTGAGGCCCTAGCGTCCGGCCGTGTTCCCCTGCCGATCATCGAGGAAACAGTAGTGAACGCAAAGGACGAGAAGCTAAGAAACGGACAAAACGGCACACCATGACTGGCAGCACCAGGGTGGTTACGCAATGGACACCCTCAACCGAGGATCCTCGGTATTCTACTTTAAGTGCCGCAGAAGGCGACGAATGGCGGGACGCGTTGCCTGCGGAAACTCGATCAGGCAAAAATCCGCTTGTAGAACGTCAACCGACGGACGCGATCTCGGCGATCGATCGCGTTGCGAGATCGGATCCGGAGAGGGTTGCGCTGAGGTACGGCGCAGACGAACTCACCTACAAAGCGCTGCGATTAAGATCGGATGCCCTCGCAAGGACGTTACGAGAGCGGGGCGCTGACCGCTTAGTCGTTGGCTATTGGGGTGAGCGGGACCTCGACTGGGCGACGGCGGTAGTTGCAATTTTGAGGGCTGGAGCAACGTACCTGCCGCTCGATCCATCGTTACCGGCTTCGCGCACATCATTCATGATCGAGCAGAGTCGCTGCGCGCTGATTATTGGCCCAGACCAGCCGGATTCGCTCAGCCTATTTCAGGCGAGCAGCAAAGGCACCACGCAATTCATGGCGATAGAGGCGGCGCTGCGCGAGGGCCAGACTTCGCCTGTTGTGCCACCATCGCGCGAGGATGGACTCGCCTACATTCTGTTTACGTCGGGTTCGACGGGCAAGCCTAAAGGCGCAATGATCGAGCGCGCAGCCCTAAACAATCATTTGGTGGCAAAGATTGATGCCCTAACCCTCACTCGGACGGATTGCATCGCGCAGACGGCATCGCACTGCTTTGACATCTCGCTGTGGCAGCTTCTGGCAGGGCTTTGCGTCGGAGGCTGTATCGCGATCATTGATGATGCGACACTGAAATCGCCAGTATCCCTTCTCAAAGCAATTCAAGGATACGGCGTGACGGTTGTTCAATTCGTTCCGTCGATGCTTGCAATATTTGTTGAATATCTGCAGTCGCTTGCGGCGGCTGAGCGAGCTCTGGACAGTTTGCGGATTATTTCAACGGTCGGAGAACCTCTAACACCCGGACTGGCGCGCGCGTGGCTTGCCTTATATCCCCGGGTGCCCATTCTCAATCATTACGGGCCGACCGAGTGCGCGGACGGCGTTACGCATCATCTGGTTTCCGTAGCGCCTGCGCTGGCTGACCCTTATGTGCCGATCGGCAAACCGATTTCTAACCTTGAGGTTTATGTCGCCGACGGACCGCGGCTGTGCAACAAGGGAGAGGTCGGCGAAATCTGTGTTAGCGGCGTTGGTGTCGCTGCTGGTTACGTCAATGACGATGTCCGCACCAAGGATGCCTTTGGGCCAAACCCGTTCTCAAACGACCCGTCGTTCCAGCGCCTATACAGGACAGGTGATCTCGCGCGCATTCGTTCCGATGGCCTTTTGGAATGTCTCGGTCGACGGGACCGTCAGGTCAAAATCCGCGGGCACAGAATTGAGCTGGGAGAAATCGAGGCCCGCCTCTCCGCTCATCATTTGGTACGTGGCGCCGTCGCGGTCGCCTCCGTCTGCGCAGGCGTAAAGCTTATGGCGAGAGATATAACCAGGGCCGAGGAGGAAACTGGATCGAGACGACTCATCGCGTATGTGTCAACTCCGGCTGAAGTAACGGAAGGCGAGCTTCAGAATTTTCTTGCCGAAGCGCTTCCCACCTACATGCTGCCAGAAAGGATTATCCACCTCGCCAGTATTCCACTGACCAGAAACGGAAAGGTCGATTTTGGGGCATTGCCGGACCCGACCAGTGTTCGCCCTCCATTGTCGACTCCATTCGAGGAGCCGCAAACAGAGCTCGAAGCCCAGCTGTGTCAAATTTGGGCCGGCGTTCTGCGTATTGAGAACATTGGCGTGAAGGACCAGTTCATAAGCCTCGGCGGAGACTCGCTCCGGGCAATGCTCATATTGGGCCAGTTGCAGACCCAGCTCGGAGTGAGAACGGATTTCAGGCTAGTCCTCAATGGAACGATCCGATCTCTTGCGGCTTCGATCTCGGCCGGGGTCGGCTCCAAACCGCGCACAGCCCCGACGTACGGAAAGCTTATGCGATCGCCTCTGACGCGAGTTCAGGAGCACCTATGGTTTCTCTCGCAGCTCGATCCGTCTGCCAGGAACTACATCATTCAAGGCGGCCTGCGGATAAGGGGCATGATCGATCTGGCGGCGTTCAATCGCGCCTGGACCGATGTCGTTCATTCCCATCAGGCACTTTCGGCACGCTTTATCGACGAGGACGGTCCGGTTCAGCTTTTTGATGCTCCTCAATACGCAAGTCTTGAATTGGCTGATGCATCTCATCTCACGGCGCAGGAAGCTGAGGAGCTGGTCGCAGAGTTACGGCGAACAGAGCTGAACGGCAGCTTTGATCTCAGCCAAGGCCATCTTTTTCGCGCGCGCATGATCCGTTTTGGCCCTGACAACCATCTCATACTGATCACCGCTCACGAAATTATCATCGATGCCTGGTCGATCTCTGTTCTACTCAGGGACCTTCGACAAAGGTACGTAGATGCCGCGGCGTTTTTGCCAGAGAAACGCGCGTCACTCTCGACCTACGCGGTCTGGGAAACACAACACGCTACTTCAGAGGCGCTGGCCAACCAGCGTAGCTATTGGCGTCGTCAGATTGGCGATGATCCGCCGGTGCTTTCGCTTGGAGCGGGACGAGCGCGGCCGCAGACAAATTCCTACCGCGGCGCCTCGCATGCGGTGCTGCTTGGCAGCGAGCTCTCCAATCAGGTACGGGAGTTTGCGCGCCGACATAGGTGCACCACGTCGACAACACTCCTCGCGTGCTTCAAGCTGCTGCTGCGGATGTATAGCGGCCAAGACGATATTATCGTTGGCATACCGCACGTCGTACGGGATCAACCTGGCAGCGCCGAAATTGTTGGCTTTTTCCTGAATATGCTGCCAATCCGCACCGCGATCGATGTCGGCCAGTCCTTTGCGGTTCATGCCATGCGCATCCAGGGCCTGGTCAGCGATGCCATCGCAAATTCGGCATATCCGTTCGGCTGGATGGTAAGGGATACCCGGCTATATCGCGAAGCTGAACGATCACCGCTCTTCCAGGTCATGTTCAACATGTACTCCGAGGCCGCGGAGCCATTTGGCCAACATGAGTTGGATCTGACATTCCGCGAATATGAGACCGGCTATGTAAAATTCGATCTGACATTGTACGCACAAGATCACGGCGATGAAATTGCCCTCCAGCTAGCGTATGCGGAAGGCATATTTTCCAGCGATCTGATTGTCCGCATGGCCGACAATCTGCGCTGTCTGATTGCAGCCTGCGTTGAGAGGCCGCTTGCGCACATTAAAGATCTGAGCTGCCTCAGCGCGTCAGACGTGACTGTGCTGGACTCGCTGAATGGCTCGGCGCAGCCATATGAGACTGAATGTCCGCTTATCGAAGCGTTCGAGCAAATCAGCGTCTCCAATAGCAGCCAGGTGGCATATTTTGGTGATTTCGGTGAGATCACATTCGACCACCTGCGTGAGCGCGTAACAGCTATCAGGTTGTTACTGCGGGCTTCTGACGTGGGGGCTGGCGATATGGTCGCCATGCTGGTCGACCGGTCGCCTGACGTGGCCGCTGTTATTCTTGCAGCACGAGCCTTGCAGTCCATTGTTGTCCCCATATCGCCGGATTATCCGCGTGATCGGATCGAACATATCCTGCGAGATAGTCAGGCAAAGCTTTTGGTTCACGCAAATACCTCTGATCCTGGTTTTGACGTGCCGTCGATCCGTCTATCGACCCTTGAAGGGTGCGGCGCGCCCGTGCACGATTTTGAGCGCAGCGACAAACCATCAGATCAGGGAATTGCGAGCCTCATATACACGTCGTCCTCAACTGGGAAGGCGAAGGGGGTTCTTATACCGGAATCGGCAATTCTCAATCGACTGAACTGGATGTGGCGACGCTTTCCCTTCGACAGTACCGACGTGATGGTTGTCCAGAAGTCCGCATCACTTGTTGCGTCGGCATGGGAGTACTTTGGGGGACTTCTGAGAGGTGTGCCCGCGCTGATCTTGACCCAAGAGCAGTTGCTGGATCCAGATCTGTTGTTGTGCACGTTCGCGAGACGTCGCGTGACACACTTATTTGCCTCGCCGCCGCTCCTATCCGGCCTCATTGCTTCCCAAGAACGGCACCCGCGACCGACCGCCTTGCGGTTGGTCACGAGCAGCGCGGAACCGATGCCTTCCTCGCTCCCGGGTCGCTGGCACGCGCATTTCCCGGACGTGCCGTTGTGGAACTTCTATGGTGCTACGGAATGTGCATCCAATGCAGCAATCTACGAAACATCGGATGCCTACGACGGCTCGTCGCTCATCCCTGTTGGGCGCCCAATCGATAACGTCAAACTCTACGTGCTCGATGCACAGTTGAAGAGAGTCCCTGTCGGAGTCGCCGGCGAACTCTGCATCGCGGGACGCTGCGTGAGCGCTGGGTACTGGCGGGATCAAGATCGGACCAACCGCTGTTTCGTGCCGAATCCGTATGATGACGGACAATACAGCGTTCTTTATCGAAGTGGCGATATCGCCCGTATCTCAACCAGCGGCCTTCTCGAGATTTGCGGCCGATCGGACAACCAGATCAAAGTACGGGGCTTTCGCATCGAGCTGGAGGAGGTCGAAACGGCCCTTGAGTCTCATCCGGCAATCGCAAAGGCCGCGGTCGTCGCAGAAGGCATGAATGACCATCGTCGCTTGACGGCTAGCGTGGTTCCGGCTCGCGACAGTCTAAGCTCTGGAGATATTGTCACCCACCTGCGCCACACATTGCCGTCCTACATGATTCCCGCCGCCTTCCGTTTGGTTGACACTATCCCCCTTACGGCGAGCGGAAAGATCGATCGTGCTCGCCTGTCGTCCGTTCCTTACCGCGAGGTCGGGCCTGTTCCATCTGCTGAGCCACGCACGAGGAAGGAGCGTATTCTTGCTGGGATCTGGCAGGATCTATTAGGCGCCAAGTGGGTCGGAATCGATCAGAGCTTTTTTGATATCGGCGGAGACTCTCTTCTGAGCGTGCGCTGCGTCACGCTGGCGCGCAAAGCCGGACTGACTCTCACTGTCGACCAACTCTATCGAACACCGACCGTCAGGGAATTGGCGGCAGACGGAGCGGCGGTTACACTCCATACCTTCCCTTCCGCGGATGCCTCATTGCCAGTTATCCCGGCAATCTCATCTTGGAACCGTCTTGTCGGGTTCGATGAGCATTTCAACATCGGCGATCTGTTCTTCTTGCCCGGCGGCGTCCTGAATATCCGAATCCTGGAGCGCGCCCTTGCCCATGTCATGGATAGGCACGAAGGTCTCAGACTCCGTATTGCCCGAACTGACGATGGTCTACGTCTGACAATCGGACCTTCCGTGGCCGAGCGCCTCGTGGAGGAGATCGATCTTGTCGGAATGACCGACCTACAGCAGCGTAAGGCAATCGAGAGCGTCTCAGCAAGACGTCAACATACCTTTCGGTTTGACGGCCAGACGCCTCTCGTTAACGTCACGGTGTTCCGCACATCGCAAAGTGGCGATTACTACCTGCTGGTCCTGATGCATCATTTTGTAGCGGACGGGATAGGCTATCGACTGTTCCTGGAAGCATTGGATAGGGCGTACAACGCCCTTGCCTCAGGCCACGCCGTGAGTGGTCCCGAGAACATACAAATGCTCTCTCCATGGTTGAAGCGCCTTGAGCGCTACGCCAACAGCGAAGCGCCAGCCGAACTCAAATACTGGGAGAGGATTGACTACCATCAGTTCAATTTGCACGTCAGCGACACTTCATCGGGCGGCGCGAGTTTTTCGAAAGTGACCGCGAGAGAGCTTCACTATGCACGCCTTGAAGGTCGCATCGATGAAGCGAATTGCCGATCCCTTTGGGAAGATCAGGCCAAGTACCGTCTCGAGATTGACAAAGAAGCGACAGCTGATCTCCTCAATATTGCAGCCAGATCGGCACATTGTCAGGACTTTGATGTGTTTCTTGCCGCAATATCTGGCGCCTTTGGACGCGTTTTCGGCAACTATTCGCTCTGGATTGATAGCCTTACCTCAATCCGAGGTCGGCTGTTTGACGATCTCGATCCATCTCAGATCATCGGCCATATCAGCGAGCTCGTTCCGCTTCCCTTGAGTCTCACCGGAACGGAGCCCCGTCCCGATCGTGCTCGTTCAATATACCGCCAGCGCAATGCCCTGCCGCGCAGGGGAATAGGCTTTCGGGCCATGAAATTCCTAAACCGAGATCCAGCCGTGCGGAGCCGGATCGATCGCCTGCCCTTACCCAGAATTGGATTGAATTATCGAGCGGGTTTGCAGCGCCATTTTCCGCGCCGTCTCTTAGCCAAGGAACCTTCTCCACTCTGGATCGGCGCAGACATGGATGAAGCGGCCGTGATTCACCTCTTCTGGTTCGATGTCGGATATCAAGCCGGCCATCTCCAGATCGAAACGACGTATAATCCAACCCAGGTCGGTTATGAGGTGACCCGCAATCTTTGCACGGTATTGCAGCAGGAGCTGTTGCAGACGATCAGCGAATTCGGAAGAGCTCGCGACACTTTCATCCATGAATGAGCCGGATGCGGAATTCGCCGTCGAGGGCGATCGCGATGTCTTGCCGAAGAAAAAGCAGCACATCGATCTATCGGACCCTAATCTCTCGAGCCTTATCCTGCGGCTCGCCATTCCGTCTGTTGTTGGCTTATCGATCAACGCGTTACAGCAGGCCGTCAACGCGGTCTTTGTTGGCGCACTTGGCGCGCAGGCGATCGCAGCTGTCAGCATGACCTTGCCGATCGTGGTCCTGCTCGCGGCAGCCGGACAGGGGATCGGTGTTGGAACAGCGTCGTTGATATCTCGTCACCTTGGCGCTGGTGAGCACCTGGAGGCGAGTCGAGGCGCGAGTACTGCACTTGCGCTCGCCGCTCCGATCGGTATCACCTTTACCGTCGCTCTGCTTCTAAATCTGCGAGGGATCTTCGTAACGCTCGGGGCCACTCCAACCATCATGCCCGTGGCGCTCGACTACGCGGAGACGCTTTTGTTCGGGTACACCCTGATGCTTCTAAACATCGTCAACGGCTTCATCGTCAGAGCCGAAGGCAACACACGATTCAGCATGTGGACGATGATTACCGCCTTCGTACTCAACGCTGTGCTTGATCCCGTCTTCATATTCTTACTGGACCTCGGTGTGCGAGGCGCAGCCCTCGCAACGCTGGTATCTCAGATCGCCGCTATTAGCCTGTATATCGCGTATTTTACGAAGCTTCGCGGGATAGTCCTCGTCAGGATATCTCACATCTCATTGCGAGCAGATCGCATCAGACAGCTCGCGCTCATAGGGGCGCCGGCGACTATGACCAGTATTTTATCTGCTATTGCCGTTATGCTCTTGTACTGGACTGCTGCGCCGTTCGGCGACGATTCCATCGCGGCCGTGGGAATAGCTGTGCGAATCTTGACGATCGGCGCACTGCCTATCACCGGCTTCTGTATAGGCTCTCAAGCTGTCCTGGGTTTCGGTTGGGGCGCGCGCGACTTTGCTCGTGTATTGAAGGCTGCGAAGTTCATACTCTCCATGACTATTGCTCTTGCCGTTGCGTATTCTGCGGCTGTTGTGATTTTTGCCCGGCCTTTGGTCAGGCTGTTCAGCGATAGCGATAAGGTCACGGAAATTGCCGTCTCGACCTGCATCGTCTTCCATCTCTTTTTTGGACTTTTTGGTATTGAGAGTTTCGTGACGACGATGCTTCAGTCGTTCGGGAGGGCACGCCTCAGTGCGGTTGTGTCCTTGGCGAGGCAGGGCTTTCTCTTCATACCGGCCGTACTGTTATTCCCGGTCGTATGGGGTTTCAGCGGCCTGTTGGCCAGTCAAGCAATCGCTGAACTGGGCGCCGGAATGATCGCGCTGTTCGTCATGTTCCACCAGTTCGCTGAGCTCAGACGAGCGCTCCGGCACCGTAACTTCAAGAGCGATCGAGCACGCGGGTTGACCTGACAACGGACATCATCGGGGCCCAATGCATTGTCACGGGATGCTCGGTCTCGAAGATGGTTTGGTGAAGACGTCGTCAAAATGCTTTTTGTCGACCTCGTGGACACGGGCCATTCCGGCGTAGTCGAAGACGTTGCTGTGAACCGCCCAGAGCTCGTCTGCAAGCCGTTGCAGCGGCGGCGGCAGGTCGAGATAAGCGGCCGCGGTGTTTGACCGGACCGTATCGCCGCCAAATGGTGGGATTACAACGGCTCGCAGCACCAAAATCTTATGATAGGCATCGGCAAAGGTTCATCGACGTGCCCCATCGGCCTGGCCACCTCCGCGGGCGGAATCAAGCTCGAGGATCGAGGCCGTTCCCTTGGTGACACCGAGGTCGGATGCGACACCAGCTTTAACGGAATCGAATCGCTCCTGCTAGGCGTCATCGAGATGACATTGGCCGCGGAAGAAGATGACTTTGTGCTCGAGTAGAACCCTTTTGATCGCAGCAATCGTCGGGTCCGGCAAATCGCCCGAGAGATTGATATTCCTGATTTCAGCGCCGATGGTGAGTCGCGCGAACCCGCTTCTTGCTCATGAGAGCTCAAGGTGCTCCACATAGTTGGTCGAATTGTTTTAGGACCGCATTCGAGACGGATCAGCATGCATGGCTAAACAATTCACTCAGCGAAGCTCGAAGCCGACCCTCCTTGCGGCAGATGAAGGCTTGACTAGCCATGCCGTGTTGGGCGCGACGATCGGCAGTATGCTCGAATTCTACGATTTCGGGACCTATAGCTTTTTCGCCATCCAGATCGGTCACGCGTTCTTCCCGGCGCAGGATCAGTTCGCCAGCCTTATGCTGTCGCTCATGACCTTCGGAGCGGGTTTCGTCACCAGACCCATCGGGGCCATTGTGATCGGCTCATACTCGGATCGAGTTGGACGCCGGCCCGCAATGACCGCCAGTTTTGTCATGATGAGTGCCGCTATACTCGTGTTGGCTGTGACGCCTTCGTACGACACGATAGGTATCGCCGCTCCGTTATTGGTTATTCTCGCGCGTTTGGTGCAGGGCTTCGCCCTGGGAGGCGAAGTCGGTCCGACGACCGCCTATCTGATGGAAGTGGCCCCGGCCGGACGCCGGGGCCTTGCCGTCTCGTTTCAGCCTGCTAGCCAACAAATAGCTGCAACGGCCGGAGCGCTGGTCGGAGAAATACTCTCCCTCACCATGACAAGCGAGTCGCTGGATGCGTACGGATGGCGGATCGCGTTTCTGCTCGGTGCCTGTACGTTACCGGTCGGATTTTGGTTGCGCAGGGCCCTGCCCGAAACGCTGCACCGACCTGAAGCGCCGGCCCTCTCCGTCGAGCCCGCAAGGAAATTGCGTGCCAGCCGCCGCATGATGAGCTTGGGATTGATCATTTTGGCCAGTTGCACGATTATCACCTATGTCACGGAATATATGACGACTTATGCACTGAACACCCTGCAAGTTGCCGCGCCTCTCGCCTTTGCGACCACGGTCGTCAGCAATGCAGTAGGCATTGCTGCCGCACTCTTGGGCGGTTGGCTGGCAGATCGGGCCGGACGCCGGCCCATCATGATATGGCCGCAGATCGCCGCGCTGCTGATGACCTATCCGGTGTTCTTGTGGATCGTAGAGAGCCGCAGTCCCATGGCGCTTCTCGGAGGTCTCGGCGCGCTCACCCTCGTCGGAACGATTCCGTATAGCGCCTTCTATGTTGGTATGGTCGAAGGCATGCCCAAGAGCATCCGCGGCGGCGCCTTCGCGACGATCTACGCGGTTGCGATAGCGACCTTCGGAGGCACAGCTCAACTCGTTGTCGCTTGGCTGACCCACGTTACTGGGAACGCGCTGGCGCCGGCTTGGTACATGCTTGTCGCTACCGCGGCCGGGCTCTGCGCCATGCTGATGATGCCCGAGACGGCACCGTCGAAAATTCGAGCCGCGAACGCGCGGAGCCCGTAACAGCTTTGGACAATGCGATAACGGGTTACGGCTCCAGCCAGGTTCCCAATCTCATGATGCGTTGCATCGGCTTCCGCTCTTTGCGGAGCCGGCCTGCCAGACGAGGGCGACGGGACGATGCCGGAGGATGGGCGCCGCGCCTTTAGCGACGTAAGCTTGCGTCCAGCCGGAATCGATTGCTTTCACCTGTTCGTCCGAAGTTGGTGCGCGCCGAGTTCGATCCAGAGGCGGCGAGAGAATTTATCTCCGCGGAACGTTCATTCATGCTCAATGGGACTGATTGTCCGATCAGGCCGTTTTGCTGCAAGCACTTCATTACAGCACAGCCATATCAGACTAAGTCGGTCAACTGGTACTGGCGTGGCTGGATGCCGAAGCGTTTCGGAAACTACTTCATATCGCCGTCCATTGCGATGAGGATAGCATTGTTAAGCTAATGGCGTATCGCACACCACGTCATCCGCGCCATTTTCGTGTAAGAGATCGCGGTAGAAAATTGCTTTCGTGACCATGCTTGATGGGTATGCTTCCTACGGAAAGCCAGAACTCCAGCATCCAAAAAGTCTCTCGGATATGGACGCCGACGCTCAAGCTGCAACGTCTTTGTGAGCGATCGCCGCGCGGATGGCGTTTTCCGTCACAGTCGGGTATTTCTTGCGGATATCCGCACCTGAAACTCCACTTTCTGCGAATGACTTGATGCTGCGAACAGGAATGCGCCTGCCGGCATCCCCGGCTGACCCAAATCAATGACTGCTCTGCGCACAGCGACTATCCTATTGCCAATTTCTCGCACAGCGAAAGCTGCGGTAGGCAGGGCTAGTCCATGAGAACTGCGCTGAAATTGCTCATTCTTGCGACGCCTTAATGCTCGCGGGCCAGCCCTTCTTCGCGCAAAGCCTACGAACTGCCCAGCTTGAAATCGTCGATGTCTCGCCAGCCCGGCTCTCCCGAATTCGCTCGATGCTGAAAGAGGATGTCGACGCGGAGCGTATGCAAGGCGCCGTGCCGCCTTGCCGCTTGGCTTCACGGTTACCGAGTGAAGCCGAACTGATTGGCTCGCCGCCAGCGGAAAGCCTTTTCTCGAGCCCAACACCGCGCCGCCAGTGCAGAGCCTACAGAATCGTCGGTGATTAGCACTACTTTGGCATGTTCGTCAGTTTGGTGAGCTTATCAGCGTTGAAATGGACGGCGTTGGAGGCTTCCGCCTGCTTGACGCAATTGGCCACCGCCGCGCTGTCGGGCTTGGCGGCAAGCCCATGCCGATCTGGAACTGCCCATGGTCGGGCCGAGAATGAGGGCAAAGGTGGAACGATCTCGAATTAGACCAGCGCCTTGACGCCGACCCAGCCGACCTTTTTCGCATGACGGATGCGAGCGATGCCGGAAACAGCCTTACAGAAGATGATCGGCGCGATCACCATCTTGATCGGCTTGATCAAGCCGTCGCCGAGCGCCTTGACCCAGTTATTGGTCGCGAGAGACGGCGACAGCAGCGGACGAGGACACCGATCAGGATCGCGATCAGCGCCTGGACATAAAGGAGGTTTCACCAGGGTCGAGACGCCCGCGCGGCCGCCGCAGTTCCGATCTTGTCATGATTTTCCTGCCCCAATACGAACTCGAATATCTGGCCGCCGCGCGTTGAGAGGCGGCCGACATCACACGAGCGGCCAGCTTGTCCGCTCCAAGACGACGATGTCGGAAGTCCGACAATCGGCAACGTCATCCAAAAGCAGGCAGTTACGCGCTTTTTCTCTCGCCAAGCAAGGCGCTCGCCAGAATCCTTCGAGCGGCACGGCGATTGCTGGGATCAGGCGCAAACCCGCCGCAGCCAAAGCGCTCGCAGCGGCCCCGTCTCAGGAGTGCCCGATGAGCCGCGCTCGATTGATCCCGATTAAAGCACTGATGGCGCTTATACTCAGTGAAGAACCGGCGGACATCAATCTCGCGGTTGCCGCCAAGTTCACCGAGCCGGCCGGGGACATCGCACCCCTCAAACAGAAATCTTGGTGCGGTTGGAGAATGACGCCAATAACCGAGCGACGCGCGCCTTCCGTAAGGGGCCCGTTAGCCTACGCAATCATTGCGCGAGCATGACCATGTGCTCTGTGCTCGAACGCTTAAGTTGACGCACATGGATAGCTTTTCGCCAGAAATCTGGCAGTCGCTCGGGCTCACGATCGAGCTCGCGAGCGTGACGACCGTGATCCTGCTGATCGTTGGCACGCCGCTCGCGTGGTGGCTAGCACGCTCGAAGAGCCTTTGGACTGAGGCGGTGGCCACGATGATCGCGCTGCCGCTGGTGCTGCCGCCAACAGTACTCAGTTTTTACCTGCTCGTCCTGCTCGGCCCGAACGGCCCGGTCGGCCTTCTCGCCTCTCTGTGGGGCGGGCGCACGCTGGCCTTCACCTTTGCGGGGCTCGTGGTCGGATCGGTTTTGTCCGCGCTGCCTTTGGTGGTGCAGCCCATCCGCAACACCTTCGCTGCCATGGGTGACCGCCCGCTGGAGATCGCGGCCACTCTGCGCGCCTCACCGTTATATGCCTTCTTCACGGTCGCCCTGCCTCTGGCGCGACCGGGTCTTTTGACAGCCGCCGTGCTTGGCTTTGCGCATACGATCGGCACGTTCGGCGTCGTGCTGATGATCGGCGGCAACATTCCTGGGCGCACCAAGGTGCTGTCGGCCTTTCTCTTCGACTTTGTCCAAGAGTCGCGCTGGCGCGAAGCAAGCTGGCTTGCCGGCGCCATGCTGATGTTCGCCGTTGCGGTAGTCCTCGCCTTAACCTTGATCGACAAATACAGCAGAAGGAGGAGCACGTGAGGACAGCCACACCGGGCCGGATTGAAATTGCCTTGAGTGGCAGTATCGCTAGCTTTCCACTCGATACGCGATTCAGCGTACCGGCCAAAGGCGTGGCGGCGATTTTCGGCCCGCCAGGCTGCGGCAAGACTGCGGTGGCGCGCTGCATCGCCGGCCTTGAGCGTCTGCCGGCCGGCTTCTGCGCCATCGATGGCGAGGTATGGCAGGACAAGACTACCTTCCGCCCACCGCATCTGCGTCCCATCGGCTATGTGTCTCAGGAGGCGAGTCTCTTTCCCCATTTGTCGGTCAGGCGCAACTTGCTTTACGGTGCGCCCAAACCCAAACCGACGCCGATCGCGTTTGATGAGGTGCTCGAACTTCTCGACCTGGCGCCGCTGCTCGATCGCTCTCCCTCGCATCTCTCCGGCGGCGAGCGGCAGCGCGTTGCCATGGGTCGCGCGCTGTTGTCTCAGCCCAGACTGCTTGTGATGGACGAGCCGCTTGGCGCGCTCGACAGCTGCGCCAAACGTGAGATTCTGCCGTTCGTCGAGCGCCTGCCCGAGAAGCTCGCGCTGCCGATGATCTACATCGGCCATGACATGGCGGAGATCGAACGCTTTGCCGATCATCTCGTTATGATGGAGCGCGGCATGGTAACCGCGGCTGGGCCGCTGCATGTCTTGCAGACCGATCCTGCGCTGCCGCTTGCGGCGAGCCGCGAAGCCGCCATCAGCCTTGATGCCGTGGTGAGCGGCTATGATGGGCGCTATGGGCTTCTTATTCTCCGCCTCAAAGGTGCGCGCCTGTTGGTGCCGGCGCCGCCGCTTGCACCCGGCGTGCACCAACGGCTGCGCATCGCTGCCTACGACGTCAGCGTCGCGCGCGAAGCACCGCGCGCAGGGTCCATCCTCAATGTCTTTCCGGCGCGCATCAGAGCCTGTTTGCCGCTCGGCGCGGCTGAGATCACGCTGGTACTTGCGCTCGGCACCGGGGGCTCGGGCACGGAGATTTTGGCGCGCATAACGCGTTTCTCCTTTGATTCGCTAGGGCTCAAGGATGGAGTGGACGTATTCGCCCAGCTCAAGCACGTTTCGCTGCTCTCGGCCTCTGAACCGCCACTGCAAACCATACCAGCTTCCACGCCAACAGCAGATCCTGGGGACAGGCAAGCGACGCCGCGGCGTGAAACGAGAAGCTCGGCACGAGAGGCGAGCGGCATCTTCTTAAGCCTCCACTCTTGTCGTGCCACGCATGTCACTTGACGGCGATATCGGAAGCTGGCAGAGCGACCCAGCATTCCACGGGCACGCTGGCAGCTATGCGCGTTTCAGTGTCGTCAACCAAGGCGCGCACCATGTTCCCGAACGGCACGCCGATTGCTGGGATGAGAAGCAAAGAGCCGCCGCGGCCAGAGCCATCGCAGCGGCCCATCCCTGGAATGCCCAATGACGCTTACCCGACTGATCCTGATCAACTCAATTCTGACGCTGCTTATGTTCGGAAATGCGGAAGCGGCGGAGATCGATGTGGCGGTCGCCGCTAACTTCACCATACCGTCCAAGGAGATGCAGCGTCGTTTAAGCAGAAGACTGGGCGAGGCCCTGTTGAGCTTTGGCGCGAGCGGACAGTTTTACAGCCAGATCACGCAAGGGGCGCCGTTTGAGGTGTTTCTTTCGGCCGACAACGCCCGCCCGAGCAAACTGCTCGAGAAACGTCTCGCGGTTCCGGAAAGCCGCTTCACCGATGCGATCGGCAACCTCGTGCTCTGGAGTTCGACTCAAAAGTTCGTGAACGACGCGGAGACTTTCGCAAAACGGTCGATCTACAATCCGGCCGCGGCGCTTTATGGCGCAGCCGCAGAGCACGCTATTAAAGCGCTCGGCGCCTATGAGTCGACGCAGCCGAAGCTGGTCGCGGGATTCTCGCCTCTCTCTGGGGCGGGCGCGCCCTCGCCTTCACCTTCGGGCTTGTGGTCGGATGGGTTTTGTACGCGCTCTCTTCCGTGGTGCAGCCGCTTCCCAACGCCTCCGTGGCCAAGCTGGCTTGCCATGGGCATGGTGATGCTCGGCCTTGCGGTAATCCTCGCCGCAACGTTGTTCTAGAAGTGCAGCGCAAGGAGAGCACGTGAGGACAGCCACACCAGAGCGAATCGAAATCGCCTTCAGCGGTAGGCTCGCTAGCTTTGCGATCGATGCGCAGTTCAGTGAACGGGCCAAAGGTGTGGCGGCGATCTCAGCACAGCGCGCATGACGCGCCGCTGCCTATGCGCTAAGGCTCAACCATGGAATGGACGTGTTCGCCCTGGTCAGGGGTCGTCTCATTGGTTCACGACCTCTGAACGCTAGGGCATCGCGCCATCTACGCCAGCAGTAGATGCTGGACGGGCAAGCGCCGCGGTTTGAAACGAGCCAAGAGGATCAAGCCCATGATCGCCAACCACGCCGAGATCTATCCCAAGCGCGTCGCGGCAATCCTCTATAGGCCCGAACAAGACGCCGGATACGCTGCTCGCCGACTTCACCCAGGATCTCGCGCGGCAAGGAGTGCGCGTCGGCGGCATCGTCCAGCGAAACCTCAAGGGCGCAAACGGCATGAAAACCATGCTCGCGCGCGACGTTGCGACGGGGCGCGAGATTCCGAGCTGTCAGCCACTCGGCAGCGGCGCCATTTCCTGCAAGCTCGATGCTAATGGGCTTGCCGATGCCGCAGTTGTCGCGTCTCGCGCGATCAAGCTTCACGTCGATCTCCTCGTGATCAACAAATTCTCCAAGCAGGAGGCGTCCGGCCGGGGCCTGCGCGACGAATTTTGCTGATGCGATCATTGCTGGCGTGCCGGTCCTCACTGCCGTCCCTGAAAATGCCATGCCGCCTGGCGGACTTTCACCGGAAATGTCGGCACGACGCTGCTGTGCGGGCGCCAGGTCGTGAAGGAATGGTGGCGCGACATCGCCCAGCGCCTGCCGCGCATCCGCGCGCATTCCATCCCGTCAGCGGCTATTTACCGATCATCAGATCCGACAGCTTGATCACGGGCGGGAGGGCATCCACAATTTTGACCCCGAGAATGTCCGCCGCGTCATTGGCTCGATCAAAACACCGTCAGTGCCGGTTCCCGCGCCACCTCACATCAGCTGTCCTCGTGCGCGTCGTGGGAGCGACCAGTGGCTTGGCGGAACATTGCCGCGCGCGCTGGGTTTCATCTTAATCAAGCGCATTCCTTCGGCATCATAACCCGAACAGTTGAGTTGGGCTAATCGTTCAAAGGCGCGCAACCGGTCGAGCACGGCAACATGCTCAGTTTGATGCAGGACGGCAGGACCATTCAATCGAAACCATGCTGTTAAGATGCCTCCACGACGAGCATCCGTTTGTTGCATTTCCGCCAGTTGAATCGCGAGATCACCTGGCATATCGCTTGCTTCGCCTGAGGCTGGAATCATCGGTTTCCACGCGAAGCAATCTTGTGAGGACAATATGCTTGGAATTGGAAGTAAGTTACCGTCGTTCGAAATCACTGGCGTGAAGCCCGGTTTTCACCTGCACGAGGAGAACGGGCAGAGCGCGTTCGAGACGCTGACGGAGAACAGCTTCCCTGGGAAATGGAAAGTCATCTTCTTCTACCCCAAGGATTTCACCTTCGTCTGCCCAACCGAGATCGCGGAGTTTGCCCGCCTGTCGAAGGATTTTGCCGACCGCGATGCGGTCGTGCTAGGCGGATCGACCGACAACGAGTTCTGCAAGCTCGCTTGGCGGCGCTCGCACAAGGACCTGCACCATCTGCCGATCTGGCAGTTTGCCGACACGAAGGGCGGGTTGGTCGATGGCCTTGACGTCCGTTCGCCCGACGGCGTCGCCTATCGCTACACATTCGTCGTCGACCCCGACAATACGATCCAGCACGTCTACGCGACCAATCTCAATGTCGGCCGCAGCCCGAAGGACACGCTGCGCGTGCTGGATGCCCTGCAGACCGACGAGCTCTGCGCCTGTAACCGCGAGATAGGCGGCGAAACCCTGAAAGTTGCTTGAGGCATGATGTCGATTGAACAGCTAAAGGACCAAATTCCCGATTTCGCCAAGGACGTGAGACTCAACTTGGCGTCGATGATGTCGGATGAGACGATATCGCCGCAGAGCAAATACGGGCTGTTGCTCGCCACCGCGATTGCGGCCCGCAATCCCGTGGTGATCGCAGCTATGGAATCGGCGGCGGCCGTCGTGATGACGCCGGCCGCGGTCGCGGCGGCGAAATCCGCGGCCTCCATGATGGCGATGAACAACGTCTACTACCGCTTCGTTCACCTCGCCTCCAATCCGGAATACAAGACGATGCCGGCGCGGCTACGCATGAACGTGATCGGCAATCCCGGCGTGGACAGGGACGATTTCGAGCTGTGGTCGCTGGCGGTAAGCGCCATCAACGGCTGCGGCGCCTGCATGGACGCCCATGAGAAGGTGCTGCGGGAAGCCGGCGTCAGCTCGGCGGCCATCCAAACCGCGGTCCGCTTTGCCGCAATCGTGCAGTCAGTTGCGGTTGCGATCGAGGCGGCCGGCATGGGCGTGACCCAGGGGGTGGAGTGATCCACCCCCTCCGCGCTCTTGTCGAGGGTGTTCTGGAATTCAAATGCGGTTGATAATCCAACAACTTCAAGGCGCATTTGGAAAAAGGCGCCCCCTCAGCAATTTCAATAGCTTGGCAGCCGTTCCAAGTGAAAACAGCGCGTCCGGTTGGAGCGCACGTTCGCCGCGCCTACCGTGAGGCGAGGCCTTCCATAGTGATCAGATCGAAGTTAACGAGCTCTGCAGCTTGGGTATTTTCGTCGGTATGCAGCTAAGAAGTCTTCGTCGGCGCAGATGCACCGTCCCGACCTATCTTTCGCCTTGGGATCGTGAAGATGCGACGCGAGTGGACGAAGCAGGTTAATCCGTGTGCTTGTGGTCTGCAGGTTCAGAAGCCCGGAAGCGTGCTTCACGAGATCTGCCGCCAACATTATGCCAGCGAGAGCCGACTGAAATGACATCGGCACAACGGCTCTCACAGGCTGCGCTCCGTCCGTCAGGCGCATGACAATCCCCCCGCAGATTGCCCGCTGGTGAAACGATCGGACGGACTGGCCGACAAACTCTTTAAGGGCTTCGGACGGGATGTCGAAGGTCTTGGCGACACGCTCGACGAAACCTACATCCACCGGCCTGTTCGTCTGAAGGAGATCCCGGATCTCTTGTTGGGCCTCCGGCATCTTCAGCTCCTCAGCCATCTTCTCGTCGTCATCCTTTACCTTCCCGTGAGGCAAGTAAAGGCAGGCCAGACATGCCCGGCCGTCATCAAAGCCGTGGCGCGACACTCCGAGATCAAGCTCCTGTGTCCAGGCGTTTACGATCCATTTCGGCAACGCCCCCTGCACGGCAATGCGGTCCGGAGCGTTGTCCAATGCGACAGCGACTCTTTCGAACATCCAATCGTTCCGGTCGCTCACATAGACGTCCCATTTGGCACAATGCGCCGACACTTGCAGCGCCGTGTCCGCGAGCGCGGCACGCGCCAGATCCACTTTTGGTGAACCAACATCACATTGACCGGCCAGCACGTAGCGCTGCAGATTCGAAAGATCGACCTCCTCATGGTCCACCAGACGGAGCGATCCCTTAAGGCCCACTGCTCGAGCCAAGGCCCATATAGCGCCATTGCCGATCGCGCCGAGCCCGACGAGGTGAGTCTCGCCGATATCCGTTCCCTCAAAGCCCGGAGCGGAGTCAGGGGTGCCCTGGGCGTAGGTCAGCATTGACAGGTCGATAAGTTCGTCAGCGTCGCCCTGATCCAGCTGATCGGCAAATACCGTCCGAAAGACGTTGGCTGCGGCGAAGCATGACGCAGCTCCCGCGCCAAACGGATTCATCGACTTGCCGGAGCCAACCAGACCGCGGCTCGAAAGCTTGGCTCTCCATCCGTCCGAGCCGATGAAGAAGGTCGGACACTTAGTGCGCGACGGACTGCTTCCAACGACCACGGAAACCGTGACGGCCTTCCTGGTCTTGGCGAGCTCGATTTCGGGATTGATGGACTTCGCCAAGAACTCCAGGATTGGACCATGATCCTTCGCCTTTGCATCGAGCGGCCGCAGCGCGATCGTCGGATAAAGACGCGACAACAGCCTGATGATCAAATCCAGACTGGCCCTGCCTTCCGGCGACTGCACGGCTGCGCCGTCGAAAGACACTCCGATCACTTGCGCGGCAAGCCTGTCCTCGAACGCTGAGATCTTGAAATTGGTTAGCACCCGCGACGCCGCCGACGCCGCACGGTCCATGAAGTTGGCCATGGCCATCGTTCAATCCTTGATTAAAATCATCCGCGTAACCTGGCCAACCGACAAGGGGCGCCACACTCCAGCCGCGTCAAGCCGGTACGATGCGACGTTCCTGAGATCGAAGGGCACTCGCGCGAAGTTCGGCACGACCAAAGACAAGGACCCCACCGTGGTGGCGATCGCGTATTCGTCGTCCGTGCTGGAATGATAGGCTCGGCCGGGATGACTGTGTATCTGGGCAATGAGCGCAAGCTTCTCCCGGTACAGCCATACATTTATGCGATGCAGCTCTTCAGGTCCTGTTACGACACACACCCCGTCGGCAGTACGTATATGGCGCTGGGCGGGAATGAGAGTCCTATGTACCTGAAAATGGTGCCCCGTCTGACGGCCTACCCAAAGGCCGAGACCTTCATGCCCTTCACGCCCCACTTTCCGCAAATGGGCATGGAGTTCGTCTACGCAGCCACGCGGTACCGAGAGGACCGTAACCTCCGCGATCTGATTCATTCCGGTACGGCGAGTAATGAGGGCAGCACGTTCACCGCCGGAATCTGGACCTGCACCTGGTAATGCTCGATCGGAGATACCCCGTGGTGCCAGATCTTTTCGAGGATAAAAACTAAGGATCCTTCGCCAGAGCTTCGATGCATCAGCCATGAATCACCGGTGTGAGCGGGATTGTCGTGGTATTCGCGAATGCCGGGAAGACAAATAGATGGCCGATCATCAGGGCTGTTGTACTGAATCATGTTTGTCAGTTGCACCCCGCCCTGCTGGGCCAGCGCCCGAATGGTTTCGGGAGTTGCGCCGGGGATTGCCGCACGGCGAAGCATTTGCACCTGGAGCAATTTGGCGGGTATCGGTTCGCGCGTGAAGGGGTCCACGAACCTGACGGAGGGCGGCCGCAGATCGTGATCCGTAAAATTCAGCACGATGGCAGCGACGATCGGAGGCGGTCTCGGCTTAGTCGCCGCGAAAACCACGAAGATTTCCGGAAACTCTGCGTCAAGCAGGATCCAGCCCCTCTTGCGATAGGCCGATTCCATGCTCCGATAGTTGGCAAGCTCTCGCTCGAACTTTACGCGCGAGACCTCGGGATCGACAGTTTGGAGGTCAGCCACCGGCCACGCCAGCCTTGAGACCCAGGAACAGCGTCACTTCCTTGCCGAATCCAAACTCGCCTAGCTTCTTGTCCGGATCCAACAGCTCGCCCCCTTCGTTCTTGATCTCCCAATTCTCGGGCGGTTGAGCCAGGTTCTTTGTCTCCTCCAGCGCTTTTTGGCGGGCCACATGCAGCGGCTGCTGCTCTACGGCCTTAATGACGACAGGCTGACCGTTCACGACCATCGTGATTTCGACGAAATCCGTGCCCTGATCACTTCCTGGCTTCTTCTCATTCTTCATTTTTGGTCCTTTTGTGTGTGGGCGGCGCTTGGAATCGATGCTGCCGATCGTATGCAGGGGACGACGTGCAAAAAAAGGGAGCATGCCACAAGACGCAATTCGAAAAGCCTTCATTTGACGCGTGCGTACGCAGTTTTCAGGCGTTAGCGCTCTTTCGTCCACATCTCCGACCCGTTGCGGCTTGAGTCGCCCAGACCGGCGGCCCGCCAGCGAGCAACATCCGGAACACGTCGTCGCCACACTGGCGCGTGTGGCTCAAGCTGGACAACCGATGCCTCGTGCCCTTCAACGGCTTTGCCGAATGCGCCCCGAAGCGAACCCCGAAACGAAGAGGGATGTCGTCTGGTTCGCGCTAAACGCGGATCGGCCGCTCTGTGCCTGCGCCGGCATCGGGACCGAGTTCAAGGGCGACCGCGGCACAAATCCAAGCCGGTCCCGGGCCTCACCTCGTCTACGCTTTCTGACGACGGCCCCGAACGCGGTTGTCGAGCCTATTCACCCAAAGGCCATGCACGTGATCCTGGCGACCGCTGAGGAGCGTGACGTCTGGATGCCGGCGCCATGGGATGAAGCAAAGCGCTGTAGCCATCAAGGAGGCAGATGAGGGCAAACTCATCGAGCGCGAACTGATCGAGTCAGCGAAGGCAGGCTAGGCGGGGGGAATGATCACTGCTTGGACTGAGCTTGCTTGGCAAGACTATGTTCAATCGCAGAAGGAAGACCCAAAAATTCTCCAAGCAATTAACGATCTAGTCAAGGACATCAAGCGCAATCCACATAAGGGGCTCGGGAAACCGGAGCCCCTTAAGCATGATTTGAAGGGTTGGTGGTCGCGGCGCATTACCGGAGAGCATCGACTCGTTTACCGCCTCAATGGAAAGAGCGAGACCCAGCAACTCGACATCGCTCAATGTCGATACCACTACTGAGCTGCTGGTCCGCAATCCCGCCTTTCGAGACCTATTTCGGAGGCGTGCGCAAGCTTAGCGCCAGACAGCCCTTGCATCGAAGGGGGCTGTCTCGGTTTGTTGGGGGAAGTTAGTAACCGGTATGAGATTTCTCGGTGCCAACGTTCCGCTGCGGTGTTCTACATCGTGGCGTACCCCGATTCACGGCGGCGGGTTTCTCTTGCGGTGTACTGCCCAGGAGACCTAAGCTGTCGCCCACTGGTTCAAAAGGGAGTGCGGACAGTGGCGACAGGTACGGTAAAGTGGTTCAACGTAACTAAGGGATATGGATTTATCCAGCCCGACAGCGGCGGCAAGGATGTTTTCGTGCACATTTCAGCTGTTGAGAAAGCCGGCCTGAGCAGCCTCAATGAGGGTGCCAAGGTGAGCTATGAAGAAATGAGCAACCGAGGCAAAACGTCCGCGGAAAATCTAAGAATCGGGTGAATTCAAGCCAGCTGGCTCACGCCGGCATGGCGAATCATCCCCGTGACCCACGACGTAGGCTAAACATGGGTCACCAGCGGGCTTATCCGTGGGTTTGGATGCAGAGACCACAAACGCGAACCCCTGCCGGTGAAGTCGGCAGGGGCAAGCAAACGAGGTGGATGACAAGCGCGCGAGCCCTAAGGCCCGGTGGCCCGTCAAGGATCCTTGCGGCACCATAAAGCCGATCGCGCTCGGCCCTTCAATGATACTGATGTATAGACCGTGACCGCTTTTGACTCGCTTATCCAGCAGCTGCGGTCTGCAGGCTCACAATCGCGATGAGGGCGGCGGTGCTCGTGCGGCTGCTTGGATGATGCCCACGCGGTGGTGCGCCGGGATCTAGCAGTCTGCTGAAGAACCCCCTCGCCACGGAGGGGGCTTGATGATTCACTTGATCATCTCGAATCGGCGGAGATGATCATGCGGGGCAGGTTTACGGATCAGGGCGGACTGTTTTCGTACATTGCGCCGGATAAGCGGGTGCCAGCGAACCATCCGCTGCGGAAGGTCCGGGAACTCGTCCGGGATGTTTTGAGTGATTTGAACCGCAGCCTTGGGAGGCTCTACGCCAGCGAGGGACGTCCTTCGATCCCTCCGGAGCAATTGCTGAGCGCCTTGCTGCTGCAGGTGTTCTACGGCATCCGCTCGGAACGCCAGTTGATGGAGCAACTGGACTACAATCTTTTGTATCGCTGGTTCGTGGGACTGTCGCCGGACGATCCGGTCTGGGACCCGACCACCTTCACCAAGAACCGGGAGCGGCTGCAGAACGGCGATGTGTTCACGAAGTTCATGACCAGGCTTCTGAACCATCCGCAGGTCAAGCCGCTGCTGTCGGACGAGCACTTCTCGGTGGATGGAACGCTGATCGAGGCCTGGGCTTCACAGAAGAGTTTTCGCCCCAAAGACGGCAGCGGCGACGATGATGACGGCGCCAACTTCCACGGCCAGAAGCGCAAGAACGACACTCATGCGAGTACCAGCGACCCGGACAGCCGGCTTTATCGCAAGGCGGCCGGACGGGAGGCCAAGCTTTGCTATATGGGCCACGCCACCATGGAGAACCGGCATGGGCTGGCGGTGGCCGGCAGGGTCACGCATGCCAATGGCACCGCCGAACGCCGGGCTTCGGAGACCATGCTGAAGGCGAGACGCAAAGCCGCAGGCCGCCGCATCACGGCCGGCGAGGACAAGGCGTACGATACCGCCGATCATGTCGCCAATCTTCGCGCCATCGGCGTGACGCCACATGTGACACAGAACCAGGCCGTCACCAAAACCGGCAAGAACCGCAACAGCGCCATCGACGAACGAACCACGCGGCATCCGGGGTACGGCATGTCGCAATCGCGCCGGGCGATGGTCGAGTGCATCTTCGGATGGGGCAAGCAGCATGGCACCATGCGCAAGACCAAGCATCGTGGCATCGCTCGCGTCGCCGCCGACTTCCTGCTCAATCTGATCGCCTATAACCTGATCCGCATTCCAAAACTGCTTGCCGCTTAGCCACCCCGCGTCAGGTGCACCCAACACCAGGCTAGAAATTTACATCCAACTCCGCCGCGTCGCCCCAACAACGACCGGCCAGAATAAAAAAACTCTCCATTTCATGGTTTTTCAGCGGACTGCTAGTACTGCCTGTTTCCGGGCTCAGTGGCCTAATCAGAAATACGGAATGGCTAAAATTCACGGAGGAACGGAACGCGCGCGTTGCATGAACCTTTGTTGTCCACCTTACCGGGTGCAATTGACCCGAACTTATTACATCAGGCCGCCAATCACCAATCGGGCTGGCACGGTTCGGTCCAAGGCCTCGCTGCCCTCGAGGTCCAACGGCGGTTGGAAGATAGCCCCAGCCTGCGCCAGGCAAGTTCGATTGGGGCCGTCCGAACGCGTGCCGCTACTTCCACGGACACGCGGTGGAGCGAGTGCGCACCGCCGGCGATCGTTCCCGGCGAGCCGGCGCATAATTCCCGTAGTCATACGGGGTAGCGACGAAATGAAACTGAAACAGAGCTGAGCTTTAGTATCTACAGCACCGAGGACGGCGATTTCAACACGGCAGAATTATTTTAGTCGGTGGGCCGCAGAGCAATCTGCGGCCGTTTTGCTTTCAGTGCAGCGCCAGCGCAGCGGCACACGACACGATTAGCAGGGCGAATCCGGTGGCGGTGAGGGCGAGGAAGGCGTGGTCCATGCGAGGGGTCTCTGGAGCGTTGCCACGGCAATGCGTTTCCCCGACAATCGTTCCGACGCGGCTTAGACCGGAGGCTTGAGTTCGCTTGAGAGCCAGCCCTTGCACGCTTCCGACGAGCACACGACATAGCACCCAAGAACGTCCGTTCGAAGTTGTCATTCAATATCGACATCATCCACGCGCCGGTGAGCGCGTCATCGCTTTGAGGCGAGTCATTCACGGGGCTCGCCTTCACTTCGTGAGTGAACAGCCCGACGGCTCTCGCGCCTTGCTCCCGGCCTGGATGACTGAGAACTCCGCCGCGATACTGCCGACGGTTGAAGTCCCTCGGCTTTCCTTGGATTCGTTACGCGAACTTCGCGGCCTCATTGATGCACAGCGCGTATCGTCGTCACCGTCGTCTGGAGCGAGTCGGACGGTTGGAGGTGATGATGGAACAACGATGGCGACAGCTCGATCTGCTGGCGATCACGGCAGGCACAGTCCAGCACCAGCGGCTCGATCCGCTGGTTCGTTTGGAAGTCACAAGTCTGCTCAAACTTCTTCTCGACGCATGCAGCACCGCCCGCCCAAAGGTGCCGGAGGCGGACAATGAATAAGATAACGCCTGATCATTTGTCACGCAGCGCCTATGTCTATGTGCGGCAATCGACCCCGGACCAACTCGTCAATAATCCTGAGAGCCGTCCGCGTCAGTACGCGCTCGCAACTCGCGCACGGCTGCTTGGCTGGGAAAGCGTCATCGACGACGACCTTGGTCGCTCGGGGGGGCGGCACAGCGCGTCCAGGCTTTGAGCGCTTGCTAGCCGCGATCTGCACCGGAAGCGCCGGCGCTGTGCTGGCCATTGAGGCTTCCCGCCTGGCCCGGAATGGCCGCGACTGGCACACGCTTCTGGAGTTCTGCACGCTGGTGAATAGCCTGATCATTGACGAGGATGGCGTTTGCGATCCAAAGCTCACCAATGACCGGCTTCTGCTAGGGATGAAGGGAACGTTCAGCGAGCTCGAACTATCGATCTTGCGCCAGCGCTCACAGGAAGCATTGCGCCTCAAGGCGGCGCGTGGCGATCTCCACACCTCCGTGGCCGTCGGCTACGTGCGCACCAGCGACGACAGGCTGGAGTTGGATCCGGACAGGCGGGTGCGCAAGTCGCTCCATCTAGCGTTCCGCAAGTTTGCGGAATTTGGCAGCGTGCGCCAAGTCGCGATTTGGTTGTGCGATAACGGCATCAAGATGCCGATTGTCGTGTATGGTCCACGTGGCCGAATGGTGGAGTGGCGGCTGCCACGCTACAATACGATTCACCGGCTGCTGACCAATCCGACCTATGCTGGCGCGTACGTATTTGGTCGCACCGGTTCGCAGGTGCGAATCGAAGCCGGCCGCAAGCTGGTCACCCGTAATGTGCGCCGATCGCAGAAGGACTGGGAGGTTCTGATTCGTGATCACCACGACGGCTACATCTCCTGGCAGGACTACGAGAGCAACCAACGGACCATCAACGGGAACGCGAACATGAAGGGCGCGATGGTGCCGTGATCGGTGCGCAATGGTGGCGGATTGCTCGTCGGCCTGTTGCGTTGTGGACGTTGCGGTCGCAAGCTCAAGGTGCACCATAATGGGCTGCGGGTGTTGCGCGTTACCTTTGCAACGGCGCCACCGTTAATCACGGACGGCGGACGAAGTGCATTGAGTTTGGCAATGTGCGAATCGATGCAGTTGTGTCGGCCGAGGTATTATCGGCGTTTGCACCTCTCGGCCTTGACGCTGCCCTGCAAGCAATCGCGGACCGCGAGCGAGCCGGCGGGGAGCGGCTGCAGCACATAGAGCTGGAGCTGGGGCAGGCACGCTATGAAGCGGCTCGCGCGCACCGACAATATGATGCGGTTGATCCAGAAAACCGCCAGGTCGCTGGAGATCTCGAACGGCGGTGGAATGAACGGCTTGCGGAAGTGGCGCGCCTCGAGGATGATCTTCGCATCGCCCACGCCAAACAGCCGCCCGCTCTAACCGACGCAGAACGCGCTGAGATTTTTGGACTAGGGACAGACGTGGAGCGCCTGTGGAGCCATCCGGCAGCCTCGGTTGCGACACGAAAGCGGATATTGAGAGCGGTTCTTGAAGAGATCATCGTCACCGTCGAGCCAGTAGTATTGCACCTCAAATTGCACTGGAAGGGCGGCGACCATACTATGCTCGAAGTTGTGAAGAACCGGGCCGAACAGCATCGGTGGAAGACCAATGCTTCAACTGAGCAGCTGATCCGTGATCTGGCTCGTTTGCTGCCGGACGGGAGCATTGCCTCCGTTCTCAATCGGCTTGGCACACGCACGGCTAAAGGCAACACGTGGACCCAGCAGCGCGTTTGTGTCTTCCGCAACGACCACAACATTCCTGTTTACCGAGATGGCGAACGCGCCGAACGTGGGGATCTGATCCTGCATGAGGCAGCAAGCCGTTTGGGCCTCAGCAAGATGACTGTGGTACGATGGTGTCTTGCCGGCAAAACAGAGTTGCGTGGGCGCACCGTATGTGATCCGGGAGATTGACCTGAATCGGCAGGAAGTCGGTCATGCGGTGACGAATGGTCGCGCAGTATCACAAGATCCGCGGCAACGAAGCTTCGATTGTCAATGACATAGCGAGATGTGCACCATGTCACCAACCCGATAGGGTCAACAACAACGTGCCCGGTGTGGACTCACAGTTCGGGCACGTAAATATCCGGCTTTCGAGCCCTGTGCCCTCTGGTTCGATGCGTTACGAGCGCGGTTCGAGTGCCGCACCGCTTACAAGCGGGACGTTTTATCGATTCCGGGAACATACGCATATCCAACCCCGAAGGGGGCTGGGAGCGACTCCGGTGAAAGCCCCCTTTCCCGCCACAACAATTAATCTGGTTTGTTTGTCGGGTCTGCAACATACCCGACATAATCGTTTCGGCATGGGCAGCAAACCGAGACGCCGCCCCGCCGGCTGTCAGGTCGCTCGGTTGACAAACGCAAACTCCGAGTCACGCTTGGCCTCTTTTTGATTGGCCATTTGCATGACGTATCGGCGCCGAGGCCCTGGTTGGGTTGCCGCCATTTTCATCACCGCGGTGATGTGGCTCGCCGTCGTTTCAGCGTTCATGATCTTGTGGTCCTGTGACGCTGCCGCTCCGTAATTTCCCGGAGCAGAAATAGTGCCCGCTTGCTATTGCTGGTGCCAGCAGCCGAGGTGAAGCATTTCAGCACGGACAAGCATAATCTGACCGGTAAGCCACAGAGCAAGCTGCGGCCATTCCGTTTGTGGGTAGCGAGCGCTTCGCGCTGACAGAAGCTCCAGTCCGCGCCGGCCGCCCAGCGCGAGCGACCGGCGACGGAAGGAGGATGACCTGCCTTCGGGGCTTTGGGGGCATAGAGGCCAGGCCGCCTCGCATGCAGTCCAGCACGCCTGGGTCAATGTTGTCTACCCGCAAAGGTCCGCGTATCGACGGTCTGACGAGGAACGTTCGGCGAGGGCGGCGCGTTTCGGGCCATGGATATCATCTACTGGATCGCCGGTTTTGCCGCCCTGGTCGTACTTGCCGCGGTCGCCTTCGCTCTCATACGAGAGATGCGCTGAGTTTCCACCAGCGCTTCGCGCGATCTATTGTTCATCTGACTTTGGCTTACCCGTTAGATCGAGCGGCTGCTCGCCGTGCATATGCGCCATCACCTGGCCGAGGTCGCGCATGTCAACCAGGGCGCCGCAAACCGGGCAGTTGCCGAAATGCTCGATCTCCGGCCGGTTCGGATCCTCCATGTCGACGCCGGTGTAGCGCGGCAACTGCTGAGAGCTTTCGACATCCGCCTGAAATCCCTCGGGAAGATCCGGCGCGGTGGACTCATCGGATTGATTGCAGACCGGGCATGCCGCTCCGGCAGCGCCACAGGTACAGGCGCGCGCGCCTAACCACGGCTGGTCCGGATGCTCCTCGCACACCCAATGACAGTTGTCGCAGCGGGCACACCACTTCATTGCAGGTCCTCCCTCTGGGCACAGAAACCAGCGCGGGAAAGGTCCGGGAGGAGATTCCCGCAGGGGTCCTGGAATTGCTACCATGGCGGGGCTGCGCCCGGACAAGGTCCTGCGCCTCTACAAGGATCTTGGCATCACCTCGCTTGACGAACTGAAAGCAACTACCAAGCAAGACCGGATCAAGAAGGCCAAGGGGCTCGGTGAGGCAGTGCAGACGAAGATCCTGCACAATCTCGAAACTGCAAAGGGCAGCGCGGGGCTGCTTCATCTGCATCGCGCCGCCGCCCTGCTCGAGCATTCGAAGAAAACTCTCGAGAAGACACAACCCGAACTGAAGCACGTGACTATAGCCGGCGACTTGAGACGGAGCTGCGAGCTCGTCGGAGAGCTCGCCCTGGTGGCAGAAACGCCGGTTTCGGAAAGAACCGACCATCCGGGATTCGTCGGGCCTGAAGGTTTACGTGGCCGACCGCAAGCACTTGGGCGCTCTGCTCCTCCAGGCCACCGGATCGGCCGATCATTTGGAAGGGCTCCGGTCTCTCGCCGACACGAAGGGCATGAGGCTTGAGGTGCACGGGCTCCACAAAGGCCGAACCGTGATCGCCGCCAAGGAGGAGGACATCTACCGAGCTCTTGGCCTTCCCTTCATCGAACCCGAATTACGCGATGGCCGCGGCGAAATCGAGCGCGCGCTAAGAGGCAAGCTGCCGAAACTGGTTTCGATCATCCCGATTGAAGGGACGTTCTGAGGGAGCCCCAGGTACCATGTCTGCGTCAGGATCGACGCCGCAAGGCCGATGCCGCGCGGGCTCGCTTCACGCGAGCCTGCGTCCGGACGTCTCAAGGCGCCCCGGGGCAACCCAGATCACGATAGAAGCTGCTGAACTTTTTGCGTCAAAAGCGGATCATGCAGACATACCGCCCATTCCAGCAGCATCTGGCGCACCGTGGTCGCCAAGATGCCATGAAGCGCCATCCGATCCAGAGCAAGTGAACGATCCG
>NZ_JAGWDK010000027.1 GCF_018398875.1 Bradyrhizobium sp. sGM-13 | reverse complement strand
ATCAACTCGCGGTGGGACTTGCACCCACAAGAGTACGCTCATGCTGGGCGCACAAGAGAAAAGGCGCACCGGCTTTCCGGTGCGCCTCTATCTTATCTCCGGTCCCGTCTAAGGCGACGGCGATCGAGCCTAAATCACCACCTGCAGACGCGGACGCCGTAGGGATTCCAATAGCAGCGCGGACCCGGGCGAACAACGAGGGGCGCGCCATAGAAGCCATAACCACGGCCATAACCCCGGCCATAGCCCCGACCCCGGCCATAACCACGCGCGTAGCCGCGACCGTAACCGCGACCATAACCTCTGCCTCTGCCTCGTTGCGCTTCTGCTGACGTGGTCGTCGCACCCACCAGAATCGCAGACGTGCTGGCCACGTAGACGAACAACAAAGCCAGCGCTGCAAGGCAGCGGGTCAGGATATTGTAGCGTTTAGCCATTCGAGAATCTCCCAGTCACTTCCAAACATCTGGACTTCGGCACTATCTCACTTAGACGCGCGAGAATGCTTTCCGTTCAGATGCGCTAACACAATATTTTCATAAGGTTCTTTCGAGCTGTTGGGACTTTATTGAGAAGGGCAGGTAAGGTCAAGTTACGGTGGTTTGCTGAGGATTCCTGCGGCGCGCATTCATCTTCCTGAATGTTGGATGAACACTTAGGATGGTGCGCTGCAGAACATCGATTGAAGAAATCCGCAAGGCCACGCCAAGGACTTGATGTCGACACGATCTCCATTTTTCAGCGCAAGACGATCCTCTCCTGACGAGTACCCATGCCAAAAAAACACACTTATGTCCTTGGTCTGAACACCTATGACCATGATGTCAGCGCCTGCCTGCTGCGCGACGGCGCCATTGCGTTTGCGATCGCCAAGGAGCGGATCACGCGGGCCAAGCACGCCTCGGGCTTCTACAAGGAAGTGATCGATTATTGCCTCGAAGCCGAAGGCATTACGCTCGACGACGTCGATCTGGTGGTGCGCAATTGCTACATCCTGCCGGTCCCGGAAATGGAAGAGCGGCTGGTCTATTTCGACGCGCCGGGCTTCCTGCCGGAGTTCGAGCGCGGCGAGGCGGCCAAGCATCCGCTCTATCTGAAGCATTCGGACAAGGTGGTCACGATCTCCCATCACCTCGCGCACGCCTACAGCGCGTTCGCGGTATCGCCGTTCGAGGATGGCGTCGTGATGATCGTCGATGGCGTCGGCAGCTACCGGTCCGACGTCATGGAATCGTTTCCTGCCAGCGACACGGCGACGCCGCTCGCACGCGAATCGGAGAGTTACTACAAGTTCAGCGGCACGACGCTGGAATGCGTCAAAAAAGTCTGGATGGAGCCGGACCGCGGCTTCCTCAGCGACGAATTCTACACCATGCCCGGGCTCGGCGCGCTCTACAGCCGTGCCTCGACCTACATCTTCGGCGACTGGAACAAGTGCGGCGAGCTGATGGGATTGGCGCCCTATGGCCGCCGCGACCAGGTCAAGCATTTGCTTGAACTGCACGATGGCAAGCTGCACGTGCCGCACTGGACCGCCGACTTCAAGCAGCCTTACGTGTTCGAACCCGGCAGCAACTGGGAAAAACACCCCGCGATGCGGCACTGGGAAGACCTGGCCTGGCGCACGCAGGACGACACCGAAAACGTCCTGCTCGCCCGCGCCCGCTGGTTGCGCGAAACCACTGGCGCCAAAAACCTTTGCATGGCCGGCGGCGTCGCGCTCAATTGCGTGGCGAACGGGCGTCTAGCCCGTGAAGCCGGTTTCGAGAACGTCTGGATTCAGCCCGCGGCCGGCGATGACGGCATTGCAATCGGCTGCGCCTACTACGGCTGGCTCGAAATCCTGAAGCAACGCCGCGCCTTCGTGATGGATCACGCCTATGTCGGCAGGCGCTACAGCGACCAGGAGGCCGCTAAGGAGTTGCAGAAGTTTTTGGTGCGGATCCAGGTCGACGCCGTCAGGAGCGACAATGTCTGCCGCGACACCGCCAAACTGCTCGCCAGCCAGAAGGTGATCGGCTGGTTTCAGGACCGCTCGGAATTCGGGCCGCGCGCGCTCGGCAACCGCAGCCTGCTGGCCGATCCACGCAAGGGTGAGATGAAGGACATCCTCAACAGCCGCGTGAAGCACCGGCAGGCGTTCCGGCCGTTCGCGCCGATCGTGCTGGCCGAGCGCATGAAGGAAATTTTTGAAGGCGAGGAAGACTCGCCCTTCATGCTGATCGCCAAGCCGGTTCGCCTTGAATGGCGCGACAAGATCCCGGCGATCGTGCATGTCGATGGCACCGCACGCGTCCAGACCGTGCGCGAAGAAACCAATCCGATGCTCTACCGCCTGCTGAAGGAATTCGAGGCCTTGACCGGCGTTCCCGTGCTGATCAACACCTCATTCAACATCAAGGGCGAGCCCATCGTCGAAACGCCGCAGGATGCCGTGAACTGCTTTCTGACCACCGGCGTCGATCATCTTGTCATGCACGGCACGATCGTATCGAAGAACGCGATGCACAAGGTGGTCGCACCGCTGGTCAATATCTACACCGACGTGCGAACGCTGGTGGCATCGACCGCGCAACCGGCCTGAACCGGTTGCCGCGATTCAGCCGAAAGCCGCTCAGGCGGCTTTCGGCGCTGCCGGCTTGAGTGGCTTGTCCTGCCGCTTCGACCAGGAAATGTAATAGGCCACGATGGTCATGATCGCGATGCCGGTCACGCTGACGAAGATCTGCGCGAACAGCGAGCCCGAGCTCATAGACAGTTCGAAGTGGCCGACGAACGACAGGAACACGCCGACGCAGAACACGGCGAGCGACTGCTGGCCGCAGACGACCAGCGGATCGAAAATCCTCCACTCCAGCCCCGGCCATTCCTTCGGCACGAAGCGGATCACCAGGATCACGATCGCCACGAAGTGCAGGAAGCGGTAGGGGGCGAGGTTGGTCTTGTCGTTCGGGTTGAACATCGAATAGAGCCACTGCGGGAACAGCTCGCCGAACGTCGGAAACCTGCCGGCCATGGTCATGACCAGCGCCAGGATCAAATAGGCGATGCACAAATACAGCGTGACCGGCGCGTTGATGATGTGCATGTTCTTGCGAGCGCCGCCGAGCGCGCACCATGCGCCGAACACGAACAGCAACTGCCAGGCGAACGGATTGAAGTACCAGGTGCCGACCGGATAGGCGGGCAGGTTCCATCCCGTCTGCCGCGACACCAGCCACAGCGCGATCGCGGCCGCAAGGGTCCAGTTGGGCTGCCGCAGCATGATCCACAGTACCGGCGGGAACAGCCCCATCAGCACGATGTAGAGCGGCAGCACGTCCAGATTGACCGGCTTGAACTTCAGGAACAATCCCTGTCGCAGCGTTTCGGTCGCATTGTCGACCAGGACGGCTACATTGAAATCGTTGACCAGTTCGGAGTCGCCAAAGCGCAGCGCCAGATAACTGATCGAGGCGATATAGATCACGAACAGGATGATGTGGGCGACATAGAGCTGCCAGACCCGCTTGGTCAGCCGCGTGGCGCCGACAATGAAGCCGCGTTCGAGCATCATCCGCGCATAGACAAACGAGGCGGTATAGCCGGAAATGAAGACGAACAGGTCGGCGGCGTCACTAAACCCGTAATTCCGGACGGTGATCCAGTTTACGACGTTATCCGGGATATGATCCAGATAGATCCACCAGTTCGCGACCCCGCGAAACAGGTCGAGCCGGAGGTCGCGTCCTTTGTCGGGCAGGGTGGCGTTGATTTTCATGGGTGCCGCTTCGTGATGCTTTCGGGAAGATCGCGCCGCAAGACCGGGTCCCGGGCGCCGGATGGCCCTGGATTGTCACAGTACGGCATAATGACTATACCGGTACGGAAATGGTACATCCGGGCTTCCGGAATCACCGATCAAATTCCTGAAAGGTGTCTCTATACTATCCCGGCCGTTTCCACCAAACGCTTCCATGTCGCAATCGCTTGAGGACCCGACCATCCGATGACCGCCCGCATTTTCAAGCCTGCCAAGAACGCGATGCAATCGGGAAGGGCCAAGACCCAGGAATGGCAACTCGACTACGAGCCCGAGCAGCCACAGGCAATCGAGCCGCTGATGGGCTGGACCTCGTCCTCCGACATGAAGCAGCAGGTCACCTTGCGCTTCGACACCAAGGAAGACGCGATCGCCTATTGCGAGCGCAAGGGCATCGCCTACCAGGTGATCGAGCCCAAGGATTCGGTGCGCCGGCCGGCCGCTTACGCCGACAATTTCGCCTTCAAGCGCGGCGAGCCCTGGACCCACTGAGAGAGCCCGGCCGGAACGCTTTTCGGTCGCGACGCGGCCGCGTTGCGGGCGAGGCTATGGTGCCGGGTGGGATGTCGCCGGATTTGGGGATATGGGCAGCGGCGCATCCTTGGCGACGCCAAGCACCGGGAAGGTCCTGATGTTGCGGACCTCGGGCATCGCTGAAAATTGCAGAAGCTGCTGGTGCATGCCCTCGACGTTTCGCGCCACGCATTTGAGCAGATAATCGGCGTCACCCGAAATGCGCCAGCTCTGCTGGACCAGCGGTATTGCCGTGATCGATTTTTCGAACGCCTGTAACGTCGCCTGAGCCTGGCTCTGCAACTGAATCAATACGTAGGAAATAACCTCGTAACCAAGGAGCTTTTCGTCGAGCGTGGCTCTGATTGCGCTGACATAGCCGCGCTCGCGCAAGGACCGAACGCGCCGCCGGCACGGAGGCTCCGAGAGGCCGACCCTGTCAGCCAGCTCATTGTTGCGGATGCGTCCGTCCTTCTGCAACTCGGACAGGATTTTCAGATCGAATTCGTCGAGGGGTTGACGTTCCGTCATCGGCACCTCATCCGCCCTCCGGCCTGCCGCGAGCCGTAACATCAGGGGAGGGCGCGCGCTTGGTTTGCGCCCGCGCAGGCGTCGCGCTGGGAGAGACGCCCGATAGTACCAGCTTCTCATGGGCGGCGACGATCGCCTCCTTGGTGAGCCGCCCGCCGGGCCGGTACCAGGCAGTGAGGCCGGTCAGGAGCGACAGGATCGCAAACGTCGCCACCTGGATGTCAACGACCTCGAACTCGCCTTCCGTGACACCCTCGGTGAGAATTTCCGCAAGCCGCCGCTCATAGGCGCCGCGCAGCGCCACGATCTCCTGGTAGTTCTTCGGCTCCAGGCTTCGCAGCTCGGAATTGGCGATGAAGACCTCGCGCTTTTTGGTCATGTGGTAGCTGACGTGAAAGGCGACGAAGGCGCGGAGCTTGTCGGCCGGCCCCTGTTTCCCGAGCAGGGCTCGATCGAGCTGGCGCAGCAGCTCGTTGATGTGGTCCCGTATCAGGACGAACAGGAATTCCTGCTTGGTCGAGATGTGGTTGTAGAGCGAGCCCGACTGGATCCCGACTTCGGCCGCAAGCTGGCGCAGGCTCATCGCCGCGTAGCCGTGCTCGAAGATCAGGCGCAGCCCGGCTTTGCGGATCGCCTCCATCGTCTTGGGGCCGTGTGAGCCGATCGTCCGCGCCATTGGACCTCTAAGAGTGGAAGGCGTTCGCCGTTCTGGAAACGAGCAAGCGATCGTATAAATTTGGCACGAAAAGATAGTAATTTCAACTAGCTGGAGCGTCCATTTGAGCCCCAGTTGGTTCCACTTGCGAGGATAGTAAAAAAACGTATGATCGTTTAATTCTAAGACATCGGAGGAAATCAATGGCCTCAAACAGGGCGCTGCTTCTCAACTTCGATCTCGGCGAGACCGCAGACGCGATCCGCGAGACGGTGTATGCGTTTTCGCAAAACGAAATCGCCCCGCGCGCCGCCGAAATCGACCGCAGCAATCAGTTCCCGCGCGATCTCTGGCCGAAAATCGGCGCACTCGGCCTGCACGGCATCACGGTGGAAGAGGAATATGGCGGCGCCGGCCTCGGCTATCTCGAACACTGCATCGCACTGGAAGAAATGTCGCGCGCGTCCCCCTCCGTCGGCCTGTCCTATGGCGCGCACTCCAACCTCTGCGTCAACCAGATCCGCCGCAACGGCAGTGATGCACAGAAGCGCAAATATCTGCCGAAGCTGATTTCCGGCGAACATGTCGGCTCGCTCGCGATGTCGGAGCCGGGCGCGGGCAGCGACGTGGTCTCGATGAAGACGCGGGCTGAAAAGAAGGGCGACCGCTTCGTGCTGAACGGCAACAAGATGTGGATCACCAACGGCCCCGAGGCGGACACGCTGGTGGTCTATGCCAAGACCGATGCCAATGCCGGCCCGCGCGGCATCACCGCCTTCCTCATCGAAAAGGGCATGAAGGGATTTTCCACCGCGCAGAAACTCGACAAGCTCGGTATGCGCGGCTCCGACACCTGCGAACTGCTGTTCGAGGATTGCGAGGTGCCGGAAGAGAACGTGCTGAGCGAGGTCGGCCGTGGCGTCAACGTGCTGATGAGCGGCCTCGACTACGAGCGCGCAGTGCTGGCGGCGGGGCCGATCGGCATCATGCAGGCCTGCATGGATGTGGTGCTGCCTTACGTGCACGAGCGCAAGCAGTTCGGCGAGCCGATCGGCAGCTTCCAGTTGGTGCAGGGCAAGATCGCCGACATGTACACCACGATGAACGCCTCGCGCGCCTATGTCTATGCGGTGGCCAAGGCCTGCGACCGCGGCGAGACCACGCGGGAAGATGCGGCTGGCGCGATCCTCTACGCCGCGGAGAAGGCGACGCAATGCGCGCTCGACGCCATCCAGCTCCTCGGCGGCAACGGCTACATCAACGACTACCCGACCGGCCGGCTACTCCGCGACGCCAAACTCTACGAGATCGGCGCCGGCACCAGCGAAATCCGCCGCATGCTGATCGGCCGGGAGCTGTTCGAAAAGACGGCTTGAACTTCACACCGAGGCAAAGATGATACAGGCTGTCATATCTTCCTCGAACGTTAAGCTCCGGCCGTCCTGAAGCCATTCCAACGGCTCCCTCGCATCCAAAGAAAACGCCGATCATGCCGCTTCATTCCACCATCGATCCTTCATCCTCCGAGTTTGCCCGCAATGCCGACGTGATGCGGGGTCTCGTGACCGAACTGCGCGAGAAGCTCAAGGTGGTCGCCGGCGGCGGCGGCGAGGTGTCTCGCAAGCGGCATACATCGAGGGGCAAGATGCTGGCGCGCGAGCGCGTCGACCTGCTGGTCGATCCAGGCACGGCGTTTCTCGAACTATCGCCGCTCGCGGCCCACGGGCTCTATGGCGGCGACGTCCATTCTGCGAGCGTCATTACCGGGGTGGGGCGCATTTCGGGCCGCGAATGCGTGATCGTCGCCAACGACGCCACCATCAAGGGCGGCACCTATTATCCGATGACGGTGAAGAAGCATCTGCGCGCGCAGGATATCGCGCGCCAGAACAATCTGCCCTGCGTCTACATGGTCGATTCCGGCGGCGCCTTCCTGCCGATGCAGGACGAAATCTTTCCGGACGAGCGGCATTTCGGCCGGATCTTCTATAACCAGGCGCAGATGTCCTCACAGGGCATTCCGCAGATCGCGATCGTAATGGGCTCCTGCACCGCAGGCGGCGCTTATGTGCCGGCGATGTCGGACGAGAGCATCATCGTGCGCAATCAGGGCACCATCTTTCTCGGCGGCCCGCCGCTGGTGAAGGCCGCGACCGGCGAGGTGGTATCCGCCGAAGAGCTCGGCGGCGCCGACGTGCATTCCCGCCACTCCGGCGTCACCGATCACTATGCGCAGAACGATGCACATGCGATCGGAATCGCGCGGCGCATCGTCGCCACGCTGAGGCCGCCGACGCGCGCGGTGCTGAACATGCGCGAGCCGCGGGAGCCGCTGTTTCCCGCCGAGGAAATCTATGGCGTCGTCCCTGCCGACGGCAGAAAGCCGTTCGACGTGCACGACATCATCGCGCGGATCGTCGACGGCTCGGAGTTCGACGAGTTCAAGAAGCTCTATGGCGCGACGCTGATTTGCGGCTTCGCTCACATCTGGGGCTACCCGGTCGGCATCATCGCCAACAACGGCATCCTGTTCAGCGAGAGTTCGCTGAAGGGCGCGCACTTCATCGAGCTGTGCTGCCAGCGCAATATTCCGCTGGTGTTTTTGCAGAACATTACCGGCTTCATGGTCGGCAAGAAATACGAGGCCGGCGGCATCGCGCGCGACGGCGCCAAGCTGGTGACGGCGGTCGCGACCGCCGGCGTGCCGAAATTCACTGTCGTGATCGGCGGCTCCTATGGTGCCGGGAATTACGGCATGTCTGGCCGCGCCTATTCTCCGCGCTTCCTCTGGATGTGGCCAAACGCGCGTATTTCGGTAATGGGCGGCGAGCAGGCTTCCATGGTGCTGAGCCAGGTCCGCCGCGACAATATCGAGGCGAAGGGCGAAAGCTGGTCGGCCGAGGAAGAGGACAAGTTCCGCGCACCGATCCGTGCCCAGTATGAAAGCCAGGGTAATCCCTATTATGCCACCGCGCGGCTGTGGGATGATGGCGTGATCGATCCCGCCGACACCCGCCTGGTGCTGGGCCTTGGGTTGTCCGCCGCGGCCAACGCGCCGATTGAACCCACGAAGTTTGGCTTGTTCAGGATGTGATGATGGACCGCTCGAAACTTTACCGGCGTTTTCGCACACTGCTGATCGCCAACCGCGGCGAGATTGCCTGCCGTGTGATCCGCTCCGCGCGTGCCTTGGGCCTGCGTACCGTCGCCGTCTACTCCGAGGCCGACCGCGACGCCATGCACGTCGCCATGGCCGACGAGGCCGTGCTGCTCGGGCCGGCGCGTGCGCGCGACAGCTATCTCAACATCGAGCGCGTGATCGACGCGGCGCGCCAGACCGGCGCTGAGGCGGTGCATCCCGGCTACGGCTTTCTGTCTGAAAATGCCGAATTCGCTCAGGCGTGTCTTAATGCGGGGTTGGTGTTCGTCGGTCCGACGGCCGAGATGATGACGGCGATGGGCTCGAAGTCCGGCTCGAAAGCGCTGATGGAAAAGGCTGGCGTGCCGTTGGTGCCCGGGTATCACGGCGAGGCCCAGGACGAGGCGACGCTTGCCAAGGCCGCCGAGAAGATCGGATTCCCCGTGCTGGTCAAGGCTTCCGCCGGCGGCGGCGGGCGGGGCATGCGCGTGGTCAATTCGGCCGGAGAGCTTGCGGCGGCGATCGTCAGCGCCAAGCGCGAAGCGAAGGCTGCGTTCGGCGACGATCGCATGCTGATCGAGAAATTCGTGCAAAACCCCCGGCACATCGAGGTGCAAATCATTGGCGACAGCCACGGCAATCTGCTCTCGCTCTGGGAGCGCGAATGCACACTGCAGCGGCGGCACCAGAAGGTGATCGAGGAGGCGCCGTCGCCGACGCTGGACTCCAAGCAACGCGAAGCGGTCTGTGCGGCTGCGCGCAAGGCGGCTGCCGCGGTCAATTATGTCGGCGCCGGCACCATCGAATTCGTCTCCGACGGCAAGGACGTGTTCTTCATCGAGATGAACACCCGCCTGCAGGTCGAACATCCCGTGACCGAGCTCATCACCGGCGTCGATCTCGTCGAATGGCAGTTGCGGGTGGCGTTCGGTGAAACGCTGCCGCTGGCGCAGAACGAGATCAAGCTGAACGGACACGCCATCGAGGCGCGGGTCTATGCCGAAAATCCGCAGAAGAATTTTATGCCGTCAGTCGGTCGGATCAGGACCTGGCGCACGCCTGAGGCGGTCGACGGTCTGCGGATCGATGCAGGCTACCGCAGCGGCGATGCGGTGTCGCCATACTACGATGCGATGCTTGCCAAGGTCATTGCATGGGCGCCGACCCGCCAGGCGGCGATCGAGCGGCTGAACCGTGGGCTGGAAGAGACCGACGTCCGCGGCATCGTCACCAACATTCCGTTCCTGTCCGCGCTGGTGACGCACCCGCAGGTGCGCGCCAATACCATCGACACCGGCTTCATCGAGCGCGAGTTGAAGAAGCTTACGGAGTCCACGGGAACGGCAGGGGATCTCGAGCTTTGTGCCGCGGTTGCGGCAATTGTTGTCGATGAGCAGAACGCTGCGCGGAAGCAAGCGCATTCACCCTGGCAGACGTTTGGGTGGATGCCGGTCGGCCAGCGGAAGCGGATGTTCTCGTTCCGTCAGGGGCAGGGCACCGAGCAGAAGGTGACGCTGCACTATGGCGATGGTCCGTCGAAACTGACCATCGGCAAGCACGAGTTCATTGTCGCGACCTCGCCCGCGGAAGAAGGCAGTTTCGATCTGACGATCGAGGGCATAAAATCACGCGTCACGGCGGTGATCGAAGGCCACGAGCTTTACCTCCGCACCCGGAACGGCCGCTTCGATCTGCATTGGATCGATCCGTTCGGCGGCGAGACCGAGGAGCAGGTTGGCGAGGACAAGATCGTGGCGCCGCTGCCGGGGACCGTGGTGGCGCTGCTGGCCGAGGAAGGCGCGACGCTGGAGAAGGGCGCGGCGATCCTGACGCTGGAAGTCATGAAGATGGAGCAGACCCTGCGCGCGCCGTTTGCGGGCGTGTTGACGAAAATCAGGTGCAAGGTCGGCGATATCGTCGGCGAAGGCGTCGAACTTGCCGAAATCGAACCGGCGGTAGCGTCATGAGCGATGGCGTTCACATTGTCGAGGTCGGCCCGCGCGATGGGCTGCAGAACGAGAAGACGCCAATCAGCGTCGCCGACCGGATCGCGTTCATTGAGGCATTGATCGGCGCGGGCCTCCACACCGTCGAGGTCGGCGCCTTCGTCTCTCCAAAGGCGATCCCGCAGATGGTCGGATCGGCCGAGGTGTTGCGGGGCGTCAGCCATCATACGAATTGCGAACTCCCGGTATTGGTGCCGAACGAGAAGGGCTATGAGGCTTCTCAGGCCGCCGGCGCCAAACTGATCGCGGTATTCGCTGCGGCGTCGGAAAGCTTTTCCCGCGCCAACATCAATTGTTCGATCTCGGAATCGATCGAGCGCTTCAAGCCGGTGCTCGCCCGCGCCAGGGCCGATGGCGTCAGGGTGCGCGGATACATCTCCACCGTGCTCGGCTGTCCCTATGAGGGCGAGATCAAGCCGCAGGCTGTGGTCGATGTCGCAAAGGTGTTGTGGGATCTCGGCTGTTACGAAATCTCGCTCGGCGATACGATCGGCGTCGGCACGCCCTTGAAGGCGCGGCAGCTATTGCGCGCGGTCGCCGGCCATGTGCCGATGGCCAATCTGGCGATGCATTTCCACGATACCTACGGCCAGGCGCTCGCCAATCTTTATGCCGGGATAGAGGAAGGCTGCCGCGTGATCGATTCGGCCGCCGGCGGTCTCGGCGGTTGCCCCTACGCCCCCGGCGCGACAGGAAACGTCGCGACGGAGGATGTGGTCTATATGCTCGAAGGCATGGGCATCGCCACCGGTGTCGACATGGCGAAGCTGGTGGCAGCGACCAATGTCGTGAGCGGGCTGATCGGCCGCCCGCCGGTCAGCCGCGTCGCGGCGGCGTTGAACGCGAAGGCACGGGCGGCCAAGTAGGCCGCTTACGCGGCCTTTAGGCCGACGTTCGGCAGCATCGGCCGGTTCTTGAGCGCTTTCGCCATCATCGCTTCGACCTCGGCCTTCTCGTGCGGCAGCAGCGCCAGCCGCGGCGGACGGGTCAGCGCGGTGCCGCGGCCCATGATGTGCTCGCAGAGCTTGATGCACTGGACGAGGTCTGGACGGGCATCGAGGTGCAACAGCGGCATGAACCATTCGTACAGCGGCATCGCCTCGGCATAACGCCCCGCCTTGGCGAGGCGGAACAAGGTCTCGCCCTCGCGCGGGAAGGCGTTCGACATGCCGGAGACCCAGCCAACCGCGCCCATGGCCACGCTCTCGACGATGACGTCGTCGAGGCCGGCGAACAGGACGAAGCGGTCGCCAACCATGTTGCGGGTGTCGATGAAGCGCCGTGTGTCGCCGGAGGAGTCCTTGAAGCAGACGACGGTCTCGACGTCGGCGAGCGAGGCCAGAATGTCCGGCGTGACGTCGTTCTTGTAGATCGGCGGGTTATTGTAGAGCATCACCGGCAGGTCGGTCGCCGTGGCGACCGCGCGGAAATGTGCGGCAGTCTCGTGCGGTTTGGACGAATAGACCAGCGCAGGCATCACCATCACGCCGTCAATGCCGACGCGCGCCGCTTGCTTGGCAGTTTCGACGGCGAAGGCGGTCGTGAACTCGGCGATGCCGCACAGCACGGGTACGCGACCCGCGGCGACGGATTTCGCGGCTTCCATGATCGCAACCTTCTCCTTGCGCTCCAGCGAGGTGTTCTCGCCGACGGACCCGCAGACGATCAATCCGGAAACGCCGTCGCGGATCAGGCCGTCCATGACCTTGGCGGTCGCATCGATATTGAGCGACAGGTCGTCATTGAATTGCGTGGTGACGGCCGGGAAGACGCCTTCCCAGGAAATGCGTGGGCTCATTTGTTTAGCTCCATTGGAATTGTTGCGGCGGACTGATGAATCCGCCGGGCTTTGGCTTGAAGACGATGGGATGGGATCAGAGCGTCGCGCCGACTTTGCGCAACTCGGCAAGGACCGGGGCCTTGGGCAGCCAGATCTTGTCGAATTCGGCAATGACCGCTTCGGTATCCCCGGCCGGGACCTGACGGATCGGGATCGGCGCGTTTTTGAAGTTCTCGATCAGCTTGGGCTCATTGCCCGCCAGTTCGTCGATCTGCGTATCGAGTGTCGATTTGACCGTCTTGGTGATCAACTCCCGGTCAGCCGCCGGCAGCGATTGCCAGACGCGGCCGGAGACGATCGCTGCCATCGGCATGAAGACAGCATTCATCTGCAGGATGACTTTTGACACCTTGTCGAAGCGCTGGTTCCACGAGAACTCCAGGTCTGCCTCGAGGCCGTCGACCTGGCCGTTCGCCATGGCATCGAACACCTGAGGCGTTGGGATCGGCGTCGGCGCCGCGCCCAGGGACGAATAGAAATCGCGGTAGACCGGCGTCGGGTTGATGCGCAGCTTCATGCCCTTGATATCGGCCAAGGTCGTCAGGTCCTTCGACGAGAAGATGGCGCGCATGCCGGTGATGCCCCAACCGAGGCCGATCGTGCCGGTTTCCTGCGGCAGCACCTCGAACAGCTTGATCGCGGCCGGATGGCGGACGAATTTGGCGACTGATGGCGTCGAGCGCACGATATAGGGCGCGTTGATCGCTGCGATATGCGGCACGCGCGAGCCGAGCTCGGCGGCCTGGATGAAGCCCATGTCGAGCGCGCCGGACTGCAATTGCTGCATCATCGCCGGCTCGTTGCCGAGCTGGCCGGAGTGAAAGACGGTCATGGTCAGGCGGCCGTTGGTAGCAGCCTTGAGATCGTCGCCGAGTTTTAATGCCGCCTTGTTCCAGGAATGACCATTGGGCGTGATCAGGCCGAGGCGGAATTCCTTGGCTTGCGCCAGCGCCAACGACGGCGCGAACAGCGGCACGGCCGCGCTGGCGGCAAGGAAGCGGCGACGTGAAAGCGACATGATAATGCTCCTTGAGGGGTTTGGACCTACTTGATGAGGACGAGGGAGAGGGAGGGATAGAGCGACAGCAGCACCAGCAGGATGCAGGAGATGCCGAACAGCGGCAGCGTCACCATGAACATCTTGCCGGGCTTGGCTCCGGTGACGGCGGCGGCCACGAAGAAGCAAAGACCGACCGGGGGCGACAGCAATCCAAGCACCAGGTTGATCACCACGACGACGCCGAACTGGCGCGGATCGATGTGATAGATCTCGGTCGCGACCGGCAGCAGGATCGGCACCGTCATGATCAGGCCGGGAATGCCGTCGATCACCGTGCCGATCACCAGCAGGATCACGTTGCAAAGCAGCATAAAGCTGACGGGATCCTTGGCTACCGACTGGATCCACGCGGCGGTCTGCTGCGGCACCTTGCCGAACACCAGCACCCAAGAGAATACGGCGGCCGCGGCGACCAGAAACAGCACGATGGCCGAGTAGACGCCTGCGCGCAGCATCATCTGCGGGAGCTGCGAAAACCTGAACTCCTTGGTCCAGAATTTTCCGACGAGAGCGGCGGCCACCGCGCCGATGGCCGCGGACTCCGTTGCGTTGGCGAGTCCGCCGAGAATGCTGCCGACGATCACGATCGGAATCAGCAGCGTCGGCGATGTCCGCAGGATCGTCGCGACCCGCTGCTGCGGTGTCTGATAGTCGGCCTTGGGATAGTTGTAGACGTATCCCATCAGTGCGATGGCGATGCAGAACATCGCGGTCAGGATCACGCCCGGCACGATGCCGGCAATCAGCATGTCGCTGACCGATACCTGCGCCAGCACGCTGTAGACGACAAACATCACTGACGGTGGAATGATCGGTCCGAGCATGCCGCCATAGGCGGTCAACCCGGCTGCGAAGGTCTTGTCGTAGCCCTTCTTTTCCATCTCCGGCACCATGATCTGCGCCATGATCGCGACCTGTGCGGTCGCAGATCCCAGGATGGAGGAGATGAACATGTTGGCGAGGATATTGACGTAGGCGAGCCCGCCCTTCAGCGAGCCGACAAAGGCCATCGCCATGTCGACGATGCGCCGCGTAATGCCGCCGCCATTCATGATTTCGCCGATCAGAATGAAGAGCGGGATCGCGATCAGGCCGTAGCTGTCAACCCCGCCGAAGAGCTGCAGCGGGTAGGATTGAAACAGCACCGGATTGCCTGACGCGATGATGAAGACGAACCCGGCCAGGCAGAGGCAAAGGCCGATCGGCACCCCGACCAACATGATCGCGATGAAGGCGGCTGACGTGATCACTAGTTGACCCCGTCGAGTTCGGAGAGTTGAAAACCCTTTAGCGGCGTCCGTGGCACCAGTTCGAGATCTTCGAGCAGGTTTGCCAGGCCATGAATGGTCATGGAGACCGCGAAGATCGGCAGCGTCAGATAGAGCACCCAGGTCGGCCAGTTCAGCGTTTGGGTGCGCTCGGTGTAGAGGAAGTTGAATGTCTCGGCGGCGAGCTTGCGCGCGTCGAAGCCGGCGCGGGTAAGCCCGATTGGATCCATCCAGAGGAAGCAGGTGATGACGAGCGCCACGCCGAACACGACGACCATGCCCGTCGCGATGATCTTCGCGAGCTTCTGATGCCGCGCCGAGAGGCGCTCGGTCATCATGGTGACGGCGAAGTCGAGCCTGAGCCGCGTCATGGCGGAGGCGCCGATAAAGGTCAGCCACACCACGCAATAGACCGCCGATTCATCGATCCAGTAGATCGGGAAGTGCGAGTAGCGGGTGACGACGTTCACCAGGATCAGAGCCGTCAGCAAATACATCAGCCCCATCAGGGCGATGCGCTCGAAAGCGAGCAGCAGACTCGAGGCCCTGACGACGATTCCCCGGGCGCTGAACGCTGGCATGTCCGCAATTGCCTGCTCGATCATAAAGAGCCCCGCTGCCCGTCAAAATTTCTCGTGCGATTCGAAATTGTATAATTTATACAATCTTGTCAAATGGAGATTATGGGCACCTCGGCTCGCGCTGGGGTGGGACCATTTCAACGTGCGATGCGGGGCCGCCTCGATCGGAAGAGCCGGCGATGACGACGGAAGGTCAAATGAAAGTCCCTCTGAAGCACCGGACGCTGTCGGCTGCGATCGTCGATCAGCTCAGGCAATCCATTCTCGACGGGACTTATCCGGCCGGCTCCCAACTGCGGCAGGATGCGCTGGGCGAGGCATACGGCGTCAGCCGCATTCCCGTGCGTGAAGCGCTGTTTCAGCTCGAGGCGGAGGGGCTGGTGCGCATCGTCCCGCAAAAAGGCGCGATCGTCTCAGAGCTATCGCTAGACGAAATCAACGACGTGTTCGACCTTCGCAGAATCATGGAGCCGCGGCTCTTAGCGCAGTCGGCGCCGCACTTTGCGGAACAAGACTTTGCAGCGCTGGACGACATCCAGAAGCGCTTCGAGAAAGCGATCAAGGCGCGCAACGTCAGCGAATGGGGGCAGCTTAACGCTGACTTCCATATGGCGCTCTACGTTCACGCGCGGCAGCCGCGTACCAAGGCGATCGTCGTGGCGCTCTTGCAGACCAGCGACCGTTACACGCGTCTGCAACTCTCCAATACCAAGGCGATGGGCACGGCCGAAAAGGAGCACGCGCACCTGATCGAGCTGTGCCGGGCGAGAGAGATCGACCAGGCCTGCCGGTTTCTGGAGCAGCATATCGAGGCGGTGCGTACGGACCTGTTGCAGGTGGTGGGCGGCGGCTCAATCGTGGCGTGCGCGGGGCGTTGATCCGGAATCAGACCATGCATCATGCCGGGACGTCGCTGGCGAGCTTCAGCAGATTGGCCGACATCGCCGTCTTGGCGCTGTAGTCCTTCCACGCGGTATCGCGCGCAATGTCGCGCCACTTGCTGACGGTCGCGACATCGAGCGTGCTGACCTTGGCGCCGGCCTTCTCATAGACCTTGGCGACCTCGATATCGTCGTCCTGCGCGCCCTTGCGGCCGAACGCTTCCAGTTCGCTGCCGACCGTCAGGATGATGTCCTGCTGCTTTTTGGGTAGCCTGTCGAAGATTGCCTTCGACATCATCAATGGCTCCAGCATGAACCAATAGGAGGCGCCGGCGCCCGAGGTCAGCGATTTGGCGACCTCCGCGAGGCGGAACGAGATCAGGCTGGTGGAGGAGGTGATACCGGCATCGCAGGCGCCGCTCTGCATCGCGGCGTAGATTTCGTTCGATGGCATCGACAGCACGGAGGCACCCGCAGTCTTCAGAACCACATCCATTTCACGCGAGCCGCCGCGCACTTTCAGCCCCTTGGCGTCGTCAGGCGCGACGATCGGTCGGGAGCGGCTGGCGACGCCGCCGGCCTGCCAGACCCATGTGAGAAGGATGATGCCGTTGTCGGCGAGGAAGTCGCTTAGCGCCTTGCCAACCGGCGCATTCTTCCAGCGTAGACCCTGGTCGTAAGTTGCGACCAGACCCGGCATCAGGCCGATATTGGTCTCCGGCAGCTCGCCGCCGGCATACGGCATCGGGTAGAGGCTGATATCGAGAGCACCCTTGCGCATTGCCGAGAATTGCGCGTTGGTCTTGATCAGCGAGGAGTTCGGATAGACTTCGGCTGCGATCTCGCCGCCGCTGCGTTTGGCGACTTCGGCGGCGAAGATGCGGCACAGCCGGTCGCGGAAGTCGCCCTTGTCGATGGTGCCGCCCGGGAACTGATGCGAGATCTTCAGCGTGGTGGCCGCATGGGCCGTACCGGTGCCGAAACGAAACACGGCAGGCGCGGCGAGCGCAGATGCGATGATATGGCGGCGCGTGAGCATGGTTTGTCCCCCGCAAACGGTTCTCGGCAATCCGGACCGGCTTCAGCCCATATTAACTGAATCGCACCGCTTCAACAAACCGTGAGAATTGCAGAACTTTGGGGCGTGGCCGGTAACAAAACCGGTCGCGCCATCGTCGTTGGTGAAGCGGCAGACGTCGCTTTCGAGAAGCCAACCCAAACCAAGGACCACCATCCCATGACCACCACCACGACCCGTATCGGCCTCGGCCTTTCTGCCGCGCTTGTTTCGCTCTGTCTCGCGCTCGCGCCGGCCGCCTTCGCTCAGGACAAAATGGGCAAGGGCGACGGCATGAAGAAGGAGTCCATGTCCAAGGACGGCATGAAGAAAGAGGACGGTATGATGAAGAAGGAAGGCATGAAGCACGACGGCATGAAAAAAGAAGACGGCATGAAGAAGAACTGAGCCGCATCGTCATTCCGGGATGGTCCGAAGGACCAGACCCGGAATCTCGACATTCCGGGTCTGGTGCTAACGCACCATCCCGGAATGACGAGAGCGCGCCAGCGTCGACCACGGATCGCAGGCCTATTTCTTCTTGCCCTTTGTCTTGCGTGCGGCGTAACGCGCGTCACGCTTGGCCTTTTGCTCAGCCTCCAGCGCCGCCAGCCTGGCGGCCTCTTCTTCCTTCTCGCGGGCTAACCTGGTGGCCTCCGCCGCGGCGGCCTCGGCCTCGCGACGTCTTTGTTCGGCCTTTTCGGCTTCCTTGGCCTCTCTCGCCTTGGCGCGGGCGGCGGCGATGGCCTCGCGCTCGGCTTGGCGGCGCTTCACCTCGGGATCGTCGGGTCCCGGCTGGGTGCGAAACTTGTTCAGGATGTTCTGCCGCGCCTGCTGGGCGGCCTTCTGGCGGTCCGCGAAGCTCGGTTCCTTGAATCCACTCATAAAAGGGGCCTTGTCGCTTTCACTCTTGGGGTTGGACGCGCCACGCGCGCGGATTGGCGACTAGGTAAGTGAACCCGGGGCAAAATGCCAGCGTCGAAAGGGGGCGGGTAGAGCAGGGGAGGCTTGCGTGAGCAGCAAATGGCCCAAACTGATCCTGATGAGCGGGACTACGTCAGCTTGGCTGCTCTGTGCGAGGTGGCAACGGCGACCGAAGCCCAGGCCGGGCGCTGGCGATCCTTCAACACGGCCTTCTCGCCTGTGCGTTGATCGGGCCGGTCGGCTCACTGGTGATGCTCGCTTCGGAGACGTGATCGCTCTTCCAGATATTATCTAGATATTATCGCGACGGCCCCCGGATCCAAGGACGCGTGCAACCGTCATCGCGGTCATCGCTACCCGGTCCGCAATCCGCTGCGCCTCCAGCCTGTCGCGGGCCTTTTCCCTGACGATGATCTCGATCAGCTCGAGCCGTTTGGTCTCGTCGACCGCTTCCGCCAGCAATTGCTTGTAGCGATGGTAGTCGTAGCTTGCTTCCTGCTTGCCGGAGTCCGGTTTGCTCGTTTCCTGCTCGTCCATCGCACGCCCCGCCCACGCGCTCGCCCCGAGGGCAATGTCGATCAACGCTTCCGCGCGCGCAACGGATTTGCGCGAGTTATACCCATTTGCGCGTCCATCGGGCTCATGCACAAACCCGTGTAGTGTGAAGTCATTCACAAGCCCCGCGGCGGGATGATCCTATTCTCCGGGCTGTCGAAACAGGAGCGACCCGCCATGCCGCACAATTGGTGGACCCGCAAGAACCTCGTTCTCGCCGCCGCCATCGTCTTACTGGCCTGCGCCGCGCCTGGCCTGTCCAGGCCGGAGCCGGTCTTGAGCGCAGCGCTTGGTCCGGACTGGCAGTGCAGCCGGCTCGCGTTCGTTTTTACGACCTGCAGCCGGGTCAAGCACAGCCGGTCCACGCCCCTCCGCCTCGCCAAAATCCCGGTGTGCGGACGGTTGCGGACGTAATAGGATCAGGCTGGAAACGGAGCAGGCCAGAACCGGAGTTTTCCATGCAAAAGCCGTCTCGTCTTGTGCTGGCCGCGTCGGCGGCGGCTCTCGTACTCCTGCCGGCCGTCGCGCTGGCGCAGGGCGCGCCGGATGGCGGCACTGCCGCAACGGCAACGCCATTTCCCGCCGCGCCCGCGCCGGAAGCCGCCGCGGCCGAAAAAGAGAAGGCGGCGCCGAAGAAAAAGAAACCGGCCAGGATGACCCGGCAGCAGGAGATCGACCGTTCGATCGACCGCGGCACGGTGCCCGCGCGTTACCGGAGCTCGGTGCCGAAGGAGTATCATCAGTATATTCCGTTCGATAAGCGGTAGAGGTAGGCGAATAGCTGCGCTTGTCGTAGCTCGCCGCAGATCTCGCTCTTGGAGCAGGACGGAATGCAGTGATCCCAGCCCGGATATTGCGCGCGATCCGCGCTACCGCGTTTTGCTGATCGATTTGTCACACAGAACCGCATGGCGCGCGCTCACCGTACTCGTACGGATTGGCCGTGCACGTAACGCCGATCTATAACGCCGTCGCTTGCAGCGGGGGGCAGGGCGCTCGTTCATCACGACGTGCGCTACCACTGGAGGCCACGAGGCCCGGACTCCTAGGCACTCCGGGCCTCGTCTACTCCTGACCACGAGCATTCGGGCCGCCGCTTACCTCTCTTCATCGGCACCGTCACGTCGCAAAACCAAAAGCGCGCCATGCGCTCGCTGGCATGCGCACAGTGGCTCACTGAGCCGTCCGGACTTCCTAGCCCAGCAGCCGGTAGATGATGCTGGTCGATGCACCGGCCAGGCAGAACGCCAGCGCCATACACACCAGCGCCTCGTCGCGATCAAATTCGGGTGGTGGCGGACTCAAGGGGGTCCTCGCGCTCGGCCGTTCATCAACGAGACAGGGGAAACGTGTCGAGGTCGTTACGTTTCCTCATGCCGGTCTACTCGTGGCCGTTTGCGGCCGTTTCGGTTCCGCGACAAAGCTCAGTTGCTGATCGCGCGATTTGAGTTCTGATAAAATCGTTATGATTCAATGGCCTTTTAAAGTTCCCTTAAATCATAAATGAGTTCCTGTTCAGGCCGCACCGCCGCGCGGCCCGAATAGCCGGGTGCCGCTCCTATCACCTACCCCAGGGAGATGAGCGCTCGGCTATTATGGGCACCCAAATAGCGTAGGACAAAAGTCACAGATGGTCGCCGCCGGCGCTTCCTTCATGATTGCGGGTGAACAAAATTTTTGGCGCAGCTTCTTGGTGCATCTTCGAGCGGATTCCGTTATGGTTGTGTTATGCGCGATGCAGGGATGGAACTTTTCTGCCCGAAGCAGGTTCTGAATCAGCGCTATTGTGTTCATGTTTTGCAACCAACGGTGATAACCATCGAATCATGATTGGGGACGGTCGTGAACCGGAAAGACCTTAAATCAATGTCCACGGATGAGCTGTGGGCACTCCACGAAGAAGTAACCGCCAGGCTTGCAACGACTCTGCTTGCAGAGAAGCGCCTCCTTGAAGATCGCCTGAAGCAACTCAAGGGCGTCGTCGAAGCTGAGCGCACGAAATCATCGACAGGGCGGCGTCCATATCCGACGGTCGTTCCGAAATTTCGGAATCCCGATCGGCCGTCCGAGACGTGGGCGGGCCGAGGGAAGACGCCTCGTTGGCTCGCTGCAAAACTGAAATCCGGCAAGCGGATCGATGATTTCCGAATTAGGAATGTAGCCTAGGCAGGCCTACGGTCGTTCGGTGGTGGCGTGGCTTGCACTTCGCCTGCGAGCGCGAATTCTCGTTCGATTTGGAAATGCCGGGCCTGATGCGTCTTCACGCTGCCCGGCACCATCTGCGTGACGCCGACCTGGGCTCAGATGCCGGCGTCACGGTTTCCCTCAGCTTTGCTTTCTTTCAGCTTGCCTTGGCGGGATCCTGGGGCTCCGCGTCGAGCGTCGTTTCAATACTCGTCTCAAAGGCTCTGACAATTCCCATGCGCGCGAGCAGCATGGGTCCACGATCTTCGGCGGCATCAATAAGCATCTGAACGGCAAGCCGCCATTCCTGACGGTCGCGTTCGGGCTGAGGAAGGGTCCTGATGTAGTCGGCGGCATCTCGCAGGGTTTGCGCTGGCGGCCCCTTCGGGAGCGGCACAGGCTGAGCGAACGGACGATCCCAGGACATGTTCGAACTCCCGTCGCAAACTCCAAACGACCCGAGCGCAAACGATACGCGAAGGCGGCTCGCCCGTCATTAGTATACAGTTTACGTGCCGGTGGAACCGAAGCAGGGATTCGACGCGGAGCCGCGCTGTTAGTTCCATTCTCCAAGACTGTTTTGTCTCCAAGACTCTGTTGAAGATTCTTTTGTCTCCAAGGCTGCTTTGCCTGCTGCAGTCTTGCCTGACAGGACTTCTGGGCTTTGCAGGATGCGGCCTCGATGGCGGCTTCGAGCGAGTTGGCGCAGCGGCTGCGGTATGGCGCCTGGCCGCAGATCGATCAGTTTTGAAACGCAACACCGACGAAATCGCCTTGCCGCCAGATCACGCGGCATTCGCGAATGTTGTGAAAATTATCGAACGTCAATTCGAAATTCAGGGGCAGCAGGTTGAGGTCGTGGAGTTCAATTCCAGCCCCGGAATTCGTGACGTCCTGAACGCGGCAGGTGAACACACCGCGCTGAGCGTCAAAGAACAGCAACGCGCTTTTCGAAATCGTCGTCCTTGCGACAGATCGGCGGTCGAATTCCATCTCGGCTACCAACGGTTCACGCGGCCCTGGCAAGCAGAGGCTAACGGATTGTCCCAGGGCGGCAATCAGGTTCGGCCTTTTTCGTAAACAATCAATTTTAACGATCGTAGAAAGTCGCGTTCATCGGGCGGAGCGGCGCCGTCACGACGGCAATAGTTGCGGCTTAAGCACAGCTCCGACCGTTCCGTTGGCGGAACTCACAATCGGGCTTGATGCGTTGCTGAAAGCCATGGCCCTCTGACACAGAGAGGGGAATCACATGGCCTTACGTTGGATGTGTGTGCTGGCGCTGTGTCTGGGTACATCAAGCGCCGGATATGCGGGGGACCAGTCCGGTGTCTTGCGTCGAATTTCGTGTCCGGTCGTGCGCTACTACGTGGCGAAATACAGTGCGCCCGCCGCAGAGCAATGGGCACGGAGCAAGGGCGCGAGCGATGCAGAGATCGAAGCGGCCCGGCGCTGCCTGCAGTCCGACACGACGCGAACGGCTAGGGCACCACGAAGGCCGCTGGCGCTCGGCAGCTACGGCTGGTGAACAGGGGGCGGGAGCGGCGAGGTGCGAGCCATGCCGAGCGCCGCCGATCGAAGCGAACCGATTCTCAATAGGACTGGTACCGCTTCTGGCGCTTGCCGCGCCCGGCATAGTACGGGTTAACGACGCATTGCGCGGGGCGGCCCGATGCCGACGCCTGACACTGCGCCATCGTTCGATAGTGGCACTCGAAATAGTAGTCCACGAAGCCTTGGTAGACCTGCAGGCAAACGGGATAGCTCGGATCGTAGGTCTGGGCTCGGGCGGGCGCGGGCAGGGCGATCGTCGCGGCCAAGATCGTCAGAGCTATTGCCGTGGCGGGTGCGTGCGGCAGTTTCATCCCAATATCCTCCCAGCCTTCCTCGCAGAATTATCGCGGACGTCTCCGCACGACAGAACACCAGCGCTCCGAGCTTATTCCAGCAGGTAGCACACTCGCCGTTCAGACTTCCCAGTCCTGAAATCCGTACTCGCGATAGATGACGGCGCGATCGGCATGGGGGTTCAGCCGGCACTTGGCCTGGGCGAGATGCAGGTTGAGGGTCCCAGGCTGACAATTGGCCGCCAAGAGCTTCCGGATATCGTCCATCTGCTGGCGCGACTGCTGGGTCGGCTCGAGCTGCTCAAGCGCAACCAGCGCCGTCGCCAGCGCTTCTGTGACGACCCATTCGTCGTGGCCGGTGATTCCCTTTTTTGGCATGACGTCCGCATCCTTTGTCAGGGCAACGGAAGCAATCGCTGGCCGGCATCATAAGCCGGGAATCCAACCGAGACGAGAATGAAGTCGAAATTGCGGAAAACCGCGAAATGGTAGTGGCGATCCCAGCAGGATTCGAACCTGCAACCCACGGAGTAGAAATCCGTTACTCTATCCAGTTGAGCTATGGGACCGTCGGGGCGGTCTCGCCGCCTTAGCCTTTCTACCACTGCCAATATGAAAAATCCGCCTTCCCGCCAAGACGGTCGAACCGATTTCCTCAAGGCTGCGACAAAGCCAGACGGCGGGCCGTAGCCTCGGGCCTGCCCCAATATACATGCCTCCCCGCTGACCGTCCGCTACGGGACGGCCGTGACCGTTTGGACTGCCTGATTCATGCATGCGACCCTTCCGCAAGCCTGCACCACCGCCATCAGTCCGTCACCTTTTCGCGCCTTTTTGGTCGTTACGCGGCATCTGTCCGCGGCAAGGAGCCCATCATGATCGGTTTGGTTCGCGCCACAGTGATTTGCGCCACGCTGGCGCTTGGCCTGACGGCGGCGGGGGCCGCGGACAAGGCATTCAAGCGAGATGAGCTGACCGATTCGGCCGTGAAGCTGGAGGCCCAGATCAAGAGCGAGGCGGGGCCGGTGGCGAAATCCTCTGCGACGCTGCGCAACGACGCCGACGGCGCCTTCAAGCGTTCTGACTTCCGGGTGGGCCTGCAGATCCTCGGCCAGATCGCAGCCACCACGCCGGAAGATAGCGCCAACTGGCTGAGGCTTGCCAAGACCATCTTCCAGATCCGCGCCGCCAGCTCCAGCGAACAGACCTTCCTCTACGAGCGCGCCTCGACCGCGGCCTACATCGCCTATCAGCGCGCCGGCAACCAGGCCGAGGAGGCTGATGCGCTGGCCGTGCTCGGCAGGGCGATGTCCGAGCGCAAGCTGTGGCGCCCGGCACTGGATGCGTTGCGGCTGTCGCTCGACATGCGCGAGGTCGCCGAGGTCCGCGGCCAATACGAGAAGATGCGGGACCAGCACGGCTTCCGGCTGCTCGACTATACCGTAGATTCCGACGGCGCCTCGCCGCGCGCCTGTTTCCAGTTCTCCGAAGACCTCGCCAAGCGGGTCGATTTCGCGCCGTTCGTGGCGCAGGCCGGCACCGACAAGCCGGCGCTGACGAGCGAAGGCAAGCAGCTCTGCGTCGACGGGCTGAAGCATGGCGAGCGCTACAACATCAACCTGCGCGCCGGCCTGCCGTCCACGGTGAAGGAGAGCCTGCCGAAATCGGCCGAGTTCAACATCTACGTCCGCGACCGCAAGCCGTTCGTGCGGTTCACCGGCCGCGCCTATGTGCTGCCGCGCACCGGCCAGCGCGGCATTCCGCTGGTCAGCGTCAATACGCCCTCGGTGAACGTCAACGTGTTCCGGATCGGCGACCGTAACCTGATCAACACGGTGGTCGACAGCGATTTCCAGAAGACGCTTTCCAGCTACCAGCTCTCCGATCTCCGCAACGAGCGCGGCGTCAAGGTCTGGTCCGGCGATCTCGCCACCGCCTCGACGCTGAACCAGGACGTGGTGACGGCTTTCCCGGTCGACCAGACGCTTGGAGACCTGCAGCCCGGCGTCTACGTGATGACGGCCGTCGCCAAGGGCCCGGGCAGCAGCAGCGACGATGACGGCACGCTGGCGACGCAGTGGTTCATCGTCTCCGACATGGGGCTAACAGCGTTTTCCGGCAATGACGGCATCCATGTCTTTGTCAATTCGCTGGCTTCGACCGACCCGGTCGCCAAGGCCGAAGTGCGGCTGGTCGCGCGCAACAACGAGATCCTGGCCACGCGCAAGACCGACGATGCCGGCCACGTGCTGTTCGAGGCGGGGCTTGCGCGCGGCGAGGGCGGGCTGTCGCCGGCGCTGCTGACGGTGATGAGCGAGAAGGCGGACTACGCCTTCCTCAGCCTGAAGACCAACGCCTTTGATCTCACCGACCGCGGCGTGTCGGGACGGGTCGTGCCGCCTGGCGCCGATGCCTTCGTCTATGCCGAGCGCGGCGTCTACCGGTCGAACGAGACGGTCTACCTGACTGCACTGCTCCGCGACGGGCAGGGTAACGCCATGGCCGGCGGGCCGCTGACGCTGGTGATCGAGCGGCCGGACGGCGTCGAATTCCGCCGCGCCCAGCTTCCCGACCAGGGCGCGGGCGGCCGCTCCATGGCCGTGCCGCTCAATTCGGCGGTCCCGACCGGGACCTGGCGGGTGCGCGCCTTTACCGACCCCAAGGGCTCGGCTGTGGGCGAAACCACCTTCATGGTCGAGGACTACATCCCCGAACGGATCGAATTCGATGTCTCGGCCAAGGAGAAGGTGATCAAGGCTGAGACTCCGGTTGAGCTGAAGGTCGCTGGCAAATTCCTTTATGGTGCGCCGGCGTCGGGCCTGCAGCTCGAAGGCGACATGCTGGTCGCCCCAGCGGCCGCCGGGCGGCCCGGCTATCCCGGCTATCACTTCGGCGTGGAGGACGAGGAAACCGCTTCCAACGAGCGCACCCCGATCGAGAACCTGCCTGAGGCCGACGCCAACGGTGTGGCGACCTTCCCGGTATCGTTGGCGAAGACGCCGACCTCGACTCAGCCGCAGGAGGCGCAGATCTTCATCCGGATGGTGGAGACCGGCGGCCGCGCCGTTGAGCGCAAGCTGGTGCTCCCCGTGGCGCCGACCGCGGCCCAGATCGGCATCAAGCCGCTGTTCGGCGACAAGAGCGTCGCTGAAGGCGACAAGGCCGAGTTCGACGTGGTCTTCGTCAGCCCGGACGGCAAGCAACTGTCGCGAGACGGCCTGCGCTACGAGCTCCTGAAGATGGAGTCCCGCTATCAGTGGTATCGGCAGAATTCGTCCTGGGAATATGAGCCGGTCAAATCGACCAAGCGCGTTGCCGACGGCGACCTGGCGCTGAAATCAGACAAAGCGGCGCGGGTGTCGGTCGCGCCGGAGCCCGGCCGCTACCGCCTCGACGTCAAATCGAACGAGGCGGATGGCCCGATCACCTCGGTGCAGTTCGATGTTGGCTGGTATTCCGACGGCAGCGCCGATACGCCGGACCTGCTGGAGACCTCGATCGACAAGCCGGAATACGCCTCCGGCGACACCATGGTGGTGTCGGTCAATGCCCGCACCGCCGGCAAGCTCACGGTCAACGTGCTCGGCGACCGCCTCCTGACCACGCAAACCGTCGACGTCAAGGAAGGCACCCAGCAGGTCAAATTGACGGTCGGCAAGGATTGGGGCACCGGCGCCTATGTGCTGGCGACGCTGCGGCGACCGCTGGACGCGGCGGCGCTGCGGATGCCGGGACGGGCGATCGGCTTAAAGTGGTTCGGGATCGACAAGAAGGCGCGCACGCTGCAGGTCGCGCTGTCGCCGCCGCCGCTGGTTCGGCCCGGCAGCACCTTGAAGATCCCGGTCAAGCTGGGCGGGCTCAATCCCGGCGAGGACGCCAAGATCGTGGTTGCCGCGGTCGATGTCGGCATCCTCAACCTGACCAATTACAAGCCGCCGGCACCCGATGACTATTATCTCGGCCAGCGCCGCCTGACGGCCGAAATCCGCGACCTCTACGGGCAGTTGATCGATGGCATGCAGGGTACCCGCGGCCAAATCAGGACCGGCGGCGATTCCGCCGGCGCCGAGATGCAGGGCTCGCCGCCCACGCAGAAGCCGCTCGCGCTCTATTCGGGCATCGTCACGGTTGGCGCCGACGGCACCGCCGAGATCAGTTTCGACATCCCGGAATTCGCCGGTACTGCGCGGGTGATGGCGGTGGGGTGGACGGCAACCAAGCTCGGCCGTGCCACCATCGATGTCACGGTGCGCGATCCCGTCGTGCTGACGGCGACGCTGCCGCGCTTCCTGCTCAATGGCGACAAGGGCACCATGAGTTTCGACCTCGACAATGTCGAGGGCGCCCCTGGCGACTACAGCATCAGTGTGAAGACGTCGGGACCCGTGAAGGTGACGGGTAATCCGGCCACGACGATCAAACTCGTCGCCAAGCAGCGGACCTCGATGTCGCTGGCGCTCGATGCCGACGGCGCCGGCACTGCCAATCTCGACGTCGACATCAAGAACCCGAACGGCCTGACGCTGGCACGGCACTATGCGCTCGACGTCAAGGCGGCGACGCAGGTGCTGGCGCGGCGCTCGATACGGACGCTGGCTAAAGGCGAAAGCTTGACGCTGACATCGGACATGTTCTCCGACCTCGTGTCGGGCACCGGCAGCGTGTCGCTGTCGGTCAGCCTGTCCACCGCACTCGATGCGGCGACCATTTTGAAGGCGCTGGATCGCTATCCGCACGGATGCTCCGAGCAGATCACGAGCCGCGCGATGCCTCTGCTCTATGTCAATGATCTGGCAGCCGGCGCGCACCTGGCGATGGATACCGCCGTCGACCAGCGCATCAAGGACGCCATCGAACGGCTGCTGGCGCGGCAGGGCTCGAACGGCTCGTTCGGCCTGTGGTCGGCGGGCGGCGAAGACGCCTGGCTCGATGCCTATGTGACGGACTTCCTGACGCGGGCCCGCGAAAAGGGCTTTGCGGTGCCGGACGTGTTGTTCAAGAACGCGCTGGATCGCATCCGCAACTCCGTGGTCAATGCCAACCAGCCGGAAAAGGACGGCGGCCGCGATCTGGCCTACGGCCTCTACGTGCTCGCCCGCAACGGCGCAGCGCCGATCGGCGATCTCCGCTATCTCGCCGATACTAAGCTAAATAATCTCGCGACGCCGATTGCGAAATCGCAGCTCGCCGCGGCGCTGGCCTTGGTCGGCGACAAGACGCGGGCCGAACGGGTCTATGCGGCGGCACTCGATGCGCTGGCGCCAAGACCGGTAATCGAGTTCGGCCGCGTCGATTATGGCTCGGCACTGCGCGACGCAGCGGCGCTGGTCTCGCTCGCCAGCGAAGGCAACGCGCCGCGGGCGACACTGACACAGGCCGTTCAGCGGGTCGAAGCGGCGCGCGGGCTGACGCCCTACACATCCACGCAGGAGAATGCGTGGATGGTGCTGGCCGCGCGGGCGCTGTCGAAGGAAACGCTGGCGCTCGATATCGACGGATCGCCGGTCAAGGCCGCCGTCTATCGCAGCTACAAGGCCGAGGCGGTGGCCGGTAAGCCGGTCAAGATCACCAACACCGGCGATGCGCCGCTGCAGGCGGTAGTCTCGGTCTCGGGCTCGCCGGTTACGCCGGAGCCGGCGGCTTCCAACGGCTTCAAGATCGAGCGCAATTACTTCACGCTTGACGGCAAGCCCGCCGACGTCACCAAGGCCAAGCAGAACGATCGTTTTGCGGTGGTGCTGAAGATCACTGAGGCCAAGCCGGAACACGGGCACATCATGGTGGCCGACTATCTGCCGGCCGGTCTCGAGATCGACAACCCGCGCCTGGTGTCGTCCGGTGACTCCGGCACGCTGGACTGGATCGAGGACGGCGAGGAGCCCGAGCATACCGAGTTCCGCGACGACCGCTTCACCGCGGCGATCGACCGTGCCAGCGACGACCAGTCGGTGTTCACGGTGGCCTACATCGTGCGTGCGGTGTCGCCCGGCAAATACGTGCTGCCGCAGGCCTATGTCGAGGACATGTACAACCCCTCGCGCTACGGCCGTACCGGCACCGGCTCGGTCGAGGTGCGTCCGGCGAAATGAGCGACGCAGTGTCACCACAATCTCAATCATCATGCCCGGGCAAGCCCGGCCATGACGGTGGTATTGGACCTCGCCGCTTTTTCCGGATTGCCGTAACGCTGGCCTTTATCCTCGTTGTCGTCACGACCGCCTTTGCCGGTTGGGTCTACTCGCTGGGTCCGTTGCCGCTGGAAGAGGCGCGCAAAGTCTCCACCACCATCGTCGATCGCAACGGCAAGCTGCTGCGCGCCTATGCGATGGCCGACGGACGTTGGCGGTTGCCGGTGGACGCAAAGACCGCGGTCGATCCCGGATATCTCAGGGTGCTACTCGCGTATGAAGACCGCCGGTTCTGGTCACATGGCGGCGTCGATCCGCTGGCGCTAGGGCGGGCCGCGCTGCAGCTTGTAATGCGCGGCCATATCGTCTCCGGCGGCTCGACGATTACGATGCAGCTCGCGCGGCTGATGGAGCCGCGGCGCGAGCGCTCGGTCTACGCAAAGCTGCGCCAGATGGTGCGCGCGGTCCAGCTCGAGCGGCAACTGAGCAAGGACGAAATCCTCGATCTCTATCTGGCGCTGGCGCCGTTCGGCGGCAATCTCGAAGGCATCCGCGCCGCATCCATTGCCTATTTCGGCAAGGAGCCGAAGCGGCTTTCACTCGCTGAAGCCGCATTGCTGGTCGCGCTGCCGCAATCGCCGGAACGCCGCCGGCTCGACCGTCATCCGGAAGCCGCCCACACCGCGCGCGACCGCGTGCTGGCACGGATGGTCGAGGACGGCGTGGTGTCGCAAGAGGACGCGGCGCAGGCCAAGGCGGCGGCGGTGCCGCGGCTGCGCAAGCCGATGCCGATCCTGGCGCCGCATTCCTCCGATGCCGCGATGGCGACGGTGAAAGATACGCCGGTGATCAAGCTCACACTGGATTCCGGCTTGCAGAAAACGCTGGAGGCCTTGGCACGCGACCGTGCCGTGGTGCAGGGGCCGAATATTTCCGTCGCCATCATCGCGGTCGACAACGAAACCGGCGACGTGCTGGCGCGTGTGGGCTCGGCGGATTATTTCGACGAGCGCCGCGCCGGACAGGTCGACATTACCCGCGCCGTGCGCTCGCCCGGATCGACGCTAAAACCGTTCATCTACGGGCTCGCGTTCGAGGATGGCTTTGTGCACCCCGAAAGCCTGATCGACGACCGCCCGATCCGCTTCGGCTCCTATGCGCCAGAAAATTTCGACATGATGTTCCAGGGCACCGTGCCGGTGCGTAAGGCGTTGCAACTCTCGCTGAACGTGCCGGCGATCGCGCTGCTCGACCGCGTCGGCTCCAACCGGCTGTCGTCGCGGCTGAAACAGGCCGGCGGCAATCTCGTGCTGCCGAAGGACGAAGCGCCGGGCCTTGCGATGGGCCTTGGCGGCGTCGGCGTTACCTTGCAGGACCTGGCTCAGCTCTACGCCGGGCTAGCGCGGCTGGGCGCGGCGCGGCCGCTGCGCGAGATCGTGCTGGCGAAGGATGATCGCGAACCGCTGCGGCTGATGGACCAGGCTGCCGCGTGGCACGTCGGGAATGTATTGCTCGGCACGCCGCCGCCGGAAAACGGCGTGCACAATAAAATCGCGTTCAAGACCGGCACCAGCTACGGCTATCGCGACGCGTGGTCGGTCGGTTTCGATGGCCGCATCACGATCGGCGTGTGGGTCGGGCGCCCCGACGGCGCGCCGGTGCCGGGCCTGGTCGGCCGCACCGCCGCCGCGCCGATCCTGTTCGACGCCTTTGCGCGCACCGGAAAGATCCCGGCGGCGCTGCCGAAGCCGCCGAAGGGCGCGCTGATCGCCAGCAACGCCAAGCTGCCATTGCCGTTGCGGCGGTTCCGTCCGGTCGGCGAACTGATCCGGACTGGCAGCGATTCTGCGCCGCGCATCCAGTTTCCCCTGAACGGTTCGCGCATCGATGTCGACCGTTCAAGCGATGGGCAGGCCGCCGCGATGCCGGTCAAGGTCGCCGGCGGCATGCTGCCGCTGACCATCATGATAAACGGCGCTTCAGTCGGCGAGATCGACAGCCGTCGCCAGCACCTGGTCGATCCGCCCGGACCGGGCTTTGCCCGGCTGACCGTGATCGATGCGACCGGCGCCGCCGATACCGTGGTCATCCGGGTACAGTAAGGAAAAACGCTCTGTTGACCACGACTTAGGGGGACTTGCGGTGTTGTTTGCACTGCGGTTTCATCGTATGCGAACAGCATGGTGGAAACCTTGCACCCCCCACGCTTCGGATCGGGCCAACAGCCTGTAAAACCTGCACATTCCGGTCGCAGGCTGGCCGTTGTGTTCGACTATGCCACCGCGAACCATTTTCGCGCGATCGCGTTTCTGGTGCTCTGCGGTATCGTGCTTTTCCTGCCCGGATTCTTCAACATTCCGCCGATCGACCGCGACGAGGCGCGCTTTGCGCAGGCGACCAAGCAGATGGTCGAGAGCGGCGATTTCGTCGACATCCGCTTCCAGGACGACGTCCGCTACAAGAAGCCGGTCGGCATCTACTGGCTACAGGCCGCCGTGGTCGAAACCGCCTCATCGATCGGCCTGCCGCGCGCGCAGTTGCGCATCTGGCTTTACCGGATTCCCTCCCTGATCGGGGCCATCGGCGCGGTTCTCCTGACCTACTGGGCGGCGCTCGCCTTTGTCACGCGGCGCGGGGCCGCGCTGGCAGCACTGATGATGTGCAGTTCCGTCCTGCTCGGCGCCGAAGCAAGGCTAGCCAAAACCGACGCGATGCTGCTGTTGACCGTTGTCGCCGCGATGGGGGCAATGGCGCGGGTGTATCTGTCCTGGCAGCGGGGCGAGGATCCGGCGCGTCCGCCCTGGGCCCCGCCGGCGATCTTCTGGACGGCGCTGGCCGGCGGCATCCTGCTCAAGGGACCGCTGATCCTGATGTTCGTCGGCTTGACCATCCTGGCGCTCGCGATCCTCGATCGCTCGGCGGCATGGCTTTGGCGGCTGCGCCCGGTCTGGGGGCTGATGTGGACGCTGGTGCTGGTGCTGCCCTGGTTCGTTGCGATCTTCTGGCGCGCGGGCGAGGCCTTTTTCTCCAATTCGCTCGGCGGCGACATGCTGAGCAAGCTCGGCGCGCAGGAATCCCATGGCGCGCCGCCCGGCCTCTATCTGCTGCTGTTCTGGGTCACGTTCTGGCCGGGCGCGGCGCTGGCGGGAATGGCGGCTCCAGCGGTATGGCGCGCGCGGCGGGAGCCCGGCGCGCAATATCTGTTGGCGTGGCTGGTTCCGTCATGGATCGTGTTCGAACTGGTGCTGACCAAGCTGCCGCATTACGTGCTGCCGCTCTATCCGGCGATTGCGATCCTCACCGCCGGCGCGCTGGAGCGCCGCGTGCTGTCGCGGTCCTGGCTGATGCGCGGCGCGGCCTGGTGGTTTGTCATTCCGGCCGGGGCATCCGTGATCGCCGTCATCGGCGCCATCAAGCTGACGCACTACCCGGCATTTCCGGCCTGGCCCTTCCTGGCGGCAGCGATGATCTTCGGCCTGATCGCGTGGTGGATGTTCGAGGACAGCCGCGCCGAGCGCTCGCTGCTGAATGCCATTGTCGCGGCGATGTTTCTGGCGGTCGGAATCTACGGCATCGTCATGCCATCGCTGACCGCCATGTTTCCAAGCGCCGAGATTGCGCGCGCCCTTCGCAACGTGGTCTGCGTCGGGCCGAAGGCGGCAGCCGCGGGCTTCCACGAGCCGAGCCTCGTCTTCATGACCGGTACCGGTACGCTGCTCACCGACGGATCCGGCGCGGCCGATTTCCTCGGGCAGGGCAGTTGCCGCTTCGCGCTGGTGGAATCGCGCACCGAACGCGCCTTCGTCCAGCGCGCCGAAGCGATCGGGCTGCGCTACAACGTGGCGACGCGGATCGAGGGCTATAACATCTCGCAGGGCAAGGCGATCTCGATCGCCATCTTTCGCTCGGAAGGCACGGAGTAAGATGGCTGCGAGCCCTTCTGTCGACGATTCCAAAAACTATCTCGCGCGTTTCTCCACGCTGACGTGGCTGTCATTGGCGCAGCTCGTACGGTCGCCGTCGCATTCGCGGCGAGCCGAAGCGGCTCGCCGCGCGGCGCGTCACGCCTTGTGGATCTCGGCAGGTCTCGGCGCGGCGATCGTGGTGCTGATGTTTGCGATCGACGCATGGGAAATCACCCAGATGCCAAAGCGCGGTACGCCCTCGCTGTGGTGGGTCCGCATTCTCACCGATTTCGGCAAGGACGAATATGTGTTGGCGGGGCTGGGAGGATTGCTGATCGCGGTCGCGATCGCCGCACCGGCCTTGCATGGCATCAGACGGTCACTGCTGCTCGGTCTCGGAACACGGCTGCAGTTCATCTTCTGCGCCGTCGCCGTGTCCAGTGTGGTCACCGAGGTGCTGAAATACAGCATCGGTCGCGGTCGGCCATTTGTCGGCGGCGAGGCCAATGCCTTCCACTTCTCGCACTTCGCGGGCAACCCGGCCTACTACAGCTTTCCTTCCGGCCATGCCACGACCGCCTTTGCACTCGCTTTCGCCGTGTCCGTCATCTGGCCGAAGGCTCGCTTTGCGATGGCCGTCTATGCCCTCATCATTGCGGCGACCCGTCTGGTGCTGGTCGCCCACCATCCGAGTGACGTGGTTGCCGGGGCACTGATCGGCATCGTCGGTGCAATGTTCGTGCGATACTGGTTTGCGGCCCGCCGGCTCGGATTTGCGATCCAGCGCGACGGCAGCATCGTGTCCCTTGCCGGGCCCTCGTCCGGGCGCCTCAAAAGGGTTGCCCGGGGCGCTTTCGCCCCATAAAAGCGGACGCCGCCAGACGGCCCGATACGCCCGGTTCCGGGTCCTTCCAAACCAACCAGACGAGTGCCGATTTGATACCTGCCGACAGAGATGCGGTCGCCGTTTCAATCGTCGTACCGGTACGCAACGAGGCGGACAACGTCGTGCCGCTGATGGCGGAAATGGTCAGCGCGCTCGGCACCCGCTGGGCCTACGAGATCATCTACGTCAACGATGGTTCGACGGATGCGACCGCCGAGCGGCTGGCGGCGATGATGAAACAATATCCGCAGCTTCGGCAACTGAAGCACGCCGCCTCGTCCGGGCAATCGGCAGCGGTGCGCAGCGGCGTGCGGGCCGCGCGCGGCGCCATCGTGGCGACGCTCGACGGCGACGGACAGAACAATCCGGCGTTCCTGCCGGACCTGATCGCGGCCGTCGAAAAAGGCGACGGTCGCGTCGGCCTCGCGGCAGGCCAACGCGTCGGGCGCAAGGACACCGGCTTCAAGAAACTGCAGTCGCGGATCGCCAACGGCGTGCGCAACGCGATCCTGCGCGACGGTACCCGCGATACCGGTTGCGGGCTCAAGGCGTTCCCGCGCGAAGTGTTCCTGTCGATGCCCTATTTCGACGGGCTGCATCGGTTCCTGCCGGCGCTGGTGCGCCGCGAAGGTTTCGACATCGCTTACGTCGACGTGATCGACCGCCCGCGCCAATCCGGCGTGTCCAATTACGGCTTCTTTGACCGGTTGTGGATCGGGATCATGGATCTCGCCGGCGTGTGGTGGCTGATCCGGCGCAAGAAGTCGACGCCCGTTGCGATCGAGGTTCGCTGATGCTGATTCAATTTGGCCAGGCGCTCGGCGACTATCTCTACGACGTGTTCGTCGCCAAGTTCGATTTCTGGCTGGCGTTTGGGCTGATCGCGCAATTGCTGTTCACCGCGCGATTCCTGGTGCAGTGGATATCGAGCGAACGGGCCGGACAGAGCGTGGTGCCGATGGCGTTCTGGCTCTTCTCGATGGGAGGCGGCATGATGACGCTGATCTACGGCATCGCCAAGCGCGAGCCCGTGATCATCATCGGCCAGTCGCTGGCCACGATCATCTACATCAGAAACATCATGCTGATCGTGAAGAACCGTGCCACTGCCTCGAAGACGTTCGATCGCTGACCGTCAGCGGCTCGGCGCCGCGTCGCGATCAACCCTTTAATTTGCCGAAAATTGCATTGCACGGACGCTGCTCGATCGTGGCTTGCCGGTGCTCGAAGGCCTTGGTTCGAAGGTCTTGGCTCCGGATTCGGTAAACGGAATTCGAACGTATCAGTTACATTGCGAGCCGTTGCGCTAGGTCAATTCCAACAATTCTTCGGTAAAGCTGAGGGCACCTTCGGGTGAATCACTCCAGCAAGGCCAGGGTAGACATGTTAGCGAATCGCCGCAGAAGCGAACGACGTGCGTGCAGAAACTTTGCGAAAATACAGTTTGCGACCGGCGGATTGCCGCGCGACTGCATGATTACGGACATGTCGGATGGGGGCGTGAAGATCATCGCCGAATATCCCGAAATTCCTCCCGAATTCACGGTGATCTTTTCGGAGGGAAGGCCGCGTCAGTGCAAGCTGGCCTGGCGGATCGGTTGCGAACTCGGCGCGCAATTCCTCGACTAGGCCATCGCCCCGCTGGTGCGGTCGGCCCGGGAGCGGACCGGCACGCGCATGCCCGGCGGCAGCCGGCCGCAAAGGTCGCCAATTACCGCAAAAGCGGCCCAGCTTAACCGGAACTTAGGGTTAAGCTGTGAACACTTCTGGGACAGTCGCCGCCGTGAGTCCCGCTACATGCTCCAGAAATTGTCCCATCCGCCCCACGTCACGCGGCTCCTTGCGTGCACGTCGACCCTGATCCTGGCGTTGGGGCTTGGCGGCTGCCAGACCTCGGGACTGTCAGACATTACCGGTTCGATCGGCGAGAAGGCCGACACTGACCACGCCACCGATCCGCGCCGCGATATCCAACTTTACCAAGAACGCTATCGCGCCAATCCGAAGGATGCCGACGCGGCGCTGAAATATGGTAAGGCGCTTCGCGCGACAGGGCAGCGGTCGCAGGCGGTTGCGGTGCTCGAACAGGCCTCCATCGCCCATCCGGGCAATAAGCTGTTGCTCGCAGCCTACGGCCGCGCGCTGGCGGATAACGGCAATTTCCAGCAGGCTTTCGACGTGCTCGGCCGCGCCCACAGCCCCGACGATCCCGATTGGCGGCTGCTGTCGGCGCAGGGAGCAACTCTGGATCAACTCGGCCGATACGAGGAGGCGCGGCAATACTATGCGAGCGCGCTGAAAATCGTGCCCGACCATCCGTCGGTGCTGTCCAATCTCGGACTGTCCTACGTGCTTTCGAAGGATCTGGCCAGGGCCGAGGAGACGCTGCGCCGCGCCCACAGCCTGGCCGGGACCGATCCGCGCGTGCGCGCCAATCTTGCACTGGCGGTCGGCCTGCAGGGTCGTTTTGCCGAGGCAGAAAAGATCGTCAAGGCCGACCTGCCGCCCGCCGAGGCGGCAGCCAACATTGCGCAATTGAAGCGGATGCTGGCGCGAAAGGACAAGGAGAACGCGCGGGCCGAGGCCGACAAGATGCCGATCGCCTCCGCCCGACGCATCGACTAGGCTAGCACTCTACCTGTTCTGATCAGCGTCAGCGGCCAACGCCGCTGCGCCGTTATCCCTTGCTCGCGGCCCTGCGGGCCGTCGCGCCCTGCAGCTTCTTGATGATCGGTGCCAGGAACGAAGTCCGCGACCGCTTGGTCACGGCATGGCCCGTCATGCGCTGCGCGATCTGCAGGAACATCTGGGTGGTGCGATGCTTGGCGGCGATCTGCGCGATCATCTGGCCGTTGTTGGCGGCGGTGCCGAACATCTTCGAATCGAACGGAATGGCCGCGATCGGCTGGCTCTCGATTGCCTTGGCGAATTCGCGCGTGGAGATCTCCGGACGCTTATGCATGCCAACCTGGTTCAGGCAATAAAGCGGCGGGCGGTCGTTGGGCCGTGCCGCCTTCAGCACGTTCAGCATGTTCTTGGCGTTGCGCATATTGGCGAGGTCAGGCTCGGCGACGATCAGAATGTCGTCCGCGCCGACCAGCGTGCGCTTGGTCCATGCCGACCATTGGTGGGGAACGTCGAGCACGATGCAGGGAGTCGTCATGCGCATCGTATCGAAGATCGCATCGAATGCGTCGGCGCCGAAATCGTAGACCTGGTCCAGGGTTGCCGGCGCCGCCAACAGGTTGAGGCGATCGGCGCATTTCGCCAGCAGACGCTCCATGAAGGCGGAGTCCGGCCGTTCCTGCTGGAAGACGGCATTGGCAATGCCCTGAACCGGATCCTGATTGTAATCGAGGCCGGCGGTGCCGAAGGCAAGGTCGAGATCGATCACGACCGAATCGAGCGCAAGATCGCGCGCAATCGTCCAGGCCACGTTATGCGCGACGGTGGATGCACCGACGCCACCCTTGGCGCCGACGACGGCGACGATGCGGCCGACGGCCACGGCCTCGGAGGCCGCGTACAGGCCGCATATTGCGCGCACGACGTCGATGGGTTCGATCGGTCCGGTAACGTAGTCGCTGACGCCGCGCCGCACCAGTTCGCGATAGGGCGTGACATCGTTGGCGCTGCCGATCACGACGACGCGCGTTCCCGCGTCGCAGACGGTCGCGAGTTCATCGAGCCCTTCGAGGATATCGCTGCCGGGTTCGGTCTCCAGCAAGATCACGTTCGGCGTCGGCGCCGTGTGGTAGGCGTCGATGGCGGCGGCAATGCCGCCCATGTGAACCGACAGGTGCGCCTTGCCGAGACGACGGTCTTCGCTCGCCGCGCGCACCGCGGTTGCGATCGCCACACTGGCGCAAAAGGCCTGTACCGATACGCGCGGCGCCGGCGAGATATATTCCTCGGGCTGCGCCGGCGTGTCGTCCAGTTGATCGTCGGAGTTTTGAAAGACGCGGCTGATCATTTGCCTGTATCGCTGAGTTTGGCCTTGTCGGCTTCGGGGTAGGTGGTCTCGGTCGCAACGCCCTTGCGATATTTGTCAAAGGCGATACTGCGCCGCGGCGTGTAGGCGGCGGTCTCTGGACGCGGCTGCTCGAGGTCCGCCGGATTGTCGATCATCGCCGCCAGGTTGCGCTGGGTGGCGCAGCCAAAATTATGGTATTGGCGGTTTTCGTTGTAGGCGACGTTGTCGATGTTCGGGCCGAGGTCTTGCGGCCACAGGCCGCACGGACCGGCCACCGCCTTGATCTTCGGATAGCTCAGCCTGATCGTCGGCAAGGTCCTGATATCGTCGGGACGGTAGTGATGCAGCGTGATGGCGCGCGAGGGCACGCCGCCCGCCATTAGCACCGACTGGATTTCCCGAAACGTCGCCGCAGCCGCGCGGGCATTGGGCGTATCGATCGGGACGTCCGCAATGATCGCGCCAGTGCCTTCGCGCGCCCAGGTCCGCGCCAGGCCCATGACGTCGGTGCGCTGCGGCCCGGAGAGGCCGCCGCGGGCATGACCCACGAACACGACGATCGAGTGGTTGGCTTCGGTCACGGCGATCGGATGACGGTGGCGGTAATCATCTGATACGCTGGCGGTCACGATTTCCGCGGTCTGCGGCGTGCAGGCCCCGAGCGCCGCCGAAAGGCCGAGGAGGGCACCAAGAATGCCCAAAGCCTTGACGCGATGGAGCGGAATTTTCGTTGTCATCGTTCTGTCCTCGTCCCCACTCGGTGAACAGTTCTGCGGTCTCAATCGATGATGAAGCCGAAATTGCCCTGGACGTCACTGACGGGATCGATGCGAGCGGCGACGCCGTAGATCCGGTTGATACGCCCGAGCAGCGTGGATTGGGAGTCGGATGCCGGCGCAAACCCATCGTCGGGCCGCGACAGCTCCTTCTGCGCGACCGCGCGCACGACGTAGGGCGTCACGATGACCATCAGCTCGGTCTGGTTGTTGACGAAGTCCTGGCTACGGAACAGCGCGCCCAGCACCGGCAATTGATCGAGCCCCGGCAGCCCGTTGATGGCCTGCTTGGTTTGCTCCTGGATCAGGCCGGCCATCGCTATCGAACCGCCGGAGGGTATTTCCAGCGTCGTCTCGGCGCGGCGGGTCTTGATCGAGGGAATGGTTGTCCCACCTGCGCCGCCGCTCAGAGAGTTCTCGGTCGAGACTTCCGAGACTTCCGTCATCACCCGCAGGCTGATCCGTCCCTCGGACAGTACGACCGGCGTGAAGTTGAGCGAGATGCCGAACTTCTTGAAGCTGACGGTCCGGACGCAATTTCCGATGCCACCATCCGTTGTTGTTTGGCAGCTCACGCCGGTTGGAATGGGAAATTCACCGCCCGAGATAAACGTTGCGGATTCGCCTGATATCGCTGTCAGATTGGGTTCGGCGAGCGTCTTCACGACACCGGCCTTTTCCATCGCGCGAAGCACCGCCTGGACCGACGGCATCGTGCCGGCTGCTATGCCCAGGCCATTGCCGGGGACGAGGGCCGCGTTGTTTGCAGTGAAGGGATTGGTATTGTTGAAATTCACAGTCGTATTGCCGACATTCAATTGGGCGCTGAGATCGACACCCATCTGTTTGACGACATCCCGCCGGACTTCCGCGACAGTGACCTTCAACATCACCTGGTCGCGGCCGCGAACGACGATCGAGTTGACGACTTTCTCGGATCCGCCGACCAGCCGGGCGGCGATCTCGCCAGCCTGCTGGGCTTCGACTGGGCTCGAAACCGAGCCGGTCAGCAGCACGCTGTCGCCGACGCCCTCGATCTGAATCCCCGGCAACGACTGCCGCAGCGCGGCGCGCACACCGTTGAGATCACGCTTGACTGCGATGTCGTAGGAGGCGATCTGCTGGCCGTCACCGTCGAAAAACACCACGTTGGTCTGGCCGACGGCGCCGCCGATGATATAGGCGCGTTGCGGGGAGCGAATGACGGCGTTGGCGATCTTTGGGTCGGCGACCAGCACATCCTTCACATCGCGCGGCAGGTCGACGACAACCGACTTGCCGATGCCCAGCGATAGGAAGCGCATCTTGACCGGGCCGATGGCAGACGTCGTCACCGGATCCTTGTCGGACTCGGCTGCGACCACGGGCAGCAGCGGCCCGAGCGTCAGCGCGGCGACAGCCGACAATAACAGGGTGCGCACCGCCACGGTTCGCATCGCTGACTGATTTTCCCCAAACTTCATATCGGGCGTCCTTTCGGTCACTTCTGTGCCGTCGTTTGATTGGCGATCCCGTAGCGAACCACGTTGACGCTCTCGCTTCGTTTTTGAGCCTGTTCCTCGGAGCGGCCTTCGGCCGCCGCGTCGGTGATGCTGCGCAACGCGAGCGATAGCGTGCCGGTCTGGCGCGCGCGCGCCAGCGTCTCGGCCTGCTCGGGCTTTAGTTCGAGTGTGGCGGTGCGGCCGACGAGGGAGTTGCTGCCCTCTTTTTCCTTCGGCGCCTGATCGATCGCCAGCACGCGGATGTTGGAGAGAATGATTTCCGATATGACGACGTCGGCTCCCTTGCCGTCCGGATTCTTGTCACGCTTGGAGAGGATGACGTCGACACGGTCGTTGGGCAGGATGAAGCCGCCGGCGCCGGTTTCCGGCGAGATCTCGGTTGAGAGCGCCCGCGAGCCGGTCGGAAGGATGGCTGCCATGAAGCCGGAGCCATTGGCCTTGACCAGTTTCTGTTCGCGGATCGGCTCACCAGCGAAAAACGGGCTGCGCGCGATCGAGCCGGCGATTTCGTTGATAGCTTCGGCCTTGCTGGCGCGGTTGATCAGATTGCTGCCGGCGGTCGCGGCCGGCCAGGCCTGCCATTGCAGATCCTCGGCCTTGACTGGCTGGCCGAGCCCGATGTCGGACTTCGTGACCAGGATTTCCACCGTCGGCAACTGTGCGACCGGTTCGGCCGCCGGGCGGGGTTGTTCTTCGGTGCCACGGGCGAGATAGGCGGCAACGCCGCCGGCACTCAATGCGATGGTCAGAACGACGACACGTGCGATGTTCATACGCTTTACTACTCTTACGCAGGGAGGCCCCAACTGCACGGCAATGGCAGCCATCCCCGGAGGTATGACTAGGCATCAAAGGTATAAGGGAACTTGAGGGTTGAATTATTTGGTCGATCGCACGGCGGGATTCGCCGTCATGGTGAACGGGTAGTTATCGTTTTGGGAAAACCGCTCCGCAAAACACCGGGGTCGTCTCGGCGTGGGCGTAGCAACGGCCGAATGCGGGTAGAGATGGATGGGCGCTTCGGATGCGAATCCGCGTCAGGCCAGACGCTGCTACGACGCGCGAGCCTCATCTTGCGGCTCGGTCTCCGCGAAGCCGGCCTGCAAGACTTCCTCGCGCTTGTGGCGCAGATGCGCGCGCAAGATATGCGACAGCCCCACGCCGTCGCGGCGTTGGAGTGCATTGAGGATCGCTTCGTGCTCCTGCACGGCCAGCGCCCAGCGCCGCGGTGTCATCGGCGTGACGTAGCGCGCACGCCGAATGCGGGCCGTGACGGATTCATATAGGCCCGACAGCACCGGGTTGCCGGCCGCGGCGATGATCGCCTCGTGGATGGTGCGGTTGCAGCGGTAGTATTGGAGAAGGTCGCGATCGCCGTAGTGCCGCACCATCGCGGCGTGGACGGCGGCGATCTCGGCGACCTCGGCATCGGTGATGCGCTCGCAGGCGAGTTCGCCGGCCAGCGCTTCGAGCCCCTGGCACACCTCGAACAGGTCGCGCATGTCCTTGTCGGTCAGCCTGGCCGCGCGCGAGCCGCGGTTCGGCAGCAATTGAACCAGGCCCTCGGCGGCGAGCACCTTGAGGGCTTCGCGCAGCGGCGTGCGCGAGATCTGCAGCTTTTCACAGAGGTCGCGCTCGGGAATCCGCGCGCCCGGCGGGATCTCGCCATCGAGCAACATGGCGCGGACGCGGCCTACGACTTCCTCATGAAGCATCCCGTAAGGACCCAATTTGAATGCAAAAATAGATTATATCATCGGAGTTCGGCTGGTTACAGCTTGATAAACCACCTTTTTGCATTCAGAATTGGTTAAGGTCGATTAAGAAAGGGCCGGCGGCATGGATCAGGACGCGACTGTAGGGGAGGATGACCTCCTGTTTGCCCTCGATGACGGTATCGGCCGGGTAACCTTCAACAGACCGCAGGCGCGCAACGCCTTCACCTTCGCGATGTACGAGCGGCTGGCCGAGATCTGCGAGCGCGCCAACCGCGACCGCGCGATCAAGGTGCTGCTGCTGCGGGGCGCCGGCGACAAGGCGTTTGCAGCGGGCACCGACATCAACCAGTTCCGGGCCTTCAAGGCGCCGCAGGATGGGCTCGACTACGAGAACCGCATCGACCGCGTGCTCGGCATCCTCGAAACATGCCGGGTGCCGACCATTGCCGCTATTAATGGCGCCTGCACCGGCGGCGGCGCGGGAATAGCGGCATGCTGTGACCTCCGCATCGGCACAAGAAGCACGCGGATGGGGTTTCCGATCGCGCGCACGCTCGGCAACTGCCTGTCGATGTCGAATGTCAGCCGCATCACCGCGTTGATCGGCCCGGCGCGCGTCAAGGATCTGATCTTCACGGCACGGCTTGTCGAAGCCGAGGAGGCGGCCTCGGTGGGCCTGCTCAACGAGATCGTCGATGATCTGGCCGCGCTCGACAGGCGCGCCGACGAGATCGCACGGCTCGTTGCCGGCAACGCGCCGCTCACGCTGAGCGCGACCAAGCAGGCAGTCGCCCGGCTGCAGAAACGGCTGACGCGCGAGGAGGGCGAGGACCTCATCCTGATGTGCTACACCAGCCAGGATTTCCGTGAAGGGCTCGACGCGTTTCTCACCAAGCGTGCGCCGCAATGGCGCGGCCAATAGGAGCCCGCATGTCCCTTCAAAACGACACGACGCCGCGTTCGGGGCCGCTTGTCGGCCTCAAGGTCATCGATCTCACCCATGTGATGGCGGGACCGACCTGCACGCTGATGCTGGCCGACATGGGCGCCGATGTCATCAAGATCGAGAAATGGCCAAATGGCGACGACACGCGGCACTCGGTGCCACCGAAGATCGGCGACGAGGCGGCCTCCTTCCTGATGATGAACCGCAACAAGCGGGGCATCGTGCTCGACCTGAAGACCGCAGGCGGCAAGGAAGTGCTGCGGCGGCTGATCGCTGACGCCGACGTGCTGGTCGAGAATTTCGCGCCGGGCGCGATGGAACGGTTAGGCTTCGGCTATGAGGAGCTGCATCGGGATTTTCCGGCGCTGATCTATTGCTCGCTCTCCGGTTTCGGCCGAACCGGCCCGTACAAGCATCGCCGGGGCTTCGATCTGGTCGCCCAGGCGATGAGCGGCATCATGAGTTTCACGGGCGAACGGCCGGATGGTCCGCCGGTGAAATGCGGCCCGCCGCTGTCCGATATCACGGCTGGACTCCTCGCCAGCATGGGCATCCTTGCCGCCTATTCGCACCGGCTCAAGACCGGTGAAGGGCAATGGGTGGAGACCTCGCTCTACGAGGCGGCGCTGGTTCAGACCTATTGGCAGTCGACCATTGCGCTCGCCAGCAACATGGCGCCGCGCGCCATGGGCTCGGCCCATCCGCTCAACGCACCGTATCAGGCGTTCGAGGCATCCGATGGCTGGCTCGTGGTAGGCGGCGCCAACAAGAAGCACTGGCTATTGATGCTTGAAGCGCTTGGCGCGCTGGAGCTGGCTTACGACCCGCGCTTCGTCAACGGCTCCGACCGCATGGCGAATCTGAAGGAGCTCGAAGCCGAATTGAGCGGGCGTTTCCGCAAACAGACGCGGGCGCATTGGCTGGCGGCACTTGACGAGAAGGGCGTGCCCTGCGGCCCCGTGCACGACATGCTGGAAGCGTTGAGCGATCCGCAGACGCTCGCGCGCGAGATGGTGGTTGAGGTCGAACATTCGACGCTCGGACCGGTGAAGACGATCGGGCTGCCGGTCAAATTCTCGGCGACGCCCGGAAAGGTGCGTTCGGGCGCGCCTGTTTATGGAGAGCATACGCGCGAGGTGCTGCGCGAACATGGTTTTGATCAGGCGCAGATCGACGCGTTCGAGCGGGAGGGTGCGATCGTTGCCGCCTCGGCCGGCCGCAAGGAGCAAGTCGCCTGACGAGAAAACGAAAATACGAACGACAACAAGAAATGCCTACGGGGAGGAAACCATGAAGATCACGTCAAAACTGCTGCTGTCCACGACGGCTTTCATGCTCGCGGGCGCGCTCCCGGCCACCGCGGCCTGGCAGCCGCAGAAGCCGATCGAATTCGTCGCTACCGCGGGACCGGGCGGCGGCACCGACAATCTTGCGCGCGCCGTCCAGAGCATCGTTACCAAATACAAGCTGACCGACCAGCCGATCGTGGTCGTCAACAAGGGCGGCGGCAGCGGGGCGGAAGGCTATGTCTACGGCAAGGCGTCCGCCGGCGATCCCTACAAGGTAATCTTCGGTACCTCGAACGCGTGGCAGCAACCGCTCGTTTCCAAAGTCGCCTTCAACTACACCGATCTCACCCCGATCGCCGCGATGGCGCAGGACGAATTCCTGCTGTGGGTGAAACAGGACGCGCCCTACAAGACGGCGGGCGACTTTCTCAAGGCGGCGGCCGCGACCGAGTTCAAGATGGGCGGCGCGCAGTCCAAGGACACCGACGAGGTGCTGACGCGGATGATCGAGAAGGCGGCGCGCGTCAAATTCACCTACATCCCATTCAAGAGCGGCGCTGAGGCTGCCGTGCAACTGGCCGGCGGCCACATCGATGCCCACGTCAACAATCCCTCCGAGAGTCTTGGGCAATGGCGCGGCAGCACCCAGCGTCCGCTTTGCGCGTTCAGCCCGAAGCGGTTGCCGCAGGGGCCGAAGGTCACGACGTCAGAAGGCTGGAGCGACGTGCCGACCTGTGTCGAGCAAGGGCTTGCGATTTCGCAATATGAGCAGCCGCGCACGGTGTGGCTGCCCGGCAAGGTCAGCCCGGAGCAGGCGGCGTTCTACGTCGATCTATTGAAGAAGGTGCAGGCGACGCCGGAATGGAAGGATTACATCGAAAAGACCTCGCAGGTTGATACCTTCCTGACCGGCGCTGCGCTCGACAACTTCATCAAGCAGGACCTCGAACATGTAAAGCAGGTCGCGGGCGAACAGGGCTGGCTGGTGAAGTAGGGCCGGACCGATGATATCACGACGCGCGCTCGAGATAGTCGCCGCGGCGCTGACTGGATTCTTTGGCGTCGTTGTCGTTGTTTCTAGCATCGACAACGGCATCGGCTGGTCGAGCGCCGGCGTCGATGCCGGTACGTTTCCGTTCCTGACCGGCATCATCATCGTACTCGGCAGCCTTTACACCATGGGGCAGGGCGCCATGGGGCGCGGCACCCTCGCAATGGTCAGGACAGCCATCACGCCATCCGAGTTGCGCCGCCTCGCGGGCTTGTTCGTTCCAGCCGCGATTTTCGTCGCCGTCATTCCAATGGTTGGAATGTATCTCGCCTCGGCGGGCTACGTTTTTGCGGTCCTGGCGTTGCCGAAACGGCAATCGGTCTTGCGCGCGCTTGTCATCGCCGCGGCTACGCCGCTTGCGCTTTACGTCGTGTTCGAGCGCATGTTCCAGGTGTCGCTGCCGCACGGCGCGCTCGCCGCCGCGTTCGGTTTCTGAAGGGACGGGCGATGGAAAACCTTCAATCGCTGCTGCACGGTTTCACCATCGCGATCACCGTTCCGCACCTGACGCTGATGGTGATCGGCGTTCTGCTCGGCATTCTCGTCGGCGTTTTGCCCGGCCTTGGTGCGCCAAACGGAGTGTCGCTATTGCTGCCGCTGACCTTTGGCATGCAGCCGGTGTCGGCGATCATCCTGCTCTCGAGCATGTATTGGGGCGCGTTGTTCGGCGGCTCGGTGACGTCGATTCTGTTCAATATCCCGGGCGAACCTTCGTCGGTCGCCACCACCTTCGACGGCTATCCGATGGCGCGCGATGGCAGGCCGACAACGGCGCTGGCCACCGCTTTCGGCTCGGCGGCGTTCGGCGCGCTTGTCGGCGTGATTCTGATTACGTTTCTGGCTTCGTGGGTGGCACAGGTGGCGCTCGCCTTCGGACCGCCCGAATACTTCGCGGTCTATTTCCTCGCCTTCGCCAGTTTCGTCGGCATGGGCGGTGCGGCGCCGATCAAGACGGTGGTGGCACTCGCGATCGGCTTTGCCATCGCCGCGATCGGCATCGATACGGTCTCGGGCAGCGTGCGGCTCACCATGGGTATCGACGAGCTGGTGAAGGGCGTCAGCTTCGTCGTTGCCGTGATGGGGCTGTTCGGTATCGGCGAGTTGCTGATTGCGGTGGAGGAGGAGTTTCAGGCCCGCGCGGTCTCGTCGAGGGTGGATTGGAGGGAAGTCTTCCGGGCGCTCGGCCGTCTGCCGCAGCACGGCATTGCGTTGCTACGCAGCGCCGCCATCGGCTGCTGGATGGGGATCACGCCAGGCGGTCCGACCGCGGCTTCCTTCATGAGCTACGGTATCGCCAAGCGCTTCTCGCGCAATGGCGCGCGTTTCGGCACCGGCGAGGCCGAGGGCATCGTCGCGCCCGAGACGGCCGACCACGCCGCCGGCACCAGCGCGCTATTGCCGATGCTCTCACTCGGCATTCCCGGCTCGGCTACGGCTGCTGTCATGATGGGCGGACTGATGATCTGGGGATTGAATCCCGGACCGATGCTGTTCGTCGACCAGAAGGATTTCGTCTGGGGGCTGATCGCCTCAATGTATGTCGGCAACATCGTTGCGGTTGCGCTCGTGCTGCTCACCGTTCCCGTGTTCGCCGCCCTGATGCGCATTCCCTTCGCCGTCATCGCCCCCCTGATCGTCATCATCTGCGTGGTGGGCGCCTATTCGGTCTCGAACTCCTATCTCGACGTCGTCTTGATGCTCGGCTTCGGTGTCGTCGGCTATCTCTTCAAGAAGTTGCATTATCCGTTGGCTCCGTTGGTGCTTGCGATCGTGATCGGCGACAAGGCTGAGGACGCGTTCCGGCAGGCCATGCTGATGTCGAAGGGATCGCTCGGGATATTCTTTGCAAACCGGCTGGTGACGACCCTCGTTTTGGCCGGAATGGCGTTGCTGCTGCTTCCGCTCGCCCTGCAGGTCGTGCGTCTGCTGCGAAAGCCGGACGAAGCCGCTGATGAAAAGGTGAGGATCATATGAAGCTGCATAGCCCCGGCAAGCCGGTGATCGCGCTGGCGATGGGAGACCCCGCCGGTATCAGCCCGGAGTTGACCGCAAAACTCGCCTGCCTCGATGAAATCCTTTCCCGCGCACGCCTGATCGTGATCGGAGACCGCCGCGTTTTCAACGAAGGCGCGCGCGTGGCCGGCGTCACGACGAACCTGCCAAATGTCGCGCCATCTGTGGACCCGCGAACAATCGGCAGTGACGCCGCTTTTATGGACCTTGGTCATCTCGATCCGGTGACCATCGAACGTGGTGTCGCGAGCCAGGCCGGTGGTGCTTTCGCGCTGGAGAATTATCGTCGCGCGCTCACGCTGGCGCGCGACGGGCAGGCCGACGCCGTCTGCTTCACGCCGTTCAACAAGAAGGCGATGCGGCTCGCGCGCGCAGAGTATGATGACGAGATCGCGTTCTCCACCGAGGTCGCCGGCCTGAAAACGCCAGCCAGCGAATTCAACGTGCTCGACAGGCTCTGGAATGCCCGCGTCACCTCGCACATCGCGCTCAAGGACGTGGCCTCGCGCCTCTCCGTCGAACGTATTCATCGCGCGCTGAAACTGACCGATGCCTGCATGCGACAGGCCGGCTTTGCCGAGCCCCGTATCGCGGTGGCAGGCCTCAACCCGCATGCCGGTGACGGCGGCAATTTCGGCCGCGAGGAGATCGATGTGATCGAACCTGCTGTTATGGCCGGCCGGGCCGAAGGAATAGCGGCGGAAGGGCCGTTTCCGGCCGATACGGTTTTCCTGCGCGCCAAGAACGGCGCCTTCGATGCGGTGCTGACGATGTACCACGACCAGGGCCAGATCGCGATGAAGCTGATGGGCCTCGATCGCGGGGTGACAATGCTCGGCGGCTTCCCGTTTCCGATCTGTACGCCGGCGCATGGCACGGCCTATGACATCGCCGGCCAAGGCGTCGCCTCGGTTGGCGCCAGCCGCGCGGCCTTATTGCTCGCGGCTGAGATGGCGGGCGCGGCCGGGTTGCGAAATCGGGCTGCGTGAAGCGCCGGCCTAGGGTCCTGAATCGCAAGTTCGGCGGACGAGGATTGGCGATGGTCGAGGCAGGTGGCAGCCTCGGAGCAGTCGGAGAGCTCCGGGGCCGCTGCTTGACTCTCTGGTAGGTGGCCCGGTCCACCTTCCGGATGAGCCCCGCCGGACCGTGCCACTCAGTCAATCTATGGCGGATGCCATATTCAGACTGGCTGTGACTCTTGGCAGAATTTCGTGCATGCTACTTGAGCAGACGATCACCCTTGGGCAAATGCGGCAGTCCGGCGCTCGCCGGCTGCATGTGTTCTGCGGCGACTACAAGTGCTCGCATTCGGTTGTGATAGACGCTGACTGCTGGCCCGAGAGCCTGCGGCTGTCCGATCTGGAGGCCCTATTCGTCTGCTCGGTTTGCGGCCATCGCGGCGCCGACGTGCGGCCGGATCAGGGAGCAGAACCTCGGCTCGCCCGCGTCGACGGGTGAGAGCATCTGCCGAGACCTGGGGTCTTCGTAGAACTACGCGGACAATTTAGGAACGAACTCTCACGCCGGCGTACTACGGCGGCCTCCGGTCGTCTTCCCAGACAATCCCAGCCCGGAGGCTGGTCTGCCGGCCCCCAGTTCCGTAGGGTACAGGCCCAGCGATGATAGCCACTCGATTATGCGAGCAGCAGTCTCTAGCTGTCTGATCTTTTCCAGCAGAGCCTCTTCTTCGGCCCCGGTGTCGACCCAAGCAGTGCTTCGGCCTCGCATTTTTCTGCACGATGCTCTGTTCAGAGGGTGGGGCTTGGATTGCTTACGTCGCTTGCGGCATTTTAGTTCCGAGGCTGGAACTAACGCAACACGCTTACAGTAATCAGTAATCGGTCTGGAAGATCTCTGCTATCTGCACTGTAGGATCATTGCGATCCTCGAGGGAAGCCAAGCGAGAAGGGCGCTAGCTGCCGGACCAACTTGATGAGCTTGGTCGGAAACTCGCCCTGCTGCTATCGATGTCGACTGACAGGTGTCCGGGGCGGCGCCGTGAAGAAGAGGCTGAAACAGGGCCGGCCTCACTGCTCCTCTAGTCGGCGAAGCTGAGCCAGTAACTCTGCCTCTAATTCCGAAGGTGAGCTGCCGTTGGTTCACTAACGTACTCTTTGGCAAGCTGTCTACAGCGCGCCAACTTTTCATGGATTGCCAATTCTTCTTGCTCGCGATCCATAAAACGTAAGATACGGCAAAGCGAGAAATGTTCAACACCAGTGCACTACAACCAAGCTTGCCGGATACAACTGCGACACTGCACAATCAGCCATTTTCGCGTCCAGTCCAATCAAGCTAGAACTCGGGCTTGCAGTGGGATACAAAAAAGGTTCATGCTGAACGCATGATATTTGAGAGTTCTAAGTGGGTTGGACGCATCTCGCAGCGCACCAAGACGCAAACCGATGGCAGCTTTCTCGCCTTCCCCTCGGGGAATGAGTTATCCGGTTCAGATACTGCGGCGGGCAACCCGGGCTGCCGACGCCAGACAGTTTAGATTTGGTGTTGGGGTAGCAAGAGGACTAAGGCACCGCGCTGGGCAGGCGAGGTCAAGCCCATGTTAGATGTGTCCGCGGACAAAGGAACATTCACGCACTGCATCCGGCTGGTGATCGCAGATCGGCAACCGATCGTTCTGCAGGGGTTGAGGTCCCTATTCGCAGCACAGCACGACTTCGAGATTGTTGCGTCGTGTAGCCGCGGAAAAAGCTGCCTCGATGCGATTCGGAATTTGGCACCCGACGTCGCGCTCATTGCTAATACGTTGCCTGACCTGACGGTGTCCGAGATACTCGCCATTGCGAAAGCCGAGGATCTTCCCACTCGGCTGGTGTTCTTTGCCGAACCCGAAGGAGATGACGATCTCACCGCGGCAATCGCGGCCGGCGCTTGCAGTGCAATTTCGAACTACGCAAACCCCGACACCATTCTGCGTTCCCTGAGGCTGATGACGGAGGGCACCAGTGCGCGACCGAAATCGTCCCAGGAGCTCTCGCCAAACGGGAAGGAAGTAGACGGCGCCAAAATCGAAAGAATGATGAGGGTGCTCACGTGTCGCGAGCGCGAAATCATACGACTGGTGGCCGAAGGTCTGTCGAACAAGGAGATTGCGCGCCAGCTGAACGTTTCGCCAGGCACAGTCAAAGTACACCTCTACAACATATTTCATAAGCTTGAGATCAGTAATAGAACCGTGCTCGCTACGATCGCGTTGTTACAACGATCCACTGGCTCCGGCGCGCTCTCGCTCGCCGCGCTGGCGTTCGCAATCTTGAGCCACATCAAGCCGTCGGACGCGAACAACACCTTCCTGGATGAGGACAGCACCACCTACAAGGATCTTGAGCACTCCGTACTTGAGCTCTGGAAGAAATCGATCCTCGGGCACGTCATCGCTGCAGATCCCGCTGACACGGTCGTGCTCACCCAGAGGGGCTCCCCAACTAAGGTGAACCAAATCTCGCACTTGGCGGCGAGAATGGAAGATCTGCACGCGGCTGAGCAGGCCGTCCTCTCCAACTTCCCGAAAGGCTACGGCCCGATTGGATCCGGCACGCCCTATCGTTTCGTTTCGCCGCTGCTGCAAGCGATTAACCAGACCGGCGGCTCCACCGCGCAGCAGCAGCTCCCACCGCTGGAGTTTGCCTCGCCTCCGATAAAGAGTCATGGAGGCTATGGCACCTTCAGCATGACGGCCGCCGCCGTGGGGATCTGCACGCTCGACAACTCCCATGCCGCAGTGCAGGTGCTCGACCCGGGCGAAACGCTGATCGACACATCCACGGTCGCCACTCTGGATGGCGCCGCAGAAGTGGCGACGATCACTATTCATGACGCCAGCCATGTAAACCCCAACGATGTTGACAACCTGGCTTCGGGGCCAGTTGTCCACGACTCCCACCTGCCGCTCGCGTTTGGAGACGACGGCGTCGCAGGAGAAGGTAACGCGGCCCGCATAATCCATGGCGTCGCCGGTGACGACACCCTCAACGGCACCGGCTTAGTGGACGTTATCTACGGAGGCTCAGGGAACGATACGATTAGGGGTGGTGGAGACGACACGATCTACGGAGTATCCGGCAGCGACACCATCAACGGCAACAACGGTAGCGATACCATCATCGACGGATATGACGGTGACCAGCTGACGGGCAGCAAGGATGATGACATCTTTGTCTATGACACCATCATCGATTTCACATCGGGGGAGGACAAGATCAACCTGGCGGCTTTCGGCGCTCTGGCGTTCCTGCACCTGACGTCAGCAAGCAAGTCCGTGCCGCCGCATACCCTCGCCTGGATCTACAACCCCGCGAGCAATGAAACGATCATCTATGTGAATCCGACGGATCGCAGCCTTGATATCGGCGATCCGGGCCTGCTGGAAATCCATTTGCAGGGAGTTGTGTCCGTTGCCGAGTCGGATTTCGTCTACGAGCAGGAAGCGGCGGCTGTCGCAGCGGTTTTGGAAGGAATCGATCCTGCGCTGCTAGTGGCGACTGCGAGCGATGGGACCGTTCTCACGGCGGGCACCGAGCTGGCTACGGCTGCGAGCGAGAGCGAGCTCGTAACGGCTGATATCTGGGCCATGCCTGCCGACGACGGCTTGAGATTCCATTTCGGGCGAGACCGGGTCGGTTCCAACGTTTCGAGTAGGCTCACCAATTTCGGCGACGATCCAACTTATGCAACCGAGGAGAGCGACGATGATGCGGTTCACGTATCATCAATCGAGCTTGCTCATAACCAGGCGACGGTCCTGACCGAGGAAAATCTCACTTTCAAGAAGGAGCCGGTCCACACGAACAACGGGGCTATAGCAACCGGGAATGGCAAGGCATCCGCAGCTATCGGGTTTGAAATTCTCGAGTTTGGGATGCAAAGCGCCGCCCCGGTAGCAGTCGCAGAGCCCGTCGAATCTGGCGTGACACGGGGTAACAGTGGCGGCCATGGCAACTCGCCGCACGCTTCGCCTTCGGCCTCTGCAAAGGCATTGGCGGCCGGCGAATCAACCGAACCGGGCGTTGCATCGGGCAACGGCGTCGGTCACAACAATTCGCACTCTTCACACTCGGCATCCGCAAGCACTATGGAAGCGGCCGAGCCCGTCGAATCTGGCGTCGCACCGGGTAAGGGTGGCGGCCACGGTAACTCGCAGCATGCTTCACACTCGGCCTCTGCAAAGGCGTTGGCGGCCGGCGAATTAACCGAACCGGACGTCGCATCGGGCAACGGCGTGGGCCACAACAACTCGCACTCTTCACACTCGGCATCCGCGAGCACTATGGAAGCGGTCGAGCCGGTCGAATCTGGCGTCGCACCGGGTAAGGCTGGCGGCCACGGCAACTCGCCGCACGCTTTGCCCTCGGCCTCTGCAAAGGCGTTGGCGGCCGGCGAATTAACCGAACCGGACGTCACATCGGGCAACGGCGTCGGCCACAACTCGCACTCTTCACACTGGGCATCCGCAAGCACTATGGAAGTGGCCGAGGCCGTCGAACCTAGCGTGACACGGGGTAACGGTGGCGGCCATGGCAACTCGCCGCACGCTTCGCACTCTGCCTCTGCGAACGCATCAGCGGCCACCCCCCAGCCGGCCGAACCCGCGTGCGGGGCCGGCGGCGCTGGCCACGAACTGGCATTCCACTTCAAAGATCAGGCTCCCCGTTCCAGCCCCTCCGCGGCCGTTGAGCTAGAAGCGCTTAACGATACGCCCGTTCTCCTCGTTCATGGCGCCGAGCTGGCGGCAATCCTTAAGATGGGCTCAGCTGCTTTGGCGGAACACGCGACCAGTCACGACAATAACGGTCAGCACCATTCCATAGCTCATTTGCCCCACGAATTGCTCGCGTGAAAAGCGTTGGCAGCGGAGTCCCCTATGAATCTGATTTGCTCCTAAAGGCGAATCCTTAGAGTCCACACCACCTAGAGCCTTTTCGGTTCTGATTGAATCAGAACCGGGCTCGATTCTTGTTTGACGCGTTTTCTTGACGCGAACCGGTGTCCACTTCGCTGGAAAACGCGCTAAACGGCAGCCCTCAACGCCGCAAAGCCGCGCTCGAGATCGGCCTTGAGGTCGTCGACATTCTCCAGGCCGATGTGGAGCCGCAGCGTCGGCCCGCCGGGAGACCATTTGGTCGCCGTGCGGTAGGGATCGCAGTCGAACGGGATGATGAGGCTTTCGAAGCCGCCCCACGAATAGCCCATGCCAAACAGCCTGACCGCATCGAGCAGGGCATCGACCGCCTTCTGCGGCACCGGCTTCAGCACGATGCTGAACAGGCCGGAGGCGCCGGTGAAGTCGCGCTTCCAGATCGCGTGGCCGGGATGGCTTTCGAGCGCCGGATGCAAGACCTGCAGGACTTCGGGGCGGCCGGCGAGCCAGCGCGCCATTTCCAGGCCCGAGCGATAATGCTGCGCGAGCCGCACCGACAGCGTGCGGGTACCGCGCAGCGCCAGGAATACGTCGTCAGGTCCGGCGCAGACGCCGAGCAGGCGGATACCCTCGGTGAGCAGCGGCCAGGCTTTTGCATTCGCCGAAATCGTGCCGAACATGATGTCGGAATGGCCGCCGATATATTTGGTAGCGGCCTGCATGCTGATGTCGACGCCCTGGTCGAGCGAGCGGTGAAACAGTGGCGTCGCCCAGGTGTTGTCGTCGATGACGAGCGCGTCCCTTGCATGCGCGACTTCAGCGATGACAGGGATGTCGCTCATTTCAAACGATTGCGAGCCCGGCGCCTCGACCAGCACCGCCCTGGTGTTCGGTTTGAACAGTTTCTCGATCCCGGCGCCGACCAGCGGGTCGAAATAGCCGACCTCGACGCCGTAACGGGTCAGCATGCCGTTGCAGAAGTTGCGCGACGGCCGATAGACGTTATCGGTCACCAGCAGATGATCACCGGCCTTCAAGACCGACAGCAGGGCGGTGGTGATTGCGGCAAGGCCCGACGGCGCCAGGCCGACACCGGCGCATTGCGGCCCTTCCAGCGATATCAGCACGTCCTGCAGCGCCAGTGTGGTCGGGCTCCCGTGACGCCCGTATGAGAATTCGGCGCGGTGGGCGTGCAGGTCCTCGGCGGTCGGGTAGAGCACGGTCGACCCGTGGTACACCGCCGGATTGACGAACCCCCTTTGTCCCTTGGTGTCGCGGCCCGCCGTGACCAGTCTGGTTTCGGGCTTTTGCGGGTTGGACGGACCGTCGTGCGAAAAGCTCATGCGTTTGCATTATCCAAGACGTTATGCCGCAGCCACAACTTGATCGCGAAAACACCGGCGAGCGGCGGGTCGAGGCCGGGTGCGTTAATAACAAGAGACAGAAGAGGGCAGTCAACCCCTTGACCCGGCACGCCAGTCGTTCTGAGATGCGCGCCAACGAACAGTCGCTGCAAGTTGAGGGGCCTGCCGCGATATCAGATCCACCGCCTGACCGGATTGGCACGCTAAATGCACGGTCGGGACGACGCTTTTCAGCGAGGGATCAGCGGGTTGGCCCCACAACGTCAGGCGTTGCCTAAAACGATCTCCGGACGTCCCCTTGAAAGGCCTAACCCATGAAACGCATATCTCTGGTTGTTACCCTTGCCCTTGCCGTCGGCCTCTCGGCCCAGGCCGCCTCGGCGCAAACCCTCAAGACGATCAAGGACCGGGGCATGCTGTCCTGTGGGGTCAGCCAGGGCCTGCCGGGCTTCTCGACGCCGGACGACAAGGGTAACTGGACCGGGCTCGACGTCGACATTTGCCGGGCGATCGCGGCTGCCATTTTCAACGACGCGACCAAGATCAAGTTCGTGCCGCTCTCGGCCAAGGACCGTTTCACCGCGCTGCAGTCGGGCGAGATCGACGTGCTGTCCCGTAACACCACCTGGACGCTGTCGCGCGATACCTCGCTGGGCGCCAACTTCACCGGCGTCACCTATTATGACGGCCAAGGTTTCCTGGTGAAGAAGTCGCTGAAGGTGAATTCGGCGCTGGAGCTCAACAGTGCGTCGGTTTGCGTGCAGACCGGCACCACCACCGAGCAGAACCTCGCCGACTACTTCAAGGGCAACAACATGAAATACGAGGTGATCGCGTTCGCGACTGCCGACGAGACCGTCAAGGCTTATGAGTCCGGCCGGTGCGACGTGTTCACGTCCGACGTCTCCCAGCTCTATGCCGAACGCCTGAAGGTCGCCAACCCGGCCGAGCACGTCGTGCTGCCCGAGGTGATCTCGAAAGAACCGCTCGGGCCGATGGTCCGCCATGGCGACGATCAATGGTTCGATATCGTGAAATGGACGCTTTATGCGATGGTCGGCGCCGAAGAGCTTGGCTTGACGCAGAAGAATGTGGACGAGATGGCCAAGTCCGACAAACCTGAGGTCAAGCGCGCCGTCGGCACCGACGGCAATCTGGGCGAGCAACTCGGCCTGACCAAGGACTGGATGGTGCGGATCGTGAAGGCGGTCGGCAATTACGGCGAGTCCTTCGAGCGCAATGTCGGTTCCGGCTCCAAGCTCGGTATTGCCCGCGGCCTCAACCAACTCTGGAGCAAGGGCGGTATCCAGTACGCCCCGCCGATCCGCTAAGCGCCAGCGAGAGGGGCTGCGGCGATGGCCATCGAACCCCGAAAACCACCATCGCAGCTACTTCCCAGGCTGCAGCGCGCGCTCGGCGGCCGTGCTGGCTGGAGCGGCTTCGTCCTGCAACTGCTGTTCGTCGCCGCGCTCGCATGGATCTCCTACGAGATCGTCGCCAATGCCCGCGCCAATCTGCAGGCGCAGCGGATCACCGCGGGCTTCGGCTTCCTTGCCAACAATGCCGGCTTTGACGTCAGCCAGAGCCTGATCCCCTATTCGGGGTCCGATCCCTACACGCGCGTCTTTGTGGTTGGCCTGCTCAACACGTTGCTGGTCTCGGTGATCGGCATTTTCTTCGCCACCCTGATCGGCTTCCTGGTTGCCCTCGGCCGGCTGTCGCCGAACTGGCTACTGGCGCGAATCTCGGGCGGCTATGTCGAACTGATCCGCAACCTGCCGCTGCTGTTCCAGATCCTGTTCTGGTATCTCGCGGTGCTCGCCGCTTTGCCTAATCCGCGGCAGAGCATCTCGGTCTTCGACAGTTTCTTTCTCAGCAATCGCGGGCTGGTTATTCCGAAGCCGATCGGTCAGGCCGGCTTCGAGCCTTTCGTCGTCGCCGTGCTGGTTGCGATCGTCGCAGCGATCGCATTGTGGCGATACGCACGCCGTCAGCTCTTCCAGAGCGGCACGGTGATCAAGGTCTGGCCCTATGCGCTCGGCATGGTGATCGGCCTGCCGCTGCTCAGCGTGCTGATTTTCGGCGTGCCTGTCACGTTTGAGGTGCCCGTGCTCAGGGGCTTCAACTTCGCCGGCGGCTCGCGGCTGATACCGGAATTCGTCGCGTTGACGCTGGCGCTGTCGACCTACACGGCAGCCTTCATCGCCGAGATCGTGCGCGCGGGCATTCTCTCCGTGCATAAGGGCCAGATGGAAGCCGGCTCCTCGCTCGGGCTGCAGCGCGGTTCGGTGCTGCGGCTGATCGTGATCCCGCAGGCGATGCGCGTGATCCTGCCGCCGCTCACCAACCAGTATCTCAACCTGACAAAGAACTCCTCGCTGGCGGTCGCGATCGGCTATCCCGATCTGGTCTCGGTGTTCGCCGGAACCACGCTGAGCCAGACCGGGCAGGCGATCGAAATCATCGGTATCACCATGGGCGTCTATCTCCTGATCTCGCTGGTCACCAGCGCAATCATGAGTTTCTATGGGTGGCGGATCAGCCGGAGCATGGGCGGATGAGCGACACGACTTCATCCATTTTCGTCCGCCAAGACCTCGTGCCCGAGCGGGCCGCGCCGGTGAAGACCACCGGGTTCGTCGGCTTCCTGCGCACGCGTCTGTTCAATTCGCCGACCAACATCCTGATTACCATCGTCAGCGTGTTGTTGCTGTGGGTCATCCTGGTGCCCGCGCTGAAATTCGCGTTCATCGATGCGGTCTGGATCGGCAAGGACCGCACCGCCTGCCTCCCGAAAAATCCCGGCGATGTGGTTGGCGCCTGCTGGCCCTTCATTCAGGCCAAGTTCTCGCAATTCATCTACGGATTCTATCCGGAGCCGGAACGCTGGCGGGTCAATTTGACCTTCATTCTTGCCGCGATCCTTTTGGTGCCGCTGCTGATTCCGCGTTTGCCGGCCAAGGGGCCGAACGCCATCCTGTTCTTCCTGGCGTTTCCCGTCATTGGCTTCTTCCTGCTGCGCGGCGGCGGGATCGGCGGCTTCGGCGTGAGCTGGACGGCCGGGCTTCTCTCTGGCTTCAACGACAGTATCGGCGACGGCGGCAGGAAGCTGGTGGCCTCCGGCGAGGCGACGGCCATCATCGGACCGCTGTTGTGGGTCATCGGCAAGCTGATCGTGCTGGTGAGCACGGTGGTTGGCTGGGTGCTGCTGCCGCTGACCTGGCTGCGCGACCAGATCCAGGCCTCCGGCCAGCCGGTCTGGGCCGATCTCGCCGCGACCACGGTGATCGTTTCGGCGCTGCTGTTCTGGCTCGGCGGCGGCTTGCGCTCCGGCTGGCGTCCGCTCATCACCTGCCTTGGGGTCTTTGTCGCCATCGCGCTGGTGATCGCGGTGATGGGGCTCGATAACGGTGGACTTCCGGAGGTCGACACGCGGTTGTGGGGCGGCCTACTGGTGACGCTGGTGGTATCCGTTACCGGCATCGTCGCCTCGATGCCCGTCGGCATAGCGCTCGCGCTGGGGCGGCGCTCGACCATTCCGCTGATCCGGATTTTCTCGATTGCCTTCATCGAGTTCTGGCGCGGCGTTCCGCTGATAACCGTGCTGTTCTTCGCGACATACATGTTGCCGCTGTTCGTCCCGACCGGCTTCACTATCGACGGGCTGATGCGCGCCTTGATCGGCATTGCGCTGTTCGCCGGCGCCTACCAGGCTGAAGTCATCCGCGGGGGCCTGGCGGCGATTCCGCGCGGACAGGCGGAGGCGGCGAGCGCGCTTGGCCTCTCCTGGGCCAAGACCACGGCGCTGATCGTGATGCCGCAGGCGCTGCGCCACGTCATCCCCGGCCTCGTCAACAGCTTCATCGCGCTGTTCAAGGATACCTCGCTGGTCTCGATCGTCGCGCTGTTCGATCTCCTGGGGCAGCTCAGGGCTTCCTTCAGCGATCCGGTCTGGTCGACGCCGACGACGCTGTTCACCGGCTTTGCCTTTACCGGACTGATCTATTTCGTCTTCTGCTTCGGGATGTCGCGTTACTCGCTGTTCGTCGAGAACCGGCTGAACGCCCATCGTCGCAACTGAGTACATCACCATGACCGCAAACTCGATCGTTGGCATCAACGCACTCAACAAATGGTACGGCGATTTTCACGTGCTGCGCGACATCAACCTCGATGTCGCCAAGGGCGAGCGCATCGTGATCTGCGGCCCCTCAGGCTCGGGCAAGTCGACGCTGATCCGCTGCATCAACGCGTTGGAGGAATTCCAGGAAGGCCAGATCGTGGTCGAGGGCATCGAACTCGGTCCGAACCTAAGGCGGGTGGATGAAGTCCGCCGCGAGGTCGGCATGGTGTTCCAGAGCTTTAACCTGTTTCCGCACCTGACCGTGCTTGAGAACTGCACACTGGCGCCGATCTGGGTACGCAATATTCCGAAAAAGGACGCCGAGGCGACCGCGATGAAATTCCTGGAGCGGGTCAAGATCCCGCATCAGGCCAACAAATATCCCGGCCAGATGTCGGGCGGTCAGCAGCAGCGCGTCGCCATTGCCCGCGCGCTGACCATGAACCCGAAGGTGATGCTGTTCGACGAGCCGACTTCGGCGCTCGACCCGGAAATGGTCAAGGAAGTGCTCGACACCATGGTCGATCTCGCCAAGGAAGGCATGACCATGCTGGTAGTCACCCACGAAATGGGATTTGCCCGCGAAGTCGCCAACCGCGTGGTCTTCATGGACGCGGGCCAGGTAATCGAGTCAAACACGCCGCATGAATTCTTCGCCAACCCGCAGCACGCGCGGACGAAGCTGTTCCTGAGCCAGATATTGCGGCATTAGCGGCTGTCGTTCCGGGGCGCGCGAAGCGCGAATCCGGAACCTCGAGATTCTCAGGGGCGCAAGCGCGCCCCATAGTTCGATGCTGCGCATCGCCCCGGAATGACGATGCTGGTCTAAACCTTCTCGAACGGCACGTCGATCTTGGTGTGCCTCTCCAGCCATGCCGGCACCGGCAGGTTCTTCGAGCGCATGAATGCCGGATTGAACAGCTTCGACTGATAGCGGCCGCCGGAATCGGCCAGCACGGTGAGGATGGTTTTGCCGGGGCCGAGCTGCTTTGCCAATCGGATCGCGCCAGCGACGTTAATACCGGTGGAGCCGCCGAGGCACAGGCCTTCCTGCTCGAGCAATTCGTAGATCACCGTTACGGCTTCCTCGTCCGAAACTAGGAAAGCATCGTCGACAACAGCGGTCTCGATGATGGGCGTGACGCGGCCGAGCCCGATGCCTTCGGTGATCGAGTCGCCCGGCGTCGATTTGGCGGTGCCATGCTTGAACAGCTCGTACATCGCAAAGCCGTGCGGATCGGCACAGGCGGTCACGATGTCCTTGTTCTTCTCCTTCAGAAAGCGGCTGACGCCCGCGAGCGTGCCGCCGGTGCCGACCGAGCAGATAAAGCCGTCGACCTTGCCGCCGGTCTGCTCCCAGATCTCGGGTCCGGTGGATTCGTAGTGCGCCTTGGCGTTGTCGAGGTTGTTCCACTGGTCAGCAAACAAGACGCCGTTCGGCTCGGTCTTGCGAAGCTGGTCGGCGAGCCGCCGCCCGACATGCTGGTAGTTGTTGGGATTGGCATAGGGCAGTTGCGGCACCTCGACGAGCTCGGCGCCGCACAGCCGCAGCATGTCCTTCTTTTCCTGGCTCTGCGTTTCCGGGATCAGGATTAGCGTGCGGTAGCCGCGGGCGCTCGCGACCACGGCGAGCCCGATGCCGGTATTGCCGGCGGTTGATTCCACCACGAGCCCGCCCGGCTTGAGATCGCCGCGCTTTTCGGCTTCGAGGATCATCCATTTGCCGGCGCGGTCCTTGACCGACTGGCCGGGATTCATGAATTCGGCCTTGCCGAGAATGGTGCAGCCGGTCGCTTCGGAAGCGTGCTTCAGCTTGATGAGGGGCGTGTTGCCGATCGCTTCGATGACGTCGTTGTTGAAGGCCATGTCTTTGAAATCGCCGGTTTGTTTGCCTAATCGTTAGGCGACGACCCTAAAGGAGGGCCGCCAGCCGCACAAGCCAGCGTTGGGGCAGGGCGATCAGCCCGATTTCGCAAACACCACCTGGCGCACGTCGATATTTCCGGACAGGAAACCGGCCTCGCAATAGGCGAGGTAATATTCCCACAGCCGCCGGAAGCGATCGTCGAAACCCGACGGCGTCAGGTTCGGCCAGGCCGCGCGGAAATTGCTTCGCCAGATCGCAAGTGTCTTGGCATAATCTTGCCCAAAGATACGTTCGCGGATGACGGGAACGCCGAAGCGTTCGCCGAGTGTTTTCAGGATCTGCGGCGACGGCAGCATGCCGCCCGGAAAGACGTAGCGCTGGATGAAGTCGACTTCGCGGCGATAGGCCTGGAACAGGCTGTCCTGGATGGTGATGGCCTGGATACCGGCGAGGCCACCCGGCAGCAGGCGGTCGCGCAACTGTGAAAAATATTTCGGCCAGAATTGCTCGCCAACCGCCTCGATCATCTCGATCGAGACGATCCGGTCATAGCGGTCGCGCTCGTCGCGGTAGTCCTGCAGCTTGATCTCGACCCTATCGCTGAGTCCGGCGTTCTGAATGCGCGCCTGTGCGAACTCGCGCTGTTCTTTGCTGATGGTGAGGCCTACGACCTTGGCGCCGAACGTCTTGGCGGCGTATTCGGCAAAGCCGCCCCAGCCGCAGCCGATCTCCAACAGCTTCTGGCCCGGCCGCAGATCGATGGCCTCGGCGAGCCGCCGGTATTTGTTGTGCTGCGCGGCCGTCAGATCGGGCGTGTCGTCCTCGAACAGCGCCGACGAATAGGTCATGCTGGGATCGAGCCACGCCGAATAGAAGGCGTTGCCGATGTCGTAATGCGCATAGATGTTGCGGCGAGCCTGCCGCTTTGTGTTGCGGTTGAGCCAATGCCTGACGGCTTGGAAGGTGCGCGTCAGCGGATTGCCGACCAGCATGGTCTGCATCCAGTCCTGGTTGACGCAGAACAGATAGAGAAATTGCGTGAGATCGGGCGTGTCCCACTCACCGCACAGATAGGCTTCCGCGATGCCGATGTCGCCGCCGCGCAAGAGCCGCGAGGCAAAGCCGTAATCGTAAATCTTCATCACGGCGGCTGGACCCGGCGCGTTGCCGCCCAACCGGACCACGCGGCCGTCGGCCAGCGTCACGTCGAGCGTGCCGCGTTGCAGCTTTGAACCAAAGCCGAGCGCCAGCCGGGCCATGCGGGGCAATTCCGGAAACGTCGCGTCTACAGTTTCCGATGTGACCGAAATCAACTCGGGCATGTGCGATCCATCGAATTGCGGTTTACCGGGCTTCGCATGGCCGATCGACCCTGCTTCAATGCTTGGCACGGGTGGACAACGCCGGCGAAGTATAAACGGTGATTTTTCCGCTCGCCAAGCCGGTATTGAAGGCCGCGGCCTGCCGTGGAATCGGCCCGCATGCCTCCTGGAAACTGTGGAGCCGCGGTTGACGCAGAGTCGGCCACGTCCAGATCGATCCAGCAGGCTCGTCACGCGATAGCCGAAGCGATGGCCGAGTCTCGTGGAAACGGTGTCCGGTCGATGCGCGAGATTCGGCTGTTCCTGGAGTTTCAATTCGGCCACAGGCCGGGGGCTCCGCTGTGCGACGACCCGGTATCGGGCGTCAGAACAGGGGAAAAACCCCATGAAATCTTCGTAAGAATTCGGCGGTCCTGCGGCAGCCCGATATCGTTCCAAGCCCTACAAAACAAAGGGAAGTGAGCTCATTGTCGCCCGTTTTACGCACCTGAACGCATGATCGGCGAGAGGCTGCGCGGGGCTGTCCGCGTGCTGATCGCAAGGCTAATATCGGAGTTCGGTTCCAACGGAAGCATCACCCCCTGTGAACGTATCGCAGCCCAACAGGAGAAGCGCTCATATTGCGCCGGGCCGGGATTTGCCCGGTGGAGAACGGGTGTGACCCAGCGAATTGCAACTGCTGCGATCGAAGGTTGGCCTGTTCTCATTCCGGGCGGCAAGCGGCTGGCGCGATCGCTTGCCGTGCTTGGCCTCGTCGCCAGCTCCGCGGGCTGCATCCTGACCAAGGACCTTCCCGACCCTGCGCTCGACATCCCCGAAGGCTACAAGGCGGCGCGGCTTTCGAAGGCCGCGGATGCGCCGCCGACGCTCGACTGGTGGCGCGGATTTCGTTCGCGGGAGCTGACGGGCCTGATGGAAGAGGCGCAGACCGTCAATCTAGATATTGCGGCCGCCAGCGCGCGGTTCAAGCAGGCCGATGCGCAGGCACGAATCGCGGGCGCGGCGCTGCTGCCAACTCTCAGCGGCACCGGATCGGAGAGCTATTCCCGCACCTCCGGTTCGAGCGCCAGCGGCCTGTCCATTGGCGGCCGTGAGGTGGTCAATTACTCGGCCTCGCTCAGCGCCAGCTACGAATTGGATTTCTGGGGCAAGAACCGCGACGCCGCCCAGGCGGCGGAGGAGACTGCGGTTGCCCGCCGCTTTGACCGCGACGTCATCGCGCTGACCACGCTGACGACGGTTGCCAATGCCTATTTCCAAGTGCTCGCCGCGCAGGATCGGATTCGTACCGCACAGCGAAACATCGCGAGCGCCGAGCGCATCCTGAACGCGATCAAGGAGCGCTTCAGAGCCGGCACCGGTACCGACCTCGACGTCGCGCAACAGGAAAGCGTGGTGGCCAACCAGCGCGCGCTGGTGCCGCCGCTGCGGCAGACGCTCGACCAGAACATCAACGCGCTGGCGACTTTGGTGTCGCGTCCGCCAGAATCCGTGCGTGTCACCGGCGGAACCCTCAATCGGATTGCCGCGCCACGTGTCACACCGGGCCTGCCTTCCGAGTTGCTGACGCAGCGCCCTGACATCCGCCGGCAGGAAGCGCAGCTTGCCTCGGCCACTGCTAATGTCGGCAGCGCCCGCGCGCAGTTCTTTCCGAGCATTCAACTGACGGGGCAGGGCGGTTATCAAAGCTCGGCGTTGACGGCGCTGTTTCAGCCGCAAGCCGCGTTCTTCAGCATGGTCGGCAGCCTGACCCAACCGATCTTCGACGGCGGCAGGATTCTCGGCAATTTCGAGCTCACCAAGGCGCTGCAGGATGAACTGCTGCAGACCTACCGCAAGACGGTGGTGCAGGCCTTTGCCGATGTCGATAACGCCCTGATGTCGATCCGCCAGACCACCGAGAGACTGCGGCTGCAGCGCGAGGTCGTGGCGTCGTCGCGGCGGGCATTTGAATTGTCCGAGCAGCAGTTACGGGCCGGGACCGCCGACATCGTAGTCGTGCTAAATACGCAGCTAACATTGTTCCAGGCCGAGGATGCGCTGTCGCAGGCTCAACTGGCCCGGCTGCTGGCAATCGTCAGCCTCTATCAGGCGCTGGGGGGCGGCTGGGAGCCCAGGATGGAAAGGCCGGTCAATGCTCTTTAAGCCGGAAGTGAAGGACGACCCGAAGACGGCGCGCAAGCGCGTCGTGCGCGGCATTGGCCGGCGGATGGTGTCGCTTTCGATCACGCTGTTGATCCTCGGCGGCCTCGGCTACCTCGGCTGGAACGCCTTTCAGCAGAAGCAGACCGGCCGTGGCGGGCCCGGCGCACGTCCCGATCTCCCGGTGCCGGTGCTGGCGGCTATGCCCCGCACGCAGGATGTGCCCGTCTATCTCGATGCCGTGGGCTCGGTCCGCGCGCTGAACACGGTGACGGTGCGCGCCCAGGTCGACGGCAAGTTGATCAAGGTGAACTTCGTCGAAGGTCAGGACGTCAAGCAGGGCGACGTGCTGGCCGAAATCGATCCCGTGATCTACCAGGCACAGTACGACCAGGCGGTGGCGAAGAAGGCGCAGGACGAAGCGCTGCTCGCCAACCAGAAGCTCGATCTGGCGCGCTATCAGCAGCTCGCCGCGTCGAATGCCGGCTCCAAGCAGCAGGCCGATACGCAGCGCGCCGTGGTCGCCCAGCAGGAAGCGCTAGTGCAGGCCGATCAAGCCGCGATCGACAATGCCAAGGCGATGCTCGGCTATACCAAGGTCATCGCGCCGTTGTCTGGGCGTGCCGGCCTGCGCCAGGTCGATCAGGGCAACATCATCCGCGCCTCCGACGTCACCGGCCTCGTCATCATCACCCAACTGCAGCCGATCGCGGTGCAGTTCAGCCTGCCGCAGCAGCAGATCGTGCGGGTCAACGCTGCCGCCGCCAAGGGCGTGCTGGCGGTGGACGTGTTCGGCAATGACGGCGTGACCGTCATCGACACCGGTACGCTCAAAGGCATCGACAACCAGGTCGATCCGACCACCGGCACGCTGAAGCTGAAGGCGGAGTTTCCCAACTCCAAATTCCAGCTCTGGCCCGGACAGTTCGTCAATGTGCGGCTGAAGGTCGAAACGCTGGAGAAGGCAATCGTGGTGCCGAGCTCCGCGGTGCAACGTGGTCCGGTTGGGACATTCAGCTATGTGATCGGCCCCGACAATGTCGCGACCGCAAAGCCGGTCGTGGTGACGCAGCAGAACGAACATGATGCCGTTATCGCGAGCGGGCTTTCGATCTCCGACCGCGTGGTGACCACCGGCTTCGCCAATCTGTCCGACGGCGCCAAGGTCTTGGTTGGCACCGACGACAGGGCGCCAACCGCCGACCTCGCGCCGCGCAAGCGCAGCCGCAGCCCCGATGCCAAGGGAGACTCCAAGGCAGGTTCGGGCAAGGAGGGTCAAGCAAACGATGACGAGCGCCGCGGCAAGCGCGAGCGCGGCGAGGGCGATCAAAAGGGACAAACCGGCCCGGCACCGGCCGAGCCAGCGCGCGGCGGCGCTGCGAAGTCGCAGCCATGATCGATGCGCCGCACGCCTGACATTAATTTGTAAAGTGAGCACGCAACCATGAGCGTCTCCGAACCGTTCATCCGCCGGCCGATCGCGACCTCGCTACTCGGGATCGCGCTGATGATCGGCGGCGCGCTCGGCTACTGGGCGCTACCGGTATCGGCGCTGCCGCAGGTCGATTTCCCGACCGTGCAGGTGACGACGCAACTGCCGGGTGCCAGCCCCGACGTGGTCGCCTCGCTCATCACGGCGCCGCTGGAGCGTCAGCTTGGGCAGATTCCCTCGCTGTCCTCGATGCAGTCGACCAGTTCGTTCGGCGTCAGCCAGATTTCGCTGCAGTTCGACCTTAACCGCGACATCGACGGCGCCACCCAGGACGTGCAGGCGGCCATCAACGCAGCGGCAGGTGTCCTGCCAAGGAATCTGCCGTATCCGCCGACCTACGCCAAGGTAAACCCGGCGGATGCGCCGGTCCTGACACTGGCGCTGACGTCGGAGACGATTTCGCTGCGCGCCATGAGCGATATCGCCGATACGATCCTGGGACAGCGGCTCAGCCAGATTTCCGGCGTCGGGCGCGTTGCGATCCTCGGCGGGCTCAAGCCTGCGGTGCGGGTGCAAGCCGATCTGGCGCGGCTCGCTGCCTACGGCATCTCGATGGAAGATTTGCGTAGCGCCATCGCGGGCGCCAACGTCTCAGGGCCGAAGGGATCGCTCGACGGTGCGCAGCAGGCCTACACCATTGCCGCCAACGACCAGATCGCGGTAGCGGAGGCCTACAAGCCCATCATCATCGCCTATCGCAATGGCTCACCTGTCACGATCGGCGACGTCGCCACCATCGTCGACGGGCTGGAGAACGATCGCACCGGCGGCTGGTATCAGGGCACGCCGGCTGTGATCATCGACATCCAGCGCCAACCCGGCGCCAACGTCATCGAGGTCGTCAGGCAGATCCGCGACGAAATACCCAAGGTGCAGCGCGCGATCCCGGCCGGCGTCAATCTGAACATCGTCTCCGACCGCACCGTCACCATCCGCGCCTCGGTGCGGGACGTCCAGTTCACGCTGGTCCTTTCCGTGGTGCTGGTCACGTTGGTGGTGTTGCTGTTCCTGCGCTCGCTGCGCGCGACCCTGATCGCGGGGGTGGCGCTGCCGCTGTCGCTGATCACAAGCTTCGGCATCATGTATTTTTCCGGATTGAGCCTCGACAATCTGTCGCTGATGGCCCTGACGATCGGCACCGGATTCGTGGTCGACGACGCCATCGTGATGATCGAGAACATCGTCCGCCACATGGAGAACGGCGAGTCGGTGATGGAGGCGTCACTGAAGGGTGCCAGCGAAATCGGCTTTACCGTGATCTCGCTGACGGTGTCGCTCATCGCGGTCTTCATCCCGCTCTTGTTCATGTCCGGGTTGGTCGGGCGCATGTTCCGCGAATTTGCGCTGACGCTGACGATTGCGGTCGTGACGTCGGCGATCGTGTCGCTGACGCTGACGCCGATGATGTGTTCGCGACTATTGAAGCATGTCGGGGAAGAGATGACGGTCCCGGGGCTTGCCGCCGTCAGCCGCTTCATCGACCGCATGGTCGCTTTCTACCATCGCACGCTGCTGTGGGTGCTGCAGCGCCAGCGCGCGACCCTTGTGGTGACGTTCGCCACCATCGCCGCGACGCTCTTCATGTACGTGATTGCGCCGAAGGGCTTTCTGCCGCTGCAGGATACCGCCTCGATCGTCGCAGTGACCGAGGCCGGTCCCGACGTTTCCTTTGCCGAGATGCAAAGCCGCCAGGCGACGGCGGCGGCCGCGATCCAGGCCGATCCGGACGTGATCGGCGTCGTCTCCGTGATCGGGGCCGGATCGGTCAATCCGACCACCAATGTCGGGCGTCTGGTGATGACGCTTAGGCCGCGTGGCGAGCGGCACGATGATATTTCCGTGGTGGTCGACCGGCTCAAACAGCGCACAGCGAAAATTCCCGGCATGACCATCTATTTCCAGCCTGTGCAGGACGTGCAGATCTCGACCCAGTCGAGCCGCTCGCAGTACCAGTACACGCTGACCGGCACCGATGCGGCGCAGGTCTCGCTGTGGTCGCAGAAGCTCATTGCCGAGATGCGCCGGGATCCGCTGTTCCGCGATGTCTCGTCGGAAGCGCAGGAGGGCGGCTTGCGCGCCGCGCTCAACATCGATCGTCAACGCGCCGGCCAGCTCGGCGTCAGCCTGCAGGCGGTCAACGACACCCTCAACGATGCCTTTGCGCAGCGGCAGATTTCGACGATCTACGGCCAAGCCAACCAGTATCGCGTGGTGCTGGAGGCGATGCCGATGTACCAGCGCGACCCGTCGATCCTATCGAAACTCTATCTCCCGGGAGCTGCGAGCACGACCGCCGGCGCGCCCGGCGCCCAGGTGCCGCTGTCGGCGGTGGCGACGCTGACCCGCACCACCGCGCCGCTGGCGATCTCGCATCTGGCGCAGTTTCCGGCGGTCTCGCTCAGTTTCAACCTCGCCCCCGGCGAGGCGTTGGGCGATGCCGTCGAGGCGGCCAAGCAGATCGAGACCAGAATCGGCATGCCCGGCAGCATCGTCGGTGTCTATGCGGGTGACGCGGCCGAATTCTCCAAGTCGCTCGCCGGCCAGCCATGGCTCATTCTGGCGGCGATCGTTACCATCTATATCGTGCTTGGCGTGCTCTATGAGAGCTACATTCACCCGATCACCATTCTCTCGACGCTGCCGTCCGCCGGCGTCGGCGCCATTCTGGCGCTGATGCTGTTCGGGCAGGATCTGTCGGTGATCGGCCTAATTGGCATCATCCTGTTGATGGGCATCGTCAAGAAGAACGCGATCATGATGATCGACTTCGCGCTTGAAGCCGAACGGCATCAGGGCATGTCGCCTTCCGAGGCGATCGTACAGGCCTGCCTGTTGCGCTTCCGCCCCATTATGATGACGACGCTGGCGGCGCTGTTCGGCGCGCTGCCGCTGGCGATCGAAAGCGGCACCGGCGCAGAATTGCGCTTTCCGCTCGGCATTTCCATCATCGGCGGCTTGCTGCTGAGCCAGTTGCTGACGCTCTATACGACACCGGTGATTTACCTAGCACTCGACCGGCTCAACCGGAAAATTCAGAAGGCGGTGCCGGACCCCGGGCCCACCGGGCCGCCGGTCGCCGGCGCCACTGAGGGGATGCAGTAGATGGCATCGATCTCGGAGCCCTTCATACGGCGGCCGGTGGGCACCACGCTGCTGGCGATCGGGCTCTTCCTGGTCGGCATGGTCGCCTATGTTTTTCTGCCGGTCTCCTCGGTGCCCAATGTCGATTTCCCGATGATCCGGGTGTCCGCCACGCGTCCCGGCGCCGATCCTTCCGTGATGGCCGCGACGGTTGCCGCGCCGCTGGAACGCCGGCTCGGCCAGATCGCGGGCCTTGACCGGATCACCTCAACCAGTTCGCTCGGCACCACCAGCATCCAATTGCAATTCTCGATCGGCCGCAACATCGATCGCGCCGCGCGCGACGTGCAAGCCGCGATCAATGCGTCACTAGCGGATCTGCCGACGGACCTGCCGTCGTTGCCACGCTTTCGCAAAGCCAATCCCGCGGCCGCCCCGGTGTTCGTGCTGGCACTGACGTCGAAGACGCTGACGACGAGTGCGATGTACGACGTCGCCGATACCGTGATTGCGCAGCGCATCTCGCAGGTTCCGGGCGTTGGCGAAGTCAACGTCACCGGCGCCGACCAGCCGGCGGTTCGGATTGCGCTCAACCCGGTTGCGCTGTCGAATGCTGGGATCGCGACCGACGACGTGCGGCTCGCGATCATCAATGCCAATCCGCTCGGGCCGGTCGGGATCTTCAACGGCGGCCGCCAGAGCGAGACGATCTCGACCAACAAGCAGATGCGCACCGCGGCCGAATTCCGCGACATCATCATCAAGAGCTCCGCCGGCAATTTCGTCCGCCTCGCCGATGTCGCCGAGGTCGAGGATTCCGTGCGCAACAGCCGCTCGATCGCCTGGTTCAACAAGCAGCCGGCGGTCCTGATCCAGATCACCAAGCAGGGCGATGCCAACGTGATCGATACTGTCGATCGGGTGAGGGCGCTGCTGCCGGAACTGAAGCAGTGGCTGCCCGGCGGCGTGGAGATTTCGACCCTCGTCGACCGCACCGGCACCATCCGCGCCAGCGTGCTCGACATGCAGTACACGCTGCTGGCGACGGCATTTCTCGTCATGGTGGTGGTGTTCGCGTTCCTGCGGCGGTTGACGCCGACCATTGCGGCCGGCGTTTCGGTGCCGCTGGCCCTGGCCGGAACCTGCGCCGGGATGTGGCTCGCCGGATTCTCGATCGACAATCTGTCGCTGATGGCGTTGGCGATCTCGGTGGGCTTCGTGGTCGACGACGCCATCGTCATGATCGAGAACATGTACCGCAACCTCGAACACGGCATGGCGCCGTATCCGGCGGCGGTCGAAGGCGCCAAGCAGATCGGCTTTACCGTGCTGTCGATCAGCCTGTCGCTGATCGCGGCCTTCACGCCGCTGATTTTCATGGACGGGATCGTCGGCCGGCTGCTGCGCGAATTCTCGCTGACGCTGACCTTTGCCATCGTGGTGTCGACCGTTGTGTCGCTCACGATCACGCCGATGATCTGCGCGCATTATATCAAGGAAGCGACCTCCGATCGCGCGACCTGGTTCGACCGGCTGGTCGAGGGCACGCTGTCGCGCATCGTTTCCTTCTACACCTGGACGCTGCGGGCGGTGCTCGGCTTCCCGTTCCTGACCCTGCTCGTGTTCTTTGCCACCATTGCGCTGACGGTGGTGCTCTACATCAAGACGCCGAAAGGCTACTTCCCGACCGACGACAGCGGTCTTGTCATTGGCGCGACACGCGCATCTCCCGATACCTCGTTCCAGGCAATGCTCGGGCTGCAGCAACAACTGGCCGACATCGTGATGGCCGATCCGGCAGTCGCCGCCATTGGCTCTTCGCTCGGCGGGCCCGCCGGTCCGGGCGGCGGCGGCTCCAACCGCGGCACCATGTTCATCAGCCTGAAGCCGCCGGAGGAGCGGGCCGACATGTCGACGGCGCAGGTAATCGATCGCCTGCGCAAAAATCTCTATCGGGTCGCTGGGATCCGCCTGTTCATGTTCGCGGCGCAGGACCTCCGCACCGGTGGCCGGCAAAGCGATTCCGATTACCAGTACACGCTGTCGAGCGCGAATCTCGAGCTCCTGCAGAAATGGGCGCCGCTGGTCGCCAAGCGCATGGAGACGGTAGAGGGCATCACCGACATTTCCAGCGACCGCGACCCCGGCGGGCTGCAATTGTCGCTGGTGATCGACCGCAAGACCGCCTCGAGCCTCGGCGTTAGCATCCAGGACATCGACAACGCCCTGAACAACGCCTTCGCCCAGCGCCAGATTTCGATCATCTATACCCAGCGCAACCAGTACATGGTGGTGCTGGAAATCGACCCGAAATTCCAGAGCGATCCTTCCAATCTGGAGCGGATTTATGTGGCAGGTGCCAACGATGCCCAGGTGCCGCTATCGGCCGTGGTGCGCTACCAGCGCGGCCTGTCGCCGCTTGCGGTGTACCACTCGCAATCGTTTCCTTCGACGACGGTTTCGTTCAACCTGCTGCCCGATGTGCCGCTGGAGGTCGCGACCTCCAATATCCAGCGCGCGGTCGAGGAACTGCACATGCCGGAGGGCATCCGCGGCAGCTTCGACGGCAGTGCCGGCGACTTTGACAGGACCAGCGGGCGGCAGCCGCTTCTGATCCTCGGCGCATTGGTGGCGATGTATATCGTGCTTGGCGTGCTCTATGAGAGCCTGGCCCATCCGATCACGATCATCTCGACCCTGCCGTCCGCAGGCCTCGGCGCGCTGCTGGCGCTGCAGGTGACCAATACGCCGCTGACCGTGATCGCCTTTGTTGGCATCATCCTGTTGATCGGCATCGTCAAGAAGAACGGCATCATGATGGTGGATTTCGCGCTCGATGCCGAGCGCCACCGCGGCCTGTCGTCGGCTGACGCGATCTTCGAGGCCTGCCGCGCCCGCTTCCGGCCGATCCTGATGACGACGCTGGCGGCGCTGTTCGCCGGCATTCCGCTGGTCATCGCCACCGGCCCCGGCACCGAGCTGCGCCGGCCGCTCGGCATCACCATCATCGGCGGATTGGTCGTGTCGCAGATCCTGACGCTGTACACGACGCCGGTGATCTACCTCCTGATCGACCGGCTGCGGCGGCGATCGCGGCCGGCGGCGATCGCCGCGCCTGCCGAATAGTTGGATTACCGCCTGCGGAAAGCGTATAGCGGGCGGATGTCAGACCAATCCAATTCCGAGGCCGGAACCGCGATGGAGGCCGTTCCGGACTGTCCGCATTGCGGCAAGCCGCTGCCGCTCTGCATCTGCGACAGCGTCAAGCCGATCGAGAGCAAGATCTCGCTCCTGATCCTGCAGCATCCGCAGGAGCAGGACAGGGCGCTCGGAACCGCGCGGCTGACGGCGATGCACTTCAAGGACGCGGTCGTCAAAATCGGCCTGTCCTGGCCGAGCCTCTCCAAGGCGCTGGGACGGAAGGTCGACGATCCTTCCCGCTGGGCGGTGCTCTATCTCGGCTCGGCCAAGGTCAGCGATCTCGACACCGATGCCGAGATTGTGGCGATCAACCGCAAGGGCGAGGTCGAGCCGCACCAGCGCGCCATCCTGTCCGACATCGAAGGCATCGTGCTGCTGGACGGCACATGGAGCCAGGCCAAGGCGCTGTGGTGGCGCAACGCGTGGATGCTGAAATGCCAGCGGGTCATTCTGGGCCCGAAGCGCCCCTCGCGTTACGGCAAACTCCGCAAGGAGCCGCGCCGCGACGGCCTATCCACCATCGAGGCCGCCGGCCTGCTGCTCGCCGGGCTCGAGAAGCGGCCCGAGATCGCGGAGGCACTCAACGCCAGCTTCGATCGCATGCTGGCAAGGTATCTGGAAGTGCAGGCGGAGATGCCGGAACTTGCACCGAAGCCGAAGAAGCGGGATTACCGCCGTCGTAAGCGCGGCTAACCCAAGCAAGAGCTGCGTCGACGAGATTGCTGTATCTCAAATTGTGCAGCGTTGCCCCGTAAACCGTCATGACCATGATACCAACGCGGCGGTTCCAATGTCTGCAAGGGTACATAGCGACCTGTGGACAAGGATGACATTCCCATTGACGATGCTAAATTCTCCGCTCTCCGCGTAACCATTTGGAGCAAAGTCGATGTCTTTGACCACAGAAATTCTCACTCGATCTCCATTGCTTGACGCTGATGAAATCGAAGGGGAAATCGGTACTCTCATCTACAATGCCCGGCGAGCGCCCGCTATCCGAGAACTACCCCACAGCGATGACCACCCGCTGCCGAAAGGCCCGATGCCCGACTATGTCGAGCACAAGGAAGGGGTCAATCAGGTCGGCAAACTGTCGGCCGAAGCTGTGGTCCGCGAATATGATGCGGCAGTGAAGGAGATTGAAGCGCTCGGTGCGGAACTAACCGACGCCGCCAAACGATGTGAAGCGATGGTGGCCGGCGTTCACGCCATGGTTTCCGAGATCAAGGAATTGGCTGCTAACTATCGCGAGGAAGGCAAGCGCTACTTCCTGCAGATCGAGGATTGTTCCCTGATGACGTCCGAAGTCCGCACCGTCTGCGAGACGCTCAAGAAGAAGATTGCAGGTAGTAGTCTCGTCGCCTGATGTTCCGGCTGTGGCCGGTCTTGCTGGTGGCCGCGCCGTTCATCGTCGTGGCCATCAGCATGCTGTTGTAATCGCGTAACCGGGCATTCACGCCAAACAGAGGCGCGTGAGCCCGGCCGCAATTCGGAATAGCGGCCAGCCAACGAAGATGTCTGGATGGCGCGGCGACGGCGGTACGCCGTCCGCGTCCGCACAATCTATTTGTTTGACGTTGCCCGACCGCGCCAGATGGCAGGTTGGATGTTGCGGACACACGTTGCTCCATTCCGTCGCTCGCACTATGACTGGCGCGTCGGATGCAAGCGGAGCAACGCGATGGAACTGGTGGCGCATTGGCGCCTGTCCAAACAGGCCTTGATCGATCTCGTTTTCTTCTGCGGCGTTCCGATTGTGCTGGCAATGCTTTCGGTCGTTCTCGGACCGCATGCGGCCATCATGGGAGGCGCAGGGGCTACGCTTTATGTTCTCTCGCTCGCCATTGTGCCCTGGTGCCTGACCGGCCTCGCCACCCAAATGGTGAGCAAAAGAGCCAAGGGAAAACTGCCGCTTTGGCTGATCGCAGCCATCGGCGCCATGGCCGCCGGCCCCTTCGTGTCGCTGTACGTCTATTTCGTCAATTCGATCGCTTCAGACATCTGGCTTGCGCTGGACGCTTTGCGGCCGGCGACGTTCAGCGCGGAACATCTCAAATCGGCCGCCCTGTCCGAGGGGCGGGCTATCGTTCTCTGGATCGCCTTTATCGTCATTTTCCATGAGACGCTGGGCTGGGAACGGTTTGCGGCACCGGCCAAGGAAACCGGCTGCGAAGACCGCTTTCAACTGAGCGGCGCCGAATGGACGGCGGAAGACGATGCGCTGCTGCGCTCGCTGATCGGCAGCGGCAAGCCCCCGAGGGCGATCGCGCTGGAAATGAAACGGACGGTCGGGGGCATCCGCGCCAGGACCGCCAAGCTGGGACTGCGGAATAATCGGATAGGCGATCCGTCCGGAGGTTGAGGCGGCAGCCTTTTTCGAACAGTGTCGGTTTGCTAACCAGCGCAGGCATGAATTGCGCTGCTTGGTTGCCTATCCGAGGCGGGGCGTATATGAGTGCGCCCGATGGGGCCACGTGGCGGAGTGGTTACGCAACGGTCTGCAAAACCGTGTACACCAGTTCAATTCTGGTCGTGGCCTCCATTCATATAATCAATGACTTAGACCGATTAGATTATATGAGAGGCCGCAGGAGACCGGCCGCTATCAGCAGGCGGCATACCAGCCCTCAGGGAACGGAACCAGCGGCCAAGAGGCTCCATTGTCGTTGGCGGCGCGCGGCGACGGATAAAAGCCCTGGGTCTGGACCACGAAATCATCCTCCGGGACTGGCGCAACTGCTGTCTGCACGGCTTCCAGCAGCAAATCGTATTCAACTTCGCTCATCGCGCTCTCCGGGTTCCGGAGGCGATTATCTCAAATGTATTTTGTTCCCAGATTGAGCGGACCGTTCGAATTTTATCGATTGGCCGGCCGCGGCAAAGCTGGTTACTAAAGTGTTGAGTTCCGGCGCGAACACTAGGCACGCACACAAGCGGCGCGTGTGAGAACAATCACATTTTTCAAAAATCAGTTCGCGTACTGGGCTGGACGGCGCCTGTTTTTGTCAAAGCGGGCATGGTCCAGGGAGACGCGGGTCATGAAGGCAAGGTTTGCGCGAGGTGCGGCTCTTCTCTGTCGTTCCCGTCGGGCTTCGACGCTCGGCTTCCTGCTTACGCTGATGGCCACTGGTTCGGCCAATGCCCAGCAAGGCACGCCTGAACAGCGCAGGGCCTGCACGCGCGACTCTACCGGTTCTGTGCCGGCGAGATCCCGAACGCGCGTGAGATCGCCGCATGCCTGCGCCGGCAGAAGGCGAGCCTGAGCCCGGCTTGCGCTGCGGTGTTCGAGCGGTAAGGGCAGGGCGGTACGGCATCCGCCGACGTTCTCACATCTCCAGCGCCGCTAGATTCTTCGGCAGCATCCGCTTGAACAAAGTGAGGATGCAGGCGGCCTCCTTTGTGTCCTGCGTGATGGCATGGCGGACGGTCGCCGCGATCAGCGTCATCATCAGTTGGGAAAACGAGGCCAGCGCAGTCGCTGATACATTGGGTGCGATCCGCCGCAGGGTGTCGCCAAGCAGCCCGGCGAGATAGATGCCGTCCTCCTCGTCAAGCTTTTGCAGCGCCCGGTCGGCCTGCGTCGCCTGCCAGATGTCGCGCATGACCGGCACTTCCATGAACATCCGATAGTAGCTGTCGGTAATGCGGCACAGGGCCGGGTACAGATCGCGGGTAGTCTGGACCACGGCGAGATCGCGCAGCACGCAATCGCGGCCGTACGCGTTGTAGCGTTCCGCGAGCGTGCCGATGATCGCCGTCTTGTCCGGAAAGTATTGATAGAGCGAGCCGAACGGCACGCCGCTGCGTTCGACGACGTCGCTCATGCGGAAGGCTTCGCTGCCTTTCTCGGCCATCAGCTCTGCGGCGCATTGCAGGATTTTCTCGAACCGCTTGCGGCTGCGCTGCTGGGTCGGGACCAGCCGCACCAACACAGGCGCAGCCGTTGCGACCACCTTCTGTCCGGCTTTTCGCCTCGCCATCGGTCCTCTCACATAAAAGCGACTTGACGTTACGAATACGAGAGTTTATCGGGTTTGGCAAATACGAGATATTCTCGTATTAAGTTCCAAAAGGAGTGATCCATGTCAGAACTCCCGATCCTGATCGTCGGCGGCGCGGGCAAGACCGGCGCGCGCGTCGATGCACTGCTGAAGGCGCGCGGCATCCCGACACGGCCGGTGTCGCGTTCGACACCTGTCCCGTTCGACTGGACCCGGCCCGAGACGTGGCCGGCCGCGTTTGCCGGCGTATCGATGGCCTATGTCACCTATCAGCCGGACCTTGCGGTCGAAGGTGCCGCTGATGCGATCGCGGAAGTGGGCCGGCTGGCGCGCGAAAATGGGCTCGAGCGCGTCGTATTGCTGTCGGGGCGCGGCGAGCCGGGCGCGCAGCGGGCGGAGGCGGCGCTGCAGCAATCCGGCGTTCCCTGGACCATCGTGCGCGCAAGCTGGTTCGATCAGAATTTTTCCGAGGGTCATCTGCTTGAAGGCGTGCTCGCCGGCGAAATCGCGTTGCCGGCCGGCCCCGTGCCTGAACCGTTTGTCGATGCCGACGACATCGCCGAAGTCGCGGTCGCGGCGCTGACGGATCGGCGCCATGTCGGCAAGGCCTACGAGGTGACGGGACCGCGCGCGCTGACGTTCGCGCAAGCGGTCGCCGAGATCGCCGGTGCCGCTGGCCGCCCGGTCCGATACCGGCAGATCGCGGCGGAAGATTTTGCGGCCGGCATGCGGCCCCATATGCCGGAGGACGTCATCGAACTGATGTTGGAGCTGTTCACCGTCGTGCTGGATGGGCGCAATTCGGCTGTCGCACACGGCGTCGAGCAGGCGCTCGGGCGGCCGGCGCGGGACTTTTCCGAGTATACCCGCCGAACCGCCGCGACCGGTGTCTGGAGGGCATGATCATGCTGCAGATGTTGATCACGGGCCTGCTGTGGTTTTGCGCCATCGGTTGCGGTCTGCTCGCCGGCCTTTATTTCGCGTTTTCGACCTTCATCATGACGGCGCTCGGCCGGATCGGACAGGCCTCCGGCATCGCGGCGATGAATGCGATCAACGTCACGATCGTGCAGTCGCTGTTCATACCGATCTTCCTGGGAACGACGGCGGCGAGTGCGGCGCTGGTGGTAACCGCGCTGTTGCGTTGGAGCGAGCCCGGCGCGATGGCGATGCTGACCGGCGGCGTGATCTATGTGCTCGGCATGTTCGTCGTGACGATGGTCTTCAACGTGCCGCTGAATAACGCGCTTGCCGCGGCTGATCCTGGAAGCCAGGAGGCCGCCTCGCTGTGGGCGCGCTACCTGACGGACTGGACACGCTGGAACCACGTGCGGACGGTCGCATCGACAGCGGCTTGTGCGCTGTTCATTGCCGCGATTGCGGCAAGGTAGAGCGACACGGATGTCGATGAACACAAAAGCCGCCCGGATCAGGGGCGGCTTTTGCGTTGTTTCAGTGCGTGAGATCAGGCAGCAGTGAGCGCGCTTCCGCTCCGCCTGCCGCGATAGGCCATGCACCCGACGCGGTCGAAGCCGAGGATCATCATTGCCCAGGTTGACGGGAGCGCGGGGACATCGGCAGCAGGCACTGGATTGCACGGCCCCGGGACCACCGGGGCCGCGCAAAGACGCATCAGCGGGGCTCGGACTTTGGCGGCGGTGATGCTCATCGGATTTTTACCGCCGCGCAGAACTGTTCCGTGACCGCCGTGGTTTCCTCGGCGACGTTCCAGCCGTTCGTCTCGGCCTTTTCCTTGGCCAACTTCTGCTCGATCTGAAGTATCTTTTTGATTTGCGCGTACGGTTTCCAGTCGGCCTTGGACAGCTTGACGGGGGGCGCACCGCAGACGTTGTGGGCAATCGCTTTCTGCACACTAGTGCTGACGTCGCTCATGTGGTCCTCGACCACGGCGGTGAAGCGCGCCTTGGCGTATTGGCTGTTGGCTGCGATGAAGTCCTTGCAGAAGGTGGCCCGTTGACCTCCGTCGCGGGCTTTGATGTAGGCCGTCTGCGTTTCATAATGGAGGCGGTAGGCAAGTTTGTTGGCGTTCGGGTCGGATTTCACCGCTTCATGCATGGCGCGGTGGTCATCCAACGTGGCGTCATTGATCCTGATGTCACATACTTTGGCGAGGGAGACGACCGGAACGTAGGCCCGCACCTTGGCTTCCAAGGCATCGTTGGCCTGCGCAACTGGTGCGAACAGGCTGGCGGCGATTGCGAAAGCAGCGCGACAGCGTTTCATTGGTGACATGCTCCAGATCACCGAACAGCAAGCGGCGGCGGGGCTGGGGATCGCGGTCGCCGACCGCACACACCAGCGCGGCGCGCCCCAGCCGCGAAGCGTCCAGCCCAGAAGAAAACGGGTTGAGCAACTTACTGTGCGAATTCCTTGGGCGGCTGTCGAGCGCCCATCTTGATCTGGATCATGGTTCCGCTGCGTGACCGAGACGGCAGGCCGCAAACGCCGCCTGCGCCTGGCCGTCGGGTATTTGGGATGGAGGCGGATACGGAAAAATAAGCCGCTGGCTCCCCGGGCTGGATTCGAACCAGCGACCATTCGATTAACAGTCGAATGCTCTACCGCTGAGCTACCGAGGAATAGGCGAAACAAAGGTTCGCGAGCGGGCAGCGTATAACAAAGCCTTTCGGGCTTGCAAAGGACCAAATCACAGGCTGCGCATTTGCGTGAAGCAGGACCGGAAAGTCGCCGCACTACAACGGTTTGTCTCCGCTTTCGTCCTCCGGGCAGACGGCGGACGGAACCGGGCGCAGGGCAATTGCGTCTGTATACGGGCCCTAGACCGGGCCACCAATTCGACTCAATCGGCCCGGACCCTCCGTGGTGCCGGATTTCACGGGAGCTGATCGATGCCAGCCAATGTGACCGAACTGACACGTGCGGCACCTCCAATCGTTCCGAGCGACATTCCCGCCATGAGCGACGACGAATGTCTGGTTCGGCTCGCGCAAGCCGTTGAAGAACATGATGACGGGCATCTGGATGAGGTGGCGCGGCTGATCGCCCGATTAGCCGTCCCGATAGAGTAGGCGACAGCAGCGGCTTTTCCGCATCGGCGGTGGCTCGCAACAGCCGCCTGCATGTTGCGTTTTGCCGGAGCTTGTACCAAAGATGGCCCGGTTTCAGCTCCCGCGGCGGCAACGCCGCATGCTTTCAGGGTCTTCGCCTATGTCCGGTTTTGCGACCGCGCGCCAGAAAATGGTCGATGGTCAGGTGCGTCCGAGTGACGTGACCGATATCCGAATTCTTGATGCCATGCTGGTGGTGCCGCGTGAGGCGTTCGTTCCCGAAAACAAGCAGGCGCTGGCCTACCTGGATCTCGATCTCGACGTCAGCGAAGGGGGCTCGGCCAAGCGCTTCCTGATCAAGCCGGCAGTGCTGGCCAAGATGCTGCAGGCCGCCGAGATCAGGGCGACCGATCGCGTCCTCGTGGTCGGTTGCGCCACCGGCTACGCCGCCGCCGTGATCGCCCGATTCGCTACCCATGTGACCGCGACGGAGAGCGATTCGGCGCTGGCGGCGAGGGCACAGGCGATTCTGGCCGCCAATGGCTGTGGAAACGTGACGGTTCGGACCGCGGCGCCGACCGAGGGAGACCCGGCAAACGCGCCCTGGGATGTCATCGTGCTGAACGGCGCAACTGAGATCGTGCCGGAGCGGCTCTACGGGCAATTGCAGAATGGTGGCCGATTGGTGGGCGTTTTTGCGAAGTCGCAGCCCGCGCGGGCCACCATGGTGACCTGTTCGCACGGCGATTTCGGTCACCGGACGCTGTTCGATGCCGTCGCCCCGGTACTGCCCGGCATGGAACTTGTTCCGGCGTTCGTTTTCTAGCCTTCGTTTTCTAGCCTTTCAGCCCTTTCCACGCCCAATAATTGCCCGCCGCGGCCAGCTAAATCCCCTTCGAAATCAGAAGTGTGGCCCGATTGCCCCACGTGAAGAGTTTCGACGGGGTTTGCTTGCGGGGGTGTTCCGTCCAGGCTACCTGCGGAATAAGGTGAGCCGGGACTCACTTCAAGTGAAGCGACGTTCGGTTAATGATCGTGTGTGATCATGGTCATGGGCCGGGCGTTCAAAAATGATTGGATTGCTTGGGATGCGTGGGGTGAAGGCATTTGCCGGGGCCGCGGCTTCGGCCCTTCTATTAGTGTGCATGGGCCCGACGCCCGTCTTAGCCGACACAATCGAGGCTGCGCTGGTGCGCGCCTATCAGAACAATCCGCAGCTCAACGCGCAGCGCGCGCAGGTGCGCGTCACCGACGAGAACGTGCCGCAGGCGCTGTCGGGCTATCGTCCCAGGGTTTCGGTCACCGCAAGCGCGGGCTACCAATATACGGATACGCTCAGCACTCAGGGCGGTGACGAAACCAGGCTCGTGAGAACCCCTATTGTCGGCGCAAATCCGCCGCGCAGCATCGGCGGGACCGTCACGCAGACGCTATTCAACGGCCAGCAGACCGCGAACAGGACCAGAGCGGCAGAAAGCCAGGTTTCCGGCGCGCGCGAAGCGCTGCGGGCACTCGAGCAGACCGTGTTGCTCAGTGCCGCTACGATCTACATGGACTATCTGCGCGATTCGGCGATCGTCGAGGTGCAGAAGAGCAACGTTCGCGTGCTCGAGCAGACTCTGAAACAGACGCGCGACCGCTTCAATGTCGGCGAAGTCACGCGCACCGACGTGGCGCAGTCGGAAGCGCAGCTTGCCGCCGGCAAGACCCAGCTCCTGACCGCGGAAGCCAATCTGACGACGACGCGCTCGAACTTCCGCCGCATCATCGGCAACGAGCCGCAAGCGCTTGCGCCGGGCTCGCCGGTCGACCGCTTCCTGCCGTCGACGCTGCCGGCGGCCGTCGAACTCGGACTGACGCAAAATCCGAACGTCACCGCGGCGATGTTCGGCATCGACGTCAGCTACCTCCAGGTCAAGGTAGCCGAAGGCGCGCTGTTGCCGACGGTCACACTGCAGGCCGCGGTGCAGCAGTCCTGGGAGCAGAGCCTGATCCAGTACCGCTCGTTCGGCGCATCCGTGACCACGCAGCTCTCGGTGCCGATCTATCAGGGTGGCGGAGAATATTCGCTGATCCGGCAGTCCAAGGAAACGGCGGCGCAACAGCGTCTCGTGCTCGATCAGACCCGGGACCAGACCCGCGCCAACGTGGTCACGGCATGGGGGCAGCTCGTCGCCGGCAAGGCGCAAGTCGCCTCCGCCCAGGCGCAGGTGCAGGCGTCGGAAATCGCGCTGAACGGCGTGCGCGAGGAAGCCAAGGCCGGACAGCGCACCACGCTCGACGTGCTGAACGCCCAGCAGGCGCTGGTGAATGCGCGCGTCGCGCTCGTCACCGCGCAGCATGACCGCGTGGTGGCGTCATACTCCGTGCTGAACACGATCGGGCGTCTGTCGCCGCAGGTGCTTAACCTGCCCACGACGGTTTATGACCCGAGCGTGCACTATCATCAGGTACGCGATAGCTGGGCCGGCGTTCGTACACCCGACGGCCGCTGATACCGGCGCAACTCCGCGCAACACAGGACGAATATCGTCGCCCGGCGCCTGAAGCGCCGGGCGCTTTGCTTGCAATCATTTGTGGCCATGACGTACCGTTTCCGGGGCGAGCTGAGCGATTCGCGGCCCGCGTCCTTGCATCTCGCGGACGCGCGTCGGGTTGTGTTTTGAGGGGAGCAAACCTCCCGCGGCGATGCCGCGGGCGGACTTGATCTGGGGACAAGTCAGGCTTGTGCGGTGAAAATCCCGGCCTGCATTTCCGGAACCGGCAATTCCCTCTTGGCTTTGGTGTAAAATGGTTTCGATGTGGAGTCGGAGATGACGCAGCCTGCAAAGGTCCAAGAGCCCTCGATGGAGGAGATTCTGGCGTCGATCCGTCGCATCATTGCCGACGACGAGGCAAAGCCTGCCCCTGCCAAGCCGGAGGCCGCCGCGGCGCCGCCACCGAAACCGGTGATGAAGGACATCCCGCCGTCGGCCATTGCCGCCAAGCCGGCTGCTCCGAAGCCCGCGCCGGCCCCGCCGCCGCCTGCGCCCGCTCCTGAACCGGCCGCCAGCAACAACCAGGACGACATCGACGCGATGCTGGCGAGCCTCGATGCGGCAACGCCCGAGGCCGATATCAGGCCGGCGCCGCAGCCGGAAGCCGACGTGTTCGAACTCACCGACGAGATGGCGCTGCCGGATCCGGCGCCGCCGAAAGCCTCCTTCAACAAGATCGAGCCGGAGGACGACATCGAGTTCAGCGAGTCCCACAGGGGGCGGCAGCCAGCCCACGAGCCGCCGCCGTTCGAAGCACCGCAGCAGCCGATCTTGTCGCGCTCGACCGTCTCCGCGGTCGAATCCGCCTTCAATTCGCTGGCCAATACCGTGCTGAGCAATAACGCGCGGACGCTGGAAGATCTGGTCAAGGAAATGCTGCGGCCGATGCTGAAATCCTGGCTCGATGACAATCTGCCGGGATTGGTGGAGCGGATCGTCAAGGCCGAAATCGAGCGGGTTTCGCGCGGGCGCTAGAGCGTTTTCCAGCGAAGTGGAACCGGTTCGCGTCAAGAAAACGCGTCAAAACAAGAATCTAGCGCCCGGTTCTGATTCAATCAGAACCGGGCGCTAGTTCCGAGCGGATCGATCCCATTCGGACAGTCAAACCGGCGTTATCGCGGCTTCTCGCTGCCCGGGACTTAAGTTGTCAGGTTGACTTGAGGCGCTGTGGCGGCTTTCTAGGGGCCGGCCCGGCGCCGATCACATCAGAACCGGGCGCTACCACGCTGTTTTGATGCGTATTCTCTAAGCGGACCGGCGACGGATTGCTCGAGAACGCCCCGACATCCCCAATTGCAGTGCCATGATCGAAAAAAACTACCAGCCCGCCGATATCGAAAGCCGTATGTCACGGATCTGGGAGGAAAGCGGCGCGTTCAAGGCCGGCCGCCCGGAACGGAAAGATGCCGCGCCGTTCACCATCGTGATCCCGCCGCCCAACGTGACGGGCTCGCTGCACATGGGCCACGCGCTGAACAATACGTTGCAGGACATTCTCTGCCGCTTCGAGCGCATGCGCGGCCGCGACGTGCTGTGGCAGCCGGGTACCGACCATGCCGGCATCGCGACCCAGATGGTGGTCGAGCGGCAATTGATGGAACGGCAGGAGCCGGGTCGCCGCGACCTCGGCCGCGCCAAATTCCTCGAGCGGGTCTGGCAGTGGAAGGCGGAGAGCGGCGACACCATCGTCAATCAGTTGAAGCGCCTCGGCGCCTCCTGCGACTGGTCGCGCGAACGTTTTACGATGGACGAGGGGCTGTCGCGCGCGGTCGTGAAAGTGTTCGTCGAGCTCTACCGCGATGGCCTGATCTACAAAGACAAGCGGCTGGTGAACTGGGACCCGAAACTGCTCACCGCGATCTCCGATCTCGAGGTGCAGCAGGTCGAGGTCAAGGGAAGTCTCTGGTATCTGCGCTATCCGATCGAGGGCAAGACATTCAGTCCCGACGATCCCTCGACTTTTGTCGTCGTGGCGACGACACGTCCCGAGACGATGCTCGGCGACACCGCCGTTGCGATTCATCCGGAGAACGAGCGGATCGGGCACCTGATCGGGCAGCATGTGATCCTGCCGCTGGTCGGCCGCCGCATCCCCATCATCGGCGACGACTACGCCGATCCCGAAAAGGGTTCAGGCGCGGTCAAGATCACGCCGGCGCACGACTTCAACGACTTCGAAGTCGGCAAGCGTCACGGCCTGCCGCAGATCAACGTGTTCGATCGCGAGGGCTGCATGGCCCTCGTCGATAATGAGGACTATCTGCGAAGCTTGCCGGAAGGCGCGCTGATGCTCGCGGAAGAGCTGCACAACGTCAATCGCTTTGCCGCGCGCAAGAAGATCGTGGCGCGGCTGGAAGATTTCGGCTTCCTGGAAAAGATCGAGCCGAACACGCACATGGTGCCGCATGGCGACCGCTCCGGCGTGGTGATCGAGCCCTATCTGACCGACCAGTGGTATGTCGACGCCAAGACAATGGCGCAGCCGGCGATCGCGGCCGTGCGCTCGGGCGCGACCAGCTTCGTGCCGAAGAACTGGGAAAAGACCTATTTCGAATGGATGGAAAACATCCAGCCCTGGTGCATCTCGCGCCAGCTTTGGTGGGGCCACCAGATCCCGGCCTGGTACGGGCCTGACGGCAAGGTGTTCGTCGCCGAGACCGAAGACGAAGCCGTCGGCAAAGCACTCGGCTACTACGTCGAGCAGGAAGTCATCACGCCGGAGCAGGGCCGCGAGATGGCGCAGGATCCCGCCAAGCGCGAGGGCTTCATCACGCGTGACGAGGACGTGCTCGACACCTGGTTTTCATCAGGGCTGTGGCCGTTCTCGACGCTCGGCTGGCCCGACGAAACGCCGGAAGTGAAGCGCTATTACCCGACCAATGTACTCGTCACGGGATGGGATATCATCTTCTTCTGGGTCGCCCGGATGATGATGATGGGCATCCATTTCATGAAGGACGCGCCGTTCTCGACGGTCTACATCCATCGCCTGGTTCGCGACGAGAAGGGCGCGAAGATGTCGAAGTCGAAAGGCAACGTCATCGATCCGCTCGGCGTCATCGACGATTTCGGCGCGGACGCGCTGCGCTTTGCGCTGGCGCGCGGGGCGGCCCTTAACCACGACATCAAGCTCTCGCCGCAACTGGTCGAAACCAATCGCAATTTCGCGACCAAGCTCTGGAACGCCTGCCGCTTTGCCGAAATGAACGGTTGCGAGAAGCCGGACGGCTTCGATCCTGTGAATGCCAGGGAGACGCTGAACCGCTGGATCGCGCATGAGACTTCGCGCGCCACGCGGGAGGTCACCGAGGCGATCGAGGGCTATCGCTTCAACGATGCGGCGAATGCGATCTATCGCTTCGTCTGGAACGTCTATTGCGACTGGTATCTCGAACTCGCAAAGCCGGTGCTGATGGGCGAGGAGGGCGCGGCGAAAACCGAGACCCGTGCCATGATCGCCTGGGCGCGCGATGAGATTCTCAAATTGCTGCATCCGTTCATGCCCTTCATCACCGAGGAGCTCTGGGCGGTTACGGCCAAGCGCGACGGCCTGCTGGTGTTGGCGGAATGGCCGCGCAAGGTCAGTTCGGTTACCGCCGAGCAGATCGCCGCGATGGCGATGGCAGGGCCCGGCGATCCAGTGATGGCGCCGGCCATGGTCGCGCTCGATGCCGGCGATTTCAGCGATCCGGCCGCCGAGGCCGAAATCGGCTGGGTGGTCGATCTCGTCACCGCCATCCGTTCGGTACGTTCGGAAATGAACATCGCGCCGGCTACGTTGATCCCGTTGGTGCTGTCGGGTGCGTCCGAGGAGACAAAGGAGCGCGCGCAGCGCTGGAACGACATCGTCAAGCGGCTGGCGCGGCTGGCCGAGATCACGTTTGCCGACCGCCCGCCGGAAGGCGCCGTTCAGTTGCTCGTGCGTGGCGAGGTTGTCGCTCTGCCGCTCAAGGGCGTGATCGATCTGTCGGCCGAAAAGGCCCGGCTCGACAAGGAAATCGTCAAGGCCGACGCCGACATCAAGCGCGTCGACGCCAAGCTCGGCAACGAGAAATTCGTGGCCAATGCGCCCGAGGAGATCGTCGAAGAGGAAAAGGAAAAGCGCGAGGCGGCGGTCGCGCGCAAGGCAAAGCTGCAGGAAGCGCTGGAACGGTTGAAGATGGCATCGTAGCGCGCCAACCGCACGTCATTGCAATGACGGTGGAGATAATTCCGTCATCATCGAGGGCCTGATCGATGCTGGACCACGTCTCCATCACGGTTTCCGACCTCGCCGCCGCCGAGCGCTTCTACGACGCGATCATGCAGGCGCTAGGCGTCGTAAAGGTCGGCCGCAGCGACCGCTGGCTCGGTTATGGCGAGCGGGCCGACGCCGAGCATCCGGATCGCGTGTACATCGCGATCTACAGGGGCGCGAAGCCGGACGAGGCCTCCAGCCGCCACTGGTGCTTCAAGGCAAAATCGCGAAGCGAGGTGGACGCGTTCTGGCGCGCCGGCATCGCCGCCGGCGGCACCGATGACGGGCCACCCGGCCTGCGCCACTATCATGCCACCTACTACGGCGCCTTCCTACGCGATCCCGACGGCAACAAGGTCGAGGCGGTGTGCCACCGCGCGGTCTAGAGCATGATGATTTTTGGTTAGATGAGTTTTGCCGCAGACGCGCTTTACCTCTCCCGCTTGCGGGGGAGGTCGGCGCGAAGCGCCGGGTGGGGG
>NZ_JAGWDK010000026.1 GCF_018398875.1 Bradyrhizobium sp. sGM-13 | reverse complement strand
CCTTGATGGTGTGGACCAGGCGGAAGATGTTATCCAGGATCTTCGCGTCGCTCGGGTCCTGCTCGAACCGCACCAACTGATTGTCGACCGTATCCAGGCTCTCATTGGTCTCCGTCAGGAACTCCCGCAACAGGTCATCCATATGAGCACGCCTTCCAAAGATTCAGAAACTGGTCGCCTCTCAGGCATAACCTTTCGGGTTTCATAGCCACGTTAATTTCACTGTCCGTGCTAATACGGATAAGGTGAATAATGTCGTTACGAGCTGGCGCACCGGCGTGCTCGGGGCGCCGACCGGGACGCGGCAACGACAGCTGAGAGCCTCGACGATAAACGGGCGACGTCACCGGCTGGCGGTTTTATGGAAGAGCGCGCGGCGAAGATCGAAGCGGTCAGGCCGCAAGGTCAAGGTTTTGCCGGAGAGGCGGCCGGGGGCCGCAGTGCGGTTGGCGGTGAAGCTGGTGCCGGCTCTGGGGTTACCGGTGAGTCCGAGCGACGAGAGCGCGCTGCCGGTACCGATGATCGACATGCCGCTCCGTACAAATATGCGAGACCAAGAAACCCTTAGCCAATTTCATTTATGGTAAACAAGATCTTACCGACGCAGGCCGCGGTTTCATTGCAGGCCTTCCGACTGCGGATACGGCATCGTCGATCAATCGCGAGAGGCACTGATGACTGCACGACGTTCGATGGAACACTCGATCGCATCGAAGAGATTGCCAACGCGCATCGCGATGACGCTGGACCGGCTGGCAGCTAGTCCGACTGAACGACACCTAGGAAATGGGACCGGGCTTCGGCGAGACATTCGTTAACGACCGCCAGCAGAGCCTCCGGCGTGAACGGCTTGCGCAGGCAGCGCGCGGCACCGAGCTCAAGCGCCATGCGCAAGAAATCCGGCGCCGGCGAGTCGAGATTGGCAAAGGCGTATCCCGACATTGCAACGAGCGGGATCGCCGGCGCACGCTCGTGAAAAATCCTGATCGATTCGAAGCCGCGCATGTGCGGCATGAAGATATCGACGAGCATCAGGTCGAAGCCGGTGTCTTCCAGCGCACGGAGCCCGGCTTCGCCGCCATCGGCTACCGTCACCTCAAAGCCGTGACGTTCGAGATAGACCTCGATGGCCGTGCAGACCATGGGATCGTCATCGACCACCAAGATGCGACGCATGACCCATCTCCTCGCGGCGTAGGACGCGCTCCGTCCACCGGTCCTGCGGTTTCATAAGGGGAACCCGCCGGCCGATCGTGCGATAATAATCTTGCGAACCAGTGCACTATCGCATCTCCGTCGAAAACCGGCCGCTCTGTCTGCCCTCTACAGTGTATAAGGTCAGTTCCACAACCTGGGCTGATCGGATTGGGAATTTGTAGCCAGCCTGCCACACGGCAACTCGCCGCGGCCGCTGCTTCGAAGATGTTCGCAAGGTTGCCGGCGGTGAGTTCGCATCGCTGTGCTTGCAGCGCGAAGCGTCGGAGCGGGTCAAAGCCCACCTGGCCGGGCCGATGCGCCGGCGCCATCAATCTCGTTCGCCAGTTTTTCTTGCTAATATAATGTGCAAGGATCATCCTGCAGTTCGGACTGTAGACAGCAGACGGCAGAGACCGGCTTGGCCGTAAGGCAGGAGACTGCTTTGGATTCAGCCCCTCGTTCTCCGAATGGATTTTTGTCCTCGCTGACCGCGGACGATTTCGAATTGATCCGCCCGCATCTGCGCGCCACCGATCTCAGCCAGGAAATGGTGCTGGTCGAAGTCGACGAAACGCTCAAGCGTGCGTATCTTCCGCACAAGGGCGTCATCTCGCTGGTCGTGAAGCTCGCGCGCGGCGAGCACGTCCAGATCGCGATGATCGGCCGCGACAGCATCTTCGGTGCATTCGCTGCCCTCGGCGACCCCGTGGCGTTGAATACCGCCGTGGTGCTGGTGCCGGGCGCGGCCTCGACGATCGATCTCGACCAGCTTCGTGCTGCCGCCGACCAGAGCGCGACGTTGCGTACCGCACTGACGCGGCATGGCCTCGCCGTCTATGCGCAAATCCAGCAGACCGCCGGCTGCAATGCCTCGCATACGGTGGAATCCCGGCTGGCGCGATGCCTGTTGCATACACGCGACCTCTCCGGCAGCGACAAGCTGGTCCTGACCCAGGAAGCGATGGCCCAGATGATCGGCGCACGGCGCAACAGCGTTTCGCTGGTGGCCCATACGCTGCAGCAGGCGGACTTCATCCACTACAGCCGGGGGCATATCGAAATCACCAACGCGGACGGTCTGATCAAGACGTCCTGCGAATGCTACGCGACGGTCAAGGCGCAGTACACGAGGCTGCTGCATCCGCGCATCCACAGCGAGGCTGCGTAATCGCTTCCTGCCATCGACCACGGCGGCAGCCCGATCTGAGATACGCATCGCATCGCCGTTGCGCGCAAAGATTGCGGCGGTCCTCTACTTCACCGTAATACTACGGCCAATCGCGGCTTCTGCGACGTTTCAGTCCCACGGGCGCTTAACGCGCTGTTCAACGAGCCCTGATAGTTGTCACGGTGCTGACGGGTGCGGGTTCGAGACTCTTTCGCGTGCAACGCGCATTCACCTTGGTTCGGCGGCATATTGTTTGCGCGGAGTACGACCATGGCTTTTGATCTGTCGATGCCGATCCTGGTGGTCGATGACTACAGCACCATGATCCGCATCATCCGCAACCTTCTCAAGCAGCTCGGATTCGAGAATGTCGACGAGGCCAGCGATGGATCGGCTGCGCTCGCCAAGATGCAGACCAAGCGATACGGCCTCGTGATCTCCGACTGGAACATGGAGCCGATGACCGGTTACGACCTGCTCAGGGAAGTCCGCGCCAGCCCGGAACTCTCCAAGACGCCGTTCATCATGATCACCGCCGAATCCAAGACCGAAAACGTGATCGCCGCGAAGAAGGCCGGCGTCAACAATTACATCGTCAAGCCGTTCAACGCCGCAACGCTGAAGACCAAGATGGAAGCGGTGTTTCCCGACGCAGCCGGCTGATATCATCATCCCGGAAAGCGCGCTGCGCACCGCAGACGCGCAGTTAGCCGTACTACTACGGTTTGAGATTTTCACCTCCGGATAACGTTGACTGAGGATAGTTGCGTGGACCAAGGGAGTGCCCTCATGTTCACGTTTGAAACGAGCGATCAGAAAGAAGTGCGGCGTCTCCGTATCGCCCAGTTCAATGGCAGGACTGCAATTGTGCGCTCGGCCGGATCGGCGGTCACTGGCCACGTTCGATCGATCGTGGAAAGCAAGTCGAGCGTTCCGGCGGCGTGGACCATCACGATCATCCCGGAAGAGCCCAAGCCGACGCGCTCGTCGCGGCCCGCGGCGCGCAATCGCTCCTTGATGGAAGACTTCTGCTGAACGGCAGCCCGATCGCGCAGGATCATACGGGCTTGGGATTGAGACGGGCGAATCCAGCCTGAGTCCGATACGGATAATAGGGATAGGCCGGCATGACGCCGCTGGCCGCGTCCAGCCGCCGTATCTGCTCCTCGCTCAGCGACCAGCCAACCGCACCAAGATTGTCGCGGAGCTGTGCCTCGTTACGGGCGCCGACGATCACCGAGCAAACGGTCGGCCGAGTCAGGAGCCAAGCGATCGCAATCTGCGGCACACTCTTCCCGGTTTCGTCCGCGACTTCGTCCAAGACATCAATCACGCGATAGAGCCGCTCGTCCTCGACCGGCGGGCCCCATTGCGCCGTCTCGTGAAGGCGACTGTCCTTCGGCAGTGGCTGACCACGCCGGAGCTTGCCGGTGAGCCGGCCCCAACCGAGCGGGCTCCACACCAGAGCACCAACGCCCTGGTCGAGCCCAAGCGGCATCAGCTCCCATTCGTAGTCGCGTCCGACGAGGGAATAGTAGACCTGATGCGCCACATAGCGCGGCCAGCCGTGACGCCCGGCTAAGTCGAGTGATTTCATCACCTGCCAGCCGGAGAAATTGGAGACGCCGACATAGCGCACCTTGCCGGCACGCACCAACACATCGAGCGTGTAGAGCACTTCTGCAATGGGTGTGCCCGCATCGAATGCGTGGAGCTGCAGCAGGTCGATGTAGTCCGTGCCCAGCCTTCTCAGGGACGCATCGATGGCGCCGAGCAGGCGGCGACGAGATGAGCCGGCGTCAAACGGACCATCACCCATCGGCAAGCTTGTCTTTGTCGAGATCAATAGTTTGTCGCGGCGGCCTTTGATCGCTGCACCCAGTATCTCTTCGGACGCGCCGTTCGAATAGACATCGGCAGTGTCGAACAGCGTAACTCCGCGGTCGAGACAGATGTCGATCAGCCGCCGTGCTTCCTCGGCATTCGAGCGGCCCCAGGCAGAGAAGAGCGGGCCTTGGCCGCCGAACGTGCCTGCGCCGAAACTCAGGACCGGCACCTTCAAACCCGAGGCGCCGAGATTACGATATTCCATGATCTACACTCCTATTCTGCGGGACACGTGATCGGCGTTGCGGACCTCCGGTCGAGCCGCAGGCTCCAGAATGCCAGCGCGAGACCGAGGGTCGTGATAACCGCTGCGACCACCGGCAAGGCGGCGAGGCCAAGACCGCGATCGATGGTCACGCCGCCAACCCAGGCGCCGAGCGCGTTGCCAAGGTTGAAGGCGGCGATGTTCAGGCTGGAAGCAAGGTTCTGCCCGGCCGCTCCTGCCTTCTCGATCACGCGAATCTGGAGCGGCGCGACGGTAGCGAAAGCTGCCGCGCCGAGCAGGCCGACCAGCAGCACGGCCGGCGCCTTGGCGGAGAGCGCAAGCGCAAGCACGACGAGGACGACGACGAGACCGGCAAGGGTTCCGAGCAGAGCACGCGGCAAGCCACGATCTGCAAGCCGCCCCCCAGCGATGTTGCCGACCGACAGCCCGACACCGAATACGAGGAGGATCGGCGAGACAGCGGCTTCCGAAAACCCGGTGATCTTGGTGAGGATCGGCTGAATATAGGTGAAGACGGTGAAAAGACCGGCGAAGCCAAGCACGGTCATCGCCAACCCGAGCTGCACCTGTGGCCGGGCGAGCACCGTCAGCTCTTCGCGCAGCGAAGTGTTCTCGTCGTTGCGGCCCACATGGTTCGGCACAAGCAGGGCAAGCACGATGAACGCGACGACGCCGATCGCCGCCACGGCCCAGAACGCAGACCGCCAGCCGAACAACAGGCCGAACCAGGCACCGAAAGGCACACCAAGCAGCGTGGCGGCCGTCAGGCCCGTAAACATCATCGCGATCGCCGAGGCCCGCTTGTCTTTTGCGACAAGCCCTGTCCCCACAACCGACCCGACGCCGAAGAAGGTACCGTGCGCGAGCGAGGTCAGAACGCGCGCCGCCATCAGCGCGGCATAGCTGGGCGCGACTGCGCAAGCGGCATTTCCGAGCGTGAAGATTGCCATCAACCCCAGCAGCACCGTTTTTCTCGGCATTCTGCGCGTGGCGAGCGTCAGGATCGGTGCGCCGGCGAAAACCCCGAGCGCGTAGCCGGAAATCAACAGGCCGGCGGTCGAGACGGAGACCTGCATGTCGGCCGCGACCTGTAGCAGCAGACCCATAATGATGAACTCGGTCGTGCCGATACCGAAGGCGCCAGCGGTAAGGGCGAGGACGGCAACAGGCATGGTTTCGGCTCCCGGACCAGCAGTGACCGGCCAATAATGGTGCGTTGCGTCATCTGGAACTAGAGGGCGACAATTCCATTCATTTATGAGATGAATTCATCATGCCTCGCCTCGAAACCAACCGTGCCGCCGAGATGGAAGTGTTCGTGCGGGTCGTCGACCTCAGCGGATTCACTGCGGCGGCACGCGACTTCAAGCTGACACCTTCGGGCGTCAGCAAGCTTGTGTCGCGGCTCGAAGCGCGGCTCAGCACACGCCTCATCAACCGCTCAACGCGTAAGCTGCAGCTCACGCCCGAGGGGCAAGCCTTCTACGACCGGGCCATGCGAATTCTAGCCGATATGGATGAGGCCGAGCGCGAGGCATCGGCCGGCGCCTGTCCCCGCGGCCATCTCCGGGTCAATAGCAACGTCCCGTTCGGGATGCGTCACGTGATGCCGCTAGTGCCTCTCTTCCTTGCACAGAACCCAGAGGTCACCCTCGACATCATGCTCTCGGACACGGTCATCGACCTGTTGGAAGAGCGCGCCGACATCGCCATACGTGTGGGCCCGCTTCGGGAATCGAGCCTCGTGACGCGCAAGCTCGGTACGAGCCGAATGGCCGTTGTGGCATCGCCGGACTATCTTGCGCGGCACGCAGCTCCTCGCACTCCAGGCGATCTTGCGCGCCATAAAGGCATCGGCTGGACCTTCTCGCGCATCGTCGAGGGCTGGCCGTTTCGTAAGGGCAAAGGCATTGAGTCATTGTCACCTCCGCCTGTTGCGCGGGCAAGCGATGGCGAGGCCGCGCGGCTTCTCGCTCTCGGCGGCGCGGGGCTTGCGCGCCTTGCCCTGTTTCATATCGGTCCCGATATCGAGGCGGGCCGTCTCGTGCCTGTTCTGGAAGATTTCAATCCAGGTGACTGCGAAGATATTCATGCCGTCTATCTAGGCCAGGGCGGTCCTCTGCCTGCCCGTGTGCGCGCGTTCATCGACTTTCTGGGCGATCACATCCGCATCGACAGCGCCAGCCTCGCGCGCGGTCGCCAGGGGAAATGGAAAGTGGCAGTTCCCAACGCACATGGCCGGCCGCGGGACGCTCGATGATTGCGATGAACTTCGCCTGCTACTCGCGCGCATTACCGTCGGTCGATCGACGCATATGGCGTCTCATAGCAAACAACGGCCAAGTTGGGTGCAGACACGGCTCTTGCATCCGAAGAATTCGGAGGCCGTTACGACGACGTTTACCAACTATCGCAAGCACGGATTTGGTATGGGGCGCCTGCGACCGGACAGGGACCATGCCGCTACTCTACGTTCCGACAATTTACGTGCTGATGTCAGGCTGCCGCCCGTTTCATTGCGCGCCGTGCTTGTTTGGGCGACGGAATCAGAAGGTTGGCCGGCGTGACGTCGAGCACGGCGCCGCTCCACCAGGCAAGCGCACGGATCGCGCGGTTTTGCAGCCAGGCGAAGAAGGTCAGCGCGCCGAGCAGCACAATCGCGGTCTATCGCAGATCCGCATGGTTCGGTCATAGCGCCACGGCGAACGAGTAGTGCCCACCTTCATCGGCCGTGGCGCGGTATTTCCGCCGAATGCCGCCATTGCTGCGATCTTCTCCGCCCTGATGCGATGATGATTCAAGTCCGTCGGAGAGCCCGACCTGTCGCGGCCCGTTCGCTACCCGCCCACTGCATAAGTCAAGATCACCCCACCGATCTTGAGCGGGCGCGCGCTTTCGAGACACATCTTGACCTGCTGGTCCTGCGGCTTGAAGAGGGGATTGCCCCCGCCCAGTACCACCGGGGCGACGCAAACGCGGTATCCGTCGACGAGTCCGGCGGAAAGGAGCGAGGCGAGCAGATCCGCGCTGCCGAACACGTAGATGTCCTTGCCGTCCTCCGCCTTGAGACCCCTGACCGCCTCGACCGCATCCCCCTTCAGGAGCCGCGTGTTGTTCCATGTCGCCTTGTCGAGCGTGCGGGTCGCTACCGCCTTTTCGACCGAGTTCATCATGTCGGCCACCGCCCCGGTCGCTGTGGCCCAGTGGCTGGCCATGCCCTCATAGGTCCGCCGTCCGAAAAGCAGCGTGCCGATCTCCCTGCCCTGCTCGAGCGAGAACGCCTCCAACTCGTCTCCCCAGATCGTCTCAAGGAAGCCGAGGTCCCACGGGCTTTTACCCTCGAAATAGCCGTCGAGCGTCATCGCGTTCCAAACCACCAAACGTCGCATTGCGTGTCTCCTCTGCTTCAGCCCTTCAGGGCATCGACATGGCGCGCGAGCTTTTCGAGCGTCTGGTAACCATACTCGACTGCACCGAAGCCGATGCCCGCGTCGCGCTGCGCCTTGGTTTGATGCAACTGACGCAACGTAATCACGGTCTTGCTGTCGCTCTGTTCGTCGAAAGTGATGGTTGTCCGGAACCGCCCCGGATCGTCATCGCTGTCCATTCCGTGATCGAACTCGATCAGAGTCGGTCGTTCGATACGACGGAATATCATCCGGTTGGTGAAGCGCTGGCCATCAGGTGCGATCATGTCGAAGCGCCACAGACCGCCGACGCATATGTCGATCTCCTTGGTCTCGATTTTAAAACCGGTTGGCCCGAACCAGTTCGGCAGATGTTTCGGGTCGGTCCAGGCAGAAAACACAACGTCGCGCCGCGCATCTATTACCCGCGAGAGAACGATTTCGCGATCGAGCGCCCATTGCGAGAGCGCGGCGTTGGTGGACGAGGTCATGATCAAATCCTTTAGATTCGGATGGGCATGTGACAGGAGTGTCAATGACGCTTTCGAACTCCCGGAGATCGTGGCCGCAGCGAGGGGCGCCCGCCGCTTGCGGAACTCAATCGTTTCGACCTTCGCTTCCGGGGCTTCTTCTCAATTGTCTTCACATAAGCCTCGAGCCGATCCAGGCGCGCCTCCCAAACCGCACGCTGCTCAGCCAGCCAACGTTCAGCGTCGGTCATGGCGGCCGGCTTCAACCGGCAGGTGCGAACGCGCCCACTCTTCTGAGATTCCACGAGACCGACGGCCTCAAGCACCCGGACGTGCTTCATAAGGCTCGGCAGCGCCATGTCGAATGGTTGGGCGAGTTCCCCGATCGAGGCCTCGCCCTCGCCCAGACGCTCAAGGAGCGCTCTTCTGGTTGGGTCCGCAAGAGCGCCGAACACAAGGTCAAGACTCGATGATAAGTTATCCATACGGCTAACTATATTTACGCGCCCGAGGGCTGTCAATAATAGTTATCCGTATGGCTTACTAATCGTGCAAAAGGAGATGCCGCCTGTGACGACATACGCTAGCGAATTGCGGAACGCTTTTTTGGAAGCCGCAGCCCGATCGATGCTGCATGATCTCGCCGGTTGACGCGCAGGCTCCGCGTCAAGCCGACAATATCTGTTGTCGACTTGCCGCCAATCGCCTCGGCAGCGTGCGCCGGTGTAGCAGCCAGGCTGCGATCGCCATGTTCATGATGTTCCAGGCGATGCCATTGACCAGCGCCGCTGCATAGGAGCCGGTCCAGTCGTAGATCGCACCGGCCAGCCAGCCGCCTAGCGCCATGCCGGCGAGAGTGACCGAGATGGCGAGGCTGACGCGAAGACCGGCCTCCTGCGCCGGGAACAGCTCGCGAATGATCACCGCATAACTCGGAACGATGCCACCCTGCGCCAAGCCGAAAATGGCGGAAACGACGTAGAGCGAGACCAGCCCGTTGAACGGCAGATAAAGCGCGAGGGCGATGGCCTGCATCGCCGAGCCCACCAGCAAGGTCGGCAGCCCGCCGATGAAGTTCAACACCCAGCCGAAGATCAGACGGCTCGCCACACCAAAGCCGAGCATGACCGCGAGCATCTCGGCGCCGCGCGCAGGGCCGTATCCCAGATCGCCGCAGTAGGCGACCAAGTGGACCTGCGGCATCGACATGGCGACGCAGCAGCACAGGCCGGCGAAGCCCAGCAAACTTTGGGTAACGCTCGGAGCCAGGCCTATGGCTTGGTGGGTACTGCCGGTGCTCGCCGCTTCGGGCGTAGCCTTGTGGAATACCGGCCGCCGCCGCAGCAGAACCAGCGAGAGCGGCAGCATCGTCGCCAGGCAGAATAGGCCGATGCCGATATGGGTCTGCCGCCAGCCGACCGCAGCGATGAAGTGTTGAATGATTGGTGGCCAGACCACGCCGGCAAGGGAGCTGCCGACGGTAGCCAGGGAAATGGCAAGGCCGCGGTGCCGATCGAACCAAAGCGAGGCGTCGGCCACCAAGGGCGCGAAGCTCGCCGCGCCGCCGAGGCCGATCGTGACGCCGGAGACAACCGCGAAGACGAGCAGGCTCGGAGCGGACGCAGTGAGGACGTAGCCGAGACTCATCAGGATCGTGCCCCCGGCGAGGGGCGGCAAGATGCCGAATCGATCTGCCAATCGGCCGACAATGATGCCGCCGATCATGAAGCCGATGGTAGTGAGTGTATAGGGCAGCGTCGCGTCGGCGCGAGGCGCGTTGAAATCGGCTTGCACTGCCGGCAGCGCCACCACGAGAGACCACATGCCCACGCAACCAAGTGTGCTGAGGGTGATGGAGACAACGAGGCGAGTCCAGGAATATGAAGTCTCGATCGACGGCAGTTCAGGCGGCACGATGGCAGGCTTCCTCGAGGCTTGCGTCTAAGTCGGCCATAGGTACGGCCTGCCTTAACCCGCGACAAAGCAGGATTTCTCTTTTGTAGAACGAGCGAAACTCATGCACCCTGCGGCCCTGTCGCATAGCACCGGACTCGGCCATGACGTATCTGCTGCCGCCACTCAATGCCCTGCGCGCCTTTGAGGCCGCCGCCCGCCATCTCAGCTTCAAGCAGGCCGCCCACGAGCTGCACGTCACTGCCGGTGCCGTCAGCCAGCAGGTCCGCCTGCTGGAGGAGCGGTTAGGTGTGCAACTATTCGAGCGGCGAACGCGGCAGGTGATCCTGACTTCTGCCGGGGAAACCTATCTGACGCGGGTACGTCAGGCGTTTCGTTGCCTCGCCGACGCCACTGCCGAACTCAGGCCTGAGGGCGTCACAAGTCTGCTGCATATCGGGGTACATGCGGGTTTCGACCTTGATGGATTGCGGACGCGCCTGGCGCAGTTCCGCCAGGCCGAGCCGCAGGTAGCCATTCGCCTCAGCCAGCCGGCGGGCTTGGACGAACTGCTCGAGGGCAAGGTCGATGTGGTGATCGCGGAAAGGCTGCGGCGGTATCCTGGCTATAGGTGCGAACCTATAGAGAGTGGCTTTCTGATCGGCCCGCTCGGCACAGCGGATTGTCCGGAGATCGAAACGCTGCGCTCATGCCTGCTTGGCCATGTTGAGCTTGAGCCCGCTGCCACAACCTAGGCGCCACTGGTCGTCGACCTGCAAGCTCGGCCTTCTGGGCATCCAAGCCTTTCCTTTCCGCCTGAACGCGGCGACGGGTCTGAGCCGGGCGCGCAAGCCTCCCGATTCCGGCGGCGCAAAGCCGCGCCGATCAGCCGCGCATCGCAGGCATCGCCTCGGGAAGAATCAGGCGGGCTGCAGCAGCGCCTTGCGAACCAGATCCGCGGTGTTGCGGGCGCCAAGCTTGCGCATGGCCTCGGCGCGATGGCTCTCGAATGTCCTTGGGCTGATATTCATCCGCAAAGCGCCTTGCTTGTTGGAGCAACCTTCGCTGATCAGGCTCAGCACCTCGCGCTCGCGCCTGGTCAGAGGCTTCTGGCCTGACCCCGGGGCCAACATCAGGCCCGGCCTGCGGGCGCCATCCGCGGAGCGGCCGGCCTGGCCCTCGCCCGCCTGCTTGCGAACGCCGTCGGACGTCGGATGATTGTCCGACATCTGCTTCACCAGCGCGCAGACGCGTTCGGTTTGCTGAAGCGCGTTCTCCACCACCTGCTGCAGGTAGAGCCGGTTGCCGGATCCTTGCGAAAGCTGGTGGCTGTGCTGCTTGATCTCATTCATGTAGAGCAGCAGCGCCGTCAGCGGTCCGTTCAACTGCCGGGCGATCGCCGCTGCCGCCTCTTCCGCGGCACGCGAGCGCGCGGCGGATAGCTGGACGATCTCAGGATTCTCTTCGAGAGGTGTGAGGTTTTCCATCCACTTCGTGAAGTGCGAATCAGCGGCGCTATGATCTTGTCCCGACATATAACTAATTTATCGACCCCACCCTCTTTCATGGTTAATTTCTTAACCGGTAAGAATACGGAGAAATCCGCCGGCGCGTCTCGCCGCCGGACTGAATCGGGCTGAAACTATCCGAAATCAGATGATTTCGGCCGAAACCCATGGTCCGAGCATGAATCCCGTAGCGCGCCAGCCCGTACTTTAACGGTGACGGCATTTGCTTTGTTAATAGCTCTCAACCGTCTCGATGTGTTTCCCGTCGGCGCCCGGGCATCTCTCCGCCTCGACGCCCATTCCGCGCGACGGCATGCTCGCGGCATCGCACTAACGGATACGTTCGGCTGAGAGATCGTTCGGCCGGAAAGTGAGGCCAAGACTACGCACCGGGTTCTATCCGACCTACGATCACAAGGCGATCGGCACCGCAGCGCACGAGAAGGCGCGGTAGGCTTGAGGTCAGCCGAGCCTGGAGATCTGCTCCTCGGTCACGACGCGCTCGACATTCTCGGATTTGCTCCTGATGCGATAGCGCGGGCGGCCGTCGGCTTCGATCGGCAGGCAGGAAACGATGGTGTAGACGCTTCGTTCCTTCGCCACGGCGCGCCCCTGAGGCCCCTGCTGCTGGTGATGGACGTCGTCGTTGATCGCGAAATTATGGGCCATCGTCGGTCTTTCCGCTGAAAAAGCGCTTGTAGTCTCAACGGCCTGGCAACGCAACACATTGTCCGCCTGGTATGCTTCGGATTTTGGGGGCATGCGTCAGGCCGTCAGGAGCGCCTTTCGCTTGCCGACACGCGCGATCGATCTCTCGATCGCCGAACCGGACAAGGTTCCCTCGCGCAGGCTGTCTGCGATGTATTCGGCAATCCCGGCCATCTCCTGTTCCTGATCGAACAAATTGTTGCCGATGCAGAGCATGTCCATGCCGGCTTTGAGCGATTGCAGGCTGGCTTCCCGCGTGCCTAACGCCTTCTGCAATCCCTGCATCTGCATGTCGTCGGTGATCAAGAGCGTATCCGGAAGGCGCTTGCGCAAGCGGCCAAGCCCCAGCGCCGACAGCGTCATCGGGCAATGGTCGTCCCATTGTCTGACGATGGCGTGGCTGACCAGCACCGCATCGCCGAACATTGTTGGCGCAAGCGAATAGAATAGCTCTTCCTGCTCACCGCGAAGGGTTTTGGAGATATCCATGAATTCCTGATGCGAATCCACCACCGCGCCGCCGATGCCAGGGAAATGCTTCAGGCACAAGCCGATGCGCTGCGCCCGCGCCACCTCGCTTGCCAGCAACGCATTGGCTTCCACCTCAGCGATGTCGGCGGAATAGGAACGCTTGATCCTACCGATATTGGGGTTGTCGGGATTGTAGTCGACATCGATGACCGGCGCGACATCATAGTGGATGCCGAGCCGCCGCATCTCGGCAAAGCTCGTGGTGAGGATCGCGTGCTTTTGATCCGGTGCCAGGAGATTGAATTCCCTCGCGCTGGGAAGCGGCGCAAACCCGCGGCTTTCCTTCAGCCGCCGCACCAATCCACCTTCCTGGTCGATGAACACCATCGGTCCCGACGGCAGCGCTGATATCTCCGCGCAGAGGCGTTGCACCTGTTCAGGCGATTCAATGTTGTTGTCGTATTCTCGCGTCCGACAGGAATAATCAAACAGGATCACCCCGCCGAGACCGTAGCGGGCCGCAAATTCCTTCAGCCAATCCGGAACGATCTTGCCGAAGAAGCCGAGAATGAAGAGTTCGCCGATAGACATGCTGGCAGCTCCAGGAGCAATCCTGCCAATACTGCGTCCTGAAGTCGACCATCTTGGTCGCAATTGCACCAACGCATTCACGTTAGGCGCCACGCCTTAGGTTCCAGCCACGGCGAGCTGGATATGTGATGGGTCGCACATTTGTCAGCGCGCGAATGAGCTAGGCTTTTGTTCGCGAGAGGTGCTGTGGCCAAGCGCGGCTTAGAACGCTTCTGGGGCGAAAGACACAAGCTGAAGGCGTGTACGCAATGTGGCGCATTCTGAATTTCCCATCGATCGATCCAGTCTCAATCCGCTCATGGCAGCCGGGCGTTCGTGACGCGATTTCGAGGCCCATGAAGCGAGCCGTCGTCGTTATGGCTTGCTGCCTCGCTGTGCTGACGGACCCCCACGCAGCTCTCGCCGACGCCGCGTCCGATCGGGACATGGCCACTCGCTACGAGCAGGCAGCGCAAGCGGGCGATGATGAGGCCCAGTTCTATCTCGGGGCGCTCTATTCGTCAGGCGTCGGTCGTCCGCGCAGCGACCAGGAGGCATTTCGCTGGACCTTGCGCGCGGCCGATCAGGGGCATGCGCACGCCATGCTGATCGTTGCCGGCCTCTACGCGAGCGGGCGCGGCGTAGCGAAGGATAATGTGAAGGCCTATTCCTGGGCTCACATCGTCGCTTCCGCGAGCAAGCTCGACGAGGACCGCAACGGTGCGCGGCAACTGATGTCCCTTCTCATGAAGAAGATGACGAGCGACGAGATCGGCCGTGCCGTGGTGGCCGCAAGAGAATGGCGCGCCGTTCGGATTGCCGGCGCGCCCAGGGACTCCGTCAAGGCTTCTGACAAGGCTTCGAAAATCGAAAGAGCGCTAGACAACTCGGACCAACCCGCGCCGGCCGCGCCTCCACCTCCACCCGCCGTCGTGCAGTCAGCGCCCGCCGCCACGCCGCCGCCTGCTGTCTCGCAGCCGGCGCCGTCCAACATCACGGTATTGCCGACATCTCCCAAGGCCTCATCGGCAGCTCCAATGAAGCATGCAAGGAAAGAAGATGTTCGTGATCTGCTCGACCAGGTTCCATCGGGCCTGCGCAAGCGGTTTGGCTTCTAAGTCAGGGGACGCGCGCCATGAAACTGCAGCATCTGATCGCAACCGGAATTCTGGCCGTCGCCACGGCAGGGGCTGGCTATTACGCCTATCCCCACTTGCTTCGTGCACCGTTGGTGACCACCAGCATTGCGAGCCTCGCCCCGGTTTCCGAAGCGGTTTACGGAACCGGCACCGTCGAGCCCGAGCGCTGGGCCAAAGTGGTGCCGTTGCAGCGCCGCCGGCTGGTCGAGCTTTGCAGATGCGAGGGACAGGTGGTGAAGGCCGGTCAGGTCCTCGGCCGCCAGGACGACGCCGAGGAGCGCAGCGCGCTGGATCAGATGGAGATCAATCGCGGCCAGCTCGAACGCGATCTGGCGCGCGCCGAGAAGGATCGCGACAAGAGCGACGCCGCGCGCACCGAATACGAGCAGCGCTGGACCAAGCTCGAGGAAACAAAATCGCGGATCGCCGCGCAGAAGGTACGTCTCGATTCGCTGCTGCTGAGAGCTCCGCTCGACGGCATGGTGCTGCGGCGCGACGGCGAGGTCGGCGAGATCGCCGGCCCCACCGACGTCTTGTTCTGGGTTGGACCGCCTGCGCCGATGCAGGTCGTAGCCGAAATCAATGAGGAGGAAATCAACCGCATCGCGGCCGGCCAGAAGGCTTTTCTGCGAAGCGAGGCTTTCCCCGGAAGGGCCCTGCGCGCCACGGTCTCCCAGATCACGCCGAAGGGCGACCCGACCCGCAAAACCTTCCGCGTCTATTTGCGGCTGCCACAGGATACGCCGCTGCGAATTGGCATGTCGGCCGAGGTCAATATCATCTTCCGCGAGAAGCAGGCGGCCATTGTCGTACCGGCAGAGGCCGTCGCGGCCGGTTCGGTTCAGATGGTCGATGACGGCCGGATCAAACGTGTGCCGGTGACGGTCGGCATCCGCGGCAACCGCAACGTCGAGATCCTCGGCGACATATCCAAGGGCACGCCTGTGCTTTCGCCCGCCCGCAACGATCTCGCCGATGGCGCCAGGATTCGTATCGACAGCAACTCGGCCAAAGCTGTGGAGCCGGCGCCCACGAGTGAACCGACCGATCAGCCAGCCGGGACACCCGAATCTGTCGCCGTAGCTTCGGCCACCACGGCTCCTTCGGATCCTGATGATGCAGTGATCTCGGCAGCCATGACCGCCCACATTGATTCCGTCGTCAACGACGCCCGTCGCAACCTCATCAGCAACAGCCGGTAAGCGCCGTGAAACTTCTGTTCAACATCGCATGGACCCATGTCAGCGCCCGGGTACGCCAGACTCTGGTGGGTATGGCCGGCGTCGCCATGGGCGTCGGCTTCACCATCATGATGGCCGGCCTGATGCAGGGCTCGCAGATCGATTTCCTGCGGCAGCTCGTCGACACCATGCCGCACATCACGGTCGATGATGAACGGCGCTCCGTGCCGACGCAACCCGCCGAGCAGGAATATGCGGCGGTCCAAATGGCCGACATCGCCAATGTCGGCAAGCGTCCCGGCATCAAATATCCGGAATCGGTGATGAGCTCGCTGCGCTCCTGGATACCCGGCGACGTGGCGCCCTCGGTCGGGACCAGTGCGATCATCGATCATGGCGGTGCCCGCATCGGAATCACCTTGACCGGCATCGACCCTCGCCGTGAGGTGCAGGTCTCGAAACTCGGCTCGCAAATGCGCGAGGGAAAGCTCGACGATCTTTCACGCGCGCCGAACGGCATCATCGTCGGCGAGGCGCTCGCCGAAAAACTCGGCGTGAAAACCGGCAACACCGTCCTCCTGGTCGGCGGCCAGGGCACCCGACTGAATTCGACGGTGGCCGGGCTGTTTCGCTCCGGCTTGAAGCGCGTCGATGAGAGCCAGATCTATTCGCTGGCCGGGACGGCGCAGCTCATGATGGGGCAAAGCGGGGTCGTCAACCAGTTGCGGCTGCGGCTGAACGATCCGATGTCGGCGCAAAAGGTTGCCGCGCAAGTCGAAGCGCAGACCGGTTACAGGTCGGTGTCCTGGCAGGAAGCCAATGCCGACCTGCTGTCGACCTTTACCGTGCGCGATTTCATCGTGCTCACCGTGATGGGCGCGATGCTGCTGACATCGTCCTTTGCCACCTACAACATCATCTCGACGATCACGCACGAGAAGCGTCAGGACATCGCGATCATGAAATCGCTGGGCATGCGCGAGTATGCGGTGCGGCGGATTTTCATCATCGAATCCATCATTATCGGCGTGGTCGGCATCCTGTTCGGGTGGATCCTCGGTTACCTGCTCTGCTACGGCTGGTCGAAGATCACGATCTTCAATCCGCTGACCGGCACGACCGTTCCGCTGCAGATCTATTACTCTGCGATGCACTATGTGGTCGCCGGCGGCATTTCGCTGCTCTGCTGCGCAGGTGCGGCCTATTTCCCTGCACGCAAGGCAACGCGCGTGCATCCAGTCGACATCATCCGGGGGGCATCATGACCGAAGTCGCTTTGCAAGCGGTGGAGCTGGTTCGCCGCATCGAAGGCGTCGTTTCGCACACCCTCGTCAACGGCATTGATCTTGCTGTGAACAGGGGCGAATTCGTCGCCATTACCGGGCCTTCGGGATCGGGCAAATCGTCACTACTCTATCTCCTGGGCCTGCTCGATGCTCCCAGCGAAGGCGAGATTATGATCTGCGGCCAGCCGACCTCGAAATTGTCGGAGACGGAGCGCGCCGACGTTCGCCTGACCAAATGCGGTTTTGTGTTCCAGTTTCATTTCCTGCTGCCGGAGTTCACCTCGCTCGACAATGTGCTGCTGCCGATGCGCGCAGCCGGCAGGATGACCGAAGGCGAGATGCGCGAGCGCGGCCTTGCGCTGCTCGGTTCGCTTGGGCTTGGCGAGCACGCCAACAAGCGTCCCAACCAGCTCTCCGGCGGCCAGCGCCAGCGCGTCGCGATCGCCCGCGCGCTTGCCAACCGCCCCGAGATCATCGTCGCCGACGAGCCGACAGGCGCCCTCGACACAGCATCGACGGAACAGGTGTTTTCGATCCTCCGCGACATCGCCGACCAGGGCCAGACCGTGATCGTGGTAACCCACGATCCAGCACTCGCCGCCCGGGCCGACCGTCGCATCCACATCGTCGACGGCAAGATCGCGGAGATCATCGGACGGGGTGAAGGCGGGCGGGTGTGCGAGATGGCGAGTTAGTCGGAAGCTGGCGGCGCAGGAGCGATTGCTCCCCGCAAACGACAAGAAGCTCGACGAAATCATCGCCCATCGGGGCTACCGATTATACTTCCCTATCTGTGAACCAGTTCACAACAGCGGGCTGACGGACTGCGCTAGAAATTGTACTTGAGATCTGCTGCCGGCCCCGGCGCGCCCCAGGGAGACCAGGCTTGTAGCCCCGTGAATGTGGTCACTACAGAAATCGAGAGGATGATAGTCTAGCCTTTGGTGCCCTAATTCGTAGCTGCAATTGCTGCAAAGTTGAGGGGTGTCGATGATTTCAAACGTGTCCAAGCCGCTCTCTCAGGGCTTCACGCAGAATCGGCCTGCCTTGGGCGCATCATTGGCCGCGCGATTTGTTCAATCCGCGCTTCTTGCTTTGCGCCTGCGCCGCTACCGAATATTCTGCTGTGCGCTTTCGCACCTCTGGTTTCTAAAGGTCGCGTTTGCAATCCTCCGGCGCGTTCGACCGCTGATGATATTCAAGAAGACTCTCTTCGTCACCAAAGCCAGCGATGTGCGGGAGGTACTCGACCGCTTCGAGGATTTCACCCTCGGCGATTCCATCGCACCAGGGATGCCTTGGGGGGCATTTCTCATGACGGTCGACTGGACAGACCAGCACGCGGCCGAAAGGCAGCTACTTCAGAGCGTCGTCGCCCCCCTGCCCGACGTCGAGAGGATAAGGGCAATAGTCGCCGCGCGGTGCCGGGAACAAATCGATGCGGCACCTGGCGAGATCGATGTGGTGGCCGATCTCTTCGAACCTGTCGTAGTCAGTATTGCTTCGAATTATTTTGGCGTTCCGCCGCCGGGCGGGCGCGAGCGCGGCATGGCAAAGATCATGCGCGATCTCGCCGGGATCATCATGGTCAATCCTCCTGTCGGCTCGAAGCCTTGGATTCAATCGCGGGACAGCATCGCCGTTATCACCAGTCATGTGTCGGCAGAACTTGAAAGGAAGGCGGCTTCCCTCAAGACTGCGGATGCGGTGCTACCGGACGATCTTCTTACCCGGCTGTTGAGGCAGCTTCGAACTGGCTCCAGGCACGCATGGTTCGACGAAGACTGGATTCGTCGCTACATGACCGGACTTCTTGCAACCGGCGCGGCGACAATCGTGCGAGCCGCGGCCCATACTGTCGATCAGCTACTGGCTCACCCGGACGCGTTGAACCAGGCACGCGCGGCGGCGCGGGAGCTTGAGCGGCAGGAGGATTTGAAGCGGCATAATCTGGACGAGAATCTGGACGCCCGTGTAGAGCAAGCGCGGTGCGCGCTAAGGCATTACATCTATGAGGCGCTGCGCTTCCGGCCGATGCTTCCGCTTCTGCTCCGCGATACCCCACGCGAGACGGTTATTGCGTCGGGCACCAAGCGCGCTCGCCTGATACCAGCCGGTACGCGCGTGATAGCGCCGCCTCTGGCGGCGATGTTTGACCCGGAGGTATTTCCCGAGCCATCGCATTTCTTGGCTTCGCGTCCCCTGGAAAGCTATCTCCACTTTGGACAGGGGCCGCGACAATGTTTCGGCAGATATATTGCCGAGACAGCACTGATGGAAATTGTCCGAGCACTTCTCTTGCTTCCCGATTTGGTCCGGAAGCCCGGTGCGAGTGGCCGCTTGGCTTACGAAGGACCTGCTGCATCATCAATGATTGTGACATTCTCGAAAGTTCGCGCGATTTCATAACTATTACGGCGGGTTAATAATAATGCCGGCCTACACCACCATCATCACCTCCATCAAGGACTCCTGCGCCGATAGCTGCCGCGAATATCTTCGTGACCATGTGGATCCGGCCTGCACCAAGTCCGGTCCGCGATGCTCGCCCGAGTTCAGGTTCGACCTGATCCCGACACTGCACTTCTGCAGCTTCAGTATTCTCGACAAGGAAGACGAATTTGACGCCTATCTGGTGTTTGAAGCGACATTTGACGGCTCAAGGGAGGATTTTCTCTCTGATCTCCTGCGGCTCGCGCCCGATGGCATGCACGAGCTTTACAGCCATTGTGTCGGGTATCCGGTCTCGGGCCATGCCATCCCTCACATCACCAGAGAGTTCCTCTTGCGCCATGATGTGGGCGCCCACACGTTCTTCTGCGGCAGTCCCGGTCGCTCGGCTGTGCAGATCCAGGACGAGCACAGGCTTCGCACAGCCATCGTTGAACATCTTTCAACAGTCACGAGCACGATCCCACCGAGATTGAGTGGTCTTTTCGAAGACGTGCGCAGCTTCATACGCAGCAAGACGAATTATCGCTGGGCCGAACAGCCGCCTCCGGTGCCATGGGAAGTGAGATTTCGCCGGGCGATCGTCGCTGCGGCATTGGCTTTGGTTGCGATAACCGCCTGTGGCTTCGGTGTGGCGTTGGCCGCGCGGTTCGGCCTGGGGCCATTCTCGATGAACCGTTCGATATTGGCTATCTTGGCATGGACAAACCAGTTCGGCACCATCCTAGCCGCTGAGCTTGCGGTACTTCAGAACCCCTGGCTCGATGTCGCGCTGCAGGCAGCGGTCCCCTTAGTGGGCCTGAGCTTCATCTGGATACTTATTCGCTTTGGGGAGCTGCGTCTCAGCGGCTCGAGCAAACGCCCGCGCGATCAATCCTTTGCCCGGCGCTTTTTCCTGCACATTGCAATCATTCTCAGATCCGGGACGTTGGTCTTTCTTGCCGGAGCAACCGCACTGGCTTTTCTTGAGGCCTTGAAAACGTCGCCAGGATCCGGCAGCCTTCTTATGAGCCTGTTCCTTCTGGGCGTCGTCTTGCTGGCGTTGCTAGTGCTGCAGCATTACGCCACCACTCTGAAACTTTCCGCCCGGTTGACGAAGCTGACGCTCAGGCAAGAAGCGGAGCGGCGATTGCGGCTTGACCTTGTCAACTTCGGTCGCGCGATATCCGTCGCCTTCGGCATCCTTGTCATTGCACGCTACCTGCCTCTAACAATTAACGGCAATTTGGCCGATTTTTGTACGATTGTGGTTGAAGCCTCGCTGGTGATTGTCGCTTACGGAGTCATCGGAGCGCTGGCAGCATATGCGATCGGCTTCATCCTCTTTCTGGAGATACGAAGGAGGGAGCGGCGAGACAAACGGAAACTTGGCGACCCCGCAGAGCTCATGGCGAGGGCTCGCGTCAACGCCGCGAAATATGCGAGAGAAGAAAGCGGCAACAACGCACGCCAAAATCACCTTGCAAGCGTCACTCGTGTCAAGCCTGGCCTGTTCCGCATCTGCCTATTACGAGGGGCGCTCTTCGTCATTGGTCTTCTGTCCCGCTTCTGGTACAACCGCGGCGAGCTCGGAGGCATTCCAACCATCCTGTCCGCCCGTTGGGTATTGATAGATCGCGGCCGACGGCTGCTGTTCTTGGACAATTATGGCGGCGCCTGGGAAAGTTACCTGAACGAATTTATCGACATGACGGCGGTCAAAGGTCTGAACGCCATTTGGACCAATACTTTCGTCAAGGTGCACGGGCGAAGCTATGGTTTCCCCGAAACCAGGTTTCTCTTCTGGCGCGGCGCTCAGGCAGAACGCCCGTTCAAAGCTTACGTTCGCGAAAGCCAGATAGAGACAATCGCGTGGTACAGCGCATACCTGGCGTTGAGCGTAGTCAACATCAACGCCAATAGCCGGCTTAGACGGTCCTTGAGCAAATCACCGACCGCTCCAGAGATCGACACTGTTTTCCAAAACTTGTGAACGAGTGAGCCCGCCATGGCAAAAGTACAATGGGACGATGTTCAGGCAATTGTACTGCGCGGATACGGAGACCTGCCCCATTCGGCTTACCTGTTGTGGCGCTTCAACACTGAAAGCGGCCTCGCAAAGAGGCAGTGGCTCGCGACTTTGGCGGAACGACTGATGCGAGCGAGTGCTGGCGGCGATGATGAGCCAGGTGCAGCTCATGCAGGGCGGGGCACCACTCGTTCGGCGATCAACTTGGCGCTCACGGCCACGGGATTACAGCAATTGGGCGTAGGAGAACCGACTCTCAACAGCTTCTCACCCGAGTTTCTCGAAGGCATGGCGCCGCTACCAAGTGATGAGACAAGGGCTCCCAGGCGCTCAAGTATCTTGGGAGATATCGGAGAAAGCTCGCCTCAATACTGGGACTGGGGAGGTTGGCACGAGCAGCGCGAGATAGACGGCCTGCTGTTGCTATTTGCCACCGACGAGGATTCGCTTCGGGAGCTGGTCGAATCCGAGACACGAAAAATGGCGGGTGTCGCCCAACGGATTCCGCTCGATCTCAAAGGGCACTTCAACCCCGACTTCAAAGAGCACTTCGGCTTCAAGGACGGCATTTCGCAGCCTCTGATCGAGGGAGCTCCGCAACGAAAGCGGCCCAGACATCGCGACGAGAAGCAGGCCCGGATATCTCAAGTGAAGCCCGGCGAGTTCGTATTGGGTTATCCGAATGAGCGCAATGAACGCGTCGGTGATCGCGGAGCGATGAACGGCAATGCCCCACACGCCAAACGAGATATTCGGCTGAATGGCACCTATCTCGTTTTCCGCCAGCTGGAGCAGGATGTTGCCGCCTTCGATGATTTTGTGTCGAGATTGGCCGCATACCTGGGCAAGACCAAGGATTGGGTGGCGGCGCGCCTTATGGGCCGAGAACCTGACGGAAAGCCCTTAATCCAAGACGGCACCGATGCACCAGAGGACTGCGTACGAAACGATTTTCTGTACCACTATGAGGATCGGACCGGCTTGGCTTGCCCGATTGGCGCGCATGTGCGACGCGCCAATCCGCGCGATTCTCTCGGATCGGATCCAGATACAGCACTACGTCTTTCAAAGATGCATCGCATCATCAGACGCGGCCGACCGTATGGAAAGAGGTGGGATCCTTCGGGCCGTGCCGGGGACGGAGAAGACCGCAGGGGAATGCTGTTCATTGCGCTCAATGCCGACATCGCCGGGCAATTCGAGATGATCCAGCACACATGGATCAACAATCCACATTTTGGCGGTCTCTATACAGGAACGGACCCGATCAGCCACTTCGACGATGAGAGCCCGATCACGATCCAGCGGCGGCCGACGAACCTGCATATCAGACGTAAGGCGCCATTCGTCAAAGTGCGCGGCGGCGCCTATTTCTTCCTGCCCGGTATCCAAGCGCTACGCGACATGGCGGCGTCGGTGCCTGATGAAACGCTTCTGACAGCATCGAGCCGCTTATCGCACGTAGCGGCCTGACAATGCGGCGCTGCAGAGCGTTGCCAATGGCCGCATGCCGCACTTCTCTGCAAGTTCGAACGCTCGCTGCAGGTGCGGCTCTGCTTCGCTTCGATCGGGACCGCCCGACAAGCTCTCAATGTCGCCCATAAGCTTTAAGGCATAAGCCTGTTGCGGCGGTTCTCCGCGCTCTTCCGCAAGTGCCAGCGCCCGTTTCGCGGCGGCGTAGGCCTCGGCGTGCCGGCCGGCCGCCAGAAAGGCCCTGCCTTGCGCGACGAAGAGATAGCGCCAGCCGAAAGCATGCTCGGCCAAGGGGACGTCGAGCCGTTCCGGCACTGAAAGGATCTCGATGGCAGCGTCGACATCGCCGCCCGCCAGATATGCCTCGCCCATGCGGGCAGCGAAGATCGGATACATCTGAACGATTTCGAGGTCGAGGCACGTCTGCCAGCATTCCTGCAACAGCGACAGCGCTTCCGAGTGTCGGCCTTGTGCAGTCCTCAACCGCGCCAGAACATGGGAGATATTGGCAAGAGAATAGAAGTGATCGACTTCCCGGGCGCGATTGATGGCCTGCTGCGCCATCGCTTCGGCGCGATCCATTTCGCCCAGCTCAATCAGCGAATCGGTCAGAAACGTGCGCAGCACCACGCTCGGATAGGCGGCCCAGCCGGCACGCTTGCTGTCCAGCTCCGGGGACTCGAAAGCAAAGCATCCTTCGTGGATTTTGATCGACTCCTCGAATGCACCAGTTTCGTGATGGACAATACCGACCATGAAGAGCGATGCAAAAATGAACGCCGGATCGCCTATCTGGCGCGCGATGGCGCTCGCCTCTTCGGCAACCGTCATTGCGACACCGTGATCGCCAAGTCTCCAGAGCGCGAGGGCAAGCTGACAGTTTACCGCAGTGGTCCGGAACGGATCGTTAGAAGCATCCGCAAGGCTGCGCGCTTCGCGCATCACGTCCGCAATGCGCCGGTGTTTACCGAGCGGCTCGAGCGCAATCACGACGGTGAGTCGAAAATCGATCTCAGCTTTTGTTTTGGCCGGCGAGGCGGGCCAATGCGAAAGCGTCTCCAGGCCGCGCTGGAAAATTCCGATGGCGTCCTGATTGGCGCCCCGCCGCACCGCCCGCCGACAGCTACGCAGCTGGTAGGGAACGGCCTTCTCCCAGAGTTCAGCCAAAAACGCATGCTCGGCGAGCCGATCGATATGTTCGTCGATCCGGTCCGCAAAGCGGGATTCGATCGTTTCGACCGCCTTGGCGTGGAGCGATCGGCGGAGCCCGAGCAGCATCGTGCCGTACGCGACCTCGCGCGTAAGATCGTGCTTGAAGGAATATTCCGGTGCGACGTCCCTGACCTTGCGCAATAAATCCGCGGCCTCGAGCGTTCGAAGATCGTCAGCCAGCTCGGTGGATGGAACTCCGAGCATGCCAGAGAGCAGCGCGATGGAGATGTCAGGTCCTATGACGGCGGAGGTCTGGATGAGCGTCTTCAGTGAGGCATCCAGCAGATCAATGCGCGCCGCCAGCACGGAGTGAATCGTCTGCGGAATCTCGACTGGTCCGGCGGGTTTGCTGAGACGATACTTGCCGGGTTGGCCCTCGAGGTTCCCCGTCTCTGCGAGACCTTGAACCAGTTCCTCCAAGAACAGGGGATTGCCCTGCGCCCGCGCTTGGATACGTTTTTTGAGCGACAGGAGGGTTACGTCGGCGCCCATGAGCCGATCGAGCAACTCGTCCGATGCCGTTTCATCGAGTGGCAAGAGATCGAGTCGGATCAGGCCGCGATCCGTCCAACAGCCCTCCGGCCGTTGTGTGACGATCAGAAAGATCCGCGCACCGCGGAGGGAGCTCACGAGATTGTGCAGGATGAGCTTTGTCTCGGCATCCATCCAGTGAACGTCTTCGATCAAAATAACCAGCGGGGCGCGTCGCTCTCGGGAGAGGATCAAAGCCTTGACTGCCTCGATGGTCTCCCGGCGTTTCTCGTACGGCTCTAGATTCTTCCACTCCTGATCGTCGGTACTCAGGTCGAGTAATGCGAAAAAACAGGGGAGAAACGCCGAGAGGTTCGGATCCAGCAGGCCGATCTCCTCTCCGACTCGCCTGGCAGCTGTCTCCGGACCGTCGTCATGGGCGATGCCGAACACGGCTCGAATAAGATTGCTGATCGGGTAGTAGCTGGACCTGGTTCGCTGCGGCGCGCAAGCAGCCTCGAATACCGTCCAGCGATCAGGAAGATCTCTAATGAAATCGTGGATCAGGCGCGACTTTCCAAGTCCGGCAGCGCCAACCGCGGTCAACGCCTGACCGTTTCTGTCTGCTACACTTTCCAGCGTGTTCCTGAGGCTGCGCAGCTCGGCTTGCCGACCAACCAAGACGCTCTGCCGCCCTTGCGATGACCGCGCCAGCCAGCGCGTTGTCGCGAGCATTGCCTTGAGTTCGAACGTCTCGACAAACTCCGCGATGCCCTTGGCGGCAACGCTCCCGCGTGAAACAGCCGATATGAAACCCTTTGCGAGCCTGTGTGTCGCGGCGGTGAGCAGGATCGTGCCCGGGGTGGCAAGCTCTTCCATCCTGGCTGCCAGATGGACGGTCTTGCCCACCGCGTCGTAGTTCATTGCCAGATCGTTGCCGATCGAGTGAATGACGACCTCGCCGGAATTCATCCCGACTCGAAGGGCGATGTCATGGGCACCTTTTCGATTTTGTTGGTCGATACGGGCCTGCATCGCCAAGGCTGCGCGGCACGCCTGAACGGCATGATCCTCGCTTGCAATCGGTGCCCCGAAGAGGGCCATGACACCATCACCGCGAACCTGATTTACGAATCCATCGTGCTGATGGATTGCGTCCATCAGCAGCTGAAGCACGGGGCCAAGGATCTCGAGCGCCTCCTCCGGATCGAGTCTGTCGATCAGGGCCGTCGAACCGCGAATGTCTGCAAACAGAACGGTGACCTGCTTGCGCTCGCCCAGCATTGCGCTTCCCGAACGCAATATCCGTTCGACCAGCCCGGCCGGCACCTTTGATTGCAGGAAAGATAAGGCGCTGTAATCGGATAGGGTTGACAGGGCTCGGGGTCGCCCGCATCCGCCGCAAAAGTGCGCAGCCGGCTGGACCTCGAAACCGCAATGGGCGCATCGACGCGCAGCTTCACTGGGTGGATTGGGCCGCTTGGTCTCCACGGCAGCCCCCTTTCAGACCTGCCTGGAGTATTTACTGTCGTTATATCGATGGCAAGACAGGTCCTCTTCATCCCGCCCTTGGACCGAGACCGGCGGATGTTCCAAAGGACTTATCGGGATCAGCGATTCACTGCTTTGATGTCGCGGCTTGTTGACCCGCCGGCGCGATTGCTGCATGCCCCGCGGGGGATCAGGCCGGACACCTTCGCCGATGGCGGAGAGGGAGGGATTCGAACCCCCGATAGGCTTGCACCTATGCCGCATTTCGAGTGCGGTGCATTCAACCACTCTGCCACCTCTCCAGGCGCCAAGACGGGCCGGATCGGCCCTGCGGTCGGGCCGTGTTCTAGGCGAGGAAGCCGGGGCAGACAAGGCGCGCGGCGGAGAAATTCGCCAAAAGCGGCCCCGGCGGCTGTTGGAAAAGAGGTGGGACCGCCAGACGCGACAAAAAACTGGCGGTCCCGTGCCGCTGCTTTGAAATCCTGGCCGGGAAGTGCGGCTTCGCCGGTCAGCCGGAGCGACGAAATGACGGTAGCAACCGCGGCGGAAACGGCAACGTGAACCCGGTTTTAACCTAACCAGTCAACCTTACCGCCCGCGGGATGCGTCAATCTCGCCCCTTCTTCGCCTTCTTCTCGTCCTTGCCGTTGTCCTTCCGCCGGTTGGTGAAGCGCGCATTGCCGAGCCCGGTGCCGATGGTCAACACGCCCCAGTGCTCGACGTCCTGCATGAAGGGAACCTCGGAAAGGCCCTGCACCACGCCGTCATTGTGCATCACCACCGCAGTGTCGTGATCGCCGATCTGCGGGATCGCCTCCACCAGGCTTGCCGGCAGGTTGAACGCGCTGCTTTCCCAATTGCCGGGCAGGTTCTGCGCACCCTTTTCGATTGAGCCATCCTCGTCGATCACGCCGGGACAGGCGATCCCGATAAAGGGCGCAAGCTTGAGGCCGTCGGCCTCCGCGGCCGTGATCAGGTCCTTCAGCATCTTGACCAGCCGCTTCACCGCGCCTTCGCGCGTCGGCTCGTCGTCAGCGTGGCGCCACACCTCAGACATCCACACCTCCGCCTTGGAGAGATCGGGCGCCTTCTTCCAGCGGCTCTCCACGACACCGCAGCGGATGTTGGTGCCGCCGATATCGACGCCGAGAATGCTGTCATGGCCCTCGAAGATCCATGATGGCGCCAGATGCAGCGTGCCGATCAGGCCGGCATCGTCGGGGTGAAAGCGGATCGGCACCACATTGATCTCAAGCCCCTCCGCCTTGAGGATGATGTCGGTGCGGGCGATCGCGAGCTCGCCGACCCGGCTCTGCCTGAAGCCCCCGCCCACCACGATGCGCTCGGTATCAGCCCACGCCTTGGTCTTGAGGAACCGCCGCGTCACATAGGCCAGTTCCTGGGCGAATTCCTCAATCGCGCTATGCACCAGCGCGGCGGCGCCGACATCGGCGCCGACCAGCGCCTCGTCGAGATCGTTCTTGGGAATCTCGCCGGCGGACTTCTTGCCCAAGGGATCGTCGCCGTTCTTCCTGAGCGGCTTGCGCAAGCTGTCCAGGATCTTGCGGAAGGCTCGCTTGCTGGCGCGGTCGCCGAGAAAGCCCTCATCGTCCTTCAACTCAATGTTGAAGCTGTCGACCTCGACCGACGGCAGGCGGGTGGCCCCGTGGCGGGCAATCCCCGTGATCGTTATGGTGTCTTCTGCCATGTGCCGAGCCCCTGCCGGATCTACGCTGGCGACAACGGGCGGGGAACCCATTGGTTTCATTGAAGGGCGAGTAGCCAATGGCGAATGGGCGAACGGACCGCGATAAATATGCTTCCCTACTCGCCATTCGCAACTCGCGATTCGAGCTTTTAGGCCCAAACCCCTCATTTTTGGCCGGTTTTCGGACCCTTTTGCCTTGACTCACGGCATTCTGCGGCTATAAGTCCCCGCATCCGGCGCGGGATTTCTCGCGCCGCTTGTTTTTGCGCGAAATCTTACCGGGTTGCTCCCCGGCCGCGCGAAAATTGTACCCATAACGACTGACCAAAAAGCCGACCCGGACAGCCCTTTCGGGAATACGTCCGAGGCCGGGATCGAACACGAAGGAAAAAAACGATGTTCGCAGTCATCAAAACCGGCGGCCGGCAGTACCGCGTCGTTCCGGATGATGTGCTCGAGATAGGCAAGATCGCCGGCGAAGTCGGCACGATCGTGCAGCTTGGTGAAGTTCTGGTGGTCGGCGGTGACACGCCGGTGCTGGGCGCGCCGACGGTGGCAGGCGCTTCCGTTGCGGCCGAAGTGCTGGACCACAAGCGCGGCCCCAAGGTGATCGCATTCAAGAAGCGTCGCCGCAAGAATTCGCGCCGCAAGCGCGGCTATCGCGACGAGATCACGGTGCTTCGCGTCACCGAGATCCTGACCGACAACGCCAAACCTTCGATCGGCCCGCGGCCGAAGAGGGAAAAGGTCGCCGCACCGGCTGCCAAGGACGACTAGGCGCCGAAGGCCGTCAAGGAGTAGCGGCCAAGAAGGCCGCCGCGAACGGCTAGAGCGACCGGAAGTAATGCGCCTCGACGAAAGTTGAGGCGTGAGAAAAAGTGAAATGATTCCGTCAAGGAATTGATCTAGAAATATTCGAGAGATCGGAGACGGGCCATGGCTCACAAAAAAGCAGGCGGTTCATCGCGAAACGGACGCGATTCAGCGGGCAAGCGCCTTGGCATCAAGGCGTATGGCGGCGAACACGTGATTCCCGGCAACATTATCGCGCGTCAACGCGGCACCACCTGGCATCCCGGCCTTAATGTCGGCATGGGCACCGACCATACTCTCTTTGCCAAAGTCGAAGGTCATGTCGAATTCCGTGCAAAAGCCAATGGCCGCACCTTCGTATCGGTAGTTCCGATGACGGAGGCGGCCGAATAGACGGTGGACAAAATTCGAGTCTGCCGGATCCTGTTGAACCGGCGGAGTCGAAATGGGCTCCAGGGGAGGCGGGAAACCGGCCTCCCCTTTTTAATTTGCGCATATTCGCAATCAGGAGCCCGACATGTTGCAGGACATCCCGATCCAGACCCCGACGCTGCGTCAGACGAGTAGCTGCGTCCTCGAGACCGAACGGCTGACACTGCGCCGGCCGACGCTCGCGGACGTAAAAGCGATTGCGCATCTCGCCAATGATCGCCGCATTGCGGAAAACACCCGCCGCCTGCCGCATCCCTACCTGCAGGACCATGCGGTCGAGTTCGTGCGGGCGAATGCCACCGATAACAACGAGACGGTGTTTCTCATCGAACACAACTATTCGCCGATCGGCATGGTCGGCATCGACCGCACTGGCCCGGATGCACCGGAACTCGGCTACTGGCTCGGCGTCGAGCATTGGGGTCAGGGTTTCGGCACCGAAGCCGCACGCGCCGTGATCGATTTTTTCTTCGAGGAGTTCGATGCCGAACACCTGATTTCGGGCGCCCGCGTCGCCAACCCGGCGTCGCGAAATATCCTGGAGAAATGCGGCTTCCAGTGGAGCGGCGTCGAGTTGCACCGCTTCGAAGCGCTGGGATGCTCGACCCCGGTCGACCGCTTCCGCCTGACACGCAGCGTGTGGGCATCGCTGAAGAACTGGGGAAGTTCGACGAGAAGAGAGCGGTAATTCGCCGCCTCCACACAATCCGATGTCGTCCCTGCGAACGCAGGGACCCACAACCACAGGACCACGTTGTTGGACCGAGCTGTAGCTCCTGCTGCTTCAACAACTAACAATGGTGGTTATGGGTCCCGGGTCGCGCTTCGCTTGCCCGGGACGACGGAATCGCTCACGCCGGCGGATTGACCACCGCTTCTTCACGCCCGAGCTTCTGTTCTCGCAGGAAGATATAAATGCCCGCGCCGATGATGATGGCTGCACCGATGATGGTCGACATCGACGGCACGTCACCCCACACGACGAAGCCGAAGATTACCGCCCACACGATCATCGAATATTGATACGGCACCACGACGCTGGCCGGCGCAAGTTTCAGCGACCGGTTGATGCACAAGAGTGCAACGACGGAAACCACGCCGGCCGCGGCAAACAGGCCGAGGCTGCCGGCGCTCGGCGTCACCCAGCCGATCGGCGACATCAGCGCGCCGAGCAGAAATGTGCCGCCGAACTGCGTGGTCGTCAGCACGATATCCGGCGTGTCCCGCAGCGACCGCGTGATCAACATCAGCAACGCAAACGACAGGCTGCCGCCGAGTGCGATCATCGCCGGCCAGCTTACTGTTTGCGTGGAGGGGCGCAGCGCAATCAGGACGCCGCAGAATCCGACCAGGATCGCGGTCCAGCGCCGCCAGCCGACCCGCTCGCCGAGCACGATGCCGGAAAGCGCGGTGACGAAAATCGGCGAGGCCAGATAATAGGTGATGACGTCGGCGAGCGGCAGATAGACGGTGGCGAGAAAGAACGCAGCGACTTCGAGCGTCGAGAGCGTCACGCGCAATAGCTGCAGCCACGGCCGCTCGAGGCGCGAGAACTCGGCGCGCTGCTTCCAGATCACCGGCAACAGCACCAGCAGCGCCGCGCAGGCGCGCAGCCACAGCAACTGCCCCACCGAATAGGTCGCCACCATGAATTTCCCAAGCGCATCGCCGAACGAGAACATGAAGATTGACAGCAGCATCAATCCGATGCCGGCCAGGCGTGCGGAGCGCTCGTCATAGGTCGAGATTTTGCCGAACAGGCTCATGACGTTTCCTGCTTGTTGCTCTTCGTCATGGCCAGCGCGTCCGGCCATCCACTTTTTTGTGCTAGCCACGTTGTCGAGACGCGGATGCCCGGGGACATTTAGCGCGAAGATGCGCTTCGCGCTATTGCCCGGGTATGACCAATTGAGATGGATCGATTGCCGCAGCCACAGCGCTGCGATACCGGTATCGCTCCAAAAACGGCAGGAAACCGAGATGACCGCGTTCGACCCCGCCCAGCATCGCATGGTGAGCGAACAGCGCTGGTTCGAGGATTTTGTGCTCGGCGAACGCTTCGTCATTCCGAGCCGGACCCAGACCTCGGCGGTGTTCGCCGCGTTCCAGACCGCGAGCGGCGATACCCATCCGATCCATTATGATGTCGAATATTGCCGCGCCCGCGGCATGCCGGACCTGCTCGCGCATGGTTTCCAAACCCTGGTCCACACCGCGCCGGGTGCAGGCCTGTTTCCCTATCTCGTGGAGGAATCGCTGGTCGGCTTCCTCGAGCAATCGAGCAAGTTCCTGAAACCGGTCTATGCCGGCGACACACTCTATCCCGCGCTGGAAGTGACCGAGCTCACGCCCGGCCGCACCACCGGCGTCGTGACGCTGCGCTCGACCGTGTTCAACCAGCGCAAGGAGCTCGTGCTGGAGGGAACGCAAAAATTTTTGATTCGCCGGCGGCCGGCCTGAGCCCGAAAAGGCCGAAAATTAAGGCTTTTCGCCAATGTCGCTGGCCTTGAGGGTTGCCGCACGGGCCCCCCTGCCCTAACTAGTACAAATCATGAAATTCCTTGACGAGGCAAAGGTCTATATCCGCTCCGGTGACGGCGGCAACGGCTGCGTGGCGTTCCGCCGCGAGAAGTTCATCGAGTTCGGTGGGCCCTCCGGCGGCAATGGCGGTCGCGGCGGCGACGTCATCGTCGAGGTCGTCGATGGGCTCAATACGCTGATCGACTATCGTTACCAGCAGCACTTCAAGGCGCAGAAAGGCACCAATGGCATGGGCAAGGACCGCCATGGCGCCAACGGCAAACCGATCGTTCTCAAGGTGCCCGTCGGCACGCAGATATTCGACGAGGACCGCGAGACGCTGATCCACGACTTCAGCGAACTCGGCGAAAAATTCGTGCTTGCCGAGGGCGGCAATGGCGGTTTTGGCAACGCGCATTTCAAATCCTCCACCAACCGCGCGCCACGCAATGCCAATCCCGGGCAGGAAGGCGAGGAGCGCTGGATCTGGCTGCGGCTGAAGCTGATCGCGGATGCCGGCCTCGTCGGCCTGCCTAATGCCGGCAAGTCGACCTTCCTTTCCGTCGTCAGCGCGGCCAAGCCGAAGATCGCCGACTATCCCTTCACCACGCTGCATCCGCAGCTCGGCGTCGTGAACGCGCAGGGCCGCGAATTCGTGCTCGCTGACATTCCCGGCCTGATCGAAGGCGCGCATGAAGGCGCCGGCCTCGGCGATCGGTTTTTGGGCCATGTCGAGCGCTGCCGCGTGCTGCTGCATTTGATCGATGCAACCTGCGAACACGCCGGAAAGGCGTACAAGACGGTGCGCACCGAGCTCGAAGCCTATGAGGGGCATCTCGCCGAGAAGGTCGAGATCGTCGCGCTCAACAAGATCGATGCGGTCGCGCCGGATGAATTGAAGAAGCAGAAAGACCGGCTGAAACGCGCGGCGAAGAAGACGCCGCTGTTGCTCTCCGCCGCCACCGGGGAAGGCATGCCGGAAACGCTCAAAGCGCTGGTCGAAGTCATCGGCGAGGCGCCGGTTTCCCTCAAGGCCAAGGGCGGTCAGGCCCCGTGGGCGCCGGTCCCGCCGCCGCAGGGCTGATACAAAGTTAGCCTTCCCGCGGCCGCGCCACTTCCAAATCAGGGGGGTGGCGCGTATTGCTTCCGATCATCCGCATCATCCGACCGCATCATGAAACGTCCCGCGCTCAAAAACTTCCGCCGCATCGTCGTCAAGGTCGGCTCCTCGCTGCTGATCGACTCCAATGCTGGCGAAGTCCGTTCGGCATGGCTGTCGGCGCTGGCCGCCGATATCGCTAAGCTGCATGGCGAGGGCCGCGATGTTCTCGTCGTCTCGTCAGGCTCGATCGCGCTCGGCCGCAGCCGGTTGAAACTGCCGCGTGGCCCGCTGAAGCTGGAAGAAAGCCAGGGCGCCGCCGCCGTCGGGCAGATCGCGCTGGCGCGGATATGGTCGGAAGTGCTCGGCGCTCATGGCATCGGCGCCGGGCAGATCCTGGTAACGCTGCAGGACACCGAGGAGCGCCGCCGTTATCTGAACGCACGCTCGACCATCGCCAAGCTCCTGGAGTGGCGCGCAGTACCCGTGATCAACGAGAACGACACGGTCGCCACCAACGAGATCCGCTACGGCGACAATGATCGTCTTGCCGCGCGCGTTGCCACCATGACGAGCGCCGATCTGCTGATTCTATTGTCCGATATCGACGGGCTCTATGACGCGCCGCCCGGCGCCAATCCCAACGCAAAGCTGATTCCGATCGTCGAGTCCGTCACCTCGGAGATCGAGGGCATGGCGGGCGCCGCCGAATCCGAACTGTCGCGCGGCGGCATGTTCACCAAAATCGAGGCGGCGAAAATCGCGACGACATCAGGTACGCATATGCTGATCGCCTCGGGCAAGATCGAGCATCCGTTGCAGGCAATATCAGACGGCGGCCGCTGCACCTGGTTCCTGACGTCAGCCAATCCCATCACCGCGCGCAAACGCTGGATCGCGGGCTCGCTGGAGCCGAAGGGCACGCTGACCATCGACGCCGGCGCGGTCACAGCGCTCCGCGCGGGAAAAAGCCTGTTGCCGGCCGGCGTAATCCGGATCGACGGCCAGTTCGCCCGCGGCGATGCGGTGGTAGTGCGCGGCCCCGATACCCACGAGATCGGCCGCGGCCTGGTCGCCTACGACGCCGAGGATGCGGAGAAGATCAAGGGCCGTTCTTCACCGGATGTGATGGCCATCCTTGGCATCAGCGGTCGCGCGGAGATGATCCACCGCGATGATCTGGTGGTGGGGCCAGCCGGAGCCATTCCGGCCAAATAGGCACGCAGCTAGGCCATTGGCCGAGCTCACGTTTAGCGGTACCGCCAGCCAGCCATGCCGGTTCCGGACCTCGCAAGAACGGGATTTTCGTGCTAGGCCATGGCCTTAACTCTGACCTTGGGACCTCCGATGACTGCCCCTCTCAAGGCTATCGACGGTAACGCCGATCTGCCTGCTTTGATGACCGACCTCGCCTCCCATGCGCGCGACGCCGCGCGGATGCTGGCGCTGGCGCCGCCGGAGCAGAAGGACCGGGCGCTGCAGGCGATCGAGCGGGCGATCCGCGCCAATGCGGCAAAGATCCTCGCGGCCAACGCCGAGGACGTCGCGGAAGTCAGCGCCGCAGGCGCGACCTCGGCCTTCATCGACCGCCTGACGCTGACACCGGCGCGCATCGACGCGATGTCCGATGGCGTTGCAACCGTGCGCGGCATCCCCGATCCGGTCGGCGCCGTCACCGAAAGCTGGCAGCGGCCAAACGGCATGACCATCGAGCGCGTGCGCGTGCCGCTCGGCGTGATCGGCGTGATCTTCGAGAGCCGTCCCAATGTTGCCGCCGACGCCGGCGTGCTGTGCCTGAAGTCCGGCAATGCGGTGATCCTGCGCGGCGGCTCCGACAGCTTCCGCTCCTGCCGGGCGATCCACGAAGCCCTGGTGCAGGGCCTGCGCGAAGCCGGCTTGCCGGAAGCCGCGATAACGCTGGTGCCGACGCGCGATCGCGCGGCGGTTGGGCTGATGCTGTCAGGCCTGAACGGCGGCATCGACGTCATCGTGCCGCGCGGCGGCAAGAGCCTAGTGGCGCGGGTTGAAGCGGAAGCGCGCGTGCCGGTGTTTGCGCATCTCGAAGGCGTCAACCACGTCTATGTCGACCGTACCGCCAATCTCGATATGGCCAAGTCGATCGTGTTGAACGCCAAGATGCGACGGACCGGCGTCTGCGGCGCCGCCGAGACGCTGCTGGTCGATCGCGCGGGCGCCGCCGCCAATCTGAAGCCGCTGATCGAGATGCTGATCGAATCCGGCTGCGAGGTCCGCGGCGACGACGCCGTGCAGAAGGTCGACGCGCGGGTGAAGCCGGCATCCGACGATGACTGGGATACCGAGTATCTCGATGCCATCATCGCCGCGCGTGTCGTCGACGGCGTTGACGGGGCAATCACGCATATCCGGAATCACGGCTCGCGCCACACCGATGCGATCGTGGCCGAGGATGCCAATGCGGCCGAGAAATTCCTCAGGGAGGTCGATTCGGCGATCGTGCTGCACAATGCTTCGACACAGTTCGCCGACGGCGGCGAGTTCGGCTTCGGCGCGGAGATCGGGATTGCCACCGGCAAATTCCACGCCCGCGGGCCGGTCGGAGCCGAGCAACTGACCAGCTTCAAATACCGCGTTCGCGGCAGCGGGCAGACGCGGCCGTGAACACAGCCCCGCGCACGCGGTGATCCGATTGATGCAATTGCAATCCGCCGCGCAAGCCATCCCCTTCCATACCAACGGCATGCGCATAGGCCTGCTCGGCGGCTCATTCAATCCGCCGCACGCGGCGCATCGCGCCATCAGCCTGTTTGCGCTGAAGCGCTTGAAGCTCGATCGCGTTTGGTGGCTGCTGACACCCGGCAATCCGCTCAAGGATACCGGCCGGCTGCATGGCCTTGGCGAACGGGCGCGCGCCGCGCGCGACGTCGCCGACGATCCGCGCATCGATATCAGTTGTCTCGAAGCTGTCATCGGCACCAGGTACACTGTCGACACGATCATTCATTTGCGCCGCCGCGTTTCCGGCGTGCGCTTCGTCTGGATCATGGGCGCCGACAATCTCGCGCAGTTCCATCGCTGGAAGGATTGGCGGCGCATCGCTGCCGAGGTGCCGCTCGCCGTCATCGATCGTCCGCCGCAGAGTTTCCGGGCGCTCGCCGCGCCATCTGCCCAGGCGCTGGCCCGGTATAGGTTGCCCGAGAATCAGGCGGCCCGGCTGGCCGACCAGCAGGCGCCGGCCTGGATTTTCCTCACAGGCATGAAACTGAACCTGTCGTCGACGGGCCTGCGGAACTCCGATGGGAGCTGGAAGGCAAAAAAGAAGTGACAGTTAGGTCTGAACCGGCGGGTGGGGTCACTGGAATATTGAAACCATTAACCCCACATGCCTAATATGGTCCGCGGACGTCGGGATTCGGCGTTCGCGATACAGTGAAAGGAATGGTCCCTGGCCACATCTGTATTGTCCAAGTCCAAGTCTGTTTTACCCAAGCCAACTAGCAAGACTTCTGGCAAATCCGCCAAGAACACGGGTAAAACATCGACACAAGCTGCGGCCTTGAAGGCGCAACCCGACGCCGACAAGACGCTGAATATGATCCTCTCCCGCCTCGACGATATGAAGGCGGAAGAAACGATCACCATCGACCTTCGCGGCAAATCCGCCTTTTCCGACTACATGATCGTCACGTCAGGCCGGGCCAACCGGCATGTCGGCGCGATCGCGGAAAACGTCACGAAAGCTCTGAAGGAAACCGGCATCAAGAACATCCATGTCGAGGGCTTGCCCAATTGCGACTGGGTGCTGATCGATTCCGGCGATGTGGTCGTGCACGTGTTCAGACCCGAGGTGCGCGAATTCTACAATCTTGAAAGGTTGTGGACGCAAAACCCGGCGGCGGCAGCGATCTGAAACCTCGGCCGATGCGAATCGGCTAAGGCGCATGTAGTTTGCCAGCGCGCGCGAAAAGCGCGCGTGCCGGAAAGTGCACGCCAGAAACAGCATTCATGCGCCTCGTCGTGGTTTCAATAGGCCGGCTGAAGCAAGGCCCGGAGCAGGAGCTGGCCGAACGCTACCGCGAGCGCTTCGAGGACATCGGCCGCAAGCTCGGTTTTCGCGGGCTTTCGATCCATGAAATTCCCGAAAGCCGCGCACGCGACACCGCGACCCGGATATCGGAGGAGGCCGCCGCGATTTCGGCGGCGATACCGGAGAAATCCATGCTGGTGGCGCTGGACGAGCACGGCAAGAACATCGATAGCGCGACCTTCGCCCGGCAGCTCGGCAATTGGCGGGATGAAGGGATCGCCAACACAATTTTCGCCATCGGCGGCGCCGACGGACTTTCGCCCGATTTGCAGCGCAAGGCTAAATTACGCATTGCGTTCGGCTCGGCGACCTGGCCGCATCAAATGGTTCGCGTCATGCTTCTTGAACAGATTTATCGGGCCGCCACCATTCTGGCCGGCCACCCCTACCACCGCGCGTAAGGCACGGTGACGTGAATACAGAGAACGCTGAATAGGCCGGATGCATTCAACGCAGCACATTCATTCATACCCTGACACCGGCCATCGCGGGGCACCGCTGATGTCAGCCGTCTCGCTTCCCCTGATCCTGCTGTCCGCAAGCTTTGCGGTGACGTCGCTTTTGCCGGCGGCGGCGCAACCCGCCGCAACCGCGCAGCAAGCAACTGCCGTTTCGCCCGATGTCATCAAGCAGCGCGAGCAGGAACTGGAAGCCGCGCGCGAGGAGCAACGCAAGGCGGCCGAACTGCAACAGAAGCTAAAGGCCGACATCGCCGCGATCGGGCAGGACCGCTCCAAGCTCAACCAGCAACTGATCGACATCGCTACCCAGGTGCGCAGCATCGAAACTCGCATCGGCGAGACCGAGGGGCGGCTGCGCCCGCTGGACGCGCGCGAGCAGCAGGCCCGCGCCTCGCTCGATTCACGCCGCGCTGAAATCATCGAGGTGCTGGCGGCCTTGCAGCGCGCCGGCCGGCGCACGCCGCCGGCGCTGCTGGTCCGGCCTGAGGACGCACTGCAGTCGCTGCGCACAGCCATGCTGCTCGGCGCGGTCGTCCCCGAACTGCGCGGCCGCGCGGAGAAGCTTGCCGCCGATCTCGGCGAGCTCGTGACCCTGCGCAAGAACATCGCCACCGAGCGCGACATACTTGCGCGGGACCGCGACAAGCTGAAGGACGATTCCATCCGACTGGCGGCGCTGGTGGAAGAACGGCAGCGCAAGCAGAGCGCGATCGAAAAGGACATGGAGGCCGAAGGCGCACGCGCCATCAGCCTGTCCAGGCAGGTCGACAGCCTGCAGGGTCTGATCGGGAAAATGGAACAGGATCTGAAGAGCGCCGCCAAGGCGGCCGCGACCGCCAGCCTGCAGGGCGCCCCGGCTGCCCCGGGCGGCAAGCCCAATCTGGGAGCATTGAAAGATCCCGCCCGGCTGAGTCCGGCGATCGCATTCGCTTCTGCGAAGGGACTATTCGCCTTTCCGGTCAATGGGCGCAAGATTCGCAATTTTGGCGGTTCCGACGGCGCGGGTGGCGTGGAAAAAGGCATTTCTTTGGCGACGCGCGCCGGTGCTCAGGTCACAACACCGTGTGACGGCTGGGTTGTTTACGCCGGACCCTTCCGCAGCTACGGACAACTCTTGATCCTCAATGCCGGGGGCGGGTATCATGTCCTGATCGCCGGGATGGAGCGCATTTCGGTAAACATCGGCCAGTTTGTACTTACGGGAGAGCCGGTCGCGACCATGGGAACAACGTCCCAAGTCGCATCCATCCTCGCGACGACCGCGAGCCAGCCGGTGCTCTACGTCGAGTTCCGCAAGGACGGCACTCCAATCGACTCAGGCCCATGGTGGGCCGCAAGTGAAGGCGAAAAGGTTCGCGGATGATGCGCAAGACTTCTGTAATTCTTCTCAGCGCCGCCACCGGTGCGGCTTTGACGCTCTTCGTCACGCAGCCTCGTTCCGTGCTGATGGGATCGAGTGCGCGTGCTGCGACGTCGGACACCTACCGCCAGCTCAATCTGTTCGGCGACGTGTTCGAGCGCGTGCGTAGCGACTATGTCGAGAAGCCCGACGACTCCAAGCTGGTCGAATCGGCGATCTCGGGAATGCTGACCGGCCTCGATCCGCATTCCAGCTATATGGACGCCAAGAGCTTCCGTGACATGCAGGTACAGACCCGCGGTGAGTTCGGCGGGCTCGGCATCGAGGTCACGATGGAAGACGGGCTGATCAAGGTCGTCTCGCCGATCGACGACACGCCGGCGTCGAAGGCCGGCATCATGGCCAACGATATCATCACCAATCTCGACGACGAAGCCGTGCAGGGTCTCACCCTCAATCAGGCGGTTGAGAAGATGCGCGGACCGGTCAATACCAAGATCCGTCTCAAGATCATCCGCAAGGGCCAGGAAAATCCGATCGAAGTGACGCTGGTGCGCGACAACATCCGCGTCCGCTCCGTCCGCGCGCGCATCGAGCAGGACGACATCGCCTATATCCGCGTCACCACCTTCAACGAGCAGACTACTGAAGGCCTGAAGCGCGAGATCGGCAACCTCTCGAACCAGATCGGCGACAAGCTGAAGGGCTACATCATCGACCTCAGAAATAATCCCGGCGGCTTGCTGGAAGAAGCGGTCACCGTTTCCGACACCTTCCTCGAGCGCGGCGAGATCGTCTCGACTCGCGGCCGCAATGCCGAGGAGACCCAGCGCCGCGCCGCCCATTCGGGCGACCTCACCAAGGGCAAGCCGATCATCGTGCTGATCAACGGCGGCTCGGCTTCGGCTTCCGAAATCGTCGCCGGCGCGCTGCAGGACCACAAGCGCGCGACGCTTGTCGGCACGCGCTCATTCGGCAAGGGCTCGGTACAGACCATCATCCCGCTCGGCAGCGGCAACGGCGCGCTGCGCCTCACCACCGCGCGCTACTTCACGCCGTCGGGCAAGTCGATCCAGGCCAAGGGCATCGTGCCCGATATCGAGGTGCTGCAGGACGTGCCGGACGAATTGAAGGCGCGCACCGACACCAAGGGCGAGGCCTCGCTACGCGGCCATCTGAAGACCGATGGCGACGAGAAGACCGGCTCGCAGTCCTACGTGCCGCCGGACGCCAAGGACGACAAGGCGCTGAAGACCGCCGCCGACCTGCTGCACGGCATCAAGTCGACGGCAAGCAGCGCACCGGCGCCCGGCGACAAGGCGGCAGTCGACAAGCCAGCCAAGGCGGCGAACTGATCATAGCCCCGTAAATTTCCGTGAAGAAAAGGCGGCCTCCGGGCCGCCTTTTTTTGTTGCGGTTCCGGCCCGTCCGCTGGCCCGGCGAGGCGCTTTTGCGCGCGGCCGAGCGCTCGAACCCGACTCCTCGTGGTATCGTCGGCGAGGTTGATTCGGGGAGGTCTATGACGGAAACGGCCGACGAACTGAGCACGCCGCTTGGACAGAAGACGGAGCGCCAGAAGCGGCGGTTTCGGCTGCCGTTCACCGCGGTGCAGGCGCTGGCCATGCTGCTCGGCCTGTTCCTGGTCGCCTTCCTGACCATCGCTCTGTTTACCGACAATCCGTTGGGTGGCGAGCCCGTCGCCCACGTCGCATTGCGCGGGCCTGCGGGAGACGACAAGCAGCCGGTGGCTTCCGGCCACGCCGAACAGGCCGCAAAAAGTCCGCTACAGCAGGCCCCGGCCGGCGACAATAAGGGTGATAATAGGACCGTCACCATCATCGATGGCTCCAGCGGCAAGCGCCAGGACGTCGTGATCGGCAGCGATGCCGCCGACAAGTCCGGCTCGGACCCCGCGCCGGCAACCGCGATGGCCGGCATCGATCAGCGGCTCCTCGAAAAGTCGCGCTACGGCATGATCCCGGCGGTTGCCGACGGTCTGAAACCCTTCACTGTCTACGCGGCCGACGCCGACCGCACCAAGGCCGCGAAGATGCCGGTGGTCGCCATCGTCATCGGTGGCCTCGGCGTCGGCGCTGCCAAGACGACCGATGCCATCATGAAACTGCCGCCGGCCGTGACCCTGGCGTTTACGCCTTATGGGGCGGATCCCGCCAAGTTGGCCGAACGGGCCCGCGCGCAGCGCCACGAGATCCTGCTGCAGGTTCCAATGGAGCCGTTCGATTATCCTGATAACGACCCCGGCCCGCAGACCTTGCTCACGACGCTGACGTCAGAGCAGAACATCGACCGGCTGTACTGGCACCTCAGCCGGTTCCAGGGCTATGCCGGGATCGCCAATTTCATGGGGGCGCGTTTCACGGCCACCGACACAGTGATGCAGCCGATCATCCGGGAGGCAGCCAAGCGCGGCCTCGGCTATCTCGATGACGGCTCCTCGCCGCGGAGCGCCGCGCCGTCCCTGACGGCAGCCCAATCGATGCCCTTCGCCAAGGCCGATTTCACCATCGATGCCGTGCCGACCTCGGCCGAAATCGACCGAACTCTGGTGAAGCTGGAAACGCTCGCCAAGGAGCGCGGACTGGCTGTGGGCGTCGCCTCGGCGCTACCGGTTTCGATCGAGCGGATTGCCGCCTGGATCAAGACTCTTGAGGCCCGCGGCATCATGCTCGTGCCATTGACAACGGCGATGCTGAAATCAAAATCGGGCTAGAGATCAACCTGATGGCAGCAATCCGGGCTCCCTCGGATTGCGCCGCCCCGGCAGGTTTGCGGGTGACTTGCTGCAGCTATAGGAGTCCTGACGGAAATGGCGCGCTACGAGGACCTGCCCTACCGGACCTGCGTCGGCATGATGCTGATCAATGCAGCCGGGCTGGTTTTCATTGGCCGGCGCGCTGGCGGCATTGAACATGTCGACGAATCCCACGTCTGGCAGATGCCGCAGGGCGGGGTAGATCCCGGCGAGGATACTTGGGAGGCCGCCAAGCGCGAGCTTTACGAGGAAACCAGCGTACGCTCGGTGGAGAAGCTTGGCGAAGTCCCGGATTGGCTGATCTACGACATCCCACGCACGGTGGCCGGCCGCGCCTGGAAGGGCCGCTATCGCGGGCAACGGCAGAAATGGTACGCGGTGCGTTTCACCGGCAAGGATAACGAGATCAACGTCGCGAGCCCCGGCGGCGGCCACAAGGCCGAATTCGTTAGCTGGCGCTGGGAGCCGATGAAGAATCTGCCGAACCTGATCGTTCCGTTCAAACGGCCGGTCTATGAGCGCGTGGTCAAGGAATTCGCCAGCCTAGCGGGCAGTTAGCCACTTTCTTTGTGACGCGTCTATGTGACGCGAACCGGCACTTATCAGGACATGTCCGACAAACCCTATCGCCCCAACGTGGGGATCGCGTTGTTCAACACCTCGGGTCAGGTGCTGATCGGCCGCCGCTTCCGTGATGACGGGCCGGAAATCATCTTGCCGGGTCTAGAATGGCAGATGCCGCAGGGCGGCATCGACGCCGACGAGAACCCACGCGATGCCGTCATGCGCGAACTCTGGGAAGAGACCGGGGCGGTCAGCGCCGAATACCTCGGCGAGACCCGATTGGATGAATTACGAATTTCCGCCGTATGATGGGCCGGTCGACCATCGCTTGGCGAAATTCCGCGGCCAGCGACAGAAATGGTTCGCATTGCGGTTCACCGGCCGCGACGACGAGATCGACCCGCTGACGCAGCGCAACGGCCAGCCGGCCGAATTCGATTCCTGGCGCTGGGAACGGCTCGACCGTGTCGCGGACCTCGTGGTGCCGTTCCGGCGCGACGTGTACCGGATGGTGGTGCAGCAGTTCGCGGAATTCGCCCGCTAGATTCAATCGAACCGAAAGGCTCTAGACTGCGTCTAACCACATGGTGGAGGCGAGGCGCTTGACAGTGGTTTGTCGCTGAATATTTTTTTGCACAAAGCGGATTCTCCGCCGTAACCCCACTCAGAGGAACGATAGAGCGACCGTCAAGGATGACGAAGATGATCGACGAAAAACTGGCCCGTTTGCGTACGCATCGCAACAATATCGACCGTTATCGCCGGCTTCTTAGAACCAGGCTGACAGAGCTTGAACAACAGTACATCGAAAAGCGGCTCTCCGAAGAACAGTCGGCTCTGGAAAGACTCGCTGCCTCTACATTTCCGCTCACTTTCCAGGCCCCGGAACAGCATTCTCACAGACCGGAGCCGCCGATCTCGTCGGCGGCCTGAGATGTCCGTTGCGGCGCGCCGCTCGTCGAGCAACCCGACCAGGGCCGGGAATATTCGGCGCGACCCAATGTTGGTCTGACATGAAGGACGTGACCGTTACCAAGCGCCGCCGGAGTTGGGAATGGCGGGTAACCGACGAGAGCGGCAGGCCGATCATGAGCGGCCGAGAGCGCAGCCGGCCGGCTGCCCGCTATCAGGGCTACCGAGCCTTGTTCATGCTGCTCGCCATCGGCCAAAGGCCGAATGAAATGCCGGCCCTGCGCTCGGGCCGCGATATCGGGCAAACGGTTGCGCGCGACCTGCCTCACCCAGTTGTGCGAACGGCGCGTTCGGCATCGACGGGACCGGGATCGGGCGGCTTCAGGCCCGACTAGGCGTCCGACCGCCGGCGTGACGGCGCGACCCAAAATTTTTCCCGACGTCTTGAAACTTTTCGAGCAATTTCTAATTCGATTTTTGCCGCGGACAGCGGTGCCGGATGCCAGCCTGGGTCCGGCGAGTTGAGTGGGCGCCGGACGGTATCCGACGCTCCTTCGTATCCATCTTGCTCTTAGGAGGACTTGGTTATGAGGACGACCTTTGACTTCTCGCCCCTGTGGCGTTCCACGATCGGCTTCGATCATCTGGCCGACCTGCTCGACAGCAGCTTGCGGCATTCGGCCGACGACAATTACCCGCCCTATAATGTCGAACGCTGCGGCGAAGACGCCTACCGGATTTCGCTCGCGGTCGCCGGTTTCGGCATGGACGATATTACCGTAACCGCAGAACGCGACACGCTGATCATCGAGGGCAAGAAGCCCGACGCCGAGCAACGCGAATACCTCTATCACGGCATCGCGGCTCGGCCATTCCGGCGGGTGTTCAATCTCGCCGACTATGTGCAGGTCAAGCAGGCCTCGTTCAAGGATGGTCTCTTGATCGTCGATCTCGTTCGCGAAGTGCCTGACGCGATGAAGCCGCGGCGCATCCCGATCGGCAACGCCGGCGCTTCCCACCAGATCGAGCAGAAGGCGGCTTAAGCCGCTTCGGCAATACCGGCTTGGTGCGCGGATAACCGGCCGCGCGCAAGCCAATGCAAGCAACATCAGCAATCTCTGTAAGGAGGACATTATGGCTTTTCGCAGTTTGATTCCCTGGTCGAGAAACCAGGAGCTTGCGCCTACGCGCGACAGCTTCGATCCCTTCTTCACCCTGCACCGGGAGATGAATCGGCTGTTCGACGACGTTTTCCGCGGCTTCGGGACGCCTGCCCGTTTCGGCACCCCGCTGATGGAAGGTCGCTTCGGATGGCCAAGCATCGAGCTCAACGAAACCGACAAGGAGCTGAAGGTTTCGGCTGAGTTGCCCGGACTGACGGAAAAAGACGTTCAGGTCGAAATCGCCAATGGCGTTCTGACGCTGCGCGGCGAGAAGAAGTCCGAGCGGACCGACAATGGCGGCAAATACTTCACCGAACGCTATTATGGCGCGTTCGAACGGCAGATCCCGCTCGACGGCGTCGTAGAAGACAAGGCCGAGGTCAAATTCCATGACGGCGTCTTGACCATCACGCTGCCGAAATCCGAACAGGCTCGTTCGGGCGTCAAGCGCATCCCGATCGTCAACCAATGACGAGAGTGGCGGCGGCGCAGTGCGCCGTCGCCCACCACCACCAACATCTCGATCGAAAGGAGAGCAAGGAGACTCTATCGATGAGCAAGGCCGATCTGAGCACCACTGAATTTGCCTTATTTCATCCCGCCGCACATTACGGCTCCCCAAAGGAAGTATTGCACGACCAGCAGCTTTCCGACGCCGAGAAGCGGGTGATCTTGTCATCATGGGCATCTGACATGTTCGCGGTCGAATCCTGCCCGAACCTGCGCGAGATTCCGGGCATGGATCACACCATCCGTCTCGCCGACATTCTCGCCGCTCTGCATCAGCTTGACGGCGATGAAGAGCTTCGGCCGCGTACCGAAATCAGCACGCGATGGCGGCCGCGTTGGAAAACCGCCATTCGGGGGCTTTCATCATGCTGACACCAACCATTTTGGCCATTGCATGGGTCAACCACGCAGCCGCCTTGTGGGCGGCGCCATGGCTTGCCTTGCAGCATGGCGCGACACCGCAAGCCGGCTCCTGATCCGAACCCTTCTTAATCCGCGGACGAGAACCCACGTGAACCGACTTTTCGCGATTGTGCTGGCGGGCCTGGTCGGCGCCGCGACCATTGCAACTCCGGTCTCGGGACAGATTCCGAACTTGCGAACCGGCGGCACGGTGCCGACGCTGGCGCCGCTGGTTCGCGAGGTCACCCCGGCTGTGGTCAACATCGCTGTCCACGGCAAGATCCGTCAGGACAATCCGCTCTATCGCGATCCGCTGTTCCGGGAATTCTTCGACGTCCCGAAACAGCTTGAGAAGGAAATCAACGCTACCGGCTCCGGGGTCATCGTCGACGCGCAGAAGGGCTACGTCCTGACCAACAATCATGTTGTCGACCAAGTCACCACCGTTCAGATCAAGACCAAGGACGGCCGGCAGTTCTCGGCCAAGGTTGTCGGGCGCGACCCTGGCACCGACATTGCCGTGTTGCGGATTCAATCGCCGACCGCGCTGAAGGCGATCGCGTTCGGCGACAGCGACGCGCTCGAAGTCGGCGACTTCGTGCTCGCGATCGGCAACCCGTTCGGCCTTGGCCAGACCGTGACCTCCGGACTCGTCAGTGCACTCGGCCGGACCGGACTCGGCAAACATGGCTATGAGGATTTCATCCAGACGGATGCGGCGATCAACCCGGGCAATTCGGGTGGCGCGCTGGTCAACCTGAAGGGCGAGCTCGTCGGCATCAATTCAGCGATCATTTCACCGGCCGGCGGCAATGTCGGCATCGGCTTTGCAATCCCCGTCAATATGGCGCGGCGCGTAATGGATCAGATTGTCGAGAACGGGCGCGTCGAGCGTGGCCGGATCGGCATCTCCTTGCGCGAACTAAATCCCGCAACGGACGGCGGACGCAGCGAGGGGGCGCGGATAGCCGAAGTCAGCCCGGGCTCGCCGGCCGAATTGGCGGGCCTGCGTAAAGGCGACATCGTGCTGAAGGCGGACGATCGCCCCATTCACTCAGCCGCGCAATTGAGAAACCGGATCGGACTCGCGCGAATAGGCGAACAGGTGCGATTGACCGTCGAGCGTTCCGGTGCGCCTCAGATTGTTACCGTTGCTGTGGGACCGGCCACCGAAGCAAGCAGTAGCCAGAGCAACGGCTCGGTTCAGCGACGCTAGCTGAGCGGTTCCGGCCGTGCCCCGGCGGCGGTGTTGCGAGAGAAATACTGCTGCAAAAGCTCAGCGCCCGTCACTGGGTGACGAGCGCTGCAAAAACAGGGCCTTCATTGCGCCCCGGAGCGGTGCCCCGGGGCTTAGTGCATAGCGGTGGCGTTGAGCTCGATCTGGATGCTCTTGAAGTGATCCAGCCGCTCGATGGCGTGATCGAGCTCGGTGCCTTCCTTCTCGGCAAGCTTGGCTTCCATCTCGGCGATGGTCTCGGCGAACTGCGCGCGATCGACCTCGGCCATCGAGGTAGCGACGTCGGCCAGCACGGTCAGTCCGTTTTCCGACATCTCGGCGAGCCCACCGAGCACGATGATCTTCTGATGTGCGTCGCCTGACGTGACGGTCAGGATACCCGGGCGGATCGCCGCCACGACCGGTGCGTGGCCGGCCAGCACGCCGAAATCGCCTTCCACGCCGGGAACGTCAACCTGATCGACCTCACCGGAGAAGGCGAGCTTTTCGGGCGAGACGAGATCGAAATGAAAGGTAGCCATGGAGAACCTGCGAGTAGCGAGTAGCGAATAGCGAGTTGGAAAGAACGGGAGCAGCGCTTCCGCTACTCCCTATTCGCCAATCGCTCCTTAGGCCGCCTCGGCAGCCAGCCTCTTGCCCTTCTCGACGGCTTCCTCGATGGTGCCGACCATATAGAACGCCGCTTCCGGCAGATGGTCGTACTTGCCTTCGCAGAGACCGCGGAAGCCCTTGATGGTGTCGGCGAGATCGACGAACTTACCCGGCGAGCCGGTGAAGACTTCGGCGACGTGGAACGGCTGTGACAGAAAGCGCTCGATCTTGCGGGCACGGGCCACCGCGATCTTGTCCTCTTCCGACAGTTCGTCCATGCCGAGAATGGCGATGATGTCCTGCAGCGACTTGTACTTCTGCAGCACCTGCTGAACCATGCGTGCCGTCTGATAGTGCTCCTCTCCGACGACGAGCGGGGAGAGCATGCGCGAGGTGGAGTCGAGCGGGTCCACCGCCGGGTAAATACCTTTTTCCGAAATCGCGCGGCTCAGCACCGTGGTCGCGTCCAGATGGGCGAACGAGGTGGCGGGCGCCGGGTCAGTCAAGTCGTCGGCCGGCACGTAGATCGCCTGCACCGAGGTGATCGACCCCTTGTGCGTGGTCGTGATGCGCTCCTGCAGCGCACCCATGTCGGTGGCGAGCGTCGGCTGATAGCCCACCGCCGAGGGGATGCGGCCGAGCAGCGCCGACACTTCGGAGCCTGCCTGCGTGAAGCGGAAGATGTTGTCGACGAAGAACAGCACGTCCTGGCCCTGGTCGCGGAAGTGCTCAGCGACCGTCAGACCGGTGAGGCCGACGCGGGCGCGGGCGCCAGGCGGCTCGTTCATCTGGCCGAACACCAGCGCGCATTTTGATTTCACGCTCGGATCAGGGTTGCGCGGATCGGCGTTGACCTTGGACTCGATGAACTCGTGATAGAGGTCGTTGCCTTCGCGGGTACGCTCGCCGACGCCGGCGAACACCGAGTAACCGCCATGCGCCTTGGCGACGTTGTTGATCAATTCCTGAATCAGCACGGTCTTGCCGACGCCGGCGCCGCCGAACAGGCCGATCTTGCCGCCCTTGGCGTAGGGCGCGAGCAGGTCGACGACCTTGATACCGGTCACAAGAATTTCGGCTTCGGTGGACTGGTCAGTGTAGGTCGGCGCTTCCTGGTGGATGGCGCGCTTGCCTTCGAACTTGATCGGACCGGCTTCGTCGATCGGTTCACCGATGACGTTCATGATGCGACCGAGTGTGCCATCACCGACCGGAATTGCGATGGGCTCGCCGGTGTCGGTCACTTCCTGGCCGCGCACCAGACCTTCGGTAGCGTCCATCGCAATCGTGCGCACGGTGGACTCACCAAGGTGCTGCGCGACTTCCAGCACCAGGCGGTTGCCGCCGTTCTTAGTCTCCAGCGAGTTGAGAATGGCCGGCAGATGACCTTCGAACTGCACGTCGACAACGGCGCCCATGACTTGGGTGACGCGACCGATCTGGTTAGCTGCTGTGGCCATGAATTGCTCTCCTTCGAAATTCTGTACTTGAACGACCGTCGGTTGATTCGTGCGCTAGACCGCCGCCTCGGCGCCGGAGATGATCTCGATCAGCTCCTTGGTGATCTGGGCTTGACGGGTTCGGTTGTAGACCAGGGTTTGCTTGCGGATCATTTCGCCGGCGTTGCGGGTGGCGTTATCCATCGCGCTCATCTGCGCGCCGTAGAAAGAGGCGTTGTTTTCCAGCAGCGCGCGGAAGACCTGCACCGCAAGATTGCGCGGCAGCAGCCGAGCTAGAATCTCGTCTTCTTCCGGCTCATATTCGTAAGCGGTCGACGGACCGGCATTGGCGGCCCGCTCTTCGACCACCAACGGAATGACCTGCTGGGCGGTCGGAATCTGCGCGATGACGGACTTGAAACGCGAATAGAACAGCGTGCAGACGTCGAACTCGCCGGCTTCGAACCGCGCCAGGATCTTCTTGGCGATATCCTCGGCGTTGACGAAGCCGAGCTGGCGAACTCCGCGCAGATCGACGTGCTCGACGATCTGCTTATCGAAGGTGCGGCGGAGCTGGTCGTAGCCCTTGCGACCGACGCAGAATATCTTGACGTCCTTGCCTTGGCCCATCAGCGACAGCGCGCGCTCACGGACCAGACGCACGATCGCCGAATTGAACGCACCACACAGGCCGCGTTCGCCGGTGCAGACGAGCAGCAGATGCACCTGATCCCTGCCGGTGCCGGCCAACAGCGCCGGAGCGCCGGGCGAGCCGGCGGCAGCAGCGGCGATGTTGGAAATCACCGCATCCATCTTTTCGGCATAGGGCCGGGCCGCTTCGGCGGCGCTCTGCGCGCGCCGAAGCTTCGACGCCGCGACCATCTGCATCGCCTTGGTGATCTTCTGCGTCGCCTTGGTCGAGGCGATGCGGACCCGCATGTCTTTAAGTGAAGCCATTCTCAGTTCACCCCGGCGATCAGACCTCGAGGATCCGACCGCAAGCCACTCTTTCGTCGGGCCCGGCTAGCAGCCGGGCCGCAACGGCAAATTCTCAAGAAAACGTCTTGGCGTAACCTTCGACCACGGTCTTCAGCTTGCCGGCGAGATCGTCAGAGAGATCCCGGCTGTCACGGATGCCGTTGAGGATCTCGACGTTCTTGCCGCGCAGCAGCGACAACAGGCCGTCCTCGAAGGCGCGCACCTTGTTGAGCGGAAGCGGGTCGAGATAGCCGTTGGTGCCGGCCCAGATCACGCAGACCTGCTCTTCCATCTTCAGCGGCGAGAACTGCGGCTGCTTCAGCAGTTCAGTCAGGCGCGAGCCGCGGTTGAGCAGGCGCTGGGTCGAAGCGTCGAGATCGGAGCCGAACTGCGCGAAGGCCGCCATCTCGCGGTACTGCGCCAGCTCACCCTTGATCTTGCCGGCGACCTTCTTCATCGCCTTGGTCTGTGCCGAGGAGCCCACGCGCGACACCGACAGACCGACGTTCACCGCGGGACGGATGCCCTGGAAGAACAGGTCGGTTTCCAGGAAGATCTGACCGTCGGTAATCGAAATCACGTTGGTCGGAATGTAGGCCGACACGTCGTTGGCCTGGGTTTCGATGACCGGCAGCGCCGTCAGCGAGCCGGAGCCCTGGTCCTTGTTGAGCTTCGCCGCGCGCTCGAGCAGACGGGAGTGCAGATAGAACACGTCGCCCGGATAGGCTTCGCGGCCCGGCGGGCGGCGCAGCAGCAGTGACATCTGGCGGTAGGCGACGGCCTGCTTGGACAAGTCGTCATAGATGATGACCGCGTGCATGCCGTTGTCGCGGAAGTACTCGCCCATCGTGCAGCCGGTGAAGGGCGCGATGTACTGCATCGGCGCCGGGTCGGACGCGGTGGCGGCGACGACGATCGAATATTCCAGCGCGCCCTGCTCTTCCAGCACCTTGACGAACTGGGCAACGGTCGAGCGCTTCTGGCCGATCGCGACGTAGACGCAATACAGCTTGATGTTCTCGTCCGGCTGCGCGTTGAGCGGCTTCTGGTTCAGGATGGTGTCGAGCGCGATTGCGGTCTTGCCGGTCTGACGGTCGCCGATGATCAGCTCGCGCTGGCCGCGGCCGACCGGGATCAGCGCATCGATCGCCTTGAGGCCGGTCGCCATCGGCTCGCTCACCGACTTGCGCGGAATGATGCCGGGCGCCTTGACGTCGACGCGCTTGCGTTCGGTAGCCTGGATCGGGCCCTTGCCGTCGATCGGATTGCCGAGCGCGTCGACGACGCGGCCGAGCAGGCCCTTGCCGACCGGCGTATCGACGATGGCGCGGGTACGCTTGACGGTCTGGCCTTCCTTGATCTCGCGGTCGGCGCCGAAGATCACGATACCGACGTTGTCGGTTTCGAGGTTCAGCGCCATGCCGCGGGTGCCGTTCTCGAATTCGACCATTTCACCGGCTTGGACATTGTCCAGACCGTAGACGCGGGCGATACCGTCACCGACGGACAGCACCTGCCCGACTTCGGTAACCTCAGCCTCCTGGCCGAAATTCTTGATCTGGTCCTTGAGGATCGCGGAAATTTCCGCGGCGCGGATGTCCATCAGCCTGCCTCTTTCATCGCGTGCTTGATCGAATTGAGTTTGGTGCGAAGCGAGCTATCCACCATGCGGCTGCCGAGCTTGACCACAAGGCCGCCAATGATGGAGGGATCGACTTTCACGTTGAGCGCGACGTCCTTGCCCGTCACCGATTTCAGTGCGGTCTTCAGCGCGTCGAGATTCTTGTCACTGAGCTGTTCGGCGACGGTGACGTCAGCGGTCGCCTCGCCCTTGAACTTCGCCACCAGCGCGCGAAAGGCGCGGATCACATCGGCCACGGCGAACAGCCGGCGATTGGCAGTCAACACTTTAAGGAATTTGGCGGAAGTGCCGGTAATTCCGGCCTTGTCGAGCAGGGCAGTGAGCGCCTTGGCCTGCGCATCTGCCGAGAAGACCGGGCTGCGGACGAGGCGCTTGAGATCGGCGCTTTCGTTCAGCATGGCCTCGAATTTATCGAGATCGGCCCTTACCGCGTCGATGGATTTCTCCTCGCGCGCCAACTCGAACAAGGCCGTAGCATAACGGCCGGACACTCCCGAAACGGACGGATCTTCAGCAGCCACAGAGACGCTCTTTTCAGATGTCAAACTCGCAAGGGAAAAACCGTCGCCACGGGTAGCGGCGCCTAGCGATCCAAGCCCTTGGAATTCAAGCGGGACTTCGATTTTCGACCGGCACGAGAGGTACCGAGATCGTTAAAATCGCGGCTTTGCTAACATAGCAATCGCGCAGGTGCAACATGACGGCGCATGCGGACGATGCCTTGTCGCACGTCAATTTTCAGGCCCGGTCGAATGCGCTTGATGGGATCGGCGCGCCGGAATTTTGAGTCCGGCGGTTGCAGGCGCTCTGGAGCGGTCCCCGACCAGCCGATTTGTTCCACCCGTATTTGCATGGCCGCTATGACCGATAGCGTTCGGAACGAATCGGGCGGCCCGCCTCCATTTGATCATTACTTGCGCAAATCTTCACGTGATCTGTGATGACTGTATTGTTAAGTAATAATAAGTATTGAATTGGTTAAAAACCTATTAATGTACAAGATTACGGAATATCGCTCGACGGTAACAAGATATGCCAGGCGATACATTCCCGATTTACTGCCCAATTCACGCCTCATTGCCTCATCAAACGGCCTCCTGAAGTTGGGACGGGGGTTCCATTTGTCACGTATGTGGCAAATACTATCTGAGGGACTAGTTTAATGTTGCATACCAATAATGTTGTGCCGGGAACTCTAACCCGGTCGCGCACGGCGCTCGCCTTGATCGCCGCAACTCTCCTGGTCGGTGGCGCCATCACCGAAGCTTCTGCAAAATCCAGGCATCATCGCCATCACCACCATCACGCCAGCAAGGCCAAAACGGCTAGCGGCGACTGGCTGAACGCCAATGCCTCGATCGGCTCCCAGAGCACCGGGCGCGGCTTCTCGGGAAAGGCCTCGTTTTACGGCAATGAATCCGGCAGCAAGACCGCCTCTGGACAGCGCTTCAACCAGAACGCCATGACCGCGGCCCACCGCTCGCTGCCGTTCGGCACCAAGCTCCGCGTCACCCATCGCGGCCAGAGCGTAATCGTCACGATCAACGACCGTGGTCCCTTCATCAGGGGACGCGTGCTCGACCTGTCCAAGGGGGCTGCCCGGGCCATCGGCCTGACCGGCGCCGGCGTCGGCCACGTCACCGCCGAGGTCATCTAAGGCGCGCGGTCGCGCGCCGTTTTCCGGTCCATCAGATCGCGTAAGCGTTGCGTTGCGTAACCGCCTGCGGAACTTTCCGCGGCAACAAAGGCCTGCCGTCGCAAATGACGGCAGGCCTTTTTGTTTACCCTCCCCTGGAGGGGGAGGGCGTTACAAAAAGCTCTGCGGATCGACGTCGACTTCGAGTTTGAGATTGCCCTTGGTCTTCGGGCCCCCGGCGAGCCACTCGCGCAAATATTCCGAGATGTCGACATTGCGCAGCGACTTCACCAGGATCCGGAACCGATAGCGGCCCTTGATCACCGCAAGCGGCGCTTCGGCAGGTCCCAGCACCTGGATGCGCTCGTCGATCGGCGCCACAGCGGCAAGGCGGCGCGCAAAGCCTTCCGCGGTCGGCCGGTCGCCTGCGGAAATGATCAGGCCGGCGAGCCGTCCGAACGGCGGATAGCCGGTGCGCTCGCGAGAGTCGATTTCGCTGGCGTAAAACGCCTCACGATCGTTGGCGACCAAGGCCTTCATCACGGGATGTTCGGGCTGATGGGTCTGCAAGTACCCGACGCCGCGGCCCTGATCGCGCCCGGCACGCCCGATCACCTGATTGAGCAGTTGGAACGTGCGCTCGGCCGCGCGCGGATCACCATTGCCCAGCCCCAGATCCGCGTCGACCACGCCGACCAGATTGAGTCGCGGGAAATTATGGCCCTTCGCGACCAGTTGCGTGCCGATGATGATGTCGACGCGGCCTTCCGCGATTTCGTTCAGCTCGCTGCGCATGGTCTCGATCGAGGTAATCAGATCACTCGACAGCACCATGGTGCGCGCTTGCGGAAACAGCGCAGCCGCCTCCTCCTGCAGCCGCTCCACGCCCGGACCGACCGCGACCAGCGATTCCTCGGCCTGGCAATGCGGGCAGATATTCGGGCGCGGCATCGAGAAGCCGCAATGGTGGCAGACCAGGCGCTGGCGAAACCGATGGTCCACCAGCCAGGCGTCGCAGATGGTGCAGGCAAAGCGATGGCCGCAGGCGCGGCATAGCGTCAGCGGCGCGTAACCGCGGCGGTTCAAGAACAACAGCGCCTGTTCGCGTTTCTCGATCGCGAACCGGATTTGCTCGGCGAGCGGCGGCGAGATAAAGCGGCCGCGCGGCGGCGGGGCGCGTCGCAAATCGATGGCTTCGATATGTGGCATGTGTTGGCCGCCGAAGCGGGACGGCAGCGCGACGCGCTGATAGCGCCCCTTGCGTGCATTGACTTCGGTTTCGACTGACGGCGTCGCGGACGCCAGCACGATCGGGATTTTGGCGATATGCGCGCGCACGACTGCCATGTCGCGGGCATGGTAATGCGCGCCGTCGTGCTGCTTGTAGGCCTGGTCGTGCTCCTCATCGACAATGATGAGACCGAGGTCCGCATAGGGCAGAAACAGCGCCGAGCGCGCGCCGACCACGACCGGCGCTTCACCCGTCGATATCGCGGCCCAATTGCGCTGCCGCGTGCGCGGCGTCAATTCAGAGTGCCATTCCAGTGGACGCACGCCGAAACGCTGGGCGAAGCGGTCGAGGAATTGCCCGGTCAGCGCGATCTCAGGCATCAGGATCAGCGTCTGCTTGCCGCGCCGGACGACTCCCGCAATCGCCTCGAAATAGACTTCCGTCTTGCCCGATCCGGTGACGCCGTCGAGCAGCGCGACGTGAAACGTACCGTTGGCGGCAAGCGCGCGCATCATGTCGACCGCCGCGCGCTGCTGGTGGGAAAATTCCGGCTGCGCAAAAGACGGATCGGGCGCCGGCGGCGCCAGCGGCGGCGGCATCGCCTCGATGGCAAGGGTTCCCTCATCGACAAGGCCGTCGACCACGCCTGAGCTGACGCCCGCCTCCCGCGCCGCATCCGACTTGCCGTGCAGCAGACCGTCCGACAGCACCTCGATCAGCCGCCGCCGGGCCGGCGTCAGGCGCTGCGGCGCCGGGCCTACCAGCCGCACGCCGAGGCGCATCCGTTCGGACCCGAGATTTTCGCCCATCCGCAAAGCCATGCGCAGCACCATGCCGCGCGCGGACAGCGTGTAATTGGCGACCCAATCGACCAGGCTGCGCAACTCCTCCTTCAGCGGCGGCACGTCGAGCTTTTCGCCGACGTCCTTCAGGCGGTTGTGCAGACGCGGATCGGGGTTGGCGTTCTCCGCCCACACCACTGCCACCACCTCCCGCGGCCCGAGCGGCACGCAGACCACGTCGCCCGCCTTCAGCTCCATGCCGCGTGGCACGCGGTAGGAATAATTCTGATTGAGCGCGACCGGCACCAGCACGTCGACGACGCGGGTCGACGAGGCCGATGAGCTGGTTTGGCGGGTGGCGTGGTCCATTATTAGGGGGAATCAGGCTTGAGGTATCCGGAGCGAAGCTAGCGCCGCTCGGGCCGGTTAGCGAACGGTAAACGAAAGAGGTGCGATATAATGCGCTGAATCACCGGCTCCAAGGCAGGTTCTCAAGACAAGCTCTCAAGACAAGCTTTCGAAGGCAAGGATGATGGCCAGGGAAGTTCCGGCACTGCAAGCGGTCGAGCTCGAATGCGCCGACGACGGTCTCGCGCGGGAGATGACGCGCTGGCTGACGCATCTGCGCGCCGAGCGGCGCCTGTCGCCAAAGACACTCGAAGCCTACGCCCGCGACCTCCGCCAATGCCTCACCTTCCTCGCCGAACATTGGGGTGAGAAGGTCACGCTGAAACGATTTGCGGCGCTGGAAGCCACCGACGTCAGGGCTTTCATGGCGATGCGCCGTGCCGACGACATCGCCGGGCGCTCGCTGATGCGGGCGCTGGCGGGGTTGCGTTCGTTCGGCCGCTACCTCGAACGGGAGGGCAAAGGCAAGGTCGGAGCTCTGTCCGCGATCCGCGCGCCGAAAATTGCAAAAAGCCTGCCGAAGCCGATCCAGATGGCCGCCGCCAAGCGCTTTGCCGATGCCGACGAGCGCGCCGGCGAGGAACGTGATCCCTGGATTCTCGCGCGCGACGCCGCGGTGATGGCGCTGCTGTATGGATCGGGCCTGCGCATCTCCGAAGCGCTGGGACTGAAGCGGCAGGACGTGCCAAGACCCGGCGAAGGCGACGTTATTATCGTCACCGGCAAGGGCAACAAGACCCGCATGGTGCCGGTGCTGCAAAACGTGCTGGCGCTGATCGCCGATTACGTTGCGATGTGCCCGCATTCATTGCCGCCGGCCGGCCCGATCTTCGTCGGCGCGCGCGGCGGGCCGCTTTCTCCACGCATCATCCAGCTCACCATGGAGCGGCTGCGCGGCGCGCTGGGGCTACCCGACAGCGCTACGCCGCACGCGCTGCGGCATTCCTTCGCAACCCATCTGCTCAGCCGCGGCGGCGATCTGCGTGCGATCCAGGAGTTGCTCGGCCACGCCTCGCTCTCGACCACGCAGATCTACACTGGGATCGACAGCGAGCGGCTCTTGGAAGTGTACCGCACCGCGCATCCGCGCGGATGAATCTCAGCGCTCGGCGCCGACATACTCCCGTCACATCGATGGCCTCTTAGCTTGCCTCTTGCGCTCATGTTGCGGTTCCGGCAATCGTGCGCGCCAACCGACAGGAGGAGAATAAATGGGCGCACATGAAAGCATGGAGCATGCGGAGCACGCCGAGCACGCTTCGGGGTCGAACAAGAAGATCGCGCTGCTGATCGCGGTGATCGCCCTGTTTCTGGCGCTGTCGGAAACGCTCGGCAAGGGCGCACAGACCGAAGCCATCAGCAAGAACGTCGAGGCTTCAAATCTCTGGGCATTCTTCCAGGCCAAGAGCATCCGCCGCACCGTGGTGCAGGCCACCGCCGAACACGCCAGGCTCAGCCTCGGCACCGTCGGCGACGATGGCGCAAAGGCGGCGCTGCAAAAGCAGATCGACGACTGGAACAAGACTGCGCAGCGTTATCGCTCGGAGCCGGAGACCGGCGAAGGTTCGGAAGAGTTGGCAAAACGCGCCAAGCACGCCGAGCACGAGCGCGACGAGGCGACCGCAAAATATCACCACTACGAAATCGCTTCAGCCGCCTTCCAGATCGGCATCGTACTGGCGTCCGCCACCATCATCACCGGCATGATCGTGCTGGCCTGGGTCTCTGGCATATTGGCGATCGCCGGCATCGGCATCACCGCGCTCGGCCTCTACGCGCCGCATCTTTTGCATTTGCATTGAGTGTCGGGGTTCGTTGAATTGCTTCCGGTGTCATGCCCCGCGAAAGCGGGGCATCCAGTACGCCGCGGCTTCCGGTTCAGTCTCTAACGTCTCTGGAATACTGGATCGCCCGCCTTCGCGGGCGATGACAACGAGAATCCTTACCGCGCTTCGTGCACGCTCTTGCGGAAGCGCGCGATCGTGCGCAGCATGCGCGATGACCAGCTATCACCCTCGCCACGCAAAATTTCCCGGATGCGCTGCTTGATTGGATCGACCAGTTCGGCCGCCTTGGCGCGCATCGCCACAATGAACTCATAGATGTTCTTGAACCACGCCATTTGCAGCAGCTTCGGCCGCGTCACGTCGAAGATGAACGCGGTGACGCCGACGCCGAGCAATTTGCCTGATACGATCACAACCGCCGCGCTGAACCAGTATTGGTGCGCCAATAGCCAAAGCCCGACCAGCTTGAGCGGAAACAGCAGAATCACCGGCACGGCAAATACGATCAGTGTCATCGCCGGCGACAGCGCATCGACCCGGTCGGACAGCCATCGCTTGAAGGCGCGAAGCGGAATCAGCGCAACGATGCGCTCGACGATCGGCTCGAGATGATCCCACAGCCAAGCTTCGATCAGGAAGATGACCGCAAGCAGGACCCAAAACGGCTGTAACAGGCGGCGCATCATCGATCGTGATCTCTAAAGCGGAATGAGGTCCTTGATTGGTCGCTCCGCTCGATCTCTTTGTTCAAAGCATGGATCTTTGGATAGCCGCTTCTTCAATTCGGCATGTACCGGGTTCCGATCACATATGGATGGCACGTTTGCCGACCGCAAGCGCGGCTTCCTTGATCGCTTCCGAACGGGTCGGATGCGCGTGACAGGTCCGCGCCAGATCCTCGGCAGAACCGCCAAACTCCATGAGAACAGCGGCTTCCTGAATCATTTCGCCGGCCTCGCGGCCGACAATGTGCACGCCGAGCACGCGATCGGTCTTCGCATCCGCGAGAACCTTCACAAAACCGTCAGTGGTCTGGTTGACCTTGGAGCGGCCGTTGGCGGTGAACGGGAATTTGCCTGAGGTGTAGGCAACGCCGGCCTGCTTCAGCTCTTCCTCGGTCTTGCCGACCGACGACACTTCGGGCGTGGTATACACGACGCTTGGGATAACATCGTAGTTCACGTGGCCGGCCTGCCCTGCAATAATCTCGGCGCAGGCGACGCCTTCATCCTCGGCCTTGTGCGCGAGCATCGGTCCCGCCACGACGTCGCCGATCGCATAGACGCCTTTCAGGCTGGTAGCGAAATGCGCGTCGATCTGCACGCGGCCGCGGTTGTCGAGTACGATGCCGGCTTCCTTGCAGCCGAGCGCTTCGGTGTAGGGCACGCGGCCGATGCAGACCAGCACCACGTCGGCCTCAATCGTTTCCGCTGCGCCGCCCGCCGCCGGCTCCACCGTCGCCTTCAACATCTTGCCGGAAGCGTCGACCGCCGTCACCTTGGCGCCGAGCTTGAATGCAAAGCCCTGCTTTTCGAGGATCCGCTGGAATTGCTTGGCGACTTCCCCATCCATGCCGGGCAGAATGCGATCGAGGAATTCGACGACCATGACCTCGGCGCCAAGCCGTTTCCAGACCGAACCGAGCTCCAACCCGATCACGCCCGCGCCGATGATCAGAAGCTTCTCCGGCACTTTCGCGAGCGACAGCGCGCCGGTTGACGACACCACGCGCTTCTCGTCGATCTCGATGCCCTTCAGCCGCGCGATGTCAGAGCCGGTGGCGATGACGATGTTCTTGGTCTCGACCGTCTGCGACTTGCCGTTAGTGTTGACCTCGACCTTGCCGGCGCCGAGGATCTTGCCGGCGCCGTAGAGGACGTCGATCTTGTTCTTCTTCATCAGGAACTCGACGCCCTTGACGTTGCCGTCGATACCCTGTTGCTTGAAATTCATCATCGCCGGCAGATCGAGCTTTGGCGCGGAAATGCTGACGCCCATCTTGGCAAAGGAATGTCCGGCTTCCTCGAACATTTCGGAGGCATGCAGCAGCGCCTTCGACGGCATGCAGCCGACATTGAGGCAGGTGCCCCCCAGCGTCGCGTTTTTCTCGACCACGGCCACCTTCATGCCGAGTTGCGCCGCGCGCACCGCGCAGACATATCCGCCCGGACCGGTGCCGATGACGACGAGATCGTAGGAAGCCATGATGAAGTCCTGTTAGCTTAAGATAAGATGTCAGGTATTACCGGCCGCCCGATACATCCAGGATGGCGCTGGTGACGTAGGAAGCCTCGTCCGAAATCAACCAGACGATGGCATTGGCGATTTCTTCCGCAGTACCGACGCGCTTCATCGGCACCATGTGCGCGAGCCGATGCGCGCGATCGGGCTCGCCGCCGGAAGCATGAATATCCGTATCGATCAGTCCAGGCCGGATCGCCGCGACCCGAATGCCCTCTCCGGCAACCTCATAGCCAAGGCCGATGGTGAAGGAATCAACCGCGCCCTTGGACGCCGCATAATCCACATACGTATTGGGAGACCCGAGTTTCGCCGCGACTGAGGAAAGATTGACGATGACGCCGCCCGCGCCGCCGTTGCGGGTCGACATCCGCTTCACGGCTTCGCGCGCGCATAAAATGCTGCCGGTGACGTTGACAGCCATCATGCGCTGGATGCGTTCGGCCGGCATGTCCTCGACTCGTATCGACGGGCCGACAATGCCGGCATTGTTGACGAGCGCGCCAAGCGTTCCGAATTCGTCTGATCCCTTGAACAGCGCGAGAATGTCCGCCTCGCTGCCGACGTCGCATTTCACGGCGATCGCCTTGCCGTTCTTGCGCTCGATCAGCGAGACGACTTCGTCGGCCGCCGCCTTGTTGCTGGCGTAGCCGACCACGACGCGAAAACCGCGCGCGGCGGCGGCGATGGCGGCCGCACGGCCGATGCCGCGGCTGCCGCCAGTGATCACAACGACCTTGTCCGTCACATCAGGCCCCACAAATCAACGTGCATGATCCACGGCTTGCGGCGCAGGCTTGAGTGCCGACGCCGGCAAGCGTGTTGTGTCAGAGATCCAGCACCAGCCGCGCGGGATCTTCCAGGCTCTCCTTGACGCGCACCAGGAACGTCACCGCCTCCTTGCCGTCGATCACGCGGTGATCATAGGAGAGCGCCAGATACATCATCGGGCGGACCTCGATCTTGCCACCGACCACCATCGGCCGCTCCTGGATCTTGTGCATGCCGAGGATGCCGGACTGCGGGGCGTTGAGGATCGGCGTCGACATCAGCGAGCCGTAGATACCGCCATTGGTGATGGTAAAGGTGCCGCCCTGCATCTCGTCGATCTTGAGCTGGCCGTCGCGGGCGCGGCGGCCGAAATCGGCGATCGATTTTTCGATGTCGGAGATCGACCTGTGGTCGCAGTCGCGCACCACAGGCACGACCAAACCCTTGTCGGTGCCGACGGCGACGCCGATGTGGTAATAGTTCTTGTAGATCAAATCGGTGCCGTCGATCTCGGCATTGACGGCTGGGATGTCCTTCAGCGCCTGCACCACCGCCTTGGTGAAGAAGCCCATGAAGCCGAGCTTGCTGCCATGCTTCTTCTCGAACACGTCCTTGTACTGCGCGCGCATCGCCATGATGTGGCTCATATCGACCTCGTTGAAGGTCGTGAGCATCGCGGCCGTGTTCTGCACGTCCTTGAGCCGCCGCGCGATGGTCTGGCGCAGCCGCGTCATCTTTACGCGCTCTTCGCGCGCGGCATCATCGGCCGGCGACGGCGCGCGGACCTGCACGGAAGCGGCCGGCTGATTGACCGGGGTCGGCGCCGACGCCGCCTTCTCGATCGCGGCCAGCATGTCGCCCTTGGTAACCCGGCCGTCCTTGCCGGAGCCGGGCACAGTCGCCGCATCGATGCCGCTCTCGGCGGAAAGTTTGCGAACCGACGGCGCCAGCGGCGCATCTGCTGCTGCAGCCTTCGGAGCCGCAGCAGGTGCCGCGGCGGGCGCTGCAGCCGGAGCGGCGGCCTTGGCGGTTGCGGCCGCGGCCGACTTGGCGGCGCCGGCGGCGCCTTCATTGATCTGCCCGAGCAGCGCGCCGACGGCGACGGTCTCGCCGTCCTTGGCCGCGATCTCGCCGAGCACGCCGGCGGATGGCGCCGGCACTTCGATGGTGACCTTGTCGGTCTCGAGCTCGACCAGCGGCTCATCCACCGCCACCGCATCGCCGGCCTTCTTGAACCAGCGGCCGATGGTGGCTTCCGTCACGGACTCGCCGAGCGTCGGAACACGAATTTCAGTCATGGTATTTTCCTCTTTGCGTCATGGCCGAGCTCGTCCCAGCCATCCACGCCCTAAGACAATTTTGACAAAGCAAGACGTGGATGCCCGGGACATTGGGGCGAAGACGGCGCTGCGCGCCTTTGCCCGGGCATGACGACTTGGGGCAATTGCTAGTTCAGCGCCTCATCCAGCATGGCCTTGAGTTGCGCCAGATGCTTCGACATCAAACCGGTGGCGGTTGCCGCCGAGGCGGCACGGCCGGCGTAACGCGGACGCCGGTTCGGCGCGTGGATTTGGTTCAGCACCCATTCCAGATAGGGCTCGATGAAATGCCATGCGCCCATGTTGCGCGGCTCTTCCTGGCACCACACCACTTCGGCATTCTTGAAGCGTGCGAGTTCGTGCACCAGCGCTTTCAGCGGCACCGGATAGAGCTGCTCGACGCGCAGGAGATAGATGTCGTCGATGCCGCGCTTCTCGCGCTCCTCGTAGAGATCGTAATAGACCTTGCCCGAACACAGCACGACGCGGCGGATCTTGTCGTCCGGCGCCAGCTTGATCTTCTCGTCGGGCAGCATCTGCGCGTCATCGTACAGAATGCGGTGGAACGTCGTGTCCTTGCCGAGCTCATCGAGCCGCGAGACCGCGCGCTTGTGGCGCAACAGCGACTTCGGCGTCATCACGATCAGGGGCTTGCGGATCTCGCGATGTAACTGGCGCCGTAGCACGTGGAAGTAATTCGCCGGCGTGGTCGGATACACCACCTGCATGTTGTCTTCGGCGCACATCTGCAGGAAACGCTCGAGCCGCGCCGAGGAGTGCTCCGGTCCCTGCCCTTCATAGCCATGTGGCAGCAGGCAGACGAGACCGGACATGCGCAGCCATTTGCGTTCGCCGGAAGAGATGAACTGGTCGAACAGCACCTGCGCACCGTTGGCGAAGTCGCCGAACTGGGCTTCCCACATCGCCAGCGCCTTCGGCTCGGCCAGCGAATAACCGTACTCGAAGCCGAGCACCGCCTCTTCGGATAGCAGCGAGTTGATGACCTCGTAGTGGCCCTGATCGTGGCCAAGGTGGTTGAACGGCGTGTAGCGGCTCTCGTCTTCCTGGTCGATCAGCACCGAATGGCGCTGCGAGAACGTGCCGCGCTCGCTGTCCTGTCCCGAAAGCCGGACGTGATGGCCTTCCTGCATCAGCGTGCAGAACGCCAGCGCTTCGCCGGTCGCCCAGTCGATTCCGACACCGTTGTCGATGGCCTTGGCGCGGTTTTCCAGGAAACGCTGGATCGTGCGGTGAACCCGGAAACCGTCCGGCACCTTGGTGATCTTGCGGCCAATATCCTTGAGGATACCGATATCGACGCCGGTGACGCCGCGGCGGGCGTCTTCTTCCTGGTCGGCGGATTTGAAGCCGGCCCACTTGCCGTCGAGCCAGTCGGCCTTGTTGGGCTTGTAGCCGGAGCCTGCCTCGAGCTCGGCATCGAGCCGCGCGCGCCAGTCGGCCTTGGCCTTCCCGACCTCGCCTTCGGTCAGCACGCCGTCGGCGACCAGGCGCTTGGCGTAGAGTTCGAGCGTCGACGGATGCGAGGCGATGTGCTTGTACATCACCGGCTGGGTAAACGCCGGCTCATCGCCCTCGTTATGGCCGTGCCTGCGATAGCAGAACATGTCGATCACGACCGGCTTGTGGAATTTCTGCCGGAACTCGATCGCGACCTTCGCCGCGAACACCACCGCTTCCGGATCGTCGCCGTTCACGTGGAAGATCGGCGCGTCGATCATCTTCGCCACGTCGGACGGATATGGCGAGGAGCGCGAATAGCGCGGATAGGTGGTGAAGCCGATCTGGTTGTTGACGATGAAATGCAACGAGCCGCCGGTGCGGTAGCCCTTCAGGTCGGAGAGGCTGAAGCATTCCGCCACCACGCCCTGGCCGGCGAACGCGGCGTCGCCGTGCAGCAGCAGGGGCAGCACCGAGATGCGCATGTCGGGCGGATCGCCGTGCTGGTCCTGCTTGGCGCGCACCTTGCCGAGCACGACCGGATCGACGATTTCCAGATGCGACGGGTTGGCGGTCAGCGACAGATGGATCTTGTTGCCGTCGAACTCGCGGTCGCTTGATGCGCCGAGATGGTACTTCACGTCGCCGGAGCCTTCGACGTCCTCGGGATTGGCGGAGCCGCCCTTGAATTCGTGGAACAGCGCGCGGTGCGATTTGCCCATCACCTGGGTCAGCACGTTGAGGCGGCCGCGGTGCGGCATGCCGAGCACGATTTCCTTTACGCCGAGATTGCCGCCGCGCTTGATGATCTGCTCGAGCGCCGGGATCAGCGATTCAGCGCCGTCGAGACCGAAACGCTTGGTGCCGGTGAATTTGAGATCGCAGAATTTTTCGAAACCTTCGGCTTCGATCAGCTTGTTGAGGATGGCGCGGCGTCCTTCCGGCGTAAAACTGATTTCCTTGTCCGGCCCCTCGATGCGCTCCTGGATCCAGGCCTTCTGCGCCGCGTTGCTGATGTGCATGAACTCGACGCCGAGCGTCTGGCAATAGGTGCGTTCGCAGATCGCGACGATCTCGCGCAGCGTGCCATATTCGAGGCCGAGCACATGATCGAGGAAGATCTTGCGGTCGAAATCGGCCTCGGTGAAGCCGTAGGTGCGTGGATCAAGCTCCTCGCGATCGCGCGGCGCTTCGATGCCGAGCGGATCCAGCTTGGCGTGGAAATGACCGCGCATGCGGTAGGCGCGGATCAGCATCAGGGCGCGGACCGAATCTCGCGTCGCCTGGTTGACGTCGGCAGGGGATAGTTCGGCGCCCTTGGCCTGCGCCTTGGCGGCCAGCTTGGCGCCGACGGCCTTTTCGACGGTGACCCAGTTGCCGTCCAGCGCCGAGGTCAGTTCGTCCTGCGGCGTGATCGGCCAGTTGTCGCGGCCCCAGGACGGGCCCTCGGCGTTCTTCTGGACATCGGCCGAGGTGTCTTTCAGGCTCTTGAAGAATTCCTGCCAGTCGCTGTCGACCGAGCGGGGGTCCTGCTCGTAGCGGGCGTAGAGCTCGTCGATATAGGTGGCGTTGGTGCCTTGCAAAAATGAGGAAAGGGCAAATGCTGCGTTCGCGTCCTGGCGAGACATGATGGCGTCCTGGTGAGTTCCGCTTTGCGCGTGGAAAACGGCGCTTTAGCCGGTCCGGGCGGCCCGAACCAGCTCGGTAAGAAGCTTTACCCTATTTAAGGCGGATATTCCCGCCTAAAAGGACCAAGAACTGAATTAAGATTTCAATTTTTCGGCAAGAGTATGCCCGAGCCGTGCCGGTGACGGAGACACCGTAATTCCGGCCGCTTCCATGGCCGCGGTCTTGGATCCGGCGTCGCCCTTGCCGCCGGAAATGATCGCGCCGGCATGGCCCATACGGCGGCCAGGAGGGGCGGTGACGCCAGCGATGAAGCCAACCATCGGCTTTTTCCGTCCGCGCTTGGCCTCATCCTTGATGAACTGGGCGGCGTCTTCCTCGGCCGAGCCGCCGATTTCACCGATCATGATGATCGAGGTGGTCTTCTCGTCCTTGAGGAACATCTCCAGCACGTCGATGAATTCGGTGCCCTTGACCGGGTCGCCGCCGATGCCGACCGCCGTGGTCTGACCGAGGCCCTCCTGGGTGGTCTGGAACACGGCCTCATACGTCAACGTGCCCGAACGGGAAACGATCCCGACGCTGCCCGGCTTAAAGATATTGGCCGGCATGATGCCGATCTTGCACTCGCCCGCCGTCATCACGCCCGGGCAGTTCGGCCCGATCAGGCGCGATTTCGATCCCGACAATGAACGCTTCACGCGCACCATGTCGAGCACCGGAATGCCCTCGGTGATGCAGACGATCAGCGGAATCTCCGCATCGATCGCTTCGCAGATCGCGTCTGCCGCACCTGGCGGCGGGACATAGATCACGCTGGCGTCAGCGCCGGTCTTCTCGCGCGCCTCGCGAACGGTGTCGAAGACGGGCAAGCCGAGATGGGTCGAGCCGCCTTTGCCCGGCGAGGTGCCACCGACCATCTTGGTGCCGTACGCGATCGCGGCTTCCGAATGGAACGTGCCGTTCTTGCCAGTGAAACCCTGACAGATGACTTTGGTGTTGCTGTCGATCAGAACGGACATGATTGCGAACGCTTTCTTCGGTGACCGTGAACGAGGGGGTTAATGAATGCGGCGGTACGTGCCGGTGAGCACGTCGGCCCATCCTTCGGCATCAGGCGAGAACTGGATCTTCATGGTGTAGTTGTTGTCGTCGACGACTTCGTAGAGGTGGCGCGCATTGCCGCGCAACGAGCCGCGCACCAGGGTCAGCTTGTTGCCGACCCAGGCGCCGGAGGCAGGTGCCGGCGAATAGTAGCCGAGCGAATCGTGCCAGAATAACTTGTAGGTCCGGTCGTCACGGTCATAGGTGAACACGCCGTGGGTGGCGAAAGTCTCCTTGCCGTCGCGCATCTGACGGGAATCCTGAATCAGGTAGAACCCGTTGAGATCCATCCGTGCGACCACATGCGAGGTCGCCGGACCGCCCGCGGTCCAGCGCGACGGATAGACCATTTCCTCGCCCGCCCACTCGCCCGCAAAAACCGCGAGCCTGCGGTGTTCTTCCAGCGGTGTCGGAGCGGCGAGACGGTCAGCCATCGCTAGCCTCCCTTGACGGCTTTCACGATTTTCTGTGCGGCATCGTCGAGATTGTCGGCCGGTACCACGTTGAGGCCGGATTCGCGGATAATCTGCTTGCCGGCGTCGACATTGGTGCCTTCGAGCCGCACCACCAGCGGCACTTTCAGGCCGACTTCCTTCACCGCGGCGACCACGCCTTCGGCGATGATGTCGCACTTCATGATGCCGCCGAAGATGTTGACCAAAATGCCCTTCACGTTCGGGTCGGCAGTGATGATCTTGAACGCCGCCGCCACCTTCTCCTTGCTGGCGCCGCCGCCGACGTCGAGGAAGTTGGCGGGCTCCATGCCGTAGAGCTTGATGATGTCCATGGTCGCCATCGCAAGGCCGGCGCCGTTGACCATGCAGCCGATGGTGCCGTCGAGCGTGACGTAGTTGAGATCGTACTTCGACGCCTCGACTTCCTTGGCATCTTCCTCGGTCAAATCCCGCAACGCCACCGCCACTTCGGGATGGCGGAACAGCGCGTTGTCATCGAACGACACCTTGGCATCGAGCACGCGCAGTTCGCCCTGCTTGGTGACGACGAGCGGATTGATCTCCAGCATCGCCATGTCCTTGGCAACGAAGGCCGTGTAGAGCTGCGTCACCAGCTTCTCCGCCTGCTTGGCGAGATCGCCGGTGAGCCTCAGGGCTTTCACGACCGTGCGGCCGTGATGAGCCATGATGCCGGTTGCCGGATCGACGGAGAAGGTCACGATTTTCTCAGGCGTGTTGTGGGCGACGTCCTCGATGTTGACGCCGCCTTCGGTCGAGACCACGAACGCGACTTCAGAAGTTTCACGATCGACCAGGATTGAGAGATAGAACTCCTTGTCGATGTCGGAGCCTTCCTCGATGTAGAGGCGATTGACCTGCTTGCCCTGCGGGCCGGTCTGCACCGTGACCAGCGTCGCCCCCAGCATCTGCTTGGCGAATTCGTTGACCTCGGCGACTGATTTCGCGATGCGGACGCCGCCCTTGTCGCCGGCGGAAGCTTCCTTGAATTTGCCCTTGCCGCGGCCGCCGGCATGGATCTGGCTCTTCACCACCCAGATCGGGCCGGGAAGCTGTTTGGCGGCGGCCTCCGAATCCGAGGCCTTCAAGACAGGCACGCCACGCGAAATCGGCACGCCGAATTCATGCAGCAGAGCCTTGGCCTGGTATTCGTGGATATTCATTTGGACGCTCCCCAAAACCCTTAGCGGCGAGTTCTACAGTTCACCGGCATTGGCAGTTGGCATACCATATACCAAGATAACTGCAACCCTGAAACCGCTTTCGCCCCAGCAAGGGGCGAAAGCTGAGTAAAGTCAGCGACCGAGCAGGTCGGGCGCGATCTTCTTGCAGGCGTCGACCAGACCCTGAACCGCGCCGACCGACTTGTCGAAGGCTTCACGATCCTTGCCGGCCAGCTCGATCTCGACGATGCGCTCGACACCCTTCGAGCCGATCACGACGGGAACGCCGACATACATGTCCTTTACGCTGTACTCGCCATTGAGATAGGCGGCGCAAGGCAACACGCGCTTCTTGTCCTTCAGATAGCTCTCGGCCATCGCGATCGCCGAAGCGGCCGGCGCGTAGAACGCCGAACCGGTCTTCAGGAGATTGACGATCTCGGCGCCGCCGTTGCGGGTGCGGTCGACGATCTCGTCGATGCGCGCCTGCGAGGTCCAGCCCATCTTGACGAGGTCGGGCAGCGGAATGCCGGCGACCGTGGAGTAGCGCGTCAGCGGCACCATGGTGTCGCCATGGCCGCCGAGCACGAAAGCGGTGACGTCCTCGACCGAGACGTGAAATTCGTCGGCCAGGAAATAGCGGAACCGCGCGGAGTCGAGCACGCCAGCCATGCCAACCACTTTCTTGTGCGGCAGACCGGAAGCCTTCTGCAGCGCCCACACCATCGCATCCAGCGGGTTGGTGATGCAGATGACGAACGCATCGGGCGCATACTTCTTAATACCGGCGCCGACCTGCTCCATGACTTTGAGGTTGATGCTCAAGAGATCGTCGCGGCTCATGCCGGGCTTGCGCGGCACACCGGCGGTGACGATGCAGACCTTGGCGCCATCGAGCGCCTCATAGGAATTGGCCCCAGTGAGATGAGCGTCGAAACCGTCGACGGGAGAAGATTGCGCGATGTCGAGCGCTTTGCCCTGCGGGACGCCCTCGGCGATGTCGAACATCACGACGTCGCCGAGCTCTTTCAGGCCGACGAGGTGAGCCAGCGTTCCGCCGATCTGACCGGAGCCAATCAAAGCAATCTTGTCGCGCGCCATGGGAAATTTGTCCTTCTGAGACGAAGAGTGAGGGGTGGATAATCAGTCGGATGGCTGGTTATCCCTTTCGAATGGCCGGTTCAAGCCGGGGCATGCCCGATTCTAAGGCCGCGCCTGGAATTCGGTCAGGTATGCCAACGCGCACTGTCATTCCGGGGCGCGCGACAGCGGAATCCAGAAGTTGTGGCTCGAGATTCTTAGGGGCGCAAGGGCGCCCCATAGTTCGCGCTTCGCGCGCCCCGGAATGACGGATCAAGTCTCCACCAACCCGGTGCTCGAGCCGCTGGCTGCGGAATCTTTCCGTCCGTGCGGCAGCGCCAGGTAGGACTCAGAGCTCATTTCGATCAGACGCGACGCGGTCCGCTTGAACTCGTTGGCTTCAACGCCCTCGGCAGCGACATACAGCGACACCGGATCGGCCTCGGCCGAGGCCATCAGCTTCACGGCATTGTCGTAGAGCGTGTCGATCAGCGAGATAAAGCGCTTGGCGGCGTTGCGCTCGGCGTAATCCATCACTGGAATGCGATCGATCAGGATGGTGTGATAGTCGTGCGCCAGCCGCAAATAGTCCGACGCGGCCAGCGGCCTTTCGCAGATATCGGCAAAGGAAAATCGCGCCACGCCGTGCGCCGAACAGGGCACCCGCAGAACGCGGCCCTTGATCGCAATGTCGCGCGGCTTGCACGGCGCGTTGCCGGTCATCTTGCGCCAGGCGCGGTCGAGCGCGGCGCCGGCTTCGTCATCCGGCGGCACCAGCCACATCTTCACGCCGGCCAGTTTTTCCAGCCGGAAATCGGTGCGGGCATCGAGCCGCAGCACATCCATGCGGTCTTCGATCTGCGAGATGAACGGCAGGAAAAGCGCGCGGTTGAGCCCACCCTTGTAGAGGTCTTCGGGGGCGACGTTCGAAGTCGCGACCACGACGGTGCCGAGTTCGAACAGTTTTGAGAAAAGCCGGCCCAGGATCATGGCATCGGCGATGTCGGTGACGTGGAATTCGTCGAAGCACAGCAGCCACGCCTCGTCGAAGATCGCGTTGGCCGTCAGCTCGATCACGTCGCTATCTGCGATTTCGCCGCGCGCGATGTTCTGGCGATAGGCGTAGATCTTCTCATGCGCCTCGGCCATGAATTCGTGGAAATGGGCGCGGCGCTTGCGCTGGACCGGGCACTGCTGAAAGAACAGGTCCATCAGCATGGTCTTGCCGCGGCCGACCTCGCCGTGAATGTAGAGCCCGCGCGGCGGCGGCTCGCTTTTGTCGCCGAACAATCGGCCGAGCAGGCTCAACTTGCGCGCCGGCTTGTAGCTCGACAGCCGCTCTTCAAGCGCGGCAAACGCCTCGGCAGCTTCCGCCTGCGCGGGATCGGCCTCGATCGCGCCGGAGGAAACCAGAGCCTGATAGTGTGCGCGGAACGAGGTGGGGTCAGTCGACAGCATGGCCCCTTTCGGCCTCAAGCGAACGGAAATTGCAAGCCGTGAATTGGTGCTGGGGGTATGCAGATGAAGCCATTCCCGGATCGTCATCCCCCGCGCATGCGGGGGATCCAGTATGCCGCGGCCTCTCGGATCTATATCGGGCGCCTCTGGTATACTGGATCATCCGCTTTCGCGGATGATGACAGCAGGAGAATGCGGCGACCGCCTGCCCTCACGCGCTCAGCGCATAGGAATCCTCGACCACATAGGGCCCGCCGCCGGTGGACGCGCGGGACGAGAACAACACGAAGCGCGAAGCCCAGAACGTGCGGCTCGGGAAATAGCCGCGCACCGAGAGATAATCGGCAACGTCCTGGCTCGAGGCGTCATACAGCCGCGCCAGCGTCACATGGGGAATGAATTTGCGCCCTTCGGGATCGAGCCCGAGCCGCTGCATCAGCCGTTCGAGTTCGGCCTGCAGCTCGATCAGCGGCCGGCTCGGCTCGACGGAAGCGACCACGGCGCGCGGTTTCTTGCCGCCAAAGCTCTGCAGGCCCTGCACCTTGACCTCGAACGGCTTGCGGTTGACCCGAAACAGCATCGAGGCGATTTCATTCGCCGACATGCCGTCGATATCGCCGATGAAGCGCAAGGTGACGTGATAATTTTCGGGATCGATCCAGCGTGCGCCGGGAAGGCCGCCACGCAAATTGGAAAGGCTCTGGCCGATCTCGGCCGGAATTTCCAGTCCAGCAAACAAACGCGGCATCGCATGACTCCCGATGCTTGGGCATGACCTTGAAAAGGCCCATGTCCTGTAACAGCGCCCGGTGACGAATCACCGATAGTTATTTTCTATCCGACTTATGTGACTCTGCGAAGCACGAGGGGCGAGCACTCCGCAATGCTACGGGAAAACCTTTGGGTAACCTCATTCGTTGCTGCTTTTTCAACTCCGCTGCCCGGAGATCGTGCCGATAAATGCCTCCACCATGGGCAGAATATTCTTCACGATGATATCGACACCCTCGGCGGTCGGATGAATTCCGTCGGCCTGGTTGAGCTTGGCTTCACTGGCAACCCCCTCCAGGAAAAATGGGTAGAGCGGCACGCCGAACGATTTGGACAGCTCCGGATAGATGGCGTTGAAGCGCGCCGCATATTCGCTGCCGTAATTGGGCGGCGCCAGCATCCCGCACAAGAGAACCGCGATCTTGCGCGCCTTCAGCCGTGTCAGGATATCGCTCAGCGCCGCGCGGGTGACGGCGGGGTCGATCCCGCGTAGCGCATCGTTGGCGCCGAGCTCGAGAATCACCGCCTCGGTTCCCTCCGGGACCGACCAGTCCAGCCGGTCGCGACCGCCGGACGTGGTATCGCCGGATACCCCGGCGTTGATCATGTCGACCTTTATCCCCTTTTCGCTTAACGCTTTTTGCAGGCGGGCGGGGAACGCCGCCGGCGCAGATAGGCCAAGGCCAGCGCTCAAGGAATCACCGAGGACGACCATTTTGACCGGTTTATCGGGTGCAGTTTTATCGGGTGCAGTGGCCGGAGCTTGAGTCTGGGCCAAAACCGGCCCGGCCGTCATCAAAGCCACAATCAACACGCGTATGTGCGCAAACATCCGTTTCAAGCCCTCGACCCGAGCGGTGGAAGTGCCATATGACCGAGCCATGGACAGTCTCATCGAACCCTCTTCACTGACCGGCATCGGGCCGGACACCATTTCCATCTCCAACGTCAACCTCTCGCTCGGCACAGGCGCCGCCCGCGTTCATATCCTGAAAGATATCAGCCTTCGTGTGGCATCCGGCGAGGCGATCGGCCTGATCGGGCCGTCAGGTTCGGGCAAATCGACCTTGCTGATGGTGATGGCGGGGTTGGAACGTCCTGACAGCGGAGAGGTGGTAGTCAACGGCACGCCGTTCAATGCCCTCGACGAGGACGCCCTCGCCCGCTTCCGCGGCCGCCAGGTCGGCATCGTGTTCCAGTCGTTTCACCTGATCCCGACCATGACGGCGCTGGAAAACGTGGCCGTGCCGCTGGAGCTTGCCGGTAGTCCCGACGCGGCGGAGCGCGCGGCGAAGGAACTGGCGTCGGTCGGCCTCGGCGAGCGCCTGCATCATTACCCGACCCAATTGTCCGGTGGCGAACAGCAGCGCGTGGCGCTGGCTCGCGCCCTGGCACCCGATCCCGCCATTCTGGTCGCGGACGAGCCGACCGGCAATCTCGATGAAACCACCGGCAAGCAGATCGTCGATATGCTCTTCACCAAACATGCCGAGCGCGGCATGACGCTGGTGCTGGTGACGCACGACAGCTCGCTGGCGCAGCGCTGCGACCGGGTGGTGCGTCTGCGCTCCGGCCGGATCGACGGGCACTCATGACGGCGATTTCCGAGCCGGTCTGCAAGAGTCGCGCATCCTCGCTGGCGCTGCGTTACGCGCTTCGCGAATTGCGCGGCGGCCTGCGTGGCTTTTACGTCTTCATCGCCTGCATCGCGCTCGGCGTCATGGCAATCGCCGGCGTCGGCTCGGTGGCGGCAAGCCTGAGCGAGGGTCTGACCCGCGAGGGCCGCACATTGCTCGGCGGCGACGTCGCATTCTCGCTGATCCAGCGCGAAGCCAAGCCGGAGGAACTCGCCTTCCTGCGCGCGCGGGGCCAAGTGTCGGTTGCGGCCGCGCTGCGGGTGATGGCCCGCGCCAGCGACGGCAAGCTGGCGCTGGTCGAACTCAAGGCGGTCGACGGCAACTATCCGATGCTCGGACAGTTGACGCTTGATCCCCAGATGCCGATGTCGGATCTGCTCGCTGAACGCGACGGCGCGTTCGGCGCTGCGGTCGATTCCACCCTGCTGGCGCGGCTCGATCTCAAGCTCGGCGACCGCATCGGCATCGGCAATGCCACGGTCCAGATTCGCAGCGTGGTTGGCGCCGAGCCGGACAAGCTCGCCGGCAATGTCGGCCTGGGGCCACGCGTATTGGTCAGCGAGCAGAGCCTGCGCGCCAGCGGATTGCTGCAGCCAGGCAGCCTGGTGCGCTGGATGTACCGGGTAAAATTGCCGGACAATGCGGCCGACGAACGCGCCGCCGCCCAGTTGGTTAACAGCGCCCGGAGTGCCTTGCCGGAAGCCGGCTGGTGGATCCGCAGCCGCGACAATGCCTCGCCGCAGCTCGAACGCACCATCAACCGCTTCACGCAATTCCTGACGCTGGTTGGCCTCGCGGCCCTTCTGGTCGGCGGCGTCGGCGTCGCCAACGCCGTCAAGAGCCATATCGATCGCCGCCGCGACGTCATCGCCTCGTTCAAGGCGCTGGGCGCCACCGGGCGCGACGTCTTCACCATCTACCTGACGCAGGTGATCGTGCTCGCCGGGATCGGCTCGATGATCGGGCTTGCCGCCGGCGCGGCCTTGCCGTTTGTCATCGTCGGCCTGTTCGGCAAGCTGCTGCCGCTACCGGTGATCCCTGCCCTGCACGCCGACGAGCTGGCGCTTTCGTTCCTCTACGGCCTGCTCACCGCGCTCGCTTTCGGGCTGTGGCCGCTCGGCCGGGTCCATGATGTCCCGGTCGCGGCATTGTTCCGCGAAGAGGTCGCCCGCGAATGGCACCGCCCGCGCTGGAGCTATCTCGCGCTGATGGCCGTGGTGATCGTGCTCCTGGTCGCGGTCGCGATCGGGCTGGCCTATGACAAGCGGGTCGCCGCCGTGTTCGTCGTTGCTTCGGTTGCGGTGTTTGCGCTGTTGCGCGGCGTCGCCGCCGGCCTGATGGCGCTGGCGCGGCGCCTGCCGCGGTCCAGCATCACCATGCTGCGGCTGGCGATCGCCAATATCTACCGGCCCGGGGCGCTGACGCCGTCGGTTGTGATGTCGCTCGGGCTTGGGCTCGCGGTCCTCGTCACCATCACCCAGATCGACGGCAATCTGCGCCGGCAGTTCCTGGCCGCACTGCCGGAGCGCGCGCCCTCGTTCTACTTCATCGACATTCCGACCGCCGACGCCGACCGCTTCGGCGCCTTCCTCAAGCAGATCGCGCCGCAATCCACCGTCGACGACGTGCCCATGCTGCGCGGGCGCATCGTTGCCGCCCGCGGCGTCAAGGCGGACGAACTCAAGCCCTCGCAGGATACCGAATGGGTGCTGCAGAGTGACCGCGGCCTGACCTATACCAGCGAAGTTCCAAAAGGCTCGAAGGTGGTCGAAGGCGAATGGTGGAGCGCGGACTATAAGGGGCCGCCGCTGGTCTCGCTGGAGAAGAAGATCGCCGACGGGCTGAAGCTCAAGATCGGCGACGAGATCGTCGTCAACGTGCTCGGCCGCGACATCCCGGCCAAAATCGGCAATCTGCGCAACGTCGACTGGCAGGGGCTCGGCATCAATTTCGTGCTGGTGTTCTCGCCCAACGCCTTCAAGGGCGCGCCGCACAGCCATGTCGCGACCCTATCCGAGGTCCACCCCGACCCGGCAGGCGACGCCCGAATCATCAAGCAGGTGGCGGACGCCTTTCCGATGGTGACCAGCGTTCGGGTCCGCGAAGCGCTCGAGACCGTCGGCACCGTCGTCACCAACCTCGTGCTCGCCATCCGCGGCGCCAGCGCGGTGACCCTGATCTCGGCGATCCTGGTGCTCGGCGGCGCGCTCGCCGCCGGCCATCGCCACCGGGTCTATGATGCGGTCATCCTGAAGACGCTCGGCGCAACCCGGGTGCGTCTGCTCGGGGCCTATGCGCTCGAGTACCTCATGATCGGCCTCGCGACGGCCATATTCGGCGTGATCGCGGGCTCGATCGCGGCGTGGCTGATCGTGACCAGGCTGATGACGCTCGGCTTCATCTGGCAGGCCGGCAGCGCGGCCGGGGTGGTCGCAGCCGCCCTGATCGTCACGGTGGGGCTGGGGCTCGCCGGAACGTTGTTGGCCCTGAACCAAAAGCCGGCCAGCGTGTTACGGAATTTGTGACAATTTGTAGCGGCGAAAGGCCGGGGTTAATACTGCCTTTACCCGGAAATCGCCGCGAGAAGCGACATTCAGCCGCGCGTGGAAGCTTGCATCGAATGTGCTAGTTTCCCACATACCAGCCAAGATCAGTTGACCGGGTTGATGACGTAATATTCGTAGTATTAACGTCGGCAGATCGGGACATCTGAGATAGAAATCCAACCGGCGCCGCAAACCCCTTGCGCTCCGCCGGGCAACCAACGGGAATTCGACCATGTCGGACCTAGACCGTAACTACGTATCTCCTTTCGGCCGGGCTGCCGGACGCGTTGACGCCGCGGCCGTCGATGCCGGTCTGCGCGCCTACATGCTGCGCATCTACAACTACATGAGCATCGGCCTGGCGATCACCGGCCTCGCGGCGCTCGGCGTCTACATGGCCGCGGTGACGACCGACCAGGCCGGGGCCGCTGCCAGATTCGGCAACGCCTACCTGACGCAGTTCGGCTACGCGATGTATGTCAGCCCGCTGAAGTGGCTGTTCATCCTCGCGCCGCTGGCGATGGTGTTCGCGATCTCGTTCGGCATCAACCGGCTGCGGCCTGCGACAGCACAATTGCTGTTCTGGGCCTTCTCGGCGCTGATGGGCATTTCGCTGTCGTCGATCTTCCTGGTGTATACGCACACCTCGATCGTCCGGGTGTTCTTCATCACCGCGGCGACCTTCGGCGCACTGAGCCTCTACGGCTACACCACCAAGCGTGACATGAGCGGCATGGGGTCGTTCCTGTTCATGGGCCTGATCGGTGTCATCATCGCGAGCCTGGTCAACCTGTTCCTGGCAAGCTCGATGCTGCAGTTCATCGTCTCGGTGGTCGGCGTGCTGGTGTTCGCGGGCCTCACCGCCTGGGATACCCAGCGGCTGAAGAACGAGTACATCTACGGCTACGCCTCGGAGGGCGGCGAGATTGCTGAGAAAGCGGCGATTACCGGTGCGCTGTCCCTCTACCTGAACTTCATCAACCTGTTCACGCTGCTGTTGCAGCTACTCGGCCAGCGCGAATAAGCGCTACCGACCAGGTATGAGTTGAAGCCCCGGCCTTGCGGCCGGGGCTTTTCTTTTGCGCGCAGCAAAAATATCCTGCCGGCATGTCCACGCATGAAATCCGGCCTGCCACCGAGGCCGACCTCCCCGCCATCACCGAGATCTACGAGCACGCTGTGCGCTACGGCACCGCTACGTTCGAACTCGTCCCGCCCGACCTCGCCGAAATGACCCGGCGGTTCAGGACGCTGTCGGATGGCGGCTTTCCCTATTTGGTCGCCGTCGTCGAAGGCCAGGTGATCGGATACGCCTATGCCGGCCCCTACCGGCCACGGCCGGCCTACCGCTTCACGGTGGAGAATTCGGTCTATTTGAAGCCGGCCACGCACCGGCGCGGCATCGGCCTGCAACTGATGCAGCGGCTGATCGCCGAATGCGAGGCGCGCGGCTACCGGCAGATGATCGCGGTCATCGGCGACTCCGCCAATGCCGGCTCGATCGGCGTTCACACCAAATGCGGCTTCCAGATGATCGGGACGCATCCCAGCGTCGGCCTCAAGTTCGGCCGCTGGCTGGACACGGTCATGATGCAGCGCGCGCTGGGCGAAGGCAGCACGACGGTCCCCGCTTCGTAGACTGGATAACGCGTGGCGCCTCTTTCGCGGTACACCGGCAGGGCCCAGACTCAAAATCGCGAAAACAACCCCATGCAAAGTAGAATGGGCCCCGGCTCGCAGGGTAGCAGTCCAGGGAGAGATGGTGGGCACGGCGCAAGTGCGCCTTTGCCCACCCTACAGCGGCCCGCCTACACCACCGCCAGCTTGCGGTCGATTACCAGCAGCACGCGTTCGAGCTCGTGGCCGCGACGCAGGATCAGTCCGGTCGCCGAGATCACGCTGTACATGCCCTGCTTGCGCGCGAGCCGCGGATCTTTCTCGATGCGGTAGATCGGAACTTCGGAAGCGCGGCGGAATACGGAGAACACCGCGCGGTCTTTCAGAAAGTCGATGGCATAGTCGCGCCACTCTCCGTCGGCGACCATGCGCCCATACAGATTGAGGATACGGTTGAGTTCGAGACGATTGAACGTGATGCGATTCGGCGGCGTGCTCGCAGTGGCGACGCGCGCCACTGCGCGGCTATCGCTCGGATCGATGTCCTCCGATATCAGGGTCATGGAGCGCCTCCTGTCATCCAATTTACATGATCGCGCTAACCGCAGGACGCCGCAAGGGGGTGTAAATACGAAGGAAACTGCGGCGGATGGCTCGATATCGCTGGAAATATCGATTCACGGGATCGTTAGCGGAATCTTATTGCTGCCCTACTTCCGCCAACCGTCCGCCCCGCTAGATTGCGAAAAGAAAATCCTGCGTTGGCCCGGTCCTTTCGGTTCCGGATTCCTCAGCCCCCAGCCCCCCGGGGCCGTCGGGATCGGGCCTGTTCGCAGGAGGGAGTTAATCCCGATACTGGGCCAACGAAAGTTGGTCCTTTTTCGTTTGGGGGACTGTTCTCGCGGATGTCACGCGCGGCTCTGACTTCGCCGATTGTGCGACGCTAATTCAGAGAAAAGCTAGGCCCCGTAGCCCGGAGCCAACTAGCGCAGCGCAGTCATGGCGGCGCCGAGCATCGCGCCCGGCTTGTCGCGACTGCCGTCCTGGACGTAGACGACCGCGGCGTCCACGCCGTCGCGTGAAATATTTTCAAGCGGAATGGTCCAGCTTCCCGAACCGCCGTCCCAGTCGCCGACCTTCACGAGGTTGCGTACCACGTTGTAGTAGGTGAGTTGCTGGCCGCGATTCTCGCCGCGCCCGATCGAGATCGGCACCGCCTTCGAGACCGAGCAGATCCAGACTTCGCCCCGGCCCGCCGTCGGCACCTTGCTCGCCTCTACCGAGATACTGAGCAGCTTGCCGGACAACGTCATCTTAACCGGCACCGACATCACGCCTTCAGTCTTGCTGGTATTCTTGATGGCGCTTTCGATGGCGGCGCGATCGCTGCCGATCACCTGCGCCGAGCCGTTGACGATCATCTGCGGCGTGTAGAGGTTACGATCGCCACGCACATGCGAATAGGCCTTCTGACGCGCGCTGAAACGCGAGTCCGCCAGCGTGTCCTTCCAGCCAAGATAGTCCCAGTAGTCGATCGGCATGCTCAGCGCGATGATGGACGGATCCTTGGCGAGCTCGCCGACGATCTGGTCGGCCGGCGGGCACGACGAACAGCCTTGCGAGGTGAACAATTCGACCACGGTGCGCGGATCGGCATGAGCCGGGCGGATGATGGCGATGATCGCGCAGACGCCGAGCGCGCCGGACCATCGCGATATGCAGTTGTAGGCCATCATCGCTGTCATCGTGCGAACCAGGCGTAGCGTTTTCCATCCGTATTTGTACGGGGCATGATTTGATATCCCAAAGGTGTGCCCCAGACGCACGAAAGCGGCCCTGTCATAGGCCGCCTTCTCCTTGCTCGCTACTCACTTCGAAGTGAGGCACCGATCACAAATCCGCGTCAAGCCGCGAGTTTGCGCAGCACGTAATGCAGAATGCCGCCGTTTCGGTAGTACTCGAGCTCATCAAGGGTATCGATGCGGCAGAGCAGCGGCACGCGCTGCAGCGAACCGTCGCCGGACACGATCTCGGCCGTCAGGGTCTGGCGCGGCTTCAAATCACCCTGGAGCCCGCGAATCGTCACCGTCTCGTCGCCCTTGAGGCCGAGCGATGTCCACGACGTGCCGTCCTCGAAGGTCAGCGGCAATACGCCCATGCCGACCAGGTTGGAGCGATGGATGCGCTCGAAGCTCTGGCAGATCACGGCGCGGACGCCGAGCAGACGGGTGCCCTTCGCCGCCCAGTCGCGCGAGGAGCCGTTGCCGTATTCGGCGCCCGCGAACACCACCAGCGGCACGCTTTCCTGCTGATACTTCATCGCCGCGTCGTAGATCGACATCTGCTCGCCGTCGGGCCAGTGCTTGGTTAGTCCGCCCTCCGGAATATTGCCGTCAGCGCCCTTCAGCATGAAATTCTTGATGCGGATGTTGGCGAAGGTGCCGCGCATCATGATCTCGTGATTGCCGCGCCGCGTGCCGTACTGGTTGAAGTCGGCGGGGCGCACCTGGTGCTCGCTGAGGAATTTTCCAGCCGGCGAAGTCAGTTTGATCGAGCCGGCCGGCGAGATGTGGTCGGTGGTGATCTTGTCGCCGAACATCGCCAGGATCCGCGCGTCGACCACGTCCGAAATCGGATCGGGCTGCTTCTTCATGCCTTCGAAATAGGGCGGGTTCTGCACATAGGTCGAGCTCATGTTCCAGCGATAGGTTTCGCTCTCGACCGTCTTGATCTTGCGCCAGTTGGTGTCGCCCTTGAACACGTCGGCGTAGCGCTTCTTGAAGATCGTGGCTGTCACGAACTTCTTCATGAAAGCATTGATCTCCTTGGTGGTCGGCCAGATGTCCTTCAGATACACCGGCTTGCCGTCCTTGCCGGTGCCGATCGGCTCGACCGCAAGGTCCTTGGTCACCGTGCCCGCCAGCGCATAGGCGACGACCAGCGGCGGCGACGCCAGATAGTTTGCCTGCACGTCCGGGCTGACGCGGCCCTCAAAATTGCGGTTGCCGGACAGCACGGCCGCGGCAACGATGCCGTTGTCGTTGATCGACTTCGAAATGTCCTCCGGCAGCGGTCCCGAATTGCCGATGCAGGTGGTGCAGCCGAAGCCGACCAGGTTGAAGCCGACCTTGTCGAGATCCTTCTGCAGGCCGGAATTGGCCAGATATTCCGCAACCACCTGGCTGCCCGGAGCGAGCGAGGTCTTCACCCACGGCTTCGCCGTCAGCCCCTTGGCGGCGGCATTGCGCGCCAGCAGGCCCGCGCCGATCAGCACGCTCGGGTTGGAGGTGTTGGTGCAGGAAGTGATCGCGGCGATCACCACGTCGCCATGGCCGAGATCGAAATCCCGGCCCTCGACCGGATAGCGGCTCGCAGCCGAGTCGGGCTTCTTGTACTCGCTGGTGAGCGCGGTCGCGAAGCCAGTGGAAACCGCCGGCAGCGCAACACGGCCTTCGGGACGTTTCGGGCCCGCCATCGACGGCACGACGTCCTTGAGGTCGAGCGTCAGGGTTTCCGTGAACACCGGGTCGGCGGATTTCGCTGTGCGGAACAGGCCCTGCGCCTTGGCGTAGGCCGCCACCAGCGCGACGCGGTCGGCCTTGCGGCCCGAGGTCTTGAGATAATCGATGGTCGCGGCATCGACCGGGAAGAAGCCGCAGGTGGCGCCGTATTCCGGCGCCATATTGCCGATCGTCGCCTTGTCCGCCACGGAGAGATAGTCGAGGCCGGGGCCGAAGAACTCGACGAATTTGCCGACCACGCCCTGCTTGCGCAGCATCTGCGTCACCGTCAGCACGAGGTCGGTCGCGGTGACGCCTTCCTTGAGCTGGCCCTTCAGCTTGAAGCCGACGACTTCCGGCAGCAGCATCGACAGCGGCTGGCCGAGCATGCAGGCTTCCGCCTCGATGCCGCCGACGCCCCAGCCGAGCACGGCAAGGCCGTTGACCATGGTCGTGTGTGAATCGGTACCAACAAGCGAATCGGGGTAGGCGACCTCGAAGGTGCCGGTCTTTTTGCCGACCGTCATTTTCTCCTTCTTGGTCCACACCGTCTGCGCGAGATATTCGAGATTGACCTGGTGGCAGATGCCGGTGCCGGGCGGCACGACGGAGAAATTCGAGAACGCCTTCTGGCCCCATTTCAGGAATTCGTAGCGTTCCTGGTTCTGCTTGTATTCCTCGACGACGTTCTTGCCGAACGCCTTGTTGTCACCGAAGAAGTTGACGATGACGGAGTGGTCGATGACGAGATCGACCGGCACCAGCGGGTTGATCTTCTCGGCATCGCCGCCGAGCGCCTGCATCGCGTTACGCATCGCGGCGAGATCGACCACCGCCGGCACGCCGGTGAAATCCTGCATCAACACGCGCGCCGGGCGGAACGCGACCTCGTGCTCGAGCTTGCGCTTCCGGAGCCATTTCGAAACCGCGACGATGTCAGCCTTCTTGACCGTGCGGTCGTCCTCGTTGCGCAGCAGATTTTCGAGTAGCACCTTCATCGAATAAGGCAGCTTGGAAATCCCCTTCAGACCGTTCTTCTCGGCGGCGGGCAGGCTGTAATAAACATAGGTTTTGCTGCCGACCTTGAGGGTCTTGCGGCATTTGAAGCTGTCGAGCGAGGTCATGTCAGGAAATCCCAAATTCTAGTTATACCCGGCAAGGGTATTTTAACACCGTCAGCGGAAGGCTGGCTTCTTGGCTTGCAGCCGCCGATTGTGTGCTGCATCAAGTTCCGGGCTTATAGAATCTTTCTAGAAGCGCCGCCACAGCGACAAACGTGCTGCAGCAATGCGGTACCCACAAATTCTGACGCGCTACCCATCAATTTCAGAGGGCTGTGACGAAGCAAAATGCGGCTCTCGGGGCGCCAAATCAGTTGTGTCAGAGGCGGCCGAGAGGTGTTCTCGGGCCTCGATTTCGCGGCCGCTTCCGGCGAAGTGCTGGCCGTGGTCGGCCCGAACGGCTCGGGCAAGACCTCGCTGTTGCGCCTCATCGCGGGTCTCCTGGTGCCGGGTGGCGGATCGATCGGCCTGGAAGGTGGCGAGGCCGAGCTGACCTTGCCGGAGCAATCCCACTATCTGGGCCACCGCGATGCATTGAAGCCTGCGCTGAGCGTTGCGGAAAACCTGTCGTTCTGGCGGGATTTTCTCGGTGGGGCGACCGGCGACGTCAAAGAGTGCCTCACCGCTGTGGGGCTCGGCCACGCCACTTATCTGCCGGCGGCATTCCTCTCGGCCGGCCAGCGGCGCCGGCTGTCGATCGCGCGGCTGCTGGTGGTACGGCGGCCGGTCTGGCTATTGGACGAGCCGACATCAGCGCTCGATACCGCCGGACAGGGACTATTCGTGGGCGTGATGCGCGAGCATCTGGCCAGCGGCGGGATCATTGTTGCGGCTACCCACACACCGCTCGGGATCGAAGCGAGCGAACTGCGGATGGGGGGCGGGAAGTGACCCCCCTCGCCGCACTGATTCGCCGGGACATCAAAATCGCACTCCGCGTCGGCGGCGGGGCGCTGATCGGCGTGCTGTTCTTCCTCACCGTCACAGTGCTGATGCCGTTTGCCATCGGGCCCGATCTACCACTGTTGGCCCGGCTCGGCCCCGCCATACTCTGGCTCGGCGCGCTGTTGGCCAGCCTGCTCACGCTCGATCGGCTGTTCACGGCCGATCATGAGGACGGCTCGCTTGACCTGATCGTGATGGGGCGGACACCGTTGGAACTCGCATGTGCCGCGAAAGCGCTGGCGCATTGGCTCGCAGCCGGCGTGCCGCTGATCGCGGCGACGCCCGTGCTCGGGCTGTTGCTCAACCTCGACGCCGCGGCGACCTCGGCGGTGGCGCTGACCCTGCTGGTGGGGACGCCAGCGCTGACGTTCACGGGCATGATCGGCGCGGCGCTCGCTGTGACATTGCACCGCGGGGGCCTTCTGCTCGCGGTGCTGGTGCTTCCGCTATCGATCCCGGTGCTGATCTTCGGCGTTGCAGCCTCGCAGGCGGCCATTGCCGGCCCGCTATCGTTTGGAACTCCGTTTTCGATCCTTTGCGCGCTCTCGCTGGTTAGTTTCGTGGTCGGACCGTTTGCCGCTGCGGCCAGCCTGCGGCACGGTCTGGACTGATATGCCGATCAACTCTGGCGGAGGGGATGTGAAACAAACCATGCCGCATTGCCTGCTCCGCCGCTGACGACTATCAGGATGCCATGACGCTGATCGACCTCGCCAATCCCTCGAAATTTCTCGCGCTGACGGCGCGCGCGCTGCCGTGGCTTGCGGGCGCGACCGCGATCCTTTTGCTGGTCGGTTGCTATCAGGCGGTGATGGCCCCCGACGATTACCAGCAGGGCGCCACCGTGAAGATCATGTTCATTCACGTGCCGAACGCGTGGCTTTCGATGTTCGTCTGGGGCGTCATGAGCGTTGCCGCGCTGGGCACGCTGGTATGGCGGCATCCGCTCGCCGATGTCGCGGCCAAGGCCGCCGCGCCGATCGGAGCGGCGTTCACGTTTCTGGCGCTGGTCACGGGTTCACTGTGGGGGCGGCCGATGTGGGGCACCTATTGGGAATGGGACGCGCGACTCACATCGGTGCTAATCCTGTTCCTGATGTATCTCGGCCTGATGGCGCTATGGCGTGCGGTGGAGGACCCTTCGCGGGCAGCACGGGCCGCCGCCGTGCTGACGCTGGTTGGCGCGATCAACCTGCCGATCATCAAGTTCTCGGTCGACTGGTGGAACACGCTGCATCAACCGTCATCAGTACTGCGGATGGGCGGACCTTCGCTCGACAAGGCGTTCCTGATTCCATTGCTCGTGATGGCGGTCGGTTTCTCGCTGCTGTTCATGACGCTGCACCTGGCGGCGATGCGCAACGAGATCCTGCGCCGCCGCGTGCGCAGCTTGCAGATGATGCAAGCCAGCCAGCAGGCGGCATGACGTGACCTCGCTCGGACCCTATGCCTCGTTTATCGTGACCTCCTACGCGCTGGTCGCGGCGACCGTGCTGATCCTGATCGGCTGGATCGCGCTCGACTATCGACATCAGAAGGAGCGCCTGCGCGAACTCGAGGCCTCTGGCGTGACCCGGCGCTCCGGCCGCCAGGCGACGGAGATTTGATGAGCGCGCCCGCAACATCGGATCGACCGCACAGCCGACGCTGGTTGGTGGTGCTGCCGCTGATCGGCTTTCTGGCGGTCGCCGGACTGTTTCTGTTGCGGCTTTACGGCGGTGATCCCTCAAAAATCCCTTCCGCCCTGATCGGCCGGCCGGCGCCGCAAACCGCGCTGCCGGCGCTGGAGGGCCTCGTCCATAACGGGACGCCCGTGCCCGGCCTCGACCCGGCCGTGTTCAAGGGCAAGGTTTCCGTCGTCAACGTCTGGGCGTCCTGGTGCGTGCCATGCCACGATGAGGCGCCGCTGTTGACCGCGCTGGCCAGCGACACACGGCTGCAGATCGTCGGCATCAACTACAAGGATTCTCCCGATAACGCCCGCCGCTTCCTCGGCCGCTACGGCAATCCGTTCACCGTCGTCGGCGTCGACGGCAACGGCCGCGGCTCGATCGAATGGGGCGTTTATGGCGTGCCCGAAACCTTCGTGGTCGGCCGCGACGGCACCATCCGCTACAAGCTGGTCGGGCCGGTGACGCCGGCCAATCTCGATAGCGTGCTGAAAGTCGAAATCGAGAAGGCGTTGAAGTGACGACGTAGTAGTCATTCCGGGATGGTCCGAAGGACCAGACCTCAGATGCACAATTGCGCATCGGGGAATCTCGAGAATCCGGATTCGATGCTGCGCATCGCTCCGGAATGACGCTGCGAAAATTGAATCCAAATATTCTTCCGCTTTTATCTATCGTTCATTTCGCGGCCATGGCGCCGCCATGAATTCACAGCTAGCTTTGGTGCGTTACCTGAACCGTCCTTGGGAGGGACACCCATATGCGTCATCTCACGCTCGCTTCTCTTCTCGCCACCGCGCTCACGCTCGGCATGATGTCGGCAACGCCGTCGATGGCCCAAACCGCGCAGCCTCCGGCCAAGTCCGACAGCAAGATGGCTCCCGCGCCAAAGGCCTCGGAGTCGAAGATGGCGCCGGCGCCGAAGGCCGAGCTGCTGGACATCAATTCCGCGACCGCCGAACAGCTCGATGCGCTGCCGGGCGTCGGGAAGGCCTATTCGGAGAAGATCATCAAGGGCCGCCCGTACAAGGGCAAGGACGAGCTGGTGCAGAAGAGCATCGTCCCGCAGGCGACGTACGACAAGATCAAGGACAAGATCATCGCCAAGCACAAGGGCTGAGGCCGTTTGCTTAACCTCTCCCCGTTCTTTACGGGGAGAGGTTAAAATTCGCGCGAAGCGGGAATTTCGGGTGAGGGGCCGAGAAGGCGCTCGCCACAACCGATGGTGCTTACGACGAGAGGCCCCTCGTCCCGACCCTCTCCCCGCAAAGAGCGGGGCGAGGGAGTAGAGCCGCACAAGCGGCCCAATTATCCCTTGCTCACGTCACCCGCCTCGGCCTCGCTGACCTCCAGCGAAGCCGGTTCCAGATGATAGCGCTTGATCAGCGGCATCTGTGTTACGGCAAACAGCATCGTCAGCGGCACCATGCCGAAGACCTTGAAGGTAACCCAGAAGTCGGTGCTTTGCGTGCGCCAGATGATCTCGTTCAGCACCGCCATCGCGAAGAACCATAACGCCCAGCGCGCGGTCAGGATGCGCCAGCCGTGCGGGGTGAGATTGAACATCTGATCGAACATGATGGCGATGAAGGAGCGGCCGAACAGCAAGCCGCCACCGAGAATGGCGGCGAACAGCGTGTAGACGATCGTCGGCTTCATCTTGATGAAGGTCTCGTCATGCAGGATCAGCGTCAGCGCACCGAACACGACGACGACGACCGCAGTGACGATCGCCATCATGGGCACATGCCGTGTCACCATGTAAGACGCGACCATCGCAGCCACCACCGCCACCATGAATACGCCCGTGGCGACGAACAGGTTGGACTTGGCATTGGCGACGAAAAAGATGAGCAAGGGACCGAGTTCGGTCGCAAGCTTGAACAGCGGATGCGGTACTTTCTTGTCCATTACTCGATTCCTGCAATCGCGTTCGCAAAGTCGCGGGCGGTGAAAGGCGCGAGATCGTCGATGCCTTCGCCGACGCCGATGAAATGCACCGGCAATTTGAATTTCTCCGCCAGCGCCACCAGAATGCCGCCGCGCGCAGTGCCGTCGAGCTTCGTCATCACAAGCCCGGTGACGCCAGCGGTACGATGAAACGCTTCGACCTGCGACAGCGCATTTTGTCCCACCGTCGCATCGAGCACGAGCAGCACCGCATGCGGCGCCGACGCGTCGACCTTCTTGATGACGCGAACGACCTTTTCCAGTTCGTTCATCAGTTCGGCCTTGTTCTGCAGCCGTCCCGCCGTATCAACCAGCAGCACATCGAGCTTTTGTTCCTTCGCCGCGCTCAGCGCGTTGAAGGCGAGGCTCGCCGAATCCGAACCTTGCGCGCCGGCAACGACCGGCGATTTGGTGCGCTCGCCCCACACCTTGAGCTGTTCGATCGCGGCGGCACGAAACGTATCGCCCGCCGCCAGCATCACCTTGCGTCCCTCGGCGCTCAGTTTCGCGGCAAGCTTGCCGATGGTCGTGGTCTTGCCGGAGCCGTTGACGCCGACCACGAGGATGACAAACGGCTTTTGCGCCGTGTCGATCTCCAGCGGCTTCGCCACCGGCGCTAACACCTTCTCGACCTCGGTCGCGACGACCGTCTTCACTTCGTCGGCGGAAATCGCCTTGTCATAGCGGCCGGCGCCGACCGCATCCGCGATCCGCACCGCGACCGCGGTGCCGAGATCGGCGCGCAGCAGCACATCCTCGATATCGTCGAGCATGGCGCGGTCGAGCTTGCGCTTGGTGACGAGGTCGGCGACGGCCGTACCGAGCGAACTCGACGTCCGCTTCAGGCCGCTCGAAAGCCGCCGCCACCAGCTCAGTTTGGGGGTTCCAGGAGTGGTATCGCTCATGTCGGGGACGTGTTAGCGGTTTCGCGCCATGAGCGGAAGTCACAACAAATCCTTTGCTGTTCCCGGGACATCTTTTGATGTTCCCAGGGCATCAATTGACGTCCAGGGATTGACGGCAGACGAAATCCTGGCCCGCGTGCTCCATCGCGACGGGCTGATGCTGGTCATCGACAAGCCGGCCGGCCTGCCGGTGCATCGCGGCCCCAAGGGCGGCGCCAATCTGGAGGCGTCGTTCGACGCCTTGCGGTTCGGCCTGCCGCGCCCGCCGGTGCTGGCCCACCGGCTCGACAAGGACACCTCAGGCTGTCTCGTGTTGGGGCGCCACCGAAAGGCCACCGCCTCGCTCGGCCTCTTGTTCAAGCACGGCAAGGTCGAAAAGACCTATTGGGCCGTGGTCGAAGGCGGACCTGCCGAAGATGAAGGCACCATCGACATGCCGCTCGGACGCCTGAATGCCGAGCGCGGCTGGTGGCAGAAGCCGGACCCGGAGGGCCAGAAAGCCATCACCACCTGGAAAGTGCTCGGCCGCGGCGACGGCCTCGCCTGGCTGGCGCTGGAACCGGTGACTGGCCGCACCCATCAATTGCGGGTGCACACCTCAGCGATGGGCTGGCCGATTGTCGGCGACAACATTTACGGCAACGGCCCAAGGTTCGGCGAGCCGATCCTGCATCTGCATTCCCGCGAGATCGTGGTTCCGATTTCGAAGAACAAGGAGCATGTGCGCGTGGTAGCGCCGACGCCGGAGCATATGCGCGAGCGGTTGCGAAAGTGTGGGTGGAACGGTGAGTAGTCGTTCGTAGCCGACCACGCGCCCCAACTACCGCTGTCATCATCCGCGAAAGCGGATGATGGAACGCCCGGTCAAGCCGGGCGATGACAGCAGAATTGGCGGCTCACACCGATAGCCGCGCACCATCGTGGCCCTTGATCACGAGCGGCATCACGGCACCCGGCTTTTCGCCTGATATCGCCACCGGCAGAAAATGCTCGGTGCGACCCTGTTTGTCGCTCTCGATCAGAACCTGACGCGTCGCGCCGACCTCTGCCGACAGCCGCCGCTGCAATGCGGCCTCGCCCACCGCGCGCAACCGCTTCGCCCGCGCCTTGATCACCTCACCCGCCACCTGCGGCATCCGTGCGGCCGGCGTACCCGGGCGCTTGGAGTAAGGAAACACGTGCAGGAAGGTGAGGTCGCACTCCTCCACCAGGTCCTGCGAGCGCGCGAACATTTCTTCCGTCTCGGTCGGAAAGCCCGCGATGATATCGGCACCGAGCGTAATGTCCTGGCGCAATCGCCGCACCTGCGCGCAGAATTCGATCGCATCATGGCGCGAATGCCGCCGCTTCATCCGCTTCAAAATGAGATCATCGCCGGATTGCAGCGACAGGTGCAGATGCGGCATCAGCCGCTCATCCTCGGCAATGACGTCGAGCAGATCGCGGTCGGCCTCGATGGAGTCGATCGACGAAATCCGCAGGCGCTTCAACTCCGGCACGTGGCGCAAAATCTGTTTTGTCAGTTGCCCGAGCTTCGGCGCCCCCGGCAGATCGGCGCCGTAGCTCGTCAGATCGACACCGGTCAGCACGATCTCGGCATGGCCGCGCTCGGCGAGCGCCTGCACCTGATCCACCACCGCCCCCATCGGCACTGAGCGCGAATTGCCGCGGCCGTAGGGGATGATGCAGAAGGTACAGCGATGGTCGCAACCGTTCTGCACCTGCACGAACACGCGCGGCAAGCCGGCCTTGAATCCGTCAAGCAGATGCGGCGCCATCTCCTTGACCGCCATGATGTCGGCGACCGCGATCTTTTCGCTTGTCCCGACGCCAACGCCCAAGTCGAACGCCGCGCGCGCATCGCGCCAGGCTTCGCCCCGCATCTTGTCGTCATTGCCGACGACGCGATCGACCTCGGCCATTTCGGCAAACATTTCTGCTTGCGTCTGCGCCGCGCAGCCGGTGACGACGATGCGCACATCCGGCCGTTCGCGCTTCAGCCGGCGGATCGATTGCCGCGCCTGCGCCACGGCCTCATTGGTGACCGCGCAGCTATTGATGACGACGGTATCGGAAAGCCCGGCGCGTTCCGCCTCGCGGGCGATCACCTCGGATTCGAAGGCGTTGAGGCGGCAGCCGAACGTGAGGACGTCGACGCTCATGGCGCTCAGGCGACGTTGGCGAACAGCGCGGGATCGAAGCGGCCTTCATACTCGAAATCGGCCGTCCCCGTCATCAGCACGTGGTCGTCGCGCTCGCGCCATTCGATCGCAAGCTTGCCGCCGGGCAGCGTGATCTCGACCGAGCGATTGGCGCGCTTCAGCCGGGCGGCGGCGACCGCGGTCGCGCAGGCGGCCGAGCCGCAGGCCTTGGTCAAGCCGACGCCACGCTCCCAGGTGCGGATCGTGATGTGATCGCGATCGACGATATGGGCGAGCGTGATGTTGGCGCGCTCCGGAAAGATCGGGTGGTTCTCCAATAGCGGCCCGAAGCGCTCAAGGTCATGCGCATTCACATCGTCGACCCAGAAGATCGCATGCGGATTGCCCATCGAGACGACCGACGGCGAATGCAGCACCGGCGCATCGATCGGCCCGACCTGCAGTTCGATGTAGCGGGTGTCGCGAAATTCCTCGGCCAGCGGAATATCCTGCCAGCCGAACTTCGGCGCCCCCATGTCGACGGTGTAGAGATCGGGCGCCGGTCCCTGCCAGCAATTCAACAGCCCGGCGCGGGTCTCGAACGTCACGGCGGTTTGGCCGGTCTTCTCGAACAGGCGGCGCACCACGCAACGCATGCCATTGCCGCAGGCGCCGGCTTCCGAGCCGTCATTGTTGTAGATGCGGATGAAGGCCTCGGTGCCCGCGAGCCGCGGCGGGTGCAATACCATCAACTGGTCATAGGGCACGCCCGCGGGCGAGGCCACGGCGCGGGCGTCCTCCGGCGTCACGGCGGCTTTCGAACCAGCGTTGGAGTCACGCAGGTCGACCACGACGATTTCGTTGCCGATGCCGTTCATTTTGGCAAATGCGTGGTTGGCCAGCGCGCTCATGGAATTTCCCAACTTATGCCTGCCTTATATGGCGAATGATGGCGCGTTGACCAGTGCAAGGACCTATGACGCATCTGTCATGGGACGAAAACGGCCCTTGCGTGTTAGGAATAGCGCCCATACTGGCGGGCGCGGGCCCGGACATGCCGCCGCCAGGTGGGGGTGGATGGAGAATACCTGAAATGAACCGTATCAGCACTTTCCGTGCGGCCGTCGCCGCGCTCGCCATGGTTGCGCTTGGCGGGGCCGCACTGGCGCAATCGCCGGCGCCCTCAGCCCCTCCGGCCACTAGCCCGGCGGCGACGCCCAGCCCGGCACCATCGGCGGTGCCGGTCCCGCCGCCAGCAGAAACCAAGTCCCCGGCGGATGTCCCGACCGCGGAGAAAGCCCCGACGCCCGTGCCCCCGCCGCCCGCAAGCGTCCAGAACGCCGACCCCTTCGGCGAGGAGTTCATGCTGGAGCCCAAGAAAGTCTTGGTGATGAAGGGCACCGCCAACTGGGATGCGGCGTTCGACACCCTGATCGATTCGTTCAAGGCGCTGACCGCGCTGCTCGACAAGCAGGGCATCAAGGCCACGGGCAATTCGATGATCGTCTACACTTCGACCGACGATACCGGTTTTACGTATCTGGCACAGATTCCGGTCGACCAGGACGTCAAGAACCTGACCAAGGACATCAGCATGGGCAAGTCGCCCGAGGGCAAGGCGCTGAAGTTCGTCCATCGCGGCTCCTATGACAACATGGACAACACCTATGAGGCGATCACCAACCACCTGGACGACAAGAAGCTGGAAGCCAAAGACACCTTCATCGAGGAATACATCACCGATCCCCTGAAGACGGCGGAGGACAAGCTGGTGATCAACGTCTATGTGCCGCTGAGGTGATCGGGATGAAGCACCCGCTTGCACTTGCCGTCGTTGCCGCTACGTGGCTCGCCGCGCCGGCATTGGCGCAGACGGTGCCGCCGCCCGCGATCTCCGTGACCGGCGAGGCGAACGTATCGGTGGCGCCCGACCAGGCCCAGATCGACGGCGGCGTGACGTCGGAAGCCAAGACCGCGCGCGAGGCGTCGGACGCCAACAACGCTGCGATGGGCAAGGTGCTACTGGCGCTGAAGGGCGCCGGCATCGAAGAGAAGGACTACCAGACCTCGCGGCTGTCGCTGCAGCCGCAATCTGCGCCAAATCGCGCCGGCCCCTCGCCCATCGTCGGCTATCGGGCCAGCAACCGCGTTACGGTCAAGATCCGCGACGTGACCAAAGTTGCGAACGTGATCGACGTACTGGTCGCCGCCGGCGCCAATGACATCGGCGGCATCCACTTCAGCGTGACGCAGGCATCCAAATATCTCGACGAGGCCCGCGAGAAGGCGGTCGCGGACGCCCGCCGCAAGGCCGAGATTTACGCCAAGACCGCCGGCGTGACGCTCGGAGAACCCATCAGCATCACCGAGGAAGGCGCACCCACGCCGCTCTTCCGCGGCAAGATGGCAGCCCCGATGGCCGCCGCCGCACCGGTGGCGCAAGGCGAGGAGACGCTCTCGGTGACGGTGCTCGTGTCCTGGGCGATCAAGGGGAGCCAGTAATGTCGTCCCTGCGAAGGCACTAGGGCATGCACACATTTCTGAGGGTCCATCCGATTGCGACGGCATGGAAG
>NZ_JAGWDK010000025.1 GCF_018398875.1 Bradyrhizobium sp. sGM-13 | reverse complement strand
AGTCAATCCGCCGCACCAGATCTGTGCATGCCCTAGTGCGTTCGCAGGGACGACGGGTTAGATCTCGTAAACCTGACCCGGCTTCAGCGCTGCGAACCGCTCCGGTGGAATCTTCGCTTCCTTCAGCGCGTCGGCCAATGCATTGACCGGCGCGTCGATCGCCTCATCGGTGAGCTGGAACGTGCCGTGATGATGCGCCAGCGCTTCCTTAGCGCCGCAATCGGCCAGCGCTTTCACCGCATCAGCCGGATTCATGTGCTGATCCTTCATGAACCAGCGCGGCTCATAGGCGCCGATCGGTAATATCGCCAGCCGCAGCGGGCCATGCTGCTCGGCCACGCGGCGGAAATGCGTCCCTTCGCCGTAGCCGGAATCGCAAACGATGTAGAGTTTGCCGGCCGGCGTCTCCAGCACAAAACTCGCCCACAGCGCCTTGTTGCGGTCGAACAGGCCGCGCGCCGACCAGTGCCGCGTCGGCACCAGCGTCACCGCGATGCCATTGCCGAGCTCCACGCGATCCTGCCAGTCGAACGCCTCGGCTTTGATCGACGCGTCCGCATCGCGCATGGTGATGTCGTTGCCGAGCGGCGTGATCACGCGCGGCGAAAACTTTTCTGCGAGTTTTGACAGCGTCGCGACGTCGAGATGGTCGTAATGGCCGTGTGAGACCAGCACCACGTCGATCTTGGGCAGCGCGTCGAATGCAATGCCGGGATCGTTGTGCCGGTGCGGCCCGGCCCACGAAACTGGCGAGGCCCGCGGCGACCACACGGGATCGACGAGGATGTTGAGATCCCGCGTCTGGATCAGCCAGGAGACATGGCCGACAAAGGATAGCCGCACCTTGTCGCCGGAAACGCGCGGCGGCGGCGTATCGCTCTGGGCATTCGGCACCCAATCCGGCCAGCTCGCGCGCTTGCGGTCGGTGCCGAACTGCCAGCGCAGCACCTCCGCCAGTGACTTTGGTGGCGCGCCGTCGGGATCGAAGAAGCGCATGCCGTCGAAATGATCGGAGACGGGACCCTCATAGGTTTTCATATTGCTGATCCAGACAGACGGCACGCCGACGGCCGCGGCGGCGCCGGCAAAGAATCCCAGAAGGCGGCGGCGGGTAATTGGCACGGGGCGGGTCAGTAAACGCGGGCGACGATGCACATGGGCGTTATATGGAGGGTGCAGGTTCAACTTGGAACTGCGGCAAAAAGGAAGCTGACGCATCGATCGGCCTCATGTCTAAAAAAGGAAGCTGCGTCAAAGCCTTATGCTACATCCCACGGGCGGTTTGGTCTAGTTTCTCCTTGACTTTCGCCCCTTCCGGGCGTTTAACCCCCCCACTTTCTCGGAAAGACGTTCTTTTCGACCCGCCGCCCGGCCCATGAGACCGGAGGCCAACGCCCGACAGCGCGATGCGCCCTCGGGCGCGAAAGTGTTTGGAATATCGTTTTGGCGTTTTGCGCCGGGACATATCTAGGTCGTCATACCCCGCGAAGGCGGGGTATCCAGTACGCCGCAGCTTCTCGGTCGAAACGAGCTGCTCTGGAATACTGGATCACCCGCCTTCGCGGGTGATGACAGTAGTGAAATGGATCGGCGCGGCGCCCGCAAGGGCAGCAACAGGACAACGGCATTGTTCGACAATCTGTCGGAAAAGCTTGGTGGGATACTCGATCGGCTGACGGGCCGCGGTTCGCTGTCGGAGGCCGACGTCGACGCCGCGATGCGCGAGGTGCGTCGCGCGCTGCTGGAAGCCGACGTTGCGCTTGAGGTGGTCCGAAGCTTCATCGACCGCGTCCGCGAGCAGGCGGTCGGCGCCACCGTCGTCAAGTCGGTCACGCCCGGCCAGATGGTGGTCAAGATCGTCCATGACGAGCTGGTCGCCACCCTTGGCGCTGATGGCCAGACCATCGATCTCAACGCGGTGCCGCCGGTCGCGATCATGATGGTCGGCCTGCAGGGCTCCGGCAAGACCACCACCACCGCAAAACTTGCCCGCCGCATGACCCAGCGCGACAAGCGCAAGGTGCTGATGGCCTCGCTCGACATCTACCGCCCGGCGGCGATGGAGCAACTGGCCGTGCTGGGGCGCGACCTCGACATTCCGACGCTGCCGATCGTGACGGGGCAAAAGCCGGCGCAAATTGCCAAACGCGCACTCGAAGCCGGCAAGCTCGGCGGCTTCGACGTGGTGCTGCTCGACACCGCCGGCCGCACCACGCTCGATGAAGAGATGATGAGCGAGGCGGCCGAGATCAAAGCCACGGCCAATCCGCACGAAGTGCTGCTGGTCGCGGACTCCCTGACCGGCCAGGACGCGGTCAACCTCGCGCGCGCCTTCGATCAGCGCGTCGGCCTCACCGGCATCGTGCTGACGCGCGTTGACGGCGACGGCCGCGGCGGCGCCGCGCTGTCGATGCGCGCGGTCACGGGAAAACCGATCAAGCTGATCGGCACCGGCGAAAAGACCGACGCGCTGGAAGATTTTCACCCCAGCCGCATCGCCGGCCGCATCCTCGGCATGGGCGACGTGGTGTCGCTGGTCGAACGCGCGGCGGCGAATATCGACGCCGAAAAGGCCGCGCGCACCGCCGAGCGGATGCGCAAGGGCCAGTTCGACCTCAACGACATGCGCGAGCAGTTGCTGCAGATGGCGAACATGGGCGGCATCAGCGGCTTGATGGGCATGATGCCGGGCATTGCCAAGATGAAGAACCAGATTGCGGCAGCCGGCATCGACGACAAGATTTTGAAGCGCCAGGTCGCGCTCATCGATTCGATGACGCGGGCTGAGCGCAAGAATCCGGACATTTTGAAAGCCAGCCGCAAGAAGCGTATCGCCGCCGGCGCCGGCCAGAATGTCGAGCAGGTCAACAAGCTCCTGAAGATGCACCGGAACATGGCCGACATGATGAAGGCGATGGGCTCGGGCAAGCGCGGCCCGCTCGCCGGCATCGCGCAGGCGATGGGTTTTGGCGGCGGCATGAAGCCGCCCTCGCCGGAGGAGATGAAGGCGCTGGCGGACAAGATGCAGGGCGGTGCCGGTCCAGGCGGCCTGCCGAATTTGCCGAAGGATCTTCCCACCGGCCTGCGCCAGGGATTGCCGAATCTGCCGGGACTTACCGGGCTGAGCGGCAAGCCGACGCTTCCGGGCCTCGGCGGCTTTCCGGGGAAGAAGAAATGATCTCTCGCCAACACGCGCCGTCATCGTCCGCGAAGGCGGACGATCCAGTACGCCGCGCTACCTCGGTTCAATCGCTAATGCCTACGATTACTGGATGCCCCGCCTTCGCGGGGCATGACGGGCGAGGCAAGCCCCCTCGCAATGACGGGATTCATATCGTTCACATCACTGAGTTTCGTATTTAACAGGAGAACTAAATGTCAGTCGTTATCCGCCTCGCTCGCGCAGGCACCAAAAAGCGTCCGGTCTATCACGTCGTCGTCGCCGATTCGCGCTTTCCCCGCGACGGCCGCTTCATCGAGCGTCTCGGCTATTTCAATCCGCTGCTGCCGAAGGACAATGAATCGCGGCTGAAGCTCGACATGGACAAGGTGAAGTCCTGGCTCGCCAAGGGCGCGCAGCCGTCGGATCGCGTGACGCGCTTCCTGGATGCGGCCGGTGTCGTCAAGCGCGCCGCCCGCAACAACCCGGAAAAGGCCGTGCCGCGCAAGGAGCGCAAGGCCCGCGCCGAAGCCGCCGCGAAGGCGTAAGGCTTAGCGGCGCGCGACGGTGAAAACGCCGATTTGCGTCGCCCGTATCGGCGCCGCGCATGGCGTGCGCGGCGCCGTGAAGCTGTGGACGTTCACCGAGGATCCGCTGGCCGTGAAACACTACGGCCCGCTGACGACCAAAGACGGCGCGCGCCAGTTCGAGGTGACGCATGTCCGCGAGGCCAAAGACCATCTGGTGGCGACGCTGAAGGGCATCGCCACCCGCGAGGACGCCGAGCGGCTCAACGGCCTCGAACTCTATGTCGCCCGCGACAAATTGCCTGAGACCGACGAGGGCGAATATTACCACGCCGACCTGATCGGACTTGCCGCCGTCAATGCCGCGGGCGAGCCGCTCGGCCGCGTCATCGCGATTCACAATTTCGGGGCCGGTGACATTATCGAGATCGCGCCTCCGCAAGGCGCCACTATGCTGCTGCCGTTCACCAACGCAGTCGTGCCGACGGTCGATCTGGCCAATGGCCGCGTGGTGATCGAACTGCCGCAGGAAATCGAAGGCGACGACGCCCCGACGCTTACGTGATGGGTTTTGTATGACCTGGCGCGCCACCGTTCTCACCCTCTTCCCCGAGATGTTTCCCGGGCCGCTCGGCGTCAGCCTCGCGGGCAAGGCGCTGGCGTCCGGCCTGTGGGAGCTGGAGGCGCGCGATATCCGGGCTTCAGCCACCGACAAGCATCGGAGCGTCGACGACACCCCGGCCGGCGGCGGCCCCGGCATGGTGCTGCGGGCCGACGTGCTGGCTGCGGCGATCGACGCCGCGGAGATCTCTCCCGATCGGCCGCGCCTTCTGATGAGCCCACGGGGTCGGCCATTGACCCAGTCCATGGTTGCCGAATTTGCCGCAGGATCCGGGCCCCTGATCGTCTGCGGCCGGTTCGAGGGGGTCGATCAGCGGGTGATCGAGGCGCGGAACCTCGAAGAGGTCTCGGTCGGTGACTACGTACTGTCAGGAGGCGAAATCGCCGCGATGGCCCTGATCGACGCCTGCGTACGGCTGTTGCCGGGGGTGATGGGCAAGCAGACCTCGGGAGTAGACGAAAGCTTTTCCGAGGGATTACTGGAATACCCCCAGTTTACGCGGCCGCAGGAGTTCGAGGGCCGCGGCATCCCCGAAATCCTCATCTCCGGCGATCATGCGAAGGTGGCGGCCTGGCGTAGGGCCGAAGCCGAGGCCCTGACCCGGACGCGGCGGCCGGATCTATGGGCGGCGAGGGGCGGCCAAAAAGGCACAAAAAGCACGACAGACGGGTGACAAGCGCGGCCCGATGCCTTATACGAGCGCCAAATCCGCACACGCGCAGGATAGATGGACGTTTGCGCAGCCCCCGGAAGGCTGGGCGCGCCGCCGATGGAGATTTCAATGAACCTCATTCAACAGCTCGAAAAAGAGCAATTCGAAAAACTGTCGGCGACCAAGTCGATCCCCGAATTCGGCCCCGGCGATACCGTGATCGTCAACGTCAAGGTGGTGGAAGGCGAGCGCACCCGTGTGCAGGCCTACGAAGGCGTCTGCATCGGCCGTTCCGGCGGCGGGCTCAACGAGAGCTTCACCGTCCGCAAGATTTCCTACGGCGAAGGCGTGGAGCGCGTGTTCCCGGTGATGTCGCCGATGATCGACTCGATCAAGGTGGTGCGCCGCGGCAAGGTACGCCGCGCCAAGCTGTATTACCTGCGCAGCCTGCGCGGCAAATCGGCCCGCATCGTCGAGAAGCAGGACCGCGCCGCCGCCGTCGGCGAGTAACTTTTCCCGAAAGGGATGTGACCAAAAGCGCGGGGTTTTGCCCCGCGCTTTTTTGTTGCCTGGTACCTATCTAGGCATCAGCCCTGCCAATCGATTGATTGTGACGCCCACGGGCCATGTGTTAGAAATTCAGAATGGTTCTAGATCGCACCAGCGCCGCCTTCGGCACCGCTCAGCTCGTCGTCATCGACGACCGCTCGCGGCTGCCTGGCCGCTTCTTCGGGCGGTTCACGACGTCGGCCACGTCCGAGCTTACGCGCGCAGCTTGACGCTGCGACGTCTGTTGCTTGCGCTTTTCGCGCTTAACCGCTCACGCAGAATTTCCTTTGGAGCTTACGCTCATGTCCAAACCGACCACGCTGTACGACAAGATCTGGAATGACCATCTGGTGCACGAAGCCGAAGACGGCACCTGTCTGCTCTATATCGACCGCCATCTGGTGCATGAAGTGACTTCGCCGCAGGCGTTCGAAGGCCTGCGCGCGACGGGGCGCAAGGTTCGCGCGCCGGAGAAGACGCTCGCCGTCGTCGACCACAACGTGCCGACGACCGATCGCACAAAGCCCAATCCCGACCCTGAGAGTGCTGAGCAGATCAAGGCGCTGGCGGAGAACGCGAAAGAATTCGGCATCGAATATTACAACGAGTTCGACAAGCGCCAGGGCATCGTGCACGTGATCGGCCCCGAGCAAGGCTTTACCCTGCCCGGCACCACCATCGTCTGCGGTGACAGCCACACCTCCACCCATGGCGCGTTCGGCGCGCTGGCGCACGGCATCGGCACCTCGGAGGTCGAACACGTGCTGGCGACGCAGACGCTGATCCAGAAGAAGGCGAAGAATATGCGCGCGGTGGTCGACGGCAAGTTGCCCGACGGCGTCACCGGCAAGGACATCATCCTCGCGATCATCGGCGAGATCGGTACCGCGGGCGGCACCGGCTACGTGCTGGAATATGCCGGCGATGCGATCCGTGCGCTGACGATGGAAGGCCGCATGACGGTCTGCAACATGTCGATCGAAGGCGGCGCCCGCGCCGGCCTGGTTGCGCCGGACGAAAAGGCGTTCGAGTTCCTCAACGGACGTCCAAAGTCGCCGAAGGGCGCCGATTGGGACGCAGCAATGCGCTATTGGGAAAAGCTACGTTCCGATGAGGGCGCGCATTTCGATCACGAGATCCGGCTGGACGCGGCAAAACTGCCGCCGATCGTGACCTGGGGCACCTCGCCCGAGGACGTGGTGTCGATCTCGGGCTTCGTGCCCGATCCCGACAAGATTGAGGACGAGGCCAAGCGGCTCTCAAAGCACCGTGCGTTGAAGTATATGGGCCTGACGGCGGGAACGAAGATCACCGACATCAAGCTCGATCGCGTCTTCATCGGCTCCTGCACCAACGGCCGCATCGAGGATCTGCGCGCCGCGGCAAAGATCGCCGAAGGCAAGACCGTCAACGCCAACGTCAATGCGATGATCGTGCCGGGTTCCGGCATCGTGAAGGAGCAGGCGGAAGCCGAAGGCCTCGACAAGATCTTCATCAAGGCCGGCTTCGAGTGGCGCGAGCCGGGCTGCTCGATGTGCCTTGCGATGAATCCCGACAAGCTGAGGCCGGAAGAGCGCTGCGCCTCGACCTCGAACCGCAATTTCGAAGGCCGCCAGGGCTTCAAGGGCCGCACCCACCTGGTGTCGCCGGCGATGGCTGCGGCTGCGGCGATCGCTGGGCATTTCGTTGACGTCAGAGAATGGCGATAACGCTTCCTTTGTCTAGATAGCGAGACGTTCCGGAAACGGCCCGTTAACAGGCAAGAGCGCACACTGATCCCTTGCGAAGCGCCTTTGCGAGGGACTTTTGGCCGTGACCGACAAGCCTGCATTTGTCGATATGATCAGCGAGGCGACGCGGCAGGTGCGGCGGCGCACGACGCCGCACATCGTCGACCTGCAGCCTGTCGCCACCAAGGAGGCCTCGCGCCTCAGTCACTGGCCGCCGGAGCACTGGCAGCAGTGGCGGATGGAGAAGCTCACTCCGTGGAAGATAAAGCCTTGGAAGGGCTAGGATTGGCATTGCGCTGATTGGGGTCCAATCCCCGCTCGAAAAACAGGCGCCGAACCGGGCGCCTGCTTCGTTTAAGCCTGATCTTACCAATACCGGTATGCATAATAGCGGTGGCGCCACCACGGACGACAGATCCGGCGCGGCCCGTAATAGGTCAAGATCACCCGGCAGCGGCGCGGATAATAGTAGGCCGGGTAGTAGGCCGGGTAGTAGGCCGGCGCGAGGTAGAAGCGGCTGTGGAAGTGACGCCGGTGGTGGAAGTGCCGATGGTGGAAGTGTGGGCGATGAAACGCGTGACGATGTACGAAGCGGTGTCCGCCGCCATGGAAGACGGGTGCCGGACGAAAGCCGCCACGGTGGATCGCCAACCCACCGCCTCTGAACCCGCCGCCGTGAAAGGCCGCGCCGCCACCGCGGAAGCCGCCGCCATGAAAGGCCGCTCCGCCGCCGCGGAAGCCACCGCCATGGAAACCGCCGCCGCCACCACCGCGAAAGCCGCCGCCGGCGAAACCGCCACCGCCGCCGCCGCGGAAGCCACCGCCGATCATCGGGCCGCGCTGTTGAACCTCGGTCGTCAGTCCGTCGGTTGCATATTTCGCTGACGGCGCCGTGCCGGGGGTCGCTAGCGAAAGCGCCTCGGCGCGCTGTTGTGATGCCGCTGCGAGCGCGAATACTGCCGCAGCCGTAACGCCCAGACGGCGGACTAGGCCGCGTCCAGGATCGGATGTTCTCATGGATTTATCCTCCCTAACCGGCGACGCGCGCTGCTCTGCGGCTGGCTCGCGTCGCGTCCTCTGCGATCGCTCCCAACATGACGTTAGAGACAGACACGTGAACGCGCCATGAATGCACCGACCTCAGCGATGAATGCGCAGGAAAGCGCGTTGAAGCGATTCTTGCGGCTGACAGAAGTTGTGCACGCTTACTACCAGAACGGCCCAAACCCGATGCCGAAGGTGAACGGCGCGGGCGCGTAGTAAGGATACGGCCGATAGTAGACAGGCCGCGCGTAATAGGGCCGGTAGTAATAAGGGCGATAATACGGACGGTAGTACGGACGATAATAGCCATAGTGACGATAGTAGCGCCGTTGCGCGCTCAAATCGGTGGCGCCGGATGTGCCGGCGCTTTGCGCCTTCGCCTGCGGCGCCGCGGCGGCCCCATCAATAGCCGCCGGCCCGGTGACCGCGAGCGCGCCGACGACAAGGGTTGCAGAGATCAAGCTCCTCATGATGGACTCCTCTTGCTGAAGCTGATGTCAGAGATTACGGGCGGCAATCTCGCCAGTTTCAAGGCGACCGCTGAAATCGAAACAGGCCCGCGATGAAGCGGGCCTGTGGGCATCTGCACCAAGCTGCCGCAATCACCAGCGGTGCCAGTGACGATGATGATGGTGGTGATGGCGATGATGGTGGTGGTGCCAGCGATGCCACCGATGATGATGGTGATGGTAGCCGCGATGGTAGCCGTGATGTCGCCAATGCACTTCCGTCGTCGCCAACCTGGCATCCTCCTGAACCGCCGCGGCGGCGCCGGGATTGCTGAGCGACAGCGCATTGGCACGCTCGGCCGGAGCGGCAAACGCCAGCAAGGCACCAACGGCGGCAAGCCCAAAAACCTTCACTACCTGCATATCCAGTCTCCTCGGGTCGTCGGATGCACGTCTGCGCCGAATGGCTTGCATCAACTAACGGCATCGCCGCGACACGTGCACAGACTGAAGCAAGCGACTTGAATGCGGTGTGAATGAGTGCGCCATGAACATGAAGAATGCGCCACGAACATGAACAGATGCTGCTTGCCGCGATCTCGCGCACAGTTTGCGCAGACCGCCGTCAGCAACATCAACAGCGTTTGTCCACAGAGCCCTACTCGGCGGCTGTCAGAAAAATGCTCGACAGAAAAATAGAGAGGGGACGAATCTAGCCCGGCTGCCACCAGCAGTTCATGCGCGGGGTGATCACCGTGCCGCTCGGCCGGTACTCCTGCACGTAATGTGCGGTGCAATCGCGCACGGCGTTCGGCCCAGGGTTGTAGCGCGGATAGACACTCGGAGCCCACGGCTCGCTGCGATAGATCGGCACGCGCCGCAGCGGGCGCCGGCGCTGGGCGGAAACATCCGTGACGATCGGCTGCGGCGCCTGCGCGGTTCGCAGCGCTGATGACGCCGTCTGCGCCTGCGCAGCCGCCACGTCAGGGAGCAAAAGCCCGGCCAAGGCAGCCAATAAGGCAGCCGATATGGCGACCGTCACAATCCGCTTCATTGAAGTCCACCCAAAACTGATCCCCCGGTACGGTCACCGATTGGCGCGTCAAAATCAACTCGCAAAACTAGTATGCGCCTGGGCATAACACACGCTAAATACGACGTGATGTGGACCGAAGCAAAAGCGCCCTCGCTCGCCGAAATGGAAGCCATGGCGCATGAGGTGTTCGACCGCCTGCCCAAGGGATTTCGTACCCTGTGCGAGGGCGTGATCATCCGCGTCGACGATTTTCCGACCGACGAGGTCCTGGACGAGATGCAGGCGCAGAGCGAGTTCGACCTGCTCGGCCTGTTCCAGGGCGTCGGCCTGCCGCAGCAGAGCAACCAGGACATCGCCCGCCTTCCCAACATGATTTGGCTCTACCGCCGCCCGATCCTCGACTACTGGGCCGAGCATGAGGAAACGCTGGGCCATATCGTCCGCCACGTCCTGATCCACGAAATCGGGCACCATTTCGGGTTATCGGACGCCGATATGGAGGCGATCGAGGCCGCCGCAGACTAGGCTGGTTCGCGCCAAAACAGGCGGCCTATGCGCAATTTGGCCTTTTGCCGGAGCCGTATTCGCGATAAATCACCGGCCCGTCCCACCTTTTCAACCGGGAAGTGCGATCGATGGAAAAGTTCACCACACTGGAGGGTGTCGCGGCGCCCTTGAAGATCATCAATGTCGACACCGACATGATCATTCCGAAGCAGTATCTGAAGACCATCAAGCGCACCGGCCTCGGCAAGGGCCTTTTCTCGGAACAGCGCTACAATGATGACGGCAGCGAAAACCCGGACTTCGTCCTCAACCAGCCGGCCTATCGCAACGCCAAAGTGCTGGTCGCCGGCGACAATTTCGGCTGCGGCTCGAGCCGCGAGCACGCGCCGTGGGCGCTGCTCGATTTCGGCATCCGCTGCGTGATCTCGACCTCATTCGGCGACATCTTCTACAACAACTGTTTCAAGAACGGCATTCTGCCGATCCGCGTCTCGCAGGACGACCTCGACAAACTGTTCGACGACGCCGAGCGCGGGGCGAATGCCACGCTGACCATCGATCTTCCCAACCAGGAGATCCGCGGCCCCGACGGCGGCAAGGTGAAGTTCGAGATCGATCCGTTCCGCAAGCACTGCCTGATGAACGGCCTCGACGACATCGGTCTCACCATGGAAAAGAAATCGTCGATCGACGATTACGAGGCCAAGCTTAAGAAAGAGCGCGCCTGGGCCTGATTGTGCTACGAGAGCCCCGGTGAAAATCGGGGCTCTTTTGTTAAGGAGGCGGCGTGGATGCGGCCTGACGTCGTCACCTTCTGGCACGGCCGCCTCGACGGGCTGCGACTGACCTGCCTCAGGTCGCAGGTTACCGCCGGCCACAAGGTCACCGTCTACAGTTTCGATCCACTGCCCGGCCTGCCCGACGGCGTCGGCAATGCTGAGGCCGAAGCGATCCTGCCGCATTCCTTTTCCGAGCGGCTGCGTCCGCCCGAGGCTGATGGAAGCTGGCGCGACTGGACCATTTTGCAGTTCAGCGATTTCTTCCGCATGCGGCTGATGGCAGAAAACGCGGGATTGTGGCTCGACGCCGACGTGCTGCTGCTCAAACCGATCGAGATCGATCCCGCAAAGCCTTACTTCGCGTGGGAGCGCCGGCGTCAGCTCGGCAACTCGGTGTTGTACCTGCCGGCAAACGATCCGATCGTACGGGCGTTCGAAGGCCTGATGGAGCAGGAGGATCTGACGCCGGACTGGCTGGCGCTGCGTCATCGCCTCACCTTCATGCTGCGCCAGTTACGTCGCCGATCGAGCCGTCTCTCCGACATCCGCGTCGCGATCTACGGCCCCGCCGCGCTCACCGCGCTAGCGCGCCGTGCCAACGAATTGCAGCACGCGCTGCCGAAGCAGTCGTTCTATGCGGTGCACGCCGAGCCAAAGCTGTTCTTCGAGCCTTCGGGTTTTTCAGGCCTGCTTGCCGACCCCGAAATCATCGGCCTGCACATCTCGCCCAAAGGCCGCGGCGGTGAAAAGCCGATCCCCGGCAGCCTCTATGCCTGGGCGGCGGAGAGGTTTGGCAGATAAGCGCCAGGCGCGCTCTTCCCTTCTCCCTTGTGGGAGAAGGTGGATCGCTGACGCGCAGCGGCAGCGAGACGGATGAGGGTCTGTCTCCGCGGAGGGAACCCCTCATCCGGCGCTTCGCGCCACCTTCTCCCACAAGGGGAGAAGGGAAGAAACGCCAAGCAAGGATTTCAATGCCCCATCGCCGCGATCGCATCCGCGATCGCAATCGTGCGCCGCGCCATATCGGCGTGCAGCCGTTCCACCATCCGCCCGTCGAGCTGGATTGCCCCCCGCGAGGCGTTTTCCGGCTTTTCGAAAGCCGCAATGATCTTGCGCGCCTGCTCGACCTCCTCGGCCGGCGGCGTGAAGATCGCGTTGCAGGCCTCGATGTGGCTCGGATGGATCAGCGTCTTGCCGTCGAAGCCGAGATCGCGGCCTTGCGCGCATTCGGTCGCAAAACCGTCGATATTGCTGATGTCGCTGTAGGGCCCGTCGAGAATTTCCAGCCCGTGCGCACGCGTCGCCAGGATGCAGTGCGTGATCATCGGAATCATCGTGGCGCGCCCCGGCTGCATGCGGATCCGCGTTTCCCGCGAAATGTCGTTCGGCCCGAACACGAATCCCGCAAGCCTGGTTTCGGAATCCCTCGATGCCGCGGCGAGCTTGTCGGCGTCCAGCACCGCGCGCGCGGTTTCGATCATGGCCCAGACCCGGATCGAGGTGGGCGCGTTGATGTCGCTGAGCCGATTGGCGATCGCGTTGAGATCGTCGACGGTGGAGATCTTGGGAACCAGAATGCCGTCGGGCCGCGCCTTGCCGGCCATGGTGACGTCCTCGACCCACCAGGGCGTATCGAGGCTGTTGACCCGGATCAGCACCTCGCGCTTGCCGAACCCGCCGGCCGCAATCGCTTTGGCGATCTGGTCGCGGGCCATTACCTTGGCGTCCGGGGCCACCGAATCCTCGAGGTCGAGGATGATTCCGTCGACCGGCAGGTTGCGCGCCTTTTCCAGCGCCCGCGCGTTAGATCCCGGCATGAACAACAGGCTGCGGCGCGGACGGATCATGGGCTGGTTTCCTTGGATGACCTCGAGACCTTCGCGATATCATCTCGTGCGTACGCCTGAAAGCCTTGTTCCCGTCATCGGCTTATGGTTAGGCATGGCACTATGACCTCATTCCCGCAACATCTGCTCGATGGCTATCGGGCTTTCACCTCGCAACGGCTGCCGACCGAACAGACGCGCTACCGGGAACTCTCCGAGCGCGGCCAGTCGCCCGCCGTGATGGTGATCGGCTGCTGCGATTCCCGCGTCTCGCCGGAAGTGATTTTCGACGCCGGCCCCGGCGAGCTGTTCGTGGTGCGCAACGTCGCCAACCTGGTGCCGGTCTATCAGCCCGACGGCGGCGCCCATGGCGTCTCCGCGGCGCTGGAATATGCGGTCAACGTGCTGCGCATCAAACACATCGTCGTGCTCGGCCATGCCCAGTGCGGCGGCATTCGCGCCTTCATAGACAAGATCGACCCGCTGTCGCCGGGCGATTTCATCGGTCGCTGGATGGCGATGTTCATCAAGCCGGGCGAGGTGGTCGAACAGCGCGAGCGCGAGACGATGCAGGAGTTTACGATCAGGATCGAGAAAGCCGCGATCTTCCGCTCACTGGAAAATCTGATGACGTTCCCGTTCGTGCGCGCCCGCGTCGAGCGCGGCGAGATGGAATTGCACGGCGCCTATTTCGGCGTCGCCGAGGGTTCGCTGTTCGTGCTCGATCAGAAGGCGAAGGAGTTTCGCAGCGTGAGAGGTGGCGAATAGTCGCGTAGGGTGGGCAAGGCGCAACGCGCCGTGCCCACCATCGGTCCTCGATCACGGAACTAAATGGTGGGCACGCTGCGCTTTGCCCACCCTACGAATTCTCCCTTAAGCCGCCTTCTTCTTCGCGGTGATCAGCTTGCGGTTGATCAGGGATTCGGCGATCTGCACCGCGTTCAGGGCGGCGCCCTTGCGCAGATTGTCGGAGACGCACCACAGTACGAGGCCGTTCTCCACCGTCGCATCCTCGCGGATGCGGCTGATATAGGTGGCGTCCTCGCCGGCCGCTTCGTAGGGCGTGACGTAGCCGCCGGGCTCGTGCTTGTCGATCACGAGGCAACCCGGCGCGTTGCGCAGGATGTTGCGCGCTTCATCGGCCGTGATCGGATTCTCGAATTCGATATTGACGGCCTCCGAATGGCCGACGAACACCGGCACCCGCACGCAGGTGGCGGAAAGCTTGATCTTGGGATCAAGAATCTTCTTGGTCTCCGCCATCATCTTCCATTCTTCCTTGGTGTAGCCGTCCTCCATGAACACGTCGATCTCGGGGATGACGTTGAAGGCGATACGCTTGGGGAATTTCTTGTTGATCAGCTCGTCATTGGTGTAGACGGCCTTGGTCTGCGAGAACAGTTCGTCCATCGCATCCTTGCCGGCGCCGGAGACCGATTGATAGGTCGCGACCACGACCCGCTTGATGGTGGCCTTGTCGTGCAGCGGCTTCAGCGCCACCACGAGCTGCGCGGTCGAGCAGTTTGGGTTGGCGATGATGTTCTTCTTGGCAAAGCCCGCGGCCGCATCGGCGTTCACTTCCGGCACGATCAGCGGCACGTCCGGGTCCATCCGCCAGGCCGACGAATTGTCGATCACGACCGCACCCGCGGCGCCGATCCTGGGCGACCATTCCTTCGACACCGAACCGCCTGCCGACATCAGGCAGATGTCGACGTCGGAGAAATCGTAGTGCTCGAGCGCTTTGACCTTCAGGGTGCGGTCGCCATAGGACACTTCGACGCCGACGCTGCGGCGCGAGGCCAGCACCACGACCTCGTCGGCGGGGAATTTGCGCTCGTCGAGAATGTTGAGCATTTCGCGCCCGACATTGCCGGTCGCACCGACGACAGCGACTTTGTAACCCATCGTTCACTCTCCGAGGAAAAATGCCGCCCCGCCGCGTCAAGCGGAAAGGGAGAAGGCAGCGCTTCTATGCGAGAAACGCCGATATGACAACGTTTGGCGGTTGGCGTTTGGGCGTTTGATGCATTCGTTTCCGGCCGATTCGGCCGATTCCCATCATAGGACGACAATTCACCCGGCGCTGGTAAGCTTCGTGGACGAGGTCTACGGCACGCTGGCACGGCTCTGCGCCTATCTGATGACGCTGGCGCTGATGGCCATTGGCGGTATCGCGCTATGGCAGCATTTGCCCGATATCACCGCGATGGAGGCGGCGCCGAAGGCTTGGAGCCAGGCCGGGGACATGGCTCCGGCGTTCGCCGTAAGCCAGTTCATTTTTCCAGGCAAGATAGAGACTTACGAGGTTTTTCGGCATCCCGAGGGGGGCCGCAAGGACGTGTTCCGCTGGAGCGGGCTCGGCGGCATGCCGGTCGCCGAACTCGAAATCTATCGTCCGGGCGAAGAGATCGATCAGGTCGGCTCGGCGGCCGGCTACCTTGCTGCAAGGATGGACCCGGCAGGGCCGCGCGAGCTGGAGGCCGCCGGGATCATCGACAGCAAGTTCGGCGCCGTGACGCTGTTTCGCCGGGTCGGCGGCACGGAGGCCGCCAGCGCATGCCTCCGATTCTTCAAACGCATCGATGAGCCGAAATTCCGTCTCTCGGGCTGGTCATGCCTGGGCGAGGATGTGCCGGCCCGCCGCGCCGCGATCGGCTGCATGCTGAGCCGCCTGATCCTGCTTTCGGCCGGCAACGACACGAAACTCACGGAATTGTTCGCCCGCCACGAAGTCAGGCGCAGCGATTGCGCGGCGTCAGGCGCCCCGGCGCTGTCTGCCGATTGGGTGATGGACGCCGATAACCCGCGGCTGCGCGGCACCCTCTAGAACCCGCATTGGTGGCGTCAAATTCCGCCGCCCCTCACGATTGTGGCAACAAGCGGCCAAGACACTTGTTTTCATGAAACTTTTTCGCTTCGCATCGCATTATTCCGGCTCGGTGTGGCGCAATTGACCTAGCGACGACGGTCTTGCCACGGCTACAATGCACGCAACCAGATTTGACGATCCGCCGGCCCGTCATGGGCGGACAATGACGAGGATGCAATGACCCGAAAATTCCCTGCTGCGAGCAAGCTCGCGATGTTGCTTGCCGCGGCCGCCCTCGTCGCTATTGGCACGACCTCGGCCGACGCCCAGTCCAGGCAGCAATACGACCGCGACGGCCGCCCCTATTACGGCCCGAACGGCCCCAACCGGTCGTACCAGCAGGGCCCGCGCACCCGCGTCTACGTCACCACGCGCTCCTGGCTCGATGCCGGCACCGAAGTGCTGCCGGGCGATCGCAAGTTCCAGGACTACGCCTTCCCGCCGGATCTGGGATATCCGTCGTTCGGCCGCGAAAACCTCAACCGGCCGATCGACCGCCAGCCGCTCAACCCGCCGTCGGACATGGGCGGCTATCCGCAGCGCTTCCCGCTGTATTGATCTAGATCGAATAACCACGCCGTCGCCCCCTGCGAACGCATTGCGAACGCAGGGGCCCATACGCCGCGGCTTCTCGATTCAGGCACGTTGGCCGACGGCTTTCGCTTCACGACCGAGGGCTGTGGTTATGGGTCCCTGCGTTCGCAGGGACGACACCGAATTTTTTGCGCGCTTACGCGTGCAGCTTCTGCAATTCCTTCAAAATCGCCTCGCCCATCTGCGTTGTTGAGGCTGCCGTCGTGCCCTCGGACTTGATATCCGCCGTACGCAATCCACTCGCCAGCACCGCTGCGATCGCCGCGTCGACCTTGTCGGCCAGCGCGCCCATATCGAAGGAATAGCGCAGCGCCATCCCGAACGACGAAATCATCGCGATCGGATTAGCGAGGCCCTTGCCGGCGATGTCGGGCGCCGAGCCGTGCACCGGCTCGAACAGCGAGCGGCGCTTTTTGGTCTTGGCGTCGACCTCGCCGAGCGAAGCCGAGGGCAGCATGCCGAGCGATCCCGTGAGCATCGCCGCGATATCGGACAGCATGTCGCCGAACAGATTGTCGGTCACGATGACGTCGAACTGTTTTGGCGCCTTCACCAGCATCATGCCGCCGGAATCGGCGAGCTGATGCTCCAGCGTCACGTCGTTATATTCGCGCGCATGGACGGCCGTCATGACCTCGTTCCAGAGCACGCCCGATTTCATGACGTTGCGCTTTTCCATCGACGTCACCTTGTTGCGGCGCTTGCGCGCCAAATCGAAGGCGACGCGGCCGATGCGCTCGATCTCATAGGTGTCGTAGACCTGGGTATCGATGGCGCGCTTCTGGCCGTTGCCGAGATCGGTGATGGTTTTCGGCTCGCCGAAATAGACGCCGCCGGTCAGTTCGCGCACGATCATGATGTCGAGGCCTTCGACCGCCTCGCGCTTCAGGCTGGAAGCATCGGCGAGCGCCGGGTAGCACACGGCGGGACGCAGATTGGCGAACAGGCCGAGATCCTTGCGCAGGCGCAACAAGCCCGCTTCGGGGCGCGCCTCGTAGGGCACGCTGTCCCACTTGGGACCACCGACCGCGCCGAAGATGATGGCATCGGCCGCCTTGGCTTTGTCCATGTCGCCTTCCGAGATCGACACCTTGTGCGCGTCATAGGCGGAGCCGCCGACCAACCCCTGCTCGGTCTCGAATGACGCGATGCCTGCCGCGTTCAGCCAGTCGATCAGGCGCTGCACCTCCCCCATCACTTCGGGGCCGATACCATCGCCAGGGAGAAGCAGCAGTTTATGGGTCGCCATGGAAGATCCTTGCTATGTTCGTCATTCCGGGACGGCGCGATGCGCCGGACCCGGAATCCCGAGATTGGATGCGACGCGATTCCCCGATGCGCAATTGCGCATCTGAGGTTCGCGGCTTTGCCGCGCCCCGGAATGACGGGGCCGGCGGGAGTGCTAGAGCGGCATTGCGCGATTGGCAAGACACCATTGCGGCCGCAGAGCCTGTGCATCCCCCTGCCGGCCTGCCACAATGCCGTTCCGCCGGAGCAAATTCCTTGCACGCCCCCGACCGTCCCGCGAGTTACGCGCATCCCGCACGGCTGATCCTCATTCTGTCGCTGGCGCCGACCGTCGGTCTCGGCATCGGCCGCTTTGCCTATGCGCTGGTGCTGCCTGACATGCGCGACACCCTGGCCTGGAGCTATTCCGCGGCCGGTTTCATGAACACCATCAACGCCGCCGGCTATCTCGCGGGCGCCCTGCTCGCCTCGCGCATGATCCGGCGTTTTGGACTGGCCGCTTCGGTTCGATGGGGCACGCTGGCCTGCGTGCTATCGCTGGCGCTCTGCGCCACCACAGGGAATTTCTACGTCCTGAGTTTTGCGCGGCTTCTGGCGGGCGTTGGCGCCGCGGCCGGATTCGTCGGCGGCGGCGCGCTGGCGGCGACCATTGCGCAGTCGCGCCCCGAGCGGGCGAATTTTCTGCTCAGCCTGTTCTATGCCGGCCCCGGGATCGGCATCCTGGCGTCGGGACTGGTGGCGCCGTTCGTGCTGCAGGGCTTTGGGCCGGGCTCGTGGTGGATGGTCTGGTGGGCGATGACCGTGCTGGCGGTCGTCATGACGATCCCGGTCCTGCTCGCACCGTTTCATGCCGGTGCAGCCCTGACCGAAACGACGGCGGCCAAATTCGCCGTCGCGCCGGTCGTGATCTATCTCGCCGGCTATTTTCTGTTTGGCGCCGGCTACATCGCCTACATGACCTTCATGATCGCCTATATCCGCGACGCGGGTGGTAGCGCCGCGGCGCAGAGCGCGTTCTGGAGCCTGATCGGTGTCAGCGCTTTCATCACGCCCTGGGTATGGCGCCGCGTACTGGCGCTCGACCGCGGCGGCCTCGCCACCACGATCATTCTCGGCGTCAACGCCATTGGCGCGGCGATGCCGATCTTCGGGCACTCGGTGTGGTTGCTCGCCACATCGGCGCTGGTATTCGGCGTCGCGTTCTTCGCCGTGGTCGGCTCCACCACCGCCTTCGTCCGCTTCAACTACCCGCCGCCGGCCTGGCCTACCGCGATTGCTGCGATGACGATTTCATTCGGCGTCGGCCAGACGCTGGGCCCGATCCTGGTCGGCGCGATCACGGATACGCTGGGCAGCCTGTCGTTCGCGCTGAATGTTTCCGCGGCGATGCTGGCGCTGGGCGCGGTGCTGTCGGCGTTTCAGAGGAAGGTAGTGCGGAAATCTCCGCCGTGATGCGTTCTCCATCCACGGGTCGTCCCTGCGAACGCAGGGATCCATAACCACAGGATTTCGTGGTTATACGAGGCTGTTTGCTCCAGCCTTTTCCAATATTCAGATCACGCGGTATGGGTCCCTGCGTTCGCAGGGACGACGGGAGTGTAGCAGTTTGCGGCATAAAGTGACGTCGCCTGATGGTAAGGTGTCTGCTCGGCAGCGGGAACTGTGGTACTCTCCACCAAACGCGATGGGGCGGTAGCTCTCCCGGGTCTCGAGGAGGACCAACGTCGTGAAGCGGGACTTCGACCTCGTCGTCTATGGTGCGACGGGTTACACCGGCCGTCTCATCGCCGAGTATCTGGCGACGTCCTATCGCGGCGACGATGCTCCGTCCTGGGCGATCGCGGGGCGCTCGACCGATAAGCTCCGGAAGGTGCGTGTCGACATCGGCGCACCGGACGATTTGCCGTTCGTCAAGGCGAATGCCGACGAGCCGGCCAGCCTGCGTTCGATGTGCGAGCGTGCGGCCGTGATCATCACAACTGTCGGACCCTATCAGCTCCACGGTCCCGGGCTGGTGGCGGCCTGCGCGGCCACGGGAACGGCCTATGTTGATCTCTGCGGCGAGCCGGTTTGGATGCGGCGCATGATCGACGCCTATCACGAAGAGGCGAAACGGACCGGCTCGCGCATCGTCTTCTCCTGCGGCTTCGATTCCATCCCGTTCGACCTCGGCGTGCTCACGGTGCAGGAGAAGGCGCGCGAGAAATTCGGACGTCCGGCGCGGCGGGTCAAAGCCCGCCTGCGCAGGGTGAAAGGCGGCATGTCTGGCGGCACCGCCGCGAGCGCCCAGGCGACATTGGCCGCCGCCGCGCGCGACCCGGCCCTGATCGGGCTGCTGACCGACCCCTTCGCGTTGACGCCGGGGTTCACCGGGCCGTCTCAGCCGTCGGGCCTCATCCCCGAATACGACCCGCACATGAACGCATGGCTCGTGCCGTTCCCCATGGCGCCGGTCAACACCAAGAACGTGCACCGCACGAATTTCCTGTTGGGTCATCTCTACGGCAGGGATTTCGTCTACGACGAGATGATGGTCGCGCCGGGATTGGGAGAAATCGCCAGCGTGACGACCGAGACGTTCGCCACGGCGTTTTCCTTGTTCAGGACCGGCGGTCTCAAACCCGGCGCGGGCCCCTCCCGGGAACAGCGCGAGAAGGGCTTCTACGACATCCTCTTCCTGGGCGAGCTGCCGGATGGCGGACGGGTCGAGACGGTCGTCAAGGGCGACCGCGATCCCGGCTACGGCTCGACCAGCAAGATGATCGCCGAGAGCGCTCTCTGCCTCGTGCGCGACGTGCAGGGCGAGGGCGGCATCTGGACGCCGGCCGCGCTGATGGGTCCGGCGTTGCGCAAGCGTCTGACGGAGCGCGCCGGCCTCACCTTCAGTGCGCGTTGAGGTAACGCTCAGAACTGCAGCGGCGCGATCCAGTGCGGTTACTTCGCGCAGCTCCAACACCACCGCACCCTCTCGCCTTTGCGCGAGAGGATGCCTATGTTGCGCAGTACCTGCAGCACCCCCGAAGCGACAATGGGAGGTATGCGCATGGACGCGCCGAGCAAGGAATTTGCGCTGGCGGGCAGCCTTGAGGAGCTGAAGCTCAAGGGGCGGCTCGTTGTGCACGGTGACCATCGTCCGATCCTCGTCATTTACGACCGCGGACGTGTCTTCGCGCTCGACAATCGGTGCCCGCACATGGGCTTCCCGCTCGAGCGCGGCAGCGTCGAAGACGGCATCTTGACCTGTCACTGGCACCACGCGCGCTTCGATCTCGAAAGCGGCTGCACCTTCGACCTGTGGGCGGACGACGTGCCGATCTGCCCGGTCGAGGTGCGCAATGGTGACGTCTGGGTGAAGACCACGTTCACGCATGCCGATCTCGCAGCGCACTGGCGTCAGCGGCTTGCGAACGGCCTCGCCCACGACCTTGGTCTGGTCATTGCCAAGGCCATACATGGTCAGCTCGCGGCGGGCGTACCGCAGACCGAAATCGTGCGGGAGGTGGCGCTGTTCGGGGCGCAAAATCGCGACGGCTGGGGCGTCGGTCTTACGATCCTTACGGCACTCGCCAATATCCTGCCTTCGCTGCCGGAGGATGAAGCCTATCTCGCTCTATTCCACGGCGCGCGCCGCGTGGCGGCGGACTGCGACGGCGAGGCGCCGCGGCGGGAACGCTCGCCGCTTGGAAGCCAGCCGGATCCGGCCGCGCTCAAACGTTGGCTACGGCGCTGGACAAACGTTCGCCATCGCGAGGCGGCCGAGCGCACCCTGCTCACGGCGATTGCTGCCGGCCTCTCCCCGGCTGAACTCGCTGATGTTCTGTTCACCGCCGAGACCGAGCGGGCGTTCGCCGACACCGGACACTCGCTCGACTTCATCAACAAGGCGTTCGAGTGCCTCGACCTGATAGGCTGGCAACACGCGGCGGCGCTGCTGCCGACTGTCGTCGGTCAGATGGTAGCGGCCCGTGGCGCTGAGGAGTCGACTGCGTGGCGACAGCCCGTCGACCTTGTTGCGTTGTGTGAGAAATCAACCAGCGAACTCGCGGGCCTGTTCGCTGCCGGACGCGGCTCGCGCGACTGGTCGGGCCACGCCGCACTTGCTCAAGAGCTGCTCGGTGACGATCCGGCCAGGATCGTTGACGCGCTCAAGGAGGCGATCCGCGCCGGTGCCGCTCCTGCCGACCTTGGCCAATCGCTCGCCTACGCGGCAGCGCTCAGGGTGGCCCGCTTCGGCAATGCCAACGAGCACGCCGACTGGGAGACGGCGCATCACGTGTTCACCTACGCCAACGCAGTCCACCAGATGCTGATGCGCATCGGGACTGCCCACATTGACACTCACGCCACGGCCGTGCGCGGCATATTGCACGGAGCGATGGCGCTCTACCTTGCGCGCTATCTCAATGTGCCGCCGGCGCGCATTCCGGGCGACGGTAGCGAGCAACTCGATGATCTGCCCGCGGATCCAGAGACGATCAGCGCCGCCTTGCTCGACGCCTTCGACCGGCAGAGACAGGTCGATCTCGCTGCAAGCCTGGTGGCACGGCATCTCACGCTCGGCCATTCGCCGCAGGCGCTGATCGCTACGCTCGCGCATGCGGTGCTGCGCGAAGATGCAGGCTTCCATGCATATCAGATGCTGGAGGCCGGAGTCCGGCAGTTCGGCACGTGGGGCGATACGAACGAGGGCCGGCACATCCTGATCGCGGTTGCCCGCTATCTGGCCGCCCATTCACCGACAGAACGTGCCTCACTGCAGACAGCCGACATCGCCCGCCGCTTAATGCGGGGTGGCGAGCTGCATCAAGAGGCTGGATCGTCCTGACGTCACGCGCTGAGGACGAAGCGACCAAGCGCGACTAACTTCCGCTAAACGAATTATATCCCTGGTCTTCCCAGAAGCCGCCCTTGTAGTCGTTGGTGACTTCCATCGAGAGCACGTACTTCGGATTCTTGAAGCCGAGCTTGGTCGGCACCCTGATCTTCATCGGGAAACCATAGGCGCGCGGCAGAATCTCGTCGCCGAATTTGAACGTCATCTGGGTCTGCGCATGCAGCGCGCTCGGCATGTCGAGCGGCGAATTGTAGCCGTCTTTGTCGGCGCACTGGAACCAGACATATTTCGCCCGCGTATCCGCGCCGACCAGTTTGAGGAAATCGCGCAACGGCGTGCCGGTCCAGCTTCCGATCGCGCTCCAGCCTTCGACGCAGATGTGACGCGTCACCTGCTTGACCTGCGGCAGTTGATAGAGCTCGTCCAGCGTCCAGGACTTCTTGTTCTCGACGAGACCGCGCACCTCGAGCTTCCACGTCTTGCCGTCGACTTCCGGCGCCTCGTCGAGGTCGTAATAGGCGTTGAACGGGAACGGCTTTGTAATTGCGCTTTCCGGGAACGTCGGCGCCATCGCATTGGGATTGAACATCAATGCCTGCACACCGTCATTGAATTTCGAGACCTGCTTCAGCATCTCCTCGGCCGAGAAGCTGTCCGTCACGTCGCAGCCGGTCAGAAGCGTCAGCGCGCCGAGGCTGGCGCCGCCCGAGATGAAGCGCCGCCGGGTGAGATCCGGCATGGACTTGACGGCGTCTCTGACGAGAAGCGTCTTGTCGACGCCGGGAATCAGAAGCTTGCGCATGCGGCCCATGATCGTTCTCCCTTGAACTAGCGGCCGATGATCATGGCGCGCAGGCTCTTCGGCACCAGGAGGGCGAGCGCAACATGAACCACCATGAAGGCGACAATCGCCGCCATGCAGAAGAAATGGACGTAACGGGCGCCCTCATAGCCGCCGAACAGCGCCGCCAGGTATTTCAATTGCACCGGCTTCCAGAGCGCCAGTCCCGACAACACGATGAGGATGCCGACGACGATGATGCCGGCGTAGAGCAGCTTCTGCACATAATTGTATCTGCTGAGGTCGTCGTGCGACAGCTTGCCGGTCAGCGCAGCTTTCGTATCTGAAATCACACCCTCCGGCGTGATCGGCAGCAGCTTCTTGCGGAAGCGGCCGGTAACAACGCCCATCACCAAGTAGATCAGGCCGTTGACCATCAACAGCCACATCGCGGCGAAATGCCAGAGCAGCCCTCCGGCGAGCCAGCCGCCCAGCGTGATCGAACGGGGGAACGTAAAGCCGAATAATGGCGAGGCGTTATAGATCTGCCATCCCGACATGATCATCAGGACCATCGCAAACGCGTTGGTCCAATGCATCGCCCGCACCCAAGCCGGCTGAATGACCTTTGCCTTGGTTGACGCGGCGTGCTCGTCGCTGACTGTTACGGCCGACATGGCTCATCCCCGCTTGCAATTCGTATCGAATATACGCCTGGAACCTGGTTTCGTTACTGCCATGATTCTATCAGAACGATGCATGGCGCGTATCGACCTTCACGAAAAAGCGAGCCGGGTTGCCCCGGCCCGCCAATCCGCACGCCCCTGTTGGGACAGTCAGCGGCGCGCGGGAGCTCAGGACGCCGGCATCAGCACGGTGTCGACCACATGGATCACGCCGTTCGACTGGTTGACGTTGGTGATCGTGACCGAAGAGGTTCCGCCCTTGGCGTCGACGATCCAGGTCTTGCCGTCCTGCCTCTTGACCGTCAGCTCTTCGCCCTCGGCCGTCTTGAGCTTCTTGCCATCTGTGAGGTCGGACGCGGCGAGCTTGCCGGGCACGACATGGTAGGTGAGGATCTTGGTCAGGGTCGCCTTGTTCTCAGGCTTCACCAGCGTCTCGACGGTGCCGGCCGGCAGCTTGCCGAAGGCGGTGTTGGTCGGCGCGAACACGGTGAACGGGCCCTTGCCTTCCAGCGTCGCGACCAGACCGGCCGCCTTCACGGCGGCGACCAGCGTGGTGTGGTCCTTCGAGTTGACGGCGTTCTGGATGATGTTCTTGGAGGGGAACATCGCCGCACCTCCGACCATCACGGTCTTTTCTTCTGCGCTAACTGGCGCGGTGATGGTGGCGGTGAGAGCCAGCGCGCTGAACACGGCGGCGGACAGAAGTGCAATACGTTTTGACATGGAATCTTCTCCCGAGGATTGCTGTGCCCGGCGGGTATCGCCGGTGATGAAAACAACGACGCTGGTCGATGGACCGGTTGATTTCGTCGTCGTTGGCCCGAGCTACGGGAGGTTTTTGGGCCGGTTTCGGCGAATAATTTATCGTGATGCTTGAAACTTTTGGGGGCGTGATCCGTGCGGTGACGGGGCGCTCTCCCGTCGCCCCTGCGAACGCAGGGGCCCATAACCACAGGCGTGAGCATTGCGAAAGCTGGGGCCACCGCTGGTGCGCAACACAAACATCAGTGGTTATGGGTCCCTGCGTTCGCAGGGACGACAATGGAGAGAGCTCGCTTCAATCCCGATTATGCGGCGTCTGGATGAAGCCGCGATTATGCGTCGGGCTGATCAGGATCTCGTTGACGCAGACCCGCGGCGGTAGGCTGGCGACGAAGGCGATGGTGCGACCGCAATCTTCCGGCTGCAGCATTTTGGCCTGCTCTTCCTCCGATGGCACCACCGGCCGCGATTTCAGGATCGGGGTCGCGACCTCGCCCGGCGACAGGCAGCAGGCGCGCAGGCCATTGACGCATTCGTCCATGTTGAAGGAATGGGTCAGCGCCAGCACCGCATGTTTTGTCGTGGTGTAGGCCGGGCCCGGCATCTTTGACACGTGACGGCCGGCCCAGGACGCGACGTTGATGATGCAGCCGTCCTTCTGTTTTCGCATCGCCGGCAGCACCGCGCGCATGCAGTAGAGCACGCCGTTGAGGTTGATATCGACGACCTTGCCCCAGCCCTCCAGTTCCATGTCGGCCCAGCTTCGCTTGGGCACGTTGATGCCGGCACTGTTGACCAAGAGGTCGATCCGGCCGTGTCGGCTGAGGATCTGGTCCGCCGCCTTGTCGACATCCGCCTTGCTGCTGACATCGAGCGCGATCGCCTCGGCTTTGCCGCCCTTTTGAGTGATATTGGCCACGACCTTGTCGAGGGCATCTTTCCGCCGCCCCGAGACCACCACCGTCCAGCCATCGGCTGCCAGCGCCTCGGCGCCGGCCTCGCCGATCCCGCTGCCACCGCCCGTCACCCAGGCCACGCGTTTCCCGCCATTTGTCATGCAAACTGTCTCCGTTGCTTTTTGAAGGGCGTTCTTGCTATTCCAGCCTGCGAAATTCGCAGGCCAGCGCCCTCTTGGGGAAGTTTGCATGAACACGACTGCCAACGCCAACCTGTTTTCCCGCCTGTTCGACACGCTCGACGATCCGAATCGGCTCGCGATCGAGATGCTCGATGGCACGCGCATCAGCTATGGCGAGCTGATCGCCCGCGCCGGCCAGACGGCGAATGTGCTGGTCTCGCGCGGCGTCAAGCTCGGCGACCGTGTCGCAGCCCAGACTGAGAAATCGGTGCCGGCGCTGGTGCTCTATCTCGCAACCGTACGCGCCGGCGCGGTCTATTTGCCGCTCAACACCGCCTATACGCTGAACGAGCTCGACTACTTCATCTCCGACGCCGAGCCCGCGCTGGTCGTCTGCGATCCGTCCAAGGCCGAGGACATCGGCACTATCGCGGCGAAGGTGAAGGCAAAGGTCGAAACGCTCGGGCCCGACGGCAAGGGGTCACTGACGGACGCCGCCGCCAAGGCCGATGCCGTCTTCGCGACGGTCGCCCGAGGCAATGACGATCTGGCTGCCATTCTCTACACCTCAGGCACCACCGGCCGCTCCAAGGGAGCGATGCTGACGCACGACAATCTGGCCTCGAACTCCTACAGCCTGGTCGACTATTGGCGCTTCACCGACAAGGACGTGCTGATCCACGCGCTGCCGATCTATCACACCCACGGCCTGTTCGTGGCGAGCAACGTGACCCTGTTCGCCCGCGCCTCAATGATCTTCCTGCCGAAATTCGACCCTGAAATGATCATCAAGCTGATGGCGCGCGCCACCGTGCTGATGGGCGTGCCGACCTTCTACACGCGGCTGTTGCAGAGCCCGGCGTTGTCGAAGGAATCGACCAGCCACATGCGGCTGTTCATTTCGGGCTCTGCGCCGCTGCTCGCCGACACCCATCGTGAATGGGCCGCGCGCACCGGCCACGCCGTGCTGGAACGCTACGGCATGACCGAGACCAACATGAACACCTCAAACCCCTACGATGGCGAGCGCGTCCCCGGTGCCGTCGGCCATCCCCTGCCCGGCGTTTCCGTGCGCGTCACCGATCCAGAGACCGGCAAGGAGCTCGCGCGCGACGAGATCGGCATGATCGAGGTGAAAGGGCCCAACGTGTTCAAGGGCTACTGGCGCATGCCCGAGAAGACAAAAGCCGAATTTCGCGACGACGGCTTCTTCATCACCGGCGATCTCGGCAAGATCGACGCCAAGGGATACGTGCACATCCTGGGCCGCGGCAAGGATCTGGTGATTTCAGGCGGCTTCAACGTCTACCCCAAGGAAATCGAGAGCGAGATCGACGCCATGCCGGGCGTGATCGAATCCGCCGTGATCGGCGTGCCGCATGCCGATTTCGGCGAAGGCGTCACCGCGGTGCTGGTCTGCAACAAGGGCGCAGACGTCACCGAGGCGGGCGTGCTGAAAGCGCTCGACGGACGACTTGCCAAATTCAAGATGCCGAAGCGCGTCTTCGTCGTTGACGAATTGCCGCGCAACGCCATGGGCAAGGTGCAGAAGAATATTTTGCGGGATACGTATAAGAGTATCTACACGAAGGGTTAGGCGCGCGGCCGCTCCGGGGGCAGAGATGGATGAAGACCAGGCGGCCGAGATCCTCGATTATTTGCTCACTGCGGCCCGCGAACTTGATGAAGCGAGGGCGGCTGCAAACATTCTCGCCGGCCACGACAAGGACGCCGCCTCCGTCAGGGATCTTGTCATCAAGCTCAACTCGGAGCTACTGCAAGAGATTTTTCAGCGCTTTCCCGATTTGCTTCCGTTTGACGAGTTTCCCGAAATCAACAGCTCGTTGCGTTGGGACCAGGTTCAGCTTCCACCCACTGCATCCGAGGAGCAGGTCGACCAAATCATCCTCTCGGTTATCGTACCTCGCTGGCGGAAGATGGCAGCCATCATCTGGTATGCCGTAAAACAAGGCCATGAACGCGGCCTCGGCGTTACCGACGAAATGTTCGCTGCCCGCATTCAGGTCTTGGTTGAAACTGGTCGCCTCGAACGTCAGGGCGATATCCGCAAATGGCGTCATAGCGAGGTGCGGCTGAAGGCTGAGGGATCCGCGACACGTCTCAACTAGGCCCATCAAGGTCGACAACAACCCGACGAAAAAGCCGTAAATGCGGATCAAAAATCCCTTCGGCGAAATCGTCACCGAGCTTCCAGCTTTCCCGCGCCGGCAAGGCTCGGCGCCGATGCCGAACACGCCGGCCAAGAATCCCGACAGCGCGTTGATAGGTCCGCATATCGGGTCGGCTCTGGCTGAATAGCCCTCGATGCGCTCACCGCCGGCCCCCAAGAATGCACCGGCGTCTTGTAGGGCAAGCAGAGGAGGCCAGGTCGCGGATCAGCCGTCGCCGCTGGCACCGCTGAAGATCAGAACATTTTTCGATTATCTCGTTGAGCCTAACGCCGAACCAATCCATTCGGGCGCACGTCGACCAAAAATGAGATCCTTAGTTCATTTCTTTGGCTGTTCCCACTCCTCCTGGTATACCAACCTGCTGAATCATTCTCATTTCGCAGCCCCGTAGCAGTGAACCGCTGTTCGATCCAAAACGATTTGGCCGTTGCGCGGACTGACTCGACTACGTAAATAGAATTCATCTACCGCGTTCCCCGGTGGGCCGGCCGCGGTCCCACACAACGTAAAAAGCCGCCGAATGACCGCCAGGATCGAACGACCGATATCGCCCCATTTGCAGACCTACCGCGTCACCCTGACGATGGCGCTTTCCGTCATCCACCGCGCCACCGGGATTGCGCTCTATTTCGGTACCCTGCTGCTGGCCTGGTGGCTGATCGCAGCCGCCTCCGGCCCCGGGGCGTATGCCAATGTCCAGGCGTTCACCGGCAGCATCATCGGCAAGCTGATCGTGTTCGGCTACACTTGGGCGCTGCTGCACCATCTGGTCAGCGGTATCCGCTACTTCTTCTGGGACCTCGGCTACGGCTTCAAGGCCAACGAGCGCGAGGCCCTCACCTGGGGCGCGCTGATCGCCGGCATTTCGCTGACCGTCCTGGTCTGGATCATCGCCTACACGGTCGGAGGCGGACGATGAGCCGCCCCTCCTCGATGCGCACGCCGCTCGGCCGCGTCCGCTATCTCGGTTCCTCGCATTCCGGCACCACCGATTTCTGGCGCCAGCGCCTCACGGCGGTGGCGATGACACTGCTGATCGTGCCGGTTATCGTGATCGTGCTGATGCTGATCGGCCGCAATCAGGCCGGCGCAGCACAAATCCTCGGCTCGCTTCCGATCGCCATCATCCTGGTCCTCTTCATCATCGCCAGCGCCTGGCACATGAAGATCGGCATGCAGATCATCATCGAGGACTATGTGCACAACGAGACGGTGAAGCTCGTAAGCGTAATGGCCAATAATTTCTTCTGTATCGCGGTCGCCTTGGCGTCGATCTACGCGATCGTCAAATTGTCATCGGGAGTGTAACCCATGGCTGCTCAAGGTTCGGCTGCTCAAGGTTCACCCGCCGAAGGTAACGGCAAGGCCACCAGGGCCAGTGGCCCGGCCAGCAACGGAAAAGCCTATCCGATCGAGGACCACACCTACGACGTCGTGGTCGTCGGCGCCGGCGGCGCCGGCCTGCGCGCCGTGGTCGGCTGCAGCGAGGCTGGCCTGCGTACCGCCTGTATTACAAAAGTGTTCCCGACACGCTCGCATACGGTCGCGGCCCAAGGCGGCATTTCGGCTTCGCTCGGCAACATGCATCAGGACGACTGGCGCTGGCACATGTACGACACCGTCAAGGGGTCGGACTGGCTCGGCGACCAGGACGCGATCGAATACATGGTGCGCAACGCACCGGAAGCCGTCTACGAGCTGGAGCATTGGGGCGTGCCGTTCTCGCGCACCGAGGACGGCAAGATCTACCAGCGGCCGTTCGGCGGCATGACGATGGACTACGGCAAGGGCCAGGCGCAGCGCACCTGCGCCGCCGCCGACCGCACCGGTCACGCCATGCTGCACACGATGTACGGCCAGGCGCTGCGCCATTCGGCCGAGTTCTATATCGAATTCTTCGCCATCGACCTGATCATGGACGACCAGGGCGTCTGCCGCGGCGTCATCGCGCTCAAGCTCGACGACGGCACGTTGCACCGCTTCCGCGCCCAGACCACGATTCTTGCCACCGGCGGCTACGGCCGCGCCTACGCCTCCTGCACCTCGGCGCATACCTGCACTGGCGACGGCGGCGGCATGGTGCTGCGCGCCGGCCTGCCGTTGCAGGACATGGAGTTTGTCCAGTTCCACCCGACCGGGATTTACGGCGCCGGCTGTCTCGTCACCGAGGGCGCGCGCGGCGAAGGCGGCTATCTCGTCAATTCCGAGGGCGAGCGCTTCATGGAGCGCTATGCGCCATCCGCCAAGGACCTCGCTTCACGCGACGTGGTCTCGCGCTCGATGACCATCGAGATCCGCGAAGGCCGCGGCGTCGGCAAGAAGAAAGACCACATCTACCTGCACCTCGACCATCTCGATCCGAAGGTGCTGCAGGAACGACTGCCCGGCATTTCCGAATCGGCGAAGATCTTCGCCAATGTCGACGTCACCCGTGAGCCGATTCCGATCGTGCCGACGGTGCACTACAACATGGGCGGCATTCCCACCAATTATCACGCCGAAGTCCTGACCAAGAAGGACGGCGACGACAATGCCGTGGTGCCGGGCCTGATGGCGATCGGCGAAGCGGCCTGCGTGTCCGTGCATGGCGCCAACCGACTCGGCTCCAACTCGCTGATCGACCTCGTCGTGTTCGGCCGCGCGGCAGCGCTGCGGCTCGCGGAAAAGCTGACACCCAACGGCAAGCAGCCCGAATTGCCGAAGGATTCCGCCGACATGGCGCTCGGACGGCTCGATCATTACCGCCATGCCTCGGGCGGCACGCCGACCGCGAAGCTGCGGGACAGCATGCAGCATGTGATGCAGAACAATTGCGCGGTGTTCCGCACTGGCGAAATCCTTCACGAAGGCCAGAATCTGATTCACAAGGTGCATGGCGGCATCGGCGACATCGCGACCACCGACCGCTCCCTGGTGTGGAATTCCGACCTGATCGAGACGCTCGAATTCGATAATCTGATCGTGCAGGCGGTGGTTACCATGGATTCGGCGGCGAACCGCACCGAAAGCCGCGGCGCCCACGCGCGCGAGGACTTTGCGGAACGCGACGACAAGAATTGGATGAAGCACACGCTGGCCTGGATCGATCCGAACGGCAAGACCGTGATCGATTACCGCCCGGTGCACGACTACACGATGACGAACGACGTCCAGTACATCCCGCCAAAGGCGCGGGTGTATTGATGACGACAGCGAAGGCTTGCAAGCATGGCTGAATTCACGCTTCCGAAAAATTCGAAGATCACCGGCGGCAAGGCCTGGCCGAAGCCGGCAGGCGCGACCGAGACGCGCGAGTTCCGGGTCTATCGCTGGAATCCGGACGACGGCAAGAACCCGAGCGTCGACACCTATCATGTCGACATCAACGATTGCGGGCCGATGGTGCTCGACGGCCTGATCTGGATCAAGAACAACATCGACCCGACGCTGACCTTCCGCCGCTCCTGCCGCGAAGGCGTCTGCGGCTCCTGTGCCATGAACATCGACGGCCAGAACACGCTGGCCTGCACCAAGTCGATGCACGACGTGGCCGCAGGTGGCGCGGTGAAGGTCAATCCGCTGCCGCATCAGCCGGTCGTGAAGGACCTGGTGCCCGACCTGACCAACTTCTACGCGCAGTATGCCTCGATCGAACCGTGGCTGAAGACCACGACGCCGACGCCGCAGAAGGAATGGAAGCAAAGCCACGAGGACCGTGAAAAGCTCGACGGCCTTTACGAATGCATCCTGTGCGCCTGCTGCTCGACTTCCTGCCCGAGCTACTGGTGGAACAGCGAACGCTTCCTCGGGCCCGCCGCGCTGCTGCAGGCGACGCGCTGGGTGAAGGATTCCCGCGATGAGGCCACCGGCGAACGGCTCGACAACCTCGAAGACCCGTTCCGGTTGTACCGTTGCCACACCATCATGAACTGCGCCAAGTCCTGCCCGAAGGGCCTGAACCCGTCGGAAGCCATCGCCGAGCTCAAGCTGAAGATGGTCGAGCGCCAGATCTAGGCGTGATGCCGTAGCCCGGATACCGCGAACGGCCGGATTTGAATCTATTATGATCAATCCGGCTTGGCCGCCGGAAGCGCGAGTTCCCTTCCCCGCTCCGCTTTATTCCTAGCACGACTTTGCGTTAAGCTCGCCACGAAGCCGGAGCGAGCGTGCAGACCGCGCAACCTAATTCGCTGAGACTGCTGCAATGGATGATGGTCGCCTCATTGGCGCTTCCGTTGGCGCTCTTTGTATTTGCATCTGCTGTCTCCTGGGTCTCGATCCGCGAAACGGCCGACCGTGAAATCGAGCGCACGCTGGACGTCGCGCACGAGCATGCGCTGAAAGTATTCGAGACCATCGACCGCAGCCTGTCGGAGATCGCCGAGATCATCCGCGACCTTCCCGACGCTGACATCGTTGCCCGCGAACAAGCGCTGCATTTGCGGCTGAAGCAGTTGGTCGCTTCGCTACCGCAGGTGAAGTCGGCCTGGATCTTCGACGCCAAGGGCCACGCGCTCGTCAACAGCCTCGTCGTCCCGGCGCCCGAGATCGATTTTTCCGACCGGGACTATTTCAAGGCCCACGTCGCCGGCGATATCGGAACCTATATTGGCGAGGCGCTCGCGCCGCGGCCACCCTATCAGGGCGCCGCATTCTTCGGCGTCGGCAGACGGCGCCCGAGCGAGGACGGCAGCTTCGCAGGTGTGATCCAGACCTCTGTGCTGCCGGAGTATTTCGAAAATTACTACGCGCGGATCGGCCGCGAGCCGGGCAGTTTCTTCGCGGTCGGTCGCGCGGACGGCACCGTGCTGGCTCGCTTTCCGGCCGCAGGCCGCGAGGTCCGTCTCGACCGCAGCGACCCGATCGGAAAGCCGATCGCGGCCGATTCCAAAGCCGATACCAAGGCCGATACCAAGTCCGGCCTCGTCACCGTGACCTCGTCGACCGACGGCATCGAACGGCGCCTCGGATATCAGCGGCTGACCCAATACCCGATCTATGTCAGCGCCGGCCTCGAGACGTCGGTGATCCGGGCACGCTGGCTGTCCACCATGAGCCAGCACCTGATTTTCGGCGCGCCGGCCACCGCGCTGTTGTTTGCCCTGCTAGGGCTGGCCTTGCGACGGACGCGACACCTTTATTTCGAGGCCGAGAAGCGCCGGGTGGCCGAGGAAGCGCTGAAGCACGGTCAGCGGCTGGAGGCGCTGGGCCAGTTGACCGGCGGCGTTGCGCACGACTTCAATAATCTGCTGACGGTGATCCTCGCTTCCGTGGACCTGTTGCGGCGGCCTGACCTGCCGGAAGCGCGGCGGCTGCGCTACATCGATGCGATCTCGGATACGGTGACCCGCGCCGCCAAGCTGACCGGTCAATTGCTCGCCTTCGCGCGGCGGCAGACGTTGAAGCCGGAGGTGTTCGACGTTGGGCGGACCGTGCAGATGCTGAGTGAAATGATCGGCACCCTGATCGGTACGCGCATCGAAATTGTCATCCTTGGGCCGGAAGAGCCGTGCTTCGTCAACGCCGACGCCGGCCAGTTCGAAACCGCCATCATCAACATGGCCGTGAACGCGCGGGACGCGATGGATGGCCGCGGGCGGCTGACGATTGCGGTCGGAATGGCAGCCAGCCTGCCCAACGCCGCCCCGCAGCCGCAACATCCATATGGTTATGTGGCCGTATCCGTCGCCGATACCGGCAGCGGCATTCCGCCGGACCAGTTCGAACGCATTTTCGAACCCTTCTTCACGACCAAGCAGGCCGGCCATGGCACCGGGCTCGGCCTGTCGCAGGTATTCGGCTTCGCCAAGCAATCCGGCGGCGAAGTGGCTGTGGCCAGCGAAGTGGGCAAGGGCAGCATTTTCACCCTGTATCTGCCGCGCACCGCCGGGAGCGTCAAATCGCGACAGATGCCGGCAGCGGATGCCGCGGCGATCGACGGAAGCGGGATCTCGGTGCTCCTGGTCGAGGACAATGCCGAGGTCGGACGCTTCGCCACCGATGCGCTGGCCGAACTCGGCTACGCCACCAGACTTGTCGGCAGCGCCGTGCATGCACTCGAAGAATTGGCGGCCGGCGCCGAGCATTTCGATGCCGTATTCACCGACGTCGTGATGCCCGGCATGACCGGTATTGAACTAGCCCAGGAAGTCCGCCGCCGCCATCCCGACCTGCCGGTGGTGCTGACCAGCGGCTACAGTCACGTGCTGTCGGAGCACGGCAGCTACGGTTTCGAGCTGCTGCAAAAGCCCTACTCGATCGAGCAGCTCTCCCGTGTGCTGCACCGGGTTGGCCGGCGAAAGGTAGAGCAAAGCGCGGAAACGCGGGCGTGATCTAAAGCAATGATGAAATTAGATTTGATCGCGACCAAGAAGAAGGTGCGCTCCCTCTCCCACTTGCGGGGGAGGGCTGGGGTGGGGGTGTCTCCGCGGGCGACACTGCCCGAGTGGAGGGAGCCCCCACCCGGCGCTTCGCGCCGACCCAAGAGCGAGCTTCGCTCGTCTCGACCCCGCAAGCGGGAGAGATGAAGCGCGTGTGCGGCCGTTGCAAGTGCAGACGATTAGCATCGGTGTTTCCAGGTCATTGCGAGCAGACAGAACCAGCGGGAACCATCTGATTTCCCTCGCGTTGTTGGGCCATGGCCGGATCCGACACAAAGTCAAAGCCAACCGCCAAAAAATCCTCGGCAAAGAAACTCCCTGAGTCCGAAGAAAAATCAGAGTTCGTCGACGTCACGGCGGAAGGCGGCGAACGTGTCGAACCGCCGCCGCCGGAGGTCGTCGAGCCCGATCCGGAATTGTCTCCGGAGGAGGCCGAGCAGGCCCGCAAAAATTATCTGCTGACGCGGTTCTGGATCAGCGCGCGCGGCTATTGGGGCAGTGGCGGCGACCGGCTGGCGTGGCTGCTGTCGATCGGGTTGTCGCTCCTGATCGTCGGCCATGTCGCCTTTCAATACGGCATCAATGTCTGGAATCGCGCGATCTTCGACGCCATCGAGAAGCGCGACTCCGCCACCGTGTATTATCTCGCCGCGGTGTTCTTCCCGCTCGCCATCGGCAGCGCGTTGCTCGGCGTGGCCCAGGTGTTTGCCCGCATGGGCATTCAACGGCGCTGGCGTGCCTGGCTCACGAATGCGGTGATCTCGCGCTGGCTAGCCAACGGCCGCTACTATCAACTCAACCTGGTCGGCGGCGATCATCAGAATCCCGAATACCGCATCGCGGAGGATTTGCGGATCGCGACCGATTCGCCGGTGGATTTCGTCGCCGGCGTCACATCAGCATTTCTGTCAGCCGCCACCTTCATCGTGGTGCTCTGGACCATCGGCGGCGCGCTCACGATCACGCTGGCCGGCACGACGGTCACAATCCCCGGCTTCCTCGTGATCGCCGCGATCATCTACGCTGCGATCGCTTCGGGCTCGATCACGGCGATCGGGCGAAGCTTCGTGCAGGTATCCGAAAACAAGAACCAGGCCGAGGCCGAATACCGCTACGTCCTGACCCGCGTGCGCGAGAACGGCGAGAGCATCGCGCTGCTCGGCGGCGAAGAGGAAGAGCGCGACGGCATCAACAAGACCTTTTCAAAAGTGCTGCAGCAATGGGCGCGGCTCGCCGGCCAGCACATGCGCACCACGCTGGTGTCGCAGGGATCGAGCCTCATCGCGCCGGTGGTTCCGATATTATTATGCGCGCCAAAATTTCTCGAGGGCAGCATGACGCTGGGCCAGGTGATGCAGGCGGCATCCGCCTTCACCATCGTGCAAACCGCGTTCGGCTGGCTGGTCGACAATTATCCCCGGCTGGCCGACTGGAACGCCTGCGCGCGCCGCATCGCTTCGCTGATGATGTCGCTCGATGGCCTGGAGCGCGCCGAGCAGGGCGACGGCATCGGCCGCATCCAGCGTGGGATGACGGAAGGCGGCGCCATGCTGAGCCTCAACGATCTCTCGGTGTCGCTCGACGATGGCACCGCCGTGGTCGACGAGACCGAAGTGGTGATCGAACCCGGCGAGCGACTGCTGGTGGCCGGCGAATCCGGCACGGGCAAGAGCACGCTGGTTCGCGCGCTGGCGGGGCTGTGGCCATGGGGCGGCGGCAGCGTCAATTTTCATCCCGATCGCCGGCTCTTCATGCTGCCGCAGAAATCCTACATCCCCACCGGCACGCTGCGCCGCGCGATTACCTATCCCGGCGCCGCCGAGGACTGGCTCACCGAACAGATCTGCGACGCCCTGCACAAGGTCGGCCTCGACCATCTCAAAGAGAAGATCGAGGAAGAGGGACCATGGGACCAGACGTTATCCGGCGGCGAAAAGCAGCGGCTGGCGTTTGCGCGGCTGTTGCTGCACAACCCCGACATCGTGGTGCTGGACGAGGCGACGTCGGCGCTCGACGAAAAGAGCCAGGACAAGATGATGGAGCTCGTCATCAAGGAATTGCCGAACGCCACCATCGTCAGCGTCGCCCATCGCGCCGAGTTGGAGGCGTTCCACAGCCGCAAGATCGTGCTGGAGCGACGCAAGGGCGGCGCCAAGTTGGTCAGTGACGTCGACCTGATTCCACGCAAGGGCAGACAACGCCTGCTCGGCCGTTTCCTGCGCCATCGGAAGGGGACAAAGAATGCGGCGTGAGACGACAAAAGATCCCCGTCGTCCCTGCGAACGCAGGGACCCATAACCACCAGCCTTGATTATGCGGCGAGTATCAACTCCGACCGCCCCAAATCGCGAAGCCGCGGCGTATCGGCCCCTGCTTTCGCAGGGGCGACGGATGTCGTTGGAGTCGCGTGCAAAACCGGCTATGCATGCGCCGCTTCTACCCGAGGACCACCGTTTGACGCCCGATAACGACCCTTCGCCCGCGCCGTTCGGCGCGTTCGCCCCGAATGCCGCACAGGCCGCCATCATCGCGCTGGCCCACCGCTCGCGGCTGAAACGCGGTGCGTTCCGGCCGATGCTGTCGCGGCTGGTGAACCTGTTGCGGACAGGGCCCGTCGACGTGCAATACCAAGGCGCTTCGTTCCGCTTCTATCATCAGGCGAGCGCCACCGAGCGCGGCGCGCTGTTCAATCCCGACTACAATCTCGAAGAACTGAATTTTCTCCGCACGCATGTGCCCGCCGGCGGTGTATTCGTCGATGTCGGCGCCAATGTCGGTACCTATGCGCTTGCGCTGGCGCGCCATGTCGGCGCCGGCGGCAAGGTGATCGCAATCGAACCGCACCCGGTCACTCATGCACGGCTCGCCTTCAACAACGCGGCCTCCGGCTACAGGCAGGTGCGGCTCGTCGCGGCCGCCGCCGGTCCCGCCGATGGCGAGTTGATGATCGAAACCGATGGCGACAATCTCGGCGCCAGCCACATCGTATCAAGCGAGGCCTCCGGCAAGGCGATCAAGGTGCCGTCGCTGCGGCTGCAGCGCATCCTCGAGGAGGCCGGTGTCTCGCGCGTCGACGCGCTCAAGATCGACGTCGAAGGATTTGAGGATCGCGTGCTAACCGGCTTCTTCGCCGAGGCGCCGCAAACGCTGTGGCCGCGCGCGATCGTGATCGAGCATCTGTCGAAGGACGAATGGCAGCAAGACTGCATCGCCGACATGCGCTCGCGGGGTTATCCCGAGACCGGCAAGACCCGCAGCAACACGCTGTTGGCGCGAGGCTGAATTTCCGTTGCAAACCCATCTCTCAAACCGCAGGAGAGCTTGATGATCGACCACATCGGATTTCCGGTTTCGGATTATGAGCGCTCGAAGGCCTTCTATCTGAAAGCCCTGGCGCCGCTCGACTACACCCTGGTGATGGAAGTCAAGCAGGACCGCCCCGGCGAGGAGCCCGCCGCAGGTGTCGGCGCCAATGGCAAGCCCGATTTCTGGATCGGCGGCGAGGGCGGAATGGACAAGCCGCTGCATGTCGCGATCGTGGCGAAGGACCGCGCCACGGTTGATGCCTTCTACGAGGCAGCTATGGCCGCGGGCGGGCGCGACAACGGTCCGCCCGGGATCCGCGCGATCTATCATCCGAACTATTACGGCGCGTTCGTGCTCGATCCGGACGGCCACAACATCGAGGCCGTCTGCCACGCGCCCGAGTAGCCCGGTTCCATTATTGGATCACGTGGGAACTTGGCGCCGCCGTCGCCGTTGTCGTTCCCGGAACTTGTAGTCCGGGAGACGTGATGCCGATCGAACCGCCGGAAGTACCGCCGGCGACACCAGGACAACCGACCGAGCCGCCGCGCGAGGAGCCACCGGGCCGTCCTCGTCCGGAGGTGCCGCCACCGGTACATGAACCGGGCCGGCCACCCCAGCCGCGGGAATTGCCGGGCGAAATGCCAGACGAGCTACCGGTGCGTGGGCCTAATGGCCCGCGAACGCCTAACCCAGCCACCGATCCGGAAACCGAATGAAACAAACTTTGAAAGCACCATCTGAACGCGCAATGAACGAGGGGCCATGCAACCCTTTGCTTTCATGAAATAAAAAGCTACGGGAGATTTGTAAGCCGCCACAATCCGGCCTAATGATTAGCTGCTGATCGACCAACTGATACCTCAATACGGCACTTCCGTTACTGCCAGGCCTTTTCTACTGCCAGGCCTTTTCCGGGGACCAAAGGACATCATGACAAACCTTCGCATCGCGCTGCTTGCCACAACTGCCCTGTCGGTAACGCAGCTAGCGAGCTCCGCATCGCATGCCCAGACCGCTCCGCTTGTCCTGGCGCAAGCCAAGGAAGAGGAAGGCAGACCCAAGGGGCAGCCGCCAAAGGGAGCGCCGGGCGCCCCGCCGCCGGCGGCCGCCCCCACTCGACCGGCGCCTACTCCGCCGCCTCCCGCCGCGGCGTCGCCTCCGCGCCCGACGCCTGCCCCACCGCCGCCGGCGGCTGCCCCACCGCCACGCCAGGCTCCGCCGCCCCCGCCACCGGCGGCTGCACCGCCACCACGTCCAACGCCGGCGCCACCCCCTCCGGCAGCCGCGCCGCCGCGTCCAACACCGCCTCCGCCGCCGCCTCCTGCGGCCGCGCCCGCGCGTCCCACTCCGACACCGCCACCTCCCGCGGCGGCGCCTGCGCGTCCGACCCCACCGCCGCCTCCGCCACCAGCGGCAGCTCCCACCGCGCCGAAGCAGCCGGCGGCGCCGACGCCCACGCCTACGCCGCCTTCCGCTCAGAAGGGGACGCCGTCTCCCGTGCCGCCACCCCCGGCAGCCGGTGCGAGACCTTCGCCGACGCCGGCTCCGGCCGCGTCGCCGCCGACGACTCCACCGCCCGGCGGAACCACAACCGCGCCGCCGGCGCGGCCCGGCGCGCCGCCCACGACGCCACCAGCCGCGGGCACCCCGACCCCGACGACGCCTCCGGCGGCGGGCGCTCCGACGACTGCGCCAGCGACACCGCAGGGACGCCCCGGCGCACCGCCGCCGGCCGCGGGTGCGCCAACGCCGGCGCCAACGCCACCGACGGGTCGTCCCGGCGCGCCGGCTCCCGGCGCCCCCGCTGCAACGGCGCCGGCCGCGACACCCGCGCCGACGGCGCCCCCGGCTGCTGGCACTCCGGCGGCTCCCGGCACCACGACCGCTCCCGCGGCGCCAACCGCCGTGCCCGGTGCCCCGGCCGCCACGCCGCCGGCAGGCCGGGTCCAGAACGCGCCGCCGACGGTCGCGCCGGCATTCCAGCGTGCGCCGCAGGTCACGGCACCACTGCCGGCGCCTCCTCCGACCCAGGAGGGGCTCAGGGCGATCGCCCCGGGCACTCGGGCTACAGGGCCGCAGCGCCTCGACGACTTCCGCGGCCAGCGTCGCGAAGTTCAGGAAGGCGGCCGCACGGTCATCACCGAACCGGGCCGGATCATCGTTCGCGATCCCGGCGGACAGGCCTATGTCCGTCACAACGAGGTCGAGCGCTTCCGCTACGGCGCGCGCGACATCCAGACCCAGACCGTCGGCGGCGAGACCCGCACTGTCGTCATCAGACCCGACGGCACCCAGGTGATCACGGTGATGGGCCGCGATGGCCAATTGCTGCGGCGTATCCGCCGCGACGAGCGCGGCCGCGAGATCATCATCATCGACAACAGCTACCGCGATCCGCGGGCGACCGGCGGCTTCTTCGTCGCGCTGCCGCCGCCGACGATACGCATCCCGTATAACCGCTACATCGTCGATGCCGAGGAGGCGGAGCCGGAGGTGATCTACGACACCTTGATGGCGCCGCCGGTGGAACGGATCGAACGGCGTTATTCACTGGACGAAATCCGTTACAGCCCGACCGTGCGCCAACGCATGCCGAGCATCGACGTCAACACCATCAACTTCGAAACCGGATCGTGGGAAATCCCGTCCGATCAGGCGGCGAAGCTGCAGGTGATCGCCGATGGCCTCAACCGCGCAATCCAGCAAAATCCGCGTGCGGTATTCCTGATCGAGGGCCACACCGACGCGGTCGGAAACGACGTCGACAATCTGTCGCTGTCGGACCGCCGTGCCGAATCCGCCGCCACCCTGCTGACGCAGCAGTTCAACGTGCCGGCGGAAAACCTGACGTCGCAGGGCTATGGCGAGCAGTATCTGAAGGAGCAGATCGACGGGCCGAGCCCGATCAACCGGCGCGTCACCATCCGCAATATCACGCCGCTGCTCAGCGGCGGGCAGGCGTCGCTGCCGCCGCCCCCGCCCGGCACCGCGCCGCCGCGCTGAGCCTGGCGGGCAATCAAGATGAAAATGGCCGGGAACAATCCCGGCCATTTTGTTGCATCACGCGCTGAGGGCCCGCGGTGGCACGCACGCCTCGCAAATGGCGGCGGCGTGCCGGTGATCGGTGCCGCAGCAGCCGCCAAGAATGCGCATCGTCGGAAACGCGTTCCTGAGCGCAACATAACGCCGCCCGAGATCGGCCGGGTCACCCGCATCAAGCGTTTCGGATTCGTCGAGTTCGGCATGGCTTTTTGTCGAGGCGTTGGCCCTGATGCCATGGATACGTTCGGTCCAGGCTTCACCCGCCTTCAACGCGTCTTCGAAATGAGTTGGGTGCGCGCAGTTGATCAGGAAGTATTCGGGCGCACCGTCGGTCTCGCGATCCACGGTCTCGATCGCCTCACGCAATGTTTCTCCTTTCACCAGGCGGCCATTGGTCTCCACCGTGAACGAGATCGCCACCGGAATCGCTTGCGACCGCGCTGCGCGCGCGATGCCGATCGCTTCATTGATGCTGTTAAGGGTATAGGCGGTGACCATGTCAGCGCCGCCTTCGACGAAGGCCGCAATCTGTGCCCGATGATAGGCCTCGGCTTCGTCGGCCTGCATGTTGCCTGCCTTGTAGCCGTCGCCGCGCGGGCCGATGGCGCCGCTGATGACGCAGGGTGCGTCTGGCCGCTCCCAGCCGGTGCGCAGCTCCTCGAGCAATGCAATCGAACGGACATTGATCCCAGCGAGCGCGGACACGTCATAACCGAGCTTGGTGCCCCAATCCGGATTGGCACGCCATGTCGGGCTGTCGAGCACGAAGCCAAGCCCATGGTCGCGCGCGACCGCGAGATAGGCGGCATAATACCGCTTCAGCTTTTCCCGCCCTTCGGCGCTATCCAGCAGCACAAAGGCGGCGAAGTGCGGCAGCTCCATGCCTTCGTGGAAGATCAGCGTGGTTTCCATGCCGCCATCGGTGAGGAAAACGCCACCGCGGCGCTGCGGCAGGGCGTGTCGGTATTTGGCCATTTCAACATCTCCGCGAATTAGAGGACCTCGATACGTCTCTCGCGCATCGCCCAGGTCCGGCGATGTTGGTGCCTCATAGTGTCGCGGCCGCCTAGGCGGCTTGTGGTGCGGATGAACCTTGAGCTGCAAAATGATACGAAATCAAATGGTTGCCGGCGGGGCGCAAAGCTCCTGCGGCTTTCGGCCGTGGAGAAACCGTACCATGAGTACAGTTTTGGAGACCCCGAAAGGCAAGGGCGAAGCCACCCGCGAGAGAATTCTCGAGATCGCGGAGGCGGCCGTGCTCGCCAAAGGCTTCGGCGCGACCTCGATCGAGGAAGTGATCGCCGAGGCGGGCCTCACCAAGAGCGGCTTCTTCTATCACTTCAAGGACAAGAACGCGCTCGCCCGCGAGATGGTCCGGCGATATGTCGCAACCAACGATCGCCTGTTCGACGAAATCTTCGGGCGCGGCCAACAGCTATCCGACGATCCGCTGCAGGCGTTCCTGATTTCACTGAAGCTGCTTGCGGAAACGATGGCGGATCTGCCGAACGGACATCCCGGCTGCCTGATCGCCAGCATCTGCTATCAGGAACGGCTGTTCGACCGTGAGATACGCGATCTCACCGCGCAATCCGTGCGGGACTGGAACGCGCGCTTCCGCACGATCCTCGACGGCATCGCGGCGGTCCATCCTCCGAGAGAGCCGGTCGACCTCGACGATGTCGCCGACATGCTGTCCTGCATCGTCGACGGCGCCATCATCATGTCCAAGACGCTGAACGATCCCGGCCGACTTGAACGGCAGGTCATGTTGTTTCGCAGTCTTGTGAAGCTGATGTTCGCGCCAAACTAGGCCGTCGCCCCGGCGAAGCCTTTCGCCGGGACGACCGTGACTAGCGTCCCGCCGCTGCAAGGCCGAGCGCGTCCGCCATCACGCGAAAGACTTCGGTATTATCCATCGAGCCTCGCACCCGTTCGCTGCCAGGCCCAGCCGCGGTCAGGATGACGTCCTCGCCGGAATGCACGCTCGCACCGACCATCGCCGGCAGGTTGCCCGGCCGCAGCACCGCGCCGGGAACGTCCTTGTATTTTTCATTGGCCTTGAAGGTTGCGGGATCGTCGCCCTTCACGGTCGGCTGGTTCGGATCGTCGAGCTTGGGACGAAAGGTCTCGTAGTGGTCGGGAAGGCTGGCGGAGAAGATGGCGAGCCGCCGGCTGACGTCGACGCGCGACGGATAGCCGTCCGCATCAGGCGCCGGATAGTTGGGGAAGCCGGCCTTGTCATAGACGCCGACGCGCTCGCGGAACGGCACGTTCGGCGTCGTGCTCATATCGTCATTAATGGTGCCGACCAAGCTGTTGGGATGGCTGTGGTCCGCCACGACCAGGATCAGGGTGTCGTCGCCGCGCTTGCTGGCCCAGTCGCGGGCAAGGCGCACGGCGTTGTCGAGCATGATGGTGTCATAGACCGCGCGCTCCATGTCGAGCAGATGGGCGTATTTGTCGATCATTCCGGATTCCACCATCAGGAAGAAGCCGGCTTCGTTTCTCGACAGCACGTTCAAGGCGGCCTGAACCTGCTCGGTCAGGTCCGGCTGCTCGGGAAACTTCTTCACGCCGCCACCCTTGAGAAATTTGCGGTCGAGCGCGCCGTCCATGTTTCCGGAGGCAAACAGGCCGAGCAACCGGCGCGTCTCGGGCTTTGCCGAGAGCGCGTTGAGCTCACCCGCGGTCATCGCCACGGGATAGCCGGCCTCGCGGAAACGCGCGATGTAATCGACATCGTCCTTGCGCTTTCCGGACGCAGCCTTTGGCAGGAAATTGGCGCTACCGCCGCCCAAGAGCACGTCGGGCTTGGCCGCAAAAAACTGCTCGACGATAGGATCATACTCGGCACGGCGACGGGTATGGGCCACCATCGCCGCCGGCGTTGCATCCTCGATTTCGGTATTGCTGACGATTCCGATGCTCAAATTGAGCCGGCGCTTGGCGAGGCTTGCGATAGTCTCGACCTTGGGATCGTCGAGCGGATCCCTGGTGCGGTCGGCATAGACGCCCATTGCATTGACGGCGCTCTTGTGGCCGGTTGCGTAAGCACTAGCCGAATTTGCGGAGTCGGTGATGATCGAATCGGAACCCGCGGTCGCCACCAGCGCCATATGCGGCATGTCGTCCATCGCAAGCTTGCCGAGGCTTTTCCCTTCAGCGATGCCCTTGGAAAGCAACCGCGCCCCGACGCGGTGGGATAGCGACATGCCGTCGCCGATGAACAGGATGACGTTCTTCGCCCTGCGCGGGCCGGTGTCGTAAACGGTCCATGCCACCTTGCGGCTGCGCGTGCCGTCTCCGGCTTCGACAACGACAGGGCCGGGCGCGGTCAGCGCGACGTCGCGGAGCATCAGCGCCGATTGGTCCTTGCCGTCCTCACGCTCGACGAAAGTTCCGGCGCGGCCGAAAGCAACGGCATAGTCCTGACCGTTGACCGTCACCTTCAGCTTGGCCGGATCGACTTTGTCGGGAAATTCGACCTTGAAGTCGAACTGCGCGCCGGCAAGGATTTCGGCGCGGTCGATGGGATAAATCGTCTGGGCATCGGCCGCAGATGCCGAAAGCAGGAGGCCGAGGACGATGGTGACAGTCTTGATCATGATCGAGCCTCCGGTCGGACACACGGTACGGGCAGTGTGTGCGGCTGTTCCGCGAGAATTCAGGCGGGCAAAATCTATCTGTCCCGGATGACGTATCCATAACGGACGCCTAACCCGCGTGGCACTCATGCCCCGGACGCGGCGCAGCACGCAGTATGCGCTGCTGAGCCGGGGCCCAAAAAGTGCGTATCGGTTATGTGGTCTTGGGTCCCGGCTCTGCGACGCACCGCTACGCGCTGCCTCGGGTCCGGCACACGAGAGTTTCTCAGCCCTTGTCGCTCTCGAGCTTGAAGATCTCCGAACCTTCGCTGCCCGCCAGCAGGCCTGTGTCCGAATAAAGCTTCAGCTTGGCGCGGGTATCGGCGATGTCGAGGTTGCGCATGGTGAGCTGGCCGATGCGGTCCGCCGGCGAGAACGCGGCGTCCTCGACCTTCTCCATGCTAAGCCGGTCCGGCTGATAGGTCAGGTTGGGACTCTCGGTGTTCAGGATCGAGTAGTCGTTGCCACGGCGCAGTTCCAGCGTCACCTCGCCGGTGACGGCGCGCGCCACCCAACGCTGGGCGGTTTCGCGCAGCATGAGGGCCTGGGAATCGAACCACCGTCCCTGGTACAGCAGTCGGCCGAGGCGCATGCCGCTGATCCGGTACTGCTCGATGGTGTCTTCGTTGTGGATGCCCGTGACCAGGCGTTCGTAGGCGATGTGCAGCAGCGCCATGCCGGGCGCTTCGTAGATGCCGCGGCTCTTCGCCTCGATGATCCGGTTCTCGATCTGGTCGCTCATGCCAAGGCCATGCCGGCCGCCGATGGCGTTGGCCTCGAGGAACAGGGTTACCGGATCGGTGAATGTCTGGCCGTTCAGCGCGACGGGCTGGCCCTCCTCAAAACGCACGGTGACCTGTTCGGCCTTGACGGCGCAGTCGTCGCGCCAGAACGGCACGCCCATGATCGGATTGACGATCTTGATGCCGCTGTCGAGACGTTCGAGATCCTTGGCCTCGTGAGTGGCGCCGAGGATATTGCTGTCGGTCGAGTACGCCTTTTCGGCGCTCATCTTGTAGGCGAATCCGTTGGCGGTCATGAACGCCGACATTTCCGCGCGCCCGCCCAGCTCGTCGATGAACTGCTGGTCGAGCCAGGGCTTGTAGATCTGCAAGTTCGGATTGGTCAGCAGGCCGTAGCGATAAAACCGCTCGATATCGTTGCCTTTGTAGGTGGAGCCGTCGCCCCAGATGTTGACGCCGTCCTCCTTCATGGCCGAGACCAGCATCGTGCCGGTCACCGCGCGACCGAGCGGCGTGGTGTTGAAATACGCGATGCCGCCGGTAGAGACGTGGAAGGCGCCCGATTGGATGGCGGCAACACCCTCGTGGACCAGTTGCGTGCGGCAATCCACCAGCCGGGCTTTTTCGCCGCCGAACTCCAGCGCTTTACGCGGAATCTCGTCGTAGTCGGTCTCGTCAGGCTGGCCGAGATTGGCGGTATAGGCAAAAACGCGCGCGCCCTTTTGCTTCATCCACAGCAGCGCCGCGCTGGTGTCGAGACCGCCCGAGAAAGCGATGCCGACTTTTTCCCCCTTGGGCAGGCTTTTCAGGATCGTACTCATCGAGCTTCCAATCGGTCGAAATAGCGGATGTCGTTTGAGGGCGGCGAATAACAAATTTCGCCGCCGTGGGCACGCGTTTAATGGCGCTTGGCGGCTGGGGACGGACTATCTTGCGTCGCGCCCGCGCCAGCGCTGCCACAGGCGGTAGCCGGGCCAGCCCCAGCGCGCCAGCGCGGCTTCGATTTGCGCATCGGTAAGCCTGGTCGACGGCCAGCGGTAGATCCAAGCATAGGCCAGCCAGATCACGAAAAAGCTGACGAGGCCGGCGGCTGCGACATCGGTGAAGAAATGCCCGCCGAACGCCATCCGTAGCGCGCTGGTCGCGATACCGAACAGAGTCGCCGCCGTATAGGCCAACGGCCGCCACGCCGGCGGTGTCAGCGCCGCGGGCGCGTAGGTCCAGAATGCGGTGGCGCCCTCGCCCGAGAAGAATGAGCAATTACGCCCGCAAGCCCCGCGCGGGTCCCACCACGGCACGAATTCCCAGGGGCCGTTGAACTCCGTCACCACCACCGGCCTTGGCCGTCCCCAATGGCTCTTGAAGGTCAGATTGGTCAGCACGATCGCGGAGAGCAGGATGGTGGCCAGCAGGAACACGGCCGCGCGTCCTGGAACCAGCATCGGCCGATCCGGCCGTAGCAGCTTCGCGACGATCGCAATCAGCGCCGGCAGCGCCAGCGCCCAGGCGATCCACATCGCGGCATCGCGCGCGAATGCGGCAAGCCCGTTCTGCTTTAATGGAAACGAGGTGCTCGCGGGATCGTAGAACAATGCCGCCAGCTTCAGGTCGAGTTCGGGAAAGATTCCAAACAGCAGTCCGACAACGAGCGACAAGCCCAACGCGATAATAAGTCCGGTACGGTTCATGGCGCGGGGTTTAGCCGAGCCGATGGGGGATGAAAAGGCACAAGCGCGCTTCCCTTCTCGCCTTGTTGTGGGAGAAGCATCAAGAGAATGGCCGTGACTGCGATGGCAGCGGCGGCAACGGCTTTATCGGGGGCGCCGGTTCGCGCCAGGCGCCGGCGGTGCGGCCTGCGATCAGCCAGTAGACGAGGCCGGCGACGATGCCGGCGCCGGTCATGATTTCGAGATGACGACGCACGATACCATCAAAAGTCAACGTCTCGGGGTCGAAGGGGACGAGGCCGAGATAGCAGGCCGCGCCAACAATCGCGCCGCCGACGGCGTAAGCGAGCACGCTGCGGATGTAGAACGCTTCGGTGATGAGCACGACCACCAGTGCCGGCAGCAGCGCAAAGCCGGACAGGAAGATGAAGCCGAAGCCGAGCACGACATCCAGCGCGCCCTGGTCGATCGGTCCGCCGCCGAGATCGCTGAATTCCGGATACAGCACCGCGCCGACCACGATCATTCCCGCCACGAAGCAGGCGGCGAGGAAGGCGAACAGGATGACGAAGAAGCGGCCGACTAGTGCCATGGTTCATGCACCGTCATTGCGAGGATCGCTCAATCCGTCATCGCCATGGCGCGGAGCGCCTGGCGCTCGCGCGCGGACAGTTTTTCGGTCTCCGACTTCAACTGGCCGCAGGCGGCGAGGATATCGCGGCCGCGCGGCGTGCGGACCGGCGAGGAGTAGCCGGCGTTGAAGATGTATTCGGAGAATTTTTCGATCTGCTCCCAATCCGAGCACTCGTAGCGCGAACCCGGCCATGGGTTGAACGGGATCAGGTTGATCTTGGCCGGAATGCCCTTGAGCAGCTTGACCAGCAGCTTGGCGTCGTCGAGGGAATCGTTGACGCCCTTGAGCATCACATATTCGAAGGTGATGCGCCGCGCGTTCGACGAGCCCGGGTAATCGCGGCAGGCCTGCAGCAGTTCGGCAATCGGATATTTTCGGTTCAGCGGCACCAGCTCGTTGCGCAATTCGTCGCGAACCGCGTGCAGCGAGATCGCGAGCATGACGCCGATCTCCTCGCCGGTGCGGATGATGTTGGGCACCACGCCCGAGGTCGACAGCGTGATGCGCCGGCGGGAAATGCCGATGCCTTCGTTGTCGGCTGTAATCAGCAGCGCGTCGCGCACCGCGTCGAAATTATAGAGCGGCTCGCCCATGCCCATCATGACGATATTGGTGACGAGGCGACTGCCGGTCGGTGTCTCGCGATCGGCCCAGTCGTTGAGACGGTCGCGCGCCACCATGATCTGGCCGACGATTTCGCCCGCGGTGAGGTTGCGCACCAGCCGTTGCGTGCCGGTGTGGCAGAACGAGCAATTCAGCGTGCAGCCGACCTGCGAGGAAACGCAGAGCGTGCCGCGATCGGTTTCGGGGATGTAGACGCACTCGACTTCATGCGCTTTCTGGAACGCGTCGCCGCTCGGCAGGCGCAACAGCCATTTGCGGGTGCCGTCGTTGGAAACCTGCTCGGCCACCACTTCGGGACGATCGACGGTAAAATGCTGCTCGAGTTGCGCGCGCATGTCCTTGGAGACGCTGGTCATCTCCGCAAAGGATTTGGCGCCGCGAAAGTACATCCAGTGCCAGAGCTGTTGCGTGCGCATCTTGCGCTGCGCAGGCGCAACGCCGATCTCGCCGAGCCGGTCGGCGATCTCGGCGCGCGACAGGCCGATCAGCGACGGCCTTGCCGGCGGCACATAGGCTTCGAGCGGAACCTTCTCCAGCGGTGCCACGGAAGATGAAAGCGTCATTAAGTCACACGAGATGGTTGGGGGCGGCGTAGGGTGGGCAAAGCGCAGCGTGCCCACCACAAACGTCAATGGTGGGCATGGCGCTTTGCGCCTTTGCCCACCCTACGAAGTCAATCAAATAGGCCTTCCCCGGCCCCTAAACAACGTCATTCTGGGCTTAAATGCCGTCTAGCGCTTGCAATCCTGCGCCAGCCGGTCGAGCGCCTGGGACAGCCCCTTGAGCGAGAAGACGTCCGTGGTCTCGGTGCCCTTGGCAGAGACGCCCTTGATGGTGACCTCGGTAGATTTGCGCATGGCGTTGACCATCTGCTCTTCCTCCGCGGCGTTCTTGATCCAGAGCCCATCGCCCTGGGTATACATCGCGTAGGACGCGCCGCCGACCTCAAGAGAGGATTCCGAGCCTGGCTTCAGCGCGTAGCCGATCATGATCGAGACCTCGTTGAAGACCTTTTCCGCCGGACGCGTCGAGACGAAGGCGTAGGCGGGATCGCGCGGACGATTCGGCGGATTGGTTTTCGACGACGACGGCTTCGCCAGCGCAAAGCAAACCTTCTTGCCGTTCGGCGCCGCCGTGTAGGCGCCCCAGGTGCCGTACTGACCGATCAAGGTAGGTTCCGCGCCGCCCGCGGCAGCAGCCGCTGCCGGTTCCGGCTTCTTTGCCGCGGGTGCAGGTGCTGGTGCAGGTGCCGCCTTGCCTGAATCCTTGGCGCCCTTCGAAGCAGGGCTCGGTGTTTGCGCGAGGGCTGTCGTCCCGCACAACGCCGCAATCGCAACCAGAAATGCCAGTATTCGCAACACGGACAACTGGTTCCCTCATTATTGTGACTGGAAGATGGCCCGCGGGCGCATCGCGCCGCCGGGGATGGATAGCCGGGAAATGCTTTTTTGGGAAGGCAGTTACGGTGTTACTCACCGCCGCGGCGAGGCTTCGTCCCTGATACCTTCGAATTCAGAGCACGGGTGTCGACTTCAGTCCCTGGAACGGCGCTCGCGCTGCTTCTGCCACTGTGCATCGGTCCATTGCAGCAGATCCTCGGCACCGGAACTGCGCAAATGCGCGCCGCCATCCTGCACCACCATCTCGCCATTGATGTAACCGGCCTGGTCGGAAATCAGAAAGCTCGCGAGATTCGCAAGTTCGCCATGCTCGCCGGCGCGGCCAAGCGGATTGCGTTGCGCCCAGCTTTCATCGCGGCCCTCGGGACGGAGCTGACCCGACGCGCCCGGAGTCGGAAACGCGCCGGGCGCGATCGCAACCGTACGCACGCCCTTCGGCCCCCATTCCACCGCAAGACTTTTGGTCATCGCGAGCACAGCGGACTTCGCCATCGCCGACGGTACCGTGAAAGCGCGGCCGGTGATCGTCGAGGTCGAGAGTATGCTCAGCACCACGCCCTCGTGCTTGCCGTCGATCCAGCGCCTGCCCGCGGCGAGGGTGCAGTACATCGTGCCATGCAGCGTCGGCGCCAGGATCGCATCCGCCGCGCGGAACGAAAGATGCTCGGTCTGCGCGATGAAGGTCGCGGCAGCATTGTTGACCAGCACGTCGATCGGCGCCTCCCGCCAGATCTGGTCCATCATTGCATCGACGGAGGCGCCGTCGCGAATATCGCATCGGATTGCGGTGACCTTGCCGCCGAGCTCCGCGCGCATCTGCACGGCAGTGGCCTCCAGCAATTCGAGCCGTCGGCCGCAGATGACGAGCTCTGCGCCAAGCTCGACGAAGCGGCGTCCCATCGCCGCTCCAAGGCCCGAGCCGCCACCGGTGACCAATATCCGTTTTCCGGCCAACAGGCTGTTTTCAAACATCGTTTGAATCCCCTTCACCCGCGCGAGACATGCGTCGGAATCGGATTGTAGCCCGGCTTCAAATCCGGCATGAAGCAGTCAGCCCATCGTCGGTCCGAAATCAGGTGTGTCCATGAAAGCCATTCTCTGCTCGCAATATTGCCAACCGGACGATCTCGTGCTGGCCGACGTGCCCGATCCGGTGGCCGAACCGGGACAGGCCGTGATCGCGATCAAGGCCGCGGCGCTGAATTTCTTCGACATCCTGATGATCCAGGGCAAGTACCAGATCAAGCCGCCGTTCCCGTTTTCGCCAGCTGCCGAAGTTGCCGGCGTGATCGAAAGCGTCGGCGCCGGCGTCACCGATCTGAAGGTCGGTGACCGCGTTGTGGCATCCTGCGGCCACAACGGCGCGCGCGAAAAGATCGCACTGCCGGCAAGCTCGATCGTGAAGATCCCCGACAATCTGGATTTTGACCGCGCCGCGGGGATCATCATCATCTACGGCACGGCACTGCACGCCCTGGAAGATCGTGCCAGCCCGAAACCCGGCGAGACGCTTGCCGTGCTGGGCGCTGCCGGCGGCACCGGCCTTGCAGCCTGCGAGCTCGGCAAGCTAATGGGCCTGAAGGTGATCGCCTGCGCGTCGTCGGACGAGAAGCTGGAATTTGCCAAGGCGCACGGCGCCGAGCTGACGCTGAACTACAGCAAGGAAGATTTAAAAGAGGGTTTGCGTCGGCTCACCGGGGGCAAGGGCGTCGACATCATCTTCGATCCGGTCGGCGGCACTTACGCCGAAGCCGCCTTGCGCTCGATCGCCTGGGAAGGCCGCTTCCTGGTGATCGGCTTTGCGGCGGGCGACATTCCGAAGATGCCGCTCAACCTCGCGCTGCTCAAGGGCTGCGATATCCGCGGCGTGTTCTGGGGTGCCTGGACCAGGGTCAATCCCGAGAAGAACCGCGCCAACCTGGAAAAGCTCGTGAAGTGGACGGCGGAAGGCAAGATTTCCTCGCATGTCGACCGCACCTTTCCGCTGGCAGAAACCGCCGAAGCGCTGAAGGTGCTTGCCGGCCGCAAAGCGATGGGCAAGGTGATCCTGCATCCCTGAGGTGCGGGATCATCGTTGAACTTAGTCGCCCACTCGGAAGAAGCGAGAGCGGTCTGTGCGATGCGCGGACCAGCGACGCACATTTTTTCGCATCTGCGGCATGAATTTCATCTCACCGATATAGTTTCTCGGTAACAATGCGTGTTTTCAAACGGCAGGATGCCGCTAGTTTGCCTCAATCATACCAAAATATCTCCTCATTCCCACCAGCCTCCGCCGTTTTTTGAGCCCATTCCGTGTGCGATTTTAACCATCAGTGAAGGGGCGCCTGTACGTCAATAAGAGCAAGAAGTAGGTGCAGGGGGACGCCCGTCGTTGCGTTCAGTAGTGGGGAGCATCATCATGGCGGAGAACATCAAGCCGGTTCAGGCGAGAGATCCGTTCGACAGATTCGACGAAGCCATCAGCGATCCTCGGTTGTACGAGGCCGATCAGCCTCGGTACGAGCAGCTTCGATACGAGCAACCCCGATACGAACAGCCTCAATACGAACAGCCCCGATATGAGCAGCCGCAATACGAACAGCCGCAATATGCGCAGTCTTTTGCGCCGTCGTTTGAGCGGACTGATGTGCTGCCGGAGGAGCTCCCGCCACACGAGCCGGTGCCGCTTTTCCTCTCCAACTACGAGGAGGAGTCGCATCAGCAGCTTTCCGAATATACGTTCGGCAGCGGAAGGTTCGGCAGCGGCGGCCTGAAGAAGGCGCGGGCCGGGCGCATTGTAACCGGCGTCGTGATCGTGTCGGCGATCGCGGCCGTTCTCGCGCTGTTTTCGATCGACTCGACCCGGGCCGTCATCTTCAACGCCTCGCTCGGCGGCGGTGGCGGCGGCATCGCGCCGCCAGCCGACCAGCTCGCCGCGGCGGTGCCGGAGCCCCAGCCGCCGCAGCAGCGCGTTGCCGCGCCGCCGCTGGCCGCCGAGCCATCCGGTGCGGAGATGGCAGCCGCTCGCCGCTCGCCGCCCACCGCGCTGGCATCCGCGTCGCCGACGCGCGACGAAATTGCCGCCGCCTATCAGAGCGCACTCAAGGGCAAGGTCGCGGTGCCTGAGCCGGTGGCGCGCGAAGCATCCAACGACGTCGTCGCTGCGATCAATCCGGCGGCCCCAGTTGCCGCGGCCGCACCGGCCGTACATGAGCCCGCGCGCGAGGCGGCTCCGGCACGTCGCATCGATCCGGAAGAACTTGCGGCGTTGCTGAAGCGAGCGAAAGGCCTGCTTGCGATCGGCGACATTACTTCCGCCCGACTATTGCTTGAGCGCGCGGCGGACGCGCAGGAGGCGGAGGCGGCATTGATGCTGGCCGGAACGTATGATCCGCAAGTGCTGGGCAGCCAGGACTTGCGCAGCGTCACGCCCGATCCGGCGGCGGCGCGGCTCTGGTACCAGAAGGCCGCCCAGCTCGGGTCGCCTGATGCGAAGCGGCGGCTCGGCCAGTTGCAGAACTAGGCAATTACTCAAGAAAATTACTCAAGACCAGCGCAGAGGAACCCATGCGGCACTTAATGGGAATGGCATTGCTTGCCATCACGGTGGCATGCAGCAATACGGCGGCCAAGGCCGCTGAGAAGGAATACGATCCGGCCAAGGTCAGCGAAAGTTTGAAGGCGATTTTCCAGTTCGGCTCGGTTTCCACCAAGCAGGCGCTGAACGCCAACACAGTCACACTGATCTCTGGAACGATCGGCGGCACCTACGTGCAGTTCGGCGCCGACCTCGCTTCCGTGCTCGACGACGGAAACAAGTTGCGCGTACTTCCGATCGTCGGGCGCGGTTCTGTACAAAGCGTGGCCGACATCCTGTTCCTGCAGGGTGTCGACCTCGGCATCGTGCGTGCCGACACGCTCGACTATCTCGAGAAGAAAGGCTTCGCCAAGGACATCAAGAAGCAGTTCACCTACGTGACGAAGCTCTACAATGAAGAGATGTACGTCCTCGCATCGAAGTCGGTGACCAACATCAGCCAGCTCAACGGCAAAAAGGTCAGCGTCGACCTTCCCAATGGCGGCACCTTCGTAACCGCCGCGATCGTGTTCGAACGGCTCGGCATCAAACCGAATTTCCTCTATCTCGAGCAGCGCATCGCGATGGAGAGAATGCGGGCTGGCGAGATCGACGCCGTGATTGCCGTCGGCGGCAAACCGTACAAATCCGTCGCCGCGTTCAAGGACGATCGTTTCCACCTGGTTCCGGTCGACTATTCGCGGCCGCTGCAGGGCGACTATTTGCCGGCCACCCTGACCTCGAAGGACTATCCCAACCTGATCGCCGAAGGCGCGAAGGTCGATACCATTGCCGTGCCCGCGGTGCTCGCGGCCTACAACTGGGCGCCCAACACGGAGCGCTACCGCAAGCTGGCTCAGTTCGTGGACGCCTTCTTCACGAAGTTTCCGACGTTCCAGAACCCGCCGTTCCACCCGAAGTGGAAGGAGGTCTCGCTGTCGGCGCCGCTCCCTGACTGGCAGCGCCTGCCGGTTGCCGAGCAATGGCTCAAGACCCACAATGTCGAGGCCGTGTCGCGCGCCAGGTTCGATGAATTCTTGAAGCAGAGCCCGACGACCGCGGCCAGCGTCAAGACCGACGCGGACAAGGAAGCGCTCTTCAAGCAGTTCCAGGCGTGGGAAGCGGAGCGAGGCGCCAGGGCGCAGACCCGCTAGGCGTCTTCCGGCGAAAGCCGGCGTCGATCCGGGACGGCCGCCGGTTCATCAAGGCCAGAAATCGAAAGCCCGTTCCGATTCAATCGAAACGGGCTTTTGGCATCCGCTATTCCATCGCTTCATCAGCGTCGATCCCGCGCTTCAGCGCAGCGCGGGCGGCATCGCGATGCTCCTGCGTGATGTGACTTGCGACCAAGCGGATGGCGGTGGCGAGCACAGCCGCATCGTCGGTGAATCCGAGCAGCGGCATCACGTCCGGCATGAAATCGAGCGGCAGGATGAAATAGGCGACGGCGCCGAGCAGCGCAGCCTGTACGTGACGCGGCGTCTCTTTGTCGAATGCACAATAGTACGCCGCGAGCAGATCCTCGGCGAAGGGAAGCTGTGCTACCACCCGCTTGAACTTGATCCAGAAGCGCCGGCGCACATTCTCGCGGTCCTGTGCCAGCCGGTCGGCCGGCTCAAAACCCGCGGTGTGATCGGACGATGCCATCGCGACGCTCCCCTTGCATCGGCGCGGCAGATCGCCGCGGCCAACATGTACGAATGAAGAATTGGGGATGTCCGCCCCACCATGCAAGATCGCGGCGAGGCGACCTCAGGCGACGCCCAATTGCCCGGCGATGGCGTTCATGGCCTTGGCCAGATCGATATCGCGCCTGGTGACGCCGCCGGCGTCATGGGTCGCCAGCACCACTTCCACCGTCTTGTAGACGTTCTTCCATTCCGGGTGGTGATCGTTCTTTTCGGCCACGAGGGCGGCGCGGGACATAAAACCGAACGCCTCGTTGAAGTCCTTGAACGTGAAGGTGCGGGCAATCGCCTCACGGCCGGCCGTTTCCGACCAGCCAGCTAGTTCCGCGAGCGCCGATTTCCGCGCTTCTGCCGATAGCCGTTCCGCCATGATCGCCTCCGCGCTTGAATCAGCCTGTCACCTGATACCCAAGCCTAAACACCCAAGCCTAACACCCAAGGCCGCGTCGGGGATCCCCCATGCCCAAAAATGGCATGCAAGGCGCGTCCAGCCCCGGATGCCGGTAACCATGACAGAGATGTAACAAAGGTTTCGCGGGAAATTTGCTAGAATGTCAATGAAGCGTGCCGGGTGCGTGAAATTCCACTCAAACCTCCGGGGATTGATGACCGACGGCCCCCATTCTGCGGAAACGCCGGCCGCCCCCTCGCCCCGCTCTGCGAAACGACGGCTGACATTCGTGACGCTGGCCGGCGTACTGGCCGTCGTCGGCGCGCTAGCGGCCGGCTATTACTTTGCGATGCGGCCGGTGACGCTGCGGATCGCGGTTGGCCCTGCCAACAGCGACGATCTCAAGGTGGTTCAGAATCTGGCGCAGGCCTTTAATAATCCCAGGAACAGCCAGGTCCGGCTGCGCCCGGTGCAAACTGACGGCGCGGTCGCGAGCGCCAATCTGCTCGGCGAAGGCAAAGCCGATCTCGCCATCATCCGTGGCGACCTCGAGGTGCCGAAGAACGCGCAGGCCGTGGCAACGCTGCGCAAGAACGTTGCGGTGTTATGGGTGCCGTCGGCCGGCAAGGCCAGGGCTGCCAAAGGCAGGAAGGCCGCGCCCGAGATCAAGAACATTACGCAACTCGCCGGCCGTCGCATCGGCGTGGTCGGCCGCACCCAGGCCAATGTCAATTTGCTCAAGGTGATCCTGCTGCAATACGGCGTCGATCCCGGCAAGGTCGAGATCGTTCAGTTTCCGGCCAACGAGGCCGCGGAAGCCATTCGCAGCCAGAAGGCGGATGCCTATCTCGCGGCCGGCCCGGTCAACAGCAAAATCACTTCGGACGCGATCGCGGCTTCGACGCGCGATGGCGGCACGCCGAAATTCCTGGCGATCGATTCGGCGGAAGCGATTGCGCAGAACCACCCCGCCTATGAGGCTTCCGAAATTCCCGCCGGGACCTTTGGCGGCGCGCCGGACAAGCCCGAGGCAGAGGTCAAGACCATCAGTTTCGCGCATCACATCGTGGCGCGCAGAGGCATTTCGGAATCGACCATCGCCGCCTTTACCCGCCAACTATTCGCTATCCGGCAAACCCTGAAGAACGAGTTTCCGCTCACCGCAAAGATCGAGACGCCCGACACCGACAAGGACGCCACGATTCCCGTGCATCCCGGCGCCGCCGCCTTTGTCGACGGCGAGGAAAAGACCTTTCTCGACCGCTACAGCGATTACATCTGGTGGACGTTGATGGCGATGTCGGCGATGGGCTCCGCCGGCGCGTGGTTTGCGGGCTACCTCAAGAAGGATGAGCGCAACGTCAACGGATCGCAGCGCGACCGGCTTCTCGACATGCTCAGCGCCGCCCGCCAGTGCGATTCGATGGACGAGCTCGACCAGATGCAGGCGGAAGCGGACGACATCTTGCGCCACACGCTGCTGTGCTACGAACACGGCACGATCGAGGAAGGCACGTTGACCGCTTTCAACATCGCGATCGAGCAATTCCACAACGCGGTCGCCGACCGCAAGTCGCTGTTGCTGAGCATGCCGCAAAATCTGCAACGCGCCAGCGCGCAGTTCCGCGCGGCCGGCAACGCCTGATCTGCCTGATCTGCCAGCCCGGTAATCGAGCCGTCATCAAATCTTTCTAGGTCTGACGGTGCTACACCGCACCCGCCAGATCCGAAGAGGGCCGCATGAGGTTCAGGATTTCCCGCAATCGCCTTCCTGGAATTTCGCGGCGTCGTTTCCTCGCCACCGCCGGAGCAGGTGCCATTGGCGTCATTGCAACGCCTTATCTCAGCCGCGCCGCGGACCGGCCCGTCGTAACCTCCGGCGTGCAGTCGGGCGATGTCGGTGCTGACGGCGGCGTGGTGTGGGCGCGCGCCGACCGACCCTCGCAAATGCTTGTCGAGGTCGCCACGAGCGAATCCTTTGCCAACGCACGGGCTTTGCCGCCGATCGCGGCGCTGCCCGAAAGCGACTTCACCGCAAAAATGCTGCTGGAGAACCTTCCTGCCGGGCAGGAGATCTTCTATCGCATCCGGTTTCGCGACCTCGCCCATACCGGCATCGAAAGCGAGCCGGTGGTCGGGCGGTTTCGCACCGCACCTGGCGACCGCCGCGCCGTCAGCTTCGTTTGGGGCGGCGATGTTGCCGGGCAGGGCTGGGGCATCAACCCGGATGACGGCGGCATGCTCACCTTCGCCACCATGCGCAAGCATCGCCCGGATTTCCTGCTGCACTCGGGCGACACCATCTATGCCGACGGCCCGATCAAGGGCGAGGTGACGCTTCCCGACGGCAAGATCTGGAAGAACGTGACGACGCCCGAGAAAGCAAAGGTCGCCGAAACGCTCGACGAATTCCGCGCCGCGCACAAGTACAACTTCATGGACGAGCATCTGCGCGCGTTCAATGCCGAGGTGCCGATCTTCGTGCAGTGGGACGACCACGAGGTCGTCAACAACTGGTCGTCGTCCAAGGAATTGCCCGCCGTCTACAGGGAACGCAACGTCGCCCTGCTCGCGGCCCGCTCAGCACGCGCCTTCCACGAGATGTATCCGATCCGCGCGAACATCACGGAGCCGGGACGGCTCTACCGCACGCTCCATTATGGCCCGCATCTCGACGTGTTCGTGCTGGACGAGCGCAGCTATCGCGGACCGAATGGCGCGAACCAGGAGACCGCTTACGGGCCGGAAAGCTTTTTTCTCGGGCCGGCGCAACTCGCGTGGCTGAAACGGGAACTGTTGAACTCGCGCGCCACCTGGAAGGTGATCGCATCCGACATGCCGCTCGGCATCATCGTCTATGATGATGCGCGCAACAGAAAAGGCTCGGAAGCCGTTGCACAAAACGACGGCCCGCCGCGCGGCCGCGAGCTGGAGATCGCCGATCTCCTGCGTTTCATCAAGACGTCGGGCGTGGTCAATACGGTGTGGCTGACCGCGGATGTGCACTACGCGGCCGCGCATTACTACAATCCCCACAAGGCGCAATTTCAAGAATTCGATCCGTTCTGGGAGTTCGTCGCTGGTCCCCTGCACGCCGGCAGCTTCGGCCCGAACGAGCTCGACAACACGTTCGGACCCGAGGTGAAGTTCATCAAGGCGCCGGGGCCCGGCAACCAGAACTTGCCGCCGTCCGCCGGAATGCAGTTTTTCGGCCATGTCAGGATCGACGGCGGCAGCGGACAGATGACGGTGACCTTGCGCGACCGCGCCGATGTTGCGCTGTGGTCGACCACACTCGATCCCAAGCCGGTGTAATTGCTGCGCCGGCCGCAACCGTTCAAGGCATGACGCGGCTGTTCTTCAGCAGCGCCTGAAGCGCTTCGGTCGAACAGGGTTTTGGCAGCCGCGGCTTCGCCGCAAATGCCGCCGGCAGCAGCGCGTCGGCGCCATAGCCGGTGACGAAGGCAAACGGGATCTTGAGCACCTCAAGCCGTTCGGCGACGGCAAAGCTCTTTTCGCGGATAAGACTGACGTCGAGCAGCGCAAATTCCGGCGGCCGATGGGCGATCAATTCGAGCGCCTTGGCCACGTTCGCGGCGATCCGCACCGTCTTCACGCCAAAACCCAGAATGGTGTCTTCAAAATCGAGTGCGATGATCGGATCGTCTTCAACGACCAGCACGTCGCAGGGCATGCCGTCACGGGGGGCGCAGTCCATGTTCTCGCCGGTTCCAAGGTTCAGATTTTGATCGGGATCCGGGCCGAAGCCCGGAGATTGGCAGTCGGCCTATGCCTCGCAAAAAGCGCATCCGCCTGTTCCGGAACTGAAACCACCACATCTTCGTTCGATCGTCTGTTCACTTGTGAACATATGAACGGAGCCAAACCAATTATATTGAGGGAAATAGGGGAGTCCCGATGCTCACGCGACGCGAAGTGACGGCCGCCGTTCGGCCGTTCAATAACCTGCTGCGTCGCTTGAATGACGCCGACTTCGGATTGATCGAACCACATCTCGTTCCGGTCGATACCCAACCGAATGACCTGCTCTACAACCCCGGCGATAACGTCGAGACCGTCCATTTTCCCTGCGGCCCCAGCCTCGTCTCTTACTTGGTCGCCAACGAGGATGGCCGCGACGTCGAAACCGTTCTGATCGGCCGCGAGGGGGCGGTGGGCGGAATCGTCAGCCAGGGCTATCTCCCAGCCTATACTCGCATCACGGTCAAATTCGCGGGGCCGTTCGTGCGGCTCCCGGTCGGCAAGCTCGATGCTGCGAAATCGAAGTCACGCACGCTGAGCAACATTTTCGCCCGCTATGCAGATTGCATGCTGGCGCAAATCTTCCAGTCCACCGCCTGCAATGCGATCCATTCGATCGAGCAGCGTACCGCGAAATGGATCATTTCGGCGATGGAGCGCACCGATGGCGATGACGTCGTGCCGCTGACTCATGAGCAACTGGCGACCCTGCTCGGCGTCGGCCGCTCCTACACCAGCCGGGTCATTCAAACTTTCAGGATGGAAGGCACGCTGGAGACCCGGCGCGGCTCGATCCTGGTCCGTAACCGGGAGACGCTGCGGAACCGATCCTGCCGCTGCAATGAGGCGGTGAAGGCCCATTTTGACGAGGTCTTGCGCGGGGTGTATCCCGACCCCGAAGAAGGCAATTGAGCCTGGCCATGCCCAAAATCGGCTAACCAAATGCCAAACGAACCATTGTTTTTTGGCGTTTTCTGAATATATTGCGCCGCAACGCGTAAGGTGTGCCCGGTCCTTTTGGCCGGGCTTCCTTTTTGGGGCAGGTTTGAGCCATGGCCCCGTTCGCATCCCAGGTTTGAGCGCGATCCGGAAAAGTGGGTCCCGGTTTTCCGGTGAGATCGCGCCTCCACATGCACGACCAGAAGAAGAGCCATGAACCTTCGTAACGTCGCCATCATCGCCCACGTCGACCACGGCAAGACCACCCTCGTCGACCGTCTGCTGCAGCAATCCGGCACCTATCGCGAGAACCAGAAGGTCACCGAGCGTGCGATGGACTCCAACGATCTGGAGCGCGAGCGCGGCATCACCATTCTGGCCAAGGCCGCCTCGGTGCAGTGGAAGGACACCCGCATCAACATCGTCGACACCCCCGGCCACGCCGATTTCGGCGGCGAGGTCGAGCGCATCCTGAACATGGTGGATGGCGCGCTGGTGCTGGTCGACGCCGCCGAAGGCCCGCTGCCGCAGACCAAGTTCGTGGTCTCCAAGGCGCTCAAGGTCGGTCTGAAGCCGATCGTCGTGATCAACAAGGTCGACCGTCCCGATGCGCGTCCGACCGAAGTCATCAACGAGGTATTCGACCTGTTCGCGGCGCTGGACGCCAGCGAGGAGCAGCTCGATTTCCCGATTCTTTACGGATCGGCCAAACAGGGCTGGATGGCCGACAGCCCGGACGGCTCGCAGGATGCCGGCATGCAGCCGTTGTTCGATCTGATCGTGCGCCACGTCGCGCCGCCGCGCGTCGAGCAGGGCCCGTTCCGGATGATCGGCACCATTCTGGAAGCCAACCCCTATCTCGGCCGCATCATCACCGGCCGCATCACCTCAGGCGCCATCAAGCCGAACCAGCAGGTGAAGGTGCTGGGCGCTGACGGCAAGACGATCGAACAAGGGCGTATCACAAAGATCCTCGCCTTCCGCGGCATCGAGCGCACCCCGCTCGATGAAGCCGAGGCCGGCGACATCGTCGCGATTGCGGGCCTGACCAAGGGCACCGTCGCCGACACCTTCTGCGATCCTTCCGTCGAGACGCCGCTGGTGGCGCAGCCGATCGATCCGCCGACGGTGTCGATGTCGTTCATCGTCAATAACTCGCCGCTCGCCGGCACCGAAGGCGACAAGGTGACTTCGCGCATGATCCGCGACCGCCTGTTGCGAGAGGCCGAAGGCAACGTCGCGCTGCGCGTGGTCGAGGCCGCCGACAAGGATTCCATGGAAGTATCGGGCCGCGGCGAATTGCAGCTCGCGATCCTGATCGAGACCATGCGCCGCGAGGGTTTTGAGCTTTCGGTGTCGCGTCCGCGCGTCGTGCTGCAGAAGGACGAAGCCACCGGCCAGTGGCAGGAGCCGATCGAGGAAGTCGTGATCGACGTCGACGAGGAGCATTCCGGCGTCGTCGTGCAGAAGATGAGCGAGCGCAAGGCCGAGATGATCGAGATGCGCCCCTCCGGCGGCAATCGCCTGCGGCTGGTGTTCTACGCGCCGACCCGCGGCCTGATCGGCTACCAGGGCGAACTGCTCACCGATACCCGCGGCACCGCGATCATGAACCGCCTGTTCCACGGCTATGCGCCCTACAAGGGCGACATCCAGGGCCGCCGCAACGGCGTGCTGATCTCCAACGACCAGGGCGAAGCGGTGGCTTACGCGATGTTCAAGCTGGAAGACCGCGGCCCGATGATGATCGAGCCCGGCTGGAAGGTCTATAAGGGCATGATCGTCGGCGAGCACACCCGTGACAACGATCTCGAGATCAACGTGCTCAAGGGCAAGCAGCTCACCAATATCCGCACAACGTCAAAGGACGAGGCGGTGCGCCTGACGCCTCCGATCAAGATGACCCTGGAAAAGGCGCTGGCCTATATCGAGGACGACGAGCTGGTCGAAGTGACGCCGAAGTCGATCCGCCTGCGCAAGAAGTTCCTCGATGCCAACGACCGCAAGCGCGCGGAAAAGGCCAAGGAAGCGGTGGCGTAAGGCCAGTCTCGTGCCCCGGACGCAGCGCGGCCCCATAGCGGTGCGCTGCTGAGCCGGGGCCCAAGCTCTACTCCCCCTCGTGCTTGGTCGGATCGTCACCGTCGTCAACCAGATCGATAGCGTCGTTTTTGTCGATCAGATCGACGGCCTTGCGCAGCGCAACGATGTGCGGGGCGCTGTAGGTGTCGGGCTTGCGTTCGACGTCCCAGTAGGCGGTATGGGTGAAGAAGTCGGCGCCGCCTGCCGCCTTGGTCGCTACTTCAAGATCGACGATGTGGTAGCCGAAAATCGGCGATAGCGCGCCGCCTATGGCGTCTCCCCAGAAAAGCTGAAACCGCGGGAAATAGATGTTGGTCCATCGGGTCAAGCCGAACAGGGCGCCGTTATGAATCCGCCTATTCCCCGTATTTGGGTCCCGGAACGTTAGCAAACCGTCTGCATCGAGCCGTTTTGGCGGGCAGGTCGGAAATTCTCTTTCTTCAACACGACGTTTGAAGTCTTTCTTGAGCCCGGCGTCGGCCGCTTTGGACGACGCATCGGCCTTGTCCTGGCCCGTCGCGGCGTCGGTCTTGTTCTTGTCCTCACACATCAGGAAGTAGGCGTGGGTCAGCGCGCTTCCCAACGTGACGTAATCCGTAACCAGCCAGCTCTTGGGCCGCTGTCCATTGGGCGATTGCACGGCCGCGGCGGCGGCGATGTTTGCGATCGCCGCTCGCGCCTTCGTCCGCAACGCCTTCTTGTCTGCGATAGACGCGGTCTTGTCGTCTGGCTGCCATGGCGCGCCGTCGATGTCGGCGAACTCCTGCCCAAGCTGATCGGCCGGCGGCAGCTCGCTGCAAATCCGGCTGAAATAGGCGCGCAGCATGTCGTAGGCGACCACGGTTCCGAGGCTGTGCGCGACCACGACGATCCGGTCGTATTGACCGCTGGTGTGAAGACGCTCGAGCGTGTCCACGGCATCCTTCCGGATCGCCCGGCGCACCGCGACATTTGCGGGCGAATTGCGGAAATAGCGTGCCGCATCGCCGAGATAGGGCTGCAGGAATGCGGCATTGACGACCAGATAGAGGCCAATCACGGCCGCGGCCGTGGCAACGGCCCACGGCGAGTTCAGCCCCCACACCCACCCCTTGATCACGGTCGAAATGAAGGCCGTCTCCGAATTCCAATACCGGTCGGCAGCGACAAACCAGCCGAACAGGAACAGCGAAATGAACAAAGCCCAGCAGAAGGCGCGCAGCCCCTGCAGCCCCATGACCAGCCCAGTTGCGATGAACGCGATCAGCGTAGGCAGCGCAATCAGCGTCACCAGTTCGGCGCCATCAGGAATTCCGGGACTGCCGGGGAAATGCCACGCGACCTCGAAGTAGCCGAAGGCCAGCAGGCCTCCGCCCGCCAATAGAACTGCAAACAAGATGATGAGCCGTAACGCCAGCCACCGGCACGCCACGGCAAAACCAACAAATATACTGGCGACGAGCAGCAGAAACGGCGCCACCAGCATAATCTGCGCGCTGTTTCCCGAAAACAGCAGGACGCCCCGCAGCACCAGCACTGCGAAAGAGAGATTCATCAGGCACAGGAAAATGGCCGCGGCCCACCAGAGTCCGTTCATGCCGAGCTTCATGATCGGACCCTTCCGGCAAAGCTCGTAGAGCCAGAGCAGCACTGCAACCGCCCTGGTTTCACTCATCAGATGAGCCCAATACAGTTCGTGGAAGTCGACGCTGCGATTATCTTTCGAGTCCGGCACACTGTTGGTCGTCATGACGGACAGATCGATATCTGCGCCATCCTTTTGCGGATGCGTCCATACCCGCTTGTCCTTGTCGGCCGGGTTGTTGCGATCGAGCCAGATGCCGCGTATCACCCCACGCATTGTCTCCAGGGCGCGCTGGCTGCCGATGCCGTGAACGACGAGAACGGCGGTTCGCTTGCGTCTCGTAGCCGGATCCAACGCAGCCATGGCTCAAATCCATATCTGAAATGAGACAAGTGAATATTTTATTCAACACAACTACAGAACGAGGCGCAAGAGAACTCGTCGTTTCCACAGCATTTCCACAGTGTCGCCTCAACTGCCCGCCGCGACCGACGTCCGCTTGCGGATCAATTTCGCGGACGCGCCCGGATTGCCGGCCCCGGCATCGCCCCTTGTCGACGGCCGGCTTCTAGCCTCTGCGCGAACGTGCTACAGCCTTGCGCATGACGTCCCTCCCCTCCTCAGTCGATGTCGCCATCATCGGCGCCGGCGCCGCCGGGCTTGGCGCGGCGAACGCACTGAAAAATTCCGGCCTCTCCGTCATCGTTCTGGAAGCGCGTGACCGGGTCGGCGGCCGCGCGCACACCATCATGGCCTCGTCTGACGTCACCTTCGACGTCGGCTGCGGCTGGCTGCATTCGGCAGATGAGAACTCTTTTGTCAAAATTGCCGAACGGCTCGGTTTCGAGATCAACAGGTCACTGCCGCCATGGCGCGAGCGCGCTCACGGCAAGGCGTTTCCGCAAGCAGAGCGCGACGACTTTATGCACGCGCTCAATGCGTTCTACGACCGCGCCGAAGTAGCAGCGGCGGAAGCCGCGAAGAGTGGCCGCGACTGCGCCGCAAGCCTTTATCTGGAGCCTGGCAATCGCTGGAACCCGATGATCGATGCGATCTCGACTTACGTCAACGGCTGCGAGCTCGACCAGGTCTCCATCCTCGACATGGACGCCTATGAGGATACCGACATCAACTGGCGCGTCCGCCGCGGCTATGGCGCGCTGATAGCGGCCTATGGCGCCACGTGTCCGCTTGCGCTCAACTGCGCGGTGACGCTGATCGATCATTCCACCAAGCGCGTCCGCATCGAGACGTCGCGCGGCACGCTGACGGCCGACAAGGTGATCATCACGGTGCCGACCAGCCTGATCGCCGATGAGACGATCCGCTTTCAGCCGCCGTTGCCGCAAAAGGTCGATGCCGCGCGCGGCCTGCCGCTCGGCCTCGCCGACAAGGTGACGCTGGCAGTGGATGAGCCCGAGGCGCTGCCCGTAGAGGGCAATCTGCGCGCCGCCACCATGCGTACCGAAATGGGCACCTATCACATCCGTCCATTCGGCCAACCCTGCATCGAAGGCTTTTTCGGCGGCCGCTTTGCGCAGTCGCTGGAGGACGCCGGCCCCGGCGCGCTGGCCGCAGCAAGCATCGACGAGATCGTCTCGATCCTCGGCAACGATTTTCGCCGCAAGCTGAAGCCGCTCGCGGAATCACGCTGGGCGCACGATTCTTTCGCCCGCGGCTCCTATTCACACGCGCTGCCGGGACATGCGGGAGATCGCGAGGTCCTCGCCGCGCCCGTCGATGGCCGGCTGTTCTTTGCAGGCGAAGCAACCTCGCCGGAGTTCTTCTCGACCGCGCATGGCGCAAGGGACAGCGGTGAGCGGGCGGCGAAGGAAGTGTTGGCTGCGACGACAAAGCGCTGATGTCTGCGCCGTCATTGCGCAGAGCCAACGGATCGCAATGACGGCGGAGCGACCTACTCCATCACCCTCGCCCGCATTTCCGCGTCCGGAACGAAGCACTCGTCATACTTCCCGAAAATCCGGTAGCGATTTTTCGCGACAAGACTGTACACCGCGTCGCGCAGCGGCTTCGGTACGGCAAACAGCGCGCGCGTCCAGCGCCAGCCCGGCAGCATGCCGAGTACTGTCAAAGCGGCGTCCGATTTGAGATACGCGACGCCTCCATGCACCACCGCATTGGTGTCGGGATCGTTCGGATCGATACCAAACGCTTGCGCCAGCCGTGTGCCATAGGGCGACTGGATCGCGGTGAAACGAAACCTCCGCTCGACGTCGCGTTTCGCGACGAAGCGGACCCAGCGCGAGCAGAAGACGCAGACGCCGTCATAGAGGATCACGTCATCATCGGGCCATCGACTCATCGGTTATCCAATGTCAGCAGCGCCACCAGCATCAGCACGACCGCGGGTCCCGTCTTCACCAGCGCGCCGAGCGGCTCGATCCAAAGGTCCGGCGTCAGGATTGCGGCGCCGACCATATAGCCGAGCGCGGCAATGATACCCGCCACCAGGCCAAATGCCGAGGTGCGGCGGAACGCGATCAGCACGCCGATGGTCATATCCATCAGGCTGGTACCCACCGTGATGGGCGCGACGAGCGCCGGCGGAAAGCCGTGGCTGCGCAGGATTCCGGCCGCCGCGTCATAGGAAATCACCAGCGCAATGAAGCCGGAGACGACCCAGAACAGCACGAGACTTGCGATCATCAGCGCCTTGATCGGGAACAGCCGGGCGAACCATTTGTCCTGGATGGTCGAGATCGAGCGCGCCGTTCTTCTGCGAAGCGGATAATCTTCGGGCGACGCCGACCACGCGAAATCCTCTCCCGCGCAGATCGTCGGTCACGAAGCGGCCGATCAGGCCGGAGGCGCCGAGCACGAGAATTTTTCGAATGTCGGCGTTCATGCTGCCTAGAACGGTTTGGCGATCATCGACCGAGCCAAACCCCGGAATCCCAAACAGAAACCAGCGGTGGAAAAGTGTGAAGTAGCGCGACGGCAACTCCCGGTTTTGCTCCGCCGCTTGCGCGCAAGATCGCGCATTTCAATCTGCATAAAGACGATCGGCACCCAGAACAGCCCCGTCACCGCATAGAGCCCGAGCGAGATCATCAGCCAGCGTTCGCTCCATGCGTCATCGCTTGACGGCCGGGGTACGGGACCGCGCCCTCAAGGCACGATCGAGTTCAGGTCCGGCAAGATTTACACCGCCGCCGGTTTCCACCAGCCAGTGGCCTTCACGGCCATGGGCCGGCAGCACGCAAAAATCGGCTTTGCCGCCGGCGGCACGAAACGCATCGGCTAGTTGACGCGAGAATGCGGGCGAGAAGTAGCTGTCATTGGCAGCCACCAGCCAGGTCACCCTCACGCGTGCGGCCTTGCCGAATTCGCCCGCGGCAGCCATAAACGTGTCCGGCGCGCAGACGCTGTTGGAAGAATCATCGGCATGCCCGCCGCGCCCCGGCGCGAACGCGATGATGGCCGCAACGTTCTTCGGATCTTCGCCGGCCAGCGCCAGTGCACCCCAGGCACCGGCCGAATGACCGATCACGACTATGCCCTCGGCGCGGATGAAGGGCTGCTTGCGTATGAAGCCGGTGGCGGCGGCGATGGCATCTGCCACAACGCGGCCAGACTTGGCGTAATCAGCCTCGTCGCAGCCGCCCTGATCCTCCAGGTATTTTCCGCCCGTCGCGCCGTGACCCGGACGTTCAGGAACCAGCACGGCAAAACCGCGCGCCACGAGCCATCCGGCGAGCGCGCGGTATTCGGGTTGCGGCATCTGCGCCCGCCGCAACACATTCTGGGTCGAGGCGTGCGCAATCACGGCAAGTGGAAACGGCCCCTTGCCAGGCGGCCTGAACAGCACCGCATGCGCGGCAGTTGCAGAATCGGGAGAAGGCACCAGCCATTGCTGCAGCCGGTGAGGCTCGCCTTCCGGGCCTTGCGCGCCAAGGCTGGACTGCGCGGCGGCGACCTTCACACCGAGCGCGGCAACGAGGACCAGCGCAGGAAGCATGTTCAGGGGATGCATGAATTGGCCTGGTGCAGCCGAGGGAGGGGCGTATTGCGAAATCACCAACAGAATACCGCCGGCGAATCAAATCCTGCGCATTTTTCCGTGAACAGAATTCACCGAGCAGTTTGGTTGGATGATTTTAATAACGATTTCGCCGCCTTTTGCCTCGGCGAAACACCTGATGAGACAGCCACCTTGTCCTCTTTCGGTACAGAAGAACACGAAACTGATGCAGAAAATCCACAGGTTAACCGATAATTAACGATGGACCTTGAAGCCGGCCCGCCGACTTGCTTTGATCAGGATATGAGCACAACCCTGATCGAGGTTCGACCGGCCAAGGCTGCGGATGCAGCCGCGGTGGCGTCTACCCATGATGAAGCCTGGCGCTCGGCCTATCAGGGCATCATTCCCGGCGCCGAGCTCGAAAAACTCATTAACCGTCGCGGCCCGCAATGGTGGGACAGCGCAATCCGCAAGGGCAGCCGCGTCAGCGTGCTGGTGTTCGGCGACAAGGTCGCGGGCTACGCCAATTACGGCCGCAACCGCGCCCGCAGCCTGCACTTCGAAGGCGAGATCTACGAGCTTTATCTGCGACCGGAATTCCAGGGCCTCGGCTTCGGCCGCCGCCTGTTCACCGCCGCGCGACGCGATCTGATGCAGAGCGGGCTGAAGAGCATGGTGATCTGGGCGCTGTCGGACAACGATCCGGCGACGGAATTCTACCGCGCGCTCGGCGGTCGCATGGTGGCCCGCTCCTCGGAGAAGTTCGGGGCCAAATCGCTCGATAAAGTCGCTTTCGCCTGGACCAACTGAAGCTATTTCAGGCTTTTCCCTGCTCGGCTGCGGGTCTAAAGGGACCGTGACGTGCGCCTGATTTCTGGCGCGCCCTTTAACGCCAAGCGGAGCCCCTTATGCGCATTGACGCCATCCCGATCGGAGTAAATCCGCCACACGACGTCAATGTCATCATCGAGGTGCCGGTTGGCGGCGAGCCGATCAAGTATGAGATGGACAAGGAAGCCGGCACGCTGGTGGTCGATCGCTTCCTCTATACGGCGATGCGCTATCCCGGCAATTACGGCTTCATCCCGCACACGCTGTCCGGCGACGGCGACCCCTGCGACGTACTGATTGCCAATACGCGCGCCATCGTGCCGGGCGCCGTGATGAGCGTGCGGCCGGTCGGCGTCTTGCTGATGGAAGACGAGGCCGGCGGCGACGAGAAGATCATCGCCGTGCCGTCCTCAAAACTCACCCAGCGCTACGACAAGGTCCGGAACTACAACGACCTGCCCGACATCACGCTGCAGCAGATCCAGCACTTCTTCGAGCACTACAAGGATCTCGAAAAAGGCAAGTGGGTGAAGGTGCTGCGCTGGTGCGGCGCCGAGGACGCCTATCGCCTGATCCTGGAAGGCATCGAGCGCGCCAAGAAGAAGTAGCGCCGCGCTTCGTGTCCGGGACGCGGTGCAGCGTGTAACGCTGCGCCGCAGAGCGGGACCCATTTACGCCTATGCGCTGCCTCATCGGGAACGCGGCGCGCTAAGCGGCTATTTCCGCCGTCATTGCGAGCCACCCGGTCGGCACAAAGCGCCGCCGGATGACAGACTCCGCGAAGCAATCCATAGCTCCGCAAGCGGAGGAATGGATTGCTTCGTCGCTTGCGCTCCTCGCAATGACGAGGAGAGAGCGTCGCGTCATACCGCTGGCTTGGGCAGCCCGTGAATCGCACAGGCCGCACGTAGCGTATTCACCAACAGGCACGCCACCGTCATCTGGCCGACGCCGCCCGGCACCGGCGTAATCGCACCGGCGACTTCGGCCACTTCCTTGAACGCGACATCGCCGACCAGCCGCGTCTTCCCCTCAGCGCTGGGCAACCGATTGATGCCGACGTCGATCACGGTGGCGCCCGGCTTGATCCAGTCGGCGCGCACCATCTCGGGCTTGCCGACCGCGGCATAGACCAGATCGGCGCGCGCGCAGAGTTGCGGCAGGTCCTTTGAGCGCGAATGCGCGATCGTCACCGTCGCATTTTCATTCAGCAGCAATTGCACCAGCGGGCGGCCAACCAGGTTGGAGCGGCCGATGACGATCGCGTTCATGCCTTCCAGCGAGGCATGCACGCTCTTGGTCAGGATGATGCAACCGAGCGGCGTACACGGCGACAGCGCAGCAAAGCCGCCGGCCAGCCGGCCGGCATTGTTGGGATGCAGCCCGTCGACATCCTTGGCGGGATCGATCGCGTTGATGATGGTTTCGGTGTGAAGCGATTTCGGCAGCGGCAATTGCACGAGAATGCCGTGCACGGCGGGATCGCGGTTGAGCTTTGCGATCAGCGCCAGGAGATCGGCCTGCGCGACGTCAGCGGGCAGTTTGTGCTCGAACGAGGCCATGCCGGCGGCCTGGGTCTGGGTGTGCTTGCTGCGGACATAGACCTCGCTGGCGGGGTCGTTGCCGACCAGCACCACCGCAAGGCCCGGAGTGACCCGATGCTCGCCTTTGACCCGCGCGACCTCTTCCGCGACACGGGCGCGAAGGTCCGCCGCAATGACCTTTCCGTCGATAATGCGTGCCGTCATCTCAATCCTTCGTCTTCGTTTTGACGCATGATCCTTTCGGAAAACCGGTTCCCACTTTGCGCTTCTGCGACCCCGGGTCCCGATCATGCTTTGGCGGCGGCTACCTTTCGCAGCGTTTCGCCGAGAATTTTGGGATCGCCATCAACGGCGACCTGCTTGATGCGCGAGGTCATGCCCGACAGGATCTTCACCCTCGCCTTCGGGACGCCGAGCACCTTTGCCAGCAGTTCCGTGACCGCACGGTTGGCCTCGCCGCCGTCGGCGATGGCGCGGACGCGAACCTTCACAACCGAGCGGCCGTTGGCTAGCGTTTCAATGCCATCGATGTCGTCGCGGCCGCCGCGTGGCGTCACCCGCAGCGCGACACTGATGCCGTCGGTGCAGTAGCGCCAGGGATCCATCGGGCATCCGTCAGCTATCAGTGCCCGCGGTCAGATGACGTTGGGATAGACGTAGTAGAGGATTACCCGCTGGATGAGCATGATGACCAGGATCAGGATGATCGGCGAGATGTCGAGCCCACCCAAATTGGGCATGAACCGGCGGATCGGCGCCAGCGCCGGCTCGGTAATTCGGTACAGGAATTCCGCCACCGCCGCGACGAACCCGTTGCGCGTGTTCACGACATTGAAGGCGATCAGCCAGGACAGGATGGCCGCGGCGATCAGAAGCCAGACGTATAGGTCAAGGACAATGATGACGATGTCGAGGATAGCGCGCATGGGAGGGGGAGCTCGCGAGGAGGGATAAACAGCTAGATATCGGTTCATCCTCTCGCAAACAAGGGAAGTTCCCGGCAAAATCACGCCAAAATCGGTACTTTCACCGTTCTTGACTTGGCCTTGGGCCGGACTGTAAATGGCGCCGATTGTCGGCTGCTTCGGACGATGTCGAGGCGGTCGCGACGGGGCCATAGCTCAGCTGGGAGAGCGCGTCGTTCGCAATGACGAGGTCGGCGGTTCGATCCCGCCTGGCTCCACCACGCTTCGCCCTTCGGGCTACGCGTGGCGCAGCCACGCAAGAGCCTGAAGGGCGAGGCGTGGTGCCCGGCGTAGCCCGCAGGGCGAGACGGGCCGGTAGACCCGACCCCTCCCCCTCACTTCCCCGTAAACCGCGGCGGTCGCTTCTCCACAAAGCTCGCTACCCCCTCCCGGAAATCGCTCCCCTTCAGCGCGATCTGCATTTCGCGGTTGGCATCGATGGTGGCTTCGGCGAGCGTCTGGAACGGCACATCATAGAGCTGACGCTTGATTACCGAAATCGCGCTGGGCGAGACGAAATCGGCGAGATCGCGCGCATAGGCATACGTCTGCTCGCGCAACTGGTCCGGCGGATAGATCCGGTTGACCAGCCCGATGCGCAACGCTTCCTCGCTTGAGACCCGCCGTGCCGACATCAGCAAATCCAGCGCATTGGGCTGGCCGACGATGCGCGGCAGCATCCAGCTAATGCCGTGCTCGGCGATCAGCCCGCGGCGCGCAAACGAGGTGGTGAAGACGGTATTGTCGGCGGCGAAGCGCAGATCGCAATAGAGCGCGTGGACCAGGCCGATGCCGGCGGTTGCGCCGTTGAGCATGCCGATCACGGGCTTTGGGATCGCCGGATAATAGGCGTAGCGCGTCTGCCAGTCCGCCCGGCGGTTCATGTCGAAGGGCGGGATGTGCTCGCCGCGCCTGATCTCGCTGGGGTCGATGGCCTGCAACGCCTCCATGTCCGCACCTGCGCAGAAGGCGCGGCCGGCGCCGGTGAGCACGATGACGCGGACATCGTCATCGGCGCTGGCCGCCTCCATTGCGTGGCGCACGTCGCGCTCCATGGTCGCGGTCCACGCGTTCATGCGGTCTGGACGATTGAGCGTGATGGTCGCGATCTTATCGCTCACCTCGTAGAGAATATGCTGATAGGTCACCGCGGGTCTCCCTGTCGTTCTTGTCATTGCCGTGCGGGCTCAGGGGCGCGACACTATCACATCGGAAGCTTTTGAAAGACGTTCGGACGCGCGGATGAAATTCCGCGTGGCGGCTATTCGGCCGCTTCCAGCAGAGCCGCGTGCGGCGCGCGCACGATCCAGCCTGCAATGAAATTCTTCAGCCACGCCCGCTCGACGACGTCGTGCACGGCGCGGCCTTCGAAGTGAAGGTGACGCGGCTGCGCGCCTGGCGAATCCATCCGCACGCATCCGCGCGTGGTCCAGCGATGCATCATGGCGTAGGTAACGTCGGGATGAAACTGAAAGCCGAACGCGTGGCCGTGCCGAAACGCCTGCACCGGAAAGTCGTCGCCTTCGGCAAGCAGTTCGGCGCCGTCGGGCAGTTGGAATCCTTCGCCGTGCCAATGGTAGACGCGCTCCGGCCAGTCCGAACAGAGCGCGTGCCCGGCAGCGGTTGGGCGGATCGGATAGTAACCGACCTCGACCCTGCCTTCATGATGCGGCGCGACCGGCGCGCCCAGTTGTTTGGCAAGCATCTGCGCGCCCAGGCAGATGCCGAGAAACGGCCGCCGCTCGCGCAAGGGAATTTCGATCCAGTCAATCTCGCGGCGGACATACTCGTCGGAGTCGTTGGCGCTCATCGGGCCGCCGAAGATGACCGCGCCGGCATGCTGGGCCAGCGTTTCAGGCAACGGGTCGCCGAACCGCGGACGCCTGATATCGAGGGGATAGCCGAGCGCGCGCAGCGCGTTGCCAACCCGGCCGGGCGTCGAGCTTTCCTGGTGGAGCACGATCAGAACCGGTGACACGGATGCGGGGTCAGGCGCAGCCAGCGCCCCTCTGCCCGGAAAGGGCACGATGTTGTCGCCATTCTTGCTCGACCGGAACGACATCGACGTTGCTCAGGGTGCCTCGAATCGAAACCATACCTAAGTGAGTGTTAATTTCGGGTGAGTTCACGCACACATGCAAAAATGTAAGCAAACCGCGGGCCAGATGCGGTCAGCGCGCCCGACCCGCGGTGCGAACGGGCAACAACGCCGGAAAATCCCTGGGTTTCTTCAGCGCTGGCGGAGCTGGAAGCGGCCGATCGCCCCGAGGACAAAGGAGCGCGGAGCCAGCCGGAGCAGGAACGGCACAATCTTGATGCCGAGGCCCGGCAACACTGCCCGTTTGTTCGCCATGAGGCCGCTGTAGGCCTGCTGCGCGACATCGGCCGACGACATGTTGAGCATCGACGAATCGTAGCCGGGTCTGAACCCAGCGCGTGCCTGAAATTCCGAAGGCACGGGCCCCGGACACAGCACCGTCACGCGCACGCCATGTGGCGCCAGTTCTGCGCGCATGGCTTCGGTGAACGACAGCACATAGGCCTTGGACGCGTAATAGACCGCCATTCCCGGCCCCGGCAGAAAACCGGCGATCGAGCCGACGTTGAGAAGGCCGCCGCGATTACGGATCAGGTGATCGGAAAATCGCAGTGACAGGTCGGTCAGCGCGCGGATGTTGACGGCGATTATCTCGAGCTGGTTGCACCGATCGCGCTGGACGGCTCTGCCAAACACGCCAAATCCGGCATTGTTGACGAGGTATTCAACCTCCACACCGGAGTCGGTCAAGGCCTCGGCAATCCTGTCGCCGCAGTCGGGTTGCGCAAGGTCGCAGGGGATGACGATCGGTGCTGTGCCGCCGGCCGCCTTGATTTCGGTCGCCAACGCTTCCAGGCGATCAGCGCGCCGCGCCACCAGCGCCACGCGGTGACCCTTCGATGCAAAAACGCGCGCCAGCTCGGTGCCTATGCCCGCCGATGCACCGGTAATCAGCGTCACACGCTCGGTCACGGTTGAATGCTCTTAAATCAAATCAGGGTTATGCTGCAGCACGGGAACGAGAGCATAGGCGCGCGGTGTGGCGCAAGCCATCCCCCAAATATGGCGCCGTGCCGGCCTGCGTGCTCCATGCGCTGAAGTCCCTATGTTTTCAGGCTTATCGCGCGCTGCCGCAGCCGGTTGCGGCGCACATCAAAGTTTCGTCATCTGCAATGATGCGTGGCTGCGCCGCTCATTGTCACATTGCGGCGTCTTCGGCCTTCGGCGCACCTGCGGACGAGACCGGCTGCCGCTCGGCCACCCGATGCTTGAGGTCGATCCGGTCGCGTGAGGAAATGCCGAGCAGGTCAGCCGCGCGCCAGACGACGTTATCCTCGAACTCGCTGACCTGACCATCCGCGTATACCAGTTCCCACATCATCTCGATGATGCGAAGCCGTCCCTCCTCGTTCACCGAACGCATGATGACGCTGGTGAAACGATAGAGATCGACCGCATCGCCTTCGGCCCGCGTCGCCGACGCGATCAAATGATCCGCCGTCCCGGGATCGAGCTTGAAGCGGCTTTCGATCAAACTGTGCAATTTGCGCTTCTCGATCACGCTCGGCTCGCCGTCGAGCGAGACGACATGGACCAGTAGTGCAGTCGCCGCGAGAAGATACCCGGTATCGTCGAACGCGAAATCCGGATCCGCGTTGGGGGCAACGATGTCGGCAATGAATTGGCGCAGTCCGTCGAGCATTAATCTACCTGCAAATTCGAAGAAGCTGTTGAGCGGATATGGGTCGAAGATCTGGCCTTCGCAATCCGCGCGATGGGTGGCTGGCAAGGCACGCAGATTAAATCGGCGTCACGTTTGGTGTGACGAAAACATCTGCGCGAAATCTGGGCAGTGCCCGATGCCGCCGCGGCGAACGGCACATCTTCGTTTTCTGCTGGCTCGGCCCGAGTTCAAAGCATGTAACCTTGCCGCTTCGTTAAGACACGTCCTATCGGCCAATGGCCGACTGCGCGATTCGCCGCAGGCAGTCGGTCGATATCCAATTGCAAATCATTCGCATTTGCACTAAGGGAAAGAACTCATTGTTTCAGCAAGCTATTTTCAAGAAAGGGGAAACGAGCATGGCCTCCTTGCGCTTCGCACTTGGTGCTGCCGTCGTGTTGGGAATCGCATCCGGAGCAGCGCTTGCGGCAGGTGACCTGTCGCGACAGACGCCGATCGAGGTGACGGTCGATCTCGGCTCGCCCGGCAAACACGAATTCGCGCCGAAGCAACTCAAGTTCGAAACCGGCAAGCTCTACAAGCTGATCCTGCGCAATTCGAGCAACGATCCGCACTACTTCACCTCGCACGCGTTCTCGCAGATGGTGTTCACGCGCAAGGCGCAGGTGACGCAGCAGCAGAACGGCAAGACCGTTACCCTCGCCGAATTCAAGGGCGCGATCCGCGAGATCGAGGTCTATCCGGGACAATCCGCCGAATGGTGGCTGGTGCCGATCGCGGCCGGCCGCGTCAACGACCTGCGCTGCGACATCAAGACCAGCGACGGCAAGACCCACGCCGAACTCGGCATGACCGGCGAGATCGTGATCGAGTAGCGCTGTCTAAGGTATCTCGTACACCATAACCTTGTCGGCGATGCCGCGCAGCGCCGCTTCCTTCTGGATCGGCCGGATCGCCTGCTTCGCCAGGATCGTGGCGACTGCGGGCGATTCGATCACAGGTCCGGTGATGTGAATTTCCTGCGAGGTCGACAGGTGCTGCACCCGTGAGGCGATGTTGACGGTCTGGCCGAAATAGTCCTGCCGCTCGTTCAGCATGACCGCCAGGCACGGGCCTTCGTGGATGCCGATCTTGATGATCAGGTCCTCCCGGCCGCGCTCGGCATTCAGGACTGCCATTGCCGCCCGCATGCGCAGGCCCGCGACGATCGCATGTTCCGGCCTGATGAAGGTCGCCATCACGGCATCGCCGATCGTCTTCACGACCGCGCCCTTCTCCGAGGCGATGATTTCAAGCAGCGCGTGGAAATGCGCCCGCACCAGGTCGAAGGCGGCGAGATCGCCGACCCGCTCATAGAGCGCGGTGGATCCCTTGAGGTCCGTGAACAGGAAGGTCAGCGAGGTGATCTTGAGGCGCTGATCGACGTTGAGGTTATCCGCCTTGAAGACGTCGCGAAAAGTCTGGTTGGACAGCATCCGCTTGGCTGTCAGGATCGGCTTGCGTTTGCCGAGCAGCTCATGGAGCGTGTCGTTGGCGACCCAGACCGCGGGCAGCACCCGGTGGTCGGTCTGGTTTTCGAGCGACAGCCGTAGCGGTCCCGGGCGCATCACCGTCGAGCCCGTAGGCGCGTGCAGCTTGTTGAAGACGATCGAAAACTGTTGCCGCTCGCGGGTCGGTTCGCCCTGGACATCAAAGAAATGCGCCGAATGCGTCACCGGCTCGAACACGATCACGAACTGATTGGGCAGCTGCAGCGACAGCTCCGCTTTTTCGCCCGCCGGCAACTCGATGGCTTCGAGCGAGACTTCATCGATGAGCCGCTTGATCGATTCCTCGCTCAGGTCCATCCCCGAGCTCCAGAACATCTGGCGGTTATATTCCCAGATCGGCAGCGTGTTGGGATCGTGTGCCGCAATGCGCCTGACGCGCGGGCTGACCGTGAAAGCGACATCGACGCGATCGTCGACCGATGCCTCGTAACCTTGGGCGCATAGCGCGCAATTGTAGTCGTCGTGGCGCAGCGATTTCAGGGTGTTGTGCGCGCCGAGCACGCCACCGCAGCCGGGGCACAGCACATTCCAGGTGAGATCGAACAGTCCGAGCCGCGCCGAATGCAGGAAAGCCGAGATGACCTTTTCCTCGTCGAGCCCGTAACGCGCAGCGAAATCCAACAGGTTGATGCGGTTGAGCTCGCGGTCTTCGCCCTTGGCGATCAATTGCGTGATGGCGTCGACCACCGCGGGATCGGCGGTCTGCTTCAAGACTGCGAACTGGGCCTGGGTATCGCTCATGGTGATAACCTAGATGACGCTCCCGAGGAGGCTGTGCAAGGTGTGCTTCGTTCTCTGACGCATTTTCTTCGCACCGTCCGGCAATCGGCCGATCAAAAAAAGACTACCGAGGCGTGATGGCAAACATCGGCGAATGGTCGGGCTGTGTCGTCACCACGCCGACCGGCATCACCGGATCCTTGTCGACCAGCGTGACGCGAAACGCGCCGATCATCTTCGCCAGCGCCAGCGTCGCCTCGACCAGCGCGAAATGGGCGCCGATGCAAACGCGAACGCCGACGCCGAACGGCAGATAGGCGAAGCGGTCGGGCGGCGTTCCCGTCATGAAGCGGGACGGGATAAACGCGCTCGGATCGCGCCACAGTTTTTCGTGCCGGTGCAACAGCCACGGCGCGATCAGGATGATGTCCTTCTTCTTGACCGGCAGGCCCGCGATCGTATCCGGCCCGATCGCCGCGCGTGCGATCAGGAACGCCGGCGGATAGAGCCGCATGGTCTCGTCGATCACTGCGCGGGTGAATTTCAACCGCTCGATATCGAACGCGCCGTTGACGGGCGCGGTCTGTACTTCGCTCGCCACCCGCTCCTGCGTGGCAGGATCGAGCGCCAGGAGATAGAGCGCCCAGAACAGTGCGGTCGCTGTTGTCTCATGGCCGGCGAGAATCATGGTCGCGACTTGATCGCCGAGTTGTTCGTCGGAGAAGGCTTCGCCGGTTTCCGGATCGCGCGCGTCGCCCATCAGGTCGAACAGATCGCGCGCCGGCCCGCCCGCGGTTTTGCCGGCGGCGCGGCGCTCGGCTATCAGCATGCCGACGAAGGCGGTCCAGCGCTTGCGGAAGCGACCGCGCGCAATGTCCTGCGGGCTTGGCCAGCTCAACGGCAGCAGCAGATCCAGAAAATGCGGGCGCGCCAGCCGCTCGCCATATTCCATCACGAAATCGCGCAAGGCGGCGCCATGGCGATCCATCCCGAACGAGAACATGGTGCGGCCGGCGATCTCGAGCGCCATCCGCTGCATCGCCTCGCGCAGGTCGACGTGTCCATTGCTGGCTCTCAGCTTGGCGACCGTCTGGTCGGTCGCCGCCAGCATGTGCGGAATGAGCGGCATCACCGCGCGCGGCGTGAACGCCGGCGCCAACGTGCGGCGCTGATGCTTCCACGCGCGCCCTTCCGCAATCAAAAGGCCCTCGCCGAGGATCGGACGGAGCACCCGGATGCCGGCCGGCGTGCGCGTATAATTTTCGTAATTGTCGACCAGCACATGCTTGATCGCATCCGGCGCGTTGAGAATGAAGCTGTTGCGTCCAAGAAAGCGGCCCTGGATGATATCTTCCTCATAGGCGCGCTGCCCCCAGCTGCCGATCGGGCTAATGCGGATCGCCCTCAGCCGCCCGAATATTGTCATGTCGTCGGGCGCCCGCGGCGGGCTCGGAGGCACCAGCGGTGCGCGCGCAACCGTCATGTCGTAGGCTTCCGCTATGCTCATCGGCGCCACCCTCGTAGCCCGGATGATATCCGGGACCAACGCCCCCCGCATATCGCGGAGCCTGTCATCGGTCGCGCATCCCCGCGACCGTTGGCTCATGCGGGCTACGGCTCCAACTATGTATTCGATCCGGGCGCCACAAAGGCGCTCCTGTCAGGAAACAGCTAATAAGTCAGTTCGGCAACCGCAATCCGATTTTCGGAGCCCGGCCAGGCCCGCGCCACAATCCGCTCCGTATTGAATATGGTCACCACGGGCCTGCCGACCTCCTGTGCCGGAAGCCGCAAGGTCGTGATCGAATCGGTCGGCACGCCGGATTTCACGTCGCTTGGTTCCTTGCCGTCGATCAGCACCACGTCCCGCGGCAGGCCGAAATAGCCCCGCGGGCGCGACATCAGGACCACGGCGCCCGCGCCGGCATCGGCCGGCCCAAGCGGGCGCGCGGAACGCAGATGCACGATCTCGGAGGAGCGCGGAAACGGCGAGCGGTAGAAATGGGTGGTCGGCGAACCCGCTGACGTCAGCACGATTTCGAGAAACCAAGTAGCCTCGACCTGCGCCGGGCCCCAGCGGCCGTCGGCGCCGGTTTGCGAAGCATGGACCGGACCGCCGATCCGTTCGCCGGTCTCGGGAGAGACACGATAGATTTCGACCGTCGCGCCGGAGACCGGACGGTTGGTGACGACGCCGCCCGGCGTACCCGTCACGAGCCCGCTCAGTCTGACTTCCGCTTCCGGCGCGATCTCGATTCGGGACGGCTCGACGCCAGCGATGAATTTATAGATCTCGCGAAACGCGCGCGGATGAAAGGCGACCTCGCGATGATCGAGCGCGCCGAGCACCAGATTGGTCGCGCCCTTCAGCGCAGGACCATCTGATGTCACGCCGGTCGGCGTGCCCGGCTTGCCGACGAAGCGTCCGTCGGGTTGCGCATATTTGTCGTTGCCGTCGCTGCGCAAAGTGAGAAACGCCGTGCCCGGCGTCGCCTCGCTATCGCCCTCGTTCAAGCCGCGCAAAAAAGGGCCGCGGCCGTTAAACTCGTTATTGATACCGTCATCCCAATCATAGATTCCGTGATTGGGAACGCCGCACAGTACGGCGTGGCTCACGTCAGCTCCGCCGCCATTTCTGATGTAATTGCGGATCGAATAGCCGCCGCGCGAATTACCGACGAGGGCGATGCGCGCCGCGCCGGTGCGACGCTGCAATTCCTTGACGGCCTCGCCGAGCTCGCGGCGCTGGTCTTCGGTCGAGGAACGGTTCGATTGCTGCACCTTGTCATCGGTGCGCGCCAGAGGATCGGTAAAATTGATCGCCATCATTCGCTCGCGTGGCACGCCATTCGATTCCATTCGCCACAGCGTCGTGATCCAGAGTGCCGCATGGTCGCCATTGCCATGCACGAACAGGATCGGCGGAACGGCCGCCGGTGCGGTCTGCGCCCGCGCCTGCGGTCCGAGGAGCGGAAGACCGCCCGCCAGCAAAGGCAACACTCCGGCACCCCTGAGGATCAACCGCCGCGACAGCCGCATTCTGAAACCTTCCGTTGCTTTTCAATACCTTAGCTGTGCGATAGCACCGCCGATAGTACTGCTTCGACTGGACAGGCCGGGGCTTTCGCGGGCATCACTTTACATCCGAAGGGAATCAAGCCGGTGACAGAACGCCAACGGAACCGATCATGACCGACCAGCCGAAACGCTCGCGTCTTGCGACTGACGGGATCGCAGCGCCGTTGCGGCACGCAGTGTTCCGGCGCATCTGGCTCGCCAGCCTCGTTTCCAACCTGGGGATTTTGATCCAGGGCGTCGGCGCGGCCTGGGCGATGACGCAGATGACTTCTTCAGCCGACAAGGTCGCGCTGGTGCAGACTGCGCTGATGCTGCCGATCATGCTGATCTCGATGCCCGCCGGCGCCATCGCCGATATGCACGACCGCCGCATCGTCGCGCTGGTCTCGCTCGGCATCGCGTTTGTCGGCGCAACCGCGCTCACCGTGCTGGCGTGGCTCGGCCTCGTTACGCCGAATATCCTCCTGGCGCTGTGCTTCGTCGTCGGCAGCGGCATGGCACTGTTCGGGCCGGCCTGGCAGGCCTCGGTGACCGAGCAGGTGCCGGCGGAGACGCTGCCGGCGGCGGTCGCACTCAACGGCATCAGCTACAACATTGCGCGCAGCTTCGGTCCGGCGATCGGCGGCATCGTGGTCGCCACATCAGGCGCCGTGACCGCGTTTGCCGTCAATGCGGTGCTGTATCTGCCGCTGATGGTGGTGATGTTTCTGTGGAATCGCGCCAACGAGCCGTCGCGCCTGCCGCGCGAACGGCTCAACCGCGCGATGGTCTCCGGCGTGCGCTACATCACCAATTCGCCGTCGATCAAGATCGTGCTGACGCGCACGCTGGTCACCGGCATCATTGGCGGTTCGGTCTCGGCGCTGATGCCGCTGGTCGCCCGCGATCTCCTGCATGGCGGCGCGCAAACCTACGGCATTATGCTCGGGGCCTTCGGCATGGGCGCGGTGTTCGGCGCACTGAATATCGGCGAGGTGCGGCGGCGCATGAGCGGCGAGGCCGCGGTACGCGCCTGCGCGATATCGATGGCCGGTGCGATCGCGGCGGTCGCCCTGAGCACCAACGCGGTCCTGACGGCGATTGCGCTCGTGCTCGCTGGTGCGGTGTGGATGCTGGCGGTCGCCCTGTTCAATATCGGCGTGCAGCTTTCAGCGCCGCGCTGGGTTGCGGGCCGCTCGCTGGCGGCTTTCCAGGCGTCGATCGCCGGCGGCATTGCGGTCGGAAGCTGGGGCTGGGGATACCTCACCGACCTCGCCGGCGTGGAGATCGCGCTATTGGTCTCGGCTGGCCTGATGCTGATCTCGCCCCTGCTCGGCATCTGGCTGCGCATGCCGCCGGTGGGCGCGCGCAACGAGGATGCCACCGAACTGCTTGCCGATCCCGAGGTGCGGCTGTCGCTCACGGGGCGCAGCGGACCGCTGGTGGTCGAGATCGAATATCGCGTCGCGCAGGACAACGCGCGCGCGTTTCACAATGTGATGCAGGAAGTGCAGCTCAGCCGGCAGCGTAACGGCGCCTATGGCTGGTCGATCGCGCGCGACATCGGCGACCCCGAATTATGGACCGAGCGCTACCATTGCCCGACCTGGCTCGACTATCTGCGCCAGCGTAACCGTGCGACGCAGTCGGAGCGCGCCCTGCACCAGCGCGCGATCGACTTTCACCTCGGGCCGGAGCCGATCCGTGTCCGCCGCATGCTGGAGCGGCCGTTCGGCTCGGTCCGCTGGAAGGAAGATACCCCTGACCGCGCCGCCAACGAGGTCTTGCCGGTGGTCGCGACTGCAGCCGGCAGCAGCACCTGATCCATCGATAAGGACGACGCGCCACCAATTTCCTGCGACTAAAGTGCAAGACGCCGGTGCGCCGCCGAACGCGAACAGGTCCTGCTTCGCGCCTGCGAGATAGCAACGTTACCCTGCCAATTGAGCGATTCATAAGGAGCCCGCGCACTTCCCGCTTGCCAAAATGCCGCGCAAGCCTTTGACTTGTCGCTGAGACAAACAAGCCTGCGGCGACAGCGGGCGACATCTCAACCGGGAGGAACTCATGAGCAAGCGTAGCGATACAAAAACGACGCGGCGCCGTTTCCTGACGGCCGCGGCCGCCGGCGGTGCGGCGATTGCGATGCCACAAGTCAGCCGGGCGCAGACGGCGACCCTGAGGATGCAGGGCTCGTGGGGCAAGGCCGACGTCTTTAATGAGATGGCCGAAGACTATGTGAAGCGCGTCAACGAGATGGCGGGCGGCCGGTTGCGCATCGACTATCTGGTGGGCGGCTCAGTCGTGCACCCGTTCCAGGTATTCGACGGCGTGCATGGCGGCCAGATCGACGCGGCCCATACGGTGACAGTCTACTGGTACGGCAAGCACAAGGCAGCATCGCTGTTCGGCACCGGGCCGGTGTTCGGCTTCAATGCCAACGAGGGCCTCGGCTGGATTCACAACGGCGGTGGCAAGGAGCTGTTCGAAGAACTCCAGACCCAGATCATGAAGGTCAACATCAAGAGCTTCTTTGCGATGCCGATGCCGACCCAGCCGCTCGGCTGGTTCAAGAAGCCGATCAATAGCGACGCCGACCTGAAGGGACTCAAGTACCGCACCGTGGGTCTCGCCGCCGACTTGTTCCAGGTGATGGGCGCCTCTGTCGCGCAGCTTCCGGGCGGTGAAATCGTGCCGGCCATGGAGCGCGGCGTGATCGACGGATTCGAGTTCAACAATCCGACATCGGACAGGCGCTTCGGCGCGCAGGACGTCGCCAAGAACTACATGTTGGGCAGCCACCATCAGGCGACGGAATACTTCGAGATCATGTTCAACCGCACGAAGTATAATGCGCTGCCGGCCGAGCATAAGGCGATCCTGCAGTACGCTGCAGAGGCGGTTTCCTCCGCCAATGAATGGAAGGGGATGGACTATTACTCCAAGGATCTCCAGGAACTGATCAACAAGGACAAGGTCAACGTTCAGCGGACGCCGAAGTCCGTGTTCGATGCGCAGATCAAGGCATGGGATGGCTTGATCGCCCAGCTCGGGTCGGATCCATTCATGAAGAAGGTGATGGACTCGCAGAAGGCATGGGTGCGCCGCGTGGTTTACTACAACATGACCAACGCAACGGATTACCGTGGCGCCTTCGAGCATCACTTCCCGGGCGTGCTCAAGGTCTGACGAGTTCGCAGCGCTGATCGGCGGTACGAATAATGGGCGGCGCGGTTGACGCGCCGCTCAGCCAGCAACTGGGGGACATCCGGATGTGCGATTTACCGCGAGTTCAACTCGCATGAGAAAGTTTCTGTTTTTCATCGATGAACTCAGCACCTGGGTCGGCAAGGCGTTCGCCTGGCTGATCCTCGTCCTCACGCTCGGTGTCAGCTACGAGGTGTTCATGCGCTACGTGTTGCGTGCGCCGACCACCTGGGCATTCGACATCAGCTACATTACCTATGGCGCGATGTTCCTGATGGCCGGGGCGTATACGCTCTCGCGCAACGGCCATGTGCGCGCCGACGTAGTCTACCGGCTGTGGTCGCCGCGCACCCAGGCGACGATGGACCTCGTTCTCTACATTCTGTTCTTCCTGCCGGCGATTGCGGCCTTGATGTATTCGGGCTGGAATTATGCCGACATGTCGGTGCGCTTCCGCGAAGTCAGCATCTTCAGTCCAGCTGGCGTGCCGGTGTTTCCGCTCAAGGCGTTGATCCCGATCACGGGCCTGCTTCTGCTCCTGCAAGGCTTCGCTGAAATCATCCGCTGCGTGCTGTGCATCCGCACCGGCCAATGGCCACAACGCCTGCACGACGTCGAGGAAACCGAGAGCCTGATCATCCGCGAGCATCAGCAGCACCAGGCCGCGGTGGAGCCGAGTGAGAAGGGAGCCGGCGCATGACCGACCCTCAACTCGGCATGCTGATGCTGGGGCTTTTCATCTTCATCATCATGCTCGGCTTCCCGATCGCCTTCACGCTGATGGCGATGGGTGTCTCGTTCGGCTACTATGCCTACTACACTCCCGGTCAGGAGTTCTTCCAGAACCGCATCTTCACGCTGCTGGTGCAGAAGACGTTCGAGGTCACATCCAGCGACGTGCTGGTCGCGGTGCCGCTGTTCCTCTTCATGGGCTACCTGATCGAGCGCGCCAACATTCTCGACCGCCTGTTCTACTCCCTGCAACTGTCGATGAAGAACGTGCCCGGCGCGCTCGCGGTGGCCACGCTCATCACTTGCGCGATGTTCGCGACCGCCACCGGCATCGTCGGCGCCGTTGTCACGCTGATGGGGCTGCTGGCTTTGCCCGCCATGCTGCGGGCCGGCTACGACACCAAGCTGTCGGCAGGCGTGGTCTGCGCCGGCGGCTGCCTCGGCATCCTGATTCCACCGAGCATTCTCCTGATCGTCTATGCGGCCACCGCCGGAGTTTCGGCGGTCAAGCTTTATGCGGCGGCGTTCTTTCCAGGATTCCTGCTGGCCGGGCTCTACGTCCTCTATGCGATCGCGCGCGCGATCATCAATCCCGCGCTCGCACCGAAGCTGCCGCCCGAGCAGACCAATGTGCCGATCTCCACGGTAATCTGGGCTCTCGCCACGTCATTCCTGCCGCTGGCGCTGCTCATCGTTGCGGTGCTTGGCGCGATCCTGTTTGGCTTGGCGACGCCGTCCGAGGCGGCCGCGGTAGGTGCCCTCATGAGCATCGTTCTGGCGGCCGCCTATCGTTCGCTCAATTACACCATGATGAAGGAATCGGTATATCTGACGGTGCGTGCCACTGCGATGGTCTGCTATTTGTTCATCGGGTCGTGGACGTTTTCCGCGGTGTTTGCGGTCCTTGGCGGACAAACCGTGGTCGAGCAGTTCTTCGCCTCGATGAATCTGTCGCCGATCCAGTTTCTGCTATTGACCCAGATCATCATCTTCCTGCTCGGCTGGCCGCTCGAGTGGACCGAGATCATCATCATCTTCGTGCCGATCTTCCTGCCGCTGCTTCCCAACTACGGCATCGATCCGATCTTCTTTGGCATCCTGGTTGCACTCAACACGCAAACAGCTTTCAATACGCCACCCGTCGCGATGGCCGCCTTCTATCTGAAGGGCGTGGCGCCGCCGCAGGTGAAGCTCACCGACATCTTCTCCGGTGCGCTTCCCTTTGTCGGTCTGGTCTTCTTGACCATGGCGCTGGTCTACATCTTCCCGGCGATTGCGTTGTGGTTGCCCAGCTATCTCTATGGATCGCGGTGAGCCGGCCCGGTAAAGCGCTGAAAGGATGCGCATGAGTCTCAATGCGCTCGGGCTTGCGGAAGCGGCGGCCGGCATCCGCGACGGCCAGCTCAGCTCAGTGGAGCTTGTCGCCGACTGCTTGAAACGCGTCGACGAAGCCGATCGCGACATCGAGGCGTGGGCATTCCTCGATCCCGACTATGCGATGCGGCAGGCCGAGGCTGCCGACGACCGCCGCAAGCAGGGCAAGGCCACAGGCCCGCTGCATGGCGTGCCGCTGGGCATCAAGGATATCTTCGATACCGGCGACATGCCGACGGAGTTCGGATCCAGCCTGTGGGCCGGACGCACGCCGCGCCGCGATGCGGCGGCGGTGGCGCGCCTGCGGGCGGCAGGGGCCGTGATCCTCGGCAAGACGGTGACGACCGAGTATGCCTATTTCAATCCCGGCAAGACCCGAAATCCGCACAACCCGGCTCACACGCCGGGTGGGTCGTCGTCGGGCTCCGCCGCGGCGGTTGCCGCGCTGATGGTGCCGGGCGCCATCGGCTCGCAGACCAACGGGTCCGTGATCCGCCCTGCCGCCTTCTGCGGGGTGGTTGGCTTCAAGCCGACACACGGTCTCATTCCACGGAGCGGCGCGCTATTGCTATCGCGGGCACTCGATCATGTCGGCGTGTTTGCGCGCTCGGTCGACGATGCAGCACTGCTGGCACAGACCCTTGCAGGTTTCGACGCGGAAGATCCGGATACGCGCCCCCTTGCCTCTCCGCCCTTTGTCGAAGTGGCGGCAAGTGAGCCGCCATTGCCGCCGCGGTTCGCCTTCGTGCGCTCGCCCGCGTGGAAGCATGTCGAGCAGGTGACGACGGAGGCGTTTGCCGAACTGGTGGAAGCGCTCGGCGAGCAAGTTTCGGAAGTCGAGATCGGCCCGAGTTTTGACCGCGCCGTCGACATGCACCGCACCGTCATGGAAGTGGAGATGGCGCACAACCTGCATCGCGATTTCGAGCAGGGCGGCGAGTCCCTGAGCCAGATGCTACGCGCTCTGATCGAGCGCGGCCGCCAGGTTGCGGCCGTCGACTACACGCGCGCCCTGGCCGGCAGCGCGCCGCTCAACGCGGCGCTCGACGGCGTGTTTGACGAATACGACGCGATTCTGACCCCGTCTGCACCGGGCCCGGCGCCGAGTGGTCTCGACAGTACCGGCAACCCCGTGTTCTGCTCGACGTGGACTTATCTCGGCACGCCGGCGGTGACGCTGCCGCTGCTGCAATCGGAAACCGGCCTGCCCATTGGCGTTCAATTGGTCGGGCGCCGCGGCAACGATGCTCGGCTCCTGCGAACGGCCAACTGGCTAATCAAAACTCTCGGAAAAGGCGGCCGCGGCAGAGCCGCGCCTGCCAAGGCGAGTGCCAAGACCGGTAACAAGACCAATACGCGTCGCGCGAAAACAAGGAGCGACAGATGACGAATTTCATCACCGGACTGATCGGCGTTGCCGGCGTCTGCGCGTTTCTCGGCATCATGCTCTGGTGGATCAAGGCGGTGCCGCTGATCATCATCTGCGTGCTGGTGATGGCGCTGCTGACCTACGATTTCTACCAATCGCTCCGCGCCAACGGAAACGGAGCGGGATAAGCCGCGGCCGCCGGGGCTGTCTACTGCCCGTGCCTCGCGAGCGTCTGCTGGCAGCCCTTGCTGATCTTGGCACGGTTCTGCTTCAGACAGGCGAGCACGATCTGGTCGCCATCCTGCATATGCGCCCGGCAGTACCGCGAGACGTCGCGCGAGCAGGCATCATGCCCCTTCTGCCGGTCCTGTTGGGACTGGGCCGAGGCGGCTGACGCGATCAAAACCAGGGGAATGACGAAAAGGATCTTGGTCATTTGCTGTGCCCTTACACCGGTAGAACGCAATCAGCGCGTTCTATAGCGGTTTCCAGCGACGTGGATACCGGTTTGCGTCAAGAAAACGCCTCAAAACGAGAATCGGGCGCTGAAATCAGGGCAGCAACGCAATTGTGAAGAGGGAAAGTGCGCTTGGTGGAACGCCTGCGTCGCATCGCCGCAAGCGTTCCCGGGAGCCGGAGTCGGCCGGCTATTGCGCGGCGAGCTTGCCCTTCTTCGCCGCGAGATCGCGATCCATCACGGTGCGGCAGCCTGCGCTCAGGTCAGCGCGATGCTTGATCATGCAAGCGGTGATCTTTGGAATATTCGGGATTTCCGAGCTGCAGAGCCGGAATGCGTCGCCGGTGCACATCTGCTGCTGCTCAGAGGTGAAGGCGAAGCTCGCGGTCGACGAAGCGGCGGCGAACGAGGCGGTCAGGGCCAGCACTAGGCTGACCTTGCGAACGGCACTGAAGAACACTGCGGTCATTGTCGGCTCCTGTTGGCTCGGCAGGCGAGCCCCGTTGTTGATGGCGGGAGCATGCGCCCGGAAACGCGGGTGGACTGTGACTGACCTCACTCGCGCATAAAGCCCTCATCTCCTTCACGTAACCGGCGCTTGTTCGCGAGACGTTAAGATATTGTTGGCATTAATGGCCCGTTGCGTGTGTGTACCCCGAATATGTGGAAAGAGTAGCGATGCGTAATGCGTTGGGCCTGATGCTGGCCAGTGTAGTGACGGCGCTGGTGATCACCGGCGTTTGGTACTGGACCTCCTCGCCGCGGACCGACGCGGCTCCACCCCAAACCGTTGCCGCCCGTGCGGCCGAGCCGGCGCCCGCCGCAGCCAGGCCCGCACTGAGGGACGACGTCGAGATCACGGCCTCGCTCTCGAAGCCGGCCCCTGCCCCCGCGCCCATTCCCGCAGCCCTGCCGTTGCGGTCGGCCTGCGCCAATCCCGACGCACTCGGCGTCAGCCGCACCGTCGTGATCGACACCACCGGCGGCCCCGGCTTCGGCTTCCTGCAATACAAGCAGTTCGACTTCCTGACCGACAAAGAGGTCGTGCTGACCTTCGACGACGGCCCGTGGCCGACCACGCCCGCCGTGCTCAAGGCGCTATCGGATGAATGCACCAAGGCCTTGTTCTTCCCGGTCGGCAAGCACACGACTTATCATCCCGAAATTCTCAAGCAGGTCGCCGCTGCCGGCCACACCATCGGCTCGCACACCTGGTCGCATGCTCATCTCGACAGCAAGAAACTGACCGAAGCGCAGGTCAAGGAAGAGATCGAGAAGGGCTTTAGCGCGGTGAAGATGGCGCTGGGGACCGCGCCCGCGCCGTTCTTCCGCTTCCCGGGGCTTGCGCACACGCAGCCGGCGCTGGGCTATCTCGCCTCGCGCAATATCTCGATGTTTTCGGTTGATGTCGATTCCAACGACTTCAAATCGTCGGGTCCCGACCAGGTCATCCAGAACGTCATGACCAAGCTCGACAAGCAGGGCAAGGGCGTCATCCTGATGCACGATCTGCAGAAGAGCACGGCGCAAGCTTTGCCGACATTGCTGCGCCGTCTGAAAGCCGGCGGTTACAAGGTCGTGCAGATGAAGGCCAAGGAGCAGCTCGAAACCCTGCCCGAATATGACGCGATGCTGGTGAAGGACCAGAAGATGCCGGCAGTTGCCAGCCGCCCGATCAGCAGCGTGGTACAGACGGTTTCGCAGTAAGCCGATAGGCTCAAGCGTCACGCAAAACGCGCCCCTCGGAATAATCCCGAGGGGCGCGTTTTGCTTTGGCAATGTTTACCAGTAGATCCCGTGGCGATGCAGCTCGCGGACGATGCGCGCTTCGATCCAGTGATGCCTGCGGCGCGGCTTCACGTTTCTCGACATGAACGCCGTTCTCCGGGCAACGGGCCTTGCGCGCTCGGCTCTCGACCGCTCCGCGGCAGGCTGTTGAACCTTTGCCGCCAGCTTGGGCGCTTCAGCCTTCGGTGTTTCAGCCTTCGCAGTCTCAGCTTTGGGCTCGATCGCCGGGCGCTCGACATATTTCGGCGATTCCGGCGGCTGCGGGACTTCAGCGGTTTTCGGTGCATCGACGGCCTTCGCGGACGCCCGCTCGATGCCGCCCAGCGACAAGCTCCGATCCCCAGCCAGGGCAGCAGTGGATGCCAAAACGAATCCTGCGATCAGAATGAATTTGCGCATAATGAAATCTCCCCGTTTGCTTGAGGGAGACTACGGCGAGCAGGCGGTTTCTTACGTGAGATAGGTCACGCACACCGATCTACCGCCGGATCGCGGCCCTCCGGGCGAGCGCTAGCTAAGACCGGGCCTGATCGGAGCGCCGCAGAATCTCTATTCCGTTGATTTCCTTTACGAGAACGTAGGGCTTCAGCAGCACGGAGAGCTCTGGATCGGCAGCGGCCCAACTACCCCAGTCGCTATTCTGGTTGTCGATCACAAGAACGTCGGGCGGTTGTTTCCTGAAATCCTCGATCAGGCCGGCACGCTCGCGCGCCACGTAGCCCGCGAGGCGGTCCGCCGTCGCCTGATCGATGGTCCCGTCCCGGAGCGCCTGACGAACGACTTCCCGTACCCAAAGCGCCTGCTGACGCGAGACCCATGTTCCCCCAAGCTCGCGCACCGCCGGATGACCGATGTCGTTCGCCGCACTCAGCATCAGCATCTTCGGCCGCGGCCCCATCAGCGTGACCTCCTCCTGGACGACCCGCGCATCGATGCTCACGGCGAACCGGAGGCATCCGTTTGCGAAGATAAGCGCGACGAGCAGCATTGCGCCGGCGCGAAGCCGGCGCGATGTTGTCTGCCCATCGCTGCCGGCCGCGACCGCCCAACCTGCGGCCAGCAATCCGAGCGCGACCATCGGATAGGCGTGATACCCCCATCCCTTGGCCTGCATGAAGAACGAGACCGCAAAGCCGAGCGATCCGGCCATCGTCACCAGCGCCGCCGTGTCCACTTTCTGCCGCCGGCTTAGCAATGTCAGCGTGACCATGATCGCCAGCACCCACAGCATTGTTGCTGTCGTCGGCAGAATGACGAGTAGCGGCAAGTTCGCCAGCAGATAGACGTCGCGCACCAGCGGATAGATCAGCGTAAAATACTCCGGATAGAATGCGACAATGCCGAGCGCATGGATCACGACCAGGGCTCCGGCGCTCCAGTTCTCCGGCGCGAACAGCACCCGCCAGTCTCGCGCTTGCGCGGCTGCGGTCAGAATGCAAAAGCCGACCGCGAAGACGAAGTACGGCTTGAAGTTCATGGTTGTCCCGGCGCACAGGCCGGCGATCAGGATCGCCGACGGCGCAACCCGCTCGCCATTGGCGCGCAGGATATAGACCGCAAGCGCCGGCAGCAGCGCCACCAGCGCCAGGTGTTCGCGCTGGCCGAAATCATACATCGGCAAAACGGTCAGCAGCGCGGTCGCCCATATGGCAGCCGCGCCACCGGCACGCTCGCGCAACGAGGAGAAACGCAAGGCCCGCCATGTCAGCGCCAGCGATGACGCGATCAATAGAAAGATCAGCCCGTTGGTCACGACCTCAGGCCGCATGTGAATCGCGCGTGCAACGACGACGCCGAGCATATAGACCGATCCCCCCATCGGCGGATTGGTCTCGAGGATGTCGACATACAAGCGCTGGCCGTCGAGCATGCGCTCGCTGATGGTCAGCCACCAGCTAACATCGACGTTGAAGGGCAGAACCCCTCGCAGCATGATCGCCACCATGAAGACGGCGACGACGGCATGCAGGGGAGTCGCGGTCCAGAATCCCTGGCGGGCGGCCTTGTCCCCGGGGGGACTCAGGCCGACATCGATCGACATGCAAAAATCCTGCGGTCGAGGAGGTTCAGGCAAGCTAGAAGGGGCAAGTTAACAAGAGATTGCAGGCATGCGAGCGCGCTCGCGTTGGTCGCGCAAGCTGATCGCCGGCGCCGAACGAGGAAATGCGAAGCTGGAAAGAAGTTTGAAAAGCGCGGTGCCGCAAACAGGACTCGAACCTGTGACCCCGTCATTACGAATGACGTGCTCTACCAACTGAGCTATTGCGGCGGACCGAAGCGGCGTCCGGGCGTTAGCCGCGAACGCCCGCACCTGATATCGGGCAGCGCCCCGATTGGCAAGAAAAACGCTAGGCCCCCGAAACGCTAGCTGTTGCCCCAGCGTGACAAAAATCCCCGCCAGCCGCCGGCCTGGGCCTTGGGCGGAGCGAGTTGTTCCGCGAATTCGTCCGCCGGGCCGTCCTCGTCGATGCCGGGGTCGTCCGGGGCTCGAATGAGGGCGATTACGGCGGGAATCGGGGCTGGAACCGTCTTTGGAATATCCTGCCGCGAACGGAACAACGGGGCCGGCTGGCTTGGTGCCGGTTCGGCCGGCTTCGGCGGGGCTGGCTCCGGTGTCGGAAGAATGGTGGCCGCTTCGGGGCGGGGGGCCTCGGCGGAAGGCACTTCGACGGTAGCCGCCGGTGGCGGCACATTGTCCTGCGCGGCCGGTGCCGCAGGCGGTTCGGGCGTGACGGGAGCAGTGGGCTCGGCAGGCTGCTCGTCCACGGCTTCAGGCGGCGCAATCACCACGGCACGGCGCGGCGTCGCCAGCATGGCTTCCTCGAACGGGGAGGATTCGATCGTGCTCGCCTTGTCGGACGGCAGGGCTGCGACCGGCGTCTGCCACTGGAAGGCATCGAGCCGTCCGGTGACGGGGGAGACCGGCCGCCAGCGGTCGCTGACATAGCCATCTGCGGTCCAGGCCGGATCGTGCAGCGCGCGCACCGCACGCAAGGTCCACGCGCGCGCCCGTCCCGAATCGCCATGCTCGGTGCGCTCGATCTCGGCCATCAATAACGCGACCCGCTGCGTCGGCTGAGCGATGAAGGGCGCCAGCGCCTCGCGTGCCTTGGTGAACTCAGACGCGTCGATCGCGGCGCGCGCAATCGCCAGCGCGCCCTCGATATGGCCGGGCGTCTTCTCTGCCAGCGTCTCGACCCGCACCAGCCGTTGGCGCGCGGAATCCCCGAGCTTCACATGGGCATAGGCATCGGCCAGATCCGGATGCGGCTGCGCCAGCCACGCCGTCTCGACAAGCCGCATCGAGCGCCGCACCTGGTGCGCTTCGCTCTCGAACTTGCTCGCCAGCACCGCGGCGGGTACCAGCGTCGGCGCCAGCTTGACCGCTTCCATCACGCTCTCGCGCGCCAAGTCGCGATCGACCTTTTCGAGTTCGAGCGCGCGTGCGGTGAGCAGCACGCCGCGCTGCCGGCGATAGGTCGCCTTATCGATCAGCCCGGCCGATTGATTGTTGTCGAGAATTTTTAGCGCACCGGCCCAGTCGCCCTTGGCGCAGCAGAAGCCGAGCACGGCGTGCGTTGCCCATGACGACGACGGCGACAGCTTCAGCGCTTCCTCGGCGAGCATGACAGCGGCGACCGGATCGTCGGCGCGCTGCGCCTCGATGAACAGGCCGCGCAGGCCCAATAGCCGCGTGTCTTCACGCTCGGCCATGGCGCGGAAGGCGCGCTGCGCACCCTCGCGGTCGCCGTCGAGCTGCGCCGATTGCGCATGCAGCAGCAGGGCCAGCGGATCATGCGCCGCATGCTTTCGCGCAGTGTCCGCGTGGATGCGGGCAGCCGTGGAATCGCCATGACCGATCGCGAGCAGGCCTTGCGTGATCGCATGCCGGCCGCGGGCCTGACGACGTTCGCGCTGGTTGCGGCGGATCCGTTGCGGCGTGCGCCACAGGCCGCGCAGGATCGCCCACAGCATCATCGCCGCAACGATGACGATGCCGAGCGCCAGCACGAACACCGGCAGCGTGGTCTGCGCGCGATAGCCGCCCCACGACAGCACGACATCGCCGGTCTGCTCGGCAATCCAGGCCGCGCCCGCTGCACCGAGCGCGATCAACAGCAGAAACAGAATGATCCGGACCATTGAATTCCTTATTGCGCCGGTTTGGCGAGCACGGCCATGGCCTCAGTCGCAAATTGACGGGATGCGGCCAGCGCGGCGTCGCGCGCATCGGCCGACTCAAGCCATGATTGCGCCGCGGCACGATCGGCCGGCTCCAGCGTCTTCAATTCCCGCCGCGCCTCGTTGAAATCGTTGCGCAGCGCAGCCGCCGTGATCCGCGCCACCACGGCGCCGCGGTCCGTGCCGACGGTATCGGTGCGTTCGATCTTGACCAGTTTGGCAGCGCCCGCCTGCAAACGGTCGACGATGCCGGTGCCGGTGGTGGCGGCGCTCTGTTGGGCCGGCAACATCTTTGGCACCAGCGCCAACAGTTCCGTGCTCAGCTTGCCGGCGTTCGGCACGCCCTTCTCCGCAAATTGATCGAGCGCCTTCAGCGCTTCGGGATTTGGTGCCAGCGCCTTGGCCGCGGCGAGCGCCGTCGGATAGGGATCGCCGATCCGGACCAGGACATCGAGCAGCGCTGCCGATACCACGCGGCGCAGCGGCATATCATCGGCAGGTTTGGCGTCGGCCGTCGTGCCGGCAAGCTTGCTGCCTTGTTGGGCGATCTCGGCGCTCTGCGCCCGCATCTGGCTCTCGACCTTGGCGATGCGTTCGGCGAAAGCGGCGAGATCAGGCGATGCGGTGCCGTCGCCACGCGGCGCCGATTTCACCTCGTTGATGGCAGATGCCAGCTTCTCGCCCTGCGCGCGCGCCGTGGCGAGTTCCCCGCGCAGCGTCGCGACCGACTTTTCAAGTGCGTCAGTGCGCGCGGCCACGGCGGGATCGGCCACGGGTTTGCTCAACTTGGATTCGAGGCCGGCGATCTGCGCGGTCAAACCGTCGATGGCGGCGGCGTTGAGCTGCGCGGTCTGCGATACGGAGGCCGGCTGAATCGCGGGCCAGCCCAGCATCCAGCCGACGCCGATCACCAGCGCCGCCGCGACCGCGCCGGAAACCGGCGCAATGACCCAGGGCGACACGGGCCGGGACGGCGGCTCCGCAACCCGTGACTCCTCAACTGGAGCCTCCTCAACCGGCGCTGGGGCGACCTCGGGCGCGGGTGCGGGTTCAGCGTCGGGCTCGGACGGCGCCTCGCCAGAACTCTTGGTCTCGCTCGATACTTCGGAGGCATCGAGATCGATGGTCGGCGGCTCACGCTTCGGCCGACCCGATTCGGGCAACGATCCAGTGTCTTCGGGCCTGTTATCGACCATCACGCGGTTCCCTTAAGGTGGTTAGATGCCGGAACTTAGCAGAATCGAGACGTCTTAGAGCATGATCCGGCCGTGGCGGCACCGGTTTTCCGATAAGACCATGCTCAGACTTAAAGATTAGGAGCCGATCGGGCCTGCAACGCCCGGTCCAGCGCCTCGAACAGGGCGTTTTCATCCGGTGAAACCGCCGTCGTGACCTGGGTCGCGCCGGCGTCCCGCAACACCGCGGCGACGCCTGCCGAAATGCAGCACTGCGGCAGCGCCAATGCCGAGATCTCGACGCCGCCGAAGCGCGCCGCCTCCAGAAACGCACGCGCGCTGCGCCGCGAGTAATGCAGCACGGCCTCGACCTCATGCGCCACGAAAGCGTCACATATTTCCCGCGGCAGGCTGGGCATGGGCACCATCCGGTAGGTGGTATGCGTCACCACCGTAAAGCCCTGTTCGCCGAGTTCGCCGGCAAGGTCGCGCGAGAGATCGGCGCCGGCAAGGTACAGGATCGGGCTCGTCTTCTTCAGTTGCTTCGATTTCGCGTTCGCCAGCACCAGATCGCGCAACGCGCCGGCGTCGCCCTTGGAGGCGATCACGTCGCCAAACCCCACATCGCGGGCCGCCGCCGCGGTATTTTCTCCGACCGCGAACAAAGGCAGTTTGAGAAGCCGGCTGTCGGCAAGATGGGGCGCGATGGCGCGCAGCGCCTTGGCGCTGGTGACGATGACGGCGCCATAGGTCGCGTCCGCATCGTCCTGGAACAGCACCGGCTCGAACCGCAGCATCGGCGCGCGCAGCACGTCGAACCCTCGCGCGTGGAGGGCCTTCGCCGTCATCTCATCATCCGGACTTGGTCGCGTCACGAGAACGGCCATATTTCAGATCTCCGCCAAACCGGTTTCGGGCACGCGCAGGCGATTGCACGTTGTGACCTCGTAATGCTACCCGGTTACGGAAGCGTTGTTTTTGGCGATAGCGCAAGGGCGAAACAAGGGTTCAAATTGGACAACGACAAGCCGATGCTGGTGCTGGGTATCGAGACCACCTGCGATGAAACCGCAGCCGCCGTGGTCGAGCGCCAGCGCGACGGAAGCGGAAAGATTCTATCCAATATCGTGCGCTCGCAGACCTCAGAACACGCCCGTTTCGGCGGCGTGGTGCCGGAGATCGCGGCGCGCGCCCATGTCGACCTGCTCGACGGGATCGTCGGCCAGGCCATGAAGGACGCCAATGTCGGCTTCGCGCAATTGTCGGCGGTCGCGGCCGCAGCAGGTCCCGGCCTGATCGGCGGCGTGATTGTCGGACTCACCACCGCGAAAGCGATCGCGATGGTTCATGACACGCCGCTGATCGCGGTCAATCATCTCGAAGCGCACGCGCTGACGCCGCGGCTCACTTGCGCGCTCGCCTTTCCCTATTGCCTGTTTCTCGCCTCCGGCGGTCACACCCAGATCGTCGCCGTGGTCGGCGTCGGCAAATATGTCCGGCTCGGCACCACCGTCGACGACGCGATGGGGGAAGCCTTCGATAAGGTCGCAAAGATGTTGTCGCTGCCCTATCCGGGCGGCCCTGAGGTCGAGCGCGCGGCGCGAAGCGGCGACGCCAAACGTTTCGCCTTCCCGCGGCCGATGCTCGGCCGGCCGGATGCGAATTTCTCGCTGTCGGGATTGAAGACGGCGGTTCGCAATGAGGCCAACCGCTTGGCGCCGCTGGAGCCCCAGGACGTCAGCGACCTCTGCGCCAGTTTTCAGGCCGCGGTGCTGGAATCGACCGCAGATCGGCTGAGCGTCGGCTTGAGACTGTTTCATGAGCAATTCGGCCCGCCCCGCGCGCTGGTCGCCGCCGGTGGCGTCGCCGCCAATCATGCCATTCGCGGGGCGCTGCAGGATGTCGCCTCGAGGGCGCAGACCACGCTGATCATCCCGCCGCCTGCGCTCTGCACCGATAACGGCGCCATGATCGCCTGGGCCGGCGCGGAGCGGATGGCGCTGGGATTGACCGATACGATGGATGCGCCGCCGCGCGCGCGCTGGCTGTTAGATGCCAACGCCACCGCGCCGGCCGGCTTCGCCAACACCCGCGCAGGATTCTGACATGACGTCCTTCAATTCCGTCGCGGTGATCGGCGGTGGCGCCTATGGCACCGCGCTCGCCTGCGCCGCGGTGCGCGCCGGCCGCAAGGTCGTGCTCTATGCGCGAAGCGCCGAAAGCGCCGCGCGGATGCAGACGACGCGGAACAATCCAAAACTACCCGACGTGAGCCTCGACGGCAGTATCAGCGTTACGGCCGACATCGCTGCCGCGGCGCGCGCGGACGTCGTCCTGCTTGCGACGCCTGCGCAAAGTTTGCGCGAAGCCGCGGCGACACTGGCGCCTCACCTCAAGCCAAAGATGCCCGTCGTCGCCTGTGCCAAGGGCATCGAGCGCGGCACCCACCGGTTCATGACCGAGATCATTGCCGAGACCATACCGGCTGCAATCCCGGCGATCCTGTCGGGACCGAACTTCGCCGACGACGTCGCGCGAGGCCTTCCGACCGCCGTGACGCTGGCGGCAAGGGACGAAAGGCTGGCGAGCCGTCTGGTGCAGGCGCTGGGCTCATCAACTTTCCGGCCCTATCACACCACGGACGTTCGCGGCGTCGAGATCGGCGGCTCGGCCAAGAATGTGCTGGCGATCGCAGCCGGGATCGTCGTCGGCCGTCAGCTCGGCGCCTCGGCGCTGGCCGCACTGACCACGCGCGGCTTCAGCGAACTCGCGCGCCTCGGCCGCGCTTGCGGCGCGCGCAGCGAAACGCTGGCGGGCCTATCGGGTCTCGGCGATCTGATCCTGAGTTGCTCCAGTCCGCAGTCTCGCAATTTGGCGTTCGGCATTGCGCTTGGGCGCGGCGAGCCGCCGAACCGCGACAAACTCGCCGAAGGCGAATTCACCGCACCGGTCTTGATCGAACTGGCGGCTTCGCAGAACGTCGATATGCCGGTATCAAATGCGGTCGCGGCGATCCTCGGCGGCAAAGTGACGATCGACGCGGCGATCGAAGGCCTGCTGACGCGGCCGTTCAAGGCGGAGGAATGACGATGGCGTACTGGCTGGTGAAATCTGAACCGTCGGCCTGGTCATGGGACCAGCAGGTCGCAAAGGGAACAAAAGGCGAAGCCTGGACTGGCGTGCGCAATTTCACCGCGCGCCAGAATCTGGTGAACATGAAGAAGGGCGACAAAGCCTTCTTCTATCATTCAAACGAGGGCAAGGAGATCGTCGGCATCGCGGAAGTCATCAAGGAAGCCTATCCCGATCCGACCGACAAGACCGGCAAGTTCGTCTGCGTCGACATCAAGGCCGACAAGCCGTTGAAGACACCGGTGACGATGGCCGCGATCAAGGCTGACAAGAAGCTCGCCGACATGGCGCTGGTGAAATATTCGCGGCTGTCGGTGCAGCCGGTCACGGCGGAAGAGTGGAAGCTGGTCTGCAAGATGGGCGGGATGTAAGGCGTCACATCGCGCAGATCTGTAGGGTGGGCAAAGCGCAGCGTGCCCACCATTCAGTATCCCGATGTCGATAGATGGTGGGCACGCTGC
>NZ_JAGWDK010000024.1 GCF_018398875.1 Bradyrhizobium sp. sGM-13 | reverse complement strand
TCGGATGGACCCTCAGAAATGTGTGCATGCCCTAGTGCGTTCGCAGGGACGACGGCAGAGCTAGCTCAAATCCCGAGATACCGGTGCTGCAGATCCGGCTCCGCAATCAACTGCTCTGATGTCCCCGTCCACACCGTTCGCCCGCGCTCGATGATGTAGTGGCGGTCGGCGATCTTGGAGAGGTTGGCGACGTTCTTGTCGATGACGAGCACGGATTGGCCGCGGTCCTTCAGCATCGACAGGCAGTTCCAGATTTCCTCGCGGATCAAAGGCGCGAGGCCTTCGGTGGCTTCGTCGAGGATCAGAAGCTTCGGGTTTGTCATCAGCGCGCGGCCGATCGCCAGCATCTGCTGCTCGCCGCCGGACAGCGTCACGCCCATGTTGCTGCTGCGCTCGGCGAGCTTCGGAAACAGCGCGTGGATCTTGTCGATGGTCCAGGGATCGGGATTGCCTGAGCGGTTGCCCGAGGCCGCCACCAGATTCTCGTAGACCGTCAGGTTCGGAAAGATCTGGCGGCCTTCCGGCACCAGGCCGATGCCGAGTTTTGCTATTCTGTAGGACGGCAGGCTGCGCACTTGCTCACCCGCGAAACGGATCGTGCCCGCGCGAGCCGGCGTCATGCCCATGATGGAGCGGATGGTCGTGGTCTTGCCCATGCCGTTGCGGCCCATCAGGGCGACCATCTCGCCCGACTTTACCTTCAGCGACAGGCCGAACAGCACCTGGCTGAGACCGTAGCAGGTCTCGATGCCTTCAACTTCGAGCAGGGTTTCGGCGGTTTTTGATTCAGCCATGGCTAGCCACCACATGCTGGTCGCCGAGATAGGCGCGCTTGACTTCCTCATTGTTGCGGATGGCGTCGGGATCACCCGAGGCGATCACGCGGCCATAGACCAGCACGGTGATGCGGTCGGCCAGCGCGAACACCGCTTCCATGTCGTGCTCGACCAGCACGATGGTGACTTCCTTCCGCAATTCCTTGAGCAGCGCCACCATGCGCGCGGATTCGGTGACGCCGAGGCCGGCCATCGGCTCGTCGAGCAGCAGCAATTGCGGCTTGGTGGCGAGCGCCACCGCCAGCTCGAGCTCGCGCTGTTCGCCGTGGCTCAATTCCGACACCAGCACGTCGGCGCGCCTGGCGAGCCCTACCCGCGCGAGCGCCGCCTGCGCCGCGTCGCGCAGATGCCTCTCCTTGCGCGCCGAGCCCCAGAAGCGGAACGAGTGGCCGTCATGCGCTTGCGCCGCCAGCGCGACATTGTCGGCTGCGGTAAAATCCGGCAGCAGGCAGGTGATCTGGAACGAGCGCGCAAGGCCAAGCCGGCTGCGCTGATAGGGCGGCAGCCGCGTGATCTCGCGGCCGGCGAAGTGAATTGTGCCGGAATTCGGCATCAACTGTCCGGTCAACTGGCTGATCAGCGTGGTCTTGCCGGCGCCATTGGGACCGATGATGGCATGCAGTTCGCCCGGCACGACATCGAGCGACAGATTGTCGGTGGCTTTGATGCCACCAAAACTTCGGACCAGGTTTTCCACACGGAGCAGAGGATCAGCCACGGCTCAACCTCCCGAGCAGGCCCATGATGCCGCCGCGCGCGAACAGCACGATCAGCAGCAATAGCGGGCCCATGATCAGCGCCCAGTATTCGGTGAATTGCGACAGGACTTCTTCCAGCAGGAGGAACACGATGGTGCCCAGAACGGGACCGAACAGCGAGCCCATGCCGCCGAAGACCACCATCACCATGAGTTCCCCGGAGCGGGTCCAGTACATTCCGGCCGGGCTGATGAAATCGGTGTTGTTGGCGAGCAGTGCGCCGGCGAGGCCGCAGATCGTGCCCGAGATGACGAAGCAGACGAGCCTGTAGCGGTTGGCGTGAAAGCCGATCGCCTGCATGCGTTGCTCGTTGGAACGGACGCCCTGCACCACCATGCCGAACCGGGAATTGACGATGCGCCAGATGAGATAGACGCCACCGAACAGGCAGGCCAGGCAAAGGTAGTAGAACTGCACGCGGTTCGACAGGTCGATCAGGCCACCGAAAGTGCTGCGCTTGTAGATGGTGAGGCCGTCGTCGCCGCCATAGCGAGAGAGACCCGACGCGATGTAATAGGCCATCTGCGCGAAGGCGAGCGTGATCATGATGAAATAGACGCCGCGGGTGCGCAGGCTGAGCGCACCGATCACGAGCGCATAAAGCGCCGACAGCGCCAGCGCGACCGGCCACTGGATGAAGCCGGAGCCGATGCCTTCATGGGCGAGGACGCCCACCGCATAGCCGCCGATGCCGAGATAGGCGGCGTGGCCGAAGCTCATCATGCCGCCATAGCCCATGATGAGATTGAGGCTGGCGGCCGCCAGCGCGAAAATGACGATGCGGGTGAACAGCGTCAGGATGAAGATGTTGCCAGTCAATGCCGAATAGGCCGGCAGCAAGGTGAGGCCAAGCGCGACGAGCGCCACGATGACGTTGCGGGCGTTGATGTAAGATTTCATCGCTTGGCAGCCGGAAACAGCCCCTCCGGCCGCACGACGAGGACGATGGCCATCAGGAGATAGATCAGCATCGACGACAATGCGGGTGCGGCGGTGGAAGCGGCGGCGGAACTCAGCACGGTGCGCAGGAGATCGGGCAGGAAGGCGCGGCCGAGCGTATCGATCATGCCGACGAAGATCGCGGCCATGAACGCGCCGCGGATCGAGCCGATGCCGCCGATCACGATGATGACGAAAGCAAGAATGAGGATGTTCTCGCCCATGCCGATCTGCACGGTCAGGATCGGCGCCTGCATCAGGCCGGCGAGGCCTGCGAGCGCCGCGCCAAGCCCGAACACCAGCGTGAACAACAGCTTGATGTTGATGCCGAGCGCGCCGATCATTTCACGGTTGGAGGCGCCGGCGCGGATCAACATGCCGATCCTGGTCCGCATCACCACGATATAAAGCAATGCAGCAACCGCCAGCGCGACCACGATGATCGACAGCCGGTAGGCCGGATAGAACACGCCGGGGACGATTTGCACCGGGACGGTCAGCCAGGCCGGCAGCGGCAGGGACAGGCCGGCGGGACCCCAGATCAGCCGCACCGCGTCGTTGAAGAACAAGATCAGCCCGAAGGTTGCCAGCACCTGATCGAGATGGTCGCGGCCGTAGAGGTGCCTCAGTGCGATGAATTCGAGCGCGATGCCCAGCAGCAGCGTAGCGCCGAGCGCCAGCAATATGCCGAGCACAAAACTATTCGTCCAGGCGACAAAGGTCGCCGCGAAATAGGCGCCCATCATGTAGAGCGAGCCGTGCGCCAGATTGACGAAGTCCATGATGCCGAACACCAGCGTCAAGCCGGCCGCCAGCAGGAACAGCAGCAGGCCGAACTGCAGGCCGTTCAGCGATTGTTCTACGAGGACGAGCATGAACCTTAAAACTCTGGGCCTCGAGCGTGATGACCCGTCATCCCGCTCTATCTTTATGATTTGAGCATGATCTTATCGGAAGACCGGTGCCCACTTTTCCGGATCATGCTCCAACAAAACAGCGGCAGCACATCTGCGCCGCCGCCATTTTTCTTGTTGGGCGGATGATCTGTCGTTAACCGCCCCCGGGTCAAGCCCGAGGGCACGCTCCGGCGATCATGCACCGGGCATGCCAACAATCACTTCTTCATCGGACACTTGTCGTGGAAGCGATCCTGGTCGTCCTTGACGATGGTCGCCACCGTCTTCAGCGAGAGCTGGCCGTCGGCGTCCTTGACCACGTCCTGCAGGTAGAAATTCTGGATCGGAATGTGGTTGTTGCCGTATTTGAACGGACCGCGCACGGACTTGAAGTTGGCCTTCTCCATCTCGGCCTTCATCTCGTCCTTCTTCGAGGTATCGCCCTTCACCGCGACCACCGCACTGTTGATCAGGTTCGCGGCGTCATAGGACTGCGCGCCGTAGAACGTCGGGCGCAGGCCGGTGTACTTTTTGCGGTAGTCCTCGACGAACTTCTTGTTCTCGGGGAACGGCAAATCGTTGACCCATTGCTGCGCGCCGGGCACGCCGATTGCATTCTCCTTCTGCAGCGGCAGCGACAATTCGTCGATCGTGAACGCAGTGTAGAGCGGGATCTGCCCCTTGAGGCCCGCCTGGGCGTATTGATTGAGGAACTGGACACCGGCTGCGCCCGGATAGAACACGAAGATCGACTCGGCCTTGGAGTTCTTGGCCTTGGTGAGCTCGGCGGAGAAGTCGAGTTGGCTCGGCCACACCGTATATTCCTCGCCGACGACCTGGCCCTTGAAGGTGCTTTTGACGCCGGCCAGCATGTCCTTGCCGGCGGCGTAGTTCGGGCCGATCAGGAATACTGACTTCACGCCCTTCTGGTTCATGTAAGTGCCGACCGCCTGCGGGGTCTGGTCGTTCTGCCACGAGGTCGAGAACACGTAAGGCGAGCAGAGTTCGCCGGCGAGCTGCGAGGGGCCGGCATTGGACGTGATCAGGAAGGTTTTGGAATCGACCGCGGTCTTCAGCGACGCCAGCAGCACGTTCGACCAGATGTAGCCGACAATGAAGTCGACCTTGTCGGACTGGATCAGCTTTTCGGTCTTCTGCTTGCCGACGTCGGGCTTCTGGCCGTCGTCCTCATAGAGCACCTCGACCGGCTTGCCGCCCATCTTGCGGCCGAGATGGTCGAGCGCCAGTTCGAAGGAATTGCGCATGTCGTTGCCGATCACAGCGGTCGGGCCGCTGAAGGTCGATACAAAGCCGATTTTGATGGTGTCGCCAGCGAGCGCGGGCTGCGCCAGCGCCAGAATTGTTGCGCCCGCCAGCCAGAATGCCTTTTTCATAATCACTCCCCTCCTGTTTATCACGCAAAACCCGGTCAACCGGGCGACCGGCAACGCTTCTCCGCGCGCCTCTTATCTGTGAGGTATTTTGTGCGCGAAATCGCCGGTCAGCGGCAAGCATGAACCCAAGGCTCCGGTTAGAACCTTCGGCGCATGCTTAAGCCACCTGCACCATAATTCGCGGACGGCGGGGATGGCAAGAAATATAATGCCGGTTGCCCCGGCAACAATTGTCGCGGGTCTGGGCGCCATGCAAGCCCGATGGGTCGACTGCTGCAGCCGGCCGGCGCGCCGTGACGAGCGTCATCGCGCACCTCCAGAGGCGCTCGTTCAGATCAGGTATTCAGCGCCATCGATGACGTAAGGCGCATGGCGGAAATCCCGGATGGTCGCGACCTTGCCGGCCGACCAGCCCAGCAGCACGAAATATTTCGGCTTGGCATGGCCTTCGTTGGGATCGAACACCAGGATCGCGGGACGCCCCTCCACCAGGCCCGGCACCAGTTGCCAGTCGCTGACCTTGTCGTAGTTGCCGAAATAGCGGGACACTTCGGCCTTGCCGCGCAAGTGAGTTCTGCTGACGAGATCGAGCCTGATATCGTCCGAGATCATGGCGCGGATGGCGTCGAAATCGCGCGCGTTGAAATGGGCGACATAGGCACCGAGCCGCTCGCGATCGGCGTCGGATAGTTTTTGTTGCGGCGCGTCGTCGGGCTCGTCGGCAATCTCACGCAACTGCGCGCGGCCGCGATGCAGCGCGGCCTTGGCGGCGGGCAGGCTGCAATCCATCACCTCGCAGATTTCCTTCAGCGAGCAGCCGAGCACGTCCATCAGGATCACGCTGGCACGCTGCGGCACCGGCAACCGCATGAAGGTGCGCAAGGAGGTCGCGGCGATCTGGCGACTCGCCACGGCATCGAGCTGGTCAACGATCATGTCCACCTCCGCTGGTCCCCGGAACGCTTCCTGGCGCTTGCGCCGGCGCAGGAAATCCAGCGCGGTGTTGTGCGCAATGCGGAACAGCCAACCTTCGGGATTGCCGAGCGTGCCGGCGGAGGCATGCGCCTCCACCGCCTTGATCATGGCATCCTGCAACACGTCTTCGCCGTCGATGACGGATCCCACCATGCGCGCGCAATAGCGATGCAGCCTTGGGCGCATCGCCACCAGCAGGCGCTCGATGTCGAACGCGGCGGACGTCTCGGGACCCACTGTCATTCAGACTCCGGCAAGCGCGTTCTCGGTCTCGCGCAACATGCGATAATTGCCGACGACGGTCACGCCTTTCGGCAGCGGCGGTTCGGCGCAACGCTCGCGAATGCCGTTCTGGAACGCCTGAAACGCCGCCAGTTTCGGCAAGGCGCTGGAGCCGTCATCGGCTGCGGTCTCGACGAAGTGGATGAACGTATCATCCTCCAGCCGCAGCGATAGCGAAAGCCCTCCGGCTGGGCCGCCTGCAATTCGGCAAACACCGCCGCCACCAATTCGGCGTTCCTGTCGCTCATTTCCGGCTTGGTTTTGTACCTGATCACGGTTCGTCTCATGGCTTTCTCCTCATTTTGCGGCCATCTCGACCCCAAGGACGTTTTGGGATTGGGCAAAGGATGCGGCCATGTGAGAATTATTCTTTGCACAAACCTCCCCGTCGTCCCCGCGAACGCGGGGACCCATAACCACCGGGCGTTGTTGTTACGCCGCGCCGTGGCTCCAGCTTTCTCAACAACATACTCCTGTGGATATGGGTCCCGGCTCGCGCTTCGCTTGGCCGGGACGATAGCGTGATACGCTTTCGCTATCGGCCGATTGACAAAGGCGTATTGGAGCGGAGCAGCAAATGGCTACATAATCCAAGGCGTTGAGACATCTGAAACCGGGGTCGCATTCCCATGACGACAGTGCCGAAAGAACCCCATCACGTCGTGATCGTCGGCGCCGGTTTCGGCGGTCTGGAGACCGCCTTTGGCCTCGCCGGGGCGCCGGTCCGGATCACGTTGATCGACCGCCGCAACCATCATCTGTTCCAGCCGCTGCTCTACCAGGTCGCGACCGCTTCGCTGGCGACGTCGGAGATTGCCTGGCCGATCCGCTATCTCTTGCGCGACCGCCCCGAAGTGACGACGCTGTTTGCTAACGTGAATGGCGTCGATGCCGAGGGAAAGCGCGTGCTGCTCGAGGACGGCGAAACGATTTCCTACGACACGCTGATCCTCGCCACCGGCGCCCGCCACGCCTATTTCGGCCACGATGAATGGGAGCCGTTCGCGCCGGGCCTGAAGACGCTGGAGGATGCCACGACATTGCGGCGGCGCATCCTCGTCGCCTTCGAGCGCGCCGAGCGCGAGAAGGATCCGGCGCGGCGCGCGGCGCTACTCACCTTCGTCATCATCGGCGCCGGCCCGACCGGCGTCGAAATGGCCGGAACAATCGCCGATCTCGCCAAGGACACGCTGCCGCCGGACTTTCGCAACATCGATACCCACAAGACCCGCGTTGTCCTGATCGAGGCCGGCCCGCGCGTGCTCGCGGGCTTTCCCGAAGACCTCTCTTCCTACGCGCGGCGCGCGCTGGAGGAACTCGGCGTCGAGGTGATGTTGGGGCAGCCCGTCACCGAATGTGCGATCGACGGTGTCGTCTATGGCGGCAACAAGCTGGAGGCCAGGACCATCGTCTGGGCGGCTGGCGTGCGCGCCTCGCGCGCGGCGGAGTGGATGAAGGCGCCCGCCGACCGCGCCTACCGCCTGAAGGTCGAGCCCGATCTGACCGTGCCCGGCCATCCCGATGTCTTTGCCATCGGCGATACCGTGACGATCGCGGGCCCCGACGGCAATCTCGTGCCCGGCATCGCGCCGGCGGCCAAGCAGCAGGGGCGCTATGTGGCGGCGTTGATCAAGGCGCGCCTCTCCGGCGGTACGCTGCCGCCGTTCCGCTACAAGCATGCCGGCAGTCTCGCGCAGATCGGCAAGAAGAAGGCCGTGATCGATTTCGGTCGCATCAAGCTGCGCGGCAATCTCGCCTGGTGGATCTGGGGAATCGCCCACATCTACTTCCTGATCGGTCTGCGCAACCGGCTCAGCGTCGCCTTGAGTTGGCTGTGGATTCACGCCCGCGACCAGCGCGCCGCGCGGCTGATTACGCAGGGCTCGAGCAAGGTCACGGGATAAAATCTTCTATCGCAGTCAGCCTGGCGCTGCGCCGCTTTTGGGTTGACGTCCGTGCCGCACCCGCCATTCTGGTATGACCGCGAGACAATACGCGGGATACAAGGCGGGAGAAGATGATGCAGATCAGTTTGCGCGCGTGCACTTGCCTGGCTTCGCTGATCGCGGCGACCTCCTTAAGCACCGTCGAGGCAATGGCAGCGAAAATGACCGGCGATCCGGCCGCGACCTGCAGCGATCTTATCCATCCGACCGACAATGTCGTCCGGATCGACTCCGCTTCCATGATTGCGCCGACGCCGCTCGCGGTCGCCGAAAGAGGACCGACTCCAGCGGCGCGGGTCGCGCCGGCCAACCCAGAATTCTGCAAGGTGCTCGGCCGGATCGCGCCCTCTGATCCGAATGCCCCCCGATCAAATTCCAGGTGAATCTCCCGGTCGAGTGGAATGGCCGCTCGCTGCAATATGGCGGCGGGGGTTTCAACGGCGTGCTGATCACCGGCCTTGCCCTGCCGCCGGCGCATCCCTTCGGCGCGCCATCGCCGCTGGCGCAGGGCTTCGTCACCTACGGCACGGATTCCGGCCACGAGACCAAGCCGGGCGAGCCGCCGCAGGTGTTTGCGCTCAACGACGAAGCGTTCGAGAATTTTGCGCATCGCTCCTACAAGCGCGTGCGCGACGCGGCCGTCGCGCTAATGGTGCGCGCCTACGGCAATCCGCCGAAGAAACTGTATTTCATGGGATCGTCCGAAGGCGGCCGCGAGGGGCTAACGATGGCGCAGCGGTATCCGGAGGATTTTGACGGCATTTTTGCGCGCGTGCCCGTCATCAACTGGGTCGGGCTGCAGCATGCCGGCACGCGGTCCGGTCTCGCCACAATGGGCGAAGGCTGGATCCGCCCTGCGCAGGTCGAGCTCGTGGCCAAGGCGGTATTGCAGACCTGCGACAAGGCCGACGGCGCCGAGGATTCGCTCGTGCTCGATCCGGTCGGCTGCAAGGCGAAATTCCAGCCGGAGTCGCTGCGCTGCGCGTCCGGCGAGAGCGGCGACCAATGCCTGACTGACGCCCAGATCACGGCGATCAAGACGCTGCACGCGACCTACAAATTTCCGTTCGCGCTGGAGAACGGCCTTGATGACTATCCGGGCTGGGGTGTGTCGGGCGAAAATACGCCGGCCTTCGGGCCGACCGGCGGCTGGATCTCGTGGTGGCTCGGCAAGGCGGCGCCGGCGCAGCCGCCCTCACCGGCCAACGGCATCGCCTGGATCTATGGTGCCGGCGGCATTCAATATGTCTTCGCGCGCAACCCGAAGCTCGACGTCACGACCTACAAGCCTGAGGACCACAAGGAGCGCGTGCTTTACGTGTCCAAGCTGATGGATTCGACCAATCCCGACCTCAGCCGCTTCAGCGCGCGCGGCGGCAAGCTCGTGATGCTCGAATATATGGCGGACTATGCCCAGAGCCCCTATGCGGGAATTCGTTACTTTGAAAACGTGCAGCGCACGCTCGGCAAGGAGAAAACGGCGGAATTCGCGCGTCTTTATACGGCGCCTGGCGTCGACCATGTCGGCTCGGGCGCGCCCGCCAACGTCGACATGCTGGCCGTTCTCGTCGACTGGGTCGAGAATGGCAAGGCGCCCGGCGACCTCGAAGTGATCGAGCAGAAGGTCGAAGCGCCGGCATTCGAAACGCTGCGTTCGCTGCCGCTGTGCCGGTGGCCGGCATGGCCGCATTACAAATCGGGACAGGTCAATCTCGCGGCGAGCTTTTACTGCGCGCCGTGACAGACACGCGCCAACTCCCTACCGCAGCGCCACCGGCAGGTTGAGCAGGCCACGAAACGCCCATCCGACGACCCGCACCGGCTCGCCCTCGACCAGATGCAGATCAGGAAATCGCTCGAAAATGCTCGGCAGCGCGACATCGGCCACCATCGCCCGCGACGCCCAGGCGCCGGCGCAAAAATGCGGTCCCGCGCCGAAGGCGATGCTCTTGCTGGCGTCGCGCCTGACGTCGAAGCATTCCGGGTTCTCAAAATGCTTCTCGTCGCGATTGGCCGACCCGAACATCAGGAACACGCGCTCGTCGGTTTCGAATTCCACATCGCGAATCCGCCATGGCCGGGCCACGCGGCGCGGCGACATGCCGATTGGCGAAATCCAGCGGGCATATTCCTCGAACGCCTGTAGCCAGGGAATTTCGCCGCCGCGCACGAGTTCAAGCTGATCGGGATGGGTGAGCAGCGCCCATGCCGTCCCCGCAATGGCATCGCGCGGCTCGTTCTGGCCGCCGCTGATCGCGAGCTTGATATTGGCGCGCACGCTATCCATAGGCATATCGGAGGCAAGCATCACGCCGAGCAGGCTAAGATCGGGGTTCCTGCGCAGCACCGGGACCATGTCGTCGATCGCGGCATCGATGCCGGCGGTCGCGGCATGACAGCGTGCCTCCACCGCAGGAGCGCCGGCATAGTTGGCGATGCCGTCGATCATCCCTTGCGACCATGCGTTCATGTCCTGGAAACGCATGTTGGTCAGCCCCGTGATCGACTTCAGGCACTCGGCCGAGAATGGCAGGGCGAAATCCCTCACGAAGTCGAGGGCGCCTTCCGGCTCGAGTGCGTCGATGATGCGGTCGGCATGCGCCTGAAACTGCGCAGTCCAGTGCGATTTGACGGTTTTGGGCGAGATCGCGGGAAAGATGGCCTTGCGCTCGACCATATGCGCATCGCCATCCTTGCGCATCATGTTGTGGCCCATCAGCTTGTTCATCAAGCCCTCGGGCTGGTGCGAGCTGAACACGTCGATCTGCTTTTCCGATACGAAAATGTCGTCGCGGCTGCAGAGCAGCGTGCTGCCGAGCTGCGGGACAAACGCGATCGGCGCCTCTCGCCGCAGCCTTGCGAGCGTTGGGTAGGGATCCTGCCAGAAAGCGGCAGGCTCGATATCGATGCGGGGCGCAGTGCTCACGATCGGCCTCCGGGTTCGGAAAGGTCGTATGCTAAGCCCTCAAAAGAAAGCCGTCTGTCCCAATGGATTGGGACAGCACAGGATCGGCGGCGAAAGAACCGCGGATTTACCTCAGTTCATGCTGCGCGCCGCAAGCAGGCGCAGCACGATCGCAAACAATTCGTTCTGTGAGCAGATACCTAGCTTCTCATAGGCGCGCTTGCGATAGGTCAGCGTCGAATGCGGGCTGATACCGAGGTCGGCGGAAATCGCCTCCGAGCTGAGGCCGGAAACGATGCGCAGGCATACCGCCCGCTCGCGGCCGGTGAGACGCGCGAACGGCGCGCCTGATGCAAACAGCGCTTCGAGTGTGCGATCCGGATCGTCCGGCGATACCAGCTCGTGCTGGAAATGACGCGCTACTGCGGCGCTGACGGCCGGTGCAACGGTTCGCAACCGCTCGACCTCGTCGCTGGCGAAACGGCCCTGCGACGTGGTTCGATAGAAGTTGACATAGAAGCAGGTCTGCCCGACCCAGACCGCAGCCGCCAGCTTGTCGACGATCCCGGAATCTTCAAAGAAGATCTTGCGGTACTTGTCTCCGTACATGCGTCGCGTAAAGGTCGGCAGCACGATTGGCCTGCCGATCGCCTGCTTCCGGAAGATTGCATCCCGGTTCGGATCGGCGAAGTGAAAATGATCCGAATAGGCGGCGCCGAGTTCGGCGCCGACCGGAATGTTGCCGATGTCGAGCAGACAGCGCGCAGAGCGTTCGCCGGCAAACGAAAACACCATGCAGTGACCCACGCCCGCAACCCGACGGAGCGTTGCGATCAGGGTTCGCGCAAACTCAGGCTGGCCGATCGCAAGCACGGCCGGCGTGATGTCGCTCGTTGCAGGACATGCAGAAGCTGCTTCCGCTTTCATGGTTTCCTCCTGCCAGAGGCTAATCGGCCTCACTTCACCAGCGAGCAGCCGCCTTCAGCAAGCGGGCGGAAGGCCTGGTCGGCCGGAATGGTTGATACCAGCTTATAGTAATCATAGGGGTATTTCGACTCTTCCGGCTTCTTGACCTCGAACAGGTACATCGGGTGGATGACGCGGCCGTCCTGGCGAATGGTGACGTCGCCGAACAATTTGTCTTTGCCCTTGAACTTCTTCATCTCAGGCACCGCATCCTTGGCGTGATCGCTGCCGGTCGCAGCCACTGCGTTGAGATAGGCGAGCGTGGAAGCATAGACGCCGGCCTGATTGCCGCTCGGCATCTTGCCGTTCACACCCGGCCGCGTTGCGAAGCGCTTTGCAAACGCGCGGGTGTTTTCATCCATGTCCCAATAAAACGCCTCGAACAGTTGCAGGCCCTGGCCTACCTTCAGCCCCATGCCGTGTACGTCGTTGATGAACAGCAGGAACGCCACCATCGTCTGTCCGCTTTGCTGAAGGCCGAACTCGGCCGCCTGCTTCACCGCATTGACGGTGTCGCCGCCGGCATTGGCGAGGCCGATGACCTTGGCCTTGGAATTCTGCGCCTGCAGCAGAAGCGATGCAAAGTCCGGCGTGTTGAGCGGATGCTTGGCCGAGCCCAGCACCTTGCCGCCGTGCTTTTCGATGTAGTTGGTGGCCTCGGCCTCGATGCCCTGGCCGAGCGCAAAATTCACCGTGATGAAGTACCATTCCTTGCCGCCGCGCGCCATCATCGCCGCCGCGGTGGAGTTGCCGGTCGCCCAGGCATCATTGACCCACTGGATCGTGTTCGGCGAGCAGGCCTTGCCGGTCAGGTCGGAGCTCGCCGTCGACGACGCAAGAAACGTCATGCGGCTATCACGCAGCAGCGAGTTGATGGTGAGCCCAACAGCCGAATTCGGTACGTCGACCACGGCATCGACGCCATCGACGTCGAGCCATTTACGCACGATCGCAGATCCCACGTCGGCCTTGTTCTGGTGATCGGCATAGACAATTTCGACCTTGATACCCTTGCCGCCGCCGTTGAAATCCTCCGCTGCCATGCGCGCGGCTTCTACCGACCCCATGCCGTTGGTGTCCTGGAAGATGCCTGAGATGTCGTTCAGCACGCCGATGCGCACGACATTGTCGGAAATTTCCGCGCGCGCCGCACCCGTCGCCACGCAAGACAAGGCAAGCGCGAGACCTAACCTTAAACCCCTCATCGTTCTCTCCCTTTCGAAATGTGATCTTGAGCGTTCCCGGACTTCGCCGGGTTTGATTTCAGTTCAGGTGATCAGGCCGTCACAATTGCCGGTCCGGCAGATTGAGAACCAAACCATCGAGATCGGCAGCCAACTTGATCTGGCAGGACAGGCGGCTGTTGGCCCGCCGTTCGGCGGCGGCGCCGTCCAGCAGCGCGTCCTCGTCGTCGCCCATCGCCGGCAGGCGGGCGAGCCAGCCCTCGTCGACATAGACGTGGCAGGTGGCGCACATCGCGTTGCCGCCGCATTCGGCCAGAATTCCACCGACATCGTGGCGCGTCGCCGCCTGCATTGCGCTTTCGCCATCGCTGGCATCGATGCGCTGCGCCCGGCCGTCAGGGTGAACAAACGTGATGCTCGGCATCGGCGGTCCGTCAGGCCGGAGAAATTGTGATCGGGAGACTTTCGAGGCCGCGCAGCGTGTTGTTGTAGCGGCGCTTCACCGGGCCTGATATCTCGATACTTGCAACCTTGCGCGCGATCGCCGCCAGCATCACCTCGCCTTCGAGGCGCGCGAGAAGCTGGCCGACGCACATATGGATGCCCGAACCGAACCCGACATGGCCGGAGGTACGGCGGGTGATGTCGTAGCGGTCAGGATTTTCCCAGCGCCGCGGATCGCGGTTGGCGGCGCCAAGGAACATCAGAACCTTTTCGCCTTCGCCGATGCGATGGCCGGCGAGTTCGACCTCCCGCGTCGTGGTGCGGAAAAAGGTCTGCACCGGGCTTTCGAAACGGATCGCTTCCTCGAATGCGTTGCGCGCCAGCGTCGGATCGCTGCGCAGCCGCGCAAGCTGATCGGGGAAGCGCGCCAGGCAGTACATCGCGGCGCCGATACCGTTGACGGTGGTGTCGAGGCCTGCCGAAAGCAGCGAGCGCACCAGCAGCGGCGCCTCTTCTGCCGTGATGTCGCCGGCGTCGGCGCGCGCATGGATGCAGGCGCCGAAGCCGCCGGGCGCAAGATTTTCGCGCTGGCACTGCGCGGCGACATAGGCCTGATGTGGCGCGGAGCGCTCGATCGCCTCCTGGCGTAACTGGTTCGGCGGCCCGAACGCGTTGAACACCAGGCTGGCATAGGGCAACAGATTCTCCCGCCCCTCCTGCTTCAGGCCCATCGCATCAGGAAATACCGAGAGCGGATAAGCCTCCGCGAGATCGGCAACCGCATCGAAACGTCCGCGCGCCAGCAATTCGTCGACCTTGGCCGCGGCCATCGCCGTGAAATGTTCGCGGACCTGCTTCATGGCGGTCGGTGACAGCACCTGGGCGAGGACCGCGCGTGTCCTGGTATGCGCCGGCGGATCCGCTTCAAGGATGATGCTTTGCGGTCGCCACGGCTTTTCCTTGGCAAAATCGCTCAAGCCGACGCCGCGGCTCGAACAGAAGGTCAGGGGATCGTTGAGGACGGCGTGCACTTCGGCATAGCGTGCGACGCCATAGACGCCCCACTTCTCGAGCCAGACCGCCGGCCCGGCCTCGCGGAGGACGTCGTGGATCCGGTGCGGATCCTCGAAAAACTCCGTCGAGAACGGGTCTACGTCCAGACGGGGCACGCCGGCCGGCGCACTCCGCTCCGGGGTTGCAGCATCTATCCGGGATGTCGCGCTCATGTCGGTCTCCTGCATAATCTTCTTGCAGAGCGGTGTGCGCTGTCTCTATGTCTGGAACGCTGGAGCAGCGTCGGAAAAGCATGAGCAGGAACAGACAGGCGCGCGCGCCCCGTGCGGGCGCGGCAGGCAGGAGCGGACGGGCCGAACAGGTGCTCGACCTCGATCGTTACGTTCCGGCCCTCATCACCTTCATCGCCAACAAGTTGTCGCGCAGCGCGACCGTGGTCTATCACAAGCGCTTCGGGGTTAACGTCACGGAATGGCGGATCCTGTCGCTGCTCGCGATCGAGCCGGAAATCTCGGCGGCGCGGATCTGCCACGTGATCGGCTTCGACAAGGGGCCGGTGAGCCGGACGCTGGCCGGCATGGAGGAACGCGGGCTGGTCAGCATCAGGGCCGACCGCGAGGACGGTCGCACTCATTCGATCTCGCTGACCCCGAAGGGCTATGCCACCCATGATCAGGTCATCGCGGTCGCGCTCGAACGCGAGCGCCGCTTGCTCTCCTGCCTGAGCAAGTCGGAGCGAGAGACCCTGATCGCACTGCTGCTGCGGGTGCACGGCAATCTCGACGCCGTGAAGGGCGCGGGCGAAGTCGATACGAAGAGCTGAGCGGCGCGTATTAGCCGCGCCGCGGCCACCACACTGCGCACGCGACATCGCATTGCGTCGTCGCGATCCGACACGCCCGAACATCCGTTTTCTCCCTGTGCGGCCCGGCACTCTCCGTGCTCTGCGATCGGCTGCGTATTGAAGACAGGCTCGCACAAATTAGTTGCCTTGGCAACATATATGACAACGCCCAAAATGATTTCGGCTGCGGCCGATTGCTGCCGGCCGCCGCCGGTCAGGTCATCTCTTGACCAGCGGGCAGTTGCCGTCGCTTTCGGGACGAAATGCCTGATCGCCCGGGATCGTAGCGACGACCTTCAACAGATCCCATTTCGACGTGGATTCGTCAGGCTTCTTCACCTCGAGCAGAAACAGCGGGTGAATCTTACGCCCGTCTGCGCGGATGGTTCCCTTGCCGAACAGCGGATCGTCGGTCGGCATCGCCTTCATCGCCGCGACAACAGCCTTGCCGTCGGCGGCGCCGCCGATCTTGTCGACGGCCTTCAGATAATGCAGCACCGAAGCATAGACGCCGGCTTGCATGTCGTTCGGATAATTCTTTTGCGGATGGCGTTCGACAAACCGTTTTGCAAAAGCGCGCGTGCCGTCGTTCAGGTCCCAGTAGAACGGATTCATGATCTGCGCGCCCTGGGCTGCCTTCAGGCCGAGCGCAGGAATTCCGTTCATGCCGAGGATCAGCCCGACCAACTTCTGCTTTTGCGTCAGCCCGAATTCCGCCGCCTGCTTGATCGAGGTGATGGTGTCGTCACCGGCATTCGCCACGCCGACGATGTCGGCACCCGAGGCCTGCGCCTGCAGCAAGAACGAAGCATAGTCTGCTGTGCCGAGAGGATGGCGCACGGCGCCGAGCACTTCGCCGCCGGAGGCTTTGACGCCTTCCATCGCCTGCTTCTCCAGGTCGTGGCCGAAGGCGTAATCAGCGGTCAGAAAGAACCATTTCTTGCCGCCTTGGGCTACCACGGCTTTGCCAAGGCCACGGCCGTAGGCATAGGTATCGTAGGTCCAGTGCACGGTGTTCGGCGTGCATTTCTCGCCGGTGAGAAGCGCTGTGCCGGCACCCGAGCCGATGAAGACCTTGTTCTTCTGCTCGCTCATATTGGCAACCGCGAGCGCAATCGCCGAGTTCGGCAGGTCGAAGATGGCGTCGATGCTTTCGGTATCGTACCAGCGCCGCGCGATGCCGACGCCGACGTCGGTCTTGTTCTGATGATCGGCGGTGATGACGTCGACCACCTTGCCGGCAGCCTTGCCGCCATAGTCCTCCACCGCCATTTGCGCTGATATGACCGAGCCGATGCCCTGGTAGGTCGAGAACACACCCGACTGGTCGTTGAGCACGCCGATCCGGACGCGGTCCTGGGCCTGGGCTTGGTCTTGGAGAGCGCCGGCGAATATTCCGCCGAGCGCGACCACGAGCATTCCTATGCGAAAAAGCTGTCGCATGCGTTCCCTCCTGCATGGAAAAGGCGGTCTTCGCGACCGCTTCGAAATTACTTATAACTTATAAGCATTTTGAGGATTGTCAATTCACGTGTTGCCGTGCGAGCTTTTGCCCATGGAAAGAATCGGAAAAATTTCGGCGCGCAACGGCAACGGAGCGGCCAGACCGGCCGAGCCGGACTCGGCGCGAAAACTCGATCTCACCGCGCTGCAGCAGACTCCGGGATTCATGATCCGGATCCTGCAGTTGGAGAACTTCGAGGCGTTCTATCCGTATTTCGAGTCCCTAAACCTTTCGCCGCTCGAATACGCCATCCTGGTTACGGTGCGGGACAACAAGACGGTGACGCAGAGCGAACTCGCCGCCGTGTTGAAGATGCAGCTCCCCAACCTCGTGAAAATCCTGTCACGCATGGAGGAAAGCGGCGTCTTGAAGCGGAAGCGATCCGCGCGGGACAAGCGCGCGGTCGAGCTCAGTCTCAGCGCGGCGGGCGAGAAGCGCGCTGACGAGGCCAGCCGGCTTGGCGAGAGCTTTAATGCGCAGACGCTTTCCGCGCTCAGCAAGAGCGAGCAGACGGCATTTCTCCAGATGCTGGTGCGGCTGGTCGAGGCGCACAAGCACGGATTTTGAGACGCGAGCGCGTGTTGCAACGCGCGAGCAATAGCCCGCAGCAAAACGACAGGTCGAGGGCTATGGAAAGAAGCTTGAGTCAATGACTGGCGAGACTTGGAATTCAGTTGTTGACGTCTATCGAGCTGGCAAATGATGACAGGTCAAGAGTTCAGGAAGGGCCTGTTCGGGGCTCTGCAGCAGCATGGTTTCGCCCGGAGTGGAAGTCTGATGCGGCTTTCGGGAGATGCGGCGATAACCCTCGTTGGAGTCCAGAAGGGCTTTGGCGAACAATGGTTCGTCAATGTGGGCTTCTGGCTGAAGCAACTCGGTCGAGATGAACCCGATCGGATAGAGCAGTCGCATATGTATTTTAGGCTTGAGAAGCTATTTCCGCAGCATAGGGAATTTATTCTAGAAGCAGGCGATCTGGCCGCTGAGGGGCAGCTAAGCGCACATCACAAATTTCTTAGGGTGTTTGTCGATGAAATCGCGGGCGGTCTAAAGCAGCTCGGGACAGCCGAGGGGCTCGTCGACGCATATCACGCGGGTAGATTAACTGCGGGCCTTGTGACGAAGGCAGCCAAGGAGTTGCTAGCGAGAACTACGTAATGCCCTGAATTATCGCCGATCCAGTGCCAGCCAGCGTCACAGTATCGGGCGCGGATCCGCGATAGTGTCATGAACTCTGGCCGCGCAGCTCATCCTTTGCCTACGATTCTACATCGGGATTGTTGAACCAGGAGGTAGTCGAGCCAAACACCTCGGCGCTTCGACTGCAAAGCGACTACGGGTATGACGCCTTTGGCAACAAGAGCGTGACCGTGAGCGGGATTGACAACTAGCCGGCGCAGCCGATCCATTCGGCCGAGGCGTCGTCATCCAGCGTTGCCACTGCGCTCGCGCGCCGCGTCAGCACCGCGCGCTGGTTGATATAGCCCTTGTCGGTGATCTCGCCGCCGTCGACGGACGCGGGTTCGGCCAGCAGCAGCGCGCGCGTTGCGTGACCGGACGAGTTGCCGCTTTGCGCTTTCAGCCTCGCGAGCCCTTGGGCAATCGCAGCACGAACCTTGTCGTGGCCGATTACATCTTTTACGTCGGCGCTGTCGGGCAAGCTGGCATGTGCACGGCAGGCCGCAATATTCGGAAATACCAGGAAGCGAACCTCGTCGCCGCCATGGCCGGTCACGACAATATCCTGCGCCAGCGGCGCCAGAGCAGCGATCCCTGCGACGCGCAAGGTGCCGACGCTGACCCAGGTGCCGGAATTGAGCTTGAAGTCCTCGGCGACGCGGCCGTCGAAGAACAGTCCGAGTTCGGGACGCGCCGGATCGGCAAAGGTCACGGCGTCGCCGATGAGATAAAAGCCCTCTTCGTCGAACGCCTGCGCGGTCAATTCCGGCGCCTTCCAGTAGCCGGGCGTGACATTCGGACCGCGTACCCGCACCTCCAGCTTGTCGCCTGATGGCACCAGCTTCAGTTCGGTGCCCGGGATCGGCACGCCGATATTGCCGGAACGTTTCGCTTGGAAATGGCAATCGGTGGCGAGCGGCGAGGTTTCGGTCGAGCCCCAGGCCGACACCATCGGCAGCGCACGGCCAACCGTCTTGATCGAGAGCTCTTCCAGCGCGTCCCAGAGATTCTGCGGCAATGCTGCGCCGGCGTAGAAGGCGAACTTCACCTCGCTGAAAAACTTCTTGCGCAGTTCGTCGTCGCCGCGCAGCACCGCGATCAGCATGTCAAAACCGCGCGGCACGTTGAAATAGACAGTCGGCATCACGCTGCGCAGATTGGCGAGCGAGGTCGCGAACAGCCCCGGTGCCGGCTTGCCGCCGTCGACATAGAGCGTGCCGCCGTTGCGCAGCACCAGATTGAAATTGTGGTTGGCACCGAAGGTGTGACTCCACGGCAGCCAGTCGAGGATCACGAGATCCTCGCCGATATCTTCGAGGAACGTCCAGGTCTGCGCCTTGGCCTGCTGGCTGGAGGTCAGCATACGCTGGGTATTGATCACGGCCTTCGGCGCGCCGGTCGAGCCCGAGGTGAACAGGAATTTTGCGATTGCGTCCGGCGTGACCGCGGCAAAGGCCTTTTCGACATCAGGCGTTTCCGGCGTTGCCGTGATGGCGCGGAAGGAGATCGCGTCGCCCGCGTCCGCACTGCCGCTGACGATGGTGGCCGAATGCAGCGGCTTGATCGCCGCCAGCGGCGCGGCAAACGGCTTTGTGCCGGAAACATAGATGGCGCCCGGTCCGAGCAGCGTGATCATGCTCTTGAGCTTGTCGAAATCCTTGGACATCAGCGAATAGGCCGGCGAGATCGCGGCCGATGGCACGCCGACATGCTGGGCGGCGAGCGCGAACAGCGCGTGCTCGACGCTGTTGTCGGACAGGATCACCAGCGGGCGCTCGGCGCTCAAGCCTTGCGCCAGAATCCAGGCGGCGGCCGAGCGCACCTGCTTCAACGCATCCTTGTAGGTGACGGTATTCCACGGCGTATCAACGCTGGCGCGATCGGCGAGAAAGATTCGGTCCGGCGCCTGCCGCGCCCAATGCTCCAGCCAGTCGCCGATGCAGCGCGCACTCGGCCGCAGGGGCGCGGTCGACCTCACCAAGATGCTGCCATCGCTCCGGCGATCGGCAACGATCGCGGGCGTCGCGAATAGATTTTGGGAATCGGCACCGCTGATGGCGGCGATGGTCATGGGCTTCCTCCTGCCGCCTCGAAAGGGCTGGCTTGATGCCAATGTTGAGCACAACAATTGTTGTCGTCAACAACAATCTTCCCCTCGGTCGCGGGAAGCGCTAGAAGGGAACGATGGCGAGGAACAGTCAGGCACCAAGAATTGCCAAATCACGCGCTGGTATTCGGCCGCTCCCCGGGCGCGCGCGAAGCGAAAGCGACAACGCGCACAGCGATCTGATGAACGGCGAAATCGGCCTCGACGCGCTGGCGGGCCACGCCGGCTATGCGGTGCGGCGCTTTCAGATCTGGGTTTTCCAGGATTTCATTCGTACGCTCGGCTCCGTCGATATCCGCCCCACGCAGTATTCCGTCATGACGGTGATCGGCGCTAACCCGGGGCTGAGCCAGATGGCTGTTGCAAAACGGCTCGGCATCGAGCGCGCCCGGCTGGTGCACCTCCTGGACAGTCTTGAGCAGCGCGAACTCGTTCGCCGCGTTAAATCCGCCAACGACCGCCGCTCCCACGCGCTACACCTGACCGCGCGCGGCCGGACAGCGCTGGCGCAGTTCAAGCGGCTTGCCGCCGAGCATGAGCGGCATGTGGCCGAGAAGATCGGTAAGGAGAACCGGGAGAAACTGCTGCAGATACTCTCGGACTTCACCTGATCGCGGCCGGGCGTCGCGCCTTGGGCTAGATCGCCTAAATTCTAGGCAGTCGCCGGTAACGACCGGCGCACATGGCATGCGCATTCGGTCCGTAAGCACATGAAATTACGGCTCTATATTTGAGCGCTGGCTCGACTCAGCGGTTGTACACAATGGCACATCGCTTGCTTCAGTCCGGGTAATCTTTAGTCCGGGTAACCTTTGCTCGCTGGAGTTTTGCCGCCATGGAGTCCGACGCGCCTGAAACCGTTGCCGCCATCGTCGCCGCGCACCGCGCCGGCACTATCACCCCGGCGCAAACCGTCGCCCGCAGCTATCAGCGCATCCGTGACCATAATGATCCCGCCGTGTTCATCAGCCTGCGCGACGAGAAGGATGCGGTGGCGGAGGCCGAAGCGCTGGCCTCGAAAGATGCGGCATTGCTTCCGCTGCTTGGCGTCCCGGTTGCAGCCAAGGACAATATCGATGCGCTGGGCTTAGCGACCACGGCCGCCTGCCCGGCCTTTTCCTATTCGCCCACGCAGGATTCCACGGCAGTCGCAAAACTGCGCGCGGCCGGTGCCATCATCATCGGCAAGACCAATCTCGACCAGTTCGCGACCGGCCTGGTCGGCGTCCGCTCGCCCTATGGCATTCCCGTCAATCCGATCCGCGCCGATCTCGTGCCGGGTGGGTCGAGTTCGGGCTCGGCAGTCGCGGTTTCCGCCGGCCTCGTGCCGCTGGCGCTCGGCACCGACACCGCAGGCAGCGGCCGCGTGCCGGCGATGCTCAACAACATCGTAGGACTGAAGCCGAGCCTCGGGCTGATCTCCAACGCCGGGCTGGTCCCGGCCTGCCGCACGCTGGACTGCATTTCTGTGTTCTCGCTCACCGTCGACGATGCGATGACCGCGCTGGCTGCGATGGCGGGCGCCGACAGTGCCGATCCGTTTTCGCGCGACCGGCCGCTAGGACCGATGTCGATATTTCCCGAAAAACTCCGGCTCGGGGTGCCGCGCAATGGCCAATTGATCTTCTTCGGCGACGCGGCTTGCGAGAAAGCCTATGACGAGGCGCTCAAGCACTGGACGGCGCTCGGCGCCACGCTGGTCGAATTCGACCTCGAACCGTTTTATGAAACCGCGCGGCTGCTCTACGAGGGGCCGTGGGTCGCCGAGCGATACCTTGTCATCCGCGACCTCCTCACATCCTCGCCGGATTCGATTCATCCGGTGACCCGCAAAATCACCGCCGCCGGCGCGCGGCTGACCGCCGCTGACACCTTTGCCTCACTCTATCGGCTGCAGGCGCTGCGGCGCACAGCCGAGCGGACCTTTACTCATTTCGACGCGATGGTGCTGCCGACGGCGCCGACTGCCTATTCGACCGCGCAGGTGCTGGCCGATCCGATCGAGCTCAACAGCCGGCTCGGCACCTACACCAATTTTGTGAATTTGCTCGATCTCTGCGGACTTGCGCTGCCGGCCGCGATGCGGCCCGACGGCATCCCGTTCGGCATCACGCTATTGGCGCCCTCGGGACGCGACCCACAGCTCGCCAGCATCGGCCGCGTGTTTCATGCCGACACCCAACTGAAAATGGGAGCCAAGGGGCTGATGCAGCCGCCGCTCGCTTCGTTGCCGGCAGCCGCGAGCGGCGATGAAATCACCCTCGCAGTGGTCGGCGCGCATCTCTCCGGCATGGCGCTCAATGGCGAGCTGCAGGCGTTCGGTGGACGCCTGATCGAGGCGGCCACGACCGCGCCGGACTACAAGCTCTACGCGCTCGACACCGTGCCGCCGAAACCCGGCATGCTGCGCGTGGAGCAAGGCGCAGGCAATTCGATCAAGCTCGAGCTTTGGGCGCTGTCGGCGACAGCATTCGGCAAATTCGTAGCCGCAATCCCGCCGCCGCTCGGGATCGGCACGATCCGGCTCGCCGACGGAAGGGGCGTAAAGGGATTTCTGGTCGAGCCTGCCGCGATCGACGGCGCGCGCGATATTTCATCCTATGGCGGCTGGCGCGCTTTCATGGCGGAGAAGACGGCTGTATAAGCCGTCATCTCGTAGGGTGGGCAAAGCGAAGCGTGCCCACCATCAAATGCAGCAGCGGAAAGATGGTGGGCACGGCGCTTGAGCGCCTTTGCCCACCCTACCGGTCTTGCGCAAGCGGCGAAGCCCTACACCGACACCGCGTAGATCTCGTACTCCCCGCGCACCAGTTCGATATGCGCGCGCATCGCGGCCGCAGCGCCCGCCTTGTCGCCGCGCATGATCGCGACCACGACGCGGTCGTGCTCGGCGTGCGATTTTGCCAGCCGCCCGAGATTGCGGAATTGGGCGCGGCGGAATGGCTGCACGCGCACCCTTGTGGCCAGCGTCATCTCGGCGATGTAGCTGTTCTGCGAACCGGCATAGATCGCGTTGTGAAAGCGCTCGTTGACCGCGTGAAAGCGTTCGGGATTGCCAGCATGGCTCAGCACCCGCAATTCTTCATGGATCGCCTCCAGCTTCTGACGGTCCCCCGGCGGCATCCGTTCGGCCGCAAGGCCTGCGCACAATGCTTCCAGCTCCGCCATCGCTTCGAACATTTCGGTCAGGCGGTCCAGCGAGGGCTGCGCCACCACCGCGCCGCGATGGGCCCGCGCCTCCACCAGGCCGCTCGCCACGAGCTGTCGCAACGCTTCGCGCACCGGCGTGCGCGACACGGCAAAGCGCCGGGCGATATCGGTCTCATCAAGCGCCGATCCAGGCGGCAGCACGCCGCGCACGATCTCATCGGCAAGCTGCAGCCGCAGTTCTTCCGCGCGCGTGACCTTGTCCCGCTGCGGCGAAGGGCGATCGACACGGCGAACCGTGGCTTCCGGCCGATCTTCCAGACTCATGCCTTTTGATCCGTTTGCTTGGAAGACTTTTGCTCAGAAGATTTGGGCTCGTCGATGATGCTGACATGGGCCGCTACGATCTTCCAACCTTGGGGAAACCGTATCCAGGTTTGCATCTGCCGCCCGACCTTTCCGGGTGCGCCGTCGCGATAGAACAGCGTGGAGGCAACGGCGGTATCGCGGCCATAGGTCGTGATCACCGTCTTGTCGGTTCGCCGCATCAGCCCGACCGGCGAGCGCGCGGCGCGGAACGCCATGATGGCGTCGTAGCCGTAGAGATTTTCGCCGATGCCATAGCGCAGCGTGCGGGGATCGTTGCGGAACAATTCGTCCAGCACCGCGACGTCGTTCGACACCAGTGCCTTTTCGTAGCGTGCAAACTGCGCGGTGACTTCGGCCACTACCTCGGGCAGATCGATCTCCATCACGATAATCCTCTCGGCGCAGGTGCCGCGGCGGCGCCCATCCGATCCAGTGCATGCGCAACCCGCAAGGCGATATCTTCCCGCCACGGCGCGGCGATGATCTGGACGCCGATCGGCATCGGCTCCAGCGGTACCGGCACCGCCACTACGGGCAGGCCGATGAACGAGATCGGCTGGGTGTGGATGCCGATATTGGCGCGCACCGGTAGTTCGACGCCGTCGAGCGTAAAGGTTACCTGGCCGAGCTTGGGCGCGATGCAGGGCGTCGCCGGTGCGATGATCACGTCCACCGATTGGAACAGCTCCAACACCCTTGCCCGAAACCAGCGGCGAAATTTCTGCGCGCGGTCGACCAGCGGCGCCGGGACCATCGCGCCCGCAATCAGGCGGTCGCGCACCGCGGGATCGAAATCGTTCGGACGCTGGCGCAGGCGATCGAGATGCAGTGACGCGCCCTCCGTCGTGGTGATGACGTAAGCCGCGGCGCGGGCGCGCGCGGCTTCGGGAATTTCGACCGTCTTGGTCGCGTTCAGCGCCTTGGCGATGCGCGCCACGGCCTCGACCGCTTCCGGAAAGACGTTCTTCTGAAAATACCCGCCGGCTACCGCGACCCGCAGGCCGTCGACGCCTTTCGCCAATAGCGGCGCAACCGGTTCGACCGGCCGTGTCGTGCAAGCGGCGTCGTCGGCGTCGGGGCCCTGCATGGCATCATAGGCCAGCGCGAGATCGCCGACATTACGCGCCAAGGGACCCAGATGATCGAGGCTTGCGACAAAGGGAAACGAGCGGGCGCGCGACAGCCGGCCATAGGTCGGCTTCAGGCCGAAGACGCCGCAGAACGACGACGGCACGCGGATCGATCCATTGGTGTCCGACCCCAACGCGATCGGAACGAGCGCACCGCCGACCGCACTGCCAGAGCCGCCCGACGAACCGCCCGTCATCCGCGTCGGATCGTGCGGATTGCAAGACGGGCCGTCATGCACATTCTCTCCGGTGAAGTCATAGGCGTATTCGCCCATGTTGAGCGCGCCGACCAGCACGGCGCCGGCCGCTTCCATGCGCTCGATCAGCGTGGCGTCGCGCGGTGACGGGGCGAGATCGCGGTTGATCTTCGATCCGGCGCGGGTGGCGAGACCCTTCACGTCGAACAGGTTCTTCACCGCGAAGGGAACGCCGGCGAGCGGACCGACCTTCTGACCGGCGGCGACGGCGGCACCGACCGCACGGGCTTTCGCGCGCGCGCGATCGGCGGTGATGTCGGTAAACGAGTTCAGCACGGAATCATATTTGGCGATTCGCGCCAGTGCGGCTTCGGTCGCGTCGATTGCGGACAGCTTGCCGCCTGCGACGGCCTGCGCGATTTGTTGGGCCGATAGCCCGTCACTGTTCACGGTCATGGCCTTATCACGCTGTGTAGACGCTGGCCGGCTCGGTCTCGTCCGGCAGCGGGAATTCGTCGACCAGCCGCGCCAGCCTCAGTGACACTTCGAGATTCGCCCGCACGGCGGGACGCCAGGCTTCTTCGACCGGCAGCGCCAGCGCCTTGGCGACGGCATCGATGTAATTGTCCAGGGGATTCTCAGTCGTCATGGCTCTCTCCCTCTTGGTCATCGCCCGGCTTGACCGGGCGATCCAGTACCCACCGGCATCGGTGAGTACTGGATGCCCGCCTTCGCGGGGCATGACAAACTAAACAGGCAACGGCGGATGCGGGATCGCCGTCAGCAATTCCTTGGTGTAGGCGTCCTGCGGATCGCCGAGCACGCGTTCGGATGGACCCTGCTCGACGATTCGCCCCGTCCGCATCACGATGACACGATCGCAAAGCAGACGCACCACATTCAGATCGTGCGACACGAACAAATAGCTCATGCCCATCGACGCTTTCAGATCCTGCAGCAGATTGAGCACGACGGCCTGCACGGAGACGTCGAGCGCCGCCGTCGGCTCGTCAAGGATCACGAGTTTCGGATGCAGCGCGATCGCGCGCGCGATGCCGACGCGGGCTTTTTGGCCGCCGGACAATTGATGCGGGAAACGATCGAGCAGATCTACGGGCAGGCCGACCAGACCGGCGAGCTTCTCGCAGCGGGCGCGCAGCGCGTTGCGCCCCCTGATGTCGCCGAGCTGCAGAAGCGGATCGGCAATGGCGTGTGCCGCCGTGAAGCGCGGGTTGAGGCTGTCGGTCGGATCCTGGAACACCATCTGGATGCTCTTGCGTAGCGGCAGCCGCGCAAAGGCCTGCGGCAGGATGGCGCCGATCTCCTCGCCATCGAAGACGATGCGGCCGGAGGTCTGGTCCAATAGCCGCATCACCATCATCGACGTCGTCGATTTGCCGCAGCCGGACTCGCCGACGAGGCCAACGCTCTCGCCGTGGCCGACGGTGAAGCTGATGCCATCAACGGCGCGGAAGACTTCCGCCTCCACCGGCGGCTTGCGGGAGAACAGTTTTGACAGCACCGCGCCTGCGCCCTGACGCGGATACTCTTTCACCAGCTTTTCGACGAGGAGGAGGGGTTTCTGCTCCCTCTCCCCGCCTGCGGGGTGAGGGGCTGTTTCAGCGAGCGCAGTCTGCGGAGAGTCCCCCTCACCCGCCGCGCTTCGCGCCATAGCCGAGGCTTCGCCTCGGCGTTCTTCAAGTACGGCCGCCGAAGGCAGCCTATGCTCTCCCCGCGTGCGGGGAGAGGCAGAGACCGCCGCCTCGTCTTCGGGAAGCAGATCCCGCAACGACACGCCGATCCGCGGAGTCGCGCGCATCAGCTTCTTGGTGTAGGCGTGCTCGGGCTTTGCAAAGATGTCCGCCGACTTCGCGGTCTCCACCACTCGGCCCTTCTCCATCACCACCACGCGGTCGCAGTAGGCGGCGGCGAGGCCTAGATCGTGCGTGATCAGGATCGTCGACATGTGCCGCCGCTTCGTCAGCTCGACGATCAGATCCATCACCGCCTTCTGCGTCGTGACGTCGAGTCCCGTCGTCGGTTCGTCCGCGATCAAAAGCTGCGGATTGCAGGCCAGTGCCAGCGCGATCACGACGCGCTGGCACATGCCGCCGGAAAGCTCGAACGGATAGGCATGATAGCGCTCGCGCGGGCGGGCAATCTTGACCTGCTCCAGCGCCTCGATCGCCTTCTCGCCGCGATCGCTGGCTGCGCTCTGCACATGCTGGCGCAGCACGTCCTCGATCTGGTCGCCGACTTTCCGGATCGGGTTCAGCGCCGCGCGCGGGTTCTGGAAAATCATCGAGATTTCGCGGCCGCGCAGATCGCGCATCTCGTTTTCGCTCGCGGCCTTGACGTCGATGCCGGAAAACATCACCGAGCCGTCGGCGATCCTGCCGGCGCGGTCGAGGATCCGCATCACGGCATAGGATGTCACCGACTTGCCGGAGCCGGATTCGCCGACGATGCCGAGCGTCTCGCCCTTGCCGACTGAGATGTTGACGTGCTGTACCGCCTTGACGATGCCGCGCCGGGTGGTGAATTCGACGGTGAGGTCGTGGACGTCGAGCAGAGGCTGGGCCGTCATGACGACCTCCGCAAAAATCTCGAAAACAACCCCATGCAAAGTAGAACGGTCAGCACCCCTGTCGCATCCCCCTTGCGCGGGCCGAGCCGAGCAGATCTTGAACCAGCCATCACGTCCTCCGCTGCGGATCGACGATGTCACGCAGGCCGTCGCCGAGCAAATTGAAGCAGAACACCGCGATCATCAGCGCCAGGCCCGGAAACAGCGCGATCCACCATTCGCCCGACACCATGAAGGTGGCGCCTTCCGCGACCATGATGCCCCATTCCGCCGTCGGCGGTCGCACGCCAAGGCCGATGAAGGAAAGTCCGGCGGCGTTGAGAATGGCGTAGCCCATTGTCAGCGACATCTGCACGATCATGATCGGCATGATGTTGGGCAGGATGTGCACCAGGAGAATCCGCATCTCGCCATTGCCTGACAGCCGTGCCGCCTGCACGAAGCCGGCGTTGCGGCGTACGTTGGCTTCGGCGCGGGCGACGCGGGCATAGAGCGGAAAGTTCACGATCGCGGTGGCGATAATGATGTTCTGCACGGTATTGCCGAGTGCCGCCACGATGCCCATTGCCAGCACGAACAGCGGAAACGCCATGATGGTGTCAGCAATGCGTCCGACGATGCGGTCGGTCCAGCCGCCGAAATAGCCGGCGGCGATGCCAGCCAGTCCGCCCATCAGGAACACCAGCGCCACCGAGGCGACTGCAATGAAGGTATCGAGCCTTGTGGCGACGATGACGCGGCTGAAGATATCGCGGCCCAATTGGTCAGTGCCGAACCAGTGCGCCGCCGACGGCGGTTTCAGCGCCGCGGCGGTATCGCTGGCGAGCGGATCGTAGGGAACGATGTAGGGGCCGAAGATCGCGGCAAACAGGATGATGACGAGCAAGCCGAAAGCAAAGGCGGTGACACGGTTCTCGCCGAGCACGTAGCTGATATGCTCGAACATCGCTGCCAAACCCGAGGTGCGGGCGGGAGCAGCAGGTTCAGCGGCAGGCGCAACGCTACTCATGTCCAACCTCACCCCTCAAGCCGCACGCGTGGATCGATCACGCCGTAGAGAATGTCGATGACCAGATTGAGCAGCACGTACATGACCGCCATGGTCAGCACGAAACCCTGCACCGGCGCGAAGTCCGACGAGATCAGCGCTTCCACCGCGTAGGAGCCGATGCCGGGCCAGGCGAACACCTTCTCGACCAGCACGTTGGCCCCGAGCAGAAACGAGAACACCATGCTGAGCGTGGTGATGACGGGCAGCATCGCGTTGCGGAACGCGTAGGTGACGATCACGGTCGACGGAGAAAGCCCGCTGGCGCGCGCGGTGCGGACGAAGTCGGAGGCCAGCACCGCCAGCATCGAGGCTCGCGTCATGCGCGCAATCGGCGCCAGCGAGAAGATCGCCAGCGTTGCCGCCGGCAGGATGAGCTGGCTCAGCGCCGAGCGAAACGTCTCGAACTCGCGCGCGATCAGGGCGTCGATGAGATAGAGACCGGTCACGGTCGGCGGCGCGCTGTAGAACACGTCGAGCCGGCCGAGCGGCGCCGGCGACCAGCCGAGCCTGAAATAGAACACGTAGACCAGCACGAGGCCAGTAAAGAACACCGGCAGCGATACGCCGGCTGTCGTGGTGACGCGGCACAGGTGATCGATCCACGAGCCCGGGCGGGTCGCGGCGAGAACGCCGAGCGGGATCGCGATTGTGATCGAGACGATGAGGCCGAGCAGCGTCAGTTCGGCGGACGCCGGCAGGCGGTTGCGGATTTCGGTGGCGACCGGCTGGCCTGTCGTCAGCGAGTTGCCGAAATCGCCATGCGCGAGATCGTTGGTGTAGCGGAAGAACTGCTCGATCAACGGCTTGTCGAAGCCGAGTTTTTTGCGGATCTGCTCGATCGCTTCTTTGCTCGCCGCGGGCCCGGCGAAATAGGCGGCGGGGTCTCCCGGCAGCGCGCGCGTCAGCAGGAACGTGACGATCACGACCCCGATGAGCGAAGGAATCGCAAACATCAGCCGCTTGCCGATCATGGTCAGCATGATCGGCTCCCGGCGATGGAAGAAGGCGCTGCCACACGCACTGCTCGGAGTGAGAGACCGGTGCGTCCCTCACTGGATGGAGAGACAGTGGAGCAAGCCAGTGTTTCACTCGCACGCAGCATGACAATTCACGCCTTCACCAGCGCGCGGTAATCCAGCCTCCGGTGGAACCAGTATTGATAGCCGGATACGTTCTTCTGCATCGCGACGTTGACGTAGGGCTGATACAGCGGAATGCGCGGGATGTCCTTGAAGGCGAGGTCGACGAAGCCTTTGACGTCGGCATCGTACTTTGCGGCGTTGCCGATTGCCGCGGCGTCGACGGCGCCGTGGATGAATTCGTCCATCGCCTTCGACTGGTAGCTCATGGTGTTGAAGATCGAATTCTTGCCGTCGTAGCACCAGATGAAGAAATATTCGGGATAGTCGAGCCAGCCGGAGAACACGTTGGTGTAGAGCGGCAGCACCTTCTTGTTCAGTTCGGTGCGCCAGTTGGCGCCGGGGATCTTGTTGATCGTGGTCTTGATGCCGATTTGCGCCAGGCTCTCCTGCACCAGAATGCAGAGCGGCTCGTTGACGCCGGCGAAGCCTAAGTCGAACGACAGCGTGGTCTCAAAACCGTTGGGGTGGCCGGCTTCCGCCAGCAATGCCTTGGCTTTTGCGATATCGGTGACGTATTTGGTCGGCTGCGGCCAGGCCACCTCAGTCGCCTTGTCGGCTGCGGCGCCGAACATCGGCTTGGCCAGGCCGAACAGCACCGCATCCATGATCTTCTGATAGGGAATCGCGCAGGCGACGGCCTCGCGGACCTTGACGTTGTCGAACGGCGCGATCTTGACGTTCATGCCGATATACTGGACGCCGTTGGAATACGGCACCGATACGATATTGAGCTTGCCGCTGTCCTTCAGCTCGACGAAATCCTTGTTCGGCAGATCGTAGGAGATGTCGGCATCGCCGCGCTCCAGCAATGCGCGGCGGTTGCCGGCCTGCGGCACCATGCGCCAGATCACGCGCTTGACCTTCGGCAGGGGACCGCCGGCCCACGCGTCGTTGCGCTCCATGATGACTTCGGTGCCGGCCGTCCACTTCACCACCTTGTAGGCGCCGGAGCCCGCGGTCTGCTGCTTGGTGTATTCGAGACCCCATGGATCCTTCTCGGTGGCGCTCTTCTTCACCAGTTCGGAATTGACGATGCAGGGCACGATGACCGCGAGATCGGGGATGGTGAGGCGGTCCTTCTTGGCGAAATCGATCCGCACCGTGCTGTCGTCGACGACGACGAACTGCTCGGTCTTGGTCAGCGAGCCCGCGCCCATCTGGAACGTCGGAAAGCCGCCGACGCTGACAGCGCGATCCAGCGACCATTTGACGTCCTTCGCCGTGACCGGCGCGCCGTCATGGAATTTCGCGTTCTTCTTCAATTTGAAGGTCACCGACATGTCGCCGACATTCATGTCTTCGGCGAGCTCGGGCTTGAACTTGTCGCGGTCGTAATACGGCACGCCGCCCGGACCGCTCTTCATCTCGTGGCTGATCAGGCGGTCGTAGCAATTCCACGACACCTCATAGCCGGGCACGTTGGTGCCGACGCCGTGAATGTCGAGATTGTTGGGGCCGCTTTCGGAGACGATGAGCAGCGTTTCCGACCGCGCTTGCGCCTTGGCGGAGGACCAGACCGCCGGGGCCGGCGTGAGCGCGCCGGCAGCCGCAAGCCCCGACACGGATTTGAGGAAATCGCGACGCTTCATGGGTGATGCTCCAACGCCCGAGGGGAAAACGGCTTTGGAGCTGGAATCGCAAGGTTCGTGCCAATGCCTAAGGAAAGCTTACTTTCACACCAAACTTATTGATATTGCTGGTGAATGCATCCGAAGCGAATCGGCGTCCGGGATACGGCACAGCGATGGATTGCATACAAAGATACATACTTGCTCATAAAATGAGCAGAAATCCTGTGCGCCGCGTTGCTGGGCGACGCTCAGATTGGCCAGAGCAGATCCTGCAATTCGCAGAGGTTAGTGGCCCTCTCCTGCCACCCCTCGATGCAGATCTTCCTGAGGTCGCTGGCCCGGTGCAGCAGCATCAGCACCATCAGCCGCCGCTTCAGGTCACGATTGATATCCGCGGCTGAATATCCAAAACCCTCGAACAGGCTTCGCACCCGCCGCGGCATGCCTGCGGTCATGAAGGCGCTGGGGCCAAGCAGGTCATACTCGCGCCTGCCCGTCATCACGTCGCCGAAATCGATCAGCCCCGCGAGATGCCAACCCGGACCGCTGCGGCTCAGCAGGAAGTTCTCCGGAATGTATTCGCCGGTCAGGATCACCGCTGGCCCCTCCAGCGCGACGAGCGAGCTCGCATCGCGCAGCAAATCGTCCAAGCCGTCGAGAAATTTCTGCGGCAATCCGAGACGCGCGTGCCGGGCGCGGCATCCCTCGATCTGTCCACGCATGAAGATGTCCCAGCCCGGCTCGACCGAGGCGAGCGGTCCAACGGCGACGCGCTGCACCTCGGCGATGGTCTCGCCAACTTCGGCAAGCACGCGCTCCTTGTCCGCTTCCGGCAGCGATGGCCAGGCATCCGCGCCCAACACGCCTGACAGCCGCGTGATGACGAGATATGGCCAGCCATCGCGCTCGCCTTCGACGACGATTTCGGGAATCGCGACACGAAGCCGTCCGCGAAGCTGCGCGAGCGCGCCACGTTCCGAAACGAATTGGGCGCGAAGAAATGGCGGGAAGATTTTGAGGATGAGCTTTTCGTCGAGGGCAATGACGAGATTGGTGCCGGTGGAGAAGACGTGCGGCGCTGCGCACGCCAGGCCATGGCCGCGGGCGATATCGCGCGCGATCGGCAGCCATTGCGCCGGATCGGCGCGAAAGGCACGGAAGGGCTCGTAGTCTGTGAATGTCGGTAGTGATGCGGTCATGCGGGCACTGAACCTTGTTTGTCGTCATTGCGGGCCAACGGGGCGCATTCACGCGACCCGTTGGCCCGCGATGACGGCGATGAGATTACCGATCCGGATTGGCCCGCTCGAACTGGCGCAGCAGGCGGTTGCCGCGCTCGACGGCTGCGTCGAGTGCTGCTTGCGCAGTGCGCTTGCCGCCGAAGACGTGCTCCAGCTCGTCCTCGATGGCGTCGCGGATCAGCACAAAGGAGCCGAGCCGGATTCCCTTCGAATGCTCGGTCGGCGGCTTTAGGGTCATCTGCTCGATTCCGATCGCAGTGCCCGGATTGCGATCGTAGAATCCCTGCGTGCGGGTGAGATCGAAAGCGGCGCGGGTGATCGGCAGATAACCAGTGTTCTGGTGCCAGGCGGCCTGAACCTCGGGCTTGGAGAGATAGGCGAAGAACCGCGCCACCCCGGAATATTCGGCGCGCGGCCGGTCGCGCAGCACCCATAGCGTGGCGCCACCGAGGATCGAGTTTTGCGGGGCGCCGGCGATATCGGGCCGGTATGGGATCATGCCGTAGCCGATCTCGAATTTGGAATTGGCCTTGATGTCGGCGCGTGTCCCGGAAGAGCCGATGAAGATGGCGCATTCGCCCTTTTGAAAGCGCGGCTCGGCCAATTCCCCGCGGCCGCCATAGTCGAAAACTTTCGTCGCCTGCCACTCCGCGAGTTGCGCGATGTGCCGAACCACGTCCGGATTGTTGAAGGTCAGCTCGGCATCGAGACCGCCAAAGCCGTTGCCCCGGGTCGCCAGCGGCAGACTGTGGAAGGCGGAAAAATTCTCGACATGGACCCAAGACGGCCAGGATGTGGTGAGCCCGCAGGGCGAGCCGGCCGCACGCAGGCGCTTCGCCGCGGCGCCGACCTCGACCCAGGTCTTCGGCGCCACCTCAGGGTCGAGGCCCGCGGCGCGGAACAGATCCTTGTTGTAGTAGAGGATCGGGGTCGAGACATTGAACGGGAACGAGAGCATGTTGCCGGCGACGTCGGAATAATAGCCGGTTATGGCCGGCAGATAGGCCTCCGGCGAGAACGGCTCTGACTGGTCGCGCATCAATTCGAACACCGGATAGATCGCGCCTTTTGCCGCCATCATGGTTGCGGTGGCGATCTCGTTGACCTGCACGATGGCCGGCTGGCTTCGCGATCGGAATGCGAAGATCGCCGCCGTCACCGTCGCGGTGTAGTTGCCCTTGTAGGTCGGCACGATCCGGTAGTCGGACTGCGATGCATTGAAATCGGCCGCCAGCTTCTCGAGCTGCTTGCCGAGTTCCCCCGACATCGCGTGCCACCACATGATCTCGGTGGCGGCGTGGGCGGGGGACGCAAGCGCCGTGGCGGCGAGCGCTGCGAGTTGCAAGAACCTCAAGGCCGATTTCACCGGTGATCACCCTGCTCTGCCGCGCGAGCGATGTACCCGTTCGCCGCGCCCTCATAAATCCGTGCGACCGCGGTTTCAATCCGCCGGCATCACTGCAATGCACAATTAAAGATTGCAGCCGGCGCATCAGGATAACCCCAGGATAGGCCCCGCACCGCCATGCTACCAATAGCCAAGCATCGGCAAATTCTGCTAAAATTGCGTTGAACCTTTTCTCCCCGCTGCAGACTCCATCTCTAAGGGGATTTGTCGCCTGTGTATCGCCGCGCCAACTTTTCGCGGACCTTGGTGCTTGTTGTCGCGCTGTTGCTTACGGCGGTTTCAACGGGCATTTTTGCGCGCGGATTCCCTGCCGCCGATCCCCGAAACGACAGGCATCGGGTCGAAATGTTCCATTCCCGCCCGTTCGGCGCGGAACAGGACCGTCCCGGACAGACCTGGACCGGAGCGATGGATCTCCACCGTACCAACGTTGCATTGATCGGGACGGTGGCGCCGTTATTGGTCGGGCGCCTTCGCAGAGTGGAGTGGATTTGACCGGCGCGCCGCAACAGCAGCGACCAGCGCAACGGCCGGCGAGCCTCGCCGCGCGCGGGCGCTTTCGCGTCGTCCAATGGCTCCGCGCGGTGCCGATCCGATGGCGGATTCTGTCGATCGCGGGATTGAACTCCGCCGTCGTCATGGTGCTCGCCGTCTTGATCTGGAACGGCGCCAACGTGCTGGGCTCTGCGTGGGACGACGTCCGGCAGGTGCGGGAGTCAGACAAGATCCTGGCGCACCTCGAAAGCGAAACCAGCCGGCTGCAGAACCTGATCCACCGCTACATCAACCAGCCGAGCCCTGAGCTGTTCGCCGAGATCCTGCTGCTGCGCGAGGCCGTGCTGGGCACGCTCACAACGCGCGCCTCGAACGACCCGATGCTATCGGGATCAGTCGAGCGGCTCGAACAGGTCACCGACCGTTTCCTCAACGGCTTCGGCGAATTGCGCGCGGTGCAGGCCACCATCACCAAGACCTATGAGCAGCAGGTGCTGGGACCGGCCCGGGAAATGGCCGGGCTGTATTCGATCATCGAAGGCGCCACCGGACATCGCGACGCGCAGATCTGGCCCGCGCTCGGCAGATCGCGCGAGGCGTTTACGGCCATGCTGGTTGCCGCCAACGCATATTACCTGTCGCCCGCTTCAGGCTCCGCCGAGGACGCCCGCAGGAATACCGAGACGATCGAGAAGACCATCCCGGTGATGACCGATCTGGCAGATAATGATTTGCAGCGCATGGCGCTCACGAGGTTGCAGGCCCGGACCGTGGCGCTGCGCGAGGGCATGGCCAAACTGACCGAACAACTCGCGGTCCGGACCGAACTGTTGCGCAATACCATCGATGCCAGCCAGGCCGAGGCTATTGCTGTTATCGACGAGCTATCGGACAAGATGCGCCAGCGCGAGCAAAAGGCGCAGGAGACGTTTGACAAGACGCTGTCAGGCATCTCGCGCCGGGTGCTGTCGATCGCCGTGATGTTCCTCGGCATCATCCTTTCCGCCGGCGTCTTGATCGCGCTCTCGATCCGTCTGCCGCTGCAGCAGATCCTGGCGGCGATGCATGCAATCACGTCGGGAAATTACGATCGCCGCGTGCAGGGCACCACGGCCAGGGACGAAGTCGGCGCCATGGCGCGTGCGGTGGACGTCTTCCGCGAAAACGCCATCGCCAAGCGCAAGACCGAGGACGAACTGCGCGCCTCGAAGGAAAGAGCCGAGAGCGCGCTGCTCGAGCTCAACACCGCGCAGCAGAACCTGATTGACGCCGAGCGGCTGGCGGCGCTCGGCGGGCTAGTCGCCGGCGTCGCCCATGAGGTGAACAACCCGATCGGCATCAGCCTTACGGTGGCGTCGAGCTTTGCGCGCCGGGCTGAAACCTTCGAGTCAGAGTTGCGGACCGAGCCGCTCCGTCGCTCCAAGCTCGACGAGTTCGTCAAGAGCTCGCGCGACGCAGCAGGGCAACTGGTGGCGAACCTGCACCGCGCCGGCGAGCTGATCCAGTCGTTCAAGCAGGTGGCGGTCGACCGCTCGCACGCCGAGCGCCGGCAATTCAACCTGAGCGAGGCCACCGACCAGATCGTCGCGAGCTTAAGGCCGGTGTTGAAGAAGGCGGCGATCACGCTGTCGGTCGAGGTGCCGGAAGGGCTCGTCATCGATGGCTACCCCGGCTCCTACGGCCAGATATTAACCAATCTTTTCCTCAATGCCGCCAATCATGCCTTTGCCGACGGCCGCTCCGGCGCGATCGCGATCTCGGCCCGGGCGCGCGGCAGCGACGATGTCGAGATTATTTTTGCCGATAACGGGGCCGGAATGACGCCGGACGTGCAACGGCAGGCATTCGACCCGTTCTTTACGACGCGCCGCAACGAAGGCGGCACCGGACTGGGCTTGCATATCGTCTATAATCTTGTCACTCAACAGCTCGGCGGCCGGATGATGCTGGAGTCAAGGCTGGGACAAGGCACCACCTTCCGCATTATCATGCCGAAAGTCGCCAAAGGCGTATCCACTGGCGGATCCACGAGTACAGACCAGACAGCAGCCGACGGAACCTCGCAATGGCCGAACAGGACGATGTCCTCCACCTGATCGACGATACCGGAATGGCTCCGGAGGACTCGTCCGCGCGCAAGTGGAAGATCGCCGTCATCGACGACGATGCCGCCGTGCACGAGGGTACGCGCTTTGCGCTCAGCGACTACAGTCTCAACGGCGCGACCCTGGAGATCCTGTCGGCCTATTCCGCGGCCGAAGGCCGCATCTTGATGCGCGACAATCCGGACGTCGCGGCCGTGCTGCTCGACGTCATCATGGAGACCGACGTCGCGGGCCTGGAGCTGGTCGAATACATCCGCAACGAGATCAAGAACGAAACCGTCCGCATCATCCTGCGCACCGGCCAGCCCGGGCAGGCGCCCGAGCGCCGCGTCATCGTCCAGTACGACATCAACGACTACAAGGCCAAGACCGAGCTGACAGCCGACAAGCTGTTCACCTCGCTGACCGCGGCGCTGCGCAGCTACCAGCAGCTCGAGCGCATGGTGCAGACAAGGCGCGGGCTTGAAATCATTATCGACGCCGCCTCGACCCTCTACGACTTCAAATCGATGCAGCGGCTGGCGGAAGGCGTGCTGACGCAGCTCGCCTCGCTGCTCAATGTCGACTGCGCCGGCATTCTGGTGCTGCGCGACGACGGCGCCCCGGGGAGCGAATTCTCGGTGCTGGCGGGCTCGGGCTGTTACAGCCGGTTCATCGGCACGACCAGCTCCAAGGCGCTGGATCCGGATTTGCGGCAAATGGTGGAGGCCGCCTTCCAGCGCCGCAAGAACGAATTCGCCGATCACCGCAGCGTGCTGTATTTGCGCACCGGCAGCGGCCGCGAAGTGGTGGTGCTGTTGCAGGCCGAGCGCCAGCTTTCCGACACCGACCGCGCGCTGGTCGAGATTTTCTCCAGCCGGCTGTCGATCGCGTTCGACAACGTCATCCTCTACCGCCAACTGCATGAGGCCAACACCCAGCTCGAAGACCGCGTCGCCCAGCGCACCCGCGCGCTGATGCAGGCCAACCGCCGCCTTTCGGCGCAGTGGCTGCGGCTGCAGCGCGCCAACGGCTTCAAGAACGAAATTCTCGGCACCGTGGCGCACGATTTGAAGAACCCGCTCGGCGTGATCCTCGGCCGCACCGAGATGTTGACCGAATTGATCGGCGCGGGCTCGCCGAAGGAGAACGTCACCGCGCAGGTCGAGCATATCAGGGATGCCACCAAACGCCTGACCTCGATGGTCGATCACCTGATTTCGGATGCGATGGCGGATGCCTTCGACATCACCATCCGCCGCGAGCCGGTCGATGTCGCCGCGCTCGTCACCGAGGTCGCCGATTCCAACCTGCCCTCGGCCGTGAACAAGCAGCAGGCCGTCACGGTATCAGCCCCGCCGAACATCGTTACCATGTGCGACGCCGACCGGATCCGCGAGGCGATCGACAACCTCGTCAGCAACGCCATCAAATATTCGCCGATCGGCGGCAAGATCACGGTCACTGTGAGCCATGAAGGCAGCGACACGGTGATTCGCATCGCCGACCAGGGCGCCGGCCTTTCGCCGGAGGATCTCGGCCGGCTGTTCGGCCGCTTCCAGCGGCTCTCGGCCAAGCCGACCGCCGGCGAAAGCTCGACCGGCCTCGGCCTGTCGATCGTCAAACGTATTATCGACATGCATGGCGGCCATGTGACTGCGGAAAGTGCCGGACCCGGGCAGGGATCGACATTTACGGTTACACTGCCTGCGACAGTGACGACATGACCCAGAGCCCGCATATCTTCATCGTCGACGACGAGGCGCCGGCCCGCGAGATGGTCGGCGATTACCTCAAGATGCACGGCTTCGGCGTCACCTTGTGCGACGGCGGAAAGAGCCTGCGCAAGGAGATCGAGAACGCCGTGCCCGACCTCGTCGTGCTCGACCTCAACATGCCCGAGGAAGACGGGCTTTCGATCATTCGCGACCTCAAGAGCCGCATCAACGTCCCCGTCATCATGCTGACGGCGACCGCGAGCCCGATCGACCGTGTCGTCGGCCTCGAACTCGGCGCCGACGACTACATCGCAAAGCCCTGCGAGCTGCGCGAACTGATGGCGCGCATCCGCTCGGTGCTTCGCCGCAGCACGCCGCCCAAGGCGGCGACGCCCGAGCCCGCGACGGCCAAGGCGGAGAAGGAACAACTGGTGCGGTTCGGCACCAAATGGCTCGACCTCGAAGCCCAGGCGCTCCGCGACGACGAAGGCAACGAGCATCCGCTGACGGCTTCCGAATTCGGCCTCTTGAAAGTGTTCGCGGCGAATCCGAAGCGGGTGTTGTCGCGCGAGCGGCTGTTGGAGTTGGCAAATGCGCGCGACGCCGAAGCCTTCGACCGCGCCGTCGATCTGCGCATCATGCGTATCCGCCGCAAGATCGAAATCGATCCCACCAAGCCCGCCGTGATCCGCACCATCCGCGGTGGTGGCTACCTGTTCTCGCCGACGGGTGAGAAGAGCTGAGCGCTCTAGGTCGTCCCTGCGAACGCAGGGACCCATAACCACAGGCGTCCGCAATTCGCCTGGCTGGGGCTCCAGCGTATTTCGACAATCAACTTCGGTGGTGATGGGTCCCGGATCGCGCCCGCTACGCTCGCTTGTCCGGGACGACGGGATTTGTTCCGGGGACCCAAATCTCATCTCTTCCAATTTTCCGCATATTGAAATTACTGGCCTTTTATCCCCGAATGTTTCGTCACGGGCCCTGCGACGAAACATTTCTCTCCCGCACGAAACCATTTTCCCCTTTTCGAGCAGACATCCCGAAACGGAGGCTCATTAACAATTCTCCCAACGGAACGCCGCACCTCGTGGCGCAATGGGAGCCTGTCATGTCGAACGTCATCGCCATCAACGCCGCAGCCAAGAAGTCGATTGCCGCCGCCCGCGCGACATCGGACGAAATGCTGCTGCAGAGTATTGCCAAGGGCGACCGCACGGCGATGCATGTGCTTTACTCCCGCCATAACGTCCGGGTTTACCGCTTCGTGCTGCGCATGGTGCGCGACACCACGATGGCCGAAGACCTCGTCAGCCAGGTGTTCCTCGACGTGTGGCGGACCGCCACCCAGTTCGAGGGCCGCTCGCAGGTTTCGACCTGGCTGCTGTCGATCGCCCGCTTCAAGGCGCTGACCGCGCTGCGCCAGCGCAAGCATGAGGACATCGAGCAGGACGACGTGCTGGAGATCGCCGATGAGGCCGACACGCCGGAAGCCTCGCTTGACCGCAACAACACCAGCGCCATCCTGCGCGCCTGCGTCGCCAAGCTGTCGCCGGCGCATCGCGAGATCATCAACCTGGTCTACTACCACGAGAAGTCCGTGGAAGAGGCCGGCGCGATCATCGGTATCCCCCAGAGCACGGTGAAGACCCGCATGTTCTATGCCCGCAAACAATTGGCCGAGTTGCTTAAGGGCGCCGGCGTGGACAGCATCGCCGCCTAAAGATAAGCGATTTCAGATAGTTAGATTGGAGTTAGGGACACAAAAACGGGCGGTTTCGACGGACAAAGATTACTTCCGACGAAACAAATGAAACATTTCACAACATCACCCGGAAAAACTCACCCCCTATACCGATCATCACCGACGCCAACGCCGAACAGGAGAGCGAACTTGCTGAAGCCGTCCTTCCGCTTTTTCATCGTCCCGCTCGGCGCCGTCGCTACGCTAGCCACCCTGTCGGCCCAGAACCTCCAGCCTCGCGCTCAGCGCGACACCGGTTCGACGTTCGTGCGCGAACAGGTGGTCGATTGCGGCACCAAAAGTCCCAAGGAGGTCTGTGTGATCTCCTACGACAGCGAGACCCCCCGCTGAATTCTTACCACCTCCCAAGCTACAGACTCCCAAGCGACCTCCAACGACCCGGCCGGGATGCCCCCCAGCCGGGTCGCTCTGCTTTGGAGGATCGCTGAACGCAATTTTGCGGCGAGTAGCTCCTCGCGAATAATCTGCCGCGATGGGCTACTCTCGCCTGCCGTATTTCAGCCGTACACTTAGCCGCTTACGTGACCACGTCGGTCATGATGCTTGCCGCCGTCGATGGTTGCTGCGACTAACGAGAATGAAGTCAGGCTACGCAAGGGCACGTCGCTTAACGAGCGGCTCGCTCTCGCAGGCGCTGCCGTAATCCTGTGTTTGGTTGCCTTGCCTGGCCTTGGCCACCTGCCGAACGAACATTGGCTTGGCATCGCCGCCCTTTTTGCACTGCTGTTCGGATGCCTCCTGCTCGGCGCAGCTCTACTTGATCGCAATGTCGTCTGGATCATTACAGCAGGCGAAATCCTGATCGGCGAACAGCGTCCATTCGGGAAGTTGCACAAAAAACTGATCAGGTACGATGAAATTTCGGGGATGCACCTTCGAAAGAACAGCGGAAGATCAATCGAGTTCAGCCTCGTATTTGAGACCGAATCGGGAGATTTGCTTACCTCGCCTCCCCTGCCTGATATCACCCAGGTGCACCAGACCACCGTCCACATTGCCCGGCTGCTTCGGCTTCCTGATCCCGAACCGGCCGAGAACCCGCTCGACGCCGTCAATGCCGGGATACGACTAGGCAAGCCGGTCAATCCCAAAAGGGTACGAGGACTCAAGGTTCTCTCCGTGCTGCTCGCCGGCACACTGAGCCTTCCACCCATCTATGCACTGTGGAGCGGCAAATTGTCCGCCCTCGGGATCGCCGTCTGGTCGCTCGGCGCGATCGTGACCTTCATGCTGCTCAGATATCTGCATCGAATAAGTGCATGCTGGATCGCCCACGATGGCGCGATCAGGATCGAACGGCTTTCATGGAAAGGCACAACGGAGGTGGAGACGATCGGCGGTGACGATGTCGAGGCCATCGACGTGGAGAGCGGCGGTCGCAAGGATAGCCTCTACGTAATCACAATTCGACTTCGCACGGGAAAGAAAATCCGCAGCCCACCGCTGGCCGGCAAGGATCAGACGCACGCCGTACAGGCCGAGATCATTCGGCGGCTGAGACTAAACTCATCGGGTGATGCCTAGGCTTGCACGCCTGTTCCGCGCGGCATGCAGGTACAATCGTCGCATCGGGCGTGGTAAGGGTACACGTCTGGTCCGGAGGCAATTTTCGAAAAAGATTGCGGCCGGCGAAACTAGCGACGGGTGGTGTCGATGTTCGAAGGCTGGGATGCGGTCGTATTGGCCCGGGCGCAGTTTGCTTTCACGATGTCGTTCCACATCATATTTCCCGCCTTCTCGATCGGGCTCGCCAGCTATCTCGCCGTGCTCGAAGCGCTGTGGCTCGCGACCGGGCGCGAGGTCTACATCAACCTGTTCAATTATTGGCTGAAGATTTTCGCCGTCGCCTTCGCGATGGGCGTGGTGTCGGGCATCGTGATGTCCTACCAGTTCGGCACCAACTGGTCGGCCTTTTCCGACAAGACCGGCCCGGTGATCGGACCGTTGATGGCCTATGAGGTGCTCACCGCATTCTTCCTCGAAGCAGGTTTCCTCGGTGTGATGCTGTTCGGCCTGAACCGCGTCGGTCCAAAACTGCATTTTCTGGCGACACTGATGGTCGCGGTCGGCACGCTGATTTCGGCGTTCTGGATTCTGTCGGCCAATTCCTGGATGCAGACGCCGGCCGGCCACACCGTCAATGAGGCCGGTCAGTTCATCGCCGCCGACTGGCTGAAAGTGATCTTCAATCCGTCGTTCCCATACCGCCTCGTGCACATGGTGCTGGCGGCGTATCTGACCACGGCGCTGGTGGTCGGCGCGGTCGGTGCCTGGCACCTGTTGCGCGATCGGCACCTCGCCGGCCCGCGCGTGATGTTTTCGATGGCGATGTGGATGGCGACGCTGGTGGCGCCGATTCAGATCATCGCCGGGGATCAGCACGGACTCAACACGCTGGAGCACCAGCCGGTGAAGATCATGGCGATGGAGGGCCACTTCGAGAGCCATAAGCACGGCGCGCCCCTGATCCTGTTCGGCCTGCCCAATCAGAGCGCCGGAAGGGTCGACTATGCGGTCGAAGTGCCGAAATTGGGTTCGCTGATTCTAAAACACTCGACGGAAGCGCCGATGGCCGGCCTCGACACGGTCCCGCGCGAAAACTGGCCGCCGGTCGTGATCACGTTCTGGTCGTTCCGGATCATGGTGGGCATGGGATTGCTCATGCTGGCGCTTGGCATGTTCAGCCTGTTGATGCGTATTCAGGGCAAGCTCTACGATTCCCGGCTGTTGCATAGGTTCGCGGTCGCAATGGCCCCCGCGGGCTTCATCGCCGTGCTCGCGGGCTGGATCACCACCGAAGTCGGCCGCCAGCCGTTCACGGTCTATGGATTGCTGCGCACGGTTGAATCCGCCTCGCCGCTGGCAGCACCGGCCGTCGCCTCCTCGCTGATCGCCTTCATCATCGTCTATTTCGCGGTGTTCGCCGCCGGCGTGATCTACCTGCTGCGCCTGATGGCGGCGCCGCCGCATCCGGGCGAGGAGGGACCATCGCACGAGGCGCCGATCCGCACCGCCGGCATCACGCCGGCGGCCCAGGGGGTCAGCTCATGAACATCGCGGTCGACCTCGCTACCGTCTGGGCATTCATCATCGCCTTTGCCGTATTCGTTTATGTCGTGATGGACGGCTTCGATCTCGGGCTCGGCATTCTGTTTCCGCTGTTTCCGGAGAAGCGCGACCGCGACGTCATCATGAACAGCGTCGCCCCGGTGTGGGACGGCAACGAAACCTGGCTGGTGCTCGGCGGCGGCGGGCTGATGGCGGCGTTTCCGCTGGCCTATGCGGTGCTGATGCCGGCGCTGTACACGCCGATGATCGTGATGCTGCTCGGCCTGGTGTTCCGCGGCGTCGCCTTCGAATTTCGCTGGCGGACGACAGCCGCACGCAACCGCTGGGACATCGCCTTTTTCGGCGGGTCGTTGCTGGCGACGCTGGCGCAGGGCATCGCGCTCGGCGCCATCCTGCAGGGCGTGCATGTCGAGGGGCGGCACTATGCCGGCGGCTGGTGGGACTGGCTGACGCCGTTCAGCATTCTGACCGGCGTGTCGCTGGTGATCGGCTATGCGCTGTTAGGGGCGACATGGCTGGTCATGAAGACGGAAGGCGAGCTGCGCGACCGCGCCTATCACCTGAGCTGGGTCCTGTTGCTCGCGATGCTCGGGGCCATCGCCGCGGTCAGCATCGCGACGCCGTTCCTCCATATACAGTACACCGAGCGCTGGTTCGCCTGGCCGAACGTCCTCATGACGGCACAGGTACCGATTTCGGTTGCTGTAGTGACCGCCCTGTTGCTGCGCAGTCTCGCCAACAAATACGACTACCAGCCGTTCTTCCTGACGCTGGCGTTGTTCGCGCTGTCCTATGCCGGCCTCGGCATCAGCATGTATCCTTACATCGTGCCGCAGAGCATCACGATCTGGCAGGCGGCGGCGCCGGAAAACAGCCAGCTCTTCATGCTGGTCGGCGTCGCCGGGCTGATCCCGCTGATCCTCGGCTATACCGCCTGGGCCTATTGGGTGTTCCGCGGCAAGGTCAAACCCGAGAGTGGATACCATTGAAGCCCAACGAGCCGGCCCCTCGCCCTCTCATGCAGCGCCTGCTGTGGTTTGCCGCGCTCTGGCTCGGCGGCGTCGGCACCGTCGCGCTGATTTCGTTTTGCCTTCGGCTCTGGATCGCGCCGAAATAAGGCAGGCGGGATATCCCATGAATTTGGTGGACGACGAAAATGGACGACATTTCAGTCATGTATCCGCCGCATTCGCCCTAAACTTGCCATCAAGCCGGCCCTGAGATTTGATGGTTCCGCTGATTTGCCAAAGCGCCAACCATTAGGCCGCCGCGCCAACAAGGAGAATTTCTGCGATGAAAAAATTTCGGCACCTGATCTGGATGGCGATCGCCGCCGGCGGTCTGATCCTTTCGGCCTCTCAGAGCCAGGCGCAGATGCGGCAGCCCGATGTCGGCGACCAGCCCGGTCTGCTGCCCGACGAAGCCGTCGAGCTGGATCCGCAGTTCAGGAAGACCGCGGTGCTCTATCGCACCAACGAACCGCCGGGCACCATCATCATCTCGACGCAGGATCGCCACCTCTATCTGGTGCAGGGCAATGGCCGCGCGTTGCGTTACGGCATCGGCGTCGGCCGCGAGGGATTCCAGTGGCAGGGGCTGCTCAACATCACCCGCAAGGCGGAATGGCCGGACTGGACGCCGCCGCCGGAGATGATCGCGCGCCAGCCCTATCTGCCGCGCTTCATGGCCGGCGGACCCGGCAATCCACTCGGCGCGCGCGCGATGTATCTCGGCACTACGGTCTACCGCATCCACGGCACCAACCGGCCCGACACCATTGGCACCGCTGTCTCCTCCGGCTGCTTCCGGCTGGTCAATGCCGACGTCGCCGATCTCTATGAGCGCGTGCCCGTGGGCACCAAGGTGATCGTGCGGCAGAAGCCGGAGCTTTAATTGCGACGCTGCTTCTCCCGCCGATCCATTCCCTCCACTTAGTGAGTTCAAAAAAATGCTACGGACATTTCGAGGCGGCCTCCTCATTGGGCTGGCGGTCGCAATCGCGATTGCGGCTGGCGCGATCACCTATGAGCGTTACGACACCAAGACCCTGAAGCGGACGATCCGCCGCGGCGAAGTGCTGTGCGGCGTCAACAAGGGCCTACCCGGATTCTCGATCCCCGACGACAAGGGCGATTGGACCGGCTTCGACGTCGATTTCTGCCGCGCGGTCGCCGCCGCGATCTTCGACGATCCCAAGAAGACGAAGTTCGTAGCCCTCGATGCCAACGAGCGCTTCAAGGAGCTGCAGAGCCGTAAGGTCGACATCCTCTCCCGCAACACGACCTGGAGCATGTCGCGCGAGAGCAACTACGCCCTCTATTTCCCGGCGGTCGCCTATTATGATGGCCAGGGCTTCATGCTGCCGCGCTCGCGCAACATCGATTCCGCGCTGGATCTCAACAACAGCAAGGTTTGCGTGCAGGAGGGGACGACGACATTGCTCAACGCCGCCGACTATTTCCGCGCCAACAACATGAAATACACCGAGGTGAAGTTTCCCAGGCTGGAAGATGTGCTCAAAGCGTATGAGTCCGGCAAGTGCGACACCTTCACCGCCGACGTTTCCCAGCTCTACGCACTCCGCTTGAACCTGATCCAGCCGAGCGATCATGTCATCCTGCCCGACGTCATCTCCAAGGAGCCGCTCGCGCCCGTGGTGCGCCAGCGCGACGACGACTGGATGATGCTAGTGAAGTGGACGCTGTATGCGATGATCAACGCCGAGGAACTCGGCATCACCTCGAAGAACATCGACGAGGCGCTCAAGTCGAAGAAGCCCGACGTGATGCGGCTGGTCGGCACCGAAGGCGCCTATGGCGAAGACCTCGGCCTACCCAAGGACTGGGCCGCCCGCATCATCCGCCATGTCGGCAATTACGGCGAGGTCTACGAGCGCAATGTCGGCGAAGGATCGAAGCTGAAGATCCCGCGCGGCCTGAATTCGCTGTGGAGCAACGGCGGAATTCAGTACGCCCCGCCGATACGGTGAGTTCCTTCGCTGACCACGCCCACCGCTGTCGTGGCCCGGCCTTGTGCGCAATTGCGCACTGGGACCGGGCGATCCAGTATTCCAGAGGCACCGGTAACTATACGAGAGGCCGCGGCGTACTGGATCACCCGCTTTCGCGGGTGATGACAGCCGTGTGCGGGGCAGCCGCCCGCCCCGAAATGACGATCAATACCCCTTCATCCGCGCCAACTGATCGGCGTGGTAGTTGCTGTCGCCGAACAATTCCTGGCAGACGCGGGCGCGCTTCATGAAGAAACCGATGTCGAACTGGTCGGTCATGCCCATGCCGCCGTGCATCTGCACGCCCTCCTGCACCGCCAGCGTCGCCGTGGTGCCGGCGCGGGCCTTGGCGACCGCGACCGCGGCGCCAGCGTGCTCGAAATCGCCGTCGAGGGTCTGCAGCGCCTTCAGAACGGCCGCGCGGGTGATCTCGATGTCGATATAGAGCTGGGAGGCGCGGTGCTGCAGCGCCTGGAATTCGCCGATCAATTTGCCGAACTGCTTGCGCTCCTTCAGATACGTGACGGTGCGGTCGAACACCTCTTCGCTCAGGCCGACCATTTCGGAAGCTACCGCGCCACGGCCGATATTGAGCACGCCCTCCAATAACGCGCCGCCCTGGTCGATCTCGCCGAGCACCTGATCGGCATTGACCTCGACATTGCTGAATTCGGTCCGCGCCGCATTATGTGCGTCGACCATCACGGTGCGTTCGATCGCAATTCCCTTTGCTTTGGGATCGACCAGGAACAGCGTCAGCCCATCGCGTTCGCCGGCCGCGCCGCCGGTGCGTGCCGCGACGATCAGGAGATCGGCGGTGTGACCGTCGACCACCAGCGCCTTGGCGCCGTTCAGCTTGAAGCCGTTGCCGGAGCGCACCGCCTGCAAATTGATCTGCAGTGGGCGATGTTTTGCGCCTTCGTCGATCGCGAGCGCCGCCAGCAGCGATCCGTCGGCAATCTTCGGCAGATGTGCGGACTTTTGCGCGTCACTTCCACCGCGCGACAGCGCCGACACCGCCAGCACCGCGGTCGACAGGAACGGCGACGGCATCAAAGTGCGGCCGATTTCCTCCATCACCACGCCGGCCTCGACGCAGCCGAGCCCGCTGCCGCCGAAATTCTCCGGCACGAGCAACCCGGAAAAACCCATATCGGCAAACGCCTTCCAGAGCTCGCGGGAAAAACCCGTTTCGTCTTTGCTGTCGCGCAAGCTGCGCAGATGCGACACCGGTGCCTTGTCGCTGATGAGGCCGCGCGCGCTGTCGCGCAGCATGGATTGTTCTTCGGTGAGGACGAGGGGCATAAGGAAATTCCGTCTCAGAAGTGTGAATTAAGTTGCTTCGTCGTCCCTGCGAACGCAGGGACCCATACGCCGCGGCCTATCGAGCAGGAATGGAGCTGGCGTCACGATCGATCAATACTCAGCAGCGGTGGTTATGGGTCCCTGCTTTCGCAGGGACGACGAGAGAGTGAGCCTAGATGCACTACGCCCCCGGCAGATCGAGGATGCGCTTGGCGACGATGCCGAGCATCACTTCGCTGGTGCCGCCCTCGATCGAGTTGGCCTTGGTGCGCAGCCAGGCGCGGGGGCGGGCGCCGCCTCTGGAGCGCTCACTTTCCCATTCCAGCGCATCGATGCCGCCGGCCGACATCAGGATCTCGTGGCGGCGTTTGTTGAGCTCGGTGCCGTAATATTTCATCGCCGACGAAAACGCCGGATGCGACTGGCCGGCCTTGGCGAGATCGATCGCGCGTTCGGCCACGGCCGCAAACGCCGCCTCGTCGATGTCGAACGCCGCAACCTGGCTGCGCAGCATCGCATCGTCGAGCCGACCGGAATCATCGCCACCGACGGAGTCGGCGGCGACCTGCCCGAGCGGACGGCCGATGCCGCGCTCTCCAGTGCCTGAGATCATCGCCCGCTCATGCTGCAGCAGATATTTTGCAACATCCCAGCCGCGGTTGACCTGGCCCACCACATGCGATTTCGGCACCCGCACATTATCGAAGAAGGTTTCGCAAAACGGCGAATAGCCGGAGATCAGCAAGATCGGCTTGGTCGACACGCCCTTCGAGGCCATGTCGAACAGGATGAAGCTGATGCCGTCATGCTTCTTCGCCGTGGGATCGGTGCGCACCAGACAGAAAATCCAGTCGGCGTAGTTCGCATACGACGTCCAAATCTTCTGGCCGTTGATGATGTAATCGTCGCCATCGCTATCGGCGCGGGTTTGCAGCGAGGCGAGGTCCGAGCCGGCGTTCGGCTCGGAATAGCCCTGGCACCAGCGGATCAGGCCGGCGGCGATCTTGGGCAGGTGTTCTTTCTTCTGCGCCTCGGTGCCGTATTTCAGCAGCGCCGGCCCAAGCATCCAGATGCCGAAGCTCGAGAGCGGAGAGCGCGCGCCCATCGCCGCCATTTCTTCGCGCAGCACCTTGTGCTCGGCGGGTTCCAGCCCTCCGCCACCATATTCCTTCGGCCAGTCCGGCACGGTCCAGCCCCTGTCGCGCATCCGCTCAAACCAGACGCGCTGCGGCTCGGAGGAGAATTTGGCGTTGCGACCGCCCCAGTAGGTATCGCTTTCGGAGGTCATCGGCCGTCGCATTTCCGGCGGACAATTGGCCTCCAGCCAGGCGCGGGTTTCACGGCGGAATGTTTCCAGATCGGACATATCAGGCGTTTCCATGTGGGATGTTTGGAAGCGACCTTAGTCCTCGCGTTGCGGAATTCAATATATGTCTGACGTCAGCCCATGCCGATCTGGCGGTGGTCACGCTGCCTGATCGGGTGTATGCGCAAAGCGGTGGCGATTGAAAAGCAAGAGGAAACCGGCATGCGGCTGAAGTTGCTTTCGCCTGGCGAAATGAGCGCCGACCAGAAAGAAACCTACGACGAGGCCATCGCCGGCAAGCGCGGCGCCCCACCGGCGCCGATGATGGCCTGGCTCAATAGTCCGGAGATGGCGCGGCACGCTACGCGGCTTGGCGAGCAGCTCCGTTTCAACACGATGTTTCCGGCAAAGCTTTCCGAAATCGCCATTCTCGTCACCGCGCGGCACTGGACGTCGCATTACGAATGGTATGCGCACAAGCGCCTGGCGCTGAAGGGCGGCATGGACCCGAAAATCATCGAGGACATCCGCGACCGCCGCACGCCCACCTTCGATGATCCCAAGGGCCAGATGATCTATGATCTCGCCAAGTCGCTGCATGAGGGCCACGGCGTGTCAAAAGCGTTGTATGACGAAGTGGTAAAACTGCTCACCGAACGCGGGATTGTCGAGGTGATCGGGCTGTGCGGCTATTACACGATGGTGTCGATGACGCTGAACACGTTTGAGTTCGGGCTGCCGGATGGAGAGGTGTCCGATCTTGCGTGATCTCTCCTCCCCCTCCCCGTTCTTCACGGGGAGGGGGTTGGGTGAGGGGCTCGCTCCGCGAAACGTGACCTCCGATAGACCTGTACCCCCTCACCCGGATTTTCCGCTTCGCGTAAGACATAGCCGAAGCCTACTTCGGCGTTCCTTATTGGACGGCCGCCGAAGGCGACCTACGCCTACCCCCAAGCGGGGCGAGGGTTGAGGACAACACGCGGAGACAACATGCCCCAATCCCCACCTATCGTCGCCGGCACGCGGATCGGGCATGTCCATCTCAAGGTCGCCGATCTCGAACGCGCGCTCGGCTTCTATTGCGGCGTGCTCGGCTTCGAGGTGATGCAGCGGATGGGTTCTGGCGCGGCATTCATTTCGGCCGGCGGTTATCACCATCACATCGGCCTCAACACCTGGGAAAGCAAAGGCGGCCATCCGCCGCCGCCGGGCACCACCGGCCTGTTTCACACCGCCATTCTCTATCCCACCCGCGCAGCGCGGCGGATGCGCTGTACCGCGTGATCCAGGCTGGCATCGAGCTCGACGGCGCCAGCGACCACGGCGTCAGCGAGGCACTCTATTTGCGCGATCCCGATCAGAACGGCGTCGAACTCTATCGCGACCGGCCGAAAGAAGAATGGCCCCGCGCACCCGACGGATCGCTCGCGATGTTCACCAAGCGGCTGGATCTGGAGGATTTGCTGCGGCAGCGGGAAGCGTAGGCCAATGCATTCAACGTAGCACCAGGTGCGTGAGCCAGCCGCCGGCATAGAGACCGCCGCCAAACACCGCATGCGTGACGAGACTGTGCAGTCGGGCAGCTGCCGGATGCGACGTGCGGCTCGCGGCCATGCCGAAACCCATGGCGGGCTGCATCACCAGGAACGGCGCGGCCACGCTGCCGATCCCGACCAACAGTGCCGGGCCGATCGTCGGATCGCGCGTCCAATCGAGGCCGAAGAACGCAAGCAGCACGCCGGCAAACACAATCCCGATCAGGTAATGCGCTGACCAGCCGATCAGTCGCTCGCCCCGCAGCGGCGGCGACGCGGCAATCCGGTCGTGGCGCAGGCGCCCGCGTGCGAGGTGGCCGAGCCAGCGGCCCACCAGACCAGAGTCCAGCGACGGAATGCCAAGCAGGCGCTGCCGGATCATCGTCCAGATGTCCATCACGACGGTTGCACCCGTCCCGATCAGCACCGCTGATGTCAGATAGTCTGCCGCTTCAGTCATGCATGGCCTCCGTTGGCCGCTGCCACCATCCAGCACGCCGCGGTGAAGGAGACCGCTGGCCCGCGAATATAGGGTTCGAAGGCGGTGCTGACGGTTTCGATCACCCGTGCACGGGTGCCTTCATCCGCCCCCTGAAGGAACAGGCCGACCGGTCCAAGCCAGCCGGCGTAGCGGGCGAGTTCCGTCTTTTGAAAGCTGCAGACGATATCGATCGGCCGGATGTCGATCGCTGTCCAGCCACTCGCCTCCAAAATGGTCTCGATCCGGCGCCGGTCGGCGAAGGCGAACTGCCCCGGTCCTTCGGGTCGACGCGCGGGAAGGTCGGGCAGCAGCGGCTTTGCCGCCCGCTCGGCCGTCGTCATGAATGGATTTTCCGCCACACCCCGCCAAGCAATGAAGCGCAGCCTCGCGTCAGGCCGTGCCGCCCGGCGCAGATTGGCGAACGCCTGCACGGGGTCGGCAAAGAACATGACGCCGAGACGCGAAATGATCATGTCGAAACTTGCGGGCGCGAAGGCGTGTGTTTGGGCGTCGGCGCAGATGAAACTTGCAGGTTGGCCGTCCCGCGCTGCTCGGGCGCGTGCCACGGCGATCATCGGTTCCGAAAGGTCGATGCCCGTGCAGTATCCCTTGGTGCCGAGTGCCCGGGCGACGGCGAGCGTGGTGGCGCCCGTGCCGCAGCCGACGTCGAGCACGCAGCTCGCTGCGGCCTCGGACACCGCCTTGACCAGCAAATCCTCGAAGGGCTTGAACATCTCCTCGAGCACGTCCCGTGCCTCGACCCAGCCACGTCCGGCAGGGCCGTTCCATAATCTTGCCTGTTCGTCATCTGGCTGCTGCGCGACATTCATGATCTCTTCCTTTTGCTAGAGCTGTTTCCTGCCTTGCCAAGTGGGCGCGGATGGCTGCACTCTGCCAGTTCAAGTCAACTTGAGGTCAAGGCATGAGAGACATCGATATCGCAGAGGCGGCTCGATTGTCGGGCGTTCGCGCCTCGACCCTGCGCTTCTATGAGGAGAAGGGGTTGATCGCCTCTCATGGAAGGCGCGGCCTTCGCCGGCTGTTCGATCCGGCCGTGTTGGACCGGCTGGCGCTGATCGCGCTCGGACGCGCCGCCGGCTTCTCGCTCGATGAGATCGCCAGGATGTTCGCACCCGACGGCCGGCCGCGCATCGACCGGCGCATGCTGGCGGCCAAGGCCGAGGAGCTGGAGCGGACGATCCGCAAACTCAACGCCATGCACGACGGCCTGCGCCACGCCGCCGCCTGCCCCGCCCCGAGCCACATGGAGTGCCCCACCTTCCGCCGCCTGCTGCGGGCCGCGGCGTCAGGCGCTATTGGCGAAAGGAAGACGCGGCGGCCGCCGCGCAAATCGTTCGCCGCTACTGGACGCGAGCAGGGCCGCGCCCGCGGATCATGATCAGCACCGCCGCCGTCAGCTCGACTCCGATGCACCCGTAGAACGGCAGCGCGTAACTGCCGGACAGATCGCGCAACAGGCCAACCACGCCGGGACCGAACGCATACGTGATCTGGTTGATCGCCGTGATCAAACTGACCAGCACGCCGAACGAACGCGGATCGAATTCGCGCTGCACGATCAGCGCCGGCAATGTGATGAGGTTGCCGACGGAGAAGCCGAACAGCGCGCAGGCTGCGATCAGCACGTATTCGTTATGCACATTGACGACAATGAGCAGCGCCACCGCCTGGCTGACAAACGACAGCGAGGACGCCAGCCGCTGGTTCATCCGGTCGATCACGAAAGAAAACAGCACACGACCGACCACCGCCATTGCCGTCAATAGCGCTACCGCAATCGCGGCGCGCTCGCGCCCGATCACCGAATCCAGAAATGCGATCAGGTGAACGATGAAGCCGACCTGCGCGAACAGCACCAGTGCGAACGCCGACGACACCGAGAGAAAACCGATGTCGCGAAAGGCGCGCGCGCGAATTTGCGTCGGCGACGGCGCGTCGGCAGTCTCGAGCCCGCCCGTACTCAGGTGAAGCGGCGGCCGTCCGACCAGCAGCAGGATCACCGGCACCATCAACGCAACCATTACGACGGCCGACGCCATCATCGCGCCAGAGAAGCCGAAATAGCCGATCGCGGTCACCAGCAGCGGCACGCCGACGATGCCGCCAAAGCTTGCGCCATTCAGCGCCAGGCTGATCGCCATGCCGCGCTTGTTGTCGAACCACAGCCCCAGCGTGTTGGTGATGATGCCAAGGCTGGTGCCGGCCCAGCCGAACGCCAGCACGGCGTTCGCAAGGTAAAGCTGCCAAGGCTCGCGCACCTGACCGATCGAGACGGCCGCCGCGGCCATCGCCAACGTGCCTGCGATCAGGCAATTGCGCGGACCGAACGCCTTGATGGCTTCGCTGACGAAGGCGACCAGCGCTGCGCCGAACAGATAGAAGAACGTGGTGCCGGACGAAATCAGCGAAGCCGGCCAGCCGTGCAGCCGCTGCAACTCGGCGACATAGACGCTCTGGCCGTAGAAGCCGAGCCCCCAGCCGAAGGTTGCCAGCAGGAAGCACACGACGACGATGCGCCAGCCGTCGTAGCGGATCGAGGTCTCGTCGATGGTGGCGTAGTTGCGAGCGTCCAACGTCGTTTGCTTCTCTTGCTATTTCTCACATCGTCATGCCCCGGCTTGTTCCGGGCATCCACGTCGTTCCATGATCTGTCAAAGACGTGGATGGCCGGGACAAGCCCGGCCATGACGGAGAAGGTTAGCAGACTCGCTGGGCAATTGCTTCGGCGCCGGCCGAAATGTCAGCAGATGGCAGCTAGGCCGGTTTCGACGGATCGTAGAAGAACCGCTCGCGCCAAACCTTGTCGCCGCGCCATTCCTGCAAGGCGACTTCGTCGAACCGCCCGGTCTTGCCTGAATGAAAGACAAAGTCGAAAATCCAGTGAATCGCGACATGGTCGCCCTCGACGACAGAGGTCACGCAGGTCGAGGTCACGCTTTTGACCCGTTCCAACACCGCGCGCTCATGCGCCACCAGCACGTCGCGGCCGACCCGTGGCGGAGCGGCGTTCTCCTGCATACTGGCGTCCTCGGTGTAGAAGCGCTCGATCGCGCCGGCATGATCGCCGGAGACGACCGCGGCGATGAATTCGTCGAGACGGGCGCGCGACGGCATGGGACCTCCGGTAATTAGACGCTCGGACCTGGAATCTCATCGACCGCCTGCAGCTTCGCGCGACGCTTGGCAAATGACGCAAATGACAGCACTGCAAGGCCGAGCAGCACCGGCGGGAACACCACCATGTTTACCATCGACCAGCCGTAATGCGCCAGCAACTGGCCGGACGAGAACGACCCCAGCGCCATCATCCCGAAGATCAGGAAATCGTTGAACGCCTGCACCTTGTTGCGCTCCTGCGGCCGATGCGTCTCCAGCACCAACGCCGAGGCGCCGATAAAGGCAAAATTCCAGCCGACGCCGAGCACGATCAGCGCCACCCAGAAATGCAGCGCGGTGATGCCGGAAAGGCCGATCGCGGCAGCGACGGCTTCCAGGATCAGGCCAAGTGCCACGATTGTCGGTGCGCCGAAGCGGGCGATCAACGTGCCGGTGAAGAAGCTCGGGCCGTACATCGCCACGATGTGCCACTGGATGCCGAAATTGGAATCGCTCACCGTGAGCCCGCACATCTTCATGGCGAGCGGTGCAGAAGTCATGACGAGATTCATCATGGGATAAGCAATCACGCCGCACAGCGCCGCGGCAATGAAGCGCGGTTGCCGTGCAATCTCGAACAGCGGCCGCCCGCCGTGCATGTCCGACGGTGCCGGCTTCGGCGCGTCGACGCCCCACAGCACCGCCGTCGCCACCAGCGCGACGAACGCCTGCACCACAAAGCTGAACGCAAACAGATAAGGCGGCCAGATATCCATGGTCCACTGCACGAGCTGCGGACCGAGCACGCCGGCGAACACGCCGCCGGCCATCACCCAGGACACGGCTTTCGGCCGGAACGCTGTGCTGGCGCCGTCAGCGGCGGCAAAACGATAGGACTGCGCGACTGCGCCGTAGAGGCCGCCGAGGAAAGTCGCGAAGCAGAACAGCCAGAACGAGGCGTAGAGAACGGCGGCGGCGGCAAGCGCACCGGTGAGGATTCCGCAGAAGGTACCAATGATGAACGCGACACGGCGGCCATAGGCGCGCGAGATCGCGCCCGTCGGCAGCGTGCCGGCGGCGAGCCCCAGCACGTACATCGACAGCGGCACGGTGGCGAGCGAGATGGTCGGCGCCAGCGTCGCACCGACGATCGAGCCGGTGGCGAAAATCACGGCCGAATTGGCGCCGGTCAGCGCCTGCGCCGCGGCGAGCCGCAGCACGTTGGCGCGCGCGCGGGCGTCGTTTGATATCTCTTCGGTGGCTGTCGTATCCAGCATCGGCATTCCCGCCCGGCAGGCCCCGGGGCCGGGAGCCTCATTGATTGATTCCGCGGCACTATGGAGACGCAGAGCGGCGCGAACAACCGACGCAAACGGGCGCGCGCTATGCGAGGGACGCAAGCAACTGTCGGATCAGGACCGCTTCTTACCTGCTCGTTTCCCAGCTTGCACCGCGCCCGTCTTGTGGACCTTCGAGCGAGGATCCCCAAGGCCAGCATGCGGAAAGGTTGGACTCCAATCGAGTGCAATCGTGGCAGCGAAGCCGAAGAAGCTGGAACGACTCATGCCAAGCTCCGTGGCGCGCTTGTCGATCCGCGTGATCAGGCTCTTCGGCAGATAGACATTCACGCGTTCGGACGGATCGGGCGGGTCGACCCCGACAATGAAGTAGGCGACGACGTCGGCACTCCTCGGCAGCGCGATCTGTTCGATCGGCGTTGGCTCCGGTAGCGACCTGCCCTGCTCCGCCATTTCGTCCACCGCGCGCGCCAGCGCGGCCTCCGCTTTCTCGATCGCCGCTTCTTGCGATCGCCCGCCAGCGACGCAACCCGGAAAATCGGGAAACCACGCGCCGAGCGCACCGCGCGGACCGCGTTCCAGCACTGCAGGATAGAGCCGCTTCTTCACCCTGGCCTCCCCATGATTGTTGTGCTATTTAACACACAAAATGGTGTGTCAAATCACACATTAACGCTAACATGATCCAGGAGGAGGGGCAAAAATGAACGCGCAAGCCGAACTCCGCATCGTTCGTGCGGCCTACGCCAAGCAGGTCCTTGCTGCTGCAAGCGTTGTCGATGCGCGGCTGGCTCAGGCGTTTGCGACTATTCCCCGCGAGGACTTTCTTGGGCCCGGTCCCTGGCTGGTGCGGCGCTGGCTACGCGACTACGTTTCGACACCCGACGCCGATCCCCTTTATCTCTATACCGACGATCTGGTCGCGCTCGTGCCCGAGCGGGGCGTCAACAACGGGCAGCCGTCGTTGCACGCCCATCTCATTCACCAGGCCGCACCCGCCATCGGCGAGCACGTGGTGCATGTCGGAACGGGCACAGGCTATTACACCGCCATCCTCGCGCACCTGGTTGGACCGTCAGGGCGGGTTACGGCCATCGAATATGATGGAGCCCTCGCGGCCCGCGCCAGAGCCAGCCTGGCGCCCTACGCGAATGTCGCCGTGATCGAGGGCGACGGCGCACAGGTGCCGTTCGATGCCGCCGACGTCATCTACGTCAATGCCGGCTGCACACGGCCCGCCACACGCTGGCTCGACAGCCTGGCCGATGGCGGTCGCCTGATCATACCGATAACGTCAGATCAGGGATTTGGCGGTACTGCGCCGGAGCGCATGGCGAGTGCCGGCGCAGTGTTCCGAATTGAGCGAAGAGCTGTGGACTATCTTGCAAACTGGATCTCGCCAGTTGCGATCTTCCCCTGCGCCGGGAGCCGCGACGAGGCGTCCGAACGAGCTCTCGCCGCAGCTTTCGCCCGTGGCGGCTGGCAGAAAGTCACGCGACTGTACCGCGACCAATCCATTCCTGATGAGCGCTGCTGGCTTCGCGGAGTTGGGTGGTGCCTCGCCTATCAATGATGTGCGGAAAGCGCCTACGCTGGCCCGTGCAATCGCCGAAACGTCAGAATCATGTTGTTGGCGGGCATTAGCTCGGTTTCGACCAGCGTGAGGCCAACGCTTGCGGCGAGCTTCTCGAGGTCGGCGATATCGCGCACGCCCCATTCGGCGTCCTGCTCGCGCAGGCTGGTGTCGAACACGGCGTTGCTCATCGCGGTGTGCTTGCCGTCGCGCTTGAACGGGCCATAGAGAAACAGCCGTCCGTCATCGCGGAGATAGCGCGCCGAGCCAGCGAACAAGCCCTCGGCGACGCGCCAGGGCGCGATGTGGATCACATTGGCGCAGAACACCGCGAGCAGTTTGCCCGGTCCGCTGCCGTCATGCATCGCTGGGCACCAGGCTGGATCGGCGAGATCGACCCGCAGCGGCGAACGAATGTTCGGCAGACCGGCATGCGTGCGCCACGCTTCGATGCTCTTCAGATGTCGTTCATTGAGATCGCTCGGCCACCAAATGACGTCGGGCGTGTGCCTTGCGAAATGTACTACATGCTGGCCGGTGCCGCTGCCGGCCTCCAGCGCGTCACCGGATTTGCCGGTGAGAAATTTCTGCAGCACCGCCCAGATCGGTTCGTGGTTGCGGTGGAATGCCGCCGCGTCGAGCCGGCCGTCGGGCTCGACCGGCCGGCCATCCTTGCCGAATTCCACCACATACTCAGCCATCGCAGTTCGGTCCCGAAAAAATCAGTGGCACAGCGATCACTTCAGATCGCCGCAGAATATCTCCTTCAACACCCCAAGCAGACGTAGTGTACGCTGGTCGGCAACGCGATAATGCAGCGTCTGCGAGGTCCGCCGGAATTCCACCAGCCCATCGGCGCGCAATTTCGCCAGATGCTGCGACAGTGCGGATTGGCTGAGATTCACGACAGCGACCAGCTCGCCCACGGTCATCTCTCCGCGCACGGCGAGAAAGCAGAGGATCAGCAGACGCTTCTCATTGGCGAGCATTTTCAGGAGCTGCGCGGCGTCACCGGCCTGCTTTGCCAGCTTCTTCAGCGCCGCCGCGTCGTCGACGCCGGGAGCGAAGGCGGTCTGTTGCGTAGTCGGTTGCTCTGTCTCTTGGGCTGCCGGGGCGGCTGCTCTCATCACTGCAAATCCAGTATCATTTTCCGCGCCTGCGAAGCACACACTACCATACTAGTGCGCCGGCCTTTCTTTAGCATTGACTAAATTAGTAAATGTGGATACCGGTTGAAAAAAGCAAAAAATGATGCGGCGATGTGGCCGCAAGGGGAAGAAAACGTGCGGCCAGACCCGTTACGCAGCAAGGCTGTTCTCTCCGATCCCCCCGCCCCGGATATCCCGATGGGACGCCGCCGCTTCCTTGGCCTCGGCGCAGCCCTGACCGGCAGCCTTGCCGTTGGCGGCAAACAGGCCATAGCGGACCCGGCGCAGGAATCTCCCCCCGCAGACGCGCCCTGGTCGCAATCGATCGGCGCCGGCGTGGTCGACCGGCCCTATGGCCGCCCGGCCGATACCGAAGCTTCCGTCATCCGCCGCAACGTGCCCTGGTTGACGGCGAGCGCGGAATCGTCAGTGAGCTTTTCTCCGCTGCAGGACCTGCACGGCATCATCACGCCGAACGGGTTGTTCTTCGAGCGCCATCACGCCGGCCGCCCTGATATCGACCCGGCGCAGCACAAGCTGATGATCCACGGGCTGGTCGAGCGCCCGCTGCTTCTCACCATGAAGGACATCATGCGCTTCCCATCCGTGTCGCGCATCCATTTCATCGAATGCCCGGCCAATGGCGGCATGAACTGGCGCGCCGCGCAAATGAACTCGCTGCAGTTCAGCCACGGCATGGTCAGTTGCGCGGAATGGACCGGGGTCAAGCTGTCGACGCTGCTGGAGGAGGTCGGCATCAAGAAGCAGGCGAAGTGGGCGATGGTCGAAGGCGCCGACGGCGCGCATATGAACCGCAGCCTGCCGCTCGACAAATGCCTCGACGATTGCCTCGTGGTCTATGCGCAAAACGGTGAGGCGCTGCGGCCCGAACAGGGCTACCCGCTGCGGCTGGTGGTGCCGGGCTGGGAAGGCAACGTCAACATCAAATGGCTGCGCCGGATCAAGCTCGGCGAAAAGCCATGGCACACCCGCGAGGAAACCTCGAAATATACCGACCTGATGCCGGACGGCACCTCGCGCGGCTTCACCTGGCTGATCGACGCCAAATCGGTCGTCACGTTTCCCTGCCCCGAGAAGCCGCTCGATGGGCCCGGCCTCTATGAAATCCGGGGACTGGCCTGGACCGGCAACGGCAAGGTCAAGCGCGTTGATGTCTCCATGGACGGCGGCGTCAACTGGCAGACCGCGCGGCTGCACGAGCCGGTGTTGTCGAAGGCGCTGACGAAATTCACCCTGCCCTGGCGCTGGGACGGCCGGCCCGCGCTGGTCGCATCCCGCGTTATTGACGAGAACGGTTATGTGCAGCCGACAATTGCACAACTGCGCGCACAGCGCGGCTCAAACTCGGTCTACCACAACAATTCGATCCAGACCTGGCAGGTCAAATCAGACGGAAGCGTCTTCAATGTACAGCTCGCGTAAGATTTGCCTGCCGATCATAGCCATTCTGCTTGCCTGCGCCGCAAACCTCGCCGGCGCGGCCGAACCGGGCTCGTTCGGTTACGGCAGCGTGGCCACGCCGGCGCAGATCGCCGGATGGGACATCGACGTGCGCGGCGAGGACGGAACGGGCCTGCCGCCCGGCAACGGCACCGTCGACCGGGGCGCGGAGGTTTATGCCGAACAATGCGCGGCGTGCCATGGAACCTTCGGCGAGGGCGAAGGTCGGTTTCCGAAACTGGTGGGCGGCGTCGGATCGCTACGGGACGAGCGCCCGGAGCCGACGGTCGGCAGCTACTGGCCGTTCGCCCCGACCCTGTGGGACTATATTAACCGCGCCATGCCGATGCAGGCGCCGCATACATTGTCAGCGGATGACGTTTATGCTTTGACCGCCTATATTCTGAACCTTAACGATCTCGTTCCCCATGAATTCGTTGCCGATCGCAACAGTTTGCCGAAAGTCAAAATGCGCAATCGCGACAATTTCATCTGGACCGATCCGCGCCCCGATACGATGACAAAGCCCTGCATGAACGATTGCGTCAACGCCGCCGATGTCAGGATATCGTCGACGGCCGAGGGCAGGAATCTGACGCCGCGCACGACCGGGCCGCTCGACACGATGCAACAGAAGTAGAAATTACGGAAACGCCTGTGACCGATCATTTCCCGACGAAATCCGCAAAGCTGCCGGCGTTGGCACTGCTCATCGCTCTGGCGTCCGCGGGCGCCGCGCAGGCGCAGTCCGCGGTGGATGAAGGCCGCAAGCTGGCCTTCGACCGCAGCAAGGGCAATTGCCTGACCTGTCATGTCATCAAGGGCGGCAACCTTCCCGGCACGATCGGGCCCGAACTGGTCGACATCAAGAGCAAATATCCGAAGCGCGAGGATCTCGTCGCCATCCTCAACGACGAGACCCTGCGCAATCCGCTCACCGTGATGCCACCCTTCGGACGGAACCGGATCCTGACGGAGAAGGAAATCGAAGCGGTGGTGGATTTCCTGCAGACGCTTTAACGCAAGACGAGAAATCAATCCTGTGACGTGCCAACGCAGGCTTTAGGAGATTTTCGATGAATAAGATTGATGTTGGATTTTCGGCTACGCGGCGACTGATCCTGCAGGGTGCAGGCGCAGTCGCGCTCATCGGTCTCGGCAACCTCCCCTTCGGCCTGACGCCGGCGCTCGCCGCGGCCAACGACAAATACCCGGAAGAGGCGTTTAAGCAGAAGAGTGACGCCGACGTCATCAAGACGCTCTACGGCAAGACTGCTGAGCCATCGGACAAGGTCAAGATGGACGCGCCCGAAATCGCCGAGAACGGCGCCGTGGTGCCGATCTCGGTCTCTACAAGCCTTGCCGACGTAACCTCGGTTGCGTTCCTCGTCAGCGAAAATCCGAACGTGCTGATCGCAAAGTACAACATCCCGGCCGGCACGCTGCCGAGCGTCGCCAACCGCATCAAGATGGCCAAGACCAGCAACGTGACCGTGCTGGTGGAAGCCGGCGGCAAGCTCTACAGCGCCTCTAAGGAAGTCAAAGTCACGGTCGGCGGTTGCGGCGGTTAAGGCAGGGAGAACTCACATGGCATCCACCATTCGCGTGCGCGCTTCTTCGAACGGCGACATCACCGAGGTGCAGGCACTGATCCAGCACCCGATGGATTCCGGGTTCATCAAGAACGCCAAGGGCGAGACCATTCCGCCGCACTTCATCCAGCAGCTCACCTTCGAGCATGACGGCAAGAACGTGTTCGCCGCCGATTGGGGCGGTGGTATCTCCAAGGACCCCTATGTGAAGTTCGCGTTCAAGGGAGCCAAGAAGGGCGACGAGCTGAAGATCAGTTGGGTCGATAACAAGGGCGCGACCGACACCACTACGGCGAAGATCCAATGAAGCTGCGATCCGCGATCTTTCTGGCATCCGCCACGATTGCGCTGGCCGCGCTGACGCTGGCGGGCGCGCCGCTGTTGGCAGCCGACGACAAGATCGATCCTGTCGCCGACGCCAAGGCGTTCCAGAAGTTCTTCAGAGACAAATTTCCCAAGGTAAAGTTCGAGGACTTCGTCAACGGTCCCTATTCGATGAACGAGGACCTTTATCGGCAGTGGCAGGAGAAGGAACAGTTCCCGCCCTACGAGTTCTCGCTCGAAATGGGCAAGGAGATGTTCTCCAAGCCGTTCAAGAACGGCAAGACTTATGCCGACTGCTTCCCGAACGGTGGCATCGGCATCCGCCAGAACTACCCTTACTTCGACGAGAAGGAAGGCAAGGTCATCACGCTTGAATTGGCCTTGAACCGCTGCCGCGAGGCTAATGGCGAACCGCCCTATTCCTACGTAAGGGACGAAATGGCGGCGCTGACCGCCTACATGGCCTTCACCTCGCGCGGCAAGCCGATGGACATCAAGATCCCGAACGATCCGCGCGCGCTCGCGGCTTACGAAAACGGCAAAGAATATTTCTACACCCGGCGCGGACAGCTCAACTTCTCCTGCGCCACCTGCCATGTGCAGAGCCCGGGCGAACGGATCCGCGCTGAGGTGCTTGCGCCCGCGCTTGGCATCGTCAACGCAATGCCGATCTACCGCTCCGAATGGAGCGGCATGGGCACCACCAGCCGGCGCTTCACCACCTGCAACAGCCAGATCCGCGCAGTGCCGCTCAGCCCGCAGGACGACGAATATCGCAATGTCGAATATTACCTGTCCTATGTCAGCAACGGACTGCCGATTTCAGGTCCGGGAGCGCGGCCATGAGGAACTTGATGCAGAAATCCGCATTAGTTCTGTCACTATTTGCCGCGGGTGCTGTGCCCGCGCTCGCCGCGGGCTCTGAGGACGAATTCAAGGCAGCCTACGCCGCGGCCGAGGCCGCCAATAAGGAGGCCGGCAAGCTACGCAACCAATGGACCACCACGGCGAACACGCTGGCGGCGGCGAAGAAGGCAGCGGATGCGGGTGACTTCGATAAGGCCACCGCGTCGGCCAAGGAAGCGGAGGCGCTGGCCAAAGCTTCGATCTTCCAGGCCACCAGCGAGAAGACCCGCTGGAAGGACCTGGAAATACGCTGACACCGTTACGACGCGCGGAGACCCGCATGACCATCCGCCGCCGCGATTTTCTGACGCTAGCGGGCGCTGCCACCCTGTCGGGCAGCCTGCCACGGCTGGCGCGCGGCGCCGATAATGGCGTTTACGATCTCGAGCGGTTCGGCAATGCACGTATCCTGCACATCACGGATACGCACGCGCAGCTTCGGCCGGTGTTCTTCCGCGAGCCGAGCGTCAATCTCGGTGTTGGACCGATGCAGGGCAACCCGCCGCATCTGGTCGGACGCGCCTTTCTCGATCGCTTCGGCATCCGACCGGACAGTGCCGATGCCTATGCTTTCACCTGCCTCGAGTTCGAGAAGGCCGCCAGCCGGTTCGGCAAGCTCGGCGGCTTCGCGCATCTAAAGACGTTGATTGATCGCATGCGCAGCGAGGCCGGCTCCGGCCGGACGCTGTTGCTCGACGGCGGCGATCTCTGGCAGGGCACCGGTCTCGCCAATACGATGCGTGGCGTCGACATGGTGGAGGCCGCCAACCTGCTCGGCATCGAGGCGATGACCGGCCATTGGGAATTCACCTATGGCGAGAAGGCGCTGCGCGCCAACCTCGAGCGCTTCAAGGGCGAGTTCCTGGCGCAGAACGTCTATCTCACTGAAGAAGCCGCCTTCAACGACGCCAAGGCCTTCGACCCGGCATCGGGGCGCGTGTTCAAGCCGTCCGTCATCAAGGAAATCGGTGGGCATCGCGTTGCCGTGATCGGACAGGCGTTCCCCTACGTGCCGATCGCCCATCCGAAGCGCTTTACGCCGGACTGGAAGTTCGGCATCCGCGACGAGGAGCTGCAGAAACTCGTCGATACGCATCGTAACACCGACAAGGTCGACGCCGTCGTTCTGCTCTCGCACAACGGCATGGATGTCGATCTCAAGCTCGCCAGCCGCGTCACCGGCATCGACGTCATTCTCGGTGGCCATACCCATGACGCCGTGCCGCAGCCGATTGCCGTCACCAACACAGGCGGCACCACGCTCGTCACCAATGCCGGCTCGAACGGCAAGTTTCTGGCGGTGCTCGACCTCGAGATCGGCAAGGGTAAGGTCAAGGATGTCCGCTATCGGCTGCTGCCGGTGTTCTCGGAACTGCTAAAGCCCGATCCGGCGATGCTGGCGCTGATCGACGAGATCCGCGAGCCGCAGGCAGTTGCGCTCAGCGAGAAGGTCGGCGTCGCCGACCGCCTGCTCTATCGCCGCGGCAATTTCAGCGGCAGCATGGATCAACTGATCTGCGACGCGCTGCTCGGCGAATTGAACGCGGAGATCGCGCTGTCGCCGGGTTTTCGCTGGGGTACCACTGTGCTGGCCGGCCAGCCGCTGACGATGGAGGACGTGATGGCGCAGACCGCCGTCACCTATCCGGAGACCTATGTCCAGACCATGACCGGCGGCCAGATCAAGGACGTGCTGGAAGACATCTGCGACAATCTCTTCAACACCGACCCCTATTACCAGCAGGGCGGAGACATGGTCCGCATCGGCGGGCTCGCCTACACCTGCACGCCGACCGAAACTGTGGGAAACCGTATTTCCGAGCTCAAGCTCGACAATGGCCGCGCGCTGGAAGCCGACAAGCACTACAGAGTGGCGGGCTGGGCTTCGGTCAACGAGCAGACCGGCGTGCCGGTCTGGGATGTGGTCGCAAGGCATCTGAGGTCGGGCAAACCGCCGAACCGCTCGCCGCCGGGCGTGACGCTGAAAGGCGTTGAAGGTAATCCGGGCATTGCAGGACAGGCATGACAGGCTTTTCGACCATGCTTCGCGCAACCGCCGCGGCGCTTCTGATCATAGCCGCCGCGCCACACGGCCGCGCCCAGCAGGCGCCGCTGCAGGACAAGCCGTTCGCTGAACACAAAATCGTGCTGCAGCTCTCCGACAACGATCCGCGCAAGCAGGGCCTCGTGCTCAGCGTCGCCAGCAACCTGATGAAGCATTACGACCCCGACAAGGTGGCGATCGAGGTCGTCGCGTTCGGCCCCGGCATCGACCTGCTGCGCCCGGAAAACCCCAACCGCAAGATGGTCGAGAGCCTGGTCGCGCAAGGCGCGCGTTTCGACGTCTGCCTCAACACCGTCGATACGCTCGAACGCGAGGCCGGCAAACGGCCGGAATTCATCGCCGCGGCAACGCCGGTGCAGGTCGGCGTCGCGCAGATTCTGTTTCTGACGGAGAACGGGTACACGCTGGTCCGGCCGTGACCGTCTCCGCCGTTATTGCGAGCGAAGCGACTTGTCCGCCGAAGCTCAACGAGCGAAGGCGGAAGCAATCCATCTATCCCCATGCGGATGCATAGATTGCTTCGTCGCTACGCTCCTCGCAATGACGGAAGCATGGTATATTTAATGGAATTGCAGGAGCGGGGCTGGCGCTACGTCCGGCCCTGATCCAACCTGAGTTAACGCGGACGTGTAGCCATGATCTTTCGTCAACTCTTCGACAGCGTGTCCGGCACCTACAGCTATCTGCTGGCGAGCCGCGCCGGCGGCGAGGCCTTGATCCTCGATCCCGTGCTGGAAAAGGCCGATCGCTACTGCCAGCTTCTGCGCGAGCTCGATCTGCGGCTGGTGAAGGCGGTCGACACCCATCTGCACGCCGACCATGTCACCGGCCTCGGCGAACTGCGCGACCGCACCCAGTGCATCACCATCATGGGCGAGCAGAGCAAAGCCGACGTGGTATCGATGCGGGTGTCCGACGGCGACAAGGTGACGATCGAGGGGCTGAGCCTGGATGTCATGTACACGCCCGGTCACACCGACGATTCCTACAGTTATTTGATGGGCGACCGTGTCTTCACCGGCGACACGCTGTTGATCCGCGGCACCGGGCGAACCGATTTCCAGAACGGCTCTTCGCGCGCACAATATGAATCGATCTTCAACCGGCTTCTGAAACTGCCGGACGAGACGCTGGTATTCCCCGCCCATGACTACAAGGGCGACACGGTTTCCACCATCGGCGAGGAGCGCCGCTATAATCCGCGGCTGCAGGTACGCAGCGTCGACGAATATATCGAGCTGATGGCGAACCTGAAGCTGCCGAACCCAAAGATGATGGACGTCGCGGTGCCCGCCAACATGCATGTCGGCCTGCATCAGGAGGAGCTTGCCAAGCAGGGACTCGCGCTCACCGCCCGCGATGCGATCGCGTGCCTCGGCCGATCCGATATCCTGCTGGTCGATTTGCGCGAGACCGGAGAGCGCGCCAAGCATGGCACCATCTCGGGCGCGCTGCATGCGCCCTACCCCGGCATCGCCGAGAGCCTCAAGCCCGGCGGTATGCTGCGCGAAGTTGCCGCCGCCACCGGCCGCCGGGTCGTGTTCTTCTGCGCCTTCGGCGAGCGCTCGGCGATGGCGGTGACCGCGGCAAAGAACGCAGGGCTCGCCAACACCGCCCATATCGAAGGCGGGCTGGACGCGTGGAAGAAGGTAGGTGGGCCGGTGGTGCACGAGTAGTCTTTACGGCGTCGTCCCTGCGAACCGGGATAGAGGCGAGAACCTCTCAACATGTCGCCCCTGCGAACGCAGGGGCCCATACACCGCGGCCCGCGCAAAGGGCACAAGGGGCGATGGCTGCGCTTCAACAATGTAGGCTGGTGGTTATGGGTCCCCTAAGTTCACAAACGAAGTGCAACACTTCCAACTGGAGGTGTTGCCATGGGGCAGAGTTACGAGCAGCTTTCCCTTGAAGATCGATGCGAGATTGCCCGGCTTTGTGCGAATGGCAGCTCGATCCGGCAAGTCGCGGCAGCTGTGGATCGCTCGCCATCAACGGTCTCTCGGGAGCTGAAGCGCAATCGAGGTCCCAGATCGGATACCAACCGAGCTATGCCCAGCAACAGGCGCGAGCGCGGCGCTGGACGGGCTCTCGCCTGGAACGGGAGCCCGGCCTGCGCCGCGCGGTGATGGAACGGCTCGCCCGCGGCTGGTCTCCCGAACAGGTCGCCGGCCGGCTGGCGCGCGAGCATGGGCGCAAGATGATCTCCTACGAGAGCATCTATCGCTTCATCTACGCACAGCTTAAGCGCACCAACGACTGTAGCTGGCGGCGCTATCTGCCGCGCGGCAAGAGCAAGCGCGGCCACCGCTGCAGGAAGGGCAGCCCCGCAAGCTTCATCGAAGGCCGTGTTTCCTTGGCCAATCGACCCGTCGAGGCTGCCGATCGCAAGGTTGTCGGTCATTGGGAAGCCGACCTGATGATGTTCTCAAAATACGGCCAGGCCATCCTCACCGTGCATGAACGCACCTCTCGCCTGTTGCTCGCCGTCCGCCTCGCCAGCAAGGCCGCTCACGGCGTCGCACGCCATCTGGTTCGCCTGTTCGCAGCCATGCCCGACGCGCTGCGCCAGAGCGTCACCTTCGACAACGGCACCGAATTTGCCTGTCATCTGGCGCTGCATAGCCTGGCCATCCAAACCTTCTTTTGCGATCCCTATGCCCCTTGGCAAAAGGGCGGCGTCGAAAACGCCATCGGCCGAATGCGCCGCTTCATCCCGCGCAAGACCGACCTGGCAACCCTCTCGACCACCCGTTTCCAGCAGTCCGTCGCCGCCTACAACAACACCCCGCGCAAATGCCTTGACTTCAGGACCCCCGCCGAGTCCTTTGCCCAAGTGTTGCACTTCGAGTGTGAATCCACCTCCCTGCGTTCGCAGGGACGACGGCATCGGCTACCGCGCCACCCGCTTCAACTCCGCTGTCAGCGCATCCAGCGCGTCGGCCAGCATCACGCCGCCGCATTCGGTCAGCCGCTCCGGAATTACGATGCGCCGCTCGGGCGGGTAGAAGCGCTCCAGCGCCGGATGGACCAGAAACGCCTGGCCGTCGTCGCGCGCATAATCGCCGGCTTGCGAAACCACGATGAAGTCGGGCCTCAGGGAGACGATCGCCTCCAGCGAGGCAAATCCGCCGAAGGTAAAGCCGAGATCGCCGGCGGCGCTGCGCAGCCCGACTTCGCCCAGCAGCGAACCGAGAAAGCTGTCGCTGCCCGCCACCCAGCCGCGCCGCGACAGCGGCAGCACGCGATAATGCCGCTCGGCGGCGGCACGGCGCGCGCGCGCCAGCGCGGCGTCGAGCCGCGCGATTTCGGCGGCCGCGCGATCGGGGTGCCCGGTCATGTCGCCGACCTCGCGGATCTGCGCGCGGGCTTCGTCGAGGTTTCGCGGCACGGCGAGTTCGGCAAGATGAAGGCCCTTCGCCTTCAACAGCTCCCGCGTCGAGCGCTTGTCAAACGCGCTGGCCATGACCAGATCCGGCTTGAGCAAGAGCACGTCCTCGGCCGCGCCTGACAATACCGGATAGCGGCTGATGTCGCCCGCCTGCGATTGCCAGCCGTCGCGCGCGAAGCGGCTGAGGCCCAAAATCTGCTCGGGGTCGGCCAGCGCCAGCAGCAACTGATCGCTGCAGACATTCATCGACACCATACGCGGAGGGCTGGCTGCGAATACTGCGCCGCCTGACATCGCCAACGCGGCGATGGCGACAAGAAAGCCGAACCGGCGCATCAGATATCCGCCCAAGGCACGATGACCGCCTCGCGCTGATATTCCGCGCGATAGGCGCTGATCCGAAACACGTCCGCCATCACCCGCTCCGACAGCCCCTCGCTCGGCGTGCCCCACGATACGAGATTGCCTTCCTTCAGCACCAGCACATGGTCGGCAAACCGCGCAGCAAGCCCGAGATCGTGCGTCACCACGATGACCAGCACGCCCGTGTCCGCGGTCGCGCGCAAATTCTTCATGACGTCGATCTGGTGCCGCGGATCGAGCGAGGCGGTGGGCTCGTCGGCCAGGATAATCGGCGCTTCCACCGCCAGCGCACGCGCCAGCGCCACGCGGCTGCGCTCGCCGCCGGATAGCTCGGTGACGCGGCGATCGCTGAACTCCATTACGTCGACCGCCTGCATCGCGCGTAGCACGGCCTCGGCGTCCTTCGGCGACAGCCGTGCCGGATCGGTTGCACCATGCGGGTAGCGGCCGAGCGCCACGATATCGCGCGCCGGCAGCGGCCAATGCACGAGATGCCCCTGCGGCAGATAACCGAAGCGTTTGGCGCGCTCGCGCAGCGGCAGCGAGGCCAGCGCATCGCCACCGACCGTGATCTCGCCTTCGGAGGGAATTAGCCCGGCCAGCGCCCGCAACAATGTCGTCTTGCCGGCGCCGTTCGGCCCGACCAGCGCCACCAGATGTCCCGCCGACAGCGCCAGCGAAACGTCCTTCAGCACAACGCGGCCGGCGAGCCGCACGCCTAGCCCCCTTGCGGTCAGCAGCGCCGCCTCGCTCATGCGACGCCTCCGCCGAGCGCGCGGCGTTCGCGCATGATCAGATAGAGGAAGAACGGCACGCCGATGATCGAGGTCAGCACGCCGACCTTAATGTCGGACGTCGAGGGAATGATGCGTACGGCGATGTCTGCCGCCAGCAGCAGCGCCGAGCCGGCGAGCGCGCTCGGCACCAGCAGCCGCCCGGGGTCGTGGCCGATCAGGGGCCGCATCAGATGCGGCGCGACCAGGCCGATGAAACCGATGGTGCCGGTGACGGCGACCGCGCCGCCGACGCCGAGCGCGACGCCCGAAATCACGAACAGCCGCAGGCGGCCGACATCGACACCGAGACTTTGCGCGGTTTCCTCGCCGAGACTGAGCGCACGAAAGGCATGGCGCTGGCTGAACAGCATCAGGCCGCCGCCAATGATGAAGGGAAACGCCAACATCACATGCTGAAAGCTGCGGTCCTCCAGCGAGCCGAGCAGCCAGAACGCGATCTCCAGCACCAGGAAGGGATTGCTGGAGAGGTTCATCACCAGCGCGGTGGCGGCGCCGGCAAAGCTCGATATCGCAAGACCGGACAGGATCAGGATCAACAGCCCGGCGTTGCGGCCGGCAATCGAGAGCAGCACGAACACCGAAGCGAATGCTGCGACGATCGCGGCGACCGGAAGCGCATAGGAGCGCACGTCGGCCAGCCCGAGCGCAATCACCAGCACCGCGCCGAAGGCGGCCGATTGCGGCGCGCCGAACAGCGAGGGCGAAGCCAGCGGATTGCGGAGCAAGCCCTGCAGCGACGCGCCCGACAGCCCGAGAATGGCACCGATCGCCAGCGCCAGCAGCGTGCGCGGCAGGCGGATCTCCCGCACGATCACCTGCGATACTTCGCTGCCGCCGCCGAACAGCGCTTGCGCCACCGCAAGCGGCGACAGCCGCACCGGCCCGATGCCGAGCGAGATCAGCATCAAGAGCACCACGATGACGGCAAGCGCTGCAGTCGTGCCGATCCGCCGGCGCGCGGCTTCCTCATTGGTCAGGGTTACGGCCTCAACACTCATTGATCGTCCTAAAGCAGGTTTACCCGCCCCGGTACAGGCGGCGGGCAAGCGAACTCATGCGACAAAAATGGCGCACTCGTCCAGTGAGGATCGCCGGACGCCCCGGGGCGCATTGACTCGGACTTTGACGAACTTCTACCATAGTTCCCGACGGTTCCCGTTTTGGGGATCAAAAGGGAATGCGGTGCGGGGAAAACCCCCAATTCCGCGGCTGCCCCCGCAACTGTAAGCGGCGAATCCTTCGTCATAAGCCACTGGGCATCTCGGTCCTGGGAAGGCGACGATGGGGTAACGACCCGCGAGCCAGGAGACCTGCCGTCAGCCGTGGTCACACGCGAAGATGTCGGTCGGGGAGTACAGACATTAGCTTCACCTGAGCTGCTGAAAGCACATGGTGAGCCTTGGTTCGCTGTGACGTGCCACTGACGTCATACCGAGGTCCAAGTCATGTCTTTCACCAACACAGCCGCCAAGCGCCGCCGCTTTTGGCTCGCGTCCAGCTTTCTGGTTCCCATCGTGTCGCTCGGCATTTCCGGCACGCATGCGCAGACGCCGGAGCCATTGCCGCCGATCGAGGTAACTTCGCCTACGGACCCGAACCGGACCCGCGCCAAGCCGACCTATGATGAACCATCGACCTCGCGCCGCGTCGTGCCGGCGGCTGCGCCGTCGACCGGCACGCGACCTGCGGCGGGGACTGGCTCGAACGTCGCATCGCAAAGGGCCCCACAAGGGGCGGGCGCAGCCGGCGGACGGCAGTTCTCCGGCATCGTCGGCACATCCGCAACCGTCATTACCGCGGACGACATTGCGCATTCGCCGCAGCAGACCTTGCCCGACATCATCGCGCAGGTGCCGGGCGTGCAATTGACCAGCCTTTACGGCGGCGTGAACGGCGCCAAGACGTCCGTCGACCTCCGCGGTTTCGGCGCCTTCGCGACGGCCAACACCCTCGTCCTCGTCAACGGGCGCAGGCTCAATGACATCGATATGGCGCAGGTCGACCTCTCGACCATTCCGCTCAATTCAATCGAGCGCATCGAGATCACCCGCGGCAACAGCGGCGCCGTGCTCTACGGCGACAATGCGGTCGGCGGCGTCATCAACATCGTCCTGAAGAACGGCGTCGGCGGACCTCCCGTCACGATGAAAGCCGAAGCCGGCTACGGCTCCTTCAACCAGCGTCTGGCCAACGTCTCCGTAGCGGCAAATTCGGGGCCATGGTCGACATCGTTCTATGGCAACGCGATCAAGTCTGACGGCTATCGCGAGAATAACGCACTCGACCAGCGCAACGGGGTCGGCAATCTCAATTACACCACGCCCGACCTCAAGGCCTTTCTCACAGTGACCGGTGACGACCAAAAGCTCGGATTCCCCGGCGGCCGCTTCGTCGATCCCTCGATCGGTCTCAACGAGCTGGTCACGAACCGCCGGGGCGCCGCCACGCCGTTCGATTACGGCAACCAGCAGGGCGCCAGCGCCACCGCCGGTTTCACAAAAACGCTGTGGAACGGCGCCGAACTCATCGTCGACGGCGGCGTGCGGAAGAAGGATACGCAAAGCGGTTTCTTCGGTACGGTACCGTTTGCTTCGCCGCTGCCGAGCTTCTCCTCGACCTATAACGATGCGGCACTGCAGACCTGGTCGATCACGCCGCGACTGAGCGTCAAGAACGCGATCCTCGGGATGCCCTCACAGATCCTGACCGGCATCGATTATTACGATGCGACGTTCAACCAGGAACGCGGGGCGTTCAAAGGCCTTGCGCCTACCCACATCTACGATCTATCGCAACAGACGGTGGCGGGCTATTGGCAGCAAACCGTCGGTCTGTTGCCGACGACGGATTTCTCCTACGGCGCCAGGATTCAAAACACCAGTCTGAGTGCCCGGGATCGGTACGACCCCAACGCGCCCGGTTGCGCCATGTTCTTTAACTGCAGCGCTCAAGCCTCCCCGCTGGACAGCAACGAAACGCAATACGCGCTGCATGCTGGCCTCGAGCATCGCTTCAATAGCGTGTTCTCGGTGTTCGGCCGCGCCGCACGCGCGTTCCGCACCCCGACTGTCGACGAGCGCGTCGCCTCGGGTCCGGCATTCGACCCCTTCTTCACCCCGCTGCCCGGCGACTTCAAGCTGAAGACCCAGACCTCGCACGACATCGAGGGCGGATTCCGCATCAAGAGCGGTGGCTTCCAGATGCAATCGAGCATCTACAACATGGACCTCGAGAACGAGATCCATTTCAATCCCGTGCTGTTCCACAACATCAATCTCGATCCCACTCGCCGCTACGGCTCCGAGACCAGCGCTTCGCTGCGCGTCAGCGACAGTGTGTTGCTGCGCGGTGGCATCGCGTATACGCGTGCTGTCTTCCGCGAGGGTGCGTTCGCGGGCAACGACGTGCCGCTGGTATCGCGCTACACCGCGAGCGGTGGCGTCACCTGGAACATCTGGCAGAACTATCTTGTGTTCGATGCCACCGTGCGGGCCTGGAGCGAACGCTTCATGGACAATGACCAGGCCAACGCCCAACGGCGCATTCCGGCGGACGCCACCGTCGATTTGAAATTGAGCGGCGCCTACAATCGCTTCTTCTGGTCGGTGGGCGTGAACAACCTGTTCAACGCGCTCTATTACGACTACGCCATCGCGAGCTCGTTCACGCCGGGCCGCTTCGCAGCTTATCCACTCCCGGGCCGCACCTTCATGGTGAAGGCCGGCGCGACGTTCTGACTAATATTAGCCGGTTCGGCTTGCTGCCGGACCGGCTCGACCTGCCGTGTTCCCTACGAACCCTCATATCAAGCGCAGATTCTGTCAGAAACTGCGCCATTTTCGACCGAAAATAACATCCTCTGCACGCCGATCCGTGGTAAATGGGCCACAGACCGCTCGACGATATCAGTCGTGATTTCAGAGGTATGACATGAATGATGAGCCGAAGAGCGCCGCCGAGCTGAAAGAAATGAGGCTCATTCGCAAGCGCGCCCAGGAAGTCGACGGCATCAAGGCGATGGCCGAGATCGCGGCTGCCGATATCGCGATCCGCCAGCGAACCGAGAAGCTGCGCGCGCTGCGCCTGGCAAAGGAAGCGGCCGAACGTGCAAATCCGCCGGAATCGAAGGTCAAGGGCAAGACCAAAGCCAGGATCGCGAAAAGAGGCTGACTTGAAATGACGAAAGAGGATCGCGATCGCGCCCAAGCGCGCTTCGATAAGGCGGCCAAGGCCGTTCAGGACGCAAACTCCGGCAAGGCCGAACGCGACGCAGCGGCGAAAGCCGTGCTCGACAATATGGCAAAGCTGAAGGCGTTACGGCTCGCGCGCGAAGCAGCCGAGCCGCAACGTGCGCCCGCCGCAAAGGCGGCAAAGAAGGCGCGCAGCAGCACAAAGCGACCCAACGAGAAGCCGGTGGCCCTGTCAGAGTGGCTGGCGAGCCAGCAGAACGGCGGACGGCGAACCTGAGATCGGCCGATCGAGCTCAGAGAGCCGGCGTTACGCCGGCCCCGGCCAATCGATCATCGATCGCGTCTTGTTCTCGGCGTCGTAAACCTGCACCTGAAGCATCTGGAAGCGGTTCTTCAACGCCATGCCCGCTTCCTCAGCCGCCTCCACCGTATCGTGATGCGACTTGAAGTGGCCATCCACGACCAGCGAATAACCGGTGGCCGGTGCCTTGTCGGCCCGGAGGATCTTGCGCTGCTGCGCTTCATCGAGCGCAATGCGGGGCTTCTTCATACTGGCTCCATGTGATGCCCTTCGAGCTGAAGCCGCAAAAAGGGCGGGAAGAATCGTTTGACCGGCGCTAGGATACCTTCCGGCCGCGATTAGATTGAGGTCATGCCGTTACCCTGAGTCGGCATGCAGCGCAAACGCCGATTGATCCGGCAAAGAAGCATCACTTTGGTGAAATCATATGGGCGGAACAGGCAGGAAGAACAGCGAGCCTCCGAAACAAGGCGATGCCAAACCGAAAAAGCCGCCGAGCCCGCCGGTTGAGGAGGAGGACCACGAGGACGGCGACATCGCTACGCCGAAGCGGGACCGTTCCGATCCTGAAAATGAGCCGTTGTAGCCTCATAAAAGTTGTCATCGCCCGCGAAGGCGCGATCCAGTACGCCGCGGCTTTTCTGCAGAACATCGGCGCTGCGGAGTACTGGATCGCCCGGTCAAGCCGGGCGATGACGTTGGTAGAAGCCTTCGCTTTCAATCAGCCGAATACTCGCTGCATCGAGCAGATGCGCGCCAAAGCCGCCGCGCGCTAGTTTGACCGCGAGCTTCGGCGAAACCAGCAGCGCGGCTGCCGTCATCGCCACCGGCACGGCGCTGATCCAGTCCGACTGCACCGGGGTGAGTTCTTCGCTGCTGCCGGCATAAGGCCCGCGCGCCGCAGCGAGATGCAAACATTCCCTGAGAATGTCGGGCCGCGTTCCGCCGCGCGCCGCACATCCGAGCAACGCCTGCATCGCCAGGTGCGTGAGCACGCCCTCGCGGCCTGCAAGCAACGGAGCCGGCGTCTCGCCCAGCGAGATCAGAAGCAAAAGTCCGACGAGGTTGACGCCGGAGCGATAGGCATTCATCGGCTCGACCAGCCGCGGATTGCAATCAATCAGCAATGGCGCGGTATCGACGTCCGGCATGATGTAATCGACCGACAGCGCGCCGTGCCAATCGAGCGCCCGGCCGATCTGCTCGACGTAAGCGCGAACGACCGGCCGGTTCACGCTCTGCTTGATCGCCTCGCCGCCGCCAACACCCGCCGCGATCTGCCGATAGGCATGAAAGCCGAGCATCCGGCCGCGGCAGAACACCGATTGCGCCTTCTCGGTGGCGCCTGCGACGAGGTCTTGCACCAGCACCTCACCGGCGAATGCATCACCACCACCGAGCTCGTGCAGCGCGCGCATCAGGTCGTCCGCGCTGCGCACGAACCAGATGCCGCGGCTGGCGGTGCCGACTGAAGTCTTCACGACGGCCGGAAAGCGAACCGCATCGCACACCCCTTGCGCGGATTGCACGATGCGCGTCGGCGGCTGCGGCAATCCCAACCGATCGAGCAGCCGGCTGAAGCCAGCCTTGCTATGCGCCTCGCGATAACTCTCGAAGTTCGGCAGCGCGAGACCGGCGCGACCTTCGATGCGCTGCGCAACCCGTGCAAACAGAAATCCCTGCTCGTGCGTCGGCAGCAGCACGTCGAATTTTCCGCCGGCCAGTCGCTGCTCGACGAAGGCCAGGTAACCGGCGGGGTCGTCCCGCAGTCCAGGGCAGCGGTGAAATTTGCGTACGAAGCGCGAGAACCGCGACAGGCACCAGGGCGAGGGATCGCAGACCTCGACGTGATGGCCCGAAAGACCGAGAATCGTAATGGCCTCCCGTGCCGAGGTCGAGGAACCTTCGGAGACCAGTACCCGGAGCGGTGTGGCGGGATCAGGCATGGCGGATCATTGCCGCGTGGACCGCCTTTGTCTCCCAATTTAATGGCGGCATTCGTGCGCCCTGCCCTGCGCCGGGGCAGCCATGCAGCGGCATTCATGGACAAATAACGGCCTGCCTATATTTTCAGCCCCGCCCAGCCGGGCCACAAGTTACGCAGGATTTTTGAGCTGACATGGTCGACATTCTGGCCGCACCGCAACAAGCCAAAGCGGACACTTCGCTGCGCACGCTCGCGGCGATTTCGGTCGCCCATTGGGTCAGCCATTTCCATCTGTTCGTGCTGCCGATGCTGTTTCCGTTCCTGAAGGAGCAGTTGGGCGTCGGCTACATTGAGCTCGGCTTCGCGCTCACCGTGTTCGGCGTCGTCTCCGGCCTGACGCAGGCCCCGATCGGCTATCTCGCCGACCACATTGGCGCGCGAAAAGTGCTGCTGATCGGCCTCTCCATCGGCGGCCTCGCGCTGATCATGCTCGGCCTTCATCTGAGCTACGTTTCGCTGATCATCTCAGCCGCGCTGCTCGGCCTTGCCAACAGCGTTTATCACCCCTGCGACTATGCGATCCTGTCGACGCATATGGATGAAGCGCGGATGGGCCGGGCGTTTTCGGTCCATACCTTTGCGGGCTTCCTTGGTGGTGCGGTGGCGCCCACGATCATGCTCATGCTGGTGACAGCCGTCGGCGGGCTCGGCGCGCTGATCGTGGCCGGTGCGGTCGGCCCTGCGGCAGCGCTGCTATTGATCGCGGTCAGGATTCCCGATGCCAGTTCGGCCGATCGCAAGGCCGATGACCCTGCAGCGCCGCAGCAGAGCATCGTGACGCCTGCGATCATCGTGCTGACGATCTTCTTCATGCTGCTCGGCCTGTCCAGCGCCGGCATCAGCAATTTCGGCGTCGTTGCGCTGATGAGCGGCTATGGCGTGACGATCTCGACCGCCAACGTCGCGCTGACCGCCTATCTTGGCGCCAGCGCGGCCGGCGTGCTCGCCGGCGGCTATCTCGCCGACCGCACCAAGCGGCATGGCAATGTCGCCGCTGCGTGCTTTGCCATTAACGCCGTCATCATTACCATCATTGCGACGATCAATTTGCCGTCGGTGGTGCTGACCGCCGCGATGGGACTGGCCGGATTCCTCGGCGGCGTCATCGCCCCCTCGCGCGACATGCTGGTGCGCAACGCGGCTCCTGCGGGCGCCGCGGGCCGCGCCTTCGGCATCGTCTCCACCGGTTTCAATTTCAGCGGCATACTCTCTCCGCTATTGTTCGGCTGGATCATGGACCAGAGCCTGCCGCATTGGGTGTTCGGCGCCTCTGTCGCGTTCATGGTGCTGACGGTCCTGCTGGCGCTGGTGACCGACCGCAAGCCGGCGGAACCCGCCAGGGCATAACTGCATCGGAGATGCATTCCTGAGCCTCATCCCCGGTGGTTGACAGCATCTGACCGCATCGGATGATGCGTCAACAAAACCAGATCCGGGATGGAAGCCATGACCTCGACCCCCGACCTCGTGATCCGCGGCGGCACCGTTGCCGATGGCAAGGGTGGCCAATTGTTCGAAGCCGACGTGGCGATTGCAGGCGGCCGCATCACCGAAGTCGGCAAGGTTGCCGCGAAGGGCAAAGAGGAAATCAACGCCAAAAGCAAGCTGGTTACGCCGGGCTTCGTCGACGTCCACACCCACTATGATGGCCAGGTCACCTGGAGCCAGGACATCACGCCCTCCTCGCAGAACGGCGTCACCACAGCGATCATGGGAAATTGCGGCGTCGGCTTCGCGCCGTGCCGTCCGGCCGACCATGTCCGGCTGATCCAACTGATGGAAGGCGTCGAGGATATCCCCGAGCCGGTGCTGAGCGCCGGCATCCCATGGGCCTGGGAGAGCTTTCCGGATTACATGGAGTGGCTGTCGAAAAGAAGCTTCGACATGGACATCGGCTCGCAGTTGCCGCACGCGGCTTTGCGCGTCTATGTGATGGGCGAACGCGGCGCGCGCCGCGATCCCTCGACATCAGACGACAACAACGCGATGGCGGCATTGGCTGCCGATGCCGTGCGGGCCGGCGCGCTCGGCTTCTCAACCTCGCGCACGCTCAACCATCGCACCTCGACCGGCGATTTTACGCCGACACTGAAGGCCGGCGAGGACGAACTGACCGCGATCGCGGCGGCGATGCAAGCGCAGGGCCGCAGCGTCCTGCAATTCGTGCTCGATCTCTCCACCATCGACGAAGACCTGCCGATGATGCTACGGGTCGCTGAGATTACCAAAATTCCGGTGTCGTTCTCGATCACCCAAAACGACAAGGCGCCGCAGCGCTGGCGCCAGACGCTCGACACCATCAGAGAGGCCTCGGTGCGCGGCCTGTCGATAACGGCGCAGATCGCCGCCCGCCCGGTCGGACTGATGCTCGGACTCGAACTGTCGCGCAACCCGTTCCAGACTCACCCGAGTTATCAGGCCATCGCGCATTTGCCGCTCGCCGAGCGGCTCGCCCGCCTGCGCCAGCCCGAACTGCGCAAGACGATCCTGAGCGAGCACGCCACCGCGACCGACGATCCGCTGTTCTTCCGGCCGAACTACGACAAAATGTACCTGCTCGGAAATCCGCCGGACTACGAGCAGCCGCCGGAAAACACGCTGGGTGCGCAGGCCCGCCGCCGGGGCAAACAGCCGGAAGAACTCGCCTATGATGCGATGCTGACGGATGACGGCCGCGGCATGCTCTACGTGCCGTTCCTCAATTACGCCGACGGCAATCTCGATGCTGTCAGCGAGATGCTGCGCGATCCCAATGCCGTGCCGGGGCTCTCCGATGGCGGCGCGCATTGTGGCATCATCTGCGACGCCAGTTTCCCGACCTATCTCTTGACGCACTGGACGCGCGACCGCACCCGCGGCGAAAAACTGTCGATCCCGTTCGTCGTCGCCGCGCAATCGCGCAAGACCGCGCTTTCGGTCGGCCTCTACGACCGCGGCGTGATCGCTCCCGGCTTCAAGGCCGACGTCAACGTGATCGATTACGACCGCCTGCATCTGCATCCGCCAAAAGTGCATTACGACCTGCCGGTCGGCGGCCGCCGCCTGATGCAGCAGGTCGACGGCTATGACGCCACCATCGTCTCCGGCGTAGTGACGCAGCGCGCCGGCAAAACCACCGGCGCGCGCCCGGGCAAACTGGTGCGCGGCACGCAGGGAAGCAAGCCGCAGTTCGACGCGGCAGCGAGTTAAGACGGCGGTGTCGCCCACACTCGGTGTCGTCCCTGCGAACGCAGGGACCCACACACCGCGGCCCATGTCCGTGGCGATGTGGCAGACGTCTCGCTTAGGCAATCAGCATTCGTGGTTATGGGTCCCTGCGTTCGCAGGGACGACGATGGATTTGTTATTGCCTCACGCGAATTTCGGTTGTGCCGCGGCTTGCGCCATCAGCTTTGCGCGTTCCGTGTTCGGCCACAGCAGCAACAGGCCGAGCAACCCTGACGCCGCCATGATCACGGCGTTGATGGTGAAGCCGGTCATGTAGCCGTCGAGCGGCACCGCCGCATTCTGAATCACGGCGCCCATCACGAACGGCGCGATCATTCCCGCCAGCGTGTAGATCGCGCCATAGATTGCGATCACGGCGCCGCGCTGCTGCACCGGGGTGAATTCGCCGAGCATCGGCGGACAGACTACATAGATCGAGCCGCAGAGCCCGGAGCCGACGACGAGGAATGCGATCTGCCATCCGGCGCCGTTGACATAGGGCAACACCGCGAGGATCAGCCCACCGATGATCAGCGGCACAGAACCGAGTACACCCCGAGCGCCGCGCGTCGTGTAACCGCGCGTCAGCATCACCTGCGAAACCCAGCCCGTCAGCAGCACGATGGCCGCGCCGAACACCCAGGGCAAAACCGAAATCCAGCCCGCATCTTTTTGCGAGAAGCCGAGTCCCTTGACAATGAATGGCGTGAACCAGGTGAGCCCGAGCGACAGCGCCCAATAGGCGCCAAAGGTCGCGGCGCAGCAGCCGATAAAGGTTCGCGAAGTCAGAAGCTGGAGATAGGGAACGCGCGGATCGGTTGCAGCCGTTGTAACGGTGTGAACCAGTGGCCCCTCCTTTCCCATGACCAGCCACGCCGCTGCCCACATCAGGCCGACGATGCCGAGCGCGCCGAACGCATAGTGCCAGCTATGATTAACGATGATCCAGTTCAGTGCGGGCACCGCGAGGATCACTCCGAACGCCGAGCCCTGCGAAAGGATCGCGGTGGGTAGCGTCCGCTTTTCGTCGGGAAACCACTTGTAGACCGCGTGCGCCGCGACCGCGAACGCAGGCCCCTCCCCTGCACCAAGGATGATGCGGCAGATCACGAGCGTCGTGAAACCGACCGTGCCGACCATCGGAAACTGCGCCACCGACCAGATCACCGCCATCGCGAGCAGCACCCAGCGGGTGTCGACGCGGTTGACGATAAAGCCGACGACGATGGCCGAGATGGAAAACAGGAAAAAGAACGAGGAGCCGAGAAAACCGAACTGTTCTGGCGAGAGCTTCAGCTCATCCATGATCGGCGCGCCGGCGAGCCCGACAACGATCTTGTCGGCAAAGTTCACCAGCATGAACAGAAACAGCAAGAAGGTGATTGTCCAGGCGCCCTTGGGCGTCCCCTTGGGCGCCCCCTTGGGCGTCGCTTGCGCGGTCATGGCTGCTTTCCCCATCTTTTCTGGCTCTGTAGGATCGCCCGGTTCCAATGCTACAAGGCGCCTTGCGGGCAAGGCAACCGCGTTTTTCACAAATGCCCGCCGTGCACCTGCCCGTTAGTGCGACGGGCGCACGCCACAACCGAATCACGATCGCGGCGCGGCGCGATTGAGGCCGTGATCGGGGACGCGTGCCCTGATATGTTGCATGCCATCACGTCGGGGGATTTTCATGGTCAGATCGGTCCATCATCGCGCATGACCACATACAATCCCAGTGCGACCGGCCCCGTGCTGCACGTGACCGGCCTGATCAAGAGCTACCGCACCGCCGGCGAAGAGGTCGCGGTGCTGCGCGGCGTGAACCTGACGGTCGCTGCCGGTGAGAGCGTCGCACTCACCGGCGAATCCGGCAGCGGCAAGAGCACGCTCTTGCACCTGATCGCCGGGCTCGATGCGGCCGACGGCGGCGAGATCAGGTTGGCGGATGCCTCAGTCGCCGAACTCAGCGATGCCGAGCGGGCGGAAATGCGCCGCGACCGGCTCGGCCTGGTGTTTCAGCAATTCAACCTGGTCCCGAGCCTCACCGTGGAAGACAACCTCGTTTTTCAGTCTCGCATCGCCGGCCGTCACGATGCGGCCTGGCACCACGAACTGGTGGAGCGGCTCGGGCTCGGCCGCTTCCTGAAGCGCTATCCCGAGCAATTGTCCGGCGGTCAGCAACAACGCGTCGCAATCGGCCGGGCATTGGCCGTCAAGCCGCTATTGCTGCTCGCCGACGAGCCGACCGGCAATCTCGACGAGGACACGGCGGACGAAGTACTGGCGCTGGCGCGCGACCTGGTGACGCGCAGCGGCTGCGGCTTTCTGTTGGTGACGCACAGCGCGCGGCTCGCAGCAACGCTCGACCGCCAGGTCAACCTCCATGCTGGGGTGATCGCGTGAAACGCGCACTGTGGACGCTGGCCGTGCTGCTGAGCCATTGGCGGCGGCACCCGATGCAGTTGGCGACCCTGCTGATCGGGTTGATCTCGGCGACCGCGCTGTGGAGCGGCGTGCAGGCGCTCAATCAGCAGGCGCGCACCTCCTATGATCGCGCTGCCGCTATGTTTGGCGGTACGCGCACCGCCATGCTGGTCGCCCGCAACGGCGTAACTTTCCCGCAAGAACTTTTTGTCGAGTTGCGCCGCGCCGGCTGGCCGGTCTCGCCGGTGCTGGAGGGCCGCATCCAGCTCGAGGGACGGTCGTTCCGGCTGCTCGGCATCGAGCCCGTTACGCTGCCCGCCGAAGTCGGCAACGCGCCGACGATCGGCAAAGCCGGCCTGCAATCCTTCATGACGCCGCCGGGCGAGATGCTGGTGGCGCCGGAAACGCTTTCCGACCTCAAGCTCGCGGAAGGCGCGCGCCCAAAAGGCGATGGCGGCGCACCGCTGCCGCCGCTTCGCGTGCAGCCGAACCTGGTGCCCGGCGTGCTGGTCGTCGACATCGGCATTGCGCAGAACCTCCTGAAGATGCCGGACCAGCTTTCGCGGCTCCTGATCGGCAAGCCGACAGGGAGGCACCCGCCGCTCGAAAGCGTTGCCGGCGACAAACTTCGGCTAATCGAAGCCGATGCGGAGACCGACCTCGAACGCCTCACCGACAGTTTTCACCTGAACCTGACCGCGTTCGGGTTGCTGTCGTTCTTTGTCGGCCTCTTCATCGTCAATTCGGCGATCGGGCTGGCCTTCGAGCAGCGGCTGCCGACCTTACGCACCTTGCGCGCCTGCGGTGTCTCGGCGCGGATGCTGAACGCCGTGCTCGTGCTTGAACTGGTGTCGCTGGCGCTGGTCGCGGGGTTGATCGGACTCGTGTGCGGTTACTTCATCGCCGGCTCGCTGCTGCCTGACGTCGCCGCATCGCTGCGCGGACTCTATGGCGCGCAGATTCCGGGACATCTCACGCTCAAGCCGCAATGGTGGATCGCGGGCATCGCCATCAGCATTTTGGGCGCGCTCGCAGCGGCCGCCGCCAGCCTCACCAAGGCGCTGCGGCTGCCGTTGCTCGCCACCGCCCAGCCCTTCGCCTGGCAGCAGGCGCAGCGGCGCTGGCTCCTTTACCAGAGCGCGCTGGCGCTCGTGGCGTTCGCGGCGGCCGCCGGCTTTCTGTGGTTTGGCGATTCTCTGATTTCGGGCTTTGCCGTGCTCGCTGCATTGATGCTCGGCGCAGCGCTGATCCTGCCGATGTTTCTGGAAATCGTGCTGTCGCTTGGCCAGCGCTATGCACGAGCCCCGCTCGGAATCTGGTTCTGGGCCGACAGCCGCCAGCAATTGTCGGGATTGTCGCTCGCTTTGATGGCGCTGTTGCTCGCATTGGCGGTGAATGTCGGCGTCTCCACCATGGTCGAGAGTTTTTCCCGCACGTTTCTGGTCTGGCTGGACGGGCGGCTGGCAGCAGAAATTTATGTCAACGCCGCCAATGACGCGCAGGCACGCGAGATCAAGGCGTGGCTTCGCGAACGCCCCGAGGTCGAGGCGATCCTGCCCGGCGGCCGCGCCGATACGCAACTGGCGGGCGCGCCACTCGAGGTGCTGGGCCTGCCCGATCACGCCACCTATCGCGACAACTGGCCGCTGCTGCAATCGACTGAGGATGCCTGGGTCAAGCTTCGCCCTGGCGATGCGGCCCTTGTCAGCGAACAACTGGCGCGACGGCTGCAGCTCTCCCTTGGCGACCGCATCGAAGTGCCCGCGTCAGGCGGAAACTGGACGCTCAACGTGGTCGGCATCTATGCCGATTACGGCAACCCCAAGAGCCAGATCGCGGTGAACTTCGCCGCGCTGACGCGTCGCTTTCCGGAAATCCCGCTGACGCGCATGGGACTGCGGGTTGCCCCGCCAAAGATCCCGGCGTTGATCTCGGCCCTGCAGGGAAAGTTCGGCCTCGATAGTCGCAATGTCGTCGACCAGGCGACGATGAAGGCGGAATCGACGCGGATCTTCAACCGCACTTTCTCGGTCACGGCGGCGCTGAACGCCTTTACGCTCGGCGTCGCCGGCGTGGCGCTGCTGACGAGCCTCTTGACGCTTGCCAATTCCCGCCTGCCGCAACTGGCGCCGCTATGGGCGATCGGCGTGCCGCGGCGGCGGCTCGCGGCCATCGAGCTGTTGAAGACGACCTCGGTGGCGTTGATAACCACCATCTTTGCGCTTCCGCTGGGTTTGCTGGTCGCGTGGTGCCTGCTCGCGATCGTCAACGTCAAGGCGTTCGGCTGGCGGTTACCGTTTCATGTCTTTCCGCTGCAATTGCTCTGGCTCACCGGCGTCGCGATGGCGGCAGCGGTTGCGGCTTCCGCGCTCCCCGTCATCAGGCTGGCGCGCATGCAGCCGAGCAGCCTGATCAGGATCTTTGCCAATGAGCGGTAGCGGCCTCATTACCCGCCGCGGTTTCATCGGCGGCGCGCTCCTCGCCGGATTCGGCGGCGAGGCACTCGCGCAGGGCTTTGCCGGGCTTGGCGAAAGCGCGGAAGGATTTGCGCACGTCGTGCCGGGCAGGACATTTGCTTTTCCTGCCGATCACGGGCCGCATCCGGAATTCCGCATCGAGTGGTGGTATGTGACGGCCAATCTTACCGACGTGCGCGGAGCAGCGTACGGCGCCCAATGGACGCTGTTTTGCCAGGCGATCGCACCAGGCGGGCCGGAGCAGGGCTGGGCCAACCAGCAGATATGGATGGGCCACGCCGCCGTCACGCGCGAAGATACCCATCGCTTCAGCCAGACGTTCGCGCGCGGCGGTGTCGGCCAGGCCGGCGTCGAGGCCAACCCGTTTCACGCCTGGATCGATGCCTGGGAGATGCGCGCCCTCGATTCCGTGAATGACGACAATATCGCACCGCTGGAACTGAAAGCATCGGGCGCCGAGTTCAGCTACACGCTGCGCCTGGACGCGGATCGGCCGCTGGTGCTGCAGGGCGAAGGCGGCTACAGCCGCAAATCGCTACGCGAACAGGCCTCCTATTACTACAGCCAGCCGCATTATGCGGCGACGGGCATCCTTACCATTGACGACAAGCCCATCGACGTCACCGGCATGGCCTGGCTCGATCGCGAGTGGAGCAGCCAGCCGCTCGCCGCGGATCAAAGCGGATGGGACTGGCTCTCGCTGCATTTCAACGCGGGCGACAAATTGATGCTGTACCGGATGCGCCAGACCGACGGCCAGCATTATGGCTCGGGCAAATGGATCGCGCCCGACGGCACGGCCGAGCAACTCGCCTCCGCGGATATCGCCATGACGCCGCTCGCGTTCACCGAGATTGGGACGCGAAAAATTCCGACCACATGGCGCATCGAGGTTCGAAGCAAGGCGCTCAGAATCGAGTGCATGCCGCTTAATCCCCGGAGCTGGATGGGCACGAGCTTCCCCTATTGGGAGGGCCCGATTCGCTTCGCAGGCAGCCACACGGGGGTGGGCTATCTGGAAATGACGGGCTATTAAGCCTGCGCACGAAAAAGGGGAGTTTCAGCGATGTATCATCTCACCGCTCTCGCCAGCTTGCTGGCGATCCTGGTCTACTTCTATTCGTCCGTTCGTGTGGCACAGGCGCGCGGCAAATTCGGCGTCAAGCTGCCGGCGATTTCGGGCAATGAAGATTTCGAGCGCGTGTTTCGCGCGCAGATGAACACGCTGGAATGGCTGCCGATCTTTTTGCCGGCGCTATGGCTGTTCGCGATTTATATCAGCGACGGCATCGCCGCTGCGCTGGGGCTGGTTTGGGTGATGGGCCGCATTCTCTATATATTTGGCTACGCGAAGTCGGTCCCACAACGCAGCCCCGGCTTTGCGACTCAGGCGCTGGCGACGATCGCGCTGTGGCTCGGCGCATTCGGCGCGATCGTGTGGCGGTTGGTGCAGGGGTGATAGACAGCTTCTCTCTCCTCACGTCGTCCCGGGCAAGCGAAGCGCGACCCGGGACCCATAACCACCGATGTTCGTATTGCGCGCGGCTGTAGCACCAGCCGGCCTCAACAACATGCTTTCGTGGTTATGGGTCCCTGCTTTCGCAGGGACGACGGAAAGGGAGAGAAACCCTACTTCACCAGCGGGCAGCCGGAATCCTTTGCCGCCGGGAAAGCCTTGTCGCCCGGCACCACGGCGAGCTGCTTGTAGTAATCCCACGGCTTCTTCGATTCAGATGGCTTCTTGACCTCGAACAGATAGAGGTCGTGCACCATGCGGCCGTTTTCCAGCACCTTGCCGCCTTGCGCAAAATCGTCGTCGACCGGAAGCTCCTTCAACTTCTTCGCCACTGCCTCGGTATCCTTGGTGCCCGCGGCCTTGACTGCCTTGAGGTATTGCAGCGTCGCCGAATAGGTGCCGGCCTGAATCATGTTCGGCATGCGGCCGGTGCGCTTGAAGAAGCGTTCGGCGAGGTTGCGGCTCTTGGCGTCGCGGTCCCAGTAGTAGCCTTCGGTCAGCACCAGGCCCTGCGCGGCGTCGAGGCCGAGGCCGTGCACTTCGGCAAGCGTCAGCAACAGGCCGGCGAGCTTCTGGCCGCTCTTGACGATGCCGAACTCCGCCGCCTGCTTGATCGAGTTGGTGGTATCGAGGCCGGCATTGGCGAGGCCGATGATCTTGGCTTTCGAACTTTGCGCCTGCAGCAGGAAGGAAGAGAAGTCAGACGAGTTCAGGGGAATGCGGACTGCGCCGAGCACCTTGCCGCCCTTCGCCCTGACGAAATCGCCGGTGTCCTTTTCCAGCGCATGGCCGAAGGCGTAGTCCGCGGTCATGAAGAACCAACTATCGCCGCCGGATTCCACCAGCGCGCCGCCGGTGCCGTAGGCGAGCGCGTGGGTGTCGTAGGCCCAGTGAAAGCCGTAAGGCTGGCAGGCGTCGCCGGTGAGGCGCGAGGTCGCAGCACCCACGACGATGTCGATCTTCTTCATCTGCCTGGAGAGATCGTGAATCGCGAGCGCGACGGAGGAGGTCGTCAGCTCCGTAATCATGTCGACGCCCTCAACCTCATACCAGCGCCGCGCGATGGCAACGCCGAGATCCGGCTTGTTCTGGTGATCGGCGGAAATGACCTCGATCTTGTGGCCGAGCACTTCGCCGCCGAAATCCTCGATCGCCATTTTGGCCGCTTCGAACGACCACTTGCCGCCGTAATCGGCGTAGACCCCGGACTGGTCGTTCAGAATGCCGATCTTGACGCCCTGCGCCGATGCCGGCGCGGCGAGCAAAAGACCAACTGCCGCAACGGCGGCCAATAATCCCGACTTCATTCTTTTCTCCAGGAATTCTTTGTCAGAGGAACCTCGCGACTTTATTCAATAACCCCGCGAGTGCCCATCCATTTCAGATCAGCCAAAAGTATTGGGGAACTTTGATCGAAACTGCGCCGTCATCCGGGAGTGACGAGCGCGAATTCACACCGCCGTGCGCTTCTTGCCCTTGCCCTCGGCGAGGTTGCGCACGATGACGTAGAAGATCGGCGTGAACACCAGGCCGAATAGCGTGACGCCGATCATGCCGAAGAACACGGCGACGCCCACCGCCTGCCGCATCTCCGAGCCCGAGCCCGACGAGATCACCAGCGGCAGCACGCCGAGGATGAAGGCGAATGACGTCATCAGGATCGGTCGCAACCGCAACCGGCAGGCTTCGATCACCGCCTCCAGCCGCGCCTTGCCCTCGAGCTCGATGTCGCGCGCGAACTCGACAATGAGAATGGCGTTCTTGGCCGCAAGCCCCACCAGCACCACGAAGCCGATCTGGGTCAGGATGTTGACGTCCTGTCCCATGATGCGCACGCCGATGGTGGCGGCGAGCAGGCACATCGGCACGATCAGGATGACCGCGAACGGCAGGCTCCACGAGCCATACTGCGCCGCCAGCACCAAGTACACGAACAGCACGCAGATCGGGAACACGAGCAGGCCGGCTTGGCCGCCGGTGACCTGCTGATAGGACAAATCCGTCCATTCGAACGAGAAGCCGCTCGGCAGCGTCTCCTCGGCGAGCTTCTTCATTGTGTCGATGGCGGTCGCCGAACTGGTCCCCGGCAGCGTGTCACCCTGCAGCTCGGACGCGGGATAGAGATTATAGCGCGCGACGCGGTCGGGGCCGGAGATGTCGCTGAAACTCACGACGCTGCCGAGCATCACCATGTCGCCGGCAGCATTGCGGGTGCGCAGGCGTGCGAGATCGGACGTCTCCTTCCGGAACGGCAGATCAGCCTGCGCCGTGACGCGGTAGGTGCGGCCGAACAGGTTGAAGTCGTTGACATAGGACGAGCCAAAAAAGGTCTGGATCGTATCGTTGATGTTCGCAATCGGCACGCCGAGCTTCTGTGCCTTGACGCGGTCGATGTCGACGAACAGTTGCGGCGTGTTGGCGGCAAAGGTGGAGAACACCTGGGTCAGTCCGGGCGCCTTGCGCGCGGCGCCTATCAATTCGTCGGTTGCCGCTGCCAGCATTTCGGAGCCGCGGCCCTGGCGGTCCTGGATGCGCATGGTGAAGCCGCCGCCGGTGCCGATACCAGGCACCGCGGGCGGCGGAATCACGATGATGAACGCACCCTGGATGTTCGCCAGCCGCTTGCGTAGTTCGTTCGCGATCGAAGTGGACGTAAGTCCCTTCTTCGCCCTGGCCGCCGGATCATCAAATACTGGAAACAGTGCCGCGGCGTTGCTCGCCTGCGTCCGGGTCGCGCCCGAGAAGCCGGCGAAGGCCGGCGCGCGAACGACGCCCGGCGTATCAAGCGCAATCTTTTCGATCTCCCTGACCACTTCGGTCGTTCGCGCCAGCGAGGCGGCGCCCGGCAATTGTACCGAGACGATGACGTAGCCACGGTCCTGCGCCGGGATGAAGCCTTGCGGCGTCGTGATCAACAGCCATCCGGCGCCGCCGATCAGCGCCACGTACACCAGCAACATCACCACCGAATGCCGGATCACGAAATCGGCCGTGCTGGCATAGCCATGTGCCAGCCGGTCGAAGCCGCGATTGAACATGCCGGTAAAGGCGCCCCAGCCGCGGGCGATGAAATTCCAACGGGCCGGCGGCCTTTTGTCCTCGTGCGGCTGCAGGATCAGCGAGGCCAGCGCAGGCGACAGCGTCAGCGAACAGAAACAGGAAATCGCGGTCGCCACCGCAATGGTGACGGCGAACTGCTGGAAGAACTGCCCGGAGATGCCGCCGAGGAAGGCGGTCGGCACGAACACGGCGCACAGAACCAGCGCGATCGACACCAGCGCGCTGCCGACCTCCTGCATCGTGCGGAGCGCGGCGTCGCGCCGGCTCATGCCATGTTCGAGGTGGCGCTCGACGTTCTCGACCACCACGATCGCGTCGTCGACCACGATGCCGACCGCCAGCACAAGGCCGAACAGCGTCAGATTGTTGATCGAGAACCCGAGCGCCGCCATCACCGCAAAGGTGCCGACCAGCGACACCGGAATCGCCATGATCGGGATGATCGCCGGCCGCCAGCCCTGCAAAAATACCAGCACCACGATGACGACCAGCGCCATCGCCTCGTAGATCGTCTTGATCAGCTCGCTGACGGACTGCGCGATGAATTCGGTCGGGTTGTAGCCGATGTTGTAGTCGAGCCCCTTCGGGAAGCTCGCCTTCAGTTTCTCCATCGTCTTGGAAATATTCTCGGCGGTCGCCAGCGCATTCGAGCCCGGCCGCTGCGTGACCAGCATGGCGACCGCGGATTTGCGCAGCAGAAAACTGTTGGTCGAGTAGGCCAAAGCACCGAGTTCGATCCGCGCGACATCGCGCAGCTTGACCGTGCGCCCGTCGGAGCCGGCCTTGACCACGATCTCCTCGAATTGTTTCGGGTCTTTCAGCCGGCCGGTAAAGGTGAGATTCGGCGAAAAGGCGCGGTCGCCGATCGGCGGTTCCGCGATCTGGCCGCCCGCGATCTGCACGTTTTGCGAGCGGATCGCCGCCACCACTTCGCCCGCGGTCAGGCCGAGCGTGGAGATCTTGTCAGGGTCGAGCCACAGCCGCATCGAATAGTCGCGCGCGCCGAAGATCTGAATGTCGCCGACGCCGTCGAGCCGGAGCAACTCGTCGCGCACCTGCAGCAGCGCGTAGTTGGAGATGTAGAGCTGGTCGAACGTGTCGTCCGGCGACAGCATGAACACGACCATCAGGATGTCGGGACTGTTCTTGCGGGTGATGACGCCGTTGCGCTGCACCTCTTCGGGCAACCGCGGCTGCGCGATCGCGACGCGGTTCTGCACCAGCACCTGGGCCTTGTCGAGATCGGTGCCGAGCTTAAAGGTGACCGTGATCGTCAACTGCCCGTTCGAGGTGGCCTGGCTGTAGAGATACAACATGTCCTCGACGCCGTTGATCTCCTGCTCGATCGGAGCGGCAACGGTGTCGGACACGGTTTGTGCGGAGGCGCCGGGATATTGCGTGGTGACCGTCACCGTCGGCGGCACCACTTGCGGATACTCGGAGACCGGCAGCGTGGTGTAGGCGATCGCGCCGACGATCAGCAGCACGATCGACAACACCATCGCCAGGATGGGCTGGTTGATGGAGAGACGGCCGAGATTCATGTCTTGGCACCGGCCGGCTTGATCTCACCCGTTTGCGGGCTGACCTTTGCCCCCACCCGCGCCCGTTGCAGGCCGTCGATAATGACGCGGTCTTCCGGCTTCAGGCCCTCACGGATCACGCGCAGGCCTTCATCGAGCGGTCCGAGCGTCACCGGCTTCGCCTCGACCGTGTTGTCGTCCTTGACGACGAAAACGATCTTGCGCGACTGGTCGGTCGCAATCGCCGTATCAGGCAGCAGCAACGCCTCATAAGGCGCACTGCCGATGATCCGGACGCGGCCGAACTGGCCGGGAAGAATCGAGAGATCCTTGTTCGGGATCACGGCGCGGCTGCGCAGCGTACCGGTCGAGACGTCCAGGCGGTTGTCGAGGAAATCCATCTTGCCCTCATGCGAGGGCTTGGTTTCGCCGGTCAGCGTCACCTGCACCGGGTTCGGCGTGTCGCGCGAGCTCGGCCGCTTGCCTTCGAACCAGAGCCGGCTGTTTCGTAGGTAAGTCGCCTCGTCGACATCGAAATAGATGTAGATCGGGTCGAGCGAGACGATCGAAGTGAGCAGCGTGGCGCCACCCTCGGAGCCCTGCACGAGATTGCCAGGCGTCACGAGATGGCGGCTGACTCGGCCGGTGATCGGCGCCATCACATGGGTGAATTCGATGTTGAGCTTGGCGGCCTTGAGCGCGCCTTCGGCCTGCATCTCCGCGGCGCGCGCCGCCTGCAGGGTCTGGCGGCGCTGGTCCACGATAGAGTCGGATACGGCCTGGGTCTGGTTCAACGTCAGCGCACGGTCGAGTTCGCGCCTGGCGAGTTCGGCCCTCGCGCGTGCGTCCGACAACTGGCCATCGGCCTGCTCGGCGACCGCCTCGAACGGACGGGCGTCAATCACGTAAAGCAGGTCGCCCGCGCGCACGATCGCTCCGTCGCGGAATTCGACGCTCTTCACGAAACCGCCGACGCGGGCGCGAACCTGGACCTCCTGGATGGCCTCGAAGCGGCCGGTGAATTCATCCCAATCGGTGACGGTACGTTTCACCGGCTGCGAGACCGTGACCGATGGCGCCGCGGCCGCTGGCTGTTGCGGCGGCTTGTCGCCACAGGCTGACAGCGCAAGCGCAAGCAGTGGGGGCAACCATTTGAGACCGCGAAGTGAGTGACCATCACGGCTTGCCGCAGCCGGACGTTTCAATGGCTCAGTCGTGCTCAATCCCATCTCCCCCTGCATTCTCAACATCCTGATCGATGGAAAAGCTTGCCGTGGAACTTAGTTGCGGAGGCCACAGATGTGATCGGTTCCCAGTCTCGTCAAGAACCGGCTGGGATCAAGCACAATCGTTATGCATCAACGTAGTCAACGCTCTTCGCAACGCGGATTTCGCGTTTTCGCACTGCGATGAAAGCGGAACCCGTTGCGACGAATGGTCAGCTAATCGCCGCCTGATGACGAAAACGTGACATCGTGCAAAGACGTCTCGCCTCGCCCCGCCCTCGTCATTCCGCGGCGCGCCTCTTGGTGCAAGCTCGAAATCCGTCAGGCCGCATCTTCGACGGTGAGATGGATTCCGGGCTCTCGCTTCGCGAGCCCCGCAAGGGGGAGCCGACCGCTTGCGGGGCGAGACTGCCGCCACGCAACGTCGTCTCCGGGCATGACGTCGCTGATTTCCTCGGCTAACCTTGCGGCAAGGCCCACCACAAGGGCCAGAAAATGTCCGGGGAGGACAAGCGTGCACAGAGGGCGTGTCGTATTCGGCGCCATGGACGAGGTCGTGTTCGGACGGCCGGCGTCCGAGGCGCTCGTCGCGCAGCTGGATCGGCTCGGCACCAGGCGTGCCTTCCTGATGGTCAGCGGCACGCTCAACCGCGAAACCGATGTGATCGACACCATCCGCCGTGCGCTGGGGTCGCGCTGCGTCGGCACGTTCGACGCGATGCCGCCGCACACGCCGCGCTCAGCCGTGATCGCCGCCAGCGAACAGGCCCGCGCAGCGGATGCCGATCTCATCGTCACGATCGGCGGCGGTTCGATCACCGACGGCGCCAAGGCCGTGCAGCTCTGCCTCGCCAACGATATCCGCAGCGCGGACGACATCGACCGGATCAAGGCCGGTCGCGGCGGCTTGCCGCGACTTGCCGCGCCGACGGTGCGCCAGATCAGCGTGCCGACGACGATCGCCGGTGGCGAATTCTCCTCCACGGCCGGCGTCACCAACGAGAAGACGAAGGTCAAGGAAGCGCTGCGCCATCCGCTGATCATGCCGCGCGCCGTGATTCTCGACCCCTGGCTTGCCCAGCACACGCCGGAATGGCTGTGGCTGTCGACCGGTATCCGCGCCGTCGATCATTGCGTCGAAGGCATCTGCTCGCGCGAGGCTCACCCATATGGCGACGCGCAGGCGCTGAAGGGCCTATCGATGCTGGCGCAGGCGCTGCCACGGGTGAAGGCCGCGGCCGGCGACCTCGACGCGCGGATGGATTGTCAGATCGGTACCTGGCTTTCGACCGGGCCGCTCGCTTCCGGCGTGCCGATGGGCGCCAGCCACGGCATCGGCTACGTTCTCGGCGCGGAGTTCGGCGTGCCGCACGGCTACACCTCCTGCGTGATGCTGCCGTCGGTGATGCGTTGGAACAAGTCAGCGAATGCCGAACGTCAGGCGCTGGTCGCAGCCGCCATGGGCCATCCGAACGATGACGCCGGCGACGTGCTCGACCGGTTCATTCGCAATCTCGGCATGCCGCGCAGCCTGCGCGAGGTCAAGGTTGGGCCCGAGCATTTCGACCGCATCGCGCAACAAGCGATGGCAACGCCGTGGGTGCCGCGCAATCCGCGCAAGATCGAGGGACCGGCGCAGGTACGCGAGATTCTGGACATGACCGCGTAAGGAGACCGAAGCCAAGATGTACACCGGCACACATGCTCACCTTCGTCCGCTGCAGCCCGCCTTCATCATGGCTTCTACCGGAGAGGCCGTAACCTATCGTGAACTGGAGGCGCGTACGAACCGGCTTGCGCACTTGTTTCGCAACCGCGGACTCAAGCGCCTCGACCACTATTCGATCTTCATGGAGAACAACAGCCGCTACCTCGAGGCCTGCGGCGCCGGCGAACGCAGCGGGCTCTATTATACCTGCGTCAACTCCTACCTGACCGCGGGCGAGCTCGCCTACATCCTCACCAACAGCCAGTCGCGCATTCTCATCACCTCGAAGGCAAAGCTCGACGTCGCCCGCGAGGCGCTGAAGGAATGCCCCAAGGTCGAATTATGCATTGTCGCAGACGGCGACGGCGAGAGCGACCGTATCGTCGGGCTTGAGCAGGCGACGTCAGGCCTGCCGAAGACGCCGATATCAGACGAATGCATCGGCACCGCGATGCTCTATTCGTCCGGCACCACGGGCCGGCCGAAGGGCATCCTGCGGCCGCTGCCCGAACAACCTCCGCTTCAGAATCTGGCGATCTTCGACTTTCTGCACGGCGTGTGGCACTACCGCGAAGGCATGATCTACCTTTCGCCCGCGCCGCTGTACCATTCGGCGCCGCAGGCGGCGGTCAATTTGACGATCCGCGCCGGCGGCACCGTCATCATCATGGAAAGCTTTGATCCGGAAAAATATCTGGAGCTGGTTCAAAGATGGGGCATCACCCACACCCAGCTTGTGCCGACGATGTTCTCGCGCATGCTGAAGCTGCCTGAGGATGTCCGCAAGCGCTATGACCTCTCATCGCTTGAGATCGCGATCCATGCTGCCGCGCCCTGCCCGGCCGCGGTGAAGGACGACATCATCAAATGGTGGGGACCGATCATCCACGAATATTACGGCGCCACCGAAGGACTCGGCTTCACCGCCTGCAATAGCGAGGAATGGCTGGCACACCGCGGCACCGTCGGCCGGGTGATGCTCGGCGACCTCCATATTCTCGACGAGAACATGCAACCCTGCCCGGTGGGTATCCCGGGCACGGTATGGTTCAAGACCGCAACCCCGTTTGAATATTTCAACGACCCGGCCAAGACCCAGGAGGTGCGTTCGCCGGACGGCAGCATGAGCACGGTCGGCGACGTCGGCTATGTCGACGAGGACGGCTTTCTCTATCTGACCGACCGCGCGACCTTCATGATCATATCCGGTGGCGTCAACATCTACCCGCAGGAATGCGAGAACCTCCTGATCACCCACCCCAAGATCGCCGATGCCGCGGTGTTCGGGGTGCCCAATCCCGATCTCGGCGAGGAAGTAAAGGCCGTGGTGCAGCCGATGCCGGGCGTCTCGCCGGGACAGGAACTGGCCGACGAACTGATCGCCTTCTGCAGCCAGTCGCTGTCGCGCCAGAAAGTGCCACGCTCGATCGATTTCGAGGCCGAACTGCCGCGGCTGCCGACCGGCAAGCTCTACAAGCGCCTGTTGCGCGATCGCTATTGGGGCAACAAGACCTCGCGGATCGTGTGAGCATGCGACGATGTGAGATGGCGCACTCGAACACAGACGTCGCGACACCTGGTGGTGCGGTGCATCATCCGGCGAGACATTCGAGCGCGAGCCACCACATAACGGCTACGCTGCAACCAATCCGCCGCTTTCGCAGCGAACAGCGGTGTTGGCGCGCGTGTTCCGCCGCGCGGATTTCGATTAGTTCGAATTGCCGATCTGTGCATCGTCTTGGCCGGTTGCCCGGACGCGCCGTCATGCTATCGTCTGATGCAATCGGCCGTTTCGAGACCGAGCAAACGTGGGAGGGGATCATGCGGAGCGTTCATGCGCTTGCCGCCGCGGCGTTGTTGTTGCTGCCGGCTTATGATGTTGCATCAGCCGGCGAGCCGAAACAGGGCGGCATCCTCAGGGTCTATCATCGCGACAGCCCGGGCAGCGCCTCGATCCATGAAGGTGCGACCTTCTCGATCAACGTTCCCTTCATGCCGGTCTTCAACAACCTGGTCATGTTCAAGCAGGACGTCGCGCAGAACAGCGCAGACTCCATCGTCCCGGATCTGGCGGAGAGCTGGGCCTGGAGCGACGACGGCAAGAAACTCACTTTCAAATTGAAGCAGGGCGTCAAATGGCATGACGGCAAACCGTTCACCTCAGCCGACGTCAAGTGCACCTTCGACATGCTGATGGGCAAGTCGCAACAAAAGTTTCGTCAGAACCCGCGAAAGTCCTGGTACAATCAAGTCGAGGACGTGACGACAAGCGGCGATTTCGAGGCATCGTTCAGCCTGAAGCGGCCGCAGCCGGCGTTGTTGTCGTTACTCGCCTCCGGCTACACCCCGGTTTACCCGTGCCACGTCTCCCCGGCCGACATGCGTACCAAGCCGGTCGGCACCGGCCCGTTCAAATTCGTCGAGTTCAAGGCCAACGAATCGATCAAGCTCACGAAAAATCCCGACTACTTCAAGAAGGGCCTGCCGCACCTCGACGGCATCGAGTTCACCATCATCACCAACCGTTCGACGGCTATTCTCGGATTTGTCTCCGGGAGATTCGACATGACGTTCCCGACCGAAGTGTCGATCCCGCTCTTGAAGGAGGTCAAGTCGCAGGCGCCGAACGCAGTATGCGTGGTCGAGCCGGTCAATGTCTCGACCAACATCATCGTCAACTCGTCCGCCCCGCCGTTCGATAATATCGACATTCGCCGCGCGCTGGCACTGGTGCTCGACCGCAAGGCCTTCGTCTCGATACTGTACGAGGGACAGGCCGACATCGGCGGCACCATGCTCCCCGCACCGGGCGGCTTGTGGGCGATGCCGAAGGAAATGCTGGAATCGATTCCGGGTTACGGCCCCGACGTCAACGCCAACCGGGAAGAGGCGCGCAAGCTGATGCAGAAAGCGGGCTACGGCCCGGACAAGCGCCTCGCCGTCAAGGTCGCCACGCGCAACATCCCGATCTACCGCGATCCCGCCGTCATCCTGATCGACCAGATGAAGAACATCCATATCGACGGCGATCTCGACGTCGTTGATACCGCACAATGGTTCCCCAAGGTCGCCCGCAAGGATTACTCGCTCGGTCTCAACCTCACCGGCAATGCGGTCGACGACCCCGACCAGTCGTTCTACGAAAACTACTCCTGCGGCTCGGAGCGCAACTATACCAACTACTGCAACAGGGAAATCGAGAAGCTGTTCGACGAGCAGTCGGTGGAGAAGGATGTCGCCAAGCGCAAGAAGCTGGTCTGGGAGATCGACAAGAAGCTGCAGGAAGATGTGGCGCGGCCGATCATCTTGCACGCCCGCCAGGGCTCGTGCTGGCAGCCTTATGTCAAGGGCATCACCATCATGGTGAACAGCTCCTACAACGGCTACCGTTACGAAGACGTCTGGATGGATAAGTAACGTCCGGCCGCGATAGCGTTTTCGAGCGAAGTGGATCCCGGTTCGCGTGAAGAAAACGCGTCAAAACAAAAACCGAGAGCTCGGTTCTGATTCATCAGAACCGAAGGGGCTCTAGCCGATGGGTCAGGGAGAGTAGCCGGGTGTTTGCTTATATCGTGCGACGCCTCGCCTTGATGCTCGTGACCCTGATCGGGATCTCGATCATCATCTTCGTGTTGCTGCGGGTCGTCCCCGGCAACATCGTCGACATCCTGTTCGACGCCGCCGGCTTCGTGGATCCCACCGACAAGGCCAACCTGGAAAAGGAACTCGGCCTCAACCTGCCGATCTACCAGCAATATCTGAACTGGATCGGCGGGCTGCTGCACGGCGATCTCGGCTATTCCTACGTCTCGGAAAAGCCGGCGCTGCAGGAGATCCTGCCGCGCATTCCGATCACCGCCCGGCTGGCGGCGCTGGCGCTGTTGTTCTCGGCCTCGATCGGCATTCCCTTGGGCGTTCTGAGCGCAGTCCACCAAGGCTCGCGGCTGGATTACACCCTCCGCGTCGTCAGCCTGAGCGGCCTGTCGCTGCCTTCCTTCTGGCTCGGGCTGCTTATCCTGATGGCCTCGGTTTCGCTGTTTGGCCACATGCCGATCTACAATCCGAACCCGGCAACCTGGACGGAGGCGTTCGCGATCTATGCCGTGCCGGCGATGGCGGTCGGATTTCGCAGCGCCGCGCTGACCATGCGCATCACGCGCTCCTCGATGCTCGAAATTCTGCGGCAGGATTACATCCGCACCGCGCGCGCCAAGGGCGCGTCCGAGGCTTCGGTCAATTATCGCCACGCGCTGAAGAACGCGATTCTCCCTGTTATAACCGTAATCGGCATCGAGGCGGCGTTCCTGATCGGCGGGCTGATCGTCACCGAAACCGTGTTCAATATTCCAGGCGTGGCCCGATTCCTGGTCGAGGCGCTGCGCTGGCGCGATTACCCGATCGTGCAGAATCTCGTGATGCTGATCGCCGTGGTCGTGGTGGTCGCAAACTTCACTGTCGACATGCTTTACGCCGCGATCGATCCGCGCATCCGGTATGGGGACTAGCCGCGTGGCCACGATTAACTTCGAAAGCGAGTTGAGGCGGGCCGGCGCCCATTCGACGCATGGCTGGCGCCGGCTGGTGTTCCTGGCGCAGCGTTATCTGCTCGGCACGATCGGCCTTGTCATCATGGTGATGTTCGTCTGGATGGCGATCTCGGCCGACCTGATCGCCCGCTACGATCCGCTCAGCGTCGATTCGGCGCAGCGGCTGGCAGCGCCGAGCGCGGCGCACTGGATGGGAACCGATTCATTCGGCCGTGACGTCTGGAGCCGGATCATTCACGGCGCGCGCATTTCGCTCGCCGTCGGCATCGGCGCCACTGCGCTGGGATCGTCGATCGGCGTCATCGTCGGCCTCGTATCGGGCTATCTGTCCGGCTGGGTCGATCTGCTGTTCCAGCGCGTCACCGACATCCTGCAGGCGCTGCCGCTCCTGGTGCTGGCGCTGGTGATGACCGCGGCGCTCGGGCCATCGCTGCCGAACGTGATCATCGCGATTGCTATCCCGTTGATCCCCACCGTCGCCCGCGTGATCCGCGCCAATACGCTGGCGCTGCGCGAGCAGCCCTTCGTCGAGGCAGCAAAATCGATCGGCATGAGCGAGACCCGCATCGCGCTCCGGCACGTGCTGCCGAACACGCTCGCGCCCTTAATCGTGCTGGCGACCGCGCAACTCGGTTCCACCATCCTCACCGAAGCTTCGCTGTCGTTCCTCGGCCTCGGCATCCCCGAGCCCTATCCGTCCTGGGGCCGCATGCTGTCGGAGTCGGCAGCCGAATATGTCCGCACCGCGCCGTGGCTGGTGATTTTCCCGGGCGTCGCCATCTCCCTTGCGGTATTCGGCACCAATCTGTTCGGCGACGCGCTCCGCGACATTCTCGATCCGAGGCAGCGCGGCTGATGAGCGAGGCGCGCAAGCACGATACTATTCTCGATGTGAAGAACCTGCAGACGGTGTTCTTCACCAATTCCGGGCTGTTCCGCGCGGTCGACGACGTCTCGTTCACCGTCCGCCGCGGCGAAACGCTTGCGATCGTCGGCGAATCCGGCTGCGGCAAGAGCGTGACCGCGCTGTCGGTGATGCGGCTGGTGCCGGACCCGCCGGGCCGGGTGGTCGGCGGCTCGGTCACCCTGGAAGGGACCGATCTGCTCAACCTCGATGAGGCCAAGATGCGCGATATCCGCGGCAACCGGATTTCGATGATCTTTCAAGAGCCGATGACCTCGCTCAATCCGGTGATGCGGATCGGCGACCAGATCACCGAGGTGCTCCGCCTGCACCAGGAAATGACCGCGAAGGAGGCCTGGGCCAAGGCGGTCGAGATGCTCCGCCTGGTTCGCATTCCCGAGCCGGACCGACGCGCGCACGAATATCCTCATCAATTGTCCGGCGGCATGCGGCAGCGCGCGATGATCGCGATGGCCCTGGCGTGCCGGCCAGCGCTGTTGATCGCGGACGAGCCGACCACCGCGCTCGACGTGACGATCCAGGCGCAGATCCTGGCGCTGATCGTCGATCTGCAGAAGAGGCTCGGCACCGGCTTGATCCTGATCACGCACGATCTCGGCGTCGTCGCGCAAACCGCGCAACGCGTCATCGTGATGTATGCCGGCAAGAAGGTCGAGGAAGCGACGGTAGAGGACCTGTTCGAAAATCCAAAACATCCCTACACGCGCGGGCTGATGGCCTCGATGCCCGCGGTGATCTCGTTTGGTGCCAAGACCGATGCGCGACTGAGTGAGATTCCCGGCATGGTGCCGTCGCTGACCAACTTGCCGCCAGGCTGCGCCTTCGCGCCGCGCTGCCGGCTTGCCGTGGACCGATGCCGCGCCGAATATCCGCCGCTGCAGGAAGTCGACGGCGATCACTTTGCGGCGTGCTGGCGCGCAACCGAACTGATGGGCGCGCCATGAGCGACCAACGCCCGCTCCTTGAAGTCACCGACCTCGTCAAGCATTACGCGGTGCGCGGCGGTGTCCTGCGCCGGCGCGTCGGCACCGTGCATGCGGTCGACGGCGTCAGCTTCTCGGTTGCCAAAGGCGAGACGCTCGGGCTGGTCGGCGAATCCGGCTGCGGTAAATCGACAGTGGCGCGCAGCGTGCTGCGGCTGGTGGAGCCGTCCAGCGGCGCCATCAAGCTGAACGGCACCGACATCACCGGGCTCAGCAAGGCCGAGATGCGGCCGCACCGTCGCTCCATGCAGATCGTCTTCCAGGATCCGTTCGCCTCGCTCAATCCGCGCATGACCGCGGGCGATATCGTCGGCGAGCCGCTCGCCGTGCATGGGCTGGCAACCGGCCGCGCGCAGCAGGAACGCGTTGCGGAACTGTTCGCGCAGGTGGGCTTGCGGCCCGATCAGATGAAGAACTACCCGCACCAATTCTCCGGCGGCCAGCGGCAGCGCATCTGCATCGCGCGGGCACTGTCGCTCGGGCCGAGCCTGATCGTGTGCGACGAGCCGGTCTCGGCGCTCGACGTCTCGATCCAGGCGCAGGTGATCAACCTGTTGATCGACCTGCAGCGCAAGAACGATTTTTCCTACCTGTTCATCGCGCATGATCTCGCCGTCGTCGCCCATATCAGCCATCGCGTCGCCGTGATGTATCTCGGACGCATTGTCGAAATCGCGGACAAGTCGGCATTGTTCGCCAACCCGCGGCATCCATACACGCAGGCGCTGCTGGCGTCTGTCCCGGTCGCCGATCCCAAGGCAAAGCGCCTCGCGCCCATGGTCGACGGCGACGTCCCGAGCCCGATCAACCCACCCTCAGGCTGCGCCTTCCACACCCGCTGCCGCTATGTCATGGACCGCTGCAAGGTGGAGCGGCCGGCGCTGGTGGAAGCCGGCGAAGGACATCAAGTGGCGTGCTGGCTGAACGACGGCACGGGGCGACCGGAGTAACCTCCATCGTCGTCCCTGCGAACGCAGGGACCCATAACTACCGACGGTTGATGTTACGTCGGCTGGAGCTCCAGCCTTCGCACAACAACAGCCTGTGGTTATGGTCCCGGCTCGCGCTTCGCTTGGCCGGGACGACGGAATTACGCCGCCGCAATCTCCACGACGATGCGCCCCGTCGTCACCTGCTCGCCCTCGGTGACATCGATGGCCGAAACCGTGCCAGCAACGCCTGCCATGTGCACGTGTTCCATCTTCATCGCTTCCAGCGTCATCACCGGTTGGCCGACGGCAACCTGCTCGCCGGGCTTGACCAGCACCGCGACCACACGGCCGTTCATCGTCGCACGCACCTTGCCGTCGCCGTCCGCCGCCGCAGCGGAGGTCGGCGCAGCCAGCGTCAGATCGCGGGCGGCGATCGAGGCTCCGCGATGCAGGATGTGCAGACGACCGCCATCGCGCAGGAATCTCGCTGACTCCATCATGCCGTCGGCACGAAAGCGGATCGTGTCAGGGCCGAGCTCGTCAATCTCGAAACGCCGCTTGTTGCCATCGAGGCCGGCGACATAGCTCCCGTCGCGGTTCCGAACGATATCAACCTCGAACGCACCGTGGCCAAGGTCGGTCCGCATCGTCAGCGGGAACGTCGCTGCCAGGCTGCGGCCGCTGCGCCAGGGCGGCGCATGTGGGTTGGTGACGTAAAGCAGCAATGCCGCCAGCGCCGCCTCCGTCTCGTGGTTCGCACGCGACGCCAGCAATTCGTCGCGGTGATTACCAATGAAGGCCGTAGTCGCATCGCCCTTTGCAAATGTGGGATGGCGCAAACAGGAAATCAGGAATCCCTGATTGGTGGTGATGCCGAATGCGGCAGTCTGTTCAAGCCCGCAAATCAACCGCCCACGGGCCTCGTTGCGGTCGGCACCATGGCTGATGATCTTGGCGATCATCGAATCGTAGAACGGCGGAATCTCCGAACCGGATCGCAGCGCGTGCTCGACGCGGATGCCGTCGGGCATCTGCCACAGCTCTATTCGCCCCGATTGCGGCATGAAGTCATGGTCCGCGTCCTCCGAGCACAGCCGCACCTCGATGGCGTGGCCGGAGAACTTTACATCCTCCTGCTTGAGCCCGAGCGGCTGGCCGGCGGCAATGCGCAATTGCAGTTCGACCAGATCGAGCCCGGTAATCGCTTCGGTGACGGGATGCTCGACCTGCAGGCGCGTGTTCATTTCCATGAAATAGAACTCGCCGGACGGATCGAGCAGGAACTCCAGCGTCCCCGCGCCCTCATAACCAATCGATTTGACCGCAGCGACCGAGACGGCGCCCATGCGCGCCCGCAAGTCCGGCGTCACCTTTGGCGACGGCGCTTCCTCAATCAGCTTCTGGTGTCGGCGCTGCACCGAACAATCGCGCTCGCCGAGATGAATGGCATTGCCGTAGCGATCGCCGAACACCTGTATCTCGATGTGGCGGGGATCGACGATCGCGCGCTCCAGGATCACCGTGGGATCGCCGAACGCGCCCTGCGCCTCCGACCTTGCGCTGCGCAGCGCATCCGGAAATGCCGCGGCGTCTTCGACCAGCCGCATGCCGCGCCCGCCACCGCCGGCGACCGCCTTGATCATCACGGGGAAGCTGATCTTCCTGGCCTCCGCCAGCATTACCGCGTCGCTCTGGTCCGCGCCCTGGTAGCCGGGCACGATGGGCACGCCAGCCTTTGCCATGATATCCTTGGCGCCGGCCTTGTTGCCCATCGCCCGGATCGCGTCCGGCGACGGCCCGATGAAGACCAGCCCGGCATCGCGGCAGGCCTGCGCAAAATCCTCGTTTTCGGCGAGGAAGCCGTAGCCCGGATGCACCGCGCCGGCCCCGCTGGCTTTGGCTGCGGCGATGATCGCGTCGATCCGCAGATAAGACTGCGCCGGCAGCGCCTCCCCGATCCGCACTGCCTGGTCCGCCTCACGCACGTGCAGCGCATCACGATCGGCATCGGAATAGACGGCAACCACGCCATAGCCGAGCCGCCGCGCGGTGTGCATGATCCGCAGCGCGATCTCGCCGCGATTGGCGACGAGAACCTTGAAAAATGGCGTTCGCTTCATCTCGCTCATGGTCGGGCGACCGAGAATTGCATGCGCTGCGGCGTGCGGGCCTCGGCCTCGCGGCAGATCGCCAGCACTTCGGCAAGCACGCTGCGGGTATCGCGGGGATCGATCACGCCGTCGTCGAGCACCCGCGCGCTGGTCGAGAACACGTCCATCTGGCCGTCGAACACGCTCGTGATCTGCGCCTTCATCGCCTCCAGCTTTTCCTTCTCGATCGGCTTGCCCCGCCGCGCCGCCGCAGCCTCGGTCACGATCGCCATGGTTTCGGCGGCCTGCTCGCCGCCCATCACCGCGGTCTTGGCATTGGGCCACGAGAAACAGAAGCGCGGGTGGAAGCCGCGCCCGCACATGCCGTAGTTGCCGGCTCCGAACGACGCGCCGCAATAGATCGTGATCTGCGGCACGGTCGCCGATGTCACCGCCTGGATCATTTTGGAACCGTGCTTGATCATGCCGGCTTCCTCATAGGCACGGCCTACCATGTAGCCGGTGGTGTTATTCATGTAGAGCAGCGGCGTGCGCGACTGGCAGCAGGCCTGGATGAAATGCGTCGCCTTGTTGGCGCCGGGTACGTCGAGCGGGCCGTTGTTGGTGATGATCCCGATCGCCTGTCCTTCGATGCGGGCGTGGCCACAGACCGTCGCCGGGCCGTAATTCGCGCCGAACTCGGTGAAATCGGAATCGTCGACGAAGCGCGCGATAGCCTGGCGCATATCGACGGGACGCTTGTGGTCCATCGGCATGATGCCGAGCAGTTCCTCGGCGTCATAGCGTGGCGGCTTGAAGGACAACGCCGCAGGCTTCGGCCGATCCCATTCCAGGTTGGCCATGATATCGCGCGCGATGCGCAGCGCGTCGCGGTCGTCCTCGGCGAGATAGTCGCCAAGACCGGAAATGGAGGTGTGCATCTCGGCGCCGCCGAGTTCCTCCTCGGTTGCGATCTCACCCGTCGCCGCCTTCAAGAGCGGCGGGCCGGCCAGGAATGCGCGGGTGCGGCCGCGCACCATAACGATGTAATCGGAGAGCCCGGTCTGGTACGCGCCGCCCGCCGTTGACGATCCATGCGTCACAGTGACAACGGGCAGACCGGCGGCCGACAGCCGCGCCAGATTGCGAAAAATGTTGCCGCCGCGGATAAAATCCTCGACGCGGTAGCGCAGCAGATTGGCGCCGGCGCTTTCGATCAGTTGCACGTAGGGCAGCTTGTTTTCCAGCGCCAGTTCCTGCACCCGCAGCGTCTTGTCGAGGCCGAACGGCTGCAACGCGCCGGCATCGATGCCGGAATCATTGGCACTGACCATGCAGCGGATGCCGGAGACGAAGCCGATACCCGCGATCACGCCGCCGCCGGGAACGCTCTTCTCCGCGTCCGGCACGTCGAACATGTAGCCGGCGAGCGTCGACAGTTCGATGAAGGGCGAGCCGGGATCGAGCACCAGCGCCACGCGCTCGCGCGGCAACAACTGCCCACGCTTGTGGAAACGGTCCTTGGCTGCGGCCGATGCGGCCCGCGTTCGCTCTTCAAGCGCGCGCATGCGCGCGATCAGCGCCAGCATGCCGTCGCGGTTGGCTTTGTAGGCGGCGCTGGAGGGGGAGATGGTGGATTCAATTACAGCCATAAACTAATTCACTCCGTCATTCCGGGATAGTCCGAAGGACCAGACCTCAGGTGCGCAATTGCGCACCGGGGAATCTCGAGATTCTCAG
>NZ_JAGWDK010000023.1 GCF_018398875.1 Bradyrhizobium sp. sGM-13 | reverse complement strand
GGTTGTCACCCATGTCTTAGGTACAGTTTGTTACCTATGTGTCCGGGCCGGACACTATTTCAATGGTGAGCGCGGAGGGACTCGAACCCTCGACCCCATGATTAAAAGTCACGTGCTCTACCGCCTGAGCTACGCGCTCACTCGCCGCGCTGTGTAGGGGGCGGGCCCCTGCGGGTCAATAGCACAAGCACGGCAAATTCGTGGTCTGCTTGATCCCAATTCTCTTTAGCTAGCTAAAGGTTAGTTCGGATTCTTCAACTACCCGTCGCCAATCGCTCCACGGCGATCAGTTGACCTCACGGCGAATCTCGGAGGCGACCGGCTGGGACTGGGTGTTGACCGTCGGCAGGGTCACCGGACGCAGCCCGATCAGTTCCGCCGTCCGCACCGCGCTGTTGCGCCAGAAGGCGAAGGAATTGATACGGGAGTTTTCCAACACCGCGATCGCGACCGCCGCAAGGAACGGCAGGCTTTGCAGCACCAGCACGCCCGCGAAGATATAGATCTCGCGCACTTCCTTGTGGCCGTTGGTGACGACCAGGACGGCGGCGCCGATCAGCAGCAGCACGCCGATCACGGCCTCCCAGAACGCCTGGAATTCGATCGACATCCGCGACAACCCGCCCTTCGAAGTGCGGGCGAAGGCGAGATGCTCGGTGATCAGGCCTTGGGCCACCGCGCGCGACACCGTCCATTGCACGCTCATTGCCGCGATCATGGCGCCCAACATCTGGCCGGCCTTGATCTTCACCCGCAGGCGATAAAGCGCCACGAAATGCACTAGCGAGACGACGAAGGAGCCGATGATCGGCAGCGTCAGGATCTTGTCGGGAATGGCGATGTCGGCAAACGCCACGATCGGCACCCAGATCAGGTTGAGGATCGCCACCACCACGCCCAGGCTTTCGGCGCCGAGCCAGTTCAGCCAGCCCAGCGAAAATTCGCGGCGCTGGTCCGGCGTCAGCCGGCTCGCGCCGGGCAGGAAGCGCCGCCAGTGCTTCTTGACGATCTGGAAGCCGCCATAGGCCCAGCGATGACGCTGCTTCTTGAACGCCTCATAGGTGTCGGGCAGGAGGCCCTCGCCATAGCGGACGTTGGTGTAGTGCGTTAGCCAGCCCTGCTGCTGGATGGTCAGGCCGAGATCGGTATCCTCGCAGATGGTGTCGCTGGACCAGCCGCCCGCCATATCCATCGCGGAGCGGCGGATCAGGCACATCGTGCCGTGCACGATGATCGAGTTGAACTCGTTGCGCTGGACCATGCCGATGTCGAAGAACCCGGCATATTCGCCGTTCATGATGTAGTGCATCAGCGAGCGGTCGCCGTCGCGATGCTCCTGCGGCGCCTGCACCAGGCCGACGCGCGGGTCGGCGAAAACAGGCACCAGATCCTTCAGCCAGTCCGGATGCACGACATAGTCGGCGTCGATGATGCCGATGATCTCGGCATCTGCCGCGGTGCGCTCCATGGCGATGCGAAGCGCGCCGGCCTTGAAGCCCTGCACCTTCTCGGCATTGATGAACTTGAAGCGTTCGCCGAGCGCGCGGCAGTGGTCCTGGATCGGCCGCCAGAATTCCGGGTCGGGCGTGTTGTTGATGATGCAGACGCATTCGAAATTCGGGTAGTCGAGCCGCGACACCGCATCCAGCGTCTGCTTCAGCATCTCGACCGGCTCGTAGTAAGCGGGGATGTGAATCGAAACCTTAGGGAAGGCGACGTTCTCGCCGATGGTGGCGGGCGCTAACGGCGCGCTCTTGGTAATTAGCCGGCGCGGACCGCGGCCGAAGGCGATCGCCGCGATTTCGTCGATGCGCGCCATCGCGATCAGAATCAGCGGAACCAGCAGGATCAGGCCAAGCGTCAGCGCAAAGGCCGAGCCGAACACGAAATAATGCCCGGCCCAGTAGGCGAACACGGTGGAAACCCAGGCGCCGACGCCGTTCGCTGCCGCTGAAAGCAGCAGCGCCTGCATGATTGTCGGCTGCTCGAGCCGCAGGATCGGCAGCGACATCAGGATGCCCATCAGCAGCGCGATCGCGGCGAGCTTCCAATAGTTCTCGTTCACGATCGGGCCGGTCCACGCGAATTTCGGTTCGCGATTGGCATCGAGGATGCCCCAATAGGGGCCGACGCCGCCTTCGAAGAATTTCCAGGGCTGATCGATCGCCTCGACGATGTTGTAGTCGATGCCGATGGCTTCAGCGCGGGTGACGAAATTGCGGAGCACCGAGGCCTGTTCGAACGGGCCCGGCTCGGCGTTCTTCAAATTGTATCCGGCGCTCGGCCAGCCGAACTCGGCAATCACGATCCGTTTGCCGGGAAACTGGTCGCGCAGGAGCTGGAACATGGCCACCGCCTGATCGACGGCTTGCTTGTCCGTGAAGTACTCCCAATAGGGCAGCACGTGCGCGGCGATGAAATCGACAGAGGACGCCAGTTCCGGATTGTCGCGCCAGATGTTCCATATCTCACCGGTCGTCACGGGAACGTTGACGGATTTTTTGACCTGCTTGATCAACTCGATCAGGTCGTCGATCTTTTGCTCGCCGCGGAAGATCGTTTCGTTGCCGACAACGATCCCGTTGACGTTGCTGTTGCGCTTGGCGAGGTTGATCGCCGCTTCGATCTCGCGCTTATTGCGATCGGAATTCTTGTCGATCCAGGCGCCGACGGTGACCTTCAGGCCGAATTCGGCAGCGATCGGCGGCACAAGTTCGACGCCACCGGTCGAGGAGTAGAGACGAATCGCGCGCGTGATCGTCGAGAGCTTCTTCAGGTCGGCGCGGATCTTTTCGATCTGCGGAATATTGTCGACGTCGGGATGCGCCGAACCCTCGAACGGCGCATAGGAGACGCTCGGTAGAATGCCCCTGAAATCGGGCGCCGCTTGCTTTTCCTCGAATAGGCCCCACAGCCCGGCGTGAGCTGCGGTGACGAACAGCAGAACGGCAACGATGGCGCGCATCGGTGACTAAACCATACGGGGCTGCAATTTATAGGAAGCGAACCTGTCCCCTAGGTTCGACCGAGACGACGGCGTCATTAGGATAGTCCTGCCCCGCGTTTTCACAACTGGTATGACGCCATGACTTTTTTAAGACGGCGCTTTAAGGGCGTGACCAATCCGAACGCCGGACAAATAGGATCGTTCCTCTGAACGTATCCTGAATGCCGGACGTCTATTTCGCCTGCGGGCTAGGCGCGGCGCTGGGGGCCGGCGAGGGCGAAGCCGCCGGCGCAGGCGTCGCGTTGCCGGCGGTCGCAGGAGGCGGGTTGGCTGCTGCGGCAGCCTGCGGCTGGGCGCCCGGATTGATCCAGCAGACGTGAATGCGGCTGTCGAGCGTTTCCGCCACCTTGGGATCGATCTGTCCGCCAAAACGGGTCAGGCAGCGGAAGGTGGCCTGGACATGCCCGCCCGGGCAGCCAAACCGGTCATAGAGATCGAGGTGCCGGAACGCGGTATCCAGGTCGTCGCGCCACATCAACCGAACCACCCGACGGCCGAGCCAGACGCATTCGGGATTTCCGGCCGGGCCGTTGATTGCCTGGGCTGCCTCAACGAATTCGTCGGCCTTGCGCTGGTTGTCCTTGTTGGCGTCGGCGGCATTGGCCGGCGCCTTGCCTTGATCCTGCGGGGTCGGGCTGCCACTCTGGGCAAACGCCCCGCCTGATCCAATCAGGAGGGCCAGGCCGGCAGCGGCAAAGCGCCTCAAAACCGCAACTCTTGGATCAAGCACCCGTCGACGCATACATTCCCCGATAAATTTCCTGCCGCAAGCGGCTGGTGTGGTGTTCTGGCTTGTTGCCGCCCAAATAGGTCTCCAATGCGGCGGAAACATCCGGCGATTCACATGACGGGTATTTCAGATTTTGTCCAGCAAAGTCACAACTTTATCACGGACGCTGGTAAAACTGCCGCAGGGGTGAGGCGGAATAGGGCGATCGTGCATCTTGGCAGAACGCCGATGAACGGGTAATCGACGGTCCCCGCCCGGAGGATGGAACCGATTTCTCTTCGTACGCCGCTGGCGCTTCTCCTGTCATCGCTCGGTATGATCGCGGCCCTTTGGTGGTGGCTCGCCACGCCGATTACGCTTTCGCGCGCGCCGATCGATCCCACGGCCAAGCTGCAATGCGTCTCCTACGCGCCGTTCCGCGGCGCGCAGACACCCCTGATACCGACCACGCAGATCCTTCCCGAACAGATCGCGGAGGACCTGGCGCAGCTCGCCAAGATTACCGACTGCGTGCGGACCTATTCGATCGAGAATGGGCTCGACCAGGTTCCGGCACTGGCCGCCAAGGTCGGGCTGAAGGTGATCCAGGGGATCTGGCTCTCGAGCAACCGGATCAAGAATCTTGCCCAGATTTCGGTTGCGATCGAACTGACCAAGGAACATCCGGACACGATCACCGCACTGGTAGTCGGCAACGAGGTGCTGCTGCGCGGCGAGATGACGACATCGGATCTCGCCGCCCACATCCGCTCGGTGAAGTCGCGGGTCACTGTGCCCGTCACCTATGCCGACGTCTGGGAGTTCTGGCTGCGCAACCGCGAAGTCTACGACGCGGTCGACTTCGTTACGATTCACATCCTGCCGTACTGGGAAGACATGCCGGTGCGCGCGAAACACGCCGCGGGCCATGTCGACGATATCCGCAAGCGGATGGCGGTGGCGTTTCCGGCCAAGGAAATCCTGATCGGCGAAACCGGCTGGCCGAGTGCGGGGCGGATGCGCGAGGGCGCGCTGCCGTCGCGCACCAACCAGGCGCGCGTGGTGTCGGAAATCCTCGACCTCGCCAAGCGCGAAAAATTTCGGGTCAACCTGATCGAGGCCTACGACCAGCCTTGGAAGCGTGAGCTCGAAGGCACTGTCGGCGGCTATTGGGGCATGATCAATGACGCGCAGCGGGCGGTGAAATATCCGCCCGGCGAGCCGATCAGCAATTATCCGTTCTGGAAACTGCAGATGGGAGGCGGGATGGCGCTCAGCGCCTTCGTCTTTCTGGCGGGCTGGTTGACGCTGCGGCGGCGGCCGTGGAAGCCCGGGCTGGCCTCGTGGATCGCGGTCGGGACCTCGGCTACGACCGCCGGCATGCTGCTCGGGGTCGCCGCGGACAAGATGTTTTATGAGAGCTACGGAGCAGGCGGCTGGCTGCAATGGGGCGCACTGCTGGCAGCCGCCATCGTCTCGCCGATGCTGTGTGCGAACGCCGCGATGTCGGGGCGCTCGCTGCCGACCTTCCTCGAACTGCTCGGGCCGCGCGAGGGCCGAACCAAGTCGGTGCTATCGGCGTTGCTGGGGCTTGCGCTTATCGTCACCACGCTGATCGCGGCGCAAACCGCGCTCGGCTTTACGTTCGATCCGCGCTACCGCGATTTTCCGTTCGCTTCGCTGACCATGGCGGTGGTGCCGTTCGCGGCGCTGATGCTGCTCAACCGGCCGAAAGAGGGCGTGCGCCCAATTGCCGAATCCGCCTTTGCCGGCTTGCTGGTCGCGGCCGCGCTCTTCACCGGGTTCAACGAGGGTAATCAGAACTGGCAGGCGATGTGGACCTGCGCGATCTATTTGCTGCTGGCGCTCACGCTGTGGCGGGCGCGGGCCGTGCAAATCCCAAAATGAGCAGACCGATCGCAATTCCCGACATCCCGATATTGTAGAGCACGATCCCGAATCCCGCCGCGATCAGGCCGCCGGTCAGCAGCACGATCGACGGCCGCATGACGTGAAGCGTCGCAATGATCAGCGCGGTGATGCCGAATACGGAATTCTTGAACAGGTAGGTGGCGAGCGTCCGCGACTTGCACTGCATGGTTTGCAGGCCGGCGTCGCAGGCGAGCGCGACAGTCGAGAACTCGACCGTGAGGTAGCGCAGATAGAGCGCGTAGCCGACGGTGACGAAGCCGATCACCAGCAGGAATTGGACTTGATAGGGCGTGAGCCGGAACGGGGACTTTTTCATCGGCGCAATATGGTCGGGATTGGCGGCCGGGACAAGCGTTCGCCCGAAGTGAGAACGTAAGTCAGAATTCTGTCGTAACGTCCTGTACTCAAAAAGCTTATTGTGAATTTTTCCTGCCGAAGATGGACGAAAATGTCGTCTGCGTTGGCTCCGGCGGCGGCTCCGGCTTCTTCGCCACCTCCTCAACGACGGTCGCCGCCGACTGCTTGGCGATGCCGCGCCGGCGCGGGGCAGGCTTGGCGGCAGTGGGCGGCGGATCGTTCAACGATAGCCGCTGGCCATCGAAGATCGCAGTCTCGCAGGGGCGGCTGTTTTCAGCAAGAATGGCGCAGATCCTGGCGGCGGCGCCGGCGTCGTTCAGCGGACCGGCGACCAGGCGAAGCTGCATGCCGAGGCCGTTGGTGCCTTCCTTCACGACGATGATCGGGCGCAGTGCCGCCAGCGGCGCGTTCGATCTGGATTTCAGCAATCCCCGCCACAACGCGCGCAGGCCGTTCACCGAATTGGCGCTGCCGAGATCGACCCCGAATTCGGTCCGCTGCAGGGAGATTTTGGGCGCGGTGGCGTCATCCGCCTCCGCATCGGTCGGCGCCAACGCGACGACATCCGGGATCGGGCTTGCGATCACCGGGTTCGGCCCTTTGCCCAGCTCGATCAGTTTGGCGGCGGCGGGGTCAGGCGGAGCCATCATCGATTGCGCGGCCATCAGTGGCGTAGCGGGCGAAGGTTTTGTGGGCTCCGGCTTGGCGGGCTCCAGCGTGACGGCGTCGGCCTTTGTCATCTCAGCCTTTGCCATCTCAGACTTTGTCATCTCAGCCTTGGCCGTTTCCAGCTTGGCGCTCTCTGTTTTGGCTGCGTCGGTCTTCGCCGCCTCCTTTGCCGCGTGCGAAACCGTCGCCGGGGCAGGGTCGGTGGCGGCCTTGTCTGCGACGGGGACTGCGGCCGGGCCAGTCGCTACCGGCGCAACGCTTGGCGATGGCGGCTTCTGGGCGGCTTGCGATTCGGCATTGGCAGCAGGCGGCGAAGCCTGCGCGGAACCCTGGCGGGCGACGGCGCCGGTGACGGATTCGAGCCCCTGTTCCAGGCTGGTGACACGGGAATACAGCCGGTCGCGATCGCCCTTGAGGGTATCGATGGCGGCGGCGAGCCGCCGCGCCTCGTTCTGGGTTTCCCTGGCCACGAGCTGAATTTGCTGCGCCTGCCGGGTGACATCCGCGGCTGCGACCTGTTCGCGCTTCAATCCAAGGGATGATTGGTTGGCCATCACGGCCAGGATCACCGCAGCCGTGGCGCCGACGCCCCAGGACCCGATCCGCCACAGCGCGCGGCGGTCGAGCTGATCCTCGTCGGCGAACAGGTTGCTCAGCACGCCGCCGCTGTCATCCGCCTCGAAGTCCGCGAGATGGTCGGTTTTCCTGGCCAAACGCCCTTGGCCCTCCTCAAGGCCCGCCGAATCACAGGGCAAACATTAACAGGAAAAGCGACGCCCACCTGAATCCGGACGTTTTCGGGGCGGCGAATCGGTTTGATCTCCAGGGGAAAACAATTAAAGACGGCCCTCGCAACCTTGTTCGCCCGAGGACCAGAATGACCGCTCGATCCAGCCTGACAGTCGTGCTTGCGGCCGGTGAGGGCACACGCATGCGATCCTCGCTGCCGAAGGTGCTGCATCAGGTCGCCGGCCAGTCGCTGCTGGCGCATGTGCTGGACGCGGCCCCGCACGGAACCGGCGCTGCACTCGCGGTGGTGATCGGTCCGGACCACAAGGCGGTCGCCGACGAAGTCAGGCGCGTCCGCGCGGATGCTGCAACCTTCGTTCAGGCCGAGCGACTCGGCACCGCGCACGCCGTCTTGGCCGCCCGCGAGGCGATCGCGCGCGGCGCGGACGATCTGCTGGTGGCGTTCGGCGATACGCCGCTGATTTCGCCCGAAACCTTCGCCCGGCTGCGCGCGCCGCTGCAAAAAGGCGCGGCGCTCGCCGTGCTCGGTTTCCGCGCCGCCGACCCGACGGGTTACGGCCGGTTGCTGCTTGAGGGCGACCGCCTGATGGCGATCCGCGAACATGCCGACGCGACAGAAGAAGAGCGCAAGGTCACGCTGTGCAATGCCGGCGTGATGGCGTTCGACAGCGCCCGCGCGCTGGAAATCCTCGACCGGATCGGCAATGCCAACAGCAAGGGCGAGTATTATTTGGTCGATGCCGTCGCCATCGTCAGGGAAATGGGATTGGAGGCCGTCGTGATCGAAACCAGCGAGGATGAAGTGCGCGGGATCAACAACAAGGCCCAGCTTGCGGAGGCCGAAGCGGTGCTGCAGGCGCGGTTGCGCCAGGCGGCGCTCGATGCCGGCGTGACGCTGATCGCGCCGGAGACCGTCTATCTCGCCGCCGACACGACGTTCGGCAACGATGTCATCATCGAGCCGTTCGTGGTGATCGGTCCCGGCGTCACCATCGCCGATGGCGCAGTGATCCATTCGTTCTCGCACATCGTGCAGACCTCGATCGGCAAGAAGGCGTCCATCGGTCCCTACGCGCGCTTGCGCCCGGGCACCTCGCTCGGCGACGGCGTTCGGATCGGCAATTTTGTGGAGACCAAGGCCGCGACGATCGGAGCGGGCGCCAAGGTCAATCACCTCTCCTATGTCGGCGATGCCCATGTCGGCGCCAATTCCAACCTCGGGGCCGGCACCATCACCTGCAACTATGACGGCTTCTTTAAGCACAAGACCCTGATCGGCGAGGGCGCCTTCGTCGGCACCAATTCCTCGCTGGTGGCGCCGGTGAAAATCGGCAAGGGCGCCTATATCGGCTCGGGCTCGGTCATCACCAAGGACGTGCCCGACGATGCGATGGCCGTGGAGCGCAGCCCGCAAAGCAACCGCGAGGGCGGAGCAGCGCGCTACCGCGAAATGAAGATGCGGGCGAAGGCAAAGAAAGAGGGTTAAGCGCGGGACTTGTTGGCCGCAGACTTGGTCACCTCTCCCGCTTGCGGGGAGGCGTAGGCCACCTTCGGTGGCCGTCCTCTGAGACGCCGAGGCAAAGCCTCGGCTACGGCGGAGCGCCGGGTGGGGGCTCTCTCCACATGGGGAGTGTAAATTGTGGAGGCACCCATAGCCGATGCTACGCATCGGATTTAGCAATTTGGCTACCAATTGGTGCCAGCATTCCGTCATTGCGGATAGGTCGCGATGGGCGACAGCGAATCCCGAAAGACTTTAACTCGACCAGCCCGGTTGGCGGTCTCTTTCCTTTGGAGAGGCCCACGATGTTCAAAGGCTTTGTAATGGCAGCCTTGATACTGCTTGGTGCGTCGCAGCTAGACCAGTATCTCACCCATGGTCGGTATACCGATGCCGCCATATCGATGCTGAGGCAGATCAGGCACTCGTTCGGTATTTGACCGCAGCGCGGCTGGCGTCGGCTGCAATGCGTCGGGCCACTTCGGTTGCCGCCGAAGGGAACGCATTAACCTTGATGAATATTCATTCAAGTTCCCTGCAACCATCGGTCTCGCTCGGCGTCATGCCTAAGTGCGTGGAGCGCATTATGGATGACGACGACAGGGAACAGCGTGAACTTCAGGAGCGGGTGATGCGCTTCCGCGTGATGGAGCGCGAAGTCACAGACCCGCTTGCAATCGGGCTCCTGCACGACATCGTCACAGAATTAGAAGCGGCGCTGGAGAAGCCTGACAGGTAGTCATGCAAAACCCGGCAGCCATTTCGGACTGCCGGGCCAAACGCAAATACTAGGTGAAGAATACCGCGCCGCTGCAATGCGGCTATTCTGATACGGATTTCGGGACCGTCTATCCGGAAGAGTACGGGCGCGCTTTCGTTGGAACCGAGCTCTCGCAGCTTTGTGGAGCCGGCGTGTCTTGCATATCGGCAGAGCACGAGGTCGCACCGGAGCTAGAGGATTTTATTGCAGACGATTTTTATCCGGTGGGTCGCAGGGCAATCTGCGGCCATTTTGCTTTTTGGACCCAGAGCTGGAGGCCGCCCGCGATATCCGCGCCGCACAGTGCGCAGTTGTGTTCAGAGAGGAGTGGTAGAGAGTAGCCGACCCGAACGGACGTGACTTAACCTCTGGGCTTAGTGTCGTCTTCTAACTCCCGAAGTCCATCGATTTGCATTTTGAAGTTCGCGGGTATCTCTCGATCTTCCTCTATCGACGCTCGTAGTCTTTCGCCAATCTTTTGAACGATCGCGCGACTGTGTCGGGAGTCAATCTTAACAGTGTTTCGCTCAACAGTGTTTCGCACAACAGTTCTCCAGCGCGCACGACCCAGCAACGCCCGACAGTAATATCGAGGGCCCTCTTCCTGCTTGCAGATAAGACGGAGACCGTCGCCTTTGGCTATCTTGCGCGAGCGCTTGTTCTTGAACAGCGGGTCCGAAGGCCTTTGGCTATCCGCGACATGCGCCGTTCATTGACGGCGGGCGACGGTCTCACATCAACAATTCCGCGATGAGGACTTTCGTTCCGGTTCCATTAACGGCTGTTCAGCTTTCCCTGAATCGGAACTTTTGAGACGACAGAATTCTTTGAATAGTCGGGTGCCCGCCGCCGGGGCACAGACCTGAGCGGTCCCAGCCCGCTGCCCCCTTAGCGCTGGGATCGTTCTTTTGTTCGCCGCCCGGGATTACGGTGCTATTGCACTTAATCCGGCCGAGGATTGCTCGCGTAGCGCATTTAAGTGCACTGTCGCCGTAATTCGCATAATTCCACTGTCACATAATTCGCTTTAGGTTGCGCGAGTTGGCTTGCCCTCAAACTGGATATTGCACTTCTTTGCGATAGAGGCTTGCTCGATGGCAACCATTTGGCCCTTCATGTTGGCAAGCTCCGCTGCCGTCTGCTTGTCACCACCGACAAAGAATGCCGCCGGCCAGAACACAACGATGGCTGCTGCAGTAACTAGGCCGTCTTTGGTTCGTTGACTGTCTTGGGCACCAGACAACGTTGCCGCCCGGGTCGAAATCGCCTGCGCTTCGAGGCCGAGTTGCTGGCAGGTGTATGCCTGATAGGTGACAGGCGAAACATAAGACGGCGCAATATCCGAAGCCGATGAGGCGCACCCACCCAACGCGGCGCCCAGCGCCACGATTCCCATAATACGCATGTTTGAAATCTCCCCCAACCCATCCTCATCCAACCGCAACCGGAGGGCGAGGGCAATAGCGGGGACGCTGCCCCGGTACTTTTACGGTGCACAAGCCCGGATGAGCGCAGCGACATCCGGGGCTGTTTGTGGTTTATCCCCGCATATCGCAGGCGCTCATATGGGCTACTTGCTGCGGGCTCGTCGTGACCCTGTCGACATTGCGTCCGCCCGCGCGTCGTCGTGTTGCCCTTCGTCGTCTCGCGGCTGATGACGTTGCCCGCGCGTTGTAGTTCGGTTGTGTCTCAGTTTGAATTTTTTGGAAGGCGGTTTTGCCGGAAGTGCTCCACGGCACCATCAATTTGAACCCAATCATGTTTCGACTGTTCGAAGACCGATATGACGGGGGCTGGGTATTTTGGTTCTGCCATCGCGCCGACTGCAACGGCGATCAGCGCGGGCAGATTGCTGAGTTTCCAGTAGACCGTCGAGCCGCACCGTGGACAAAAATAGTTATGGATCTTCCCGCCGCTTGCGGCAGCGTGCGTGAACTCCTTTGAGGTTCCTGAGATGGTGACAACATCAGCGGGATAATAAGCGCCCACACCGAAAGGCGCGCCGGTTCGGCGTTGGCAGTCGATGCAGTGACAGGCAACGACGATCTTGGATGGTTCTTTTGGAAGTGAGACCGTGACTGCGCCGCAGCTACATCGAGCGTCAGCCATTCAAATCATCCTCCAATTGAGCTTCTGCCAAGGTTCATCACTGGAGCGGAGAAAGCTCAAGAGGGACAGGTTGTGATCTAGTTCACATCTTGGGCCCCAAGAAAAATGATAGCTTGGAATTGGTGCAGATCAAACAAACGAGGTTAGATCATGCCCGCCATATTCGATCTCCTGTACCGCGAATACTGCCGTGCCCGCCTCGCCGAGATGCGGAAACAGCTTCTGATCGCGCCTGATAGGCATGAGGTTCCAGAAGCGCTTTGCGATGCCAAGAATGCTGTCGGCACTAGTCCGGTAGGCGACAGTGAGACAACCACGCAGCACGAACTGCCGAAGCATTAGACCGATCTATAACTCAGCAATTACGGTGACAGTGCATTTAACTGTCTGGCGCTGCGCATTCAGCGCAATTTGTTGAACCAAATCAACCTGATGCTATCCGTCCAGTCGTATCCAAAAAGATATTCCGCTTTCGCCACGGGCCAAATCACCGCTATCACTTCGGCCATCCACCCCGGCAAGAGGGGCGTATCGCGATCGTCACGGACGCGGGGTTGGATGCGGTGGACGCAGCGGCGTCGGGCGCGATCGTGGTCGCAGGGCGGGTTCTCCCGTGAGTGATCTTACGTTTACGCAGACGACCGGCGTTTCAAGGCCTTCGCCAGAACCTCAGTCGGCATCTCGCCGATCGGAGTGAAGGTAGAGGCGCTGCGTACGGCGAAGTCGTGTGGTTCTGGCATCCGTGGCTGATGTTAAGCCAGCGGAGATGCGTCGGCCCGACCGGGCTTGGACAAATCTCAATCCGCTGGTGACGGTGACAAAAAGGAATTCGTCGCCGGGGAGAGCGCGAAGTAAGCCGTAAAGCCATTGCGCAGGGAATGCCGGAGTGCCTCGGCTGTACCTGTATGCTCGTGTGCGCATCTTTTAGCGCTTATTGCACACGAGACCGCGGGTGCAGCAAGCACCCGGCATTCCCTGCTCCCTCCTTCTGGGGGGAACCAAGGCCAAGCCTCGGGCAGATCATGCCGCGAGATCGCGGACTCATATTCCGTCGGCCAGGCGGATGTGACAGGGTAATCGCGGGTGGCGGCCGTTAAGCTTTCCGCTTAAGACTGTCGCAATCGGCAATAATTATTGAGTATCTGTCGGCCTGCCATTGCCGTTAAGAGACTAGCGGGTTGCGACGTACTTCGTCGATTTGGGGAAATTGAACCGCATGTGCGGCATTGTCGGCATTCTTGGACGCGCTCCGGTCGCGGAGCTTCTGGTAGACTCACTCAAACGGCTTGAATATCGCGGCTATGATTCCGCAGGCGTCGCCACGCTGGAAGGCGATCACCTTGCGCGCCGCCGCGCCGAAGGCAAGCTGAAGAACCTCGAGAAGCGGCTGGATGCGGAACCGCTGAAGGGGCACACTGGAATCGGGCACACCCGCTGGGCGACGCACGGCAAGCCGACCGAGAACAATGCGCATCCGCACGCGACCGATCGCGTCGCCGTGGTTCATAACGGCATCATCGAGAACTTTCGCGAGCTGCGCGAGGCGCTGGAGAAGAAGGGCGCGGTCTTCAAGACCGAAACCGATACCGAAATCGTTGTCCACCTCGTCGATAGTTTTCTCCAGAAGGGCATCAAGCCGGTCGAGGCGGTGAGGGCGGCGCTGTCGGAACTGCGCGGCGCATTCGCGCTCGGGTTCATCTTCGCCGGCGATGACGATCTGATGATCGGCGCCCGCAACGGCCCGCCGCTGGCGATCGGTCACGGCGACGGCGAAATGTATCTGGGGTCGGACGCGATCGCGCTCGGGCCGTTCACCGATACGATCAGCTATCTCGAAGACGGCGATTGGGTGGTGCTGACGCGCAAGGGCGCGACCGTCTACGACAAGACCAACGCGATCGTGCACCGCGACGCGGTCAAGCACAGCGCCTCGACCTCGCTTGTCGACAAGGCGAACTACCGCCACTTCATGGCCAAGGAAATCCACGAGCAGCCGGAAGTGGTCGGCCACACGCTGGCACGTTACGTCGACATGGCGAGCGAGCGCGTCATGTTGCCGGTCAAGCTGCCGTTCGACTTCAAGGACATCCAGCGCATTTCGATCACGGCCTGCGGCACTGCGAACTATGCCGGCTATGTCGCCAAGTACTGGTTCGAACGGCTGGCGCGCATTCCCGTCGAGATCGATATCGCCTCCGAATTCCGCTACCGCGAAGCGCCGTTGCGCAAGGGCGATCTCGCAATCTTCATTTCGCAATCCGGAGAGACCGCCGACACGCTGGCAGCGCTGCGCTACGCCAAGGCCGAGGGCGTTCACACCCTATCGGTGGTAAACGTGCCGACCTCGACGATTGCGCGCGAAAGCGAAACCGTGCTCCAGACGCTGGCCGGCCCCGAGATCGGCGTCGCCTCGACCAAGGCCTTCACCTGCCAGTTGATGGTGCTGGCCTCGCTTGCGGTTGCCGCCGGCAAAGCGCGCGGCGAATTGTCTGACGAAGACGAAACCAAGCTCGTCCACGGCCTCGTCGAGATTCCGCGGCTGATGGCGGCGGCGCTGACGTTGGAACCGCAGATCGAAAAGCTGGCGCGCGACATCTCGAAATCGAAGGACGTTCTCTATCTCGGCCGCGGCACCAGCTACCCGATGGCGCTGGAAGGCGCGCTGAAGCTGAAGGAAATTTCCTACATCCACGCCGAGGGCTATGCCGCCGGCGAACTCAAGCACGGGCCGATCGCGCTGATCGACGAGAACATGCCGGTGGTGGTGATCGCTCCGTTCGATCGGGTGTTCGAGAAGACGGTCTCCAATATGCAGGAAGTCGCGGCCCGCGGCGGCAACATCATCCTGATGACCGACGCCAAGGGCGCGGCGGAAGCCACCGTCGATTCCTTGGTCACGATCGTGCTGCCCGACATGGCGTCGGCGTTCACCCCGATGATCTACGCCATCCCGGTGCAGCTCCTGGCCTATCATACCGCCGTGGTGATGGGCACCGACGTGGATCAGCCGCGAAATCTCGCCAAATCGGTAACCGTCGAATAGTCAAGCCCTTGGATAGTCCATCCTTGGGCTGTCACGCTGGCCCTTCAAAAACCTGCTAGGATGGCTTAGCTGGCATAGGCGCGATCAGCAAGAGTGGGACCCGATTTTGCGTCCGATCGCGCCCGAATGTCGAATTCGGCCGCCCTGACCTGGAACCACAATGAATCGCGAAGAACTGCCCCCGACCGCACCTCTGGAGGAACCCCTGCCGGATGCGCACCCTCCCGGGCTAATGGCCCGTTTCCGGAACTATTTTCTGACCGGACTGATTGTCGCAGGGCCGGTCGCGATCACGCTCTACCTGACCTGGTGGTTCGTGAACTGGGTCGACAACCTGGTCAGGCCGTTCGTGCCGACGGTCTACCGTCCCGAAACCTACCTGCCGTTCGGCTTGCCGGGGTCGGGACTGATCGTCGCGGTGATCGCGCTGACGCTGCTCGGTTTCCTCACCGCCAATTTGATCGGGCGGACGCTGGTCGACCTCGGCGAGCGGCTGCTCGGCCGCATGCCCGTGGTGCGCGCGATCTATCGCGGCCTGAAGCAGGTGTTCGAGACGCTGTTCTCGGGCAAGGGGTCGAGCTTTCGCAAGGTCGGCCTGGTTGAATTTCCCTCGCCGGGCATGTGGTCGATCGTTTTGATCTCGCAATCGCCGAGCGCGAACGTTGCGAGCCAGCTTCCCGGCCAGGAAGAGCACATCTCGGTGTTCCTGCCCTGCGCGCCGAACCCGACCACGGGATTCTTTTTCTACGTCCCGAAGAGCAAGATCATCGAAGTCGACATGACGACCGAGGACGCGGCGACGCTGATCATGTCGGCCGGCGTGGTGCAGCCCGGCTCCGATCCACAAAAGCGCAACGCTGCGCTAGCCGGCATGGCGAACGCGGCGCGCGTGGCGAATTCGGCTGCCGGGTTGAAGCCGGCTCCCGCGAAGGCGAAGGTGGAGTAGGGCGGCGCCGACATCATGACCAAGATCGAAGGCATCATTCCGGTGATGATCACGCCGTTTACCGAAAGCGGCCAGATCGACTATCACGGCCTTGGCCGGCTGGTGGAATGGTACATCGACAATGGTTCGGACGCGCTGTTTGCGGTCTGCCAGTCCAGCGAAATGCAGTTTCTCACTCTCGACGAACGGGTTGCACTCGCCGCTTTCGTCAAGAAAGCTGCAGCCGGCCATGTCCCGGTGATCGCGTCCGGTCACATCAGCGAAAGCCTGGACGACCAGCTTGCCGAACTGACCGCGATTGCCGCGACCGGAGTTGACGGCATGGTGCTCGTCACCAACCGGCTCGACGCCAAGCAGGAAGGCGGCAGCAAATTCATCGACGACTTGAGCTGGCTGCTCGATCGGCTGCCGAAACGGATTCCGCTCGGTCTTTACGAGTGCCCGGCGCCCTATCGGCGTCTGCTCAGCGATGATGAACTAAAGTTCTGTGCCAACACCGGCCGCTTCGTCATCCTCAAGGACGTCTCCTGCGACCTCGAAACCGTGAAGCGCCGCGTGACGCTGACCAGGGGCACGCCGCTCTCCATCGTCAATGCCAATGCGGCGATTGCCTTTGAGGCAATCAAAGCCGGCTCACGCGGGTTTACCGGCGTATTCACGAACTTTCATCCCGATCTCTACAAGTGGCTGATGACCGAGCATGCCTATCATCCGGCGCTGGCGGACGAACTTTCCGTCTACCTCGCGCTATCGGCCATGGCCGAACCGATGGGCTACCCGAAGCTTGCCAAGCTCTATCACCAGCGCCTCGGCACGTTCTCCTGCACCGACAGCCGCGCCGTCACCTTCGATATCCGCGAGAAGTTCTGGGCGCTAAAGGCGCTGCTCGACAAGATCGTCGAGGGCGCCGAGCACTACCGGACTCGCATTGCCACGGTTGCGAGTTATCCCGCGCCGATCAGCGGCACCGCTTCATCGCGCTCATACAGATAAAGCAAACAGCGCAGCGCTTCGCCGCGCTCGCCCTTGAGTTTTGGATTGTCCTTCATGATGCGCAGCGCTTCGTCGCGCGCCTGCGTGATGAGCTGGCCGTGCACGTCGGAGCGCGCGATGCGATAGCCGGGCAGGCCGCTCTGGCGGATGCCGAGCACGTCGCCTTCGCCGCGCAGTTTGAGATCCTCTTCGGCAATCCGGAAGCCGTCGGTGGTCTCCCGGATCACCTTCAGCCGTGCCGCCGACATCTCACCGAGCGGCTCCTTGTAGAGCAACAGGCAGGTCGAGGACTCCGATCCGCGACCGATCCGGCCGCGGAGCTGGTGCAATTGCGCGAGCCCGAAGCGTTCGGCGTTTTCGATCACCATGATGGTCGCGGCGGGGACGTCGACGCCGACCTCGACCACGGTGGTGGCGACCAGAAGCCCGATCTCGTGGGCGGCAAACTGCGCCATCACGCGATCCTTATCCGTGCCCTTCATCTGCCCATGCACCAGCCCGACGCGGTCGCCGAAACGTTTCTGCAGCCGCTCGAAACGCTCGGTGGCGTTGGTGAGATGTTCGGTGCCCTCGGCCTCGGATTCCTCGACCAGCGGACAGATCCAGTAAACCAGCTTGCCCGATTTCAGCGCGCGACCGACGGCATCGACGACTTCATCGAGACGGCTGGCCGGAACGGCGCGGGTGTCGATCGGCTGGCGGCCGGCCGGTTTTTCCCGCAATTCGGAGACGTCCATGTCGCCGAAGTAAGTGAGTACCAGCGTGCGGGGGATCGGTGTTGCGCTCAAGACCAGCACGTCGACCGCCTCGCCCTTGTTGGTGAGCGCGAGCCGTTCGCGCACGCCGAAGCGATGCTGCTCGTCGACCACCGCCAGCGCCAGCGCCTTGAAGATCACGTCGTCCTGGATCAGCGCGTGGGTGCCGACCAGAAAGTCGATTTCGCCGGCTTCGAGCCGCGCCAGGATCTCGCGCCGCTCCTTGCCTTTTTCACGGCCGGTCAGGATCGCAACGCGAAGACCTGCGCGCTCGGCCAGCGGCGCGATGGTCTTGATATGCTGGCGGGCGAGGATTTCGGTCGGCGCCATCAGCGCGGCCTGCTTGCCGGCCTCGGTGACGGCAGCCGCGGCGAGCAGCGCCACCACCGTCTTGCCGGACCCGACGTCGCCCTGCAGCAGCCGCAACATCCGCACCGGCTGGAGCAGATCCTCGGTGATGGCGGCGACCGCCGCGCGTTGCGAGCCGGTGAGCGCGTAGGGTAGCGCATCGATGATCTTGTGGCGCAGGTGACCGTCGCCGGCGTTGCGGTCGCCGGCCGGACGCCGCAACTGGGCGCGAACCAGCGCCAGTGCCAGTTGGCCGGCGAGCAGTTCGTCGAAGGCGAGCCGTGACCAGAACGGGCCGTCAGGCAGAATGTCCGTGAGCTCGACCGGCACATGCACGCGGGTGAGCGCTTGGCGAATCGGCGGAAAGTTGCAGCGGCGGATCACTTCCGGGCTGATCCATTCGGGCAGTTCCGGCAACTTCTGCAGCGCCTGCGCGATCGCCCGGCGCAACGAACCCAGCGCGAGACCTTCAGTGAGAGGATAGACCGGATCGATACCGCTGAGTTTTGCAAATCCGGCTTCGTCGACGACGCGGTCGGGATGTACGATCTGCGGAATGCCGTCGTACATCTGCAGCGTGCCGGAAACGTAGCGCTTTTCGCCGACCGGCAGCAGCTTTTCGACATAGCCGGGCTTGGCGCGGAAAAACGTCAGCACCACGTCGCCGGTATCATCAGAGGCATAGACCAGGTAGGGCGCGCGGGCATTGCGCGGCGGGGGCGGCCGGTGACGGTCGATCGTGACTTCCAGCGTCACCACGGTTCCCGCTACAGCCTCGCGGATTTTCGGCCGCGCGCGGCGGTCGATCACGCTGGCCGGCAGGTGCAGCAAGAGATCGACCAGCCGCGGGGTCTCATCGCGGTCGAGCAGATAGCGCAGCAGCTTGTCCTGTTTCGGCCCGACGCCAGGCAGGCTCGTAACCGGCGCGAACAAGGGATTGAGCAGGCTGGGGCGCATCAGGTCTCTCGTCGCACATAGCGCGTCATGCGCGGGCTTGCTGCCTTCGCCAAGGCTTCGGCGGCCGAGCGCTCGTGGTCCGGCGAAGCCTTGGCGGAGACGGGACCCGCGCATCCATCACTCTTGAAAAGATGATGGATTGCCGGGTCAAGCCCGGCAACGACACCGTAGTGGTAATTCACCGAACTGTTGGGGCTGACATTCGTCATCTCGACCGCTATATCAACCCGGCCCGGCACGTCCGGGCTTTTGGCGTTCGAATGGATAGGACAATGACGGGTACGACACGATCCAGCGGTGGCCTCGATGACCGCCGCAAGCGGCTTTTGTTTCGCTGCTGGCATCGCGGCACCCGTGAGATGGACCTCATCCTCGGGCGCTTTGCGGATGCCGAGATGTCGGGCATGCGCGATGATGAGTTGACCGAGCTGGAACGCCTGATCGAGGTGCCCGATCCCGACCTCTATGCCGCGCTGACCGGCGGCAAGCCGCTCGATCCGGAGTATGCGACCGCGCTGTTCGACCGTATCAAGGCGTTTCGCGCCGTGGATCACGACGCATGAAGGCGCCCGTCAAATCGCCCGCCGCGCTGTTGGCTCCCGGCCGCGCCCTGACCTTTACCAATGTCGCCGAGGGCGCGGAGGGGCTCGTCGTCTCCGACCTCGCGCGTGCGGTCGCAGCCAAGTCGAAACCGCCGGCGGTCAGCCTTGCCGTGGTCTGCCGCGATGGTCCGCGCATGCAACAGTTGGCACGGGCGCTGGAATTTTTCGCCCCCGATTTGCCGGTGATGCAGTTTCCGGCCTGGGACTGCCAGCCCTATGACCGGGTGTCGCCGCATGGCGGCATCCTGGCGCAGCGGCTGACGACGCTGGCGCGGCTATCGCGCCTACAGGGCAGCGACAAACCGCTGATCGTGCTGACGACCGTCAACGCCATCGTGCAGCGCGTGCCCGCCCGCGAGGTGGTAGCGGCGCAGGCGCTGTCGGTCGCGCCCGGCCATGTCGTACCGATGGATTCGATTGTCGCCTGGCTGGAGCACAATGGCTACAACCGCTCCTCGACCGTGCGCGAGCCCGGCGAGTACGCCGTGCGCGGCGGCATCCTCGATCTATTTCCGGCCGGGCTCGACCAGCCGGTGCGGTTCGACTTCTTCGGCGACTCCCTCGAATCGATCCGCACGTTCGATGCGGAAACCCAGCGCACGCTGCTCGACATGCGCGCGCTCGACCTGGTGCCGATCTCGGAATTCCAACTCGTCACCGAAACCATCCGCCGCTTTCGCATGGGCTATGTCGCGGCCTTCGGCGCGCCCGAGCGCGACGATCCGCTCTATGAGGCCGTCAGTGAGGGCCGCCGCCATCCTGGCATGGAGCACTGGCTGCCGCTGTTCCAGGAGCGGATGGATACGCTGTTCGATTATCTCGACGGTGCGCCGATCGCGGTCGAACCGCAAGGCGAGGACGCCGCGCGCGAACGCTTCAAGCAGATCGCGGACTATTACGAGGCCAGGCGCGAGGCGTTGGAACATCCGGGGTCAGGCGCGATCTACAAGCCGTTGCCGCCGGACCGGCTCTACCTGACGGAAACGGAGTGGACGACGCGGCTGAGCGAGGCCGCGGTGGCGCGGCTGACGCCGTTTGCGGTGCCGGAAGGGGCCGGGGACGTGTTCGACGCCGGGGCGAGGCAGGGCCGCAATTTCACGCCCGAGCGGGCCGACACTTCCGTCAACGTGTTCGAAGCCGTCGTGGCGCATGTGCTTGCATTGCAGGCGCAGCGCAAGAAAGTGGTGATCGCGCTGTGGAGCGAAGGCTCGCGCGACCGCATGGGCAGCATGCTGCGGGACCACAAGCTCGCCAATATCACCACCGTCAACGCCTGGCGTACCGTGCAGGCGACGCCGCGCAACGAGGCCATGCTGGCGGTAGTCGGCATGGAGAGCGGTTTCGAGACCGACGAATTCGCCGTCATCAGCGAGCAGGACATCCTCGGCGACCGCCTGGTGCGCCAACGCAAATCAAGCCGCAAGCTCGACAATTTCATCTCGGAAGTCACGAGCCTTTCGACCGGCGATCTCGTGGTGCATGTCGAGCACGGCATCGGGCGCTTTGTCGGCTTGCAGACGATCGAGGTGGGCGGCGCGCCGCATGACTGTCTCGAACTGCATTATGCCGCTGAAACAAAGCTGTTCCTGCCGGTCGAGAATATCGAGTTGCTGTCGCGCTATGGCTCCGATCACGCCAATGTCGAATTGGACCGGCTGGGTGGCGGCGGTTGGCAGGCGCGCAAGGCCAAGCTGAAGAACCGGATCCGCGAGATCGCCGGAGAACTGATCAAGATCGCGGCCGAGCGGCAACTGCACGAAGCGCCGAAAATGCCGGTGCAGCCGCATGTCTACGACGAGTTCTGCGCGCGTTTCCCCTATGAGGAGACCGAGGATCAGCTTGGCGCCATCACATCCACGCTGAAAGACCTTGAAACCGGCCGTCCCATGGACCGGCTGATCTGCGGCGACGTCGGCTTCGGCAAGACGGAGGTGGCGTTGCGCGCGGCATTCGCGGTCGCGCTCGAAGGCAAGCAGGTCGCCATCGTCGTGCCGACCACGCTGCTTGCCCGCCAACACAGCAAGAATTTTGCCGAACGCTTCAGAGGTTTTCCAGTCAACGTCGCGCAGGCCTCCCGCCTGATCCCGGCCAAGGAGCTGACGCAGGTCAAGAAGGGGCTGGCCGAAGGCCATGTCGATATCGTGGTCGGCACCCATGCGCTGCTCGGCAAGTCGATCAAGTTCCGCGATCTGGGCCTTTTGATTGTCGACGAGGAGCAGCACTTTGGCGTCAGCCACAAGGAAAAGCTGAAGCAGTTGCGGGCGCAGGTGCATGTCTTGACACTGAGCGCGACGCCAATCCCGCGGACGCTGCAGCTTGCGCTGACCGGCGTGCGCGACCTTTCGATTATCGCCTCGCCCCCGGTCGATCGCCTCGCGGTGCGCACCTTCGTGGCGCCGCACGATCCTCTGATGATCCGCGAAGCCTTACTGCGCGAACGCTACCGCGGCGGGCAGGCGTTCTACGTGGTGCCGCGCATCGAGGATCTTGCCGGCGTCAAGGACTTCCTCGACAAGAACGTGCCGGAGATGAAGGTCGCGGTTGCGCATGGCCAGATGCCGCCGACCGTGATCGAGGACATCATATCGGCCTTCTATGACGGTAAATACGACATCCTGCTTTCGACCACCATCATCGAGTCCGGCCTCGACATCCCGAACGCCAATACGCTGATCGTGCACCGCGCCGACATGTTCGGGCTGGCGCAGCTCTATCAGTTGCGCGGGCGGGTGGGGCGCTCGAAATTGCGCGCCTACGCGCTGTTCACGCTGCCGGCGCAGCAGAAGATCACCGCACAAGCCGAGCGGCGGCTGAAAGTGCTGCAGTCGCTGGAAACGCTGGGCGCGGGCTTTCAGCTCGCATCTCACGACCTCGACATCCGCGGCGCCGGCAATCTGCTCGGCGAAGAACAATCCGGTCACATCAAGGAAGTCGGCTTCGAACTTTATCAATCGATGCTGGAGGAGGCGATCCTCAACCTCAAGGCCGGCGTGGCCGAGCCCGCCGCAGACCGCTGGTCGCCGCAGATCACCATCGGCATGCCGGTCTTGATCCCCGAGGATTACGTCAACGATCTTTCGGTGCGGCTATCGCTCTACCGTCGGCTCGCCGATCTCGACACCGACGAGGAGATCGACAATTTCGCCGCCGAGATGCGCGACCGTTTCGGCGTGCTGCCGGACGAGGTCCGCTATCTCTTCAAGGTCGCGGCCATCAAGGCCTACTGCCGCCGCGCCAATGTCGAGAAAGTCGACGCCGGTCCGAAGGGCGCGGTGATCTCGTTCCGCGACAATAGCTTTGCCCAGCCGGATCGCCTCGTCGCCTTTATCCGTCAGCACGGCCAGGCCGCGAAGGTGCGGCCGGATATGAAGGTGGTGTTCCTGCAGCAATGGAAGACGCCTGAGGAGCGGTTGATGGGTACGACCGAGATCTTGCGGCAGCTCGCCAATCTCGCGGAGAGCAAGAAGGCGGCGTGAAACGCGCCGATCTATCCGCGTCATTGCGAGGAGCAAAAGCGACAAAGCAATCCATGCCTACAGCATATGCGGAGAGATGGATTCCCTCGCTTCGCTCGCAATGACGGCGACGCTTTAAGACGCCGCGCGCTGCGCGTCGTCCTGCAGCCGCGATCGCAGCGATTTTGCGGAATCGTTCGGGAGCAGCGTTGCGACTGTCACGATTGGCTCCGACCGCATATCGCGCTGGCCGTGGCTGGTATGGCGCATCACACTCGACAGCCGCCGCGCGATGGCGTGAGCCGACTTCAGGTCGGCCTCGGCAAAGACCACGACAACCGAGCCGTCGTCCTGGGCGGCGCCGAAATCCATCTGTCGCATCAGGCGGCTGATGATCCGCGCGCCGTCGAATTGCGCGCGGGGGTGTCCGGGATCGAACGCAAAGCGTGCTACCGACAATCCGCCGCCGCGTTGCTGCGTCTGGTAGATGGCGCTGGCAAAGTCGCGCTCGAAGGCTTCCGGGGTGAGCAGACCGGTCCGCGCGTCGATCAGGCCATCGGCGTCGATGGCCTTCAGCGTGCGGCTCAGATGCGCTTCGAAGGCGTGCTGGCGGATCAGTGGCAGCCCAATCGCTGCCACTTGGACGGCGTCGCCGGAGACCATCTCGAGGTTTGGCAAATCATAGGCCGGCGCCAGATCGCCCGCCGTCACGACGACGGGAAGATTGCGGAAACGGGCATCCTCGGTCAGCACGGTGAGAAAGGCATCGACCACGCGCAGGCTGAATCCTTCGCCGAGCACGATGCCGTCGATGTCCCTGACGTTGAGATGCTTCGCTGCCGCCTCGATCGAAAGCGCGCCGACCACGCCGGTGCGCTCGCCAAGCGCGACCGACAGCGCCGGATAGGCGCCGCCGCGGCCGATCAGCAGCACGGTTGCGTCGCGCACCGGATCGATATGCGACAATGCCATCGGCGTTGCCGGCACCAGCCGGCGCATCACGGTCGCATGCAACGACCGCACACGCAGCGCGGCACGCAGGCGAGCCGCCAGCCGGTCGGAGCCGCCTTGTTGGGCGTTTGGGACTTGGCTCTGAAAAAAGGGGATGACGTTGTCCGGAACAGGGTTCTGCGGATCGATCGCGATCAGCGGCAGATAGGGCTGTCGCGCTGCGACCCGCACGGCCAGCTCCGCCAGTCCGGCGGCATTGGTGCCGGAGATTTCGGCCAGCACGGCCGCCGGTTGCACCTGCTCGACCGCGCGCGCCGCATCCGTCCACCCGCTCTCGACTACCGGAAACAGTCGCGCGACATCAAGCGTGGCGGCAAAGGACGGCCGTTTCGCGGTCGATACGACGAGGATCGGACCTTGCTGGGACATCTGCTGAGAACTCGGATCAGGCGCGCAATAGGAGGCCACGATCCTAGTTTGCTGCGCTTAATGCGGCGTCAACGGGCGCCCGCCAGCGGCCTCTCAGGCGGCGTTGCTCCGATCCCGAAATGCTTCCACCATCAAGGGGTTAAGTCCGAGTTCTGTCAGCGCGTCTCTGGCGCGGGCATTGTCGAGCGCACGGCCGGCGAGCCGGTGTCCGCTGAGGCGGTCCGGCAGCGCGGTCAGCAGCGCGCCCTGACCGAGCCGGCGCGCCCACTCCTGCAGGTCCTGCGCCAGAAATCGGTAGCCGCCGACGACCATCACGCCGGACGGCGGCGCGGTGATATTGACTGCGCCGGTGACGCGGTCGAGCCGCGCCGCGTAATCCGTATCAACGTAGTCGCGCGGCGGCGCCGCGATCAGGGAATCGCTTGGCGGCGGAGGCGGCGCATAGGCCGCGACCGGTACCATCGGTCCGCGCAGTCCCAACGTGCCGCGCGGGGTCAGCAATATCTCGCCCGCAATCGACGATCCCGGCAGATCGCGTGGCGCACCGTGGGGACCCGGCTTGATCAGGGCCGGCGAGCCGTCTTCCGCGATCCGGCGGGCACCGAACAATCCGGCCTCGCCGAACAGATAGACATCCGTCAGCGTCGCCTGTTGCGCGGCCCAGCACGCGCTGGAGCCGACCTGCTCCGGGGTCCGCCATAGGCCGATGACATTGCGCAGGCTCGGCATCCGCGCGCCGAGGTCCAGTTCGTCCAGCCGCAGCGCCAGTTGGGCAGGTGCGATCAGCGTGTCGCAGGCCTGCTCGATGATCTGCTGTTCCAGCACCTCGTCGTCGAAAGGATGGTGCAACACCAGTGTTCCGCCCGACAGCAGCCAGATCGCCAGTGACGAGGCGAGGCCGGCAAATGACATCGGCGAGAAGGCCGATAGGATCGTTGCGCCCTGCGGCACGTCGCTTTCGAGCGACATGGCAAGGCCGCCCGCAATCAAGCCGAGATGGGCGCGCGGAACCGGCCGAAAGCCGTCCGAGGTGACATCGAAGGAAATTAGCGCCGCCTTGCGGCCGTCCTGGATCACGGCGCGCGTGGTCGGGGATTCCCGGAAGATGGCGTTGTCGAGCGAGGCCAAGCCTTCGGGTAGCTCGCCGCCGAAGCCGCAGACATGGCGGATCGAGAACGCTTCGGCAGCAGCGTTCATGGCGAGATCCGAGTAGATCACGCCGTCGACCTTGCCCGAGGTTACGATTGCCCGCGCGGCGGTGCGGTTGAGCGCCATGGTCAATTCCGACTGCCGCCAGAGCAGCGGCAGCACCGCGACGACGAGGCCGGCGCGGAAGGCGGCGAGCACGGTGAGTGCGAATTCGATGGTGTTCGGCAATTGAACCGCGATCACGGAATTGGACGGCAAGCCGGATTCGATGAAGTGCGCGGCCAGCGACGAAATCATGCGGTCGGCCTGCGCGAAGGTAAGACGCTTCGGCGGCTGGCCGGTGATGCGCTGCTTGTTGGGGGGATCGACCAGCGCCAGCGCGTCCGGCTGCCGTGCCAGGTTCCGTTTGAACAACGTATCGAGCGTTGGCGAAGCGGTGGGCTGGGTCACGGCGTTACTTCGGCTCTGTCACGGAGGTTGGATCGCTTGGCGAGTTCACTTCATTTCCGGCTTCTGCCACCAGGTTTCCGGCAGATAGCCCGTCAACGCGGTCGCTGTAGGTTGTTCTATCCGATTCCACCGCGCAATCCATTGCTCCTGCACGTTAAACACTGGAATTGCGTAGAAGCCCGACATCAGTACGCGGTCGAGCGCCCGCACCGCGGAGACGAAAGGCGGACGTTCGCGCGCCTCGAGCAGGGCAGCGATCATGGCATCGATGGCGGGCTCCTTGGCCCCCATGTAATTCCGAGTGCCGGGGATGTCGGCGGCCTGGCTGCCCCAGTAGAAGAACTGCTCGTTGCCGGGGGATAGTGACTGGTCCCAGCGGTTCTGCAGCATATCGAACTCGTACCCCAGCCGGCGCTGGTCGAACTGCACGGGGTCGACCGCACGGACGTTGGCCTCGATGCCGGCGCGCTTGAGGTCGCGCTGATAGGAAAGCGCAATCCGCTCCTGGTCGCGCGTCGTCACCAGGATTTCGAAGGTGAGCGGCGTCCTGGACGAACGCTGCCGCAGCACGGCTCCATCGAGATCGTAGCCGGCGTCCGACAGCAAGCTCAGCGCCTGGCGCAGCGTTGTTCGATCGCGGCCCGATCCGTCGGTGACGGGCAGGCGGTACGTGCCATCGAGAATATCCGGCCGGATCCGTGCGGCGAACGGCTTCAAGAGTTCACGTTCGCGCTCGTCGGCCGGGCGGGCGTAGGCGGATAGTTCGGACCCTGCGAAGAAGCCAGCCCCGCGCGCGTAGAGTCCGAAGAAGTAATTGCGGTTGATCCACTCGAAATCGAACAGCAGCGTCAGGGCCTGCCGCACGCGGATGTCTGAAAACACCGGACGCCGCGTGTTGAACACCAGGAATTCCGAGGGCTGCGGCATTCCGGTCTTGATGGTGTCGCGGATCACTTCGCCGTTGCGGACGGCCGGAAAATCGTAACCTTCATGCCAGCGCAGCGGCTCGTGCTCGGCGCGAAAGTCATATAGGCCACGCTTGAATGCCTCGAACTGGCCATTGGACTCGCGATAGAAGTCGAGCCTGATCTCGTCGAAGTTCCACAATCCCCGATTCACCGGCAGGTCGCGGCCCCAATAGTCGGGATTGCGGGTCAGCGTGACGCTGGCGCCCGGCTTGACGGCGGTGACGCGATAGGGGCCAGAACCGACCGGTCCGGTCATCGTGGTTTCCTCGAACGTTGCCGGATCGACCGCATGCCGCGGCAAGACGGGCATCAGCCCGAGGATCAGCGGCAGCTCGCGGTCGTTGCCGCCGCCGAAATCGAACCGCACGGTGAGCGGATCGGGTGCTTCGGCCTTTACGACTTTGGAATAATACTGGCGGTGATTGGGGCGCCCCTTGTCGCGCAGCAAGGCCCACGAAAACAGGACGTCCTCTGCCGTGACCGGCTTGCCGTCGGCGAAGCGCGCCCTCGGGTCGAGGTGGAACGAGACGTAGCTGCGCGCGTCGTCGGTCTCGACGGTTTTGGCCAGCAAGCCATAGAGCGTGAAAGCCTCGTCATTGCCGCGCGTCATCAGACTCTCGACCACAAAACTCCTGATCTGCTGAACCGCGAGGCCTCGGACGATCATGGGGTTGAGGCTGTCGAAGGTTCCCAAGGCGCCCCAGACCAGCCGTCCGCCCTTCGGCGCCTCGGGATTGGCGTAGGGCATATGCGTGAAACCGGCGGGAAGGGCAGGCGCGCCGTGCATCGCCAGCGCGTGGCTTTCGGCCGCTCTGGTTTCGTGGACCGGCGCGAGCGGCGTCACAGCCAGCGCCAGGGCAATGCGCGCGAGCACACGCAGGCGGATACGACCGGAGCGGGTCATAGGCGGGCAGCGATCTGATTCGAAATTGCGCACGAAGAAAGCTTTACCATAGGCTTCGGCCTCGGCCTGCGGGGAACGCCAAAGATGCTTGTCGGCATTGATCTTTTCGTCTGCCGCTGTATTGAAGGCGGGCAGTTGATGACCGCGGGAACGCCGGTCACGTATCCGCCTCAATTGCCAACGAGACAGCCGCCCCAGCGCGGGTTGGTGTCGGTGCCTGTAGCGGTTTCGGGCGCTCCGGTTCAGAAAGGGTTTTCCGCAATGAATTTCCGTATCTTCGCCGCGTCGATTCGGCCGCGTGGGCACGTCTTGGCCCTGTTGGCGGCCTCGGCATTATCGGCAACGTTGATCGCGCCGGGCGCGCAAGCTCAGCAGCCCGCGCCAGCGCCTGGGGCCCCGAAGGCTGCCCCCGCGCCTGCCGCTCCGAAAGCGCCTCCGAAGGCTGCTCCCAAGGGTCCCGCCGGCGCTCCCGCCGCACAAGCCCCTCCGGCTGGCGCTCCCGGCGCCGCCCCGCCACAGGAGCAGCAGGTCCAGCTAATCTACGCGCCCTGGACCAAGTTCTGCCTCAAGGGTCAGGAAGCCGGCGCCAAGCAGGTTTGCTTCACCGGCAAGGACGGCCGCATTGAGTCGGGCCAACCCGTCATCGCCGCCGTCATCATCGAGCCGGAAGGCGAGCCGAAGAAGCTCCTTCGCGTGACCTTGCCACTCGGCATGCAGCTCGTGCACGGAACTCGGATCATCATTGATAGCAATCCGCCGCAGCAGGGCCCCTATGTGATCTGCTTCCAGAACGGCTGCATGTCGGACTACGAAGCAACCCCCGAACTGATCGCCAACTTGAAGAAGGGCCAGAATCTGGTTGTTCAGGCGATCAATTCCAACGGCGCGCCGCTGACGCTGCCGCTGCCGCTCGCCGGTGAATTCGCCAAGGCCTTTGACGGTCCGCCGACCGATCCGAAGCAGTTCGAGGAAAACCAGAAGAAGCTGCAGGAAGAGCTGCAGAAGCGTGCTGAGGAGCAGCGCAAGAAGCTGGAGGGCACCCAGCCGGGCGCCACTGCAAATCCGGCGGCGAAGTAACAGCCGCGCCATTCGACAAAACAAAAGGCGCCCGACCAGGGCGCCTTTTTCGTTGCCGGAAGAAGAATGCTAGTTGAGTGACGGGTTGCGCGGGCGGTAGCCGCCGGACTTGTCCTTCACGAAGATCTCGGCCACCTGCGAGTGCCGGATCGGCTCACCGGAATCGTCCGGCAGCAGATTTTGCTCGGAGACGTAGGCGACGTATTCGGACTCCGAGTTTTCCGCGAGCAGGTGATAGAACGGCTGATCCTTGTCAGGCCGAACCTCTTCGGGGATCGACAACCACCATTCCTCGGTATTGTTGAATTCCGGATCGATATCGAAAATCACGCCACGGAATGAAAATACCCGGTGGCGGACGATCTGCCCGATCTGAAACTTGGCGGTGCGCGCTTTGATCATGTCCCGTCGAATAGACCATGATTGTGGCCGATGCTAGGGGCAATAGGACGAATTAACCTTTACGCGTGGTGGCCATATCCGGCGCCATCTCCCCAAAATCACTGACGAAAAGACGCTTGACCAGATGGTCGATATCCTCAACCTCGCGCTCCCCTATTTTGGCCTGATCTTCATCGGCTTTGCCTGCGGCAAGACCCGAAGGCTGCCGGAATCGGGCCTCGCCTGGATGAACTTCTTTCTGCTCTACGTCTCGCTGCCGGCCTTGCTGTTCCGCATCATGTCGGAGACGCCATTTTCCGAACTGAACAACCCGCCATTTCTGATCGCAACCACGCTGGCGACCGTGAGCGTTTTCGTGCTTGCCATGGTGACAGGCCGCATCATCGGCGAACTGTCGCTGCGCAAGGCGACGATGGCGGGCCTTGCCGGCGCCTACGGCAATATCGGCTATATGGGCCCCGGGCTGGCGCTGGCGGTGCTCGGAGCCAAGGCAGCGGCGCCGACGGCGTTGATCTTCTGCTGCGACAGCATTTTCCTGTTCACGATCGTGCCGCTGTTGATGGCGCTGAGCGATCGCAAGCATCCGTCGTTCCTGTACGCCATTGGCGTCGCCGTGCGGCAGATCGTGCTCAATCCGCTGATCATGTCGGCCGCCGCCGGAGCGCTTGTCGCGGCGTTGCACATTCAAGTCCCGGTCGCCGTCGACAGGACCTTGCTATTTCTCCAGAACGCGGCGGCACCGACGGCGCTGTTTGTGCTGGGCGTTACCGTGGCGCTGCGCCCGTTCGATCGCGTGCCCTGGGAAGTGCCCGGCGTGATCGCGATCAAGCTCCTGATCCATCCGCTCATCGTGTTCGGGCTGATGCTGCTTTTTGGCCCGTTCGCGCAGCCCTGGGCCGCGACCGCCGTCCTGATGGCCGCATTGCCGCCGGCGCTGAACGTGTTCGTGATCGCCCGGCAGAACAACACCTGGATCGAGCCGGCGTCGGTGGCCGTCCTGATCGGAACCTTCGCCTCCGTGGTCACGCTGACCAGCGTGATGTGGTTCATCCAGAGCGGGCGGATGGCGTTCCCGTAAGCGTGGCGCGGAGACACAAAATCGCGAAAACAACCCCATGCAAAGTAGAGTGGGGCCAGGTTCGCAGCCCTCACGCTGGCGTCCGAAGCTAGCTCACGCGCTTCCAGGTCGGCGCCAGCCCCTCGCGCATCGCAAGCCGCCGCAGCGGGCCGAACGAGCCGAGCAGGTGCATGCCGGCCGCGCGCAGCGATTGCATGGGCAGGAAATCGCTAAGCAATGAACGGTTGGCGACATCGATCGCGATCAGCCGGCTTGCGACGTCGGCACGGCGCGCGGCTTGATAGCGCGCCAGCACGGCGGGCGACCCCGGATCCTCGCCTCGCGAGATCGCATTGCCGGCGATATCGGCGACATCGGCCGCATCGCGCAATCCCATGTTGAGGCCTTGGGCGCCGATCGGCGGCACCACGTGGGCGGATTCACCGACCAGCGCGACACGATGGCTGGCGAATTGCTCGGGACGCTCGATCGTCAGCGGAAACAGGTTGCGCCCGGCTTCGACCTGGACGCGGCCGAGAATGGAGTGCGACTGCCTTTCCGTGGCTTCCGACAATTCCTCGTCGCCAAGCGCGATCAGCCGCTCCGCTTCTCTGGTTGCCGAGACCCACACCACGCTGCAGCGGTTGCCGGGCAGGGGCACGAATACGCATGGACCCTGCGCGGTGTGAAACTCGGTGGAGATGCCGTTGTGCGGTCGAGAATGGGAGATGTTGAAGGTCAGCGCCGACTGATGAAGGTCGCGGCGGCTGGTCTTGATGCCGGCCGCCTCGCGGGACGGCGATTGCCGTCCGTCTGCGCCGATCACGAGCCGCGCGAAAAACTGCTCGCCCTTACCGGTACGGATGGCGACGATGGCATCCTGCGGGTCGATCGCAGCGGCTTCATCGTCAAATCGAGTCAAATTGGAAAGTTCGGCGGCGCGCTCTTCGAGGGCAATCATTAACGATCGGTTGTCGACGTTGTAGCCGAACTGTTCGAGACCGATCTCGTCCGAGGAAAACCGCACCTCGGGTGCGCGGATCAGCCGGTCGGTGTCGTCGACAAGGCGCATGATCCGCAAGGCGGCAGCCTTGTCCCGGCAGCGCGGCCAGACCTCGAGACGTTCGAGCAACTCGGTGGAAGCCCCCAACAGCGCCGTGGTGCGGTTGTCGGCATAGGGGGCGCGGCGGGCGAGCAGGGCGGTTCTCGCGCCGGTAGCGGCCAGCGCGACGGCTGCAGTCAGGCCCGCTGGCCCGCCGCCGATCACGGCAGCGTCATAAACTTGAGATGCGTCATTCATATCGGGACAATTGACGCTCGGTCCGGCATTTTCAAGCCGTCAACCGGCCGAAATGTTTCCGCTCAATCGCGCGGCGGAACGCCGCAAAGCGCCGATATGCAAATCGGGGCGATTCCTGATAGCACTGCCGGAGCAATGGACCAGACCACAGAGCCAGATTCCGTCCCCGCGACCAGCCGAATGCGAGCCGCCGCGTTCGCCGTACACATTTTCACGGCGCTGGGCGCGGGCGTCGCGCTGCTGGCGATGCTCGAGGCCGTCCGCGAACATTGGGCCAATATGTTCGGCTGGCTTGGCGTCGCCCTGATCATCGATGCCATCGACGGGCCGCTGGCGAGAAAGCTGGATGTCGTGCGGCTGCAGCCGAACTGGTCGGGCGACGTGCTCGATCTCGTCGTCGATTTCGTGACCTACGTCTTCGTTCCGGCCTATGCCATCACCGCGAGCGGGCTGCTGCTGCCGGTGGCGGCGCCGCTGCTGGGCATCGGCATTATGGTTTCCGGCGCGCTCTATTTCGCGGACCGGCGCATGAAGGCGTCCGACAACCACTTCCGAGGCTTTCCGGCGCTGTGGAACGCGGCGGCGTTTTATTTGTTCTTGCTGCACCTGCCGCCGGCACTCTCAACTCTCGGAATCGCAATCCTGATCGCTCTCACATTCGCCCCGTTTCATGTGCTGCATCCGATCCGGGTGGTGCGGCTACGCTGGCTGACCCTGTGGCTGATGGCCATTGGAGCCGTGCTGGCGATCTATACGCTCATCCGCGATTTCGACGTGGGCACTCCCATCGTCGCCGCACTGTGCGCCATTGCGACTTACGTAATAGGAAGTGACGCCGTGATCCGGCAAATCAAGTCGTTCAGGGCATGATGGAATTATTGACCAGTCCGGAAGCCTGGGCGGCGCTGTTGACATTGACGGCGCTGGAAATCGTGCTCGGCATCGACAACGTCATTTTCATCTCGGTGATCGTCTCGCGCATCCCGCCGGCGCAGGCCAAACGCGCGCGTCAAATCGGCTTGCTGCTGGCGCTGGTGTTCCGCATCGTACTGCTCACCCTGCTGGTGTGGCTGATCGGCCTGACGGAGCCCGTCATCACGATAAGGAATGTCGAACTGTCCTGGCGGGACATCATCCTGATTGCCGGCGGCGCCTTCCTGATAGCGAAGGCGACGCATGAAATTCATGGCGAGGTCGAGGCGAACGATGGTGAGGTCGATGCCGAACCCAGGGCTAGCGCATTCTTCTGGGTGATCGTGCAGATCATCATCATCGACATCGTGTTCTCCCTGGACTCGATCATCACCGCGATCGGCATGGCGCAGGATCTGGAGATCATGATCGCCGCCGTCGTGATCGCATGCGTCGTCATGTACGTCTCGTCGGGTCCGGTGGCCCGGTTCGTGGCCAATCACCCGACCACCAAGATGCTGGCATTGGCATTTCTGGTGCTGATCGGCGTGGCGCTGGTGGCGGACGGATTCCACTTCCATATCCCGCGCGGCTACATCTACTTTGCCATGTTGTTCGCGGCCGCGGTCGAAATGTTCAATGTGCTCGCCAGGCGTAACCGCAAGAAGGCCGCCAGAAGCCGGCAGGTGAGTTGACATCCGCCCGGCGATGGCTTTCGTTTCGCCTTCAGGTTGGACGTTCCAGGAAATACCGAGGGAGAGACTGTCATGACCAAGGCTGTGCGCGTGCACAAGGTAGGGGGTCCGGAAGCCCTGGTGTATGAAGATGTGGAGGTGCCGGCGCCGGGACCTGGCGAGGTCCGCATCCGTCAGCACGCCGTCGGTCTCAACTTCATCGACGTCTATTTCCGCACCGGCCTCTACAAGGCACCGGGGCTGCCGTTCATTGCGGGCAACGAGGCCGCCGGCGAGGTCGTAGCCGTCGGCCCGGGTGTCACCAATTTTCATCCCGGCGATCGCGTCGCCTATTATTTTACGCTCGGCGGCTATGCCGGCGAGCGGGTGATCCCGGCCGACAAGCTGGTCAAGCTACCCGACCACATCACCTACGAGCAGGGCGCGGTCCTGATGCTCAAGGGGTTGACCGTCTGGTACCTCCTGCACAAGACCTTCAAGGTCGAGCCTGGCCATCGCGTGCTGATCCATGCCGCCGCGGGCGGGATCGGTCTGTTGGCCTGCCAATGGGCCAAGGCGTTAGGTGCACATGTGATCGGCACCGTGGGCTCCAAGGCGAAGGCCGATCTCGCGCTCTCCAATGGCTGCGACCACGTCATCCTTTACAACGAGGAAGACTTCGTGGCGCGCGTCAAGCAGATCAGCCGGAACGAGCTCTGCGACGTCGTCTATGACGGAGTCGGCAAGACCACTTTCCCGGGCTCGCTGTCGTGCCTGCGGCCACGCGGCCTGTTCGTCAGTTTTGGCAACGCCTCCGGTCCGGTGCCGCCGTTCCCGCTTGCCGAGCTCAACAATCACGGCTCGCTGTTTGCCACCCGGCCGAAGCTCAATGACTATGTCAGCACCCGCAAGGAGCTGCTCGAAGGCGCCGACACGCTGTTTGCCGCCGTCATCAATGGCAAGCTCCACGTGCCGATCAACCATGCCTACGCGCTGAAGGACGCGGCGAAGGCACATACCGAACTCGAGAGCCGGGCGACGACGGGGGCGGCGATCCTTCGGCCGTGAGCCCCGCCGTCATTCCGGGATGGTGCGTTAGCACCAGACCCGGAATCTCGAGATTCTCCGATGCGCAATTGCGCATCGTAGTTCGATGCTACGCATCGCCCCGGAATGACCGAGAGCCTTACGCCACCCGCCTTGCCGCTCCCGCCCTCACCAAAATCGCGTCGAGGCAATCGATCATCATCGATATCTCGTCGCGCGTGACGTTGAGGGCGGGCATGAAGCGGAGCGTATCGGGCTGCGGCGAGTTGATGAGCACGCCGTCCGCGAGCGCTTCTGCTACGATCGACGCGCCGATCGGCAGTTTGAGGTCCAGCGCCAGCAATAGCCCGCGGCCCCGGACTTCGCCGAGCCCGTGGCGCGCGGATAGCTTCTGCAGCTCGCTTTCCAGGAACAGGCCGGCATCCGCAGCCGCTTTCAGAAACTCCGGCTTCGAAACCTCCTCAAGCACCGCAAGCCCCGCAGCGCACATCAACGGATTGCCGTTGAACGTACCGCCCTGGTCACCGTGCTCGAAGCAGGAGGCACGTTCAGTCGCGAGCAAGGCGGCCAGCGGCACGCCGCCGCCGATGCCCTTGCCGAGGGTCATGATGTCGGGCTCGATGCCGGCATGCTCATAGTGGAAGAGTTTTCCGGTTCGGCCCATGCCGGTCTGGATCTCGTCGACGATGAGCAGCAGCCCGTACTCGTTGGTCAGCGCGCGCAACTCCTTCAGGAATTGATCGGTCGCCGGCCAGACGCCGGCTTCGCCCTGGATCGGCTCCAGCATCACCGCGACCGTATTGTCCGATATCAGTGCCTTCACCGAATCGAGATCGTTGAGCTTGGCCTTGCGGAAGCCCGATACCTTTGGCTCGAACAGCGGCTCGAACGCCTTTTTGCCCGATGCCGACATGGTGGCGAGCGTGCGGCCGTGAAAGCCGCCTTCGAAGGTGATGATTTCGAACGCGCCGTTCTTGTATTTCGTGCCGTATTTCCGCGCGAGCTTGATGGCGCCTTCATTGGCCTCCGCGCCCGAATTGGCGAAGAACACCTGATCGAAGCAGCTCTTCTCGCGAAGTGCTTGCGCGAGCTTCAGACTGGGGCCGTTGTAGAAGGCGGGGCTTGGCGTCAGCAGCAGTTTTGCCTGCGCGGCAAGCGCCTCGGCAACGACCGGCGGCGAATGGCCGAGGCAGTTGACGGCCCAACCCTGCATGAAATCGAGGTAGCGCTTGCCGGCGTCATCCCACAGATACGCGCCTTCGCCGCGAACGAACACGGCCTGCGGGCGGGCGGTGATGTTCATCAGCGCGTCGAACGGATGGGCAGCATGGGTCATGTCGATCTCCTCAGGGGGTGGGGGAAGGGGCAGGCCGAAACGCAAGAAGGCCGCACTTTTGAGGGTGCGGCCTTCTCGAAAACGTGGCTGAAACTAGCTAATCAGCGTTGTCGTCGGACACGGCGCGACCCATCATCGTCGACAGAGCGACGACGCAGGCAAGCGCGGCGGTTGGTCCAGTTCAGTTTCATGGCGATGGCCCATACAGCCGAACGGTGCGCCATGTCAAGCCGCGTCCGGTGTTCAGAATCCCGCGACGCTGCCGTGCAGATCATACTGATCCGACCGCTCGATCTTCGCGGTGACGATCTCGCCGACCTTCAGCGGGCGGCGGCTGGAAAGATAGACCGCTCCATCGATCTGCGGCGCATCGGCTTTTGAACGGCCCTTTGCGACCGTCGGTCCGACCTCATCGACGATGATCTGCTGTCTCGTGCCGACCTTGCGCTTGAGACGGCGCGCGGAGATTTTTTGCTGCCGCGCCATCAGCGCGTCCCAGCGCTCCTGCTTGATCTCGTCGGGCACGGCATTGCCGATCGCGTTGGAGGCGGCGCCCGCGACCGGCTCGTATTTGAAGCAGCCGAGGCGATCGATCTCGGCTTCTTCCAGCCAGTCGAGCAGATAGGCGAAGTCGGAATCGGTTTCGCCGGGGAAGCCGACGATGAAGGTCGAGCGCAGCGTCAGGTCAGGACATTCCTCGCGCCACTTCTTGATCCGCGCCAGTGTCTTTTCCTGCGCGGCGGGACGCTTCATGGCTTTCAGGACGTCCGGGCTCGCATGCTGGAAGGGAATATCGAGATAAGGCAGGACCTTGCCCTCGGTCATCAGGCCGATGACTTCGTCGACATGCGGGTACGGGTAGACATATTGCAGCCGCACCCAGGCGCCGAGTTCGCCGAGTTCCTTGGCGAGGTCGAAAAATTTGGCGCGGACCTGGCGGTCCTTCCAGGGGCTTTCGGAATACTTCACGTCGACGCCATAGGCCGACGTGTCCTGCGAGATGACGAGCAATTCCTTGACGCCGGCTGCGACGAGCCTTTCCGCCTCGCGCAGCACGTCATTGGCCGGACGCGACACCAGGTCGCCGCGCAGTTTTGGGATGATGCAGAAACTGCAGCGGTTGTTGCAGCCTTCGGAAATCTTCAAGTAAGCGTAATGGCGCGGCGTCAGCTTGATGCCCTGCGGCGGCACCAGATCGAGATGCGGATGATGGACCGGCGGCAGGGCCCGGTGCACGGCCTCCAGCACGCTCTCATATTGCTGCGGGCCTGATATCGAAAGCACGCCCGGATAGGCCGCCTCGATCTGCTCGGGTTCCGCGCCCATGCAGCCGGTGACGATGACCTTGCCGTTCTCCGCCATCGCCTCGCCAATGGCGCCAAGCGATTCCTGCTTGGCGCTGTCGAGGAAGCCGCAGGTGTTGACGATCACGATGTCGGCGCCGTCATGCTTGCGGGCCAGCTCATAGCCTTCGGCGCGCAAACGGGTGATAATGCGCTCGGAATCCACCAGCGCTTTGGGGCACCCAAGGGAAACAAAGCTGACTTTGGGCGCAGCGGCCTGTTGCATATTTCATCTGCCTGATTGATCGGCACGAGCTAGTCCTAATTGCCCATAATTACAAGGCTTTGCGCCAGCTTCTGACGTGCTATGGATGCCCGGCCGGGGTATGAGTTGATCGATGAGCGCTGAGTCGTCGCCGAAAATCGTCATTGTCGACGAAAGTCCGATCCGGGCCGCAATCCTGGAAGAGGGGTTGCGGGAGGCGGGCTTTACCGGCGTTGTGCATATCAGCGAAATGCAGAGCCTGTTGGCGCGAATCTATGCGCTCGACCCCGATGTAATCCTGATCGACCTGGAAAACCCCAGCCGCGACGTGCTGGAACAGATGTTCCAGGTCAGCCGCGCGGTACGGCGGCCGATCGCGATGTTCGTCGACCAGAGCGATGCGGCCTCGATCCAGGCCTCCGTCGATGCCGGCGTTTCCGCCTACATTGTCGACGGCCTGAAGAAAGAACGGATCAAGCCGATCCTCGACCTCTGCATTTCCCGCTTCAACGCCTTCTCCAAGCTGCAGGACGAACTCGACCGCACCAAGTCGGCGCTCGAGGAGCGCAAGGTGATCGACCGCGCCAAGGGAATCCTGATGAAGGTGAAGGGCCTCACCGAAGAGGAGGCCTATGTGCTGATGCGCTCCACCGCGATGCGCGAGAAGAAGAAAATCGGCGAGATCGCGCAGTCGATCCTGACCGCGTCGGAGCTGCTGAAATGACGACACCGCTGCATATCGGCTTCATTCCCCTGGTCGACGCGGCCGCGCTGATCATCGCCGTCGACAAGGGCTTTACGGCCGCCGAAGGGCTCGATGTCACGCTGGTGCGTGAAGTGTCGTGGTCCAACGTCCGCGACAAGCTCAATATCGGCATGTTCGACGCGGCGCATCTGCTGGCGCCGGTAGCGATCGCCTCGAGCCTGGGCTTGGGCCACGTCAAGGTGCCGATCGTTGCGCCATTCAATCTCGGCCTCAATGGCAACGCGATCACGGTATCGCCGGCGCTGCACGCCGCAATCATCAGCGAGATCGATGGCGACCCGCTCGATCCCATGGCCACGGCACTGGCGCTCGCCCGCGTCGTTGCCGCCAGGCGCAAGAGCGGCGCGGAACCGCTGACGTTCGGCATGACGTTTCCGTTCTCCACCCATAACTACCAGCTCCGGTTCTGGATGGCGGCGGGCGGGGTCGATCCCGACGAGGATGTTCGCCTCGTGGTGCTGCCGCCGCCCTACATGGTGGACAGCCTCGCCAATGGCCATGTCGATGCGTTCTGCGTCGGTGCGCCCTGGAACTCGGTTGCGGTCGATCTCGGCGTCGGCCACATCCTCCATTTCGTCTCCGATATTTTGGTGCGCGCGGCCGAAAAAGTTCTCGCTGTCAGGCAAAGCTGGTCGGAAAAGAATCCGAACGCGCTGGCTGCGCTGATCCGGGCGGCTGCCCACGCCGCCGAATACATCGAGGAGCCCGGAAACCGCGCCGAGACCGCTCATATCCTGGCGCGGCCCGAACGGCTCGGCGTCGGCGCCGAGGTGATCCAGCGCACCCTCGACGGCCGACTGAAGATTTCACCGGACGGCCAGCGGCGCGAGAGCGGCCGCTACCTGCTGGTCGGGCGCGAGGGGGCGGGCCGGCCCGATCCGGCGCAAGCTGCCTGGCTTTACGCGCAAATGGTACGCTGGCGACAGACGCAGATGCGGCCCGATGCGCTGAAGACTGCCATGGCGGTCTTCAGGCCCGAACTCTACGACGCCGCCATGGGCCGTCCGGGGACGGCTCCCGGCACGCCTGGTGCCATCGGCGCCTTTGCCGGCCCTGCGTTCGACCCTGCGGACATCGCCGGGCATCTGGCGGCTTTCAAAATTGGGCATTGGAAGCCGTAAGCCAGTCGATTGAAGCGATATTAGGCAAACATACACGGCGCCTAGTTCTTAGGCGGGATGCCCAGAAAGCAACTATGAAGCTCGCTTCATAGTTTCGAGTTCCTCGTCGGAACAGATTGAAATTTCAAGACATTCATCGCGACTCCGTTTGGCACGCAACTTGTATGGTGCAGTGCGGTCGGCTCGTCGCAGATGCCTGCTGGCCTACGTCCAAGATGGATTTCCGCAGCAACGAAGCTGGTCGGACCGCATACCAGAATCACAGCCCGGCACCACGCCGGCCCGATTCTCCTGGGCGGTCCATCCCATTCGTTGACGCCACCAATCGTGGCCGCAGGAGCTTCGTCGCGCATGAAAATCGAACCGATCACAGTCGACTTTACCGACGAGCAGAAGCGCTACCTCGAAGGCTTTACCGCAGGCTTGCAGATCAGCCGGGTCGGGCGCGGCCTCGGTAACGCGGGAAAGGCGAGTGCCGAACCGACGGGGCCGGATGCCGCGCACATCAAGGCGCAGGACGGGGTGATCGCCGCCGGCAAGAAGCTCGCCGATCCCGAGAAGTTCAAGCGCGAGGAGCATCCGTTCGATGCCTATCCCCGGCTGAAGCAACAGGCGCTCGACAACGCGCCGCCGAACCCCGCAGATAATTTCCGCTGGCGCTATTACGGCCTGTTCTACGTCGCGCCGGCGCAGGATTCCTACATGTGCCGCCTCAGGATTCCGAACGGCATCCTGAAGCACTGGCAGTTTTCGGGGCTGGCCGATCTCGCCGAGCGGCTGTGCGGGCCGTTCTGCCACGTCACCACGCGCGCTAACTTGCAGGTGCGCGAGATTCCGCCCAAGCATGCGGTGGCCCTGATCGAGGGCATTCAGGATCTGGGCCTCTGTTCGCGCGGCACCGGCGCGGACAACATCCGCAACGTCACGGGCACGCCGACGGCGGGGATCGACCCGCAGGAACTGATCGATACCCGCGAATATGCCCGCGAGTGGCACTATCACATCCTCAACGATCGCTCGCTGTATGGCTTGCCGCGCAAGTTCAATGTCGCCTTCGATGGCGCCGGCAGGATCGCCGTGCTGGAAGACACTAACGACATTGCGTTCACCGCGGTCGAAGTGAAGGACGGCTTTGGCGCCGAGCCCGGCACCTGGTTTCGCTTAGGGATCGGCGGCATTACGGGTCATAAGGATTTTGCCAAGTATAGCGACATCATCGTGAAGCCGGCCGATGCCACCAGGGTGGCGGATGCCATCGTGCGCATCTTCATCGAACTCGGCGATCGCACCAACCGCAACAAGGCGCGACTGAAGTATGTGCTCGATGGGATGGGGCACGAAAAATTCCACGCGCTGGTCGAGGAGCGGCTCGGCAAGCCCTTCACCCGCGTGCCGCCCGAAGCGCTTACGCCGCGGCCGGCCTCGGACCGCACGGCACATATCGGTGTGCACAGACAGAAACAGGTGGGGCTGAACTGGATTGGCGTGTCGCTGCCGCTCGGCAAGATCACGTGTGAGCAGATGCGGGGGCTGGCCAAAATCGCGCAGGATCTTGGCGACGGCGATGTCCGCCTGACGGTGTGGCAGAACCTGCTGATTCCGGGCGTGCGCGACGAGAATGTCGAGCTTGCGGTCGCCGCGATCAAGGCGATCGGGCTTGCGGTCGAGGCGTCGCAAATCCGGGCCAGGCTGATCGCCTGCACCGGCAATGCCGGCTGCCGATTTGCGGCGGCGGATACCAAGCGCCATGCCGCCGAAATCGGCGACTGGTGCGAGCCACGCGTTAACATCGAGACGCCGATCAACATCCACGTCACCGGCTGCCATCATTCCTGCGCGCAGCATTACATCAGCGATATCGGGCTGATCGCCGCGAAAGTGGATGTTGGCGAGGATGCCGATCCCGTCGAGGGCTATCATCTTTTCACCGGCGGCGGCTTCGGACCCGACGCCGATGTCGGGCAGGAGGTCTATCGCGACGTCAAGGCCGAGGATGCGCCGAGGAAGGTCGAGAAATTGCTGAAGGCCTATCTCACGCATCGCGCATCACCCGAAGAGACGTTCCTGACCTTTGCGCGCCGCCATGACGGCGAGACGCTGCGCAAGCTGGCCGATGCCCAAGTCACTGACGCTCAGGTGTCCTCATGAATCAGATCACGCCTCCACCCAAGGTCGAGATCATTCCCTCGAACGCGCCATTCTCAGAAGCGCAGCGCTCCTGGCTGAACGGGTTCTTTGCCGGGCTCCTGTCCGATGCGACACCGTTGTCGGCCGAACAAGGCGCTGAAGTCATGCAGGGCGCGGCCGGCGATGGCGATGACGGCGAAGCGCCGTGGCACGACCAGACCATGCCGATCGCCGATCGCATGAAGCTTGCCGAGGGCCGGCCGTTGCGGCGGCGGATGATGGCGGCAATGGCGCAGCAGGATTGCGGCCAATGCGGCTATGACTGCCATAACTATTCCGAAGCGATCGCGAACAAGAGCGAAGCGCGGCTCAACCTCTGCGTCCCCGGCGGCAAGGAAACCGCGCGGATGCTGAAGTCGCTTTATGAGGAAATCGACAAGGCACCGGCGCCGTCATCGGCGCCAGCGGCGGCTGCGGCTGCGCCGACGGCTCCAGGCGAGCCCGGCCGCTCGCGCGACAATCCCGCAGACGCAAAATTCCTGTCGCGACGACTGCTCAACGGCGAGGGCTCGGAGAAGGAGACCTGGCATATCGAGTTCGATCTCTCCGGATGTGGCCTCGACTATGTCGTAGGCGATTCGTTCGGGATCTTTGCGCGCAACGACGTCGGCCTGGTCGACCAGATCATCGCACTCTTGGGCGCATCGCATACGACGGAGGTGAGGGGAAAGACGCTGCGTGAAGTATTGCGCGACGACGTCTCACTGTCGCCGGCGCCGGATTCACTGTTCGAGTTGATCTCGTATCTGACCGGCGGCGCGCTACGCGAGAAAGCCCGCGCGCTGGCGCAGGGCGAGGATCCCGATGGCGACGCGGCGACGCTCGACGTCATGGCGGTATTGCAGAAATTCTCCCGCATTCGTCCGCATCCCGAGGCCTTTGTCGAGGCGCTGGAGCCATTACAGCCGCGGCTTTACTCGATCTCGTCGTCGCACAATACTACGCCCGGAAAGCTGTCGCTGACGGTCGACTGCGTGCGCTATGTGGTCAACAAGCGTCGTCGTTTGGGACTGGCCTCGACATTTCTTGCCGAGCGCATCAGTTCCGGCGACGAGGTCAAGGTCTACGTACAGAAGGCCCATGGCTTCGCGCTACCGCAGGACCCGAAGACCCCAATCATCATGGTCGGTCCTGGGACGGGTATCGCACCGTTCCGCGCCTTCCTGCTCGATCGCCGCGCCACCGGCGCACCCGGCAAGAACTGGCTGTTCTTCGGCCATCAGCGCAGCGATTGCGATTTCTTCTATGCCGACGAACTCAATGCGATGAAGACCTCGGGCCTCTTGACGCGGTTGTCGCTGGCGTGGTCGCGCGATGGCAACAAGAAATTTTACGTGCAGGACCGCATGCGCGAGGTTGGCCGCGAGGTATGGACCTGGCTTGCCGAAGGCGCCCATGTCTACATCTGCGGGGATGCCAAGCGGATGGCCAAAGACGTCGAGCGCGCGCTGGTCGACATCGTTGCCCAATTCGGCGCCCGAACCACCGACGAGGCCGTCAGCTTCGTCGGGGAACTCAAGAAAAAGGGCCGGTTCCAGCAGGATGTTTACTAATTCGGGTTCCAACTCCACTCAAATCGGCCCGAATAAAATTCTCGCTCTGGTCAGAAAGAAGGGAAATTTCCCCTCGAAATGGAGCGCGCCGGAGCGCCCCAACGCTATTTCGGCGGATACCTTGCATCCGGACGCGATCGATATTCCATATGCAGTCCATGCCGCGTTGGAGATCGATCATGCGCGAACTATCGGCGGAAGCCCGCCTGCACCTTTACGCACGCTCGGTGTCCCGCCGTTCCGGCACCGGCTTTCACACCGCCGCGCTCTACAGCGCGTTCGCGCTCATTGCCGCCATCGTGTTCGGCACGCTCTCGGTTCATCCGTTCTGAGCGTTGATTTCTGACGCGTTTTCTTCACGCGAACCGGCTTCCACTTCGCTCGAAAACGCTATGACTGCGCCGTCTTGAACGGCGCGACCGTAATCCCCGCATCCATCAACGCCTGACGAACGCCGCGTGCGATGTCGACGGCACCCGGCGTGTCGCCATGAATGCACACGGTGTCGGTGCGCATCTTGATCACCTTGCCGGTGACGGAGACGACCGCGCCGTCCTGCACCATCCGCACCACGCGATCGGCGATTTGTTTCGCATCATGCAGCACGGCGCCCGGCTTCTTGCGCGACACCAGTGAGCCATTGTCCTCATAGGCGCGGTCGGCAAACACCTCGTGCACCATCGGCAAATTGGCGGCTTCTCCCGCCTGCACCAGCTTGGAATTGGCGAGCACCACGAAAATCAGATTGGGATCAACCGCCTTGATGCCGTTGGCGATGGCTTTTGCGGTCATGTCGTCCTCGCAGGCGACGTTGGAGAGCGCGCCATGCGCCTTGACGTGAGTAACCTTGTAACCGGCCGCGGTCGCAATCGCCTGCAGCGCGCCGATCTGGTAGGCGATGAGGTTCTCGATCTCCGAAGATTTTAGGCCCGGGATCGGCCGCCGACCGAAGCCGTGCAGGTCGCGATAGCCGGGATGCGCGCCGACCGAGACGCCGCGCGCTTTCGCCAGTTCGACCGTGCGGCGCATGATGTCGGGATCGCCGGCATGAAAGCCGCAGGCGACGTTCACCGAGGTCGCAAGCTCGATCATCGCTGCGTCATTGCCCATTTCCCAGGGGCCAAACCCTTCGCCGAGATCGCAATTGAGGTCGATGGTTGTCATGTTGTCCGTCCGCTTCTCGTGAGTGGATTGGTGCTCAGTCCGGGCCCGCTATGTCGGCCATCGATACCGCGTGCCAGGTTCCGGCATCGACCGCGCTGACGGCGTGGCCCGCGACATTGGCATCGTGCAGCGCGTCGATGTTGAGATCAACGCTTTCGATTGCACGAAGCCGATCGGGCAGGGTGCGCAACAGTTCCGCAAACTTGCGCGCTTCGGCCTGCGCTTCCGCCATGCTGACGGCGCGAAAGCGAAAGGCGTGACCGGCGGGGATCTGTGTCAGTCGCCCGAGGTCGGCCGAAATCACCGTTGCGATCTTGGGATAGCCGCCGCTGGTGCCGCGGTCCGGCATCAGCACGATCGGCTGGCCATTACCGGGCACCTGCAGGCTGCCGTTGACGGTGCCGTCGGAGACGATGTTATGGCCGTGAAGGTGCTTGAGGGTGGGGCCTTCAAGCCGGTAACCCATGCGGTCACTGGTCGCCGATATCTTCCATTCGCTGTCGACGAACAGCTTTTTGGTCTCATCGGTGAATTCGTCGTCCTGTGGACCCCAGACGATGCGGATCGGCGCGTCGGTTGCCGCCGGCAATTCGATCCGCCGTTCCGCCGCGCCGCTTGCGGCCTTCGCCGGTAGCTCGTCGCCGGCCTGCAGTGGGCGAGGATAGGGGCTGCCAAGGCCTGCGCGGGCATTGACGGCCAGGCTGCCGAACATGGGCTCGCCGGCAATGCCGCCTTCAATCGCGAGATAGCTGAACGCGCCGCCGCGGGCAAAGCCGAGCGTCAGCGTCTCGCCATCGGCCAGCGTTGCGGATGTATCCGGTGCCACGGCGCGGCCGGCGATATCGGCATTGCGCGGGGCTCCCGTCAGCGCGACGCGCACCGCGGCGCCGCGCGTGGTAAATTTCGCCCCGAACGGGCCGACCTCGACGGCCGCCGTGAACGGCGCATTGCCAACCAACGTGTTCGCTGCCGCCAGCGCCAGCCGATCCATTGCGCCACTTGGCACCAGGCCGTAGCGCTGGGCGCCGGGACGTCCGCCGTCCTGTACGGAACTCGCCGGGCCGATCGAGATAATGACGAGCTTGTTCATGAGGCGATCTGCTCGGCTATGAATTCGCCGGCTTCGGCGGCGCGGTCCTGCTCTGCAAAAGTTTTGGCATCGACGGGCGTGAAGGTGACGTTGTCGCCCGGCTCCAGCAAAAAGATCGGGTCGCGGTGAAGCTGGTAGGTGCGAACGGCTGTCCGCCCCAGAAGATGCCAGCCGCTCGGGCCGGCGAGACACTGCACGCCGGTCTGCACCCCACCGATCGAGATGGTGCCGGCCGGGGTCAGCAAACGCGGATTTTGCCGCCGCGGCATATGTAGGCTATCCGCAAGCCCGCTGAGATAGGACCAGCCGGGCGTAAAGCCGATCATCGCGACCCGGTAGTCGCCCGCGACGTGCCGCGCCACGATCTCCTCAGGCGTCGTGTTGAGGGTTTTTGCGACGTCCTCGAGGTCGATGCCGTGCTCGCCGCCATAAACGACTGGAATGCGCCAGCGCCGGGCTTTTGTCGTCGCCGGTACCGGGAGCTGCGCGAGCGCGAGTATCCTTCCACCAAGCTTGTCGAAACCGATCTGGACCGGATCGTAGTGGACCAGCAGCGAACGATAGGTCGGCACCGTCTCTGTGACGCCTGCGATGGGTTGAGCAGCCAGCGCGCGGTCGAGCGCCAGCACTCTCCGGTTGGCGGCATCGTCGATGTTGCGGCTGAATTCTACCGTGATGGCGCTGTCGCCACTCGGCAACAGGCGGGGCGGGGGTAGCGTTGCGGCCATGGCCTCTAAACTTGTCTCGCAGCTCTCGTGCTAGCTCAACCTCTAGCGTGTTTTGGCCGCAAGTGGAATTCGCATCGCGCGAAATCCGCCAGTAAGTTCAATAAATTAATCTGCAGTCCGACGATAAGATGTTATGATCGCGCTTCTTTCCACCGACCCTTGACGCGATGTCTGCGCTTCGCAAGATGCACTACCTTTCACCATCCTCCGGAGCCTGCATTCCAGATGTCCCTGTCCCCCGAAGCCATCGCAACCCTGTCCGGCGTCTCGACCGCCACCATCACCACCGTGCTGCTCAAGAAGGGCCTGCGAAACGTCTGGATGCGCGGCACCAAGCCGCTGCGGCCGGGGCAGCCGCGGCTGGTCGGACCGGCCTTTACGCTGCGCTTCGTGCCGGCCCGCGAAGATCTCGCCACACCTGAATCCTGGTCGTCGCCGATTTCGACCCGCACCGCGATTGAAGCCATGCCGAAAGGCTGCATCGCCGTAGTCGATGCGATGGGCGTCTCCGATGCCGGCATCTTCGGCGACATCCTCTGCGCCCGCATGGTCAAGCGCGGGGTTGCGGCGCTGATTACCGATGGCGTGGTGCGCGATGTCGAAGGCGTGCTCGGCACCAATCTCCCGGTCTGGTGCGACGGCTTCGCCGCGCCGCCTTCCGTGGCCGGGCTTACCTTCGTGGGCTGGGGCGAGCCGATCGGCTGCGGCGGGGTTGCGGTATTTCCGAACGACATCGTTGTCGCCGACCAGGACGGCGCCGTGCTGATCCCACGGGCCCTGCTCGACCACGTGCTGGCCGAAGGGCCGGAGCAGGAACGGATGGAAGCCTGGATCGTCAACGAGGTGAACAACGGCGCGGCGTTGCCCGGCCTCTATCCGATGAACGCCGAGACCAAGGCGCGCTACGCCGCGACGAAGAAATAACTTCAACAGGCAGAGGCAACTCCATGGAAATCCATCTCGCGGGCTCCCGGCCAACACGCCGGGCGCCGACTGAATATTTCACCGGCACGGTGCTGCAGGATCCGATTATCCAGACCGAGGCGCCGGCACGGCTGGCCTCGACGCGCGTCTCCTTTGAGCCCGGCGCGCGCACGGCGTGGCATACGCATCCGCTCGGTCAGACGCTCTACGTCATCTCGGGGCTCGGACGGGTGCAGGCCAAGGGCGGTCCGATCAGGGAAATTCGTCCCGGTGATGTCGTCTGGATTCCGCCGGGCGAGAAGCACTGGCATGGCGCTTCACCGACCAATGCCATGACGCACATCGCCATGCAGGAAGCGCTCGACGGCAGCTACGTCACCTGGATGGAGCACGTGACCGACGCGGAGTACACCGAGAAGGTCGGCTGAGTTCCTGGTGTTTCACATCCGCTGCGCGGTCCAGGTGCCAGAGCACAGGGCTGCGCGCCATGTGCCAGATCCTGACGTGCCCGTGAGAACGCCGGAGCCGACGGCTCGCTTCATGCCGCTCGCAAGGGTGACGCGGATGGTGCCGGCCTCGGCGACGCGGCCGGAGGCCGTGACAGCCGCGTTGCGGGAGGCGATCTGACCATTGTTGATTCCGATCGAGACCGAAGCGCCGCTGCTGCAGGCGGCGTTCGACGAGGTGATCTGCACATTCCAGTCACCGTCGAATGTTGCGGCTGCGGATGGCGTGGTGGTGGCCAATACGGCAAGTAGCGAAACGGCGACGGCAGATTTGCGAAGACTTCCCATGGCGTGCCCCTGTTGTTTGGACACGTCCATAGTTCCACGGCCGTTCCAAGACGACCGTGACTGTCATCACGCGCGGGACGCGGGACAAGACCTCAAAGAAGGACTCCGTCCAACAGCATCACGATCGTCAACATGACGCGACGAGTCAGTTGACGCGGGTCCAGGTCTGGCCGCCGCAGAACATGCCGCCGAAGGCGCAGCCCTGAACGCGCAGACTGTCGGTGCCCTTGAGCGCGATCGTCGAATCGTAGGTGCTGCCGGTGTTCGGATCGAAAATCCGCCCGCTCCACTTGTCCTTGCCGGGCTTCATGTTGATCAGGACCTGCTCGCCGTTCTGGTTCGACTTCTTGTCGACGGAATAGCCGCACAGATTGGGGCCGCACGGTTCGATCCGCACCTTGCCTTCCTTCTCCTCGGTCAGCCAAACGCCGAGCGGTGAGTTCGCAGGCGCCTCCGAAGCTGCCGGAGCCGCGGCCTGTTTCTGTTGCGGCGGCGGTGGTGCCGGTGCGGCAACGGGAGCTGGTGCTGGCGGGACTACCGGCGCGGCGTTCTGTTGCACTGGGGGAGCAGCGGGCGCTGCCGCCGCAGGCGCGGCGGCGTCAGCCGGTGCAACGGCTGCTGTTGAGCTCGACGGTGCTGCTGTTGCAGTGGCGGGAGCGGCCGGAGCAGGGGCAGCAGGTGCCGGCGCAGTCGCAGGGGCAGCCGCTTGCTCCGCCGGTGCCGACACGGCCGGCGCTGGCGCAGTCTCCGGTGCGGCCTGCGGGGAAGTCTTTGCCTGCTGCGGAGCCTTCCTGGTCGGACGATCAAGATCGCCTTCCTCGCCACGCGCGCGTTTGGTCTTCTTGCCGGTATTGTCGTAGACGCCGGGAATAGAGACGGTGCCGCGATCGGGATCGATCGTAATGGTGCGGCCGCCATACTCGAAAGTGTACTGCGCCTGTGCAGCGGTGACGGTGCCAGCCAGCAAGAGCGCGGCGATAGCGAGGCACTTCTTCATTATAACGACCTCCTGAACAGGGAATCCGGATGCCCGCAGCTACTACGCATCGGCAGCGTCACTCAACGTGATCCAGATCACTTTCAAACTTATAAGTCGTGTACTAGCGGCTTTGGTTCAATTCGACGGCGGCAGTCTAAATTGCGCCCATTGGGCGGTCAATTTCCTCGGAAAACAGGCTTGTCCAATCGATCAATCGAACCAGACGGAATAGATTTTTCTGAAGCTTCCGTTCTGGATAGCGATGTGCAGCCATTGATCCACAAAGGCCTTCAGCGCCATGTCGCGCTGCAGCCAATAGGCCTTCTCGGCGAAGTCGAACGGTTTTTCCGGATGCACCGCGCAGAGCACTCCGGCGTGCTGCTTTTGCTGATAGTGGGTCGCGGAAGCGTCCGTCATCATCAGCCGATCCGCAGCTTGCGCCGCTCAACTACGGAAGTTACGCCTCGCCGTTATCCTTGCGGGCCAGATTCGCCGCGGCGCTACGCCCGGTCATCTCGCTCTTCAATTGCTCGAAGCGTCGGCGCGCGTTGCTTTCGCGATCGTCGACCATCTGAATCGCGGCTTCCCTCGACATCGGCCCGGTGACGATCGGCGTGGAGTTCTCGCCGATTGTCTCGTCGACATAGTAATCGCCATTGTCGAGGCGGACGGTCCATTTGAAACGGATTGCGGTCATCGGGCCGGGCCCGAATTTGCTGTAACCGCGAGCCTCGATGGGAGGAGGAGATGTGGGGATGGGCGGAGGCCCCACCGGCATCTGCTGCGTGACGGCGGGCTTTTCGGGTTCGCGACGGCTTTCCGGCGGGTCGAGGATGCTAGCGATGGTCGCTAGGGCGTTGTCGGTCGGGTCGCTTTGGGTCACGATTCAGCCTCCGGATCGAGCCCGTTTGCGGAATCAGTATCCGTCGCCGCCCACAGCCCCTTCCTTGCTTCCGAATAAAGCCAGGCTTTGTCAATCCGTGGCTTTTTTGGGGCGTAGCTAAGCGCGCACCGGCGGTAATTTGTTCTTCCAGGGCCGGACCTGTTCGAGCTGGCCGGCCAGGCGGAACAGAGTGGCCTCGTCGCCGAACTTGGCCGAAAACATCATGCCAAGCGGCAATCCGGCCTTGTTCCAGGCCAGCGGCACCGACATGGCCGGCTGCCCGGACATGTTGAACATGGAGGTGCCGGGCATGTAGCGGCGCAGGATCGGGGCAACGTGCGACAGATCGTTTGACATGGTGTTGAGTTCACCGATGCGCAGCGGCGGCGCGCATAATGTCGGGCACAGGAAGACGTCGCAGCTCTCGAAGAAGATCGCCAGTGAGCGGGAAATCTGGAAGGCGGCGAGCTGGGCCGCCACATAGTCGGTCGCCGAGGTCCTCGTCGCGTTGCGCGAATGCGCCAGCGTCAATACCTCGAGATCATTATCCGTCATCTCTCGCCCGAGCCGCTGCTCGATCAAACGAACCGTCAGTGCGGTGTTGCCGCTGACGATAGTGGTCATGACCGCGGCTGGATCGGCGGCAAGCGCCGGCGCCCGTTCCTCGACGTGATGGCCGAGCCCCGCCAGAAGGCTTGCGATCTCACGCACGGCTGCCGCGATTTCCGGATCGATGGCATCGCCATACGGCGACTTATCGGTGAACGAGATACGAAGCTCGCCCGGGTCGCGGCCGACTTCCTGCGAAAACGGCCGCTCCGGCGGCGGCGCGAAATAGGGGCTCGACGACTCCGGCCCGTGAATCGCGTCCATCATCACCGCGCTGTCGCGCACGCTGATGCTCACGACATGGCCACAGGAGAATCCGCCCCAGCCTTCGCCGCGATCGGGGCCGAGCGGATTGCGCGCCCGGGTCGGCTTCAGGCCGAACACGCCGGAAGCGGAGGCGGGGATGCGGATCGAGCCGCCGCCATCACTGGCGTGCGCGACGGGAAGGATGCGGGCTGCAACGGCCGCAGCGGCGCCGCCGGATGACCCACCGCAAGAATGCTCCAGATTCCAGGGATTGCGGGTTGGCCCGAACAGGCGCGACTCCGTCGTCGGCATCAGGCCGAATTCGGGACTGGAGCTCTTGCCGAAGATGGATACGCCGGTCCCGAGGAAACGCCGCGCCAGCGTCCCAGTGTGGTCAGCCACAAAATCCTTCAGGACGGTGGCTCCTGAGGTCGTGCGCGTGCCCTCCAGCAGGTCGAGGTCCTTCAACAGAAATGGCACGCCGGTAAAGGGACCGTCGGGCAGACCGTGTTCGATCTGACGCTCGGCATACTCGTAATGCTTGACGACCACCGCGTTGATCTGCGGATCGACCTTTGCCGTGCGGGCGATGGCCTCATCGAGCAATTCCTTGGCCGAGACCTCCTTCTTCCGAACTAGTTCGGCAAGGTCGACCGCGTCGTAATCGCCGTATTCCTTGAAGGCCATGCACACACCTCGCTTGCCGGCCGGCCGATAGACCGGCCATGCCCTGGACCATTTGCGATCTAGCCGAGCACGTCCTGATTGATCACGTTCTGGCGCAAGGGATCGCCGTCCAATACGCTCAGAATGTTGCGGGCGGTCTGCTCGCTCATCCGGTCCACGGCTTCCACCGTGACGCCGGCAACATGCGGCGCCATGATGACGTTCGGCAGCGCGAGCAACGCCTGACCGGCCGGCGGCGGCTCCTGCTCGAAGACATCGAGGCCGGCGCCCGCGAGCTTGCCGGATACGAGTGCGTCGTGCAGGGCGGCCTCGTCGACGATTCCGCCGCGCGCTGTGTTGATCAGATAGGCGGACGGCTGCATCCGCTTCAGCCTGTCGGCATTGAACATGCCGACCGTCTCCGGATTCTTGGGGCAATGGATGCTGACGAAATCGGCGCGCGGCAACGCCGCGTTGAGGTCGGCGACCGGGTCGCAACCGGCGGCCTTGATGTCGGCGGGGAGCTTATAGGGGTCGAAAACCAGGACGTTCATTTCCATCGCGAGGCAGCGCTTGGCGGTGCGCGTGCCGATGCGCCCGAAACCGACGATCAGGACGGTCTTGCCGAAGAGGTCGTAGGGCAGCATCCCGAGCCTATCAGCCCATCTGTCGTCCCTGACGAGAGAATGCATTTCCGTTGCGCGCTTGGCGAGCGTCAGCATCATGAACAGCGCGTGTTCGGCAACCGACGGCGAATTGGCGGTGCCGGCCACCATCAGCGGCACCTTGCGGCGGCTCAGCGCGGGGACGTCGACGGCGTCGAACCCGACGCCGATCCGCGTCACCACGAGCATGTCTTTCGAGGCTTCCAACTCGGGCTCGCCGAAGCGGGTGGCGCCAAGAGCGACACCGTGCACCGGCGCATGCTCCTTCAGCTTGGCTTCGAAATCCTTCTGCGAAATCATGTTGGGAAATTCGACGAGTTCGATATCGTCTCGCGCGTGAAGTAGCGCTCTTCCCTGCTGCGACATCGATTCCGTGATGAAGATTTTCTTCTTGTTGGTAGCCATTTCCTGCCCTTAGGTCACGCAATTGCGCCGTCAAAGGACGACGCCGGTCACCTCGTTTAGCAGGTGCATATTGTTGAGGTCCACAGCCAATCGCAGGGGAGCGCCATCCTCCGCGCCGGCATTGGGATTGACCCGGCCGCAGACCTGCGAGCCTTCCAGCGTAAAATAAATCAGCGTCTCCATTCCCATCGGCTCGGTGACGTCGAGCACGGTATCGAAGGCCTCCACGCCGGGTGCAAGATGCGGCCGAGCCTCGGTGATATGCTCGGGCCGCAGCCCCAGCAGCAATTTGTCGGTGCGCGGAATGCCCTGATAGCGGGCGGCACGGGCCGGCGGCAGGGGGAAGGCGATGCGGTCGGTCAGCCGGACGTGCAACTTGCCGGCGAGATCCTCCAGCCGGCAGGGGACGAAATTCATCGCTGGCGAGCCGATGAAACTGGCAACGAATTTCGTCGCCGGCTTGTGATAGAGCTCGTTCGGCGTGCCGATCTGCTCGATCCGTCCATGGTTCATCACCACCACGCGATCGGCCAGCGTCATCGCCTCCACCTGGTCGTGGGTCACGTAGACCGTCGTGGTGCGAACCTTCTGGTGCACCTTCTTGATCTCGATCCGCATCTGCACGCGCAGCTTGGCGTCGAGGTTGGACAGCGGCTCGTCGAACAGAAATACCTTTGGGTTACGCACGATGGCGCGGCCCATGGCGACGCGCTGGCGCTGGCCGCCGGACAATTGTTTCGGCTTGCGGTCGACGAGTTCGACGATGTCGAGCATGCGCGCGGCCTCGTCGATACGGCTCTTGATCTCGGCTTTCGGATAGCGCTTCAGCCGCAATCCGAACGACATGTTTTCCGCAACGGTCATGTGCGGGTAGAGCGCGTAGTTCTGAAACACCATCGCGATATCGCGATCCTTCGGCGGCACGTCGTTGACGATGTCGCCGCCGATCATGATGTCGCCGTCGGAGATATCTTCCAGGCCGGCGATCATTCGCAGCGTTGTCGACTTTCCACAGCCCGATGGTCCGACCAGTACCACGAACTCATGGTCCGCAATGTCGAGATCGATGCCGCGCACCGCCTCGACTTCGTCATAGCGCTTCACAACCTTACGCAACGTCACGTCAGCCATGAGATCAACCCTTCGTCGCACCGGCGGTCAGGCCGGCAATGTAGTAGTCCATCAGGAACGCGTAGATGATGAGCGGCGGCGCCGCGCCGAGCAGGGCGCCGGTCATGATCTGCCCCCAGTTGAACACGTCGCCCTTGATCAGCGAGGTAATGATGCCGACCGGCATGACGAGCTGGTCGGTCGACGTCGTGAACACCAGTGGATAGAGGAATTGCGCCCATGACACCGTGAAGGCGAAGATGGTCGCGGCAATGATGCCGGGAAAGGCAACCGGAATGAATATCCGCGTCAGCGTCTGGAGCCAGGACGCGCCGTCGATGACGGCAGCTTCATCCAGCTCCTTCGGGATCGAGGCGAAGTAGCCGATCATGATCCAGGTGCAGAACGGCACCGTGAGCGTCGGATAAAGAATGAGCAGCACGTACCATCTGTTGATGAGCTGGATGCCGGTCCAATCGCCGATCACCGCAAACATCTTGAACAGCGGAATGAAGAGCAGTGTCTCGGGGATGAGATAGGTCAGAAATACGCCGGTCGCGAGCGTCGCCGAGCCCCAGAACCGCATCCGCGCCAGCGCGAATGCTGCCGGCACCGATATCAGCATGGTGATGGTGACGACGAAGATAGAGACGATCGCCGAATTCCAGAAGAAGCGTAGGAACTGGTTCGAGGTCAGCAGACCGACATAGTTCTCGAGCGTTGGGTGGAACACCCACCACGGATTGGTCGCGGCCGAAATCTCGGCGCTGCTCTTCAACGACGTGATGAGCATGTAAATCGGAGGCGTCAGCGAGAAAATGGCGAAGATCACCAGGAAGAAATATGACCAGCGCAGCGCCCAGGCCCGGTCGCGGCTCATGCTGCCATACTTGACCTTGCGGGTCGGCGCTGCCTTGTCGACTGTCACTGTTGTCATCAGGCTTCGTTCCCGCGTTTGTTGATGTCGCGCAGGATGAAAATCGCTGCGATCGCCAGGATCGGCACCATGAAGAGGGAGACGCTGGCGCCCAGCGGTATATCGCTGCCCTCGATTCCGATGCGGAACGCCCACGTCGCGAAGATATGCGTGTGATCGAGCGGGCCGCCCGCGGTCAGGATGCGTACGATGTCAAAATTGGCGAATGTCACAATCAGTGAGAACAGCGTCGTAATCGCGATGATGTTTCGCATCATCGGCAGCGTGACGTACCAGATGCGCTGCCACCAATTGGCGCCGTCGATGGCGGCGGCCTCGTAGAGCTGTTCGGGCACGGATTTCAGCGCCGCCAGATACATGATCATGAAGAACGGCGCGCCGACCCAGATGTTGACGAGAATGACCGAGAAGCGGGCCCACATGGCATCGCCGGTCCATGGGATCGGCCCGATGCCGAAGAACGAGAGCGTGTAGTTGAATGCGCTGTAGGAGGGATCGAACAGCCACAGCCAGGCGAGTGTGCTCATCGCCGGCGGAATCACCCACGGCACCAGCAGCATGCCGCGCCATTTGCGCTGGCCCTTGGCCGGAATGTTGTGAACGAAATGCGCAATGATAAAGCCCAGCAGCGCCTTGAAGACGACGGCCGTGATCGCGAAGATGCAGGACTGCTTGACGACGAGCCAGAACGTTTCGCGCCTGAACAGGAACTCAAAATTGCTGAGCCCGACGAAGCGCTGCATCGACTTGTTCAACGTCGCCAGATGCAGCGCATAAAAGGCGGGATAGATCACGAGAGTGGCGATCAGCAGGATCAGCGGCAGCGTCATCAGGAACGCCACTGTCGATTTGCGCTTGAGCATCTTGTGTAGGCTTGAGCGCTTGCGCGCGGCTTGTGCGGCGCCCCGATTCGGCTGCAATGCGACGTCAGCCATGGTGTGCTTTCATCCCTATAACGTTTCTGTCGGCTTTGCCGGGCCTACGATTGAAGGTGGATAGGGAATGGCGGCCTGCGATCAGGCAGGCCGCCATGTCATCCTGTCCGTCAGCTCCGCATGAAGCCTTCGCACTCACCTTCGGCCCAGGCGAGCACATTTTCCATCGCTTCGCCCTTGTGATAGCGCAGGCACATCTTGGTCAGGGTCGCCTGCGTATAGATCTGCTGCGCAATCTTCGGCGGTGCGGGCGCCGCGGCAATCGAAAGGGTCTGGTGGTTGTGCGGGTTCGGATAGTGGTAGAGCGTGCCCTTTGGCGGCCCTTCCTCCTGCCAGACCTTCAGCATGGTTAGTTTTTCGTAGCAAGGTAGATCGTAGCCTCCGCTCGCCACACACATTTTCTCAATCGCATCCGCTTGCGAAAGCGCCCTGAGCACGCTCTTGGCCGCTTCCTTGTTCTTGGAAAACGACCAGGTGCCCCAGAAGTAGGAGAGGTAAGGCGCGTAGCGGCCCTTCGGTCCGGCTGGGAAACCATGAGTCCAGCACTGCTCGGCCACCTGCGGTGCGTCGCGCTTGGCCACCGCCCAGGCGCTCGGCGGGTTCATGACCATGGCGCCTCTGCCGGAGACCAGCCATTTGTTGTTGGAGGAGTCGTCCCAGGCGCCGGCGTCCGGCGGCAGGAAGGAGATCAGCTTCTTGTAGAATTCCAGTGCCTGGCGCACCGCGTCGGTCTTGACGGTGACGTTACCCTTCTCATCGACAAGGGCTGCGCCGAACGACTGGAAGATCGCGCCGGCCGTATCGACATTGTCGCTGGTCTCGCCAAGTCCGATGCCGAACGGAACGCCGCCTTTATGGCAGGCCTCTGCGGCCTTGAGGAAGGTGTCCAAGGTCCAATTGTCGGCCTTCGGCGCGGCACCGGCAGGATACAGTGCTTGCACGTCGATGCCGGCATGTTGCTTCATCAGGTCGATGCGGGAGCAGGGCCCCTTGATCTGGCTGCCGACGCTCGCGGGCACCGCGAGCCATTTGCCTTTGGACTGGCCGAGATATTTCACGGTGCCGTTGGGCTCGCCATTCTGCTTGATGAGGCCTTCCATGACGTCGTTCATGGGTTCCAGCAGCTCGGCCTGCGCATGCGGCCACCAGGTCGGCATGGCGAGAATGTCGTGGCCGGATTTCGCCTGTGCTTCGGCTGCGATGGTGAGCAGGTTCTTGTTGCCCTGGCTCGGGATATAGTCGATCTGAACCTCGACCTTCTCCTTCTCCGCCCAGGCGTTGACGATATCTGTCGAGGCCTTGTTGGCGCCGGGAACCCAGTGGTCCCAGAAGCCGATCGATAGCTTACCGGCTGCGTGGGCGCCGCGCACATAGGGCGCGGTGATGAGCGCTGCGGATGATAGCGCTGTCGCAGCAACGAATTGTCGGCGAGAAAGCTTCCTGCGTGACATAGCGTTTCCTCTTTGCTGAGCCAGATTTTGCTTCTTATTATTCTTCTCCGTCTGGAGGAGAGCCGCATGAGGCGGCCGCCAGCGGAGATTTTGTAATCGGATCAGACCAGAATTGTTTGCATCTGTCGAGAAAACACAACGGCCGCCGTCATTGAACTAACGTTGCGTGGAAATTCCGGGCTGCGGGAGCAAGGATGTTGTGGCCTCGACATCGTCAATAATTGACGCGGCAATATTGCGCCGCACACTTTAGCTCAAGCAGGTGTGCAGTTGCGCCGCAGCCGATCGAACGCGCATGTAACGGCTTTGCCCGGAAGCTGCTTCCTGCCGGGGAACCGTGCGGCGCAGCGGTGGACGAGTTTGGGGCGGAAACGATAGTTTAGGCAAAGAGGGATTCTCGCGCGCGTTGGCGATTGCGCGTGGCAAATTTCTCGATCGGACCATGGAGACCCGACAATGACACGTCCTCAGCAGCTTGCGCCGACGCCGTCGCGCTGGTGTTTTGTACTTGGCGCCATGGTTGCGCTGGCTCTTGGCACATGTGCGACCGCGAACGCGCAAGGGCTGGTGCAGGGCGTGCAACAAGGGGCGCGCGAAGGCAACAAGGCTGCCGGCCCGGTCGGTGGCGTGCTGGGCGGCGCGATCGGCGGCGTCGTCGGCGTGGTCACGGGCGTCACCGGCGTGCTGACCGGAGGCAACAATAACAACAAGGGTGGACAGGCTCCGGCGGCGAAAGATTCCAAACAAGGCGAGGCTGCCAAGCAAGGTGATGCCGCGAAGCCTTCGAAGGGGTCCAAAGCGACGAAGACCGCAAAGCAGCAACAACCGCAGCAGCCGGCCGTCCTCACCCAGACCGGTGCGCCGCAACTGACGGCCGAACAGATCGTCGCCAACAGCGACGCCAATATCGAGCGGATCAAGAAGGAACTAAATCTCACGCCCGAGCAGGAGAAGCACTGGGCCGCGTTCAATAGTGCGATGCACTATCTCGGTCATAACGGCGCCGATCGGCTCAATCTGCGCATTGCGCGCGCCAAACGCGATCCTCCCGACGACATCATCGAGCAGATGCGCAATGAGGCTCAATTTCTCAACGATCGCGCCGTCGATCAGCGCAACGTGGCCGATGCCGCCGAGCCGCTATTTGCCACCCTGAACGATAAGCAAAAGGCGATCTTCATTCAGGAAATGGTCAACCTGAGCCACGAGCGCGGGCTCGACTAGATGGTCGGCCGGACGAACAGCCGGGTACGTGTGCCCTGGGGTAGGTTGAAAGGCACGGCACCCGGCTATTCTGCCGCAGCGGCGCGGCCCCTCCCAATCTCATTGCAATGATGATGAAACCCTGACGGACTCGCGCCTTACTGATGGCTGACTTGCGGCGTTGTCGGGAACTTGGTTCTTTGACCGGTGGTGTTGCAGCCCGACATCACACGTAGGTCAGGTGGTGCAGCGGGCCCTTCAAGTTTTCGCAAAGTTCAGCTCCACGCCGACGCCATCGGGATCGTAGAGAAAGAACTGGATATCGCCGGTGCGCGGCACGACGCTCTCGCGGAATTTGACGCCTTTCGACTGCAGCCGCTTGCGCATACCCTCAACATCGGTGGCGGCAAAGGCGATATGGTCAAGCCGGCCGGTATCTTCATACTTCTTCTCGGTACCACGGACGACGATGCCCTCACGCGGCTTGCGCGTGCCCATCAGGTGCACGGTGGCCGTGCCGCCGGAATAGAGCCAGTAGCCGGGGAAATCGAGCGGCGGGCGATCGCCGTTTTCCAGCCCGAGCACATCGCAATAGAAATCCTTGGTGCGCTCGAGATCGGCGGGCTCGATGGTGTAGTGCTGCAGTCCGCCAAGTCCCATGGTCGCTCTCCCTAAACAAAGCTGAGGTCGGTATCGACGCCCATCATCCAGGCGCCGACGGTTTCAAAATGCCTGAGCTGGCCTTGCAACTGCTGGGTCACGGTATGGATGTCGCGGAACCGCCGCTCCAGCGGATGGTTCTCGAAGATCGCAGTGGCGCCGGCGGCGTTGTAGGCGAAGTCGACCGCCTCGCGCGCCTTGTGGATGGCATGGGTCGAGGCCATGCGGATGTTCATGCGCTGCGCGACCGTGATGGTGGCGCCCGCGGTGAGAGCCTTCCAGGTGTCGGCCATCGATTGCAACACGTAGCCTCGCGCGGCGCGAAGATTGACTTCCGCCTGGGCGAGGTTGCACTGGACTACGGCATTATCCCGCAACGAGATCCTCGCGCCACGCGGCACCTTGTTGCGCATCGTATCGACGAAGTTGTCGAGGGCGGTGCGGGCGATGCCGCAGGCGACACCGGCAAAGCCGACCTGATAGCAGGTGTGGTTGCTCATGCGGTAGAGCGGGCCGCGCTCGCGGCATTCCCGGTCGAACTCACGCGTGATCGAATGGTCGGCGCGCACGAAAAAGTCGTTGAGCGCGAACTGGTCGCTGGCGGTGCCGCGCAGGCCCACGGTGTTCCAGATGTCGGTCCACTCGACGTCTTCGGCGCGTACCAGCATGGTGCGCTCGAGCGGGACTCCATTGCCGTCGTATCTGGGCGATCCGTCGGCCGCATAGATCGGGCAATGCGCGCCGAGCCAGGTCGCATGCCGGCCGCCGGATGCAAAGGACCAGACGCCGGTTACCCGATAGCCGCCGTCGCATTCGACCGCGCGAACCCTGGGGCCAGGGCCCCACGCTAGTACTGCGCGCGGATCGCCGAAGATCGCCTGCGCCACCGGCAGATCGAGATAGGCCGCCGACATCGCGCAACCGCCGGCCTGGCTGAGACACCAGGCGGTGGAAGCATCGGCTTTGGCAATGGTTTCGATGACGTGGAAGAAAGTCACGGGATCGGTTTCGATGCCGTTGGTCGAGCGGGGCAGCAACAGCCGGAACAATTGCGCGTCGTGCAGCTTGTCGAGCAGCGCAGACGGCAGCCGCCGCGCGGCCTCGATGTCGTCGGAAGCTGCTGCGACATCAGAACGTATGGCCTCGGCCCGGGCGATCACTGCCTGGTCGCCGGCAACATCGGCAGAGTTTGCAATCGGTGTATTCAAGGCGAGCCTGCCGGTTCGTCGCGTTCGCGTGCCAGTGACCAGTAGATAGTGATCAGTAGATAAAGCTATCGCGCCATCGCCACGATCGGCAAGTCCATAGCGACGCGGAGCACGCCTGCGCATAGGCGAGGGGGATTTCGTACCGCTCTGCACAATGGGGCCCAACAATCCATACCCCAACATCCATACGGCGAACGCGTCCGACTTGTTTAAGGTTTTGCGCTAGCCTTTCGGTTTGGCCGGAATCGATCCGGGGATGGGATAGGCGGGATGGAAGAGCGACGAAGATATCCCCGAACGGAGATCGAGGAGCCTGCCTATGTTTCGTCGAGTGGCTCCGTGATGCGCTGTGTAGTGCGGAACATCTCACGCGAGGGCGCCGCGATCGATGTCGACAATCCGGCCTTCGTCCCGCAGCGCTTTCGCCTGGTGATGGCAAAGGATTCATCGATCGTGCACGAGTGCCGGGTAGCATGGATCCAGAAGAATCGTATCGGCTTGACCTTTATCAGGATGGTGGACGCGGTTATGAATCGGCCGACGTCGAACGGGACGCGCTGAGCACATTACTCGATCCGCAGCTTTGCATCGCGTACCACCTTGCCCCACTTATCCATCTCCAGCTTGATGCGCGCGCCGAACTGATCTGGCGTATTCGCGATCGCCTTGAAGCCGAGCGTCGTGAGGCGTTGCGTCACGTCCGGCTGTGCGACAATCCTGGCGATCTCGCGATGAAGCAGATCGACGATTTCCTTCGGCGTCCCTGCGGGGGCGACGATCCCGGTGAGTGTATCGGCCTCCTGATCCTTGATGCCCTGTTCGGCGAAGGTTGGGACGTCAGGCAGGCCTGCGGCCCGTTCGGTCGAAGCCACACCAAGCGCGCGCAATTGTCCGCTCTGCACCGCCGAGAGGGCAGGCGGCAGCGCGGTAAAAGCGATCGGCGTGTGGCCCCCGATGGTCGCCTGAATGGCCGGGGCAGCGCCCGTGAACGGGACGTGGACCAGGTCAAGCTTGAAAGCCAGCCGGAACAGCTCGCCACCCAGATGCGGCGTCGATCCGACGCCGGGGCCGGCAAAGCTGTATTTGCCGGGATTGTCCCTGACGAGCTGCACCAGTTCCGGCAACGTTTTGGCCGGCACTTGCGGGTTGACCACGACGACATTCGGCGAAACCGCGACCAGCGTCACCGGCGCGAAATCCTTGACCGGATCGTATGGCACCTTGGCATAAAGGCTGGGATTGACGACGAATCCGGTGCTGACCACCATGATGGTGTAGCCGTCCGGCGTCACACGCGCGACCTGGCCGGCTGCGGTGTTGCCGCCGGCGCCGCCGATGTTCTCGACAAAGAACTGTTGGCCGAGATGGTCGGTGAGCTTCTGCGCCACGATGCGGGCAATGGCATCGGTTGGTCCGCCCGCTGGGAAGCCGACCACGACGCGCACCGGCTTGCTTGGATAGTTTTTCGCCGAGGACGCCAGGACGCCGGACAGCAACCACGCGGTTGCCAACAAGACCCGCAAAGCCGTGGCCATGGCGCTCTCCCCAATATGTTTGTTGGGGCCATCATCGGCGAGGCCGCGACGCCGGACAAGGGGTTATTGCGACGGCCGGCGAGCGTTACTTCTTCAGCAGCGGCTTGAGCCGTTCTTCCAGCTCCTCGAACGACATCGAGCCCTGCAGCCGCACGCCGTTGAGGAAGAAAGTCGGCGTAGAGGTAACCTTCAGTTCGCTATAAGCGTATTGTTGGTCGGCGGTAAGCTTGTCGAATTGCGCCTGATCTTTCTCGCAGGTCTCGACTTCCTGCTCGCTCATTCCATGCAGTTTACCGACATGGATCAGCGTATCCTTGGTCTGCGCCATCAGGCGTTCCTGCAGTTTGAACAGGGTCTCGACTGCACTGAGATATTTTTCGGAATCACCCTTCCCGGCGCAGCGCGCCAGTATCGAGGCTGCGGCAGCCTTGATGTCGAGCGGAAATTCGCGGAACACGAAGCGTACCTTGCCGGTGTCGATATACTTCGAACGCAGCATCGGAAGCACGTTCTGGCTGAACGCCGCGCAATGCGGGCAACTCATCGAAGAATATTCAGTGATGGTCACCGGCGCCTTCCCAGACCCAATGGCGATTTCGGGGAGGGATCCCGGTTTGGCGACATTGGCGGCAATCGCGCTTTGCGCCAACGCGGAGCCCGCGAAGGCGAGCGACGCGAATGCAACGAGTGCGACGACGGCGATAGGACGATAGTCGTTCAACGGGGCTCCGAACCCGAATTTGACAAACAATCGTGCGACGAGAGTGCGTCTTTTATTGGTTTAGCGAGGCAAAAGCCACCGATCAGATTGATTGCGCGGCGGGAACCGTCGCATTTTGCAGGCCGCGCCGTGCAAAGGGATGTTGTCGCCTGTCATGACCGATGGTTTGATGCAAGCTTGATGCCTATGCCGGCCACCCACGCGGCCGGGCCTCATTCTGCTCAGCGAACTACAACAAGAGAACGTCATGACCGAGCACACGGCGCTGTTGAGCGAAACGCAGACAGCGGATGCCATATTGCGGGAGCGGGCCAAGCGGGTCGTTCCCGGCGGCATGTGGGGCCACCTGAATGCCGCGCGGCTCCCGGAAGGATATCCGCAGTTCTTCGCCTCCGCGGAGGGCTGCCGCGTGCGCGACGTCGACGGGCGCGAGTACATCGACTTCATGTGCAGTTGGGGGCCCATCCTGCTCGGCCACCGGCATCCCGAAGTTCAGGCGGCGGCTGAGGCGCAGGCCGCCAAAGGCGACTGCTTGAACGGCCCGGGCGAGGTCATGGTGGAGCTTGCCGAGGACCTCGTCGCCATGCTGCCGCATGCTGATTGGGCGATGTTTCAGAAGAACGGCGGCGATGCGACCACGTGCTGCGTGGCGATCGCCCGTGCCGGCACCGGACGCCGCAAGGTGCTCGTCGCGCGCGGCAGCTATCATGGCGCGCTGCCATGGTGCTCGCCGAGCGTTGCCGGCGTGACCGCCGAGGATCGCGCGCACCTGGTGCACTTCGAGTACAATGATGTGCAGAGCCTGCGAGCAGCGGTCGAGGAAGCGGGCAAGGATCTCGCTGCGGTCCTGGTGACGGCTTTCCGCCACGACATGGGGCGCGATCTCGAACTGCCGACGAAGGAATTCGCGGCGGCCGCTCGGGCCGCATGCGACGCGGCTGACGCCGCTTTGATCATCGACGAAGTGCGGGCCGGCCTGCGTCTCGATATCAGCGGGAGCTGGGAAGCGCTCGGCGTACGTCCGGACTTGTGTGCCTGGAGCAAGGCGATCGCCAACGGCTACGCGCTGGCCGCCGTTACCGGCAACGACCGCTTCCGCGAAGCCGCCACCAAGGTATTCGTTACCGGGTCGTTCTGGTGCGGCACGGTGGCGATGGCGGCAGCGCGAACCACGCTGCGGATCGCGCGCGAGACGGATGTGCCCGGGCATATTCGTGCGATGGGCATCAGGCTGCGCGAGGGATTGGCATCGTTGGCGAACGAGCACGGCATCGCGATCCGCCAAAGCGGCCCGCCGCAAATGCCGCTGATGCTGTTCGAGGCTGACCCGGAAGTACGCAAGGGTAGGGTGTTCTGTTCGGTCGCTCTCCGCCACGGCGCGTTCTTTCATCCCCAGCACAATATGTTCCTGTCTTCGGCACATCGCGCATCCGATATCGACGAGGCGCTGCAGGCGGCCTCGCGCGGCTTCAGGGCCGTGCGAGAATTGGAGGCGAGGTCCAATCGATAGATCGATTGGCGGGCATCAATAAAAATGCCCCGCAACGCGGCCTTTACGACCGGCGATGGCGAGACAGTCTTAGGAGAAAACGCCGAGAGCGCGCGCGGGTAGGTCGTTCCTTCAGCGGGAGGTGCCGGCGTGCCCAGCCCGCCTTTGTGTTCCATGCGCTCAAGAAATGGCAGAACGCCGTGGCTGGCGCTGCGCTGCCGATGTAGCCATGTTAGGGAAAGCTCGGGCGGGTCGATTGGACGGGATCAGGCATGACCCGCTCGTCGCGGAGAGACCGCACATGCTTGCGTGAGGATAGCGGACGAAATGCACGCCATGGTCCTGCAAGCGCCCGGCGCGTTACTGCGGTTTGAGCCGCGCGAGGACCCGGTGCCCGCGCCCGGCGAAGTGCGTATCAAAGTTGGCGCGTGCGGCGTATGCCGGACCGACCTGCACGTCGTCGATGGAGAACTGCCTGATATTGCCTACCCGATCGTTCCCGGCCACGAGGTGGTCGGTCGGGTGGAAGCTCTTGGTCCCGCTGTGACGTCTCTTAGGATCGGCGAAAGGGTCGGCGTTCCCTGGCTCGGTCATACCTGCGGCGACTGTCCCTATTGCCGGAGCGGCCGTGAAAACCTTTGCGACCGCCCGCGCTTTACCGGCTACACGCGCGACGGCGGATTTGCCACGCATCTCGTCGCGGATGCGCTCTATTGCTTTCCACTCGGCGAGGCCAACGACGACGTCGCTGTCGCTCCTTTGCTGTGTGCGGGCCTGATCGGCTGGCGCTCGCTGGTGATGGCGGGCGATGGAGAACATCTCGGCATTTTCGGCTTTGGTGCAGCCGGCCACATCATCGCGCAGGTGGCTCGCTGGCAGGGCCGTTCGGTCTACGCGTTCACGCGCGCGGGCGACGTCGCGGCGCAACGCCTTGCACTATCGCTCGGCGCAGCTTGGGCCGGCAGGTCGGAGGAGAAGCCTCCAGTGCCGCTCGACGCAGCTATCATCTACGCGCCGGTCGGCTCCCTAGTGCCGTTGGCATTGCAAGCTGTGCGCAAAGGCGGCCGCGTGGTCTGCGCCGGCATTCACATGTCGGACATTCCCTCATTCCCTTACCGCATCCTCTGGGAGGAGCGGCGGCTGCTTTCGGTTGCCAACCTGACGCGGGGCGACGGGATCGAGTTTTTCAGGGTCGCGGCGGAAGCTGACATCAAGACGCACACCAGCGTGTTTCCGTTGCAGGAAGCGAATGAAGTCCTCTCCAAGCTGCGCGCCGGACAGATCACGGGCGCCGCTGTGCTGCAGCCATGACTATGCGGCCCCCCCCAGATGCTGCCGTAGCCGATGCTGACAACCAGCAGCACGTGCTCGATTTCCTCGATGGCTCCAGTTTCGGTGCAGCCGGGGGCGGCAAGCGGATCGATACCCATGCCTCCATGGTTTTTCTCGGAGCTGATCGGGCATTGAAGATCAAGCGTGCCGTGCGGTTACCATTCCTCGATTATTCGACATTGGAGAAGCGCAAGAGCGCCTGCGAGGAGGAACTAAAGGTCAACGCCGGCAACGCTCCCGAGCTCTACCGAGGCGTTGTTCCCATTACGCGCAATTCCGACGGCGGTCTCGAAATCGGCGGCTCGGGCACGGTGGTCGAATGGGCGGTCGAAATGGCACGGTTCGACGAGACGCAGTCGCTCGACCGTATCGCCGCTTCGAAGGCGATCGATCCGTTACTTGCGACGGCCGTGGCCGATGCGGTTCTGCGGTCCCACGACAGGGCAGCGCGCCACGACGGCGAGAGCTGGCTTGCCTCCATTCTACCTATCATCGGCCGCAATACCGCAAAATTTGAAACCGTGCACGGACTTGATTCCGTTGCGATCGATGAACTCGATGCCGCCAGCCGCGCCTCTGCAACGACATTGCAGCCGCTGCTCAGACAGCGCGCCGAGCAAGGGTTCGTGCGCCGTTGCCACGGCGACCTGCATCTGGCGAATATTACATTGGTCGACGGCCGGCCGCTGCTGTTCGATGCCATCGAGTTCGATCCCGTCATTGCCACGACGGACATTCTCTACGATCTCGCGTTTACGCTGATGGATATGATCCACTTCAATCAGGCGGCAGCGGCAAACGCAGCGTTCAATAGCTATATTACCGCAACCGCCGATGAAGATTTCGATGGGCTACGCCTGCTGCCGCTGTTCTTGTCGATGCGGGCAGCGATCCGCGCGCACGTGCTGTTCGTGAAGAGCGAACATGCCGGAGAGAGCGACGCAGTGTGGCAGGAGGCGAAGCGCTATTTCGATCTGGCGAGACGCCTCATTGCGCCCACGCCGCCGATGCTGGTGGCAATCGGCGGGCTATCGGGGACGGGGAAGTCGGTGCTTGCTCGCGGACTCGCGGGTCTGATCGAGCCACCACCCGGCGCGCTCATCGTGCGCTCGGATGTCGTCCGCAAGCGCCTGTTCGGTATCAGCGAAACTACCGCTCTGCCGGAATCTGCCTATCGATCCGCAACGACGGAGCGAGTATATGCCGGTCTCTCGATCACCGCGCAGCGTGTGCTCGCCCAGGGCTGTTCGGTGGTGCTCGATGCCGCCTATCTGCAGGAGGGAGAACGAAAGGAAATCGAGAATCTCGCGGCCACGCACAATGCAGGGTTCGTCGGCCTTTTTCTGACGACCGATCTCGCGACGCGGCTGGCGCGGATCGAGCAGCGCAAGGATGATGCGTCCGATGCGACACGAAGCGTCGCCCTGAAGCAGGAGACTTTCGCGCTCGGCGCGGTACAATGGCATATGATCGATGCCTCTGGGACGCCGGAACAGTCGCTGCGCAACGCCCGGGCGGTCCTGCCTTTGGCGCCGGACGAGCCTTGACGATGCGCGGCCGCCCAACCAGTACATCCCGCCTGCACGACACCTCTGCGGTGAGCCTCGACTGTGCAACCGCATTCCAGACGATCGCGCTCGACTGCATCACCTCGATCAAGGCCCAGCACAGCAGCGCATGCGCCGGCGATGCCGAGGCAGTGCATCAAATCCGCGTCGCAATTACACGGTTGCGCGCCGCTGTGGCGTTCTTCGCGCCGATCGTGGTCGATGCGGAATGGCCGCGTCTGAAAAAGGAAATCGCCTGGCTGAATGGTTCGCTCGGCGCCGCGCGCGACAGCGACGTCCTAGTCGAATATTCGCGCCGCAAGCGTTACCGCGGTTGGGCGGAGCACATCATCAAACAGGTCGGTCAGCACCAGACGCGGGACCACCGCCGCCTGGTTCGTTGTCTGCGCACCGTTCGGACGCGCCGGCTGATCTCGGCAATCGATGACTGGATCAGACAGGGAGGGTGGCTAGCGCGGTGCAAACGGAATGAGACGGAGGCTCTGCAAGTCTATTGCGCTCGCGAACTCAACCGTTGGCACAAACGGTTGATCCGCAGGGGACGCCACCTGAAGGCGCTGGGTGAATCGCGCCGTCACCGGCTGCGGATCAAGGTCAAACGCTTCCGCTACATGCTGGAAGCGTTCACGGAAACGGTCGCGCTGCAGAGCCGCGGCGAATTGCATCACCTCCATCGGCCGGCAAAGCGAATGCAACGCGCATTGGGCGACCTCCGCGATCTCAAGCGTTTCGCCCGCCTTCCCAGCCGATCGCCGCAAGCCAAAAACGGGAAACGGAGTAAGGTGCCCCCGCCGGGCTATCGTCATCGAAGGGAAGAGCTGCTCGGCGCCGCCATCGCGTCTTATCGTGAGCTGAAACACGCCCGAGCCTGCTGACGTCATCGTTCGCAGCGCGCCCATTGTCGTGCGCGGTTGGTTGCGCTGATCCATGGCGGGCGGGGATGCGACCTTTGTTCCCCGCGAGTTCCTTGTCTCATCTCCTAGTGCGGTAACTGCTGTCGCAATAACGCCAGTTTGATGCAGCTAGATGTTCGGTGCGAAGCCGGTCAGTATCGCTTTCGGTGGAAATTCAGAAATCGGAGATTGTCATGTCAGAGCTGTCTGAACGGGCTGCTTCCGGTTCCTTTCCAGCAGCCGCAAACGCAGAAGCGGAAGCCACCAAGCTAAACCAGGGCGTGCTGGAGTTCATGCTTGGTGCGCAGAAGATAATGTTCGAGGAACTGCTGTTTCTCAGCGACGAGATGCTGGAGCGAACGCAGACCGAGATGCACTTGTACACTGAGTTCGTCGCGAAGATGGCTAGCGCGCATTCGGTACGGGACGTCAGGACGATGTGCCAGGAATGCGGCCAGCATCAGCTCGACTTCTTCCGCCGCGACTCCGAACGGCTGTTCAGGCACGCCGAGCGGATGATCGCGGCCACGTCGAACTTGATCAGTGGGCGCTCCTTGAGCTGATTGGCCAGTGCCATGCATCAGAAATCGCCCCTGCCGACGGCGGTAAGCCGCCCTCTTGCCGCTTCGCATAGGCCGCGACCTGCCGGTACTGGAAAACGATGTCCACCTATCGTCTGAAAAATTTGCTTTCGCCGCATTCCGTCGCATTGGTAGGGGCTAGCCCGCGCCACGGCTCCGTAGGCCGTGCCATTCTCAACAATATTCGCAAGGCCCAATTCAAGGGCGAATTCGGCCTCGTCAATCTGCGCTATCACGAGATTGACGGCGTCGCGGCCGCAGACAGCATCGCAAAACTGTCTTTTGCGCCGGAACTCGTTGTCCTCACTGCACCAGCCCACACCATCGCCGGCCTGATAGATGAGGCGGGTCAGCGCGGCGCGGCCGGCGCCGTCATCGTCAGTGCTGGGCTCGGCCACGGTCCGGGGTCGCTCGCGGAAGCAGCCGAGCGGGCGGCACAAAAATACGGCATGCGGCTGATCGGTCCGAATTGCCTCGGCATCATGATGCCCGACGTCAGTCTCAATGCGAGCTTTTCCGCACATATGCCGGCCGCGGGTCATTTGGCGCTCATCTCGCAGTCCGGCGCCATTGCCGCCGGCATGGTGGATTGGGCGGCACAGCGGGCCGTCGGATTTTCCGGCATTGTTTCAATCGGTGACCAGCTCGATGTCGATATCGCCGATCTGCTCGATTATTTCGCGCTGGATGAAAAGACCCACGCCATCCTGCTGTACATCGAGGCGATCAAGGATGCCCGCAAGTTCATGTCGGCGGCGCGGGCAGCCGCCAGAATAAAACCGGTCGTGGTCGTCAAGTCAGGCCGAATGGCACAAGGCGCGCGGGCCGCTGCAACCCATACCGGAGCGCTCGCCGGCGCTGATGCCGTCTACGACGCTGCGTTTCAACGCGCCGGCATCCTGCGCGTATCGGATCTGCGCGAATTGTTCGACTGTGCCGAGACGCTCGGGCGGGTCAAATCGCCGCCTGGAAAGCGGCTTGCGATTCTGACCAATGGCGGCGGCATCGGCGTGCTGGCGGTTGACCGGCTGGTCGAACTCGGCGGTATTCCGGCGGCTCTCTCGTCGGCGATCCGCGAGAAGCTGGACGCTGTTTTGCCGCCGACATGGTCGAAATCGAACCCGGTCGATATCGTCGGGGATGCCGATCCCGCGCGCTATGCCGCAGCGCTCGAAGCGTTGCTGGCCGATCCCGAAAACGACGCCGTGCTGGTGATGAACGTGCAGACGGCGATTGCGCGCGCCGACGAAATCGCCGTGGCCGTGACCCGCGTGGTGCAGAAATATCGCGCCGGGCAGCGCATGGCGCCGAAGCCCGTTCTCGCGGTCTGGGTCGGCGCGGAGCCATCGATCGGCGATCTCTTGAGCGCCGCCGGCATTCCGAACCATCCGACCGAAGACGACGCCGTGCGCGGCTTCATGCATCTGGTCCGCCATCGCGAGGTGGTGGAGGCGCTGGCGCAGGTTCCGCCCGCCATGCCGAGCGAATTCGCTCCCGATATCAATGCAGCGCGGCAGATCGTTGCTGCGGCGCTGGCCGACGGCCGTTCATGGCTCGATCCGATCGAGGTCAAGCGGCTCCTTGACGCCTACGATATCGCGGCCGTGCCGACCTTTGCCGCCGCCGATGCCGAAGAGGCGGTTACGCATGCGAATGCGATCTTTGCGCGGGGGGCGACTGTCGTGCTCAAGATCATGTCGCGCGACATCGTCCACAAATCCGATGTCGGCGGCGTGGTGCTCAATCTCACCAGCGCCGATGCGGTGCGCAAGGCGACCAGCGAGATTCTCGCGCGGGCAAGATCGCTGCGGCCGGAGGCGCGCATATCGGGCGTGATGGTGCAGGCGATGGTGGTGCGGGCGAAGGCGCGCGAGCTTATTCTCGGCCTCGCCGACGATCCGACGTTTGGCACTGTCGTCGTGTTCGGTCGTGGCGGAACGGCAGTCGAGATCATCAATGACAAGGCGCTGGCGCTGCCGCCGCTCGACCTGCAACTGGCGCGCGGCCTGATCGAACGTACCCGTGTCTCGCGGCTGTTGCGCGCCTATCGCGACGTGCCGGCGGTGAAGCATGACGCAGTTGCAATGGTTCTGGTCAAGCTGGCGCAGATGGCCGCCGACATACCCGACATCCGTGGGCTCGATATCAATCCGCTGCTGGCGGATGAGGCGGGCGTGCTGGCCGTCGACGCGCGGGTCGTGATCGGGCGCGTGGAACGAAAGTTTCGTGGTTCGGGCCCGGCGAACTTCGCCGTGCGGCCTTATCCCTCGCAATGGCAGCGTCACATCGAGGTCAAGGACGGCTGGCGCGTGTTCGTCCGTCCGATCCGTCCCGAGGATGAGCCGGCGATCCACGAGATGCTGAAACACGTTACGATGCAGGACCTGCGGCTCCGGTTCTTTGCACCGATGAAGGAATTTTCCCATGAATTCATCGCCCGCCTGACCCAGCTCGACTACGCCCGGGCGATGGCCTTTGTCGCCTTCGACCAGACGACCAACGAACTGGTCGGGGTGGTCAGGATCCATTCGGACTCGATCTATGAGAGCGGCGAATACGCGATCCTGCTCCGATCCGATCTCAAGGGCAGGGGGCTCGGCTGGACCCTGATGCAGATGATCATCGAGTATGCGAAGTCCGAAGGATTGAAGGCGATTTCCGGCGATGTGCTGACGGAAAACACGGTGATGCTGGCGATGTGCCGCAGCCTCGGCTTCGAGGTGAAGTCGGACCCGCAGGAGCACGATATCTGCAACGTCAGGCTGGCGCTTTAGATGTGGTCTTTCAGGAGTTGTCCATCTGGTCCGAACCGAGGAAGCTGATGAACGCTCAGCGAACGAAATTGCCAAAACCAAATGCCAAAACTGGAGGTAAGGATTGGTTCTGCTTAAAATTGGCGGAAGGGGTGGGATTCGAACCCACGGTGCCCTTGCAGGCACGCCGGTTTTCAAGACCGGTGCCTTAAACCACTCGGCCACCCTTCCAGCTCTGGAATTTCAGTCGCTTAGCGTAGGGCTGGCTTGAACGCAATGCGAACATCGCCCCAATGTGCATCCCATCGCTTTATTTTGGAGGAAACCCAGCGGCGAGGGCGTTGCCCTTTGGCCAGCCGCGTGCACGTTGCGTGGTGCACTTCATACGCGCCGGGAAATCATGGGTGGCGGCATCGGCCGCAATGCGTTCTCCGGCGGTTCGTCGGGCGGATGCTAATTCTGCCCGGGATCACATCGTCCCGGTACCGTCGCCGCAATTGGTTCGTGTCCTTGTTTAACCGAACGCAACGGCCAGCAGGCTGGAGCACAGCAGCACGAAGCTGGCAGTCGCCAGCGCAAGAAATCCGTTAGAGATGATGTCGTGGTTGCGCATCAGACACCTACCACACCAGATGCTCGTCCGAATTTGTTAGACCTTTCCGATTCCCCGATCGGAACTACCGAGCCATCTCTCTCTGAAGCCGGGCGGCTACCGCCGCCGGCTGTCAAAACTCACGCTCTGGAACGATAGCCTTCAAACGCATGCGCAAGGAAAATGCCTGCGCTTACCAGACCCATCAACGCTGTTACTGTCTCGATCATCGCACAAATCCTTTGCGCCCCTGCAACGCACAGAACGACTGCACCGTTGCACAGTCAAAAAGATTCACGGGCCAGAATCGCATATCGGTCGTGAGTGATGATTTGGTGCAACAGATTGTCTGAAAGCGGGCACAGAAAGGCTATGACGAAGGGCGCAAACACAGTGAATCGAACCGTTGCACCCAGTTCGACGGGCGCGCGAAGCAACCATTCATTCACCACGCGGGACCAGACCCCATTTCCGCCGTGTTCGGGTTGCGATATCTTCATCATGTGATGCGGAGGTGGGCCGCATCGTTGGGGTAAGGCCGCAACGCTTCCATAGGCGGTCGGCCGCTAGAAATGGTAGTTGGGGTGATGGGGATTCGACGGCCAACAACAATCGTTCTGGCAGTTCGTGGTACTGTTGCCATGGCAACATGCCTTGTCCTTGCCAATTGCGCTTCGTCGGACAAATTCGCCAGGCGGATTGATCCCAAATACGGCGTTTCCTCGAGCCCCCGCGTGGTGGCGTTCGGAGAGCCCGTGCCGAAGGGCGGGGGAACTTACCGTATCGGCAAGCCCTACACCGTCGCGGGCCGGGTCTACGTGCCGGAAGAGGATCCAAACTATCGCGCCGAGGGAATGGCTTCCTGGTATGGCGACGACTTCCATGGCCGGCTGACCGCTAATGGCGAAGTCTTCGACATGACCTCGCTGACGGCGGCCCATCCGACGCTGCCGATCCCGAGCTACGCCCGCGTGACCAATACTCGGAACGGCAAGTCGCTGATCGTCCGGGTCAATGACCGCGGCCCTTATCACGGCAACCGCCTTATCGACGTCTCGAACAAGGCGGCGGAACTGCTCGATTTCAAAGCAAATGGCGTCGCTCGGGTGCGGGTTGAATATGTCGGCCGGGCCCCGCTTGAGGGTTCCGACGACCGCCAGCTCCTGGCGACGCTGCGGACCGGCGAGCCCGCGCCGTCCCCGGCCACGGTCCGGGTCGCCTCGGCCCGCCCGTTTGTTCCCGAGATGCCGTCGTCCGCAGGTCGAATCCGGGGCGAGGTGCCGATGCCGGAGGGACGGCCCTATAGCCTCGGCAATACCTCGGCGGACTACGCCTCGATCAACGCGACCTCGGAAATGTCGGCTTCCAGTCGCACGCGTGGCCGTGCCACGGAAAATCCGCGCGCCGTGTCCTACGAGAACGAGGCCAGCTATGTGGCACCACGCCAGGCTTACCTGCCGGTCGATCCACGTGGTCCGAGCGAAGTCCTCAGCGGGCGAGGACTGTACTAGATAGCGTTTCAGGCGAAGCATGCCCTCGGACTTGATCCGGGGTGGCGCCCCGTTCGCGTCAAGAAAACGCGTCGAATACAGCTACCCCTTCAGGAAGGCGATCAGGGCGGCGTTGACCTCATCGGGCCGCTCCTGCTGAATCCAGTGACCGGCCCCGTCCAGTATGAGCTTTTGTCGCAAGTTCGGCAGCACACGCTCCATCTCGTTGACCAGCTTGGCGCCGATCAGGCCGGTGATGACGCCATCCTTCGATCCCGCGATGAACAGCGACGGCTGGTGGATTTGCGCACCCTGCCAAGGTGCGGTCAGTTCCCAATTGCGGTCGATATTGCGATACCAATTCAGTCCGCCGCGAAAGCCGGACTCCTGATAGACGGCCGCGAAATAGGCGAGGTCGGCCTCGGTCAGCCAGCCCGGCAACGGCCGATTCGGATCGGCGCCTGCGAGAAATCCCTTGCCCTCCTGAACAAATTGGTGGGCCGCCGGATCGGAGAACCCGCGCCCGGCCAGCACGATTCGCATGGTCGCTGCGACATCGCGCTCGAATTCGGCCTCTGCCACGCCCGGCGCCTGAAAATACTGCCAGTAGAAATTGGTGATGCCGTTGTTTCGCAAGGTCTCCAGCGGCAGGCCGCGTCCGCGGGAAGGGGGCGGAACGCTGAGGCCCGCCACTTTGGTAAAGATGTCGGGCCGGAACATCGCCGCATGCCAGGCGACCGGCGCGCCCCAATCATGGCCGACAATGACGGCCTGCTTTTCGCCAAGTGCCGCCACCAGCGCGACCATGTCGCCGACATTGTGGAAGATGGTGTAGGCGCCGACGTCCGCCGGCGCGCTGGTCCGGCCGAAGCCGCGCATGTCCGGGGCTACGAGATGGAAACCGGCTTCCGCGATGGCTCCGACTTGGTGCCGCCAGGAGTAGGATAACTCGGGCCAGCCATGGCAGAGCAGCACCAGCGGCCCCTGGCCCTGTTCGAAAACAAAGAAGTCGAGCCCGTTGACGGAAATAGTGCGTGAGGTTGGCATCGCGTTTCCGCCCTGTTTTTCGTATCTTGTTCTGAAATTGCAGCATCGCAACGATACGTTTCTTCGTTCGGCACCGCAATCAGATCGACACGGCCACAAGTCCAAAAACCTGTGTTGTTTGCGATACTTCCAACTGTTAGAACACATGGATTCAGGACATCGCCGATGGCAGCAGAGACTTCCGTTTCCCGCAAATCCGACACGGCGGCCATCATCCCGTGGCGCCGTCTGATGGCCGCCGTCTTCGCCCTCTCGGTCGGCTGGGGCGGCATCGTGTATGCCGCCAATAACAGCGTGCAGGGCGCTCCGAAGAAGGACGACGGCGGCTTCGATGGTGATGCGCCGACCGCGATCCTGGTCGAGGCGTCCAGCGGCAGCGTGCTGTTCGAGAAGAACGCCGACGAATTGCGGGCGCCGTCCAGCATGATGAAGCTGATGACGGTCGAGGTGGTGTTCGATGCCATCAAGCAGGGCAAGGTCAAACCGACAGACGAATATCGGATCAGCGAGAACGCCTGGCGCAAGGGCGGCGCGCCGGCCGGCGGTTCGACGATGTTTGCCATTCTCAACAGTAAGGTGTCGGTGGACGACCTGCTGAAGGGCGCGATCATCCAGAGCGGCAACGATTCCTGCATTGCGCTTGCCGAAGGCATGGCCGGCAACGAGCGGATTTTTGCCGCCGACGTCATGACCAAACGGGCGCGCGAACTCGGCCTGACGAAATCGACCTACGGAAACTCCAGTGGGCTGCCCGACCCCGCCAACAAGATGACGGTTCGTGAACTGGCCAAACTCGCCCGCCACCTGATCCTGGCCTATCCCGACATGTACAAATTGTTTGGAGAGAGAGAATTCACCTGGAACAAGATCCGGCAGCAGAACCGCAATCCGCTGCTGAACTCGCTAAATGGTGCCGACGGGCTGAAGACCGGCTACACCAAGGAGGGCGGCTACGGCATGGTCGGCTCCGCCGTGCAGAACGACACGAGGCTGATTGTCGCGATCAACGGACTGGATGATCCCGACGATCGTGCCTCAGAGGCCAAGAAGATGCTGGAGTGGGGCTTTCGCAATTTCGAGACGCGCACGCTGTTCGCGGCCAACCAGCAGGTTGGCTACGCCAAGGTGTTTGGCGGCGAAAGCCGCTCAGTGAAGCTTGCGAGCCCCGAGCCGATCAAGGTGATGGTGCCGAAGAACGGCAGCGAGAAACTGATCGCGCGGATCGTTTACAAGGGCCCGATCCAGGCGCCGATCCAATCCGGCCAGCAGGTCGGCGTCGTCAAGGTGTGGCGCGGCGCCAACATCGCCGTGGAGGCACCGGTCTATGCCGCTGAAGCGATCGGCACCGGTTCGACCGTGCGTCGCGCAATCGACGGGGTCAGCGAGCTCGTCATCGGCATGTTCCGCGCGGGCGCAGAGAAGCTCTGAGCATGACCCAGGCAACGCTGCAGCGGCCTTCCGGACGCGGGAAGTTCATTACGTTTGAAGGCGGCGAGGGCTCGGGCAAGTCCACGCAGATCAAGAAACTCGCCGAGCGCCTTGCTGCGGCAAAGCTGCGTACCATCGTCACCCGCGAGCCCGGCGGCTCGCCGGGCGCCGAAATCATGCGGCATCTCGTGCTGTCGGGAATGGGCAAGCTGCTGGGACCGGACGCCGAGACGTTGCTGTTCGCCGCCGCCCGCGACGATCACGTTCGCACCGTCATCCAGCCCGCGCTTAGCCAAGGAACATGGGTGCTGTGCGACCGCTTCTCGGATTCGACCCGCGCCTACCAGGGCAGCCTGGGGCAGGTCTCTCCGATCGTGCTCAACGCCATGCAGCGCGTCACCATCGGTGATCTGAAGCCGGACCTCACCATCATTCTGGACATCCCGGTTGAGGTTGGTTTGCAGCGCGCGGCCGCTCGCCGCGGCAGCGGTGTGCCTGACCGGTTCGAGTCAGAGGACCTGCAATTCCATCAGGACCTGCGCAATGCCTACAGGCAAATCGCCGCCGAAGACCCGCAGCGCTGCGTGCTGATCGACGCCAATGCCGATGCCGACGCGGTTGCTGCCCGCGTATGGACGGCGGTGCGCGACCATGTGTTCGCGGTCCCGACCTCGGCGGGGACGGCATGAGCGCGTGCAAGGTCGAGCAGGAGACGGCGGTCACACATCCTCGCGAGACGGCCGATCTGTTCGGTCACCGCGAGGCGGAGACGGCCCTGCTGAATGCCTATCGCAGTGGACGCATTCCGCATGCCTGGCTGATCGGCGGCCCGCAGGGCATCGGCAAGGCGACGCTGGCCTATCGTATGGCCCGTTTCGTGCTTGCCAATCCCAATCCATTGCTGCCTTCGGTGCAGCGCGCCGAGACGCTGGCACTGGATCCGGGTGATCCGGTCGCGCGTCAGATCACTGCCGGTGCCCATGGTGGGCTGTTGGTGCTGGAACGAGGTCTCAACGATCGCGGCGTGATACGCACAGTCATCACAGTGGATGAGACGCGGGAGACGATTTCGTTTTTCGGCTCGACCGCGGCGGTCGACGGCTGGCGCGTATGTATTGTCGACACCGTCGACGAGCTCAATCCAAACGCCGCCAACGCGCTGCTCAAGATTCTCGAGGAGCCGCCGCACCGATCGCTGTTTCTGCTCGTCAGCCATTCGCCGGCGCGGGCTCTGCCCACGATCCTGTCCCGCTGCCGAAAGCTGCCGCTGCGGCCGCTTGCGACCGGCGACGTCGTGCGCGCCGCGGCGCGAGCCGCCGACATCGCCCCTGATGATCCCGCGCTGTCGGAAGCTGCCGATGCCTCGGAGGGGAGCGTGTCCCGCGCGCTGACGCTGCTCGGCGGCGACGCGCTAAAGCTGCAGCAGCGGACAGCGGCGCTGCTGGCGACGCTGCCGCAGGTCGACCCGCGCGAGCTGCATGCGCTTGGCGATGCGCTGGGCACCAGCGACCGGGTGGCGCTGGCTGCTTTCATCGACGGCATCGATCGTTGGATCGGCGAAAAGCTGCGCGCTGGCGACGCCAATGCAAATCTGCCCCGCCTTGCACGGCTGGCGGAGGTATGGGAAAAGATCATCCGCGCCGCGCGCGATACCGAAGCGTACAATCTGGAGCGAAAACCGCTGGTTTTCTCGGTGTTCGGGATGCTTGCGGAAGCGACGCGGTAACGCTCCGTCCGATAATAATCCCGACAATCGTTGAGTTGAGAAGGAATTCGTGGTGGCGAAGGCTGGAAAGAAAGCTTCGAAAAAGCTCAAGGCGAAGAAGACTCGTAAAGCGCTGCCCGCCCGCGCCAGCAAAAAAGCCGCGACGAAAAAGCGTGCCGCCAGGAAAGGTGCGACCACGAGCAAGCGCGTCGTGAAGAAGTCCGGCAAGCCTTCGAAGAAAGCTGCAAAGAAAGTCGCGCGGAAGTCACCCAAAAAGGCTGCGAAGAAGGCGGCCACGAAATCTGCCAAGAACTCGGCAAAGAAATCCGCGAACAAAACGAGGAAGGCGCGCGCGGTAACTTCGCAAGAAGCCAACCCTGTCGTACCGGCGGCCCCCGTAGCTGAACGTGCAAAACCAACCAGGCCGCGCGTGAAGCCGGCTGCCGCGGCCCAGCAGGCGGTGGCTGCCGAGCGCAATACTTACTTCGTCACGACGCCGATCTTCTATCCGAACGGTATACCGCACATCGGTCATGCCTACACCGCTATGGTAACCGACGCGATCGCCCGCTTTCAGCGGCTCGACGGATTCGATGTCCGGTTTCTAACCGGAACCGACGAGCACGGCCTCAAGATGCAGCAAACCGCTGTCGCGGAAGGCCTCGCGCCACTCGCTCTTGCGGATCGCAACTCCGCGCTCTTCCGCGAGATGATGACCGCACTCAACATCTCATATGACGATTATATCCGTACTACCGAGCCGCGCCACGAGCGAGCGTGCCAAGCACTCTGGCGTGCGATCGAGAAGAACGGCGATATCTATCTCGGCAAGTATGCAGGCTGGTATTCGGTCCGTCAGGAGGCTTATTTTGACGAAGCGGAAACCACCGTCGGGGCTGACGGTATCCGCCGCGAACCGCTGGGTTCGCCGGTCGAGTGGGCCGAGGAGGAAACCTATTTCTTTCGCCTCTCGGCCTATCAGGACAAATTGCTCACTCTCTATGCGAATGTGCCCGACTTCGTGCTGCCGCGCGAGCGGCTCAATGAAGTAGTGAGTTTTGTCAAAGGTGGCCTGAAGGACCTTTCCGTCTCGCGAACGACGTTCGATTGGGGCATCAAGGTGCCGGACGCTCCATCTCATGTGATGTATGTCTGGATGGATGCGCTCACGAACTACATCACGGCCGCCGGCTATCCCGATGTCGAAAGCGACGAATTCCAGCGTTACTGGCCAGCCAATCTGCACGTCACCGGCAAGGATATCGTCCGTTTCCACGCCGTGTACTGGCCCGCATTCCTGATGGCGGCGGGCGTCGCGGTTCCACAACGGGTGTTCAGTCACGGCTTCTTGCTCAACCGTGGCGAGAAGATGTCGAAATCCGTTGGCAATGTTGTCGACCCCTTCACCATGGCGGCGCATTACGGCGTCGACCAAGTGCGCTATTTCTTTATGCGAGAAGTGTCGTTCGGTCAGGACGGCAGCTACAACCACGAAGCCATCGTCGCGCGCATCAACGCCGACCTCGCCAACGATCTCGGCAATCTGGCGCAGCGCTCGCTATCGATGATCGCGAAGCAACTCGGCGGGGTGCTGCCGGAGCCCGGCGAGTTCACCGACAACGACAAGACGATCCTGGCGCAGGCCGACGCCATGCTGGAAACCTCGCGGACCGCGATGGCGACGCAACAGATCCATCAATGGCTGAACGCCGTATGGGCCGTGGTGGCGGAAGCCAACCGTTATTTCGCGGGCGAGGCACCCTGGGCGTTGGCCAAGACCGATCCTGACAGGCAGAAAACCGTGCTGTACGTGACGGCGGAGGTGGTGCGTCAGGTGGCCATTCTCACCCAACCGGTGATGCCGGATGCATCCAGCAAGCTGCTGGATAGTCTCGGCATTCCCAACGAGAAACAAGTGCGCGATTTCGCGGCGCTTGCCACGCGGATTAAGCCGGGAACGACGCTGCCGCCGCCGGTCGGTGTATTTCCGCGCTACGTCGAACCAAAGGTGGATTGAGCCGTTTGCAAGCCATGCTCGTCGACAGCCACTGCCATCTCGACTTCCCGGATTTTGCGGATGATCTCGACGCCATCGTCGCGCGCGCCGAGGCCGCCGGGATCGGTCGTATCGTCACGATTTCAACCCGGGTGAAGCGACTCGGCGGGCTGCTCGCCATCGCCGAGCGGTTCCCTAACGTCTATTGCTCGGTCGGCACTCATCCGCATCAGGCCGATGAGGAAGACGGCATCCCCGCAAGCGAGCTGATCGAACTAACCAAGCACCCGAAGGTCGTGGCGCTCGGTGAGGCGGGGCTGGATTACTTCTACCAGCACGGCTCCCGCGAGGCGCAGGAGCGCGGGTTTCGCGCACATATCGCGGCCGCGCGCGCCACGGGCCTGCCGTTGGTCATTCACACTCGCGAAGCCGACGAGGATTGCGGCCGTATTCTCGAAGACGAAGTGGCAAAGGGACCTTTTAAAGCTGTCCTCCATTGCTACACCGGCGGACGCGAGCTGGCGATGAAGGCAATTGCGTTGGGCCTGTCGATCTCGTTCACGGGCATTTTGACGTTCAAGAAGTCGGAAGCCTTGCGCGAGCTCGCCGCCGAACTCCCGGCCGACCGCATCATGGTCGAAACCGACTCGCCCTATCTGGCGCCCGGCAAGTTTCGCGGCAAGCGCAACGAGCCGTCTTACGTGGTCGAAGTCGCCAAAGTGCTGGCGGAAACGCGCGGCGTCTCGCTGGAAGAGATTTCGCGGCAGACGACCGAAAACTTCTTTCGCCTGTTCTCCAAAGTGCCGGCGCCGAAGGTTGCGGCATGATGCTGACGCTGACGATCCTCGGTTGCGGCTCCTCGGCCGGTGTGCCCCGCCCGGCGCTCGGCTGGGGCGCCTGCGATCCCAACAATCCCAAGAACCGTCGCCGCCGCTGCTCGCTGCTGGTCGAGCGGACGGGTGCCCACGGCACCACGCGGATCGTGATCGACACCTCGCCCGACCTGCGCGAGCAATTGATCGACGCGAACGTCGATCACATCGACGCGGTGTTTCTGACGCATGAGCACGCTGACCAGACCCATGGCATCGACGATCTGCGTTCGGTCGTGCTGCACCAGCGCCGCCGCATTCCCGTCTACTTCAACCAGTCGACCGCCAAAGACATCATGGCGCGGTTCTCCTATTGCTTCATCTCGCCGGAGGGGAGCGACTATCCGCCGATCCTGACGCGCCACGCGATCGAAGCCGGCGAGAGCCACACCACCGAGGGCAGAGGCGGCCCGCTGAAGCTCTCTGCGTTCCTGGTTCAGCACGGCAAGATCCCCGCGCTCGGCTTCCGCATCGGGGCCGCCGCCTACACCCCCGATCTCCACGACATTCCCGAGGAGAGCTGGCCGTCGCTCGAAAACCTCGACCTCTGGATCGTCGACGGCCTGCGCTATGCCGGGCATCCCAGCCATTTCAGCGTCAACGACGCGCTGTCCTGGATCAAGCGCTTCAAGCCGAAGCAGGCTGTCATCACCAACATGCATTCCGACCTCGACTACGAGGTATTGCGCCAGAGCCTGCCGCCGGGCGTGATCCCGGCCTATGATGGCTTGCGGCTGACGCTGAACAGCGCAGGCTGAGTCTGCCGCGGCAAGTCTGCGCGCCGGGCGCGGAGGGACGTCGATGATTGGTCTGTTCTTTGAAGTCCAGACAAGGCCCGGGCACCGCGATCAATATCTCGATCTTGCGGCCTCGCTAAAGCCCGAGCTTGAAGCGATCGGCGGCTGTCTCTTCATCGATCGTTTCAGGAGTTTGACACGGGAGAACCTACTGCTGTCGTATCAGATATGGCAGGACGAGGGGACCCTGACGGCGTGGCGCACCCATGCTCACCATCACGACGTCCAGACAATCGGCCGCGAGAAGGTCTTTTCGGACTATCGCATCCGGGTCGCCCAAGTGATCCACGAAGCGAGGCCCGGACAAGCAGTCTGGCAGCCCGAGCGGCGTACGTCCTACAACGATCCGGCAAGGCGCAAGCCGACATATGTGCTGCTGGCTGAGTCGAAGAACGCCACGCTGCCGGCACAGACCGGATGGCGCCGTGACGCTTTCGCAAGCGTCTATCGTGACGGGCACTTCGCGCATTTGATCGATCTACCAGACGATCAAGCCGGCATCGAATTCGGCACCAGGCTGTTTGCCGATCCGACAACCGAGTATTTCCGCGTTTTCGAGGTCATGCGCGATTACGGGATGTACGAACGGACCGAAGCGCCGCAGTACTATCCGCCCGTCACGCTTCGCTCGCAATAACGTGTCACGCCGATATCGCCTTTGCCGATTCCACCTTGTTGCGCAGCATGAATTTCTGGATCTTGCCGGTGGATGTCTTCGGGATCGGGCCGAACACCACTGCCTTGGGCGTCTTGAAGCCGGACATGTGGCTGCGGCAGAAGGCGATGATCTCGGCCTCCGTGGCCTTGGCGCCATCCTTCAGCTCGACGAAGGCACAGGGCACTTCGCCCCATTTGGGGTCAGGCTTTGCGACGACGGCTGCGAACAGCACGGCGGGGTGCTTGTAGAGGACATCCTCGACCTCGACGGAGGAAATGTTCTCGCCGCCGGAGATGATGATGTCCTTGGAGCGGTCCTTGATGATGACGTAGCCATGCTCGTCGAGCACCCCGAGATCGCCGGTGTGAAACCAGCCGCCGGCGAAGGCTTCCTGCGTCGCCTTCTCGTTCTTGAGATAACCCTTCATCACGATATTGCCGCGGAACATGACCTCGCCGATGGTTTCGCCATCGCGCGGCACCTCCTGCATGGTCTGCGGGTCGAGCACGGTGACGGCTTCTTCCAACGGGTAGGGCACGCCCTGCCGGCGCTTGAGCTGCGCGCGCTGGTCGGCTGGCAGTTCGTCCCAACCCGGCTGCTCGGCGCAGACGGAGGCGGGGCCGTAGACCTCGGTCAGCCCGTAGACATGCGTCAGTTTGATGCCGATGCTCTCGGCGCCCTCGAGCACGGCAACCGGAGGTGCTGCGCCCGCGATCAACCCGACCACGCGGCGAGCCTTGTCGCCCTTGGGCGCACCGGGCGCGTTGATCAGCGTGTTGTAGACGATCGGTGCACCGCACATGTGGGTAACGCCGTGCTTCGCGATCAGCTCGAAGATTTTTGCCGGATCGACCTTGCGCAGGCAGACATTGGTGCCGGCGGCGGCAGCGACCGTCCACGGGAAGCACCAGCCGTTGCAATGAAACATCGGCAGCGTCCAGAGATACACCGGATGCTGGCCGAGATTGCCGGCCAGAATATTGCTGACAGCATTGAGATAAGCGCCGCGGTGATGAGTGACGACACCTTTCGGGTTGCCCGTCGTGCCCGAGGTATAGCTCAGCGCAATCGCGTCCCATTCATCGCCCGGAAGCCGTGCGACGAAGCCGGGATCGCCCGCCGCGACCGCCGCCTCGTACTCGATCTCACCAATCCGTTTGCCGCCTGCAAACGCCGCGTCGTCGACATCGACGGCGAAAGGCTTTGGCCCCTTCATCAGCGTCATCGCTTCCGCAATCACGCCGGCGAATTCTGGATCGACCAGGATGATTTTCGCGCCGCCATGGTCGAGCTGGAAGGCAATCGAGGGCGCGTCGAGCCGGATGTTCAGCGCGTTAAGGACGGCACCGGCCATTGGCACGGCGAAATGCACCTCGTTCATCGCGGGGACATTCGGCAACATCGCCGCGACCGTGTCGCCGACTCCAATACCCCGCCCGGCGAGCCAGGACGCAAAGCGTCGACAGCGTTCGTAAGTCTCGGCCCAGGTAAAGCTGCGGCCTTCATAGACCGTGCTGATGTGGTCGGGATAGACAGCGGCGCTGCGGGCAAGAAAACTCAGCGGCGTCAGCGGCACGTAATTCGCCGGCGTTTTGTCCAATCCGATCGAATACTGGTTCTGGGCTGCGCTCATTGGCTGTGTCCCATCTACAAAGGTTTGACCTTACAAGAACCCGATGGAAATCCACGGGAAGATCGCCACGATAATCAGGCCGACCATCAGCGCCAGCAGGTAACCCCAGATCGGGCGGATACCCTCGGCCGGATCGACGCGTCCGATGGCGCAGGCCGCATAATAGCCCACTCCGAAGGGCGGCGCGAATAGCCCGATACCCATCGCGAGAATAACGATCATCGCGTAGTGGACCTCGTGGACGCCGACCGCACGGGCGATCGGAAACAATAACGGCCCAAACAGCACGATCGCCGGAATGCCCTCGAGCACGCTGCCCAGGATCACAAAGGCTACGATCGAGACCGCGATGAACGTCGCCGAGCCACCAGGCAGGCCGGTCATGGCGGCCGCCAGCGTCCGCGAAAAGCCGGACTGTGTGAGGCCCCAGGCCATGCCGGTGGCGCAGCCGATGATCAGCAAGATCGCGCCCGACAGGCACGCGGTCTCGACCAACATTGGCACGATCCGGCGCCAGTCGAAGTTGCGGTAGATCAAGAGACCGTAAATCAGGTAGCCGACGACAAAGGCATATACGATGCCGATGGTCGAAACCTCGGTCGCGGTCGCGATGCCTTCGACCACGGCGTAGCGGATCACGAACGGCAGCGCGATGGCGGGCAGGGCGATGGCAAACGCGCGGGCGATCTCGTTGACGCTCGCCCGCGTGACGTGCCGCAGATCCTCGTTCCGGTAACGCCACCACACGAGCGCCGATAGGGTGATTGCCAGCACCAGGCCCGGCAACAGGCCGCCGGTGAACAGCGCCGCGATCGATACGCCCGTGACCGAGCCGATGGTGATCAGCACCAGGCTCGGCGGAATGGTCTCGGTCTGCGCGCCCGTGGCGGAGAGGAGGGCGACCAGATCGCCCGGCTTGGCGCCGCGCGCCTTCATCTCGGGAAACAGCACCGGCGCCACGGCGGCCATGTCAGCGGCCTTGGAGCCGGAGATGCCCGACACCAGATACATCGCCCCGACCAGCACGTAATGCAGCCCGCCGCGGACATGACCGAGCAAGCTTGCGAGGAACGCCACCATGGCGCGCGCCATGCCCGTCATCTCGATCAGCAGGCCAAGGAAGACGAACAGCGGCACCGACAGGAGGATGAGGTGGCTCATGCCCTCGTCCATGCGCCCGACCAGCACCATCAGCGGCGTGCCCGTGGTCAGCGCCAGATAGCCATAGGTTGCCAAGCCAAAGCCGAACGCGATCGGTACGCCGGCAAACACGCAGAAGCCGGCCACGCCGACAAAGAAGATGATCAGATTGAGGTTGCCGAGCGGCTTGAGCGAGCCCCTGAGCAGCCAGAATATCCCGATGACGAGCGCGACCGACAGGATCGCGCCCAGCACCATGCGAACGTTGCCGACGCGGGCCAGACGCAGGAAAGCAAACAGCGCCATCAGGGCAATGCCGACCGGCAGCGCCGCGGCACGCCAACTATTGAGAACCTGCAGGGCCGGCGTGGTGATGTAGCTTTCCTCGTAGGCGTATTCATAAGCCGGCCAGGCGATCAGGATAAGAAACGCCAGGGCGGCTGATGTCGCCACCAGATCGAGATAGGCGCGCATCGCGGGCTTCGCGTTGGCGACGACCGCCGTCATCCGCATATGCTCGGCGCGTCGGAACGCAACCGCGGCGCCAAGCATGGCGAGCCACAGGAACAGGATTGAGGCCAGTTCGTCAGACCAGATCAGCGGCCGGTGCAGCGCGTAGCGCGCCACCACGCCGGCAAACAGGATGATGATTTCGGCGACGACCAGCAGCGCTGCGGGAAGCTCGACCAGCATTCCCAGGGCGTGTTCGATGGAAGCCAGCAACGAACGGCGGCGAGGGGGCTGAGCCACCTCACCGCCAACCACTTCACTCAGTTCGGCATGAGCCACGACGGCCCCTCACATGCGCTTAGGACAGCTTGCCCACGGATTTCTCGAGCAGCTCCCAAGCCTGGTCGCCGTATTTACCTTTCCATTCCGCGTAGAAGCCGGCCGAGCGCAGCTTGTCGCGGAACGGCGTCACATTGGGCTGGTTGAAGGTCAGGGCCTTGCCGGCCAGTTCCTGCTGCAGCCCGGCGTTCAGCTTGGCGACGTCCTCGCGCTCCTTGATGGCCGCCGCGTTGATGTTCTTGGCGACGATCGTCCTGACATCCTCAGGCAGCTTTTCCCAGGCGCGGCGGTTTGCCAGGAACCAGAAGCCGTCCCACATGTGGTTGGTCAGCGAGCAGAACTTCTGCACTTCGTATAGTTTTGCGGTCGAGATGATCGCCAGCGGGTTTTCCTGGCCCTCGACGATCTTGGTCTGTAGCGCCGAATAAACCTCGCTGAAATTGATCGAGGCGGGCGCTGCATCGAACGCCTTGAACATGGAGGTCCAGAGCGGCGACACCGGCACCCGGATCTTGAAGCCCTTGAGGTCCTCCGGGCCGCTAATGGGTTTGGTCGAGGATGTGGTCTGGCGGAAGCCGTTATCCCAGATCTTGTCCATCACCACGAGATTGGCCTTGGTGATCTCGCCGCGGATATAGGCACCCAAGCCCCCGTCCATGGCCTTCCAGACCGTGTCGTAATCCGGGAACGCAAAACCGATGCCGCTGATGGACGCCGCCGGCACCAGCGTCGCCAGAATCAGTCCCGAGAGCGTGAAAAACTCGACGCCGCCCGACCTGATCTGGCTCAGCATGTCAGTATCGGAACCGAGCTGGTTGTTCGGGAAAATCTGCAGGTCAAACCGGCCGTTGGTCTCGGCCTTGATCGCCGCCGCCATTTCCTTGGCGCGAGCGTTCATGGGATGGCCGTCCGGAAGATTATTGGCGTATTTGTAGGTAAATTCCGCGCTCTGGGCCCGCGCCACCAACGGTGCGCCGATGCCGCCCAAAACCGCTGACGCAGCGGATGCCTTGAGAAGCGTGCGTCGTGAAAAGCTCATCTCATTCTCCCTTGAGAGTTATTGTTCTTGAGGTCCGAGACACGAACCTGCAGTCCACGGGATCACCGCGCTCGCGCGCTTATTGCAGCGTCAGCAGATGTCGGCAATAGGAATGGCCGGGACGCAGCAGATCACGACGGCCATGGCCGGCCAGAGCTGACTGGATTTGCCAACATATCCGTCTAAATATCTGATCTAATTGTAGATATAAATATTCCATAATATACCTTATGCGAATTACGGATATCTGAGCTGTCGTTTGATTTGCTCCGCTCAATCGCCTCTGTTGCGTTTCACGCCCTATCGTCGCGCGCAAATCGGGTGAATACCAAATCCTGATCTTTGAGATCTGGGTTGATGCATCGACCAACCGTGGAGAACGCAGAGTGATCGGCCATGGGCTGCTCGACGGGCTGCGATCAGGTTGTTAAGCCCCGCCTCCCTAGAGAGACTTTGAGTCGATACATGACCGTTGCGATCGAGATGGGACACACGACCGCAGGCGCCCCGGCGACTTTGGACCTTGAGGAACTGCTTGCGACCCGCCTGCTGGTCCAAGGCAATTCGGGCTCCGGCAAATCCCATCTGCTACGCCGGCTGCTGGAACAGAGTGCCCCCTGGGTGCAACAGACCATCATCGACCCCGAAGGCGACTTCGTCGCGCTTTCCGACCGTTTCGGCCACCTCCTGATCGATGCCGAGGACCATACCGAGCGGGGTCTGCAGGTGGCCGGCGAACGAGCGCGCATCCATCGCGTCTCCACGGTGCTCAATCTCGAGGGGCTCGACGCCGAGAATCAGATGCGGCGCGCCGCCGCCTTTCTTAGCGGGCTTTTCGAAGTGGTCCGCGACCACTGGTATCCTATGCTGGTGGTGGTGGATGAGGCGCAGCTCTTCGCACCGGCAGTCGCCGGCGAGGTTTCGGACGAGGCGCGCAAACTCTCGCTCGCCGCCATGACGAACCTGATGTGCCGCGGCCGCAAACGCGGACTTGCCGGGGTTATCGCCACCCAGCGACTGGCGAAGCTCGCCAAGAACGTCGCGGCCGAGGCGTCCAATTTCCTCATGGGCCGAACTTTTCTGGATATCGACATGGCGCGCGCCGCCGATCTTCTGGGCATGGAACGGCGGCAGGCAGAGGCCTTCCGGGATCTGGAGCGTGGACAGTTCATGGCGCTGGGACCGGCCCTCTCCCGCCGTCCGCTAGGGCTGCGTATTGGTCCAACCGATACCACGCCGCGCAACGCGACCCCGCGCCTGATGCCTCTGCCGGAAGCGACACTTGACGCACGCGCCATCATCCTGGCGGCGCCGCCGCCCGAGAACAATCGGGCCCAGCGTCGGTCGCCGCCAGACCTCCTCGCCCAGCTCATGGCGGCGAAGTCAGCGGCGCTGGAGATCCGTCCCGAGGCGGTGGAGCAGCCACTCAGCGCTGAGGAGCTGGTTGAGCGGCGTGAACGAGTGGACCGTATTCTGCGCGCCATCATGGCGGAACCCGAGGCCGGATTCCGTGCCGTCGGCGTGCTCTATCAGGAGTTCGTGGTCCGCTGCCGAATAGAGGGCCTCGGTTCGGCCGTGCCGGACCTAGGTGACTTCCGTCGCATGCTGACACGCGCCCGCGCCGGGCTCAGCTCCGATATGGCAGAGGATGACGGGTGGCAGGATGTCTCGGTCCGCGCCTCACTTCTGCCGGAGGATATGCAGGGCGTCTTCATGATGATCGCCCGCGCCGCGAAGGAAGGTTGGCCCTGCCCGGGCGATGCAGCGATTGCGCGCGCCTACGGCTCACATTCGTTGCGCCGTGCACGGCGTCTGCTGACCTACATCGAGGAGCAGGGCCTCATTGTTTGCCAGCTTGACGGTGCCGGTCGGCGGATCGTGACGCTCGTCGAACTGGCCTGGGCCACGGCACCGGGCGACCCCAATGCCGAGGAACTGCCGGCCGAGCTAGGCTGCAGCAATTCGGCTCTATGATGCGACGGTCGAGCGCGCACTCAGACATTACCATGCCTAAAAGGAGTTCCGAGCTTGAGCGTTGCCTTCGCCAAGGAAGACAGTGCCGAAACTGCGTCGGAGACTTTGCTTCCCGACCGCCCGGTTTCACCTCATCCGAATCTTGTTACGGAAGCGGGATTGCAGGCTCTGGAATCTGAACTCCACCAGGCCCGCGAGGCTTATGAGACGGCGCAGAAGATCGAGGACGTTAATGAACGACGGCGGCAAGCGGCAATCCCGCTGCGCGATATGCGCTACTTTGCGGCGAGAGTTCGGACGGCTCAGGTCATCCCCAATCCGACGTCGACTGACACTGTCGCCTTCGGGAGCACGGTGACCTTCAGACGCGACGATGGACGCGTACAAAAATATCGTATCGTGGGGGAGGACGAGGCAGATCCTAAGGCAGGATCCATTTCCTTCGTGTCACCAGTAGCAAGGCTGCTGATGGGCAAAGCCGTTGGTGATGAGGTCGACGCATCAGGTCAAAAACTTGAGATCATTTCGATCTCGTAGCACCTCCCGCGCCGGACGCCGCCGATGTTCGGGATGGCCGATTTGCGCCAAAACCGGACCTCTACAACCGCCGATCACTACCCCTCGCCCGTGGCGCGGTATCCAAAGCAAGGCTGGCATGCCGTTTTCGGTTATCGGCTGAGTTGAGGCGGAAAAACGAAACGGCTTTGGCATTTTGGTTGTGGGCACGCTGCCCGGCAACATCTAGTTAGCGCGCTTGCGGCCCGCCACAAAAGCAAGCGCGCGCTCAGCCTCGCGAGCTGATTGAGCTGTCGCTGGTCCGTCTATCAGATCGGCAACGTTCACCGCATCGTGAAGGCACGCTCAAGGCGAGGCTTGAGCACCAATAGGCTCTCAAGTTGTTGTTGGCTTCGAAAGCAGGACCAGAGTTGCCGCCAGAAGCAGGCGCTTCTGATCGAAGGCGTTGGACTCGTCTCTTGCCGGGACTGGCAGCGCTTGTCGTCCCGCCAGTCGCGTGCCTTGTGCCCGGCGCCATCGCAAAATGAGTGGCGGCAATTCCTCGGCGGGCCCGCCACTCTGCTGCGCCAGCAAACGTGGGTCCAGGACTTGGTAGATCGAGGACTTGGACGTCACAGACAAAGCATGCCGATATTGAAACCTGTCTACGAAAGGAGAGCACAATGAGCGATCTGGTCGTTCTCGGCTTTGATGGACTGCACACCGCAGATGAGGTGCTCAACAAGCTGCGGTCTCTGCAGAAGGAGTACCTCATCGATCTCGAAGATGCTTGCGTCGTTGAACGCGAGAAGGGCGGTAAAGTCTACCTCAAGCAAGCCGTCAGCCTAACGAAAGTTGGCGCGGCCACCGGCGGGACCACCGGCGCCTTGTGGGGCGCGCTTGTCGGTCTGCTCTTCCTGAATCCACTCGCCGGAATGGCGCTCGGTGCAATTGCCGGTGCCGGCATGGGCGCTTTATCAGGCTCTCTCACCGACTTCGGAATCCGTGACGACTTCATCAAGAAGCTCGGAGAGACGATTCCGGAAGGATCCTCCGCGCTCTTTGTGCTCTTCAGGAAAGTCACCGAAGACAAGGTGCTGCCGGAGATCGAACCATTCAAGCCGCGCGTCCTTCGAACTTCCCTCTCAACCGATGCGGAGAAGAGGCTCACGGCCGAGCTAAGCAAGGCGGCGTGAGTCGAGGAAACAGCTTAAGGCACTAGAAGAGGCTCGCGCTGCTAAACTACGGATTTGGCAGCTCGAGCTATTTCGTTCTGAATTTTAGTTCTTGATCACATGGAGGCGGGCATGAACACCCGGGCCGTATGCGGCGCTTTGATCATGAGCGGATTGGTGGCGGTCGCTGCACCTTCAAATCTGTCCCTGGCTCAATCGACTGACACCGGCGTGTCCGCGCCAAAAGGATACCGGCGCATCCGCCCCCAAGAGTGCCACGCCAAATACGAATATGAACCCGACGAAACACCGGTATTGGCGTCAGCGCGGCGGAAGGCATCCGCACTATGGCAGCCGGCGCGTTCGTACCTAGGCGCAGGCGTCACTTGGGCGGCGTTTCTCGGGGAAACTAACGGCTCCCTAGCGTTTTCGCGATCGAGGCTCAGACGCAGCCGGAAACGACAGCCAGCGTTCGTCAATCTGCATTGGAGCTCGCCGATTTCACCGCTGGTAGGAACCCCGCTTCCCACTCACAATGCGGCTCCAGGCGAAACACAAAGCCCCGAGGCCGGTTGGTTCAAGCCGGCCGCAACGGAGGTCCTCATCATGCAAGAACACGTCAGTCGCCCGACCGAACCTCGCGCCATTCCATTTGACACCGCCAAGCTCGACTCCCTTATGGAAGCGGCTGGACTCGATATCCTGGTCGCGACGTCGAAGCACAATGTCCAATACCTGCTCGACGCGGAGCGCGCGATCTTCTTCGACTACATGGACGCGCTCGGCGTCACCCGGTACTTGCCCGTCCTGATCTACCCGAAGGGCGCGCCCGACAAGGCGGCCTATATCGGGCACCGGCTGGAAACGCACCAGCGGACCGTGGCGCCACTTTGGGTTCCGCAAGTTCGCACCGAGGGCAACGGCTCGTTGGATGCTGCTTCGCTGGCGGCAGGCCTGATCAAGAGCGCGGGCGTACCGATGAAGCGCATCGGCGTCGAAATGCCGTTTATGCCGATGGATGCCGGCAAGGCCCTTTCGGACGCCCTGCCCGATAGCGAGATCAAGGATGCGCTGTTGGTGCTCGAGCGCCTGCGTGCCGTGAAGTCGCCGGCGGAGCTGGCCAAGCTGAAAAAGGCCTCGGAATTGGTGATCGAATCCATGGACGAGGTGATCGCAAACCACGGCCCGGGCACCACCAAGCAGCAGCTTTTCGACGCACTGAGGATCGCAGAGGTCAAGCGCGGATTGACTTTCGAGTATTGCCTGCTCGCCTGCGGCGCCAGCCACAACCGCGCGCCTTCCGCCCAGCGCTGGGAAACCGGCGACGTGCTGTCGCTGGATTCCGGCGGCAACTATCACGGCTATATTGGCGACCTCGCGCGGATGGCTGTGCTGGGCGAACCGGACAGCGAGCTCAAGGACCTGCTGGCCGAAATCGAAGCCATCCAGCGGGTCGCGTTCGCCGCGGTGCGGCCGGGCGCGATGGGCGGCGAAATCTATGCCGCGGCGGAAAAGCGGCTCGCGCAGTCCAGTCAGCACGACTGCACCGACTTCCTGGCGCACGGCATGGGGCTAGTCACCCACGAGGCCCCTCGCCTGACGGCCAACGGCCCTATTCCCTACGATGACCCGGACGCGCGCCGGCCCTTGGAGCCCGGCATGGTGGTATCGATCGAAACGACGATGAAGCACCCGCGCCGTGGCTTCATTAAGCTGGAGGACACGGTTGCAGTGACCGCAACCGGCTACGAGATATTCGGTGAAGGCAGCCGCGGCTGGAATATTGGCGGCAGCGCAGTGGCGCGGTGAGGTGCTTTTGAAGTCAGGTTGCGACGACCGTCGCGCGATGCGCGGTCGTGCGCGAATGTTGGCTTGAACCTCAGCCCTTTTCGACGTCTCCGCCTGCGTCCAACCAGCCTTTGAAGCCGCCGAGATTGCGTACGTTGCCGTAACCCATATCCTTCAGCGTCTTTCCCACCAGCGCGGAACGCCCGCCGGATGCGCAGTAAGCAATAACCGTCTTGGTCCGATCGAAGGCCTTATCATGCATCGCTGAGGCAGGATCCGCCTTGAACTCCACGAGGCCGCGCGGTATGGCGACGGCACCCGGAACTTTTCCAGAGGCAGTAACTTCCGCCGGCTCCCGAACGTCGAGGAAAACCACATCGGCCCTCCCCAGCAATCCCTTGGCTTCATCGGGACTGATACGCGGGACTTCAGCATCGGCTTCGGCGAGCATCGCTTGTACGGTTTTCATTAGGCCTTCTCCATATGTGGGCTCGCCAATAACGGCGGTGTACAATCTAAGCTCCCGCAAGGCACGCAATGCTCGCAGGTTGCAAGGGGCAATTAGCCCATCCTGTTTTGATTTCGATCATGCAATTGAAGGATGCTGCGATATATTTTTGGGTGTGGCAATCCCACTGGTTGTCGCGGCAAATCCGGCTAACACGGCCATACCGCGCTATTTCCCCCTGAACTTCGGCTTGCGTCGCTCCAGAAACGCCGCGACGCCTTCCTTGTGGTCCTCGGTCATGCTCGCCAGCGCAAACTGGTCGACGTCCATGTGGCTGGCGAGATCATCGAGCGCATGCGCAAGGCGATTGACGGTCAGCTTGGTCATCGCGACGGATAACGGCGGCTGAGCAGCTATTTTATTGGCGAGCGCCATCGCTGCGTCGAAAGCCTTGCCGGGATCAGCGACCTCCTCCACCAGGCGCCATTCGTAAGCCTCGGCCGCGGTGATGCGCTGGTCGGCCAGGATTACGGCCTGCTTGGTGCGGGCCGGTCCCATCAGGTGCAGCATGCGCGGCACGCTCTGCCAGCTCATATTCATGCCGAGGCCGATTTCGGGCACGCGCATATGGGCATCGCGGGCCATCACCCGGAAATCCAGCGCAACCGCCAGCGCCACGCCGCCGCCGACGCAAAAGCCCTCGATGGCGCCGATCGTGATCTGCTCCATGTCCTGCCACGCCCGGGTTAGCCGCGGCCCGAGCTTCAAGTGCCGGCGCAAGGCTCCGAGGTCCATGGTCTTGCGCGAACGTCCCTCGGGGTCCTTGAGATCAAAGCCGGCACTGAACGACTTTGCGCCGCCGGTCAGCACCACGACCGAGGTCGCGCCGTCGTTTTCAAAACTGCGGGCGGCGTCGGTGAGCTGGCGCAGCGCCTCCGGCGACAATGCGTTGATGCCGTCGCCGCGGTCGAAGCGCACGACAGCGATACGGCCGTCGGGCCCGAGGCCTTTTTCAATCGTCACAAACCCGGTCAATCCATCGCTCCCTATCGGTCTTTTCCGAAAGCTTAGACCAGAAATAATTCCGGCGAACCTGAATCCTTCGTCCATTCCGGTTCGTCTTGTTCGCGAAACCATCGCATCCGCTTGGCGCGGATCGGGGCGAACAAGGAGCATTTTGCAGATGGGACCATCATATCGCTGGGTGATCGTCGGCATGGGTGCATTGATGACATGCGTCGGCATCGGCGCCATGTTCTCGCTCGCCGTTTATCTGGAACCGATATCGACGGAAACGGGATGGTCGCGCGCCGGAATTTCGGGTGCGATGACCATCGATTTTCTGACTATGGGCATTGCCGGGTTTGCCTGGGGCGCGGCCAGCGACAGGTTTGGCACGCGTCCGGTCGTCCTCTGCGGCGCCCTGCTCCTGGGTTCGGGCCTGTTTCTTGCCAGCCGCGCGACCTCCCTGTTCGAATTCCAGCTCACCTACGGCATTCTCGTCGGCCTCGCCGCGGGCGCCTTCTTCGCGCCTATGATCGCCGCCGCGGCTGTGTGGTTCGAGAACAACCGCAGCCTTGCCGTCTCGCTGGTGTCCGCAGGCATGGGCGTGGCGCCAATGACGATCTCGCCGTTCGCGCGCTGGTTGATCTCGACCTACGATTGGCGCACCGCAATGATGATCGTGGGCTTGATGGCGTGGGCCTTGCTGATACCGGCCGCGCTGCTGGTCCGGCAACCCCCGGCAGTGAGGCCATCCGCCTTGCCGGCGTCGCTCGCTGGCAACGATCCGGGGGCGGGATGGTCTGTTGCGGGTGCGCTTCGCTCGCCCCAATTCCTGGTGCTGGCGCTGACCTTCTTCGCATGCTGCGCCGCGCATTCCGGGCCGATCTTCCACATGGTCAGCTACGCGATGCTTTGCGGCATCCCGGCCATGACCGCGGTCAGCATCTACAGCGTCGAAGGCCTGTCGGGGCTCGGCGGGCGTCTCCTACTCGGCATCCTCGCCGATCGGCTGGGCGCCAAGCGGGTGCTGGTCTGCGGCCTCCTGGTGCAGGCGCTGGCGATTGGAACCTATCTCTACGTCAGCAAACTCGGCGAGTTCTACGCGCTCGCGATCGTGTTCGGAACGGCCTATGGCGGCGTGATGCCGCTTTATGCCGTGCTGGCGCGCGAATATTTCGGCCCCCGTATCATGGGAACGGTGTTCGGCGCCGCGACGATGGTATCGAGCCTTGGCATGGCGTTCGGGCCGTGGGCCGGCGGCATGATCTTCGACACCTTCCACGACTATCGCTGGCTTTACATCGGCGCGCTCAGCGTAGGTCTTGCCGCAATGGCGATCGCGTTGACGTTCCCGCCACTGCCGTCGCGATCACGCGAGCGGCTGCAGCCGGCTTAAGGGGCGGATTCCCTGCCTCGACATAGCCCGGATTTTGCGCCTATCCTGACGCCATGAGCGACCATGACCACGACAACCACGGCCATCATCACCACCACGACCACTCCGAACTCTCGGAGACCGAGCTGCGCGTGCGCGCACTGGAATCGATCTTGACCGAAAAGGGCTATGTCGATCCGGCCGCGCTCGACCTCCTGATAGATCTTTACGAGAAGAAGATCGGACCGCGCAACGGCGTTCGCGTGGTCGCCAAGGCATGGAGCGATCCCGGCTACCGCGAACGGCTGATGAAGGACGCGACGGCTGCGATTGCCGAGCTCGACTATTCCGGCCGCCAGGGCGAGCACATGGTCGTCGTAGAGAACACGCCCGAGCAGCACAACATGGTCGTGTGCACACTGTGCTCCTGCTATCCGCACCCCGTGCTGGGGCTTCCGCCAGTCTGGTACAAATCCGCACCCTATCGCTCCCGCGCCGTATCCGATCCGCGTGGCGTGCTCAGGGATTTCGGTGTGACACTGCCGGACACCACCAAAATCCGGGTGTGGGATTCCACCGCCGAAATCCGTTACCTCGTGCTGCCGATGCGCCCTGAGGGCACCGATGGCTGGAGCGAACAACAGCTCGCCGAACTCGTCACCCGCGACAGCATGATCGGCACCGGCCTGCCCAAGCAGCCCGGCGAGGCTGCCTAATGGACGGCGCGCATGACATGGGCGGCGCCAAGGGTTTTGGGCCTGTCGTCCCTGAGCCGAACGAGCCGGTGTTTCATGCTGACTGGGAGCGTCGGGCCTTTGCGCTGACTGTTGCCATGGCACGCCCCGGCGGCTGGAATATCGATATGTCGCGGTTTGCGCGCGAGAACCGGTCGCCCGATGATTACCTCAGCAAGAGCTATTTCGAACTATGGCTGGCCGGGCTGGAAACGCTGATGATCGAGCGCGGGCTGGTGACGCGCGAGGAAATCGAGGCGGGCAAAGTGCTGTCGCCGCCTAAGCCCGGCGTCAAGCCGATCGCTCCAATTGAGGTCACGCCGGCGATCCGCCGCGGCGGCCCGACCGAGCGCGAGCCGAAAGCGCCCGCGATGTTTGCGGTCGGCGAGACCGTGCGAATGAAGAACATCCATCCGGTGACGCATACGCGGCTGCCACAATATGTCCGTGGCCATCTCGGCACGATCGAGCTCAATCACGGCTGCCACGTCTTCCCCGACACCAACTCGCTCGGCCAGGGCGAAGACCCGCAATGGCTCTACACCGTGCGTTTCGACGGACCGGAATTGTGGGGCAAGGACGGCGACCCGACGCTCAGCGTCTCCGTCGACGCCTGGGAATCCTATCTGGAGCGCGCGTGATGGATTTGACCCCGCAACAGGCCATGCGCGCCGCGGTCGCCGTTCCCGGCGTGCCGCGCGATGAAGACGGCCCGGTGTTTCGCGAGCCATGGGAAGCGCGCGCCTTTGCGATGGCGCTGGCGTTGCATGAGGCCGGCGTCTTCACCTGGAAGGAATGGGCGGAGACGCTGGGTGCGCAAATCAAGCTCGCGCAGGCCGAAGGCGATCCAGATACGGGCGAGACCTATTACCGGCACTGGCTCGCAACGCTGGAAACGCTCGTCGCCGCCAAGGGCGTCACAACGTCAGATGTCCTGCATCGCTACCGTGACGCCTGGGACCACGCCGCCGACCGCACCCCGCACGGGACGCCGATCGAACTCACGCCGGCGGACTTTACTCGTTAGGCCAGCGCCGCATATTCCCGCCAGCCCTTCGCCCGCAGCGTACAAGCCGGGCATTCGCCGCAGCCATAGCCCCAATCGTGCTGCGCGCCGCGCTCGCCGAGATAGCAGGTGTGAGAGTGCTCGCGGATCAGGTCGACCAGCCCTGCCCCGCCAAGCTCGTGCGCGAGTTTCCAGGTGGATGCCTTGTCGAGCCACATCAGCGGCGTATGCAGCTCAAAATTCTTCGCCATGCCGAGATTGAGCGCGGACTGCAGCGCCTTGATGGTTTCGTCGCGGCAGTCTGGATAGCCGGAGTAATCGGTCTCGCACATGCCGCCGACGATGTGGCGGATGCCACGCCGGTACGCCAGCGCCGCGGCGAAGGTGAGAAACACTAGGTTACGGCCTGGCACGAAGGTGTTGGGTAAGCCGTCAGCGCCCATCTCGATCGCGACATCGCGGGTCAGCGCGGTATCGGAAATCTCTGCAAGCGTCGGGATCTCCAGCGTGTGGCTCTCGCCGAGTTTTGTCGCCCAATCCGGCCGCAACGACCTTAAGCCCGACAGCAGCCGGTCGCGGCACTCGAGCTCGATGGCGTGGCGCTGGCCGTAGCTGAAGCCGAGCATTTCGACGCGCGCAAAGCGCCGCAAGGCCCAAGCCAGGCAGGTAGTGGAATCCTGCCCGCCGGAAAACAGCACCAGCGCGGTTTCGGACGGTGATTGGTCGCTCATGATGGGCAATTAGCACTCCCGCTCCCCAAGGCCAACCGGTGGAAATTGCCTCGACTTTAGCCTCTTCCGCTGGGATCGGTCGACCGCTTGCGGCATAAAGCGACCTGCCCCTCCAAGCGACGGAAATCCCATGACCCCTTCCCGCGATATTTCCCGCCTCATCGAGATCATGGCGGCGCTGCGCACGCCGGTCACGGGCTGCCCGTGGGACCTCGAACAGAACTTTGCGACGATCGCGCCCTACACCATCGAAGAAGCCTACGAGGTGGCCGACGCGATCACACGCGGCGATCTCGATGATCTCCGCGAGGAACTCGGCGATCTCCTGCTGCAGGTCGTTTATCACGCCCGCATGGCGGAAGAGCAAAACGCCTTTAGCTTCGGCGACGTGGTCGAGGCGATCACAGGCAAGCTGATACGCCGTCATCCGCATGTGTTCGCCGACAAGGACGGCAACATCGCTCCCGCGGGCGTCAAGAGCGCGTGGGAACGCATAAAGGCTGAGGAAAAGGCCGAGCGCGCGGCGCGGCGGCCGCCGGAGGAGACCACGCACAGATCGCTGCTCGCAACCGTCAAGGCCGGCCAGCCGGCGCTGACGCGCGCGATGGAATTGCAGCGCAAGGCCTCCACCGTCGGCTTCGACTGGAACGATCCCCGCGCGGTGCTGCACAAGATTCGCGAGGAGGCTGACGAGATCGAAGCAGCCCTGGACAACGGCAAGCCTGACGAACTCGCGGCCGAAACCGGCGATCTCCTGTTCGCCTTGGTCAATCTGGCGCGGCATGTCGGCGCTGATCCCGAAACCGCGCTGCGCGGCACCAACGCCAAGTTCGAGCGCCGTTTTGCCTATATCGAGCGCGTACTGGCGGCCAAAGGCCGTTCGCTCGAGGACGCAACACTCGCCGAAATGGATGCATTGTGGAATGAAGCCAAGGATGCGGAACAGCCAGCCGCAGCCTCAGCGCGGAGTGATCGAAGATAAGGTGCACGTTCGCGCGACAATTATGCCACCCGCGGAACGGCATCAAACCGCGACACAACGATATCGCGCTTGGTCTCGTCGACGCGCACCGTCATGTCGAAGCGTCCGTCGCGGAGCTCCTTGTTGAGCACTTCGGCATTGCGATGCAGCCAACTGATGCCGGCGCCATCGGAAGCGTCGATGGAGAGGTCGAGCGTCGTACGCGTCGCCGCCAGGCGATCCTCGATCGCGGTCAGCAACGCATCGATCCCCTCGCCTGACGCGGCGGAGACCAGGAAGCACGGCCGTTCCGGCGGGCGACGCGCGGCGATGTTGCGCAGGTTCTCGCGTTCTTCGGGATCGAAGCGATCGATCTTATTCCAGACCTCGAGGATACGTGCGCCGGCATCCGGATCGATGCCGAGCTGACGCAGCACGGCATCAACGTCGCGCTCCTGCGCCTCCGCGTCTTCATGCGAGATGTCGCGCACGTGGAGGATGATATCGGCCTCGAGTACCTCTTCCAGTGTGGCGCGGAAGGCGGCGACGAGCTGCGTCGGCAGGTTGGAGATGAAACCGACGGTGTCCGAGAGCATCGCCTTGCCGCCATGCGGCAGGCTCAGCGCGCGCAAGGTCGGATCCAGCGTCGCAAACAGCATGTCGGCCGCCTGCACGTCGGCACGTGTAAGCCGGTTGAACAGGGTCGATTTGCCAGCATTGGTGTAGCCGACCAGCGCAACCACGCGATACGGCACCCGCTGCCGGCCGGCGCGGTGCAGCCGCCGCGTCGCCTGCACCTTCTTCAGTTCATTTTCCAGCCGCGTGATGCGGTCGCCGATCAGGCGGCGGTCGGCCTCGATCTGGGTCTCGCCGGGGCCGCCCATGAAGCCGAAACCGCCGCGCTGGCGCTCCAGATGGGTCCAGGACCGCACCAGACGGCTGCGCTGATAGTTCAGGTGCGCGAGCTCGACCTGCAGCGCGCCTTCCTTGGTTTTGGCGCGGCGGCCGAAAATTTCCAAAATCAGCCCGGTGCGGTCGAGCACCTTGGTGTTCCAAGCCTTCTCGAGGTTGCGCTGCTGGATCGGCGACAACGCGCAATCCATTACCACCAGCTCGATATCATGGCCCGCGATCAGGCCCGTGATCTCCTCGACCTTTCCCTTGCCGAGGTAAGTCGCTGGACGGATCTGGGTCACTGGCGCAATCAGCGCGTCGGCGATCGTGAGGTCGATGGCGCGCGCCAGACCCGTGGCTTCCTCGAGCCGGCCCTCGAAATCGCGCGCAGCCTCGTTCGCCTGCGCATCGGCATCGCCGCGGCGCATTCGCAAATATGGGCCGATGACGATCACCCGCCCGCTTTGTTTGGCCCCCGCCGACCGCGGACGGTCGGCGCTCCCTTCACGGTCGAAGGGTTCCAATCAGTTCACTCTCAAGCCGGAGCATCCTCACCGCCCTCGAACAACTGGATCGGAGCGCCGGGCATGATGGTCGAGATCGCATGCTTGTAGACTAGCTGCGAGTGGCCGTCGCGCCGAAGCAGCAAGCAGAAATTGTCGAACCAGGTGACTATCCCCTGCAGCTTTACTCCGTTGACCAGAAAGATCGTCAATGGCGTTTTTGTTTTACGAACGTGATTTAGGAAGGTGTCTTGTAGATTTTGTGCGCGGTCTGCCGCCATTGTTTTTGTCCCGCCGTCTTGTGCTTCTTTTTATTAAGCCGGTTGTTGCTCTCTCACGGAACCTGCCCCGACCTGCCGGCCTACCCTGAGATCCCCCTCCGGTCGGCTCGACAGCACGATTAGAGGGTACGCGCGGTTATTAGGCAAGCCGGTTCGGGCGCCACCGGCGCGGAACCCAGTGGCCATTCTCCGCAAGTGTCCGGAAAGAGATAAATATTCCCAAGCAGATGCATGGATCGGAGAGATGCCATTGGGTTGGGGGTGCGTTCGATCCGTATCGCATACGCGCTTCAATCAGCCTAGCCAACACCCAGTGCCTTGAGCTTGCGGTGGAGCGCTGAACGCTCCATGCCGACGAATTCGGCCGTACGCGAAATATTGCCCGAGAAACGGCTGATCTGCGCGATCAGGTAGTCACGCTCGAACACTTCCCGCGCCTCGCGCAGCGGCAAACCCATGATGTGCTCGCCATTGTTGCTGGTCGGCATCGCCGGTACCATCGAGCCGACGTCCTGAGGCAGCATATCGGCTGTGATGATCGCTTCGGGGCCGCCGCCGGCCAGAATCATGACGCGCTCGACGTTGTTCCGGAGCTGGCGGACGTTGCCGGGCCAGACGTGGGACTGCAATACCGCCATTGCATCCTGGCCGATCTGCCGCTTCGGCAAGCCCGTCGCCGCCGATATCTGGTCCATGAAATAATCGATCAGTTCGGGGATATCCTCGCGGCGTTCCGACAGCGGGGGAACACGGATCGGCACCACTGACAATCGATGGTAGAGATCCTCCCGGAATCGCCCTTCCGCGATCTCCTCCTCCAGATTGCGCGCGGTCGAGGAGATGATTCGGACATCGACATGAATCTTGGCAGCGCCTCCCGAGCGTTGAAAGGTCTGATCGACCAGCACGCGCAGGATCTTGTTCTGGGTTTCGCGCGGCATGTCGGCGATTTCGTCGATGAACAGCGTGCCGCCGTGCGCCTCTTCCAACGCGCCAGGCTTGCGCGGTTGCTCGCCGTTCGTCTGCTCGATGCCGAAGAGCTCGACTTCCATCCGCTCCGGGGTGATCGCCGCGGCGTTGATGACGACGAACGGGCCTTCTGCACGGCTCGATGCGTTGTGCAGCGTGCGCGCCGCCAGTTCTTTGCCCGAACCGGAGGGGCCGACGATCAGGATACGGCTGTTGGCCTTGGCCGCGCGGTCGATGGTCTGGCGTAACTGGTTCATGCAGGCGGAGCGTCCGGTGAGAACGCTCGCGGTGGGAGCCAGTTGCTTGAGTTCCTTCACTTCGCGCTTGAGGCGCGAGGTCTCCAGCGCCCGCGTCGCCACAAGGATCAGCCGGTCGGACTTGAACGGCTTTTCGATGAAGTCATAGGCGCCCCGCTTGATCGCCGCCACCGCCGTCTCGATGTTGCCGTGGCCTGAGATCATCACCACCGGAACGTCGGCGTGCTCCTTCTTGATTTGCTCGAGCAGTTGCAGGCCGTCGAGCTTGGAGCCCTGCAGCCAGATATCGAGAAACACCAGATGCGGGCGGCGGTTGGCGACCTCGGCCAACGCCGAATCGCTGTCGCGCGCTGTACGGGTATTGAAGCCTTCGTCTTCGAGGATGCCCGCAACGAGGTCACGAATATCGGCTTCGTCGTCGACAATCAGAATGTCACTGGCCATGGGTTACACCTGCCTTGTCAGTTGCCCGTTGCGGCTTCGGTTTTTGTTCATCATTGGTCGCGGATGCCGCCTCATTGGTTTCGTCAATCTGTGGTTTTGCCTCTGGAGCCGGTTGCTTCGGCGCATGGCCGGATACGGCGAACCGCAGCCGCATCCAGGCGCCGCGCTGTTCGGGGCGGAAATCGGAGGCGTCCTTGAGCTCGATACGGCCGCCATGGTCTTCCAGCACGCGGCCGACGATGGCGAGCCCGAGACCGGTGCCCTTCTGGCGCGTCGTCACATAGGGCTCCAGCAACCGCGCGCGGCTTACTTTCGGCAGGCCGATACCGTTGTCGATCACGTCGATCACGATGTCGTCGTTTTCGCGCGCGGCGATGACGTCGATGCGTCCCTTGCCGAGTTCTTCCGGCGGCACCTGCTCGATCGCCTCCGTCGCGTTCTTGATGATGTTGGTCAGCGCCTGCGAGATCAGCCGGCGGTCGAACTGCGCGCGCATCGGATCCTGCTTGATATCGGCCTCGATATCGAGATCGGGATGTCCGACCTTCATCAGGAATACTGCCTGCCGCACGGTATCGGCGACGTCCTCGCCCTCCATGACCGGCTTTGGCATCCGCGCGAAGCGGGAGAATTCATCAACCATCCGCCTGATGTCGTCGACCTGTCGCACGATGGTTTCGGTACATTGTTCGAAGATGTTCTTGTCTTCGATGATGACCTTGCCGAATTTGCGGCGGATGCGTTCGGCCGAAAGCTGGATCGGCGTCAGCGGATTCTTGATCTCATGGGCGATGCGGCGCGCCACGTCGCCCCATGCCGAGGTACGTTGCGCGGAGACGAGCTCCGTGATGTCATCGAGCGTGATGATGTAGCTGTCGCGCGAGTGGCTGGTCTGCTCGGCGCTGACGCGGACCGACAGGTTGCGCTCGTGGCCGTCGCGGGTGATCGTGATCTGGCCTTGCACCAGGCGCTGCGTCCCCTCACGCGCGGTCTTCATCATGTCGTCGAGCTCGGGCAGCACGTCCGACAGCGGATGGTCCAAGGTCTCCGATTCCGCATGGCCGATCAGTTTCTCGGCCGAGCGATTGAGGATGCCGACGCTGCCCGAAGCGTCGACGCCGATGATACCGGCGCTGGCCGACGACAGCACTGCCTCGATGAAGCGGCGTCGGCTGTCGATCAGCTCCGAGGCGCTGACCAACTCGTCGCGCTGGGTGCGCAATTCGGCCGTCATCTTGTTGAAGGTCTCGCCGAGTTGGGCGAGATCACCCTCAGATTTATGGACCGGCACCTGGACGTGCAGATCGCCGGTCGAAACGATGTTGGCCGCGCTCATTAGATTGCGGATCGGCGCCACCAGCCAGTTGGCGAAATTCAGCCCGATCAGCACCGACGCCATCAGAATGGTCAGCGCAATCACCGCAAACATCAGCGCGAAGGCGACCTGAATGCCGAGTCGGCGGGCTTCGATCTGGGCATATTCGGCGACGCTGGCCTCGGTCTGCTTGAGCTGGCTGATCACACGCGGATCGAGCAGGCGTGCCACGTAGAGGAAAGTATCGTCAAAGGCGCGTAACCGGATCACCGCGGCCACATAGTTGGCTTCGGGAAAGACCGCGATCGGCGGCTCATCTTCATTGACGTTGCTGAGAAAATCCTGCGGCGGTGTCGTGAATTCCTGCTGGATTCCGGTCTTCGCCGTGACCAGGATGTTGCCATTCTTGTCAACCAGCATCGCGGCCGGCAGGTTTCGCGCGGCCGCATTCGCGGTCAGCAGTTCCTGAAACGACCGCCGGTCCTGATCATACAATGGCCGCGCACGGGCAATATCTTCCGTCATACCCAGGATGTCGCCACGGATAAGCCTTGCGTGCTCCTGCATGTAGGCACGGGCAACGGTCAGCGAGTTCTCTATGACCTCGCGTGTCGGACCCGAGAACAGCCGGTCGAGGCCGCGGTCGATGGTCACGTTGGCGACGATCGCGACGAGTACGGCCGGCAGCACGGCGATGATGGAGAACAGGCTGACGATCTGAACGTGCAGCCGTGCCGCGGCCCGGCCGCGCCGCCGCGCCTGGATCACCAGCCAGACTTCGCGGGCGATGATTGCGACCAGCAGAAGTGTGGTCGCTGCATTGATCAGCAGGAACGAATAGACAACCTGGCGCGTCGGCTCGATCGGCGTCAGACCGGCCAGGACGATGAAGGTCAGAAATGCCGACAGCAGCGCAACGGCGACCGCAAACGGCGCCACCCACTTCCGCAGGATCCCTCCTCCGGATTCGGTAAGCGATGGATCGAATGATGGTGCCGAGCTAGTCTCTGCGGTGGTCATTCCGGCAATTCGGTGAGCTGAAAGGCTATGGCCCGCCAATTGCGGACTGATGCATTCATATCACAATGTTGCCGAATTGCGGCATCAGTAAGATGTTCGTTTTATCAATAGCTTATGGGCATTCTTTTCACGCGAGTGGTAAAATTACCAAGCGTCGAATCATCCTCACCAGGCAATTATCCGCAACGTGACGGCAACCCATCGGGGAAGGTGCCATCGGCAAGCTTTGTCGCAGAATCGGACAAGGCATGGGGGATTCGGGAAAGACGCCCCATGCCGTCCTGGGCCAGAACCGTGCACCAACATTCGAACCCGAGGTCCCGTCCTGTCCAAGTTCCCGCGCGGCCCTGCCAGCCCGGCATCCATTGTCGCCGCTATGAAGTGGGTAGCCGGCCTTCCGCCAAAGGCACGTGCCAGCTTTGCCAGGGAACGATCGTGATCACCGGTGTTGAAGCAAACGATGCGTGCGACGAGCCCGTCTTCACTGGCCGAAGGCATCGGTCATCCGCTGGACGAGATGTTTGCGGCCCGCCGCGCCGCCTAGACTATCTCGCAGACAAGCCGTCGCTGAGCGAACGAGGCCGCTTCAGTGGCTCCGATCACGTTTCGCTTTCCGGTGCGCCCAGCATTTCGCGACGCCACGCTCCCGGGCTGACGCCGATCACGGAGGTAAACACCCGCGTAAAGTGGCTCTGATGGCAAACCCGACAGACATCGCAATCTCGGACAACGGCAGATCGCGGATGGTCATCATCTGCTTGGCCGCCATCACCCGCTGACGAAGCAGCCATTGGTGCGGCGGCAGGCCGGTGGAGATGCGAAATGCTCGCGAAAAAATGGCTGACCGAGAGGCCAAACTCGGCCGCGATCTGTTGCAATGAGAGCTTTCCGCTGAGGTTGGACTCGAGCCTTGTACAGGCCTGCCTCGCCTGCCACGGCGCAAGACCGCCGCGGGGCAATTCGGTGATGCGCCGCATTTTGCCATAGGTCTGCGCGACGTGTGCGGTGAGCGCGAGCATCATGTGATCGACGAAGAGCTGGTTGATCTCAGCCGGCCGACGCAACCCTTCCCGCAGCGACGCGCCGATGTGACGGATGACCACGTCATCATGGCCGATGCCAAGCCCACAGGCGAGATCTCGAACGCGCGGCGAGCGGGACTGTGCAGCAATGTCGTTGAGCGCCGAGCGCGGGCAGTGCTTCAGGCACTCCTGAAGCGTTTCCACCCCACCTTGCCGCGGCGGATGTCCAACGTGGCTTTGTAGGCGTGTCCGACGTGGAGATAGGGACCCAAGGAGTGGGATTGGGCGTGTGCCACTAATTTAGTCGATCTGCGAGCTCTTCGGCAGTTGCGAGATCGCCGGTCCAGAAGAATACGTCCGTCGGCCGGGTGGCGGTCGACGGCGACGTTTTTCGTTGGGTACCGGTCTTCTGGGACTACTGACCGCTTGTTGGGTCAGGGGCTGAACTTAGAGCGCGTACTCATAGCGTTGATGAGTTCACGCCCTCGCCATCGGCGGCCAAGTGGGCGATCGCCTCCGCTCCCAATTGCCAGCGATCCCAGTCCGGATCGGGGGTCGCGTCGACGCCCCTGTAGAAAGCCTGGGCTGGTGCGTTATCCTTCAGCACGAACCAGCAGAACCTTTCGTGCCCTGTATCCATCGCATGGCGGGCCATGCGCCCCATTAGTCGTCGGCCGATCCCGCGGCCGCGCACATCCGGGTCCACGAAAAGCCACTTCATCATGAGCAGCGGCCGCAGCGTGTGCATGAGAGGAATCTCGTAGTGCACGGCCATGCCGGCGAGCATGCTGTCGCCACGGTCGGCGACGAAGGCGCCGAATTCAGGACGTTCGCCGAAGCCGCGATGCAGCAGTTCGGCCTCAGTGAGTCGGAAGTCTGTGCCGCGCTCGAACTTGACGATGCCCTCCATCAGCCGCAGCAGCTCGGGCATATCCTGACGCACCATGGACCTGATCCGCACATCATTTTCGATCATTCGCATCTTACACTCTCCGTCTCGGGATGGGTTCGAGCTCACCGGCGCCGATTTCCGTTGATGCAGCCGCGATGCATTGCTATAGATTCCTAAAATCTGCTAATCAGTTCGGTATTCATGGAGGCACCCTCCAGCTTCGCCTTTGGGCCTTTCGCGTTTCACGCTCTAAGCCGCCGCCTGGAAAAGCAAGGCGAATTGGTGCCGCTCAACACCCGGGCAACGGAACTCCTGTTGCTCATGCTGAGGCGAGCGGGCGAACTCGTCACCAAGGACGATCTGCTGCACGCAGGTTGGGGTGACCGGGTCGTCGCGGAGAATAACCTCACCGTGCACATGGCGGCCCTTCGCCGCGTGCTCCGCGACGGGAGGGAGGCCGACAACTACATTCGAACCGAGCATGGTCGCGGTTATCGCTTCGTCATGCCCGTCGCGGTCGCGCAGGCCGAGGGGAGCAGTGTGCCCAGCGGATCGACGGTTCACGTCGGCAGACAGCTAGAGTCCCGAGGCATTTCCATTCTGATACCACCCGTCCAAAGCCTGCTCGACGACGAGCAGTCTCAATCGCTTGGAGTCGAGGTCAGGCGGCATCTCATGGTGCAGCTCTCGCGCGTGCCCGATGCGGTGGTCATCGGCGGAGGCGACGCCCGCTATGTCCTGCGCACGTCCATCCGGTCAGTGGAGGGCGGGGTCCAGGTCATTGCCATGATCGATGATGCCGCCACCGGAGCGACCATCTGGGCGGATCGGTTCCAGCACCGGCACATCGGCCTCAGCCCGATGGAGGGAGAGATTTCAGGCCGGCTGGCACGCGCGGTGATCATGGAACTAGTGGATCGGGAAGCCGCCCAGGGCCCATCCGAAGAGGCGTCGCACACCGCTGGCGCGCAGCACAGCGCCTTGCGCGGTTGGAGCGCCCTAAATCGCGAGCTGTGGGTCCCCCAGGATCTCGCCGAGGCAAGGCGATGGTTCGACCGCGCGCTCCTCGCCGACCCATCGAACGCGTCGGCTCTGGCGGGGTCGGCCTACACGATTGTCGCAGAGAACATAAGGGCCACTGCGCAAAGTCGTGATCTTGCGGATCGTGACGAGCTGCGGCAGGCCGACGAACTGGCGACGCGGGCGGTCGCGCGAGCGCCGGACTGGCCTCGAGCCTGGTTTTGCCGTGGCTACGTGCGGGAGTGTCAGCGCCGCTTCGACGCGGCGCTGATCGCTTTCGGTCGGGCCTTGTCGCTCGATCCATGTGACGCCGAGGCCCTTGCCTATACAGGCCATGTCCATTTCCTGATGGGCCGTCTTGAGGAAATGCGGGCACCAATCCAGCATGCGATTGCGCTTAGTCCGCGCGACCGCGGCGTCGGCCTGTGGCATCATTTCTTAGGCCAATACGACTTCTGGCATGGGCGCGACGAGCTCGCAATTCCGCATTTCGTGCGAGCCACCGACCTTGCTCCCAGCTTGGTCTATTGTGCGACTTTTCTCGCTGCCTCGCTTGCCCTTGCGGGCCGGATCGAGGAGGGACGAAGGTCGCTCGACTCATGGTGCGAGGCGATGGGGGGCTACCGCCTCACGATCGATAGTCTGCGCGCGCGGGTTTTCTCCGACGATCCCACCTACCTCGCCGGGCATGAGCGCCACTACCGCGGCCTACGTCTAATCGGGGTCGCGGAGCGCTGATGCGACAGGCAGGTCCGGCGATTAGCGAGATTTAGGAAGCCCGCCAACGACCTTGGCGGGACTCCCCCGGTAGAACGTCGGGCACGTCCATACGGCACGGCTCCCGCCGATACTATCCCAAGGTACAGGTCAATCTATCCGCCGAACCTGCCAGACCAAACCTGCTGCACGATTCCGTCAGGCGGCGGTTGCCGTCATTGTTGGAGCACAGAAGCAGCAGTGTCGCGCTTCATTGGTTCTGACGCCTGGCGCCACAACGTGAGCACAAGTCGATGAGCAAGCAAACCATACGCGATCAGTCGAACAATCTGCGGGCCGCGTCCGAGACGCACCGGGACAGTGAGCCAAATGGCCACCGGCCTGCCGATGTGGAGATGGCACGCGTTCTCGGGACCACGCCATTTCACATGGCTTTGGATGCCTCCGGTAGCGGGATCGCCC